>NZ_OZ034697.1:0-1257686 GCF_964026765.1 Wolbachia endosymbiont (group A) of Chalcis sispes
TGGAAAGCGGCAAAACAACAATAGCGAAAATTATTAAGAGAAATGAGCCGGGTGGAAGAGTGCCTATCTGGCTAATGCGTCAGGCTGGCAGGTCTCTTCCTGAGTACCGCAAAGCAGTAGAAAATATGAATAATTTTATGGAGATATGCTACAACACAGATTTAGTGACAGAATTGACGTTACAGCCGGTGACAAGATTTGACATGGATGCGGCGATAATTTTTTCAGACATTTTAATAATAGCTGATGTTTTGGGTTGTGACGTGAATTTTGTACGCGGTGTAGGTCCAATAATAAAACCCGTGGAAAGTCCTAAGGAATTGAAGGGTCCACAAGAAATTGAAACTAAAACCTTACCAATTCTAAACGCTATAAAAAAAGTCAGAAGCCAATTACCAAAAGAAAAATCTCTCATAGGATTTGCTGGTGGACCATGGACAGTAGCCTCATACATCATAGAAGGTGGGAGCAGCAAAACTTTTTCCAAAGTATTAAATTTTTATCCTTCGTGTTTGAAGGAAATAATTGAACGAATAACGGAAGTAACGATTATTTATCTAATTAAACAGATAGAATTTGGAGCAGATGTTATTCAGCTATTTGACAGTAATGCTGGTGCGTTATCGGAACCATTGTTTAAAGAATATGTTATCGAACCAACAAAGAGAATTATCTTGGCAATAAAGGATAGATTTTCTGATTTTCCAATAATAGGTTTTCCAAGGTCTGCTGGAAATCTTTATAAAGATTACTGCGAACAAACAGGTGTATCTGCAGTAAGTATAGATTATAATGTTCCAATAAAATGGGCGAAAGCGAATCTAAACATCCCTCTACAAGGAAACCTTGATCCTAATCTTTTAGCCTATAATAAAACGGAAGCAATCAAAGAAGCAAAACGTATAATAGATTGCTTTAGAGATTTACCCTTCATATTTAATCTCGGACATGGAGTACTCCCTGATACTCCAGTTGAAAATATTGCTGCGTTGGTAAACCTGGTAAAAAGCTACTAATACAATACACAAAATTCTAGCTTTTTTGTTGTACGGGGTTTATCATTTGAATTTAGCTTCAGTAAGATATGTCAGACCTTGCAAAAAGAATGTCCCTAATAAAACCATCACCTACGATTGCTGTAACTGATAAGGCAAATAAGTTGAAAAATGAAGGAAAAAAGATCTGTGTTTTAGCTGCAGGAGAACCGGATTTTGATACTCCAGATCATATAAAAAAAGCAGCTATTCAAGCAATAAGTGAAGGTAAGACTAAATATACTGCTGTTGATGGAACGCGTGAGCTGAAAGAAGCAATAATTAATAAGTTAAGAAAGGATAATAACCTCGAGTACACGCTTAACCAAATCTGTGTTGGTACAGGTGCTAAGCAGGTGTTATTCAATTTGTTCATGGCAACAATTAACTCTGGAGATGAAGTTATTATTCCAGCTCCTTATTGGGTTTCATATGTTGATATGGTAAGTCTTTTTGGCGGCTTGCCAGTTGTAGTAGAATGCAAACAAAATTTTAAACTGACAGCGGAATTATTGAAAAGCAGGATAACTAAAAAAACTAAATGGTTAATTCTTAACTCACCGAACAACCCTGCAGGAGCTGTGTACACATGTGATGAATTGAAAGACATAGCACAAATATTGCTTGAATATCCACATATGAATGTCGTTACAGATGATATTTATGAGCATATAATATACGACGAAAAGTTTTTTACTATCGCTCAGGTTGAGCCGAAGCTTTATGATAGAGTTTTTGTAGTCAATGGAGTATCAAAAGCCTATGCAATGACAGGCTGGAGAATAGGGTATATTGCAGGTAGAAGTGATGTGGTAAAAGCTATCTCTACGCTGCAGTCTCAAAGCACTTCTAATCCAAATTCGATAGCACAAGCAGCAGCAGCAGCAGCATTAAACGGTGATCATAGTTTTTTGAAAGAAAGAACAAGGATTTTTAAGAGTCGTAGAGATTTTATGGTGAAAGAGCTAAATTCTGCCCCGGGATTATCAGCGTCTGTTCCACAAGGTGCGTTTTATTTATTTGTCTCATGTGAAGGATTGCTCAGTAAAAGCACAAAAAGTGGTAAGATAATAAATAATGATTTAGATTTTACTGAATACTTACTGGGAGATCATTTGGTTGCTGTGGTTCCAGGAATTGCATTTGGTCTAGAAAATTTTATCAGAATTTCTTATGCAACCTCTCAGGAACAATTAGAAATTGGATGTGATAGTATTACTAAAGCGTGCCAGGAGTTAAAATGAAATAGACTATCCATAAGTTGTATATTTTGCCATACTTCGCCAAGGTTATTTTGAATGTTCTAACTTGTGTTTTTCTATGGAAGGCATTTTTATTGATTGAGCAAGTGTCTTTCTAATATTGAATTCCTCATTTTTTTCATTTTGTTGCAGTAAGTTAATGTTATTTATTTTATTTACTAAATCTTTCCCCTTTTCCAGAGTCTTTAAATCACTTTCGTTAATGTGATGTTCATTGTAAAATTCTGCAACAATTTCTTTTCTTTTCGGATAAGTATTTAAAAATTCCGACACCTGATGTTTAGCAACAGCTTGAATAAATTTCTTATTAAATCTTGAATCGTTATATAGATCTTCTAAATTTTCATCGTAGTGTTTTGCTTCATTTACAGCAAGCTTTATTATCTCTTCTATACCACTTAGAAGTTTCCTATACAATTTGTCGTATCTATTGCCTAGCACGTGTGTAGCGAATGTTTGTTCAATGTATTTTGTTATGTAATTTTGCAGCGTATTATCTATCGTGCTTATATTCATCAGCCTGCTTTAATATTATATTAACTATTTTACACATAAAAAGGTTAATATTGAATTAATAGAATACTTCTGAAGTCAAATTTTACTGAAAATTATGGTATTTAAGATATAATTGTCAGCATGAAATAAAAACATAAATAAAATGGATCTTGTAACAAAAGTGAAGCTCAAGATAAAGATGAATAAGGGTAAAATCATAAATATACTTATCATTTGTGGTGTAATTTTTTTCATATACCTTATTCATGAGCCAGTTGTAGATATGGTAGAAAAAATTATAAGTAAAATAAAAGGTCTCTTTTAAAAATAGAAAAAGTGAACTTTTTCCATCATCCAAACTTGAACCTGGAAAATTTAGTTAATGCATAAACTACTTATGTTGGCTATGAGTTCAACTGTATAAAATTCCGGTAAATTAAAATAAGTATTCATAAAAATATTGTTTTCTATAAACAGAGTATCTATAATGCTAGCTTTGGGATAAAGTATTGCAGAGGAATTTTTTAATCTGGTTGTTGGCGTCACTGTTTTATGCATACCAATATATATTACGCGTAATTCCAAATATTATAATTCCTGAATTGGTAGTAAGGTTTAATATAGGAACAACAGAAATAGGACAATTTTGTGGACTGTATTATGTAGGTTATGTGTTAGCACATATTCCTGTAGGTATTCTTTTAGATAGATTTGGTTCTAAAGTTGTTATACCGATTTGTATTGCATTAACATCTTTAGGTGCTTTACCTTTAGTCAGTTCTAATGATTGGAGTTATTCTATTATTGGAAGAATAATTACTGGTATTGGATCCTCTGCTTCAGTACTTGGACTCTTTAAAATAATAAGAATCTATTACCATAGAGAAAAATTTGCCATGATGTTCAGCATATCGGTTATTATTGGCATTTCAGGTGGTGTATTTGCCACCAAACCATTACATGTCTTACTTGATAAGTTTGGGTGGGATTATTTATTTACTGTGTGTATAATGCTTGGATTATTGCTTGCTTTAACTACCTTTATATCTATACCTAAAGTTGGCACCTCAGACGAAGAATTAAATATTAAAAATTTAAGCAAAGTTATATTTAATAAAGATATTTTATTGATAGGTTTGTTTGGCGGTTTTATGGTTGGACCATTAGAAGGCTTTGCAGATGCGTGGTCCGCAACATTCTTGCATGAGATGTACGCTATAGATAGACACATTGCATATAGCATTTCAAAATGGATACTAATAGGCTTTGGCTTTGGGCATTTATTACTTCCTTACATATTAGCAAAAAATCCAACCAAGCACTATGAAATAATAATTTCTTGTGCTATGGCCATGATAATTGTGTTCTTATTACTTTTTATATGCAATATTAGTGAACTCCTGGCATGTATATTACTATTCATTATTGGTCTTGCTTCTGCATACCAAATTGTTTTTACTGCTAAAGTTGTAAGTTGTGTAAAAAACGAAGCAGTAGCAAGTGCAGGATCTGTAGGTAATTCCATAGTTATGAGTTTTGGTTATTTTTTTCACGTCATTATTGCAAATATAATGAATTTTTATTGGAACGGTGAAATTATCGATGGAAAGCCATTTTATGGAACTGATGTAATGGTTAAGTCTATGTTAATAATACCTATATGCCTACTAATAGGAATGATAGGCTTTTGGTTACTTAAAGTTATAAGCTGTAAAAAGAGCTAAGCAGATTTAGATGATTAATATAGTATTGTTTTTTATAACTAAAGTATCTATAATCCTAAATTTTAGCTGAGATTCATGTTGCAAAGGAATTTTTTAATCTGGTTGTTGACGTCACTGTTTTATGCATACCAATATATATTACGCGTAATTCCAAACATAATTGCGCCTGAATTAATAACAAAATTTAACATAAGTATTGCAGATGTTGGCCAGTTTGGTGGGTTATACTATGTAGGCTATACGCTAGCTCATATACCTATTGGTCTTTTCCTTGATAGATTTGGACCAAAGTTTGTTTTACCTGCTTGTACCGTTTTGACATTTACCGGAACACTACCGCTTATATGCTTTGATGAGTGGAGTTATTCAATAATTGGAAGAATAATTGTGGGAATTGGGTCATCCGCTTCGGCAATTGGAATCTTTAAAGTTGCAAGCATGTATTTTGCGCAAGAAAAATCAGCAAGAATGGCCAGCTTATCTATAATTATAGGAATTTTGGGAGGGATATGTGGCGGGTTACCTTTAGACTTCTTACTCGATAAATTTGGCTGGAATTATGTTATCTATACATTCTCAGCATTTGGGTGTTTACTTGCTCTGTTGCTGTTCTTAGTAACGCCTGAAAGCAATGCTCAACAGGAAAAAGTTAGCATTAGAGACTTAAAAAACATACTTTTCAACAAGCATATTATTCTAATTAGCTTTTTTGGTGGACTCATGGTCGGTCCAATGCAAGGTTTTGCCGATGGTTGGGTGAAAGCATTCTTTTTTGAAGTATATAAAATGAATGAAGACTTGGCATCTTCTCTCTCTTCCGTAATATTGATAGGAATGTTAACAGGATCATTCTCTTTGGCTTATTTATTGGAAAAATATAAAAATAAGCATTATGAAGTAATAATTGCATGCTCATTTGCAATGATCGCTAGTTTTCTTTTGCTTTTTACTCAGATTGGTGGCTTGTATGTTGTATTACCTACGCTTTTTATTATTGGCTTCACATCTGGATATCAGGTGGTTACCATTTACAAAGCGATAAGTTATGTAAATAATAACTTAGTAGGCCTGGCTACAGCTGTGTCAAACATGATAGTTATGGTTTTTGGCTATTTTTTTCACACTGGGATCGCAAAAATAGTAGATTTGTGTTGGGATAGAACAATAATACAAGGAAATCCTGTGTATGGTGCTGAATTGCTGATAAAAGCAACATCAGTTATTCCTGTATGTTTGCTGGTGGCTGTTTTTGGGCTCTTATGGTTAAAAAATAAAGATTTTAGAGAAGTTGATTGTAATAAGTAGATAATTTATCGAAGGCTCGTATGATAAAATCGTTAGATGTACTAATTTAAGGCTCTTGTTATTATGAAATATAATACTTTATTTTACTTTGATATTTTTGTTTTAATTGTAATTGGGTTTTATTAGGTGGTAGGTATGTCGAAAAGTAATTTTTTTGTATGGTTGATAGTATCTCTTTTCTATGCATACCAGTATGTGTTACGTGTCATGCCAAACATAATTGCGCCTGTATTAATAACAAAATTTAATATAAGCATTGCAGATTTAGGGCAATTTAATGGTCTCTACTATGTGGGATTTACACTAGTTCATATCCCTGTTGGTCTTTGTTTTGATAGATTCGGTCCAAAAATTGTTTTACCTATTTGTGCTGTCTTGGTATCTATTGGAACATTACCTCTTGTGTGCTTTGATGAGTGGTATTATTCAGTATTAGGTAGAATAATTGTTGGGATTGGCTCGTCTGCGTCAGTAATAGGAGTATTTAAAGTTGCCAGTATGTATTTTCCGCGAGAAAAATCAGCAAAAATGGCAAGCATATCTGTTATTATAGGGCTATTAGGGGCAATATATGGTGGTCTACCAATAGAACTTTTGCTTGATGAGTTTGGTTGGAATTACGTAATTTATATTCTTTCAGGGTTTGGTTTCTTACTCGCTTTATCTTTATTTTTAGTTATTCCTTACAATGCTTACGACTTTCGAAAAGAAAAAATTAGCATGAAGGATCTAAAAACTGTGCTTTTCAATAAATATATCATTCTAATTAGTTTTTTTGGTGGCTTAATGGTAGGTCCACTAGAAGGTTTTGCTGATGCTTGGACAAAAGCTTTTTTATGTGAGGTATATCAAATGGCCGGTGATCTAGCGTCTTCAATTTCTTCTGTTATATATGTAGGATTTGCAGCTGGGTTGCTCTCTTTTGCTCACATATTAGAAAAATATCCAAATAGACATTATGAAGTTATTATTGTCTGTTCCTTTGCAATGATTGCTAGTTTCCTTTTACTTTTTACACAGGCTGGCGGATTGTATATTGTATTGCCTGCACTTCTTGTTATAGGTTTCGCTTCTGGATATCAAATAGTAACACTGTACAAAGCATTAAGTTATGTAAATAATAACTTAATAGGATTAACTACAGCTGTGTCAAATATGATAGTCATGGTTTTTGGCTATTTTTTTCACACTGGGATCGCAAAAATAATAGATTTGTGTTGGGATAGGACAGTGATACAAGGAAATCCTGTGTATAGTGCTGAATTGCTGATAAAAGCAACATCTATTATTCCTGTATGTTTGCTGATAGCTGTTTTTGGGCTCTTATGGTTAAAAAAGCAGGATAAGCAGTCTTAAAATTGCTTGTGCATCTTAAAATTAAAGCGAGGTTTGATCTATGATGAGTGTTTTAAAAAAAATCTGTGGCTCTAAAAATAGTTTAAAGTCTTTTGATAACGAGGTTTATCAGTCTATAGAAAAAGAATTACAACGCCAAAAATCACAATTGCAATTAATTGCATCAGAAAATTTTGCAAGCAAAGCGGTAATGGAGGCACAAGGCTCTTTTCTGACTAATAAATACGCAGAAGGTTATCCAGGTAAAAGATATTACTGTGGTTGTGAGCATGTGGACAAAATTGAAAGTCTGGCTATAGAAAGACTTTGTAAGTTGTTTGGTGTTAAATTTGCAAACGTTCAACCTCATTCTGGTTCTCAGGCAAACCAGGCGGTATTTGCTTCACTGCTTACTCCAGGCGATACAATACTTGGATTGTCACTCAGTTGTGGTGGGCATCTAACTCATGGTGCGGCACCAAGCCTTTCTGGTAAATGGTTTAAGTCGATTCAATATACAGTAAATAAAGATACTTATCTGCTCAATATGGATGAGATAGAAAAGCTGGCGCTGGAGCATAAACCAAAATTGATCATAGCTGGTGCTTCTGCTTATCCGAGAAAAATGGACTTCAAACGCTTTCGCGAAATTGCAGATAAAGTTGGTGCTTATTTGCTTGCAGACATTGCTCACTATGCAGGGCTTATTGCAGCAGGTGAATATCCGTCTCCTGCTGAATATGCACATGTTATGACTTCCACAACTCACAAAACTTTGCGTGGTCCTCGTGGTGGAATAGTGATGACCAATGATGAAATATTACACAAAAAAATTCAATCTGCAGTTTTTCCAGGATTGCAGGGCGGGCCACTTATGCATGTGATAGCTGCAAAAGCTGTTGCATTTAAAGAAGCATTAGCGCCAGAATTTAAAACTTATAGCAAGAAAGTCGTGGAAAATGCGAAAGTACTAGCTCAAGAATTGCAAAAGCATGGACTCGACATTATAACCGGTGGCACTGACTCTCATATAGTGCTAGTTGACTTAAGATCGCAGAAATTAACTGGAAAAGACGTTGTAGATAGCCTTGAGAGAGCCGGTATTACCTGCAATAAAAACTCTGTACCATTTGACACAGAAAAGCCAACCATCACCTCAGGGCTCCGTTTTGGCACCGCTGCTGAGACAATACGCGGGCTTGAGGCAGAAAATTTTAAAGAAATAGCCGGCCTAATAAATGAAGTGGTTCAGGGATTAATCAGCGAAAATAGCTCAGATGTTGAAAAAGCAGTAAAAACTAAAGTTGAAAGGATTTGTAGTAATTTTCCTATTTATTAATTTATGTAGAAGTAGCCCGCAGAAACGAAAAACTTGCTTGACAAACTCCGCCAGCGCCCTTATCATGAAACTGAAGCTATTTATTTATCTTCGCAATCTGCAGATTAAAACGACAAAGGGAACTTTGTATTTGGCGTAAATCATGCTTAATTTTTTGCACTATGTGCACCTCATGTCTTTATAAAACTTCTGGGTTTCTACCTATACAAGCCGAAACGCGCTTATAAAGCGTTTAAGACATCAAAAGACGTCAAATAGAACAAGGGAGAATTTGAATACTAGCTACCCTAGGTTTTCTTTGCCTTTTTTTCTGCTTAGTAAATTTCTTAAACATTTAAACTAAGGTGAGTTGCACTTAAAAGCAGCTAAACTGCAGTGTTTAAGACTTAAAAAACGCCAATACTGAAAATAAACAATGACTGGGGCTTCTTTTGCCTTTTTTTTTGTTTGGTAAATTTCTTAATGTTTGTAGCTAACATGAACAAACATTTGAGAGTAACTTCTGCTAGTAGGGTGTCATCCCAGTGCTTGACACTGCTCTCCTTTGTCATCCCAGTGCCCAGA
This sequence comes from Wolbachia endosymbiont (group A) of Chalcis sispes, assembly GCF_964026765.1. NCBI lineage: Bacteria > Pseudomonadati > Pseudomonadota > Alphaproteobacteria > Rickettsiales > Anaplasmataceae > Wolbachia > Wolbachia endosymbiont (group A) of Chalcis sispes. The sequence goes on from NZ_OZ034697.1 coordinate 9,059, forward strand.
CACTGGGATCCAGGAATTTTATTAAGTTGGTAAGCATAAAAGTAGCCGTTTTATGTTAAAATACAACATTTTAATGATTATGAAAAGGCTGGATTCCAGCGTCACGCGCTGGAATGACATTGTAGGGTGTTATCCGAGTCCTTTTTCCGTCATCCGAGGACCGTATGACGTCATCCAAGTAGCGTGACTACTTGGATCTAAGCTGTATTACCAAATCAAATTAAGTGCAGCATCATCACTTGTTGGAGGCTCAAAATACGGTTGTGACATTTCCTCTTGCACAGCTCTTTTAAATTCTGGACTTTGTATGCTTATCTTTGTTACATGCTCTTGTAAGGCTTTCTCAGCAGCTATTTCAGCAGCTGTTGGACTTTTACCATCTGCTCCTGTCTCCCCTGTCTCTCCTTGTGGGCCTTGAGCTCCATCTGCTCCTTTAAGACCAGTATCCCCTTTCTCTCCTTTTGGCCCGGTGTTTCCTTGATCTCCCTTTAGCCCTTTACCTCCTAAGAACCTGTTTAAAATCTTCGTAATAGGAGAGAAATGAAGGAAAGGACAATCATTTGCAAGCTGGTATTGAGTTTACGTTCGCAATTTTTCCATAGCCGTCTACACTTTTCTAACCAAGCAAAAGAACGCTCAACAACCCATCTCTTTGGCAATACAACAAAAGAATGTAATTCACTGCGCTTTATTACCTCAACAGTTGCACCAATAATATCTTTTATTTGGGTTGCAAAAATTTTTCCTGTGTAGCCTGCATCAACCAATATATTTTTGACTTCAGAAAGGGTATCTTTAGCATTTTCAACCATTCTTACAGCGCTACTACGATCAGTTACTTCTGCTGTTGTTACATAAATTGCATGTGGTAGACCTTGAGTATCAACTGCAATATGACGCTTTATGCCTGAAATCTTTTTACCTGCATCATAGCCCTTTTTTTCAGCAGTATCTGTGTTTTTAACACTTTGAGCATCAATTATACAGAAGCTAGTTTTCTCTTTCCGACCATTGTTGATACGGATCTCTCCAACCAATTTTTTTTAAAACTAATTCCAACAAACTTGGTTCTTCTCCATTCTTTTTATTCCACATTTGAAAATAGTAATATACGCTTTCCCACCTTGGAAAATCTTTTGGCAACATTCTCCACTGGCAACCACTTTTTAGGACGTATAACACTGTACGAAATACATCATACAAATCAAGTTTTCTTGGTCTCGTTTTCTTCCTGCTACTCTCTAGTATTGGTCTGATTTTTTCAAATTGCTCTCGACTTATATCACTTGGATAATTTTTACGCATAGATATACCTCATTCTTAATCTACCACTATTTTACCTCATCTCTCCGAGATTTTAAACAGGTTCTTAGAACACCTTTGCTGTTTGATCACTTTTGGCACCATACTTATTGTCAGTAGAGTTATCAAGGAATTCTCCTAATTTATCCACTAGAATTGATTTGTCGCCGTCTTTTGCAGGAAGTATAGCTTTCGCGAAAGCTTTTTTGTTTACTGCCTCTGTAAGGTTGGAAGCATTGATTTTAGCAAAAGCAGTATCAGCAGCAGTTTTAGTGTAAACATCTGCAGTATTAGCTTTCTTTCCTAGCTCAGTATCGACGTAATTCTTGTCAGCTTTGTTAGCTAGAGCGGCTGTGTCAGCTTTTTTTGCCAACTCATCATCTACATTTTTTTTAGTGTAAACGTCTGCAGTGTTAGCTTTAGCTGCTAAATCAGCTGAATTAGCTTTCTTTCCTAGCTCAGTATCGACGTAATTCTTGTCAGTTTTGTCAGCTAGAGCGGCTGTGTCAGCTTTTTTTGCCAACTCATCATCTACATTTTTTTTAGTGTAAACATCTGCAGTATTAGCTTTGTTGGCTAGATCAGCTGCACCAGCTTTCTCTCCTAGCTCAGCATCGACGTAATTCTTGTCAGCTTTTTTTGCCAACTCATCATTTACATTTTTTTTAGTGTAAACATCTGCAGTATTAGCTTTAGCTGCTAAATTAGCTGAATTAGCTTTCTTTCTTAGCTCAGTATCGACGTAATTCTTGTCAGCTTTGTTAGTTAGAGCGGCTGTGTCAGCTTTCTTTTTCAACTCATCATCCACACCTTTTTTAGTATAAACACCATTATCATCAGCCCCTGCTTTGAGCTTTGCTAATAGAGCATTTACAAAATCATTATTGTTTATGAGTGATTCTTCTAAAGGTTCATCTAACGTCATATCACACTCTCCATTGATTATAAAAACCATAGAGTGCATAAAAATAATATAATTTCCGTAAATGCTAGATTTTGCATAAGACTTCCCTGAAACTTGTTGTTTCAGAATTCTCCTCTTGTAATCCAAGTGTGTAGCAGATGATGTCATGCAAGTAGCTGACACTGGTTTGATCGAAAATGTTGTATAGTGCACAATCAATTTTTCTGGATCCCAGTGGGCTTTGTTGCATCGCTAGCTATGATGGATTAAAGATAAAAAAGATAGCGAATATCAGTAGCTTATTATTCTGGTATTTATAACAAGAACGGTCAGTGAATACCTAAATTTGAGTAAAAGAAATTTCACTACCACTCACTAATCTGGCTAAAATTCAAGAATTTCAATGCTTTAGCTATTTTCAATAGAATTAAATTTATTAATATAAATAATAAATTACTATTCTTAAATTTGATCAGATTGATTGCAAAAAAACAAGATTTTCAATAGGTTGCTTATAATCCTAATTATAGTTAGCCTTTCATAAGTAGCGATGCAACAAAGCCATCCCAGTGTCTGGGCACTGGGATGACACCGAAGGGGCTACTCGGATGACAAACCCTGTCATTCCAGGGCGTGACGCTGGTTTCCATCCAAGACGGCAGTGCTTGACACTGGAATGACAAGAAGAGGGCACTGCCCTCCTTGTATGTATTAGATATAGGCCGAGTTGTGGTCGTGATAAATGTGATCGCTTGCGCAATCGAACATTTTCACAAAACCATTCTCTAGATAAAGATTATATTCGTGATGTTGATCTGATAATACAATATTATCTTGCTCCCCTGAATTGAAATGACTTGAATCTGACAGCAATTCGTAATTTGGATTATCTATTTTACTAATGCTGTTTATTACTTTGCCATTACCACTTGATATAGCTAAACTATAACTATCACCATCCTTCATTATCTTGATGGACACCTTATCTTCAGGTAACACTATAAGCTTCTTTGTGCCACTATCGTGGATTACGAATTTGCCTTTTTCAAAATAGTATTTGTCTTCCGGCAAAGCACCAACCTTATAATCTGATGTGTGCAGTTTGTTCCAAAAATCTAACACAGATTGCTTTTCTGCTCCTTCCGCTCTATCATACAAGGCTTTCACATCATTATAATTTATCGTTACATTTGCCTTATGCTTCCCTTCTGAGTCCTGCTCGTAGCTCTTTTCTATTTTGAGAATTGTGTCTTTTAATACCTGCTCTTTCTCCTCCACTGAAGCTGACCTTTTTGCCCTTGTTGGAATTTGTGGCTGGTCAGACTGCATTTCACTATTGTCGTTTGATGCAGTTTTCTCTTCAGCAGCTTGTGCAACAACATTAGTAGTACTATGAACTTCTGTCTTAGTTTCACTTACTTGCCCTTTTGGACTTTCGGTTTGTTTCTCTTTTGTAAATATTCTCTGATAGTCCGTGTAGCCTCTATTAGTATCACCGATATCGCCACTGCCTTGATCAAAAGTTATTTTTTTACTTCCATTTCCCATATCTTCAATTTCAACTTGAGGAGAAACAGATGCTAGGAAATCGTTATAACTGTAGTTGTAGTCAGCAGAAAAGAATATTTTCCCTTTGAAATTGTGAAAGTTATTAGACAACATTCCAATTTCTTCATCACCATCAAACAATTTTACTTTAGTGAAATATGTTTGATCTTTTATTCTAACTATTTCACCGCTGGAGTTTCTTTGTATGTGATAATCATTTGGGTCGTACTTTATAGCAAAAAGTTTGCCAGAGCCATATTTCTCTAAGTTTATAAGGCCCACATTTACATGTTTATGGGAATAATCTCTCTTTTCATATTCATGTGCAAATATTGGATCTATGTATCTATATTCATCTGATATATTTGGCATACCTATTGGATGTTCATTTCCATCTTTTGTCACCGGAACAAGCTTATATGTTCCGTCTTTTTCCACTAATTTTAGATGAGTAATACTTTGTGGTAGTTGAAACCTTACATTTGCTCCATGGTCATGAATAAATAGATCACCTTTTTCGGTAATATAAAAGCCCATATTTTTGAATGTATGTAAATTTTCGCCTCCTTGTTTTACAACCGCTTCGTGTACATCGTCGTCTGTCCTATCTGTTCCCTTATTATCCAGTAGTTTTCCTTTTTCTACGATTACTCCATTTGCCTTTTGCTCATCAGAATATTGGGCATGCTCTGAATCCTGATGATTCAAAATTTTGGTACCTCTAAGGAGCAGAGAATCTAAATCTTTTTGGATGTGTCCAGTGCTAGGATGCAACAATTCATTTTCATGTAAATGCGCCTCATCAAAGTATTCATCACGTTCAACTGTTCTGCCATCTATTAGGGAAGCTTTATAATGACCGTTTTCTTTTGTAACTGCCATGTAAGCACCACCTTCGTATGAAACATTTAAGTTGTGTAATATATCCTCAAAAACGAAAGTTTCTTTAGTTTGGCCTTCAACTTGCTTAAAAAATCCTGATTCGCTCAATAATTCTCCAAGCTTTGTATTTCCGTCATATATAGACAGTGCACCCATATCTCCTTGACCATGAGCTTGCATAGAAAAAATCTTACCTTCTTGTAGATCAATATGAGTACCTCTGATTAAGTTTGGATCGATATTGACCAGCCCATCTAATATTTTTGCTGCTTGGGAATTATTTTCAATCTTATCAACAGCTTTGTTTTTTAGTTGATCAAACTTTAAAAATGCTGGTCTGTATTTTGTATTTTCCTCATTACGTAACTCTTCAATAGTAATCTCTCCTTTATGATATTTTTGATACATTTCACCACGTTCTTTATTCAAATTATCAAATTCATCTACCTGATTCTTAATTTCTGTATCATATTTTGATAATATCCTTAAAGCCTGATTTTTATACTCTTGACTGTTTCGATATTCATTACCTTGTTGGTCAGAGTAAGTTAGTTTATCCTGTCCATCGGAAGTTTTTACTACCTTGAGGAAATGATATTCCTTTGATATATCAAGTGTATCATTTGTTGCCCTATTTATAGCACGAGCAACATCATAAAATGCAACGTGTTCTACAGGAGAAAAACTTCCAACGTTTTCTCCATCCATTTTTTCTATATTTGCTTTATAGTAGGATACGTTTTTAATTTCTCCACCCACTATTTCTTGACCAATTGCTATGAAATCTCCTTTTGTAACTTGCAAAGCGTTGAGATGTTCCATTGCAGTTTCTGTATCATTCTCAGCAAGCCAACTTTTGAAGTCAGTATCGTGTCCTTTTATGTCTTTCAAGAAACTTTTTGACTCATCTGAGTTACCTTGACGTAAAGCATCTAGGTAGTCTCTTAATAAACTAGGATCTTTTTCCTGTAAGTACATTATCAACGCATGACCTGTTTTATAAACCAAGCTATTTGCTTCGCTGTCCTTTGAGTATTCTAAACTTAAAATTTTATCTAAATCCAAATTTGCAGCTTCAGTTTTGTCGATACTTGATCCTTGAGAATTGAATTTATGATCTGAATGATGCTCAAAGTAGTCTGCAATTCCTTCCATTAATACTGTAGGTAAAGATTTGCCTCCTGTAGCCAAGTAAGTTAAACCATGTGCAAATTCATGCTGAAGGTTATGAACGCCACCTTGCTGGTAGACGTACATTTCAGCAAAAACGTCAGCTTTCCCTTTGTAGTAACATTTACCACCTTCGTCTCCAAGGTAAGAACCGAAACGCTCGCTTCCACCAAGGTGAGTGTAATCATCCTTGTCATCAAACATGTAAATTTTAAATGTTTGTTCTGAACTGCCGCGTTCTAACTCGAATGCGTTTTTAAAATTAGTAGCTGTTTCTCTTATCTCACTTTCAATGTTAGTAACTTTACTTTCTCTTAAATTGTGAGAATAAACCTCTACTTTAATATTTAAATCTTCAACTTCTATAACATGTGGCGAATTAAACCCTTTGCCGTTATTGTTGAAGTATCCTTCTTTAGTTATATTTTTATTTATTTGTTGACTAATTGTCATAATTTTAACCTCTAATTTGCTGATCTTTCAATATCAAGCATAAAGTAATTTCCCTAAAAAAAACGTAAATCCCTGTATTAATATAATTTATATCTTAATAAATAAAGTATAGATAGTTAACTTAATATGTAAAATTTAGAATATGGCTGAAATTCTATACAGCTATATTCCGGAATCACATTGGACAAGGACAAAAGCAAAGTGGTTTATTGACTTTCATTCCACCAAAGCACTATACTAAAACCACGATGGGTAATTAGCTCAGTTGGTAGAGCACTTGCTTGACGTGCAAGCGGTCGCTGGTTCGAACCCAGTGTTACCCACGTTTTTGTTCATGAAAAGATTTTATATGACAGCAGTGCACAACGGCAAACACTCAGCGGCGCAGTCCAAGCGCTTAATCTATTCCATAATAATAGTTGCGATAACAATGTTTATGGAAATAGTAGGTGGAATAATTTCACATTCGCTTGCTCTATTGTCAGATGCAGGGCATATGCTCACTGACCTCTTTGCCTTGGTTTTAAGCTGGTTAGCACATAGGTTTTCAGCTAAGAAATCCGATTTGCAGAGATCATACGGATATCATCGGTTGCAGATAATTGCAGCATTTGTTAATGGTTTAACTCTATTCCTCATTGCAGTAATCATTATAATTGAGTCAATAAAGAGGTTTATTTTTCCAGTCAATGTTGAGTGGAAAGTAATGTTAATAATTGCTACACTCGGTCTTGTCTCTAACATAATAGTCTTTTTTATATTACATAGTAAATGCGAGAGCAATATAAACATAAAAAGTGCTGTACTACACGTTATAGGAGATATTTTAGGTTCTGTAGCTGCTATACTTGCATCTATAATTATCATGCTTACTGGATGGCAAATAGTAGATCCAATCTTATCAGTATTTGTTAGTGTGATAATTCTAAATAGCGGCTATAAAATTCTCAAAAATTCTTGCCATATACTCCTTGAAGGTACGCCTGAGGGTATATCTGCTGAAGAGATAAAAAGTAAGATCACATCAGAATTACCTGAAGTGATAGATGTGCACCACATACATACATGGTCGCTGTCTGATAATTATTTTATAATTACCATGCATGCTAAAATAAAGCAAAATGTGCAGCACACCAATGTTTTATATGAAATAAAAAAAATATTACTAGATAAGTTCGAGATAGCACACTCTACAGTCGAGATCGAATACGATGAGTGTGCGGATAATAAGATACTTAAACATTGACGTTTTAAATTATTATGCTATTACTAGAGTGTAATGATGTTGAAGGTAAGCTATGATAGGTATTTCTCAAATACAATTTCCTTCAAAGGATTCTAGTAAGCTAAAATTTGTTAGCTACTTTGGAGCTTTTGTCTCGTTAAGCATTATCACTAATCCTGTTAATGTTCTTTTTTCTCTTGGTACTATGTTCTTCAGGTCTGAAATTAAAACTCTTTATATCTACAAAGAAATAAAAACGGCAAAACAGCAAAAAATGAGCAAAAGGGAATATTGGGAAATATTTTTTAAAAACAATACAATCAAGGTAGCAGCCTTCCTCTTGTTTTCTGCTTTCATAACATATCTAACTTTCACTACCACTTTCTTGCTTATTTCGTTACTGGGAACTATACCACTTACAATGCTATTAATTTTATTGCAGAGTGAACTAAGGCCAAAAGATTTTAACCCATTTACGCTGCTTAAAGCTTCTATAAATTTCTTTTTGGAAGGTATAAAAGAGAATTTACGTGGTATGGTTAATAGTTTTGATGTTAAGCTTGAACATTTACTGCCCCATCAATTAAATGATGATATCATTAAAAATATTGATAAATTAAAAGATAAGTATGGTGAAAAAGTATCCGAAGACGTTATTAATGATAGAGAATTTAAGCAATTTATTGAATATATAAATGATTTAAATGAACTTAATTATCGTCAATTTAGTGATGAGGATAAAGGAAGGGTAATTACATTTTTAAATGACTTTTGCAAAGATGATCAAAAGTATAGCTCCCGCTTTACAGGTGGACGGATTTTACTTTTAGTTCTGAAAGCCTGCAATGATGGAGACAGAGAAGCTGTAAAAAATAAAAAAGACGCGTTAATTACAAATTTGCTTGATAGCCAAACTTTCTCTAGAAAAGAGCGAATTCCTAACACTTGCTTCACCGGTATTATCTATAGAATGTTAAGCACGCTAGAGGGTATTCATCCTGATCCAGAAATTAGATTTACTCCTCCTAGGCAAATATTACTTCCAGGAGCACAAAATGAAGCACGTAAGTTCATGTTAGACAGGTTAAAAAACAAGAAAAACAATAAAGAAATTTTTAAGGCTTGGTATGACGTTCAAAATGGTTATGAAGATGATGAAAGTCAAAAAATAGTTGATGATTTTATTTCAGAAGTAAGTATTCCTTTAATGAGAAAATTATTGAGTATTACTTCTCAATATAGTGAACAAATTGTGCTGACGTTAATGAAAAATATTAGCTCTATAAAGTTAAATAAATTACAATGTTGTGAGCTGGTTCAGCACATGAGAAATAAACTGCAGGAGCATGGTTTAGGTGACCAAGAAAGTTTACTCGAAAACATCGGAAAAAAAGTATTCTTAGAGCTATTAAATCGAGATCTACTCGAGACAGATTTTTCTCTCAAGGATTCATCTTTGGATGGAGCTAAGAGAATAGCTAATAAGATAATAGAAGAAGAAGTAGCAGAATTTAAATTAAAGGCTGAGAAGACTATTGAAGGTCAGATAATTAGCATGTTAGATGGGTTAAGAATGCTCCCAAGAGAAAAAAGATGTTATAGGGTATATGTAGAACTCAGTAAAAATAACGAAAATGATAAGGAAAAAATAAAGAAAATTTTGCAAGAAAGGTTAAAAGTAACAAAAGCAGCAATGGATGAAATGTTAAAAAAAGGAGCTTCACATAAGCTAGAGTTAGAAATTGAAAGTGTATATGAAGGAAATAAAGATCACGTTACTCAACTTTATGAAAAAATAAGAGAAACAAAAAAGGAATTCATTGAAGATGGTCTTTTAACACCTCAAGAAGTAGAGAATATAACAAAAGCAAAAATCATAGACTTAAACAAAGAGGACAAAATCATACCGTCAAGCAATTTGTCTCGTAGTTTAAGTGTCAATAATTTGGCAGTACATTATCTATAAAATTTATACTCTTTACCTTGCAGAAGATTCACAATATTTCTGTGGTGTTTTAGGAAGACCAGTGCTCCTATAATTAGTAATGTTAAGAACAAATTCCTCTGAAAAAAAAAGGACCATGCTACAGCCGTTGAAGTAGCACTGAGTGAAGCAAGGGAAGAGTATCTAAAGGCAAGAAAGACTATTATCCAAATTATTACGAATACTAAAGTAATATCAATGTTAAATGCTATCAGTATCCCTAGAGTGGTTGCAACGCCCTTTCCTCCACTGAATTTTAGCCAAATAGGAAACATGTGTCCTAAAACTGCTAAAATTGCAGATACATATATATAAAAATCGTTATTATCACAAAATTGTTGTGCTATATAAACGGCAATAAATCCCTTAAAGGAATCCAGAAATAATGCCAAAGCAGCAAGAAATTTATTTCCCGTCCTTGCAACGTTTGTAGCACCAATGTTTCCTGAACCTACTTCTCTTAAGTTTATCCCTTTTATTCTTGTAATAATTAAGCTAAACGGTATTGAACCGAGTATGTAGGATAGTGTAAGGACTATAACTAACACAGGTAAAATTTACTGATTAATAATCGCAAAATTTCGTCATCCCGCTGCTTGTTAGCGGGATCTATGCTGAGATACCGCGAATAAATCGCGGTATGACGTAGGGAAATCTTACTTATTATAGCTATACCTCTCCGCATATGCCAAAATTTAATTGATTTTATTATTCCTCAGCCTTTTTAGGTAGCACTGAACTTCCTCGTTAATCTGATTACTAAACAGTATAAGCGCTGTCATGTTGATAAGAGCTAAACAAGAGAATAAAGTTCCGCCAATATTAGCAATAGCCATTATGTCTTTAGAAAGGCCAGAGAAAAACGCCACAATTATTACCGCTATGCGATATATCACTATACTTTTTGCACCAAACAAATATAACCACCCCATTTCACAACAATATACAAATGAAATTACCGAAGAAAATGCAAACAAAGGTGCAGCTATGGTTAAAAGTATAGGAAACCATGGAGAAACTGTCTCAAATGCCTTTTGAGTAATTAATATCCCTTCACCAACACTAGTCTGGTATGCACCTGTTATTACTATTGTTATTCCTGTTAAACAGCAAATTAACATTGTGTCAAAGCATGGTTCTATCATAGCAACAAGCCCAGTTCTTACTGGTTCTTCATCTTTAGTTGTTGCATGAGTAATTGAAGCAGAACCAACACCCGCTTCGCTGGCAAAGATTGCCCTTTGAATTCCAGCAACAAATGCTCCTACCATCCCTCCACCAACAGCATTGAAATCTATCATAGTGGAAAATAATATTTTTAACGTATAACCAAGGTTATGAATATTAAATGCAATAATAATAATACAACTAAAGATATATATAAGTGACATAATAGGCACTAGTGCAGAAGATACTCTAGCTATCCTTTTAATTCCGCCAATAATCACTAGAGCAAGCAGCGCAGAGATTATGGAAGAAAGAAACCAAGAGTGACCATCTACCCAACTTGAATAGCCAGATAATATTGAAACCATTTGATTGGTTTGAAACGCTACACTTCCACCAAGACCTGATAATACAAAGAATACTGCATACATGGCAGCCAGCACAATACCAAGTTTTTTAAATCCAAATTCCTCCAGACCATTCCTTATATACTGAAAGGGACCACTAAACAATTGGTCCTGATCTTCTGTTCTATGTCTAAACGCCAACGTTACCTCAGCAAATTTTGCTGACATACCAAAAAAACCTGTAATCATCATCCAAGGCACCGCTCCTGGCCCTCCCATTGAAACTGCAATTGCGACTCCAGCAACAGTTCCAAGACCTACTGTGCTTGAAAGTGCAGTCATAAATGCCTGAAAATGCGTAATATGACCATCATGGTGATTCGTGTCATATTTTCCACATAAAATAGCAAATGCATGCTTAAACATTCTTATGTTGAGAAATCCAAACCGTAATGTTAGAAACACATAACCAAAAACTAGTAGAAGGATTATAAATGGCACGTAAAGGATCTTGAAAAACAGTACTTCATTCATGAAATTATTTATTCCGTTCAACACAGCGTCATAACTTTCGTAAAAACCTGAAGCAGCGTACACATCATTAAACAATAGGCAAAATAACACCATACAAAGCAATCTATAAATCATGTTAATACCCTTTAGAATTGTAATAAGAATCTATTGTATTCAAAACTTCCCTTCTTAGTAGATATATTGCAACAGCATTTGGAATCATAAGGCACATAAACAAACTGTCACCTAGATAAGATATAAATTCTATATTCTTTGACATACAGCTGATATACACTGAAACCACTATAAGAATTTGGAACGGTATCAGTATTTTTTTACTACCAAATAAATACAGCAAAGCAACTTCACAGTAGTAACAATAAGCTATTATTGTGGAAAATGCAAAGGAAAACATCATTAGCGGAAAAACTAACTTGCTGAACAAGGGCAAAGCTGTTGAAAATATCGAACTAATTAGTGTAATATCACCCACGTTATCAGTGCTATGCATACCAGTGATAATTATCACAATACCAGTCAAAAATGAGATTAATATTGTGTCTATAAGTGGTGCAATCATTGCAACGCACCCAACTTTAATTGGATCTTCTTCTTTTACAGCTGAATGTGCTATAGCTGCTGTTCCGGTACCTGCTTCGTTAGCAAACACTGATCTTCTCACTCCGGCTATTAATCCGCTCAATACTCCGCTTCCTATAGCTGATTTATTGAAGATATCTTGGAATATTATGGATAGAGCATTCAGCAAATTACTTCCGTTTACATAAATTAAATATATACACATACCCACATATAGCACTATCATAATTGGTGCTAAGCTCGTTGAAACGAAAGCAATGCGCTTTATTCCTCCCAATATTACAATAAAGACAAGCAGGGATATAATAATGGATGCGTTGTATTCTAGGAGGTTATTTGATAGTGCTGCTATTTGATTTGCTTGAAATGGTATACCGCCCAAAATCATTGCAATAAGTAGCATAATCGCATAAGTGAAGGCAAGAAATCTACCAGTTTTTGCAAATCCAATTTTTGCAAGCCCGTACTTCATGTAATAAAAAGCCCCGCCAGTTGTATTTTCAGAGCGATAAGTAAATGCAAGCACCACCTCGGCAAACTTTATCGACATACCAAGTATTCCGGTAATTACCATCCAAAAAACTGCACTTGGGCCCCCTATTGTGATAGCTATTGCAACTCCTGATATTGTTCCAAGACCAACTGTTCCTGAAATTACTGTTGCAAACGCTTGAATATGAGTGATTATGCCATTGTTGCTGTTATTACACTTTAGATTGAATAGCGTCTGTATTCCATATTTAAGTAACCTAAAGTTAATGAATTTGAACTGGGCAGTACAAAAGATTCCAGTTGCAATTACCCAAATAATTATAAATGGAATGTTGAATATCTTTATATACAGAAATGAATTTAATAGTTCACTTATCTTCAAAATCATGCAGTTTTCTATTTTTTGTTAGCTAACGAGTTTTATATGTAAAATATATGTAAAACCCGATGCTTATTGGAATAGTAAGTGTATACACTATACCTAAAATTGGTAGAGTCATCCAGGGCTTACTGATGAAAAATACAATAAGTACTCCAAAAAATGACACAAATATATAGGATAGGCTTTTGGGAATATAAATATATTTTGCAGAGAAAGTTGGAATGTGACTTATCGAAAAAAATGAAATGGCCAGAAAGTAACAAGCTACGTTTCTTGTGTTAAAAAATCGCTCTATGAGAAGTAAGTATTCACTCTCATGAGATTGAAAGGTAATAATTATTGGTAACAAAGAAAGTAAAGCACACACTGGAGCTGGAACACCAGAAAAGAAAAATTTTTCCCAGTATGGTTGTTCTGAGTGTAGCGAAACATTAAATCTTGCAAGTCTTATTGATATGCAGATTACGTATATCATTACTAAAATCCAACCTATGACTTTGATTTCGTTTAGCTTCCAAAAATACAAAAGAAATGCAGGCGCTGCACCAAAATTTAGAAAATCTGCAAAAGAATCAAGCTGGGCTCCAAAATCGCTAGTTGATTTTAGAATTCTAGCTATTCTGCCATCCATTCCATCTATTATTGCTGCAATGATGATAAAAATTACTGAGAATTCCCATTGTTCATTAAATGTAAATTTAAGTGAAGTGAGACCAGAACATAAACCCAATAAAGTTATAAAGTTTGGGAATAATTTAGTAATAGGTAAGAATCTACTGTTACTTCCATCGTTATTCATATAACGTCAAAAGTAAGCTTCTCTTGAACGTTTTCCTTATTTAAGTTTGCTATAATTGTTTCACCACCAATAACAGTTTGCCCTTCTGAAACTCTGACTTCTGTATCAGCAGGAACATAGATATTCACTCTACTGCCAAACCTTATAATTCCAAACCTTTCACCTGCTTTTACGTTCTGGGATATTCCTAAATTACAAACGATACGACGTGCAATTAATCCAGCTATTTGCTCCACAATAATTTCTTTCCCCTTTTCGTATTCAATTACAATAACCTGCTTTTCATTTTCATTACTAGACCTATTGCTCATTGCGGATACAAACTTGCCTTTTTTATAACTCATTTCCTTTATCGTACCAGATATTGGTATACGGTTCACATGGACGTTCAAAACACTTAAAAATATGCTAACAAGCGTAAACTTCTTCTCCTCTCCGTTTTCTGCTGATAAAGGATAATTAACTTCTTCAATTTTTGAAATCACACCATCAGCAGGACTTAATATAAGATTCTTATTGTTTGGCACAGCTCTTGCTGGATCACGAAAGAAATAAGTACACAATAATGTCGGAAACAAGCACGTAACGCCAAACCCCCAAGATATAGAGAATGCTATACACGTTACTATAAAGGAAACTACTATAAATGAATAACCTTCCCTGTTTATATTAGGTAAACCAAAACACATAATCTTATTAACAATAACCTATTGTTAACAATTTATCATTTATAATTTCTCATGAAAAGCTTTTTTTAACTGCTTCAGCAAAGTCTTTTTGATACAAGGTAACATTACAGATTGTTATATTAGCACATAGAATTACCGTCATACTGTAACGACCCGTCCAACACAAAATCTAATACCTAAGTTTAGATCAGAAAACTGATTCTTCTAAAAGTTGCTCACTATCCTCGTCTATTATGATAGAATTATCATGATTTCTGAGTAAATCTCTGATTTTCGTTTCTATTTCATTTGCGACTTCTTTGTTTGTTTTTAGGTAAGTTTTTACATTCTCTCTTCCTTGCCCAAGACGTGTGTTGTTATATGAATAGTAAGCGCCTGCTTTTTCAAGCACACCAAGCTTTGCTCCCATATCTATTATTTCTCCGAGTTTTGATATACCTTCATTGTACATTATATCAAATTTCGCTTCTCTAAATGGAGGAGCAACTTTATTTTTTACAACTTTAACTCTTGTTTCATTACCTGTAATATTTTCTTTGTCTTTTATTACACCAACTTTTCTTATATCAAGCCTTACAGAAGTATAGAATTTTAATGCATTTCCACCCGTGGTAGTTTCAGGATTTCCATACACTACTCCTATTTTCATACGAATTTGATTAATAAATATCAATATACAGTTCGCTTTTGAAACGGCAGAGGTTAGTTTCCGTAGCCCATGACTTAGAAGCCTTGCTTGCAGCCCCATATGTTGATCACCCATATCACCTTCAATTTCAGCTCTTGGAGTTAATGCTGCGACAGAGTCAATAACTATCACATCAACCGCACCAGAACACACTAAATACTCAACAATATGCAACGCCTGCTCTCCAGTGTCTGGTTGTGAAATCACTAAATCATCAGTGCTTACCCCAAGTTTACGAGCATATAAGACATCCAATGCATGTTCTGCATCGATAAATGCGCATGATCCTCCTTTTTTTTGTGCTTCAGCAATCACGTGCAAGGCAAGAGTGGTTTTACCAGAACTCTCGGGGCCAAATATTTCAATTATACGCCCTTTTGGCAGACCTCCAACACCTAGAGCCGAATCAAGCGCAATTGATCCTGTGGATATTGTGTCTATTTTTTCTACAGGGTTTTGCTTCAACTTCATTATTGCACCTTTACCGAATGCTTTTTCAATCTGGCTTATTGCGTTATCTAGCGCTTTTTGTTTATCACTATTTCTTTCTTCTGGGTTACTTGCCATAGATCATTTATTGATTTATATAATTCTCTATGATAATCAAACGCGAATAACCTGCCAAGGTTTTTCTAGTATTTATGTATTATTTCAATGAAAAATATTAACGTTTTCATAAAGCAGATATTTGTTTGCCTTCGTTAGTAACACACTATACTTTAGTGTACGAACGTTGCAATTTGCAGCATAGCAGGTGGTGTCATCCAAGTAGCCAACACTGAAATGACTAAATTCGAAATGGCTACATGAATTTATTGTAAATTACTACCGTATAAGGTGCGATGCAACAAAGCCATTCCAGTGTCAGCTACTTGAATGACACCTCTTAGATGGGTCAGCTACTCAGATCTGCCATGAAAACTGCAACCCTAAATGTTGGAGCACTGTCGTACACTAAGCGCTGTAATGACAATTTTAGTCGCTTCATACACTTATCATGCTAGTCATAACAGAAATAATTTTTACCAAAGATATTTATGAAATAATTGACATAGTTTGGAAATATGTATATTATAGAACATTAATAGTTAGTTAATTTGTAGGTGTAATGTGGCTAGAAATGTTTTGAATGAAAATGAGTACCACGCTTTAAAGCAGTTGTTTTTAACATTTAATATTCAAAAGGAGGATGTGGTAAATTCTGACATTAAGAATATTAAGAAAAAGCTTAGTCAACAATACCGTAAATTATCGTTAAAATATCACTCAGATAAAAACCCAAACAATAAAGAAGCGGAGGAGAAATTTAAGATTATTGCATTAAATAAGCCATTTTTTGAAGAATTTATAATAGAGCCATTGGAGAAAGGTCTCAATAAAAGAAATAATTTAATAAAAGAATTACGCGGTAAGTTGTGGAGTCGCAGTTATGAAGAATTGCAAAAATACTTAGATGATAAGTGCAGAAATAAACTCTATAATAAGCAGCAGTCAATTAACAATAATGTAACTGCTTATGTAAAATATTCTTCTTATTCAAATCTCTTAGGAGTTCTTTTAGTATCCTTCACATTAATTGCATTTTTAATAATTAATGGTATTTCTTCTAATGTACCAATAGCAGTAGGTTTTCTTGCTCCCTTGTTAGCAGGATCTATTTTGAGTCTAGCTGTTAAGAGCATTTATACTAGAAATGGGAAAGAGTTTAATTATCAGACTAATATTTTATTATTGTTTAACTTTGACCAAGAATGCGAAAATTTTTCAAAGAGTGATAGGACTAAATTAAAGTGGCTAAAAAATTCAGTTATTTTGAGCAACACAATCTGTACATCTTTAATGTTTTTCGGTGTGGGATTAGATTTAGTTGCCAACGGCTTTGGTATAACTAACTCTATGATGTTATCCGGCTTATTACTTTCATTACCATTCACGCTTTTAATTGTTACTTCACCTATTTTAAATGCTGCAAGTAATTATATTCTCAAAAAGACAGCTATAAATTCAATTGAGGAGCAATTTAAAGGTGATGATCAGTTTATAGAAGTCGATAACGAAAAGCCAAGCAGTACTATGAGCAATCAAAGTTATTTCCCCATCGGTCAGTTAATATCATCAAAGTTAGCTATTCTCCATAGCGAAGTCTCTAGCTAGGAACAATGAGCCACAGATTAGTATGGTTTTGACGTTTTGGGTAGAGGCTTTTAATATGTGATTTGATATTGCATCGCCAATTGATTCACATTCAACTGCTTTTATTCCTATGTTATTGGCTTTTTCCCTAATCAAATTTGTATTTGTTGCTTTAGGTTCAGACTTAACACAAACCGCACATAGTAGCTTGATATATGGCTTTAAGTGCTCTAAGAACTCTTCCACATTTCTGTTACTAGTAACACCAAAAACCATATAAATACCTTCAGCAAAATTATCTTTTACCCACTGAGATAGTACTCTAGCACCATCATTATTGTGTGCACCATCTAAAAATAATTGCCAATCTTTCGGTAGTAGGAAAATTAAATTACCTTCTTTTATAGACTCTAGCCGTGCAGGCCAATAAGTGCACTGTAAACCTGAAGTGATATCCTCTTCTCCAATATCAAATTCATACTTTCCACTTAAAATACTACATGCTGCAATAGCATTGCCTGCATTAATCACCTGATGATCACCCTTTAAAGACGGCAAAGGAAATTCTATTGATTGAATAGCTGATTGGAAAACCATTTTGTTGTTCTTTTTTTTGCAATTCCATTCAAAACCTCCTCTATATAGGGGAGATTTCTTATTTATTGCGTGGTATTCTAGCGTGTTCATTATAGATTTTTCTTGTGGTGCTATCACGCAAGGAACATTAGGTTTCATTATTCCAGCCTTTTCACCTGCTATAATTTCTATAGTAGGGCCAAGATATTCCGTATGATCAAGTGCAATGGAAGTAATTATTGTTAAAATCGGACTATCTATAACATTTGTTGTATCAAGTCTTCCACCCATACCCACTTCAATTAAAGTTATATCGGCTTTATGACGAGAAAAAGCTAAAAAAGCTGCAATAGTTGCAGCTTCAAACAGAGTGATAGGTTGTTCTGCAATTACGGCACGGCATTCTTCTAACAAGCTATATAATTCATTATCGTCGATATAACTGCCTGCAATAACTATTCTTTCATTAAAATTCACCAAATGTGGAGAAGTGTATGCGTGTACCTTATACCCTGCTGCTTGCATTATATATCTTATAAATGCTAGTGTTGAGCCTTTCCCATTAGTTCCAGCTATATGAATTACGGGAGGCACTTTTTTCTCGGGGTTATCTAGTTTGCTAAGAAAGCCTTTTATGCGATCAAGAGAAAAATCATTCGGCCTGCTACCAAGTGGCTTAGGCCAATGAGGCATATATATCATGGATTGTTATTGCATTTTAATTCAGCTATAACGCTTGCTATGCCATGCGTGTCGATTTTTTCACTAAATTGATAACGTTGATTAATAGCAATACTTATTCCACTCATTACAACATCACTTATCAAGAAAGAACTGTTATTTTTAGTAACTTTAAAATCAATATTTGTAAATTCTTCATCACCGTAAGAAAATCTTGTACCAATTAAGCAAGTTTCATCGTCAACTGCTTTTGTACTCATTATGATCATTTCACTATCATGCATGTATTTATATAAAATTTTAACGCACAAACGCGTAAGATACACTTCATACTCTCTTAAAAAATCTTCTTTTTCTTTTTGTTTAACTAAAGCCCAATGTTTTCCTATGACGAATTGCGATATTCCTTTGAGGTTAACATTGTTTTGAATGACCTCCTGAAGCTTTTTTTGCACACATTCCCGGTTTTTTTTATTCTCCTTTGTAGATATACCATCCACTTGTTGCTTCATAGTATGCACAAAAATTTTGTGATCTGTACAATTAGTGTAAGCACTTGAAGAAATTACAATAAAAACAATGATAGTTAAAACTTTAGTAATGTTCATAAGATATATTTATTAGCTATGATACTTAGAATGCAAAGTTTAATAAAGATTAAATAATAATCGCTAGCTTTAATATATCTATAGACACACCTTGTATAAATCATCTACAATTAATTAAGGGTCTGTTCTATGCGTTATGAGTTAAGTTAAATTTCCCGAGCGATAATTTCTAGTCAAGGGAATTGCCTCTGTTAATTTCGTTGAAATTGATACGCGATGCCCACCTTAACTTTAGTCTCAGGAATCTACTAAGGCTGACGGTAGATACGGATCCTATTTTGATTGGTTTAACATTTATGCTTCATCAATACAAAGAACAGGGTGTTTTCCTATGTTTGCCTAATGAAGTATTCCAAATTGTAATTGATGTTGAAAGGTATCCTGATTTTGTTCCTTGGTGCAAAGCCGTTTATATAAAAGAAAAAATTAACAACCAAATGGTTGTGGATCTCCTCGCAGCTTTTCATGGAATTAAAGGTAGATATACATCAGAAGTTACTTCTCTTTCTCCAAGTGGAACAAATGAAGGTTGGATAAAAGCTGTATCATCAAATGGAATATTTAAACATCTATACAATGAATGGCAATTCATTCCCATAGATGAAAATAAAACTATGGTAAAGTTTTATATAGAGTTTAAGTTTAAGTCCAACTCATTTTCCACTTTATTAAACTCAGTATATAAGTATACACAAAGTAAAATAATTGCTGCATTTAAAGATAGGGCTGAAAGCCTTGCTAAACAAAAGTTATCTTGACATTATTAATATAAATGTATAATTTTTTTTAGTAAGTTAAGTGTTTATATTGTAATGATTTTTAGACTATTGTTTTTATTAATTTTCATAAGTGTTAATTCTTATGCAGTTGTTAAGCAAGATTTATCCGATAACCAATACATTCAAAAAAAACCCAATGAAATAACATCAAATGAGCTATTATCGCCATTACCTAATGATAAATTATTAGGAGATCCAAAAGCACCAATTCTAATGATAGAATATGCTTCATTAACTTGTTATCACTGCTCTCTTTTTCATAGGAATGTTTTTCCTAAAATTAAAGAGAAATATATAGACACAGGTAAGATGTTATATATATTTCGTCATTTTCCTTTGGATTACAGAGGGCTAAAGGCTGCAATGCTAAGTCATTGCTACGAAAAACAAGAAGACTACTTTAATTTTAACAAAGCTGTTTTTAACTCAATAGATTCGTGGAATTACTACAATTTAAGTGATTTGACTTTACTACAAAGAATTGCTGCACTAAGCAACTTAAAGCAAGATGCATTTAACCAATGCATTAATGATAAGAAAATAATGGATAAAATCGTAAATGATAAATCACTGGCAATTAATAAACTTGGTATCACAGCCACTCCAATATTTTTCATCAAGCTTAACGATGATAAATCATATATAGAGCATAATAAAGTTAAACATGGAGGGTATAAAGAGCTGAAATATTTCACTAATGTGATAGATAAATTATATGGAAAAGCTATAGTGAAGTAATACCACTGTAGCTTACCATATAAAAGACTCTATGCTGAGTCATTGTTTTTCACTACTGTTTGTTGTTTTTTACGCTCAAACTCTCTTTTTTTACTGTGCCAAGTGTAGTAATACATAGCGATTTTATTCTCTATTAATACTATTGTCCCATCATAAAACTGAACCATATCCATAACTTTTCTCTGAGCTTCATCAAAACGTTCTTTATACTTTTCACGATAAGCTGGATTATGTAGTAACATAACCCCTTTATTCTTGTTAGATTTTTTGTTTAACGTTTCAACTTCACCAGCAATAGTATAAGACATATAACCCCCTCTAATTGATTATAAAAATTATATTTTAAAAAGAGAAATGCGCATAAACAATCCCTTTAATTCTAGCATAATAATCGACTGTTTATTATACTAGTTAACTATAGTACGATATATAATAATTTTTGTCACTTAAAATTTTATACTATGAAATAATAACTTAAAATAAATGTTTTTATTATTTTAAACTATATTATTATATTTATAAATTGTGTATGAATTAAGTCTCCCTAATTTATAATATATGCGTAATAATTTTAGTATAAAATTGTCATACATAAGAAATCTATTTGCAAAAGAATATAAAAAAATAGAAGAATATTGTATTCTTGAAAAAAAGCAACATATTCAAATTGGCCCTGAAGAAGGAAAGCTATTAAGTTTATTTATAAAAATCCAAAAAATCAAAAGTATTGTTGAGATTGGCACGTTATACGGTTACTCGTCGATTTGCATGGCAAAAGCTCTACTAAAAGACGGTCATATATATACAATAGAAAATAATCCTCAACACTCAAGAATAGCAAAAAAAAATTTTAGTGCTTTTAATCTAAGTGATAAAATTACTCTAATAGAAGGCGATGCACTGGAAAAAATTAATGAATTATCAGCAAAAGCACCATTTGACATGATATTTATTGATGCTGACAAAAGTAGTTATCCTAAGTATTTAGATTGGGCAGAGTCATACATTAAACAAGATGGGCTAATCGTTGCAGATAACACTCTACTGTTTAACACAGTATTTTTAGAATCGCCTCCAAAAGAAGTATCAGAAAAATCATGGCATGCCATGAGGGAGTTTAATAATAGATTATCAGATGAAAAAAAATATTTCTCTATATTGATTCCAACTGATGAAGGAATGACTGTAGCTTTAAAGCTAACATAAGTTAAAAATCAAGGTCAGCATAATGTTTAGGAGGGATTAAACCAGAAATCCTCTCTAATAATATCTCACGAAAACAAGGCTTTGATTTAACAATGGAGTACCATTCTTTTAAAATTTTACTTTTTTCCCATGGAAAACTACTTACATAATCCATTACGGAAATATGCGATGCTAAAGTAATATCAGCTAAAGTGAACTTATCAGTTGCAAGCCAAACGTTCTTGTTAATTAAGTGTTCGATGTATTCCATATGGCAAGGCAGGTTATGCTGAGCTGCATGAAGAAATCTAGAGTCAGGGCTGCGGTTAGTAATTACTTTTTCATTCATAATATACTTAGTAACTTCATTGTAAAATTTGTTATCGAACCAATTGATTAGAGCGCGTATTTTAGACTTAATAATAGTGGATGAACCAAGTAATTTGACGTCGCTATTGTAAGTCTCTTCTATATATTCACAAATGGCATTACTATCCGCTATTACAAAGTTATTATCTATTAACACTGGTACTTGCCCGGTTGGATTGATCTCCATAAATTCATTCCGCTTTTCCCACGGATTTTCATACACTAGATCACAGCCTAATTTTTTTTCTTTTAGAAAAGCTCTAACTTTTCGTGAAAATGGACAAAGAGGAAAATGATATAAAATCATAATGTTCCTCTTTTGTTATACCAATATCCTTTTTTTGTTACTCTATGGCTTGACCTACAACTGTACGAACTTTCTTTGTAGTCCACAGAAGTTTGCGTAGCAGGTAGTGTCATGCAAGTAGCTGACACTGGAATCCAGTTCTTGTTATACAATTGCCTAGTGCGCTCATTTACAGTTAAGTTTTCTGGATCCAAGTAGTCAAGCACTGGGATGACATCCTTTTCGGTAAAAATTGCTCTTATATCACAACATTCATACAGCTGTATGCCTAGGCACTGGGATGACATAAATAAGCGCTGAAATGACATAAATAAACATTGGAGTGACAATCTTGTAGTGACTTGCATGACAACTAACTTTTTGTTTACTTCAAAATAGCACTGTAAAAAATTTAACATATCAAATTATAGAGCTAATATAGGATATACCTTGCTAAATAAAAAAAAAAGTATAATATTTTATAAGGTATGCAGGCAAAAACTCTGTAATTTGGTCAGATCAGAAATGAAGCAGCCATATCAGAACCTTTTTGGGTTGCATACCTATTTCATTATTTGTTTTATCCGAGGCTATGAATATAGCATTAAAACATCGTCCTAGTAGCTTCAAAGATCTAGTAGGTCAAGATATATTAGTGCGTGTATTAGAAAATGCTTTTATTTTAAACAAAATCCCACAATCTATACTGCTCTCTGGTAGTAGTGGAGTTGGTAAAACCACCACTGCAAGGATAATAGCTTTATGTTTGAATTGTTCCCTGGGGCCAATTTTTGAACCTTGCGGATCATGTGAAAATTGTCTAGCAATAAAAAATTCAAGCCATCCAGATGTAATTGAAATCGATGCAGCAAGTCACACTAGCATTGACGATATTAAAGTAATCCTGGGAGATATTTGCTATTCACCTATAAGCTCTAAATTCAAAGTCTACATTATAGATGAAGTACACATGCTATCTAGCAGTGCATTTAACGCATTACTTAAAACCCTAGAAGAGCCACCATCTAGTGTAAAGTTCATTTTAGCAACTACGGAAATAAAAAAGATACCAATAACTATTATTGCACGTTGTCAAAGATTTGATTTACACAACATTCCTGTAGCTAAAATAGTGGAACGTTTAAATGATGTTGCACAAAAAGAGAGTTATTCCATTGAAAAGGGAGCATTAGAATTAATTGCACGACACTCTGGAAATTCAATGCGTAACGCCTTGTTTTTGATGAATCAAGCAGTGCTATATAGCAAAGATGGTGCAATATCCACTAAAAATGTGACAGACATACTTGGCCTAGTGGATAAAGATATTATATTCGATCTATTAGGGGCAATATTAGAAGGTGATTTACAGAAAGCTCTATCAGTGTTTGACAAGGCGGTAAAAACAGCAAACCCACTTAGTATTTTTGAAGGTCTATTGCAAACAATTCAGTTAGTATGCCGTTTTTTGATTACAAAAGAGATTGATAATGCAGTTACAGAGCATGAAAAGAATAGGATAAAAGATTTAAGTATAAAGAGATCTTTAATATTTTTTTCGAGATTGTGGAAGATGTTGCTTAAAGGTATTCAAGATATAAAAACTTCAACATGCAACGATGTTGCTGCTGAAATGATGTTAATTAGCCTCTGTTATCTTTCTGATCTGCCTTCTCCGGAACAGGTGATCAAAAAAGTTCTTTCGCAGAATGTAGAGCAAGGAAATAGACAGGGCAGACCTGTTGCACCTTCCCCCTCTGTCATCCAAGTAGCTGACTACTCGGATCCAAAAAAATATGTGGAAAGTAAACAACAACCCCACTCTGTCATCCCAGTGCGTGACACTGGGATCCATGTGGAAAATAAACAACAAAATTACGATTTTGATAAGATTTTGCAACTATTAAGGCGAAGTAACCAAATTTATCTTTACAAACAACTGTGTAATAATCTACAATTAATAGATTGTAAACCTGGATATTTAAAATTAAAAGCTGTATCTAAGTTGGATAGTAATTTTTGCAATGATTTAAAAAATTACTTAAACCAGGTGACTCAGCAAGAGTGGGTTATTGCAGTTGATACAGGTTATATAAACAGGGAAGTGAGTAATTTAAATTATGCACCTGCAGTTAAGGATATCCTTGACACGTTTAAAGGTGCAAAAGTAGTTAATATAGAAAATAAGGAGTAAGTTGTGGATTTTAGTCAAATAATGAAACAAGCGCAAGAGATGCAAAAAAAGCTTGCAGAAGCTCAAGAAAAATATGTTGGAAAAGAGTTTCAAGGTATTTCTGGTGGTGGCAAAGTTTCTGTATTAGTGGAAGTCATAAAAATAGGTAGCTATAAAGCTAAAAAGGTGAACATAGACTTAGAACTTATGAGAAATGAGGAAAAAGATATAGTAGAGGATTTAGTAACAGCAGCGTTTAATGATGCCGTTAAAAAAGCAGAAGAAGATATGGCGAATGCAACTTCTGATCTTGCAGGTATGATGGGTTTACCATCTGGGTTTAAACTTCCTTTTTGAATTTACTACTGAAGTTTCTTTTAGTGTAAGTATTTTTTTTCTAATATTCCCAACGCTAGTACTTCTTCATATAATGTACCTATACTAGCATAGCCCTACGTCATACCGTGATTCATTCCACAACTGTACAAACATTGCAATATGGCACATAGTAAACGATGTCATTCCAGTCTGGAATCCAGCCTTGCCGTAATCTCATCAAGAACATTGTGTTTTAACATAAAACGGCTACTTTTATGCTTACCAACTTAATAAAATTCCTGGATCCCAGACTGGGATGACAAGAAGATGGTACTTGGATAAGAGGCATTGCCCTCCTGGTAGGCCCAAATTGCAATGTTCGTACAGTTGTGGATTTCTCATCCGCTAACAAGCAGCGAGATGACGAGGTCTTTCGATAGTAAATCTTACCTGTGTTAGCTATACCAAAAAATCAAAAGTCGTATTTATTCATTAATAAAATCTTTGTCTTCTCCTAAAAATTAGTTAAAATGTAGAATATTTTGTGTTATTAAGTTAGCACTTGACTTAACTTTAGTTGTTACTTAGACTACTAAAGTGGAACTTTAATTTTTTTTACGAGGACAATTATGCATTATAAAAAGTTTTTTTCAGCAGCCGCTTTAGCAACGTTGCTAAGTTTATCAAACTCTGCTTTTTCAGATCCTGTTGGTCCAATAAGTGATGAAGAAACTAGCTACTACGTTCGTTTGCAATACAACGGTGAATTTTTACCTCTTTTCACAAAAGTTGATGGTATTACCTATAGGAAAGACAAGAGTGATTACAGTCCATTAAAACCATCTTTTATAGCTGGTGGTGGTGCATTTGGTTACAAAATGGACGACATCAGGGTTGATGTTGAAGGAGTTTATTCATACCTAAACAAAAATGATGTTACAGATGCAGAATTTACGCCAGATACTATTGCAAACAGTTTAACAGCAATTTCAGGGCTAGTTAACGTTTATTACGATATAGCAATTGAAGATATGCCTATCACTCCATATGTTGGTGTTGGTGTTGGTGCAGCGTATATTAGCACTCCTTTGAAAGACGCTGTGAATGATCAAAAAAGTAAATTTGGTTTTGCTGGTCAAGTAAAAGCTGGTGTTAGTTATGATGTAACTCCAGAAGTCAAACTTTATGCTGGAGCTCGTTATTTCGGTTCTTATGGTGCTAATTTCGATAAAAGCGGTGGTGAGAAAGACAAAGGAGGACATACAGTCCTTTACAGCACTGTTGGTGCAGAAGCTGGAGTAGCGTTTAATTTTTAGTCTATCTCAGTCTTGTTATCCCAGTGGGTTTTTTCTTGTCATTCAAGTAGCATGACACTGGGATCTAGAAAAAAGAAATGTGGATTCCAGTGTCAAGGCACTGGAATAACACTATTTGCTATGTGTTTAAGCTATAACGTTTACCATTGTACTGGTAGAATATCATCTAAAGTTACATAATGTTATCCAATTAGCTAACACTGCGGCCTACTGTCTCCAAGAAATTAGATGGAAAATTTGTACTTTTTTCAAATCAAAGCTTGAATTTTTGCTGGAAAATCAATATATTATATGCATGAAGTTTTAATTTAAGTTGTTATGTTGACCTCAATGGCAAACTTATGTGTCGATAGCAGAACCAATCTCATGCAATATATTGCTAGGGTGCAAAAATTTCCTATGCTGTCTCAAGAGGAAGAGGTACGATTAGCAAAAAATTGGAACCAATATAAGGATGTTTCTTCTGCTCATAAATTGATTACCAGCCATTTGAATTTGGTAGTGAAAATTGCAATGAAATTCAAAAATTATGGACTATTGTTGATGGACCTGGTCATGGAAGGAAATATGGGTTTAATGCATGCAGTGAAAAAGTTTAATCCTGATTTAGGGTTTCGTTTTTCAACTTATGCGGTGTGGTGGATTGAAGCTTCAATAAAAGACTTTATATTGAAATCTTGGTCGTTTGTGAAAATAGGCACAACGCAAGCACAAAGAAGATTGTTTTTTAGTTTACGTAAAATAAAAAAAAGAATTTTACAGTATACAAACAGGGAAACCTTAAATAATGAAGAAATAAAAGCAATATCTAATGAGCTTTCTGTATCCGAAGGAGACGTTCTGCAGATGAATTACCGTATGGCTTGTAAGGATCAGTCGCTAAACGATTGCATAAAAATAGGTGATGACTCTAAAAGGGAGCTACAAGATATGATCCCATGTAACTTGGTTAGTCAAGAAGTAACCTATCAGAATCATGAAGAAAAAGAATTAAAAGAAGCAATTTTAAACAATGCACTAGCGAGCCTCAACGAAAGGGCAAGAGACATTTTTATCAGTAGATATTTGTCTGAAAACATTCAAACTCTGGATGAACTTAGTAAAAAATATTGTGTTTCAAGAGAAAGAATAAGGCAGTTGGCTAAGCAGGCGATGGCTAAGGTAAAACAATATATACAATCTGAAAGTTTGAAATTTTGTTTGCATGCGTAGTTTTTTTATATTTCTAATATTTTTTTCGATAGACGCTTTTGCATCAGTTAGTGATGTGCAACTGAAGGAAAAATATAAAGATTGGCTCGTGTATACTGCATTGGAAGATGGAGAGAAAGTATGTTATATTGTATCCTATCCTAAAAAAAAAAGCGAATATTATACAACCAATCGCAAGCCGTATGTAATGGTTAGTTATGTTGATAAAAAAGCAGATGAGGTAAGCGTTACCTCTGGTTTTCAGTATGATAAGGAGCCTGTAGCTCTCAATATCGACAAAAAAATTAAATATACACTGCCCATAATACAGGGAAGTTTTGCGTGGGCAGAGCATACAAAAATAGATCAAGATCTCATTCTAAAAATGAAGCAGGGATTATCAATGGTAGTTAATGGAAAAACAAAAACAGTGACCATTGATGATACTTATTCCCTACTTGGTTTTCAAAAAGCGTATCAAAAAATGCATGATTTATGCCATACAAAGTAAATTATTGTAACAGAATACCCAGCTATAGTATAAACTAGACTACTCTTTCAATGGAAATATAAATAGCACTTTACTTTATATGGGATGTGGATATCATTTAAAATATATTTTTGAGAGTTAGCAATGTCAGAGGTTGCAGGTGTAGATACAGAAATCAAAAAGCAAAATTCTGTGTGCGAGCAGATGCGTTTTAGCGTGAGCCGCACAAGTCTTTTAAATACATTATCCAGAGTAAGTGGAGTGGTTGAAAGGCGTAATGCAATAGATGTTTTGGCGTGTATAAATATCAAAGCACAACACGGCAGCATAAAATTAATGGCAACTGATCTTGACATTTCAATGTTTGCCTCACTTGCTGCAACCGTATTAACAGAAGGAGAAGTAAAAATTTCAGCGCATACTTTACATGACATAGTGAAGAAGTTACCCGCTGATTTGGATGTCAATTTTGAAGTAAACAACCAAGGAAAATTATTGATGTCTTGCGGAAATGCAAACTTTTCTTTACCGAATGTAGTTTCAAGCAGCTTTCCTGCTCTTGAAGAAGACAATTATAAACATGATTTTATTCTACTAAATACGGACCTGATAGACTTATTAACTAAAACAAAATTTGCTGTATCACTAGATGATACAAGGTATAATTTAAATGGAATATATCTACATACAGATGAGCAGTTTCTGTACTGCGTTGCAACTGATGGCCATCGTTTATCATGTATAAAGAGGCCAAAGCCTGGGAACATCAATGGCGAATTTGGTGTGATCATTCCACGTAAAACTGTTATGGAGCTGTTAAAAATATTGGACGATTGTAATGAAATTAATGTAAAACTCTCAGACAGAAAAATCAAGTTTACATGCGGTGAATATATTCTAATATCAAAATTAATAGATGGAACTTTTCCAAATTATAAAGCAGTTATTCCAGCATCTCAAGATAAGCATATGATTATTGAAAGTAAAAAACTTTCAGATGTTATAGATCGAGTTTCCGTTGTTGTATCTGATAAAGTAAAATCTATTAAATTCTCACTACAAGAAAAGCTGCTAACTCTGCATTCAAACTCCCAAGAGTGCAGTGATGCAACTGAATCCATAGAAGTGGACTACAATGAAGCCCCTATAGAAATAGGGTTCAACTCGCGTTATTTGCTTGATGTTCTATCTTGCATAAAAAATAAATGTAAGTTTAGCTTAGCCGATGGTAATAGTGCTACAATTATCACTGATGAAGATGATTCAAGTGTATTATATGTAGTGATGCCAATGAGAACTTAAACTCGTCATCTCGCTGCTTGTTAGCGAGATCTGGAGATACTGCGGCGGTATGGCACTTATTTCACTAAGAACGTTACTTTTTATTAAATTAGTAATCTATCTTTACCAAATACAAGCCAAAAGGCGGCGCGGTAACCCCAGCAGCACTTCTTTTGCATTGGCTTAATATATGTAGCATTTCTTGCGGATTGGTTCTATTTTTTCCAAATTCAACTAAAGTACCCGCAATAATCCTCACTTGGTTATGTAAAAAGGAAATAGCAGATATTTTGATGTGTATATGATTCCCGTTTTGTACTATATCGATATCATCAATTGTTCTTATCGGATTTGCGGCGTGACAATCTTTTGAACGGAAACTTGAAAGGTCATGTTTTCCAAGTAGATGTTTAGCAGCTTCACGCATAATATTTACATCAAGTGGACTAAACACTTGCCATACATAACCTGTCTCCAGAGCGGCAGGAGCATAGCGATTAACTATTCTGTATTCGTAATATCTTTTTTTTGCTGAAAACCGTGCGTGAAACGCATCATCTACAACTTCTACATTGAGCACGACTATAGGAATTGATTTTAAATGATAATTTATTGCATTTCTTATTCTATAAAGCTCAAATTCCTTTTCCATATCAAAATGAGCAACTTGTCCTAAAGCATGAACCCCTGCATCAGTCCTGCCACCACAGTACAAGGCAATTTTCTCACCACTGAAATTAAATATAGCATTTTCTATCTTCTCCTGGATTGAGTTAGCAGAGTGTTGCTGTTTTTGCCAACCAGAGAAATTACTACCATTATATTCTACCGTTATTTTGTATCGCACTGCATTACATCAAGCTCTATCTAAAATAGTCATTTTCTATCTTAACATAATTTATGGTCAAGCCTACAGTGCTGCCACTCCCATAAAGTAGTTCGTCCAATCTTAAATCTTGCTGCCACTGCTTCTCTGCTTTCTCCTTCGTCTAGCGCCTCCATTGCTTTTTTTCTTAAATCATAACTATATGCTGCTGGCATTCAACCTCCTTATCATTATCTATCCTTATCACATCCGGACTTCTATGAAAAGAGCTATAAATCGTGAAAAAGAACTGCTCATTAAGTGCTATTTGCTTAATAAATTTACTGACATTGGTATGGCTAAATTCGAAATGGCTACATGAATTTATCGTAAATTATTACCGTATAAGGTACGATGCGACAAAGCCATCCCAGTGTCAGCTACTCGGATGACACCGTCATAAAGGAACCAGTGTTAGCTACTTGGATGACAACCATTGTGCTTGAGGCAAAATTGACTATCACTTCTTTTTATAGAGCTTGCTCCAAACTTTGTTGTTAGTTAATACAAAAAACACTGTTAAAATTATAAAATACGCCACTACTTTTAATCCAAGTTTATGCCGGCGCTCTAATTCTGGCTCTGCTGCCCATTGTAAAAAATTTATCACATCATACGCCATATTTTCAACTGTGGCTTGCCTTGCACCATCATATTCCACCATTCCTTCAGAAAGTGGTGGCGCCATAGCTAATCTGCCTGTTGGAAAATACGAATTAAAATATAAATCATTTTCATCGTGTTCGCCGTTTTGATAGCCTGTTAACAATGAATAGACATAATTTGCACCATCATGCCTTGCTTTAATAATTAATGATAAGTCTGGTGGGACTGCACCATTGTTGCTTGCTGTAGCTGCTTCTTTTGTATCAAAAGGCGCAATAAAATAATCCGAAGGTACTCCAGGTCTGTCAAACATTTCACCCAAATCATTCGGACCATCTTTAACTTGGTAAGAAGCTGCTATCTGTTTTACATCTTCTTCAGAAAAACCGACATCTTGCAAATTACGAAATGCTACCCTATTCATTGAATGACAAGCAGCACAGACTTCTTTATACACTTTATAGCCACGCTGAATTGACTCTCTATCGAAAGATCCGACAATTCCATCAAATTTCCAGTCTATTTTCTTATTTGGTAATGGTTTAAACTCTTCTGCAGATATAAGACTAGATAGAAATAACATGCAGAAGATTGCAAATACATTAGATCCCATGCGTAACCACTGTTTTAGTAAATTTCGAATTGATGACAACGGAAGATAGTGGAATGACACTGTGTGTTGTATACAACGTTCATACAGTTGTGTACATGATGCTGGAATCCATTTATTTTTTTTCTGGATCCCAGTGTCAAGCACTGGGATGACAGAAGAGGGTGCTGGGATGACAGAAGAGAGTTCTGGAATGACAGAAGAGGGCTCTGGGGTGAAAGAAGAGAGTTCTGGGATGACAGAGAATTTTGTAAGAGATCTGCTTTGAGTTGACATCACCTCATCTCCGGCACAGAATCACTTAAGGTTTTTGGTGGTTCTTTTGGCTTTTCATACTTACTAAGCAGTGGTAAAATTATCACAAAGTATGCAAAGTAGTAAAGAGTAGATAGCCTACTCATAGTGATGTAAGGCTCTTTTACCTCTTGTCCTCCAAGCCAGGCAAGAAGTACAAAATTTATTGCAAAAACCCAAAAAAATTTCTTAAACACCGGGCGATAAGCACCACTTTTAACTTTTGATTTATCAAGCCAAGGTAACAAAAACCACACTAAAATAGACGCAAACATGGTAAGCACACCAGTAAGTTTATCTGGAATCGAACGTAGCATTGCATAAAAAGGTAAAAAATACCACTCTGGCACTATGTGTACCGGAGTTACCATAGAGTCAGCTTCTATATAATTGTCTGGATGCCCAAGATAATTGGGAGCATAGAAAACAAATGCGAACAAAACTACAAAAAACAGACCAAAAGTTATGCAATCCTTGACTATATAATAAGGATAGAGAGGAATGGTATCCTTATCTGATTTTACCTCAACTCCACTTGGGTTACCAGAGCCAAACCTATGCAGAGCTATCACATGAAGCATAGCTAAAGCAATAATAACAAAAGGCAGAAGGTAATGCAGAGCGAAAAAACGGTTAAGTGTTGGATTATCAACGGAAAAACCACCCCATAACCATATAACTATTTTATTGCCAACTAAAGGTATAGCAGAAAATAAGTTGGTTATAACTGTTGCACCCCAGAAACTCATTTGTCCCCAAGGCAATACATATCCCATAAAGGCAGTTGCCATCATTGCAAAAAATATAAATATACCAACAAACCACACCATCTCTCGTGGCCTCTTGTAAGATCCGTAATATAACCCACGCATTATATGAACATAGACTACCATAAAGAAGAGCGATGCCCCGACAGCATGAGTGTAGCGTATCAGCCATCCATAGTTCACGTCACGCATTATACGCTCCACGCTATTAAACGCATAATCAACATGCGGAGTGTAGTGCATAGCAAGAAATATACCTGTTATTATTTGTAAAATTAGCGCTATACCAGCCAAAGAGCCAAAGTTCCAAGCATAATTTAAGTTTTTTGGCACTTGATAAGAAGCGGTGTGTTTTAGAAAAGAAAATATAGGCAATCTATATTCTATCCATCCTAATATGCCTTTTTCTTCTTTTATTGTTTCTTTCTTGTTATCTTCCTGCATAACTTAAACCTTTCTGAACACATGTCCATTGCTACTTTTATCTTATTTTTTTATTGTAGCAACTTATCCTTTACGCACAAATAAAAACTTTAAAGCAATATTAATTACCTCTTCAGCAACTTATCACGTGCTGCATTTAACTTTTGTGCAAAATATTCCGAGCCTCCTTTATCTGGGTGAACTAATTTCATTAAATTTTGATATGCTTTATTGATTTCATTTTGGTTCGCTCCAGAATCTATTCCTAGCACTTTAAATGCTCCATCTCTGAACATGTTACTACTACCAGACTAGTATGATTTTGTCTTGTAAATTTATTCAACAACCCTATTCTAACTATATAATGAAAAATTATC
This sequence comes from Wolbachia endosymbiont (group A) of Chalcis sispes, assembly GCF_964026765.1. NCBI lineage: Bacteria > Pseudomonadati > Pseudomonadota > Alphaproteobacteria > Rickettsiales > Anaplasmataceae > Wolbachia > Wolbachia endosymbiont (group A) of Chalcis sispes. The sequence goes on from NZ_OZ034697.1 coordinate 42,270, forward strand.
TACAAAGTGTTTATGAAGATGGTATGAAAATCCAACTATCTAAAGTCAACAAATATTTATTAGTTTTACTGATTACTGTCTCAGCATTTCTCATATCTGGGCAAGTATCCAGTTCAAGCAATATCGAGAATGATTTTCAAGATTTACAAGAAAAATTACCATTATTGAAAGATCAGGATTTGTTATTTTTAGATCCAGCTTCAGCTTTAAATTATGGTGATAGGGCAGGTAAAAAAGTGTTAATGGTTATAGTTCACCATACTGAAACATCAACACTAAAAGGTACAAAAGATACGCTGAATGCTAGAGGATTGTCAGTTCATTTTATTGTCGATAGGGATGGCAGCATCACCTTAATGGTTCCATTAGAGAAAGAAGCATGGCATGCTGGTATTAGTTATGCAAGAGTTAAGATAAATAGCAAGCTTGAAGAGCTGCAGAAGCTTAACAACTATTCTGTAGGTATTGAAATTGTGAACACAGGACTTGAGCCTTTCCCGGAAGAGCAAATGAGATCTGTTAAAGAGCTGATTTTATACCTTATGGAGCGTTTTAAAATTAAAAGGGATATGATATTTAGTCATTCTGAAATAGGAACTATAGTGCATGATCCAGAGCTTGGCTATACAATGCGTAAACCAGATCCACACAAATTGTTTGATTGGGAGTTATTAGAGAAAAATGGAATTGGATTGCACATAAGTGACAGAATAAACCCTAAAGATGCTAAACAGCAAATGGGCGAAATATTGTATAAAGCAGGTGATAGAAATGAAGGTATTTTGAAATTAAAACAAAGGCTGAACAGATTTTTCTATAAGATATTACCTTGGAGTGATAAGAAAGGTAATGTAATTTTTCCTGATAATAATGCTGATTACTCAGATGAGTTTGATGAGAATTTTGTATGGGTTATTTATCAGTTTTCAATACATAATTTACCAAGAGAAATTAGAAAAGATTTACCTCTTAAATTAGAACAAGCAGATATATTTCCTGAATTCTTTAGTAAATATAGTCATGGCATTTCTTCTAGTTATCTAACCTTTAGTGAAAAAATTAAATCGACTCTACAACCATGTTTAAGCAAAGTAGATTATGAGAATTTATTATCTTCTCTTGCACAATATGAGAATAACATTTCTCCTGATGCATCTACCACTTTAATGTACAAAATTAAGTTATACTATGATTCTTATTTAAGATATCGCATATGGTCTTCACTCTATGAACCATTTAAGCTTAATGTATTGGAAGAGTTAGACATTTTAAAGAGTGGAGTGTTATCTTTAAAATCACTAGATAGCTCTAAAGCTGCAGAAGTTTCCAGTTTAATTGATAGCTTTAAAGCAGATATTTCTTTAGAATTTCAGGATTTTGAGAAACAGTGGTTTCAGGAGTTTAAGAATGCTTGGAGACAAGAATTTATACCTTCCCTGGAAGAACAGATAACATGGACTGCACTACATGAAGCAATATTGGAGTATTTAGAAAAAGCAAAGGAAGAAATTCGTTAAACGAAAACTTTTTTTAAGATCACTTTTTTAACAATTTATCACGTGCCGCATTTAGCTTTTGCGCAAAATATTCCGAGCCTCCCTTATCTGGGTGAACTAACTTCATTAAATTTTGATATGCTTTATTGATTTCATTTTGACTTGCCTCAGGATTCAGTCCTAGTATCTTTAATGCTTCATCTTTGGACATGTTATCACCAGTGTAATTTTCAGTACAACTTCTATTGCTATTAAATTCGTTCAAAAACTTACTCAATATAGAGTTCATCATGAAACTTATGTTATTTTTTTTTGTCAGGAAAAGAAAAAATACAACAACGCTAGGCAAGACAAATGTAACTACTATGAATATCAAAAAAAGGAAAAAGATGAATGACATGTATATTTTTTTATCATTTTATGATTAAATAGTAACAATTATAATCGTCATGGTAAATAACATGTTCATCCAGATTGAAGAAACACCAAATCCAAACACACTGAAATTTCTCCCTGGATTTGCAATTCTAAACGAAGGAGAAACGGCTGATTTTTCAAACGCAGATGAAATAAAAAACTCCAAGTTAGCAGCAAATCTTTTTCAAATAGAACATGTGGTAAGAGTGTTTTTTGGTCATGATTTTATTTCAGTAACAAAATTGGATGGAATTAATTGGGATATATTAAAAGTGGAAGTTTTAACTACAATTATGGATCACTTGACTTCAGGTGGAAAAGCACTAGATAAAGAAGGAGTGAATGATCCAGACGAGGAATTTTTCGATGAAAATGATATAGAAATTGTAAATAGAATAAAAGAATTGATGGAAAGTTATATCAAACCTGCAGTTGCTCAAGATGGTGGTGATATCAAATTCCGTGGCTATAAAGATGGAATAGTTTATGTTGAGTTACAAGGAGCTTGCTCTGGATGCCCAAGTGCTGCAATTACTTTAAAGCAAGGAGTGCAGAATATGCTGAGCTACCACATACCAGAGGTTGCAGGTATAGAGACCACACTATGACTAATCAAACAGTTAGAGGAACGAAAGACCTTCTATTTGATGAGTGGTATAAGTTTAAATACATTCAGCAAACAGCAAATAGAATCTCAAGTCTATACGGCTTTTTGCCCGCCCAAACTCCAATATTTGAGTACACGGAGGTTTTTACAAAAACTTTAGGTGATAGCTCAGATATCATCACTAAAGAGATGTATAGCTTCAATGATAAAGGGGGAAAGAGCATAACTTTACGTCCTGAGTTCACTGCAGCGATTGTCAGGCTATTAATTGAAAAAAAACTGCAAATGCCGATAAAATTATTTTCAACAGGGCCTGCATTTCGTTACGAAAGACCGCAAAAGGGAAGACAAAGGCAATTTCATCAGATAAATTTTGAGGTTTTTGGCATAGAAGATCCAAAAGCTGATATTGAATTGATATCACTCGCTCAGCATTTACTAACTGAATTTGGCATCAATAAAAATGTAAAGCTGGAAATCAACTGTTTAGGTGATGGTGAGACAATAACTAAGTATAGAGAAGCTTTGATCTTATACTTTACAAAGTATCAAAATGATCTATCAGAAGATAGCAAAAATAGGTTGATCAAAAACCCACTCAGAATACTGGATTCCAAGGACGAGAAAGATAAATCAATAATTTCTGATGCGCCCAAAATCAGCAATTATTATACGAAAGAGTCCTCAGATTTCTTTGAACAAATACTAAATGGATTAATAATTCTTGATATACCTTATACCGTAAACAATAAACTAGTTCGAGGTTTGGATTATTATTGCCACACAGTGTTTGAGTTTGTTACAGAGGATTTAGGTGCACAAGGGGCAGTTTTTGCCGGTGGAAGATACGATAATTTAGTATCTTCAGTAGGTGGAAAACACACTCCAGCAATAGGATTTGCAGGGGGTATTGAGCGCATAATGGAGTTAATCAATTATTCTCCGAAAGAAGAGCGATCTATTTACCTAATTCCAATCGGTAGAGAGGCTGAAGAATATGCCATAACACTTGCGAATGAATTGCGCAGAAATGGTTTATATGTAATCTATGAATATAGCGGAACGCTCAAAACCCGAATGAAAAAAGCAAATCAAGCAAATGCTAAAGCTGCTTTAATCTTTGGCGATGAAGAATTGAGTAGTAAAACTTTAAAGATTAAAAACATGGATACAGGTGAAGAAAAAATAATTGCTCGCGATAACACAATAGAAAATATCTATTAGGAGCAATGCAAATGTTTTTCTCAGTCAGCTATAGAAGAAAATTCGTCTGCACAAGAATTTTTCATAGTATTCAATGTATCATAATCTGTAAAATCTAATTTTACCGGTGTAATAGTAATAAATCCTTCTTTTATTTTATTTATACTACCACTGCCTGAGTGCTCTCGAGACCAATTTAAGCTAAAAGAGCCATTCGAATTTTCAGTAAAAGTTAAATCCCCATCAATGTTATATTCACCTTGTTCAGCAAATTCTACTCCTTTTACTTTTTCCGTAGCAGGAAAATTTACACTCATCACTATGTTTTTAGGCCAACCAACCTTAACTAGCTTGGCAATAACCTTTGGTGCAAAAACCTTTGTATTGTGCCAGTCTATTTTATCATGATAAACTTGGCTTAGCGCAATAGAAGGTATAGACCTTGCAGCACCTTCCATTACAGCACCAATTGTTCCTGAATAACAAATATCGTTCCCGACATTTGATCCAATATTTACTCCGGACAATATTAAGTCTGGTTTTTTATTCATAACTTTATTTAGCGCAATAATGACACAATCTGCAGGAGTACCAGACACACTAAATTCCCTTTCACTATGTTGTTTTATTCCAATAGATTGTTTCACTGGATAATCAAGAGATCTTGCAGCTCCGCTTCTATCAGTATCTGGTGCCACTATCCATATTTCTGACGCAAAATTCCGTGCAACCTCTTTGAGTAATTTTATTCCTTCACTTCCAAAACCATCATCGTTTGTTATTAATATTATCATATACAATACTCAGCTATACAGCTCCAAATTATGTAAACCACTGGCTGTAAATAAACTCATGAGGCTTTAAGTTTCTTTGCATAACTGTGGACTGTAACAAAGAACCTGCTGTAAATCAATAGATTTCTTGCACAGGCCATAACTGTCATTACAATAGAAACGAAAAAACTTACTTGACAAACTCCGCCAGCCCCCTTATCATGAAACTGAAGCTATTTATTTATCTTCGCAATCTGCAGATTAAAACGACAAAGGGAACTTTGTATTTGGCGTAAATCATGCTTAATTTTTTGCACTATGTGCACCTCATGTCTTTATAAAACTTTTAGGTTTTTACCTATACAAGCCAAAACGCGCTTATAAAGCGTTTAAGACAGTAAAAGACGTCAAATAGACAAGGGAGAATTTGAATACTAGCTACCCTAGGTTTTCTTTGCCTTTTTTTTCTGCCTAGTAAATTTCTTAAACATTTAAACTAAGGTGAGTTGCATTTAAAAGCAGCTAAATTGCAGTGTTTAAGACTTAAAAAACGCCAATACTGAAAATAGACAATGACTAGGGCTTCTTTTGCCTTTTTTTTCGTTTGGTAAATTTCTTAATGTTTGTAGCTAAACGACAACCGTCATCCCGCTGCTTGTTAGCGGGATCTAGAGATACCGCGGCGGTATAGTATCTCGCTGCTTGTTAGCGGATGAGATACCGCGAATGAATCGCGGTATGACGGTTCGTGGCGGCGTGACGATAAGCTCGTCATCCCGCTGCTTGTTAGCGGGATCTCTTGTTAGCGGATGAGATACCGCGAATGAATCGCGGTATGACGGTTCGCGGCGGCGTGACGATAAGCTCGTCATCCCGCTACTTGTTAGCGGGATCTAGAGATACCGCGAATGAATCGCGGTATGACGTGTTGAAACAATCCGATAAGGTAAGCCTCGTCATCCAGCTACGTGTTAGCGGGATCTAGAGATACCGCGGCGGTATGACGTGTTGCTTGGGTCAGCTATAGTATTTCTTAAAATTAATAATAAATTTCTTGGCTAGCAAGAAGCTGTAAATTTTTTTGCGAGACCTAAGCCGCTTTTGATATAGCTAAAGGTTTACTGATGATTTGTCTCATTCCACTACCTGCTGACTTACTTTCTGCTTAGCATATCCATCAAATCAGATTCTTTGAGTTTACTATGGTCAACTTTACTGAACTTATTTACCATAGAGCTCATTTGATTATACTGCTTAATTAGAAGATTAATGTCAGTTACAGTTGTTCCGGACCCCTTAGAAATTCTAAGTCTTCTTTTGCCATTTAAAATATCTGGATTTTGCCTTTCTTTTTCAGTCATTGAGTTTATGATGGCTATATATTTTTTCACTTTATTGTCATCTGGCACACTGCTACTTAGCTTTTTTGTAAATGAACTAGGAATGAATTTCATTATGTTGCTAATGCCATCCATTTTACTCAGAGTTTTTAACATTCCCACTAGGTCGTTTAGGTCGAATTTACCTTTTTTCACTTTCTTTTGTAACTTATCAATTTCTTCCTGACCAACAATCTCAGCAGCTTTTTCAACCAATGAGACAACATCACCCATGCTAAGTATTCTTTTTGCAATTCTATCTGGATAAAAATCATCGAGGTCACTTAATTTTTCACCACAAGCAATAAATTTAATTGGACAATCGGCGATCATTTTCATAGAAAGAGCAGCACCACCACGTGCATCACCATCAACACGGGTAAGAATAATGCCGGTTACACCTATTACCTCATTGAATGATTTGGCAATGTTGACCGCATCCTGGCCTATCATTGCGTCGGCTACTAAAATAACTTCTGCAGGTGAAGCTATTTCCTTTACGGCTTTCAACTCATTCATCATATTATTGTCAATATGAAGCCTGCCTGCAGTGTCTAGTATTAATACATCATAATTATCGTTCTTTGCTGCTGCCAGTGCCCTTTTTGTAATTGTAATAGGCTCCTCATTTATTACTATAGATAAAGTTTGTACGTCTATTTGTTTACCCAGCACCTCAAGTTGTTTCTGGGCAGCCGGCCTATAAATGTCTAAAGAGGCAAGCATCACTTTTTTCTTTTGCTTTTTTAGCTTTAAAGCAAGCTTTCCTGAGGTGGTTGTTTTACCTGCACCTTGTAAGCCCACCATCATAATCACAGCAGGGGGTTTAACTGCTAGATTTAAGTCACTTTTCTCTGATCCGAGAACTGCAACTAAATTATCCTGCACAATTTTGATTATCATTTGTGCTGGAGAAACGCTTTTTATGACTTTTTCCCCAATCACTTTATCTTTAATGTCATTGATGAATTTTTTCGCAACTTCAAGTGAAACGTCAGCTTCAATTAAAGCTATACGTATTTCACGCATGGCAAGATTAAAATCATCTTCAGAAATGATCGACTTTCCTCTTAGTTTACTAAATACAGAATTTAAACTTTCGGTTAACGACTTAAACATAATAGCATTAGTAGAATACTCATTAAAAAGAGAGAAGAAGCTGAAACAAAACTCACTGAGTTATAACTCAGCACTTCCTTAAGTTTAGTAATATTATCAAAGTATAAACTAGTAAGTGAATTAGTCAAGTTTTGCAGTACGTTGGCAGACATTTCTCTCACTTTAAAGACCAATTGATTGAACAGCAAGATAATATAGGGTATGAAAGCTCTAGAAATCCAATCAACATCCATTTTAAAATTTACTCTCGGGTAAAATAACTTGCGTAAAGGAATAAACAATAAAGTGGTACATAGTAATAAATTAAATTGCGACCAAATATTTTTTGTGTTGTACGCAAGATTAAAAATTGAAGGCTTATTGTAAATAGGTAAGTAAGGATTGCCAGCAATAACGCATATAAATGCTAAAATAATCATAGTCATTTTTCCTCCCCCCTCTGCTAAAGGTTTTGACTTACTTTTCGCAATAAATAAATAATAAAGAAACTTGAGCCCCACGCTTAAATAAAGCAGCAAATTTAGAGTCTTGTATAAGTTTTTATACACTTCTAAATTAGCACCACTTGCTTCAATCTCGGCTGTAATGTATGATTTGCTAATAAATCCAGCGGTTCCAGGAAATGCAGCCATTGTAAGTATTGCGATTATAGCACACATGCCTTCCACTGACATCAGTTTGCCTACTCCATTAAAACTAATTGTTTTTGTTCGTGAAATAATCGAATTGCTGACCACAAACAATAATGATTGATAAACAAGAGAGAAGATTATATGCAGTATCAAAATTGGTATTGCTTTTTCCGAAGGGCTGAGTAAACCTCCTGCAATAATCAGCAAGCCCATTTGTCCTACAACGTTATAGCATAAAAATCTGCGAATATTTTGCTCGAGAGAAGCAAATATAATGCTGTAAATTGCAGTGATGGTGCCTACAAGTGCTAACATTTCAGCACAATTTTGCCATAGGTTATAAGTGTGTAAAAGCATCACTAAAAAAGAGACTTTAGTGGTAAATAAAGAGAGATATGTGGTGCCATGTAGCGATGCAGCAGGATATGCATCAACAACCCAAAATGAAAAAGGAAAACAAGCGCAGTTTATCAATAAACCCAAAATTATCAGGTTAGTGCTTTGAAGTGCCAATCCTGCTATTAATATAACTCCAACGAAAAAGTGTACACAAGCGTACCTTATTGCAGGTCCACTATCTCTACAGCTAGCTGCGATAATAAAAAATGCACTGATGGTCATTAATTCACAGAATATTATAACCAATATCATATGTTCAGATAAAACTGCATAAAGTGAACTAATAGTGTAAGCAGCAAAAGATAGCATCTCTGAAAAAGTCAAATTTTGTGCTGGTAGAACAGCTAAAAATGCAACTGATAAAAAAGATATTAGTATGGTACGAAAAGATAAATCAAAATCTAGAATTGGGAGAGACCAATTTACTGCAATGCTCAAATTTTCAGGTAATTTTAGGACTATAACTATTAATACAGTCAGTAGAAGTAACAGTGACGATTTATAAAGTTGCACAATAATTAAAACCAATATGGTTTATGCTATCTCAATATATGAATAAAATCAATTTGCATATTAACCACTAATTAAACTAATTATCATATAATTATATCAGAGTTTAGAGGGTTATAGAGAAACCGGTCAGATTAGGTTTTTAATCTAATCTGACCGATAGCTTTAATAGTGAGGTAAGCTTTAATATAGCACTCCTAATTCATAACGCTACACTCGTGCATAATTTATTTTTAATTTGTGCACGAGCGTTAGTAAATTATTTACTTTTTGAAATAAAATTTGGCATCACTTTAATATTGAGACTTAGTAAACCTCAGTAGGTCTGCCAGTTGGGCCCATAAGAATTATTTGCTCGCCTTCTCTTAAGTGTCTGCATAAATTAGTGGAGCCGCCGATTTCCAGCACAATAGTGGAAATAATTCCTTTTTTTTTGTCTACTTCAGTGCCAGTCACAGCTATACCTTCCATAGCAAGGTTAGTTTTTCTGCTATTGGTTTCAAAATTTTGCAACCTAAAAAATTGTCCAGGTTTAAAATTCTTTGCCGCAAGTGGTGCTTTAATCACTATTTCTATCACTTTATCTGTTAAATATTGAACTTTTATGACTTTTGCAGCGAATTGCTCTTTGATTCTATTGAAGAATTCTTTGTTAGCCAGATCTTCAATGCTTGACCACGCATTTTTTTTCTGGCCCACAACATCACACACTGGAATGACAGAAACGAAGCTATTAACTCTATTCAAAAGCTGGGAAATAATAGGGTAGCCGTTCTTAGCACTTGCCATAGCTTTCACGACGCTGCCGCTATACGAAGGATGAAGGTCACCAAAAAAGCTAATTGTTTTATTGCCTTGCTTGTATACTAATATTCTGTCTTTATTTTGCATTTTAGGAGAAAATATTGGGTCTATTTCTTTTCCCAATGAATTCAATTGAGTAAAATACCCATTACTTAATTTAAAATGCCTTTTATCTTCTGTTGCAATAACTGTATTTGGCTCAGTACCTGTTGCTATAAAAATAGAACGTGCTTTTATACGTTTGATTTCGCCGGATTTTGTGTCTATCAGTTTTATTGACTCAGCATGGTTATATTTATCCGTCACAACTTCAACTGGCTCTAAGTTTTCAATAAAGTAAATCCCTTCTGATAATGCGTTTTGCACCTCTTCGCTATTTAATCGATAACTCGGTGAATCTTTTAGCTCTTTTCTATATACAATTTTCACTCCCCCGAGGCTCTGCATCAACTCTAATATTTTTATTTCTCTACTCTCTTTTTTTGCTAATTCTTGCTCTGCTTGGATCAACTTTGCGTGCGATATAAATTCATTCGCAATTTCGTGCTCTTCTTCTGTCCAATCTTTTTCAACACAGTCCTTTCCATACTTATCAACTAATATCTCATAACGAAGAAGAAATTTTTCTACTTGAATTGGATAATACGCTAAAGCTTCAGTGGCAGTGTCAATCGCAGTAAGCCCCGCCCCTATGACAACTATCGGCATACGAACTTGCAGATTTGCTATAGAATCAAATTTAAGAGCGCCAGTCAGTTGTAACGACATCAGAAAATCAGATGCCATGCGTACTCCACGAGCTAGTATGTTTTTTATTTTGATCATTCGTGGCTTACCAGAGCCAAGTGCTAGGGCGATGTGATCAAAACCCGAGTTGAACGCGTCATCAACATTAATCGTGCCACCAAAACGAATGCCTCCATAAAGTGCGAAATGCTCACGTCTTTCCAGCAGTAATCTAATAATCTTTAAGTAATTCTTATCCCACCGAGAAGTAATACCATATTCTGCTACCCCACCAAACCCTCCTGCCGTGCGTTCACTCAATTTTTCGTGTTTGAAATCTTTAATTAGCTGGAAATTATCGATCAAAGGTTCAATCTTTAGTCCATCAATGGTGATAACGTTATGCCCATCGTTCAACAAATGATGAGCTAAATTAAAACCAGCAGGACCAAGGCCTACAATTAGAATGTTTTTTCCGGTGTTTTCTCTTGGCAATGAACGCTGAAAATTTAAAGGATTCCAACGGCTGAGCAGAGAATATATTTCAAATCCGTACGGTAAACTGAGCACATCATCCAGAATCCTTGTTTCAATTGCTGGCACATTTACGGGTTCTTGTTTTTGATATATGCACGAATTCATGCAGTCATTGCATATTCTGTGCCCAGTGGCTGCACATAATGGGTTATCTATCATCACAATTGCAAGACTTGCTATGCTGTACCCTTCGCTTTTCACCAGATTCATTTCTGATATTTTCTGCTCTAGTGGGCAGCCGTGCAGTTCAACTTTTAGTGGAGATTGTTTAAAAGTATTGTCGTTATTAATTAGCCCCTTTGAGCAGCTGTCCTTACTTTGCTTATGACAAAATATGCAGTAGTGAGCATTATCTAGTGCTTTATTCAAACTCACCTTTTTGCTTGTTAGATCAAAACCGTATCGTCTTTTTACTTCATTTGAATACAGCACTTCAACTTTGTCCACTTCTTTTTTAGAAAATGGTATGAGATTTTCATGGTCAATTTTCCTATGGATACTAAAGAGTATACTCTGTTTATTTTTTACTCTCCACACTGCATATTGTGCCGCAAGTTCTATTTCCTCTTTGTGATTTTCTTTATCTTCAAACCAATGCATCACCTGCTCAGCAAAATTTTTTTCTGTTGTTGGCAAAGTGAGAAAATGACTTAGTTTGTTAGTAATATCTATATTCGCCACATTAGTGTATTTCTTCAATGCATAGCGTTGGACAAATAATCTTTTGCACTTATATATTACAGCAAAGTCGTTGTGCTTTTTCTTTAGCTCCTCTATTTCTTTTTCAACATTGAAAAGTTTTGCAATAAATTCATCAAGTAAGTACGAAAGGTCTATAATCAACTGGCTATCGCCAATGCGATTTTCTCTTGCTTCAATTAATGAACAAAACAAGCTTTCATCACATGATTTAATATAATTCAAAAATGTCTCATCTAATTTTATTAATCCATTGCGAGTATATAGATTCGAAAATGAGATTTTGAAATTCAGCTTCATTGCTATACTATAAAGTGTACATGCTGTTTCTTACAGATGAAGATTTTATTTATTTTGCAGTACTGCTGAGATTGTTGCTTCTGCAACTTTTTCTTCGCTAACAGATGCAATACACCTAAATTTGTGTACACCTAAACACACACTTTGAATGTTAGCTTGAAGAATCAATGTGTCCCCTGGAGTAACTAGCTTTCTGAATTTTGCATTTTCAATGGATCTCAAGTAAACAACTTTATTTTCTATTGTTTCTTTACCTAGAACACATATAGCAGATGCCTGAGCTAGAGATTCAATTATCAAGACTCCTGGCATTATTGGATGACCAGGGAAGTGGCCAATAAAAAATGGCTCATTGAAAGTCACATTTTTGATTGCTTTTATACTTTTACCAGGATCACACTCTATAACTCTATCTACTAAGAGAAACGGATAAGAATGTGGTAATATTTTTATAATATCACTGATATTAAATTGCATAAGCCTACTCAATGCCTTTCAAAGCAAATTCAGGTATTTTCTTGTTTATATTGTTTAATACCACATCTGATAAATCAACTTCATCCATGGAGTATAAAACTTGGTTCTTTTTTGAAATAAATAGTACCAAATCTATGTTGTTTTTTTCTGCCGTTTTTTTAGCGACTTCTTTTATCTTGTTAAAAACACTCTCTACTGCGTCTCTATAGCTTTCTTCTAAATGTAACATTTTTTTAGCGTAATTATCTCTAGTATTTACAGTGTGCTTATTAAACTGTTCTGTCTTTTCTTTTTTTGCTTCTTCTGACAAAAGTTCAAATTCTTCTTTTGATGGCTTAAGTTTTTCTAACTCACTTTCAAATTCTTGTTGTAATCTAGAATTCTGCTCCTTTATTTGTTGTTGTATATTTTGCAGAGCAAGAGATTCATTGATGACTTTGTCACTATCGATAATTGCAGCTTTTGTGTTCTGAGGTTGATATCCTACAAACTTATACCCCACAAATAAGGAAATAATTAAGGCAATAACTGATATAAATAACTGTATATATTTCATTCAAATCCCCGCTTCAATAGAAAATTTAACATTTGGTGATGGTATTATATCATAAGATTCCTTTACTAAAGGAAACCCGAAATCCAATCTAAGTCTACCAAAAGGAGAAAGCATTGAAAAGCCAAAACCTGGTGACACTCTCACAAGCTTGCTATCGTAGTATTTCCCTTCATACTTCTTATTTTTATCATCTAAGCCAAAAAGTGTTCCATAGTCAACAAATAGTGAGCCTTTGATACCAGCATAGTCATATAGTTTTGGTAGAGGAAAATCCACTTGCTGTGTTAGATTAAAATAAGTTTTGCCTCCTAATGAGCTTTTATTTTTGTCTTCTGCTCTTGGTCCAATACCGGAAAGGTCAAACCCTCTAATCTCATTACCCCCTTTAAAAAAGTGCTGGCCAATGTTTAGATTTTCATCAGTATAAGAAAAAATATGACCTGCCGCCATCTTAAAGCGTAGCGTTATATCATCGTCAATTTTGCTTAATATAGGGTGCGTATAAAAAGATAAGAATTCAGATTTTAGGAAATTCACGTTTCCTCCCAATCCTGAAATATCCTGACTTAAGCGCAGTAAATACCCTTCTTTTGGAGCATATAGATTATCCAGTTTATTATATGCCAACGTGTATCCCACTGATGAAATCTGATGTTTACCTTTTCGGTCCAGTATTATTTCAGAGATATCGGTGTCTTGTCCACCCTTATTATCCATGTGTATATGATTATACTTATAAGAATAGCGAAGGGAATTAGTTAAGTTCTCTGTGACTTTATATGATAACTTTGTAAAAAATCCCATATTGCAACTATCAAAAGTAGTGTTTGGTTTATCTTGTTTTTCATAAAATACACCCATGCCTAGTGACGTATCAGAATCGTTAAAATTATTTTCAACAAACTCTAAATCAGTAGAAAATACGTATTGACTTTTTTCAAGAGCAAAAGAGAGCTCTTTTCCAGTACCAAATAAATTACGGTCTTTGAGGTCAATTTTAATCAATGCTCCACCAGGAAGAGACACACCTCCTCCCAAATACAACGAAGTAGTGTTTTTTTCTTTAACACTTAAGTCAAGATTTACTGCATTATCATTAACTGCATAACTATTTACTTTCACTGTTTCAAAAAAATCACTACTCATTAGTTTTTTACGTGACTTTTGAATCTCAGATATATTGTACGCATCACCTTCTGCTACACTTAGCTTACTTCTGATCACTTTATCTAAAGTGCGATCGTTACCATCAATTGTAATTTGATTTATATAAATCTTTTTACCCGGCAGCACTCTGTAGGTTACATCTACAACATTGTCACGTTGTGCATACTCTGGATTAACTTTTGCAAATATATATCCTTTCTCATTTAAATATTTGTTTATTTTTTCTACTGTATTATTAATTTTAACTCTATTAAATATCTTATCGTTTTCCTCTGTTATAAAATCCAATATTTCTTCTTTTAGGCTCAAATCCTGAATTTCAGTTTCAATATTAACCTCATTATTTCCAAATAAATACTGCTGTCCTTCGTCAATCAAAAAAGTTAACTCTGTTTGATTGTTATTATCAACCTCAACAATTGGTTGAATATTATTTTGAATATATCCTTTAGATGAATAAAAATGATCGAGCAATTCTGTGTTAATCAATAGATATTGCGGTGAATAATGATTTCCGCCTTTAAAAATAGCTCTAAATAACTTACTAAATATGTCATTACTATGTCTTTTGATAACTTGCTCTAGCTCATTTTCAGAAAAGTTTTTATTGCCTATAAATCTTATATCCTTAATTTTAGAGGTTTTGCCTTCTTTTATTTTAAAAATTAGATTGACCCTATTGCCATCAAGCTTATTCAGGTCATATTCAATTTTAACACCAATCTTACCGTTATTTCTATAAGTAGTGACTAAATTCACTAAATCGTTTTGCAATTTTGTTTCAGTTAAAATAGTTAGCGACTTTGATTGAATCACATTACTTAGCAGCTCTTTGCTGTTAAATAACTTATTGCCTTTTAACACTACCTTGTTAATCAGTGGATTTTCTTGAATTTTTATTACTAAATTTTTTTTATCATCTATGTAAGCATTAACACTAGCAAATAACTTTGTTTTATATAGATCTTTTATAATTGAGTCTATATCATCGTCGTTTATATAATCACCAGATTTTAGTTTTATATAGAACCCTATTGTCTGGTTGCTTACCCTCTCATTACCAATACATTTGACATCTTTCACCTGCACTTTTTCCGCAGTTCCTAAAGCAACAAGCAGGGCAGGAAAAGAAATAAAAACCACTACCAGTATATAAAATAGCTTTTTCATATTTTATTTCAAAAAAGATCCCTAATATCATTTGACATTCCAGTTGCCATAAGCAAAAACAACACTAAAGCACCAAAAATAGCTGCATATTTTTGACATTTCAAGCTTAAATCCCTACGTATAACCGCTTCTATGATATAATGAAATAAATGCCCACCATCTAGCAGTGGTATTGGCAGCAAGTTAATTGCAGCTAAATTAGCTGAAATGATTGCCATAAAATATAGAACCATAATAAATCCCTTTTTAGCTGATTGTCCTGAATATTTTGCGATTTTTATTGGTCCACCTATTTCATTGATACTCCTTTTACCAACAATAATGTGAAAGAGAGCTTTGATCGTTAAGCACATAGTGTGGTAAGTTTCACTTACTGATAAGCTCACAGCCCCAAGAAAAGACGACTGCTTTAATGTATTGACTGAAATAATCCCTATAGTTTCTCTTTCTATTGTGTTGCCAAAAACGTCTTTGTCCTTGATTATTAATGGAGTTAAACTGGTCCTGTGCTTCTCATTATTTCTGCTATACTCAATCTCCATTCTTGTTTTAGGATTCGACATTATCACACGTGAAATATCTTCAAAGTATTTTATTTTATGCTCATTGATTTGTGTAATAGTGTCACCTGGCAACAAACCAGCTTGCTTAGCTGCACTACCTTCGATTACATTTTCAATCACCGGTGGAGTGCGATAATAACCTGCTATGCTAAAAAATATTGTAAAAGCTATAACAGCAAATACCATGTTTGCAAAAGGCCCTGCAAAAACTACTGCTGCTTTTTTATGACGCGGTTTTGTATGAAATGAATACAATTTTTCTTCTTCCGTTAATTCTTGTTGATCAGCTGGGACACTCGCTGCATTAGTATCTCCTAGCATTTTAACATAACCACCCAATGGAACAGCGCTTAATTTCCATCTAGTTCCAGACTTATCGTTAAAACCAAAAATTTCAGGACCAAAACCTATGGAAAAAGATTCAACTTTAACTTTGCATGCTTTGGCAACAACATAATGCCCATATTCATGCACGAATACTATGACAGAAATTATTAAAGAAAATGATAAAAAATAATATATTCCATCGCTAAATTGATGGATAAGATTAGAAATTAATTCCACCTGTATATTTAGATCTTAACAAAATGTTAAGTATATTAAAATGCGCCTCGCTTGACAAGTATTTAGTTTAACTTTTAAATTAAAAAAAGTTTAATTGTAATGACAGATACCTCACTACTCAGAAGAAAATTAATATATAGAAGCTGGCATAGGGGTTGCAAAGAAACCGATATACTTTTAGGGCATT
The DNA here is from genome assembly GCF_964026765.1 of Wolbachia endosymbiont (group A) of Chalcis sispes. NCBI lineage: Bacteria > Pseudomonadati > Pseudomonadota > Alphaproteobacteria > Rickettsiales > Anaplasmataceae > Wolbachia > Wolbachia endosymbiont (group A) of Chalcis sispes. Next base: position 58,555 of record NZ_OZ034697.1, read on the forward strand.
TCGCATTGAAATATCTTGATAAATTTTCCTTAAGCGAACTAATCGAATACGAAAAAATAGTTGATCTTGATGATTACGAATTATATTGTTACATAACTCGTAAGACAAACCTCCCTCCTGGCTTGAATAGTCAGATAGTCAATTTAATTGCTTGCTTTATTGAAGCTAATCCTTTATGCACTCAAGATTAGTGATAATCTTATTTACCTTATCTAGTACCTCAGTATATTCTATTCTTTTCTCGTTTCTATACTTTTCGCGCTCTTGATTTACTTCATCTAATCGCTTTGTTAATTCTAAAATTTTATCCTCAAGAATTAGTGCTGCAAGTAAGAAATTTAATGCATCCGACCCCTTACCTCCAATTTTTTGAGATACAGAACCAACTAGCTTGTCAAAACTATTAGCAAGGCGTAATAAATGGCTCTTCTTCCCACTTTCGCAAGATATTTTGTATGTGTTATTACGTATAACTATTTCTACTACTTGCATATGGTGCTAAAAATTTCTATCGTACAGTATACACTCAAACCCCTACTTTCATCTTATTTATGGTATAAATTTTTATTCATTTATCAAATCAGATAATTTTTTACTGCTACGAAAATATGTTTTAAAGTATTGATTCTTTGTAAACTTCTGTAACATTAAATGGCTTGTTTCTTTCAAGTTATAACTTCTAACTGAAAAAGAACCAAACCCCCTAATTTCAACTCTATTATGATGTTTCAATGTGCTTGAAAGTATCCCAAAAAATCTATCAACTATAGCTGCTATAACAATCTTATCTAAAAAAGGATGTCTTTTTGCTACCCTCGCTATTATATCAGACTTTGTTGCCATTTATATGAAGCCAAAATAAGTAAACCTTATCACTTAGCAGATAATGCTATGTTATATTCTTCAACACCCAATACTTCAACTTCTATTTTTTCTGATATAGAGAATTTTTTATTCTCTGGTAAATGCTCTTGATCTATTAGAAGGGTTACATCGTTCTCAACTTCAACGACTAGTCCATTATCTTCTCTCTTACCTACAATAACCTGTATTTTATCACCTACCTTAACTTTCTTTATCAGTTCTTCAAGAGGATCATACTCTATTTGTTTTATTCCAAGATAAATTCTTGCCCGATTCACGTTAGCCCTTATTACTTTTGCTTCTATTTTATCACCTACATTATACTTCTTTATCTCATCTGAACCATTTTTAGACCAACTAAAATCTTTCACATATATTGTCCCTTCTACGTTCTCATCTATTTCAGAATCACCGAAAGCAACAGATACATATGAGCCGGTATTATTCTTCACTTCACCAGAAACAATAGAACCAGGAGGATATTTATTGATAAATACTTGCCAAGGGTTGTCTACACACCTTTTCATGCTTAAACTCATCCTACTCTTAGCAATGTCAATACTGAGAATTTTTACATATACTTCTTGTCCCCTTGTTACGAGACTACTAACTGGTAAATTACTCTTAACCCAAGTTATTTCTGACGAGTGCACTAAACCTTCAATTCCAGGTCTAAGCTCAACAAATAATCCATAATCTTCTATGCTTGTTACATAACCCTTATGCACACTATCAACTGGATATTTTGACTCTGCATCTTGCCAAGGGCTATCTTCTAGCTGCTTCACACCCAAGGAAATTTTAGCATTTTCCTTATCTATTTTTATAATTTTAACTTTTATAGTCTGACCACAAGTAAAAACTGCAGACGGATGACTTACCCTACTCCAAGAGATATCTGTAATATGTAACAATCCATCTATAACTCCCACTACATCTGATTCATGAATACCGACAAATACACCGTAATGAGTGATACTTTTTATTTTCCCTTCTATTATATCGCCTTCATTTAAAGATTCTAAAAATTTAATTTTTTCACCAGCGTGCAATTTTTCTAACACCAGCTTTCTTGATACTACAATATTGCCCTGCTTCTTATCCATTTTAAGCACGATGAACTTTTGTTCAGTTTCAATAAGGTGCTTCGCATCTTTTACTTGCTTCAAATCCACATGACTCAGCGGTAAAAAAGCGCTTATTCCGTCACCAAGATCAACAATAAAGCCACATTTAATTGAGCGTTTAATAACTCCGCTTACTTCAGCCCTTGTAACTGTATCTTCTTTCAACTTATTCCATTTTTCGTCCCTAATTGCTTTTTCACGACTAAGAACAACATTACCATGATAATCTTCAATTCTTTCCACATAAACTCTGATTTTCGAGCCAATAATGACCTCATCATTACAACCGAGTTCCTTGATCAGAATTCTCCCGTCAGATTTTAAACCAATATCAACCACAACGTCGTTAGGGTTTATTCTTGTAATTACACCTTCTACCACATCTCCTTCTTTAATTTTGTTAACAAAAGAATCTTCAAACAAGGTATTATCTTGATCCTCAAATTGGCCTTGACATATCTCTTCTATAAATTTGTTTGATGATAGCTTTCTGATAGTAACCGGTAGATTTACGACTGGATTATTATTATTCATACCTTTAACTTAAACTTTATTAGAACTCATATATTATATAATATTAACAATTATTGACAAGTAATTTTTCATTAACTCATTTCGAGAATTGTTTAAGCTATATAAAATATAGTGAGAAAATTATATATGTATCAAGAATATGCTATTTAAGAATAGCAAGTGGATTAGATCGTTCTCCAGAAGGTCCAGGCTAAAACCTGATGTTGATGAAATATTGGAAAAATATTCTATTCAAAACAGCAAGGAATCTATAGAGAAAATTGTAAATTCACAAAAAAGAATATGGGTAGAAATAGGCTTTGGCAACGGTGAAAATATGCTTTACCAGGTGCTCAATGAACCTGATCTATTATTTATAGGATGTGAGCCCTACTTAAAGGGGGTTTCTCGCTTGCTAACAAACATAGAAATACAGAACATAAAAAATATTTTAATGTGGACAGAAGATGCAAGAGAATTGATTGCAAATTTTCCTGATAACAGTGTTGAAAGATTCTTTATTCTCTTTCCAGATCCATGGCCAAAAAGAAGTCACAATAAAAGACGATTAATTAATACGGAATTTTTAAATTTATTAGCAAAAAAAATACTTATAACAGGGGAAATATTCATTGCAACCGATCATCAGGACTATGCAGAGTGGATAGCATCACATATAAAGCAGTGTAACTCTTTAATCTATAGGGAAGACGATTTCACAAGTTATACTCTTACAAAATACCACAGAAGAGCGCTCAAAGATCAGCGTAAAGTGAGGTTCTTTAAAGTAAGTGTTATTAATAATTTGCAGACTATGGATCAATAGAGTTTTTGCATATCTCTTTTACGTTAACTATAGATTAAAAATAATAAAAAAAGAGGGAGAAATAGAGTAAATTCCTTTAACTACTTCTCCTTATGAAGGAATAGACTTCTTGCATAACCCAAACTAAGTAGAAAAAAGGTATCATCCAAGTAGCCCCTTTCTCGTCATGCCGCCGCGGCGCTAACACGTAGCGGGATGATGAGGCTTATCGTCATGCCACCGCGAACCGTCATACTGTCACGGTATCTCTTAGCCGCTAACAAGTAGCGGGATGACGGTTGTCAGGTTAGCTGTTATCCCAGTTTTTGACACTGGGATGACAACGAAGGGCTACTTGGATGACAGGGAAGGATGCTGGAATGAAGGTTTTTCAAATTGTCGATAAACCTAAATCTATAATAACTATTTGCCTTTTTTCTAGGTTATGCAAGAAGTCTACTGAATAACAGTAAGATTTTTCAATCCTGTTCCACAGCAAATTTTAGTGCCATGTGAGTAGTTATGGTGCTGTTAACAATCAAAATAACAAAAACTAAGATGGTGATTAGTAGTGTATAAATATTCAAGGATAAATTTTCAAATTGAGTTAGCATTTTAAAATACACAAAGGTTGGCATTATCATTGGCAAAACAAGAATTTGCGATACTCCTGATGCTAAGTTGTTTCGACCAATCATCAATGCATTTCCAGTAGCTGAAATATTAATGATTATCAGCGTATTAAATAATAAAGACACTCCAACTGCTATTGAGTGTTCAATACTATTGCCTAGAATTGCAAAGCTGAATATGGAAGAAATTACTGAAATCGGTAACCCAAATAATAACCAGTGAGCGAAAATTTTATAAGCAACTATAAGCCTAGAAGAGAGTGGCTGTACAAAGATTTGCTCTAATATTCCATCATGATAATCAGATGTAAACAAATTATTTGTAGAAATCTGCAAAACAAATGTAGCACATATCCATATTAATGTTAACATAACTTCTTGTTTATTGTTGTTTTTAAGTGTAAATGAAGATAAACTTAACATTATGATAAAAATACATACTATATAGGTAAAGTTCTTATCATCTATTACTAATTTTTTTACTGAGTCGATCATACTAGGCTTTTAAATGTTTATTATAAATTATAGTGTTTACTTTGAGGTAGTATAATTTTTTGTTCATAAATTATATAGGTTTTATTATTTTTTTGATAATGCAATTATGGAAAAGTTACCAAAAATAAAGTCACCAGAAGATTACACTCCTTCAGAAGATGAAGAATATATGAGCGTAAAACAACTGGAATACTTCAGCTTAAAGTTACAATCAATACTCGCTGAGTTAGAGAAACAAGAACTAGAAGATAATAGTATTGATACATACTATTCTGATGAAGATAGTGGAAACGAGGAATTAATCAAGCGTCGAAAAGATAGAAAAGAAAAAATTAAGGAGGCGTTAGAAAAAATAAAATTAGGCACTTATGGTTACTGCGATGGAACAGGAGAAGAAATAGGAGTCGAAAGACTTAAAGCTAATCCGCTTGCTATATATTGTATTGAAGAGCAAGAGAGAGTAGAAAAAGAAAAGAACGTGTACAACATTAACGATTAATTTACACATAAGTGGTGAGCCCATTGGACTTCAAGAGGAGCAAGAGGCGCTGAAGTATGTTATGCTATAAAGAAAGTGGAAAATTGGACATTCTCAACTTGACTCCTGCAGATTAAAAATTAAGTTGTATCCGTTCAGGCAATGGCGTCAACTTAAGGAAAAATATCAGCGATAGTGTATAAAATTTCTCTCTAAATTTTTTATCATTAAATTATCCAAAGAGTGCAAGGGACAGCACTTTTGTTTCTATTTTATTGCAACAAAAAAGTTTAAAATGTGTCTTTTTTAGGTGAAACATGCAAAAAGGAAAAAACCTTATTCTACAAATTAAAAATGCAATATACTCGAAAACTTTTCAGAAAATCCATTGTGTTGAGTTTTACACGAATAAGAAAACTTCCTTTTTCGACAGTATTTTCTATGATTTTAAAGTTAGTTAAAAAAAGTTTGGGAATAGAATGTGAACTTATGGAGCCATTGACATGTACCCTCAAAGCAAGCTTTTTCTAAAGCAAGATATAAGATTTGCCATACAGGCTTTCAAGAATTTAAGCATCCAAACAGCCTATCAGGATGAACCTGAGTTGGAGAGGCTATAGACTTATTGCAGCAGATGGTTCTGGTATGAGATTACCCAGCTCTGGGGAAATTGTATCCGAGTTTGAACCAAATGGAACAACAGGCACCATTGGCAATTTGTTTGTTGATTTGTGTACTTCGCTGATTTGTAGTGCTCGTCTTGCAGCTTGGAATATAGGTGAACAAACGTTGGCGGCAGAGCAATTACCCGAAGTTATCACTCAAATGCGTTTATTAAATCAAGAGAAATTATTATTTATCTATGATCGTCTTCAGTAAAATTCATTCAGCAGCATTATGATTTGGAAGTAGATTTTATTTTTTGCTTGCAAAAAAGAAATTATAGTAAGCTATGGGAACGCTGGCGAATTAGATTTTGATTTTATATTAGAAAATGAAAAGCTAAAAAATAAAATGAAAGGACAGAAAGTAAGAGTTATAGTGCTGACATTAGCCAACTGAGAAACAGAGTTTTTGACCGAGACTTTGGAGCAAAGCTTATGTGTTAAGGTGGCACATAGAGGAGTGCTATAAACGACTCAAAGTAGGAGCAGAGTTAGAGAATTTTTCTGGAGAGGCTGTATTACAAGAATTTTGGGCAAACTTGGTCATGTGCAATATATTATCGCTTCATATATGTGATGCACAAGAGCCTTGGAACCCAGATCAAATTACTGAGTATCGTTTAAATTTTTCAGTTTTATTTGGTGTAATGAGGCAGAAACTCTATCAGGTACTTATTGCGCCAAAAAACTTTCAAGCCCTTTTTAAGTATACGCGCTAAAGTTAAAATCCGACCGGGACAGCCGCAATAAAGTAGATAAGCCTAAACGCCATCATGTCTTTAGGAGAGTTTGCTAATGAAAGTTCTTAAGTTGACGCCATTGGCTGAACGGATACGGAATGACACCATCCTTTTTTCTGGATTCCAGACTGGAATGACACCTCTGGACACTTCCGTCGTAAAGGAACCAGTGTCAGCTACTCGGATGACACCTTTTTTCTACTTAGTTTGGGTTATGCAAGAAGTCTAATGAAGTGAAAATAAATTTATTTACCAAAATAGAGTTGCCTTGGTCTACAGATCTTAGTTTCTTTATCATTTATCATTTCATACCACTGAGTAACCCAACCAGTGGTTCTTGCAAGTGCAAAAATAGGCGTGAACATATTTGAGGGGATATCAATAGCATTCATTATTATACCTGAGTAAAAATCAACATTTGGATATAACTTACGCACAATAAAATATTCATCCTTTAAAGCTATTTCTTCAAGTTTTTTTGCAATTTTAAGCAGTTCATTATTTTGTTCTAGTTTACTTAGAACCTCATGGCAAGCGCCTTTCAATATACGCGCGCGCGGATCATAATTTTTATAAACACGATGTCCAAATCCCATCAATTTAAATGGATCTTTATCATCTTTAGCTTTTTCGATGAATTTATCTATATCTCCACTTTGCTCTATCTCTTTTAGCATATTTATAACTGCCTCATTAGCTCCACCATGTGCTGGTCCCCAAAGTGTAGCAACTCCTGCAGAGAGGCTTGCAAACAGATTAGAACCAGCCGATCCCACCAATCTGACAGCCGCCGTAGAAGCATTCTGTTCATGATCAGCATGGAGAGTAAATATTTTATCCAGAGCTTTTGCAAAAAGGGCGCTTTTATCATTATCAACAGCATCGCCAAATATCATCTTTAAGAAATTTTCACTGTAACTTAATTCATTGTTAGCATTTATGAATTCCTGATTGTTGATATGCCTATAAATCATTGCAATAATTGTGGAAACTTGCGCTATTGCAGAAATTCCAAAATCTAGGTCTTCACCATTGACATTGTTGCCATGCTTTTCATGGTAAGATGCTGACAAACTTGCAAAACATGCAATTAAAATCGACATAGGGTGAGCAGTCTTTGGAAATGCTTTGATTACATTTGTAACTTGCTCTGATACTTTGGATAATTTTTGTATTTTGAGAAGAAATTTTTTGTGTTGCTCTGAACTGGGTAATTCACCATAGAGCAATAAATAAATCACAGCAGTAAAATTATTATTCTCTGCCAAATCAGCTATATTATGTCCCCTATATTTAAGAACTCCTTCATCTCCATCAATGAATGTAATTGTAGAAGAGCATGAAGCTGTAGAAACAAACCCTGGATCGTAAGTGAATAATCCTGTCATCTTATATAAATCCTTGATATTTAACACATCAGGACCTGTTGTTCCGCTTAATACAGGTAGCTCGATTTTTAATCCATTACTTAGTTCTAATAGCATTTTTTTATCCATCACTTAAGCTACTTAAATTTTATACAGAATATACAAACTGAGGAGTATATATTAATACAGTTAACTTTACATTAACCGTATTAAGCGGTCATCAATGCTTTTACTTTTGCATTTAAGCGACTTATTTTACGCGCAGCAGTATTCCTATGAATAACACCTTTATTCACACACTTGTGTAAATTAGATTCAGCATTCCGAAATGCCAGAACAACATTTTCTTTGTCGCCAGACTTGATTATATCAACCAATTTTCTAATAGAGGTGCGAGTTTTACTTTTCCGCATCTTATTTATTAAAGTGCGCTTTGCTATTACCTTTATCATTTTTTTAGCACTCTTATGATTTGCCATATATTAATACCTAAAATACTGTACTTTTCTTTTAATTATAAAGTTTTTTTGTTAATTTGCAATATCAGTTTTTCCTATGGTTAATCTACTGCTTCTCTCTTCAATAATTTTTTCTAAACTTTGCAAGAATTCATTTTTGTTTAACCCAGGATATATTGGGGGCAATATTTCTATTACTGCCTTTCCGGGATTCTTTCTCAGAGAAAGTATGCTTTTTGGCCAAAACAAACCAGTGTTTAAAGCAACCGGTAACACAGGAACAGATAATACGCTATATAAAGCAGCAATACCTGGTTGATATTTTATATTTTGGTTTATAGTTGTTCTTGTACCTTCAGGAAATATTATTATGCTTCTATTTTCTTTTATACGCATTTTTGCTAGTTTGATTATATGGCGTATAGAACTGATACCATCTGAACGGTTAATAAAAATCATTTTCAGCGCTATAAGATGCAAACCAATGAATGGAATCCATTTCAATTCACGTTTTAAAATAAAAACCGCTTTTCTAAATAGTAGTATAAAAATAAATGTTTCAAATGGAGATTGGTGTTTAGATGCAATGATAAAAGGTTGCTTAGGGATGTTTTCCATTCCCCTCACTTCATATTTAATGCCACATAATAAACGCAGCATGAATAATACAACTCTCACCGAACAGACGAGGAAAATGGTTATTACACACTCAGAAAAGAAAATTACAGGGAGAGTAATGAAAGTATAGAATACCTCCCATAATATAAGAAAGAAATTAAACAATAAACTTGAAATCACAAACTCACATAAATTTATTTAAATTTAACTTTATTACAAATTAAAAACAATAAATTTAATTATTGATCATCTGAGTAATAGGATGCGAATCAGCTAATTTGTCCTTTAACTTTTCGTTAGCAATATGAGTATATATTTGTGTTGTAGAAAGGTTAGTATGGCCAAGAACTTTCTGTATCAACACAATATTTGCTCCGCTATTTAGTAGATGGGTAGCAAAAGAATGCCTAATCACGTGTGGAGAGATCTTATTTTCATCAATATTGCATTTTCTTGCCAACTCCTTCATTAATTGACCGACCCTCTGCCTTGTAATTGGTTTATTAGGTTTATCACCTGGGAATAGCCAATCGGATTCCTTTTCTTTAGAGATCAGATTATCACGAACTGATAAATAATTTCTAAGGCTCTGCAATGCTTGTTCATTAAAAAGAATTTGCCTCTCTCTACCACTTTTTCCTTTTATTATTATATAGCATTCTTTGTTATTACTGTTTATTAAATGTGACACTTCACATAATTTCATACTAATTAGTTCAGAAACACGCATTCCAGAAGAGTAAAGGATATCTAAAATCGCACATAGCCTTTTACTGCTTATCTCTTTATTCGATTCGCTTGCTGATTTTCTCACTGTGTCCATTAGCAAAAATATTTCTTCGACACTTAAATACTTAGGCAAAGGACGAGAAACTTTTGGATTCTTTAATTCAGCATCATTAGCCGGCGCTGGATTAAAATCTATTATTCCGTCATTAAATAGACACTTGTAAAAATTTTTCATAGCGGATATTTTTCTTGATATAGAGCTACTTTTATATTTTTTTTGTGTACATAAAGATTTCACATAATCTTTAATATTGGTTTTGTTTACACCAACCAAGGTAGTGCCGCTTTCCAATAAAAATTCTTCAAACTGGTGTAAATCCGAACGATAACTTTCCAGAGTATTTTGTGCAGCGGACCTCTCTGAAGCTAAAGCATCTATGTAATATGTTATGTAAAGATTTTCTTTTTTATTTTGCGAATGTTTATTTTTCATTATCAGTTCCTATATTTATTTCTTTGGCTATAATTTGATTAGAAGTGTTCCCTGTGTTTCTTATGAGAAAATATGAGACAAATAAAGCATTTATCAATAGAGTGAACATCACAAACTTTTGCTTTAACCTTTTTCTTAAATTTAATCTTACTCTTATCATAGTTAAATTATAACGTTAAATCTATAAAAAACACCTTATAAAGTGAGCTCTACTATAAATATAGAATACTTCTTAGCTGTATCTATCTATATTTATTATAACATAACATTGATTATAATTCTAAGAACCTGTTTAAAATCTCGGAGAGATGAGGTAAAATAGTGGTAGATTAAGAATGAGGTATATCTATGCGTAAAAATTATCCAAGTGATATAAGTCGAGAGCAATTTGAAAAAATCAGACCAATACTAGAGAGTAGCAGGAAGAAAACGAGACCAAGAAAACTTGATTTGTATGATGTATTTCGTACAGTGTTATACGTCCTAAAAAGTGGTTGCCAGTGGAGAATGTTGCCAAAAGATTTTCCAAGGTGGGAAAGCGTATATTACTATTTTCAAATGTGGAATAAAAAGAATGGAGAAGAACCAAGTTTGTTGGAATTAGTTTTAAAAAAAAATTGGTTGGAGAGATCCGTATCAACAATGGTCGGAAAGAGAAAACTAGCTTCTGTATAATTGATGCTCAAAGTGTTAAAAACACAGATACTGCTGAAAAAAAGGGCTATGATGCAGGTAAAAAGATTTCAGGCATAAAGCGTCATATTGCAGTTGATACTCAAGGTCTACCACATGCAATTTATGTAACAACAGCAGAAGTAACTGATCGTAGTAGCGCTGTAAGAATGGTTGAAAATGCTAAAGATACCCTTTCTGAAGTCAAAAATATATTGGTTGATGCAGGCTACACAGGAAAAATTTTTGCAACCCAAATAAAAGATATTATTGGTGCAACTGTTGAGGTAATAAAGCGCAGTGAATTACATTCTTTTGTTGTATTGCCAAAGAGATGGGTTGTTGAGCGTTCTTTTGCTTGGTTAGAAAAGTGTAGACGGCTATGGAAAAATTGCGAACGTAAACTCAATACCAGCTTGCAAATGATTGTCCTTTCCTTCATTTCTCTCCTATTACGAAGATTTTAAACAGGTTCTAACATGGACAGATAGAGATTCCAATTACGTTAGTGTTATGGGTGTTAATAAATTTTTAATATATACCTTTACAAAAGAAGGAATCAAATGGCATCTTTTTTTAATAAAGTGCTAATAAAAGGAACGGTCACATTTGACCCTATAGATTCATTATCTATCTTTTCTATAATTTTATCAATGCTATAGAAAGAACGTTCTATTCTTGCTAAAATATAATTAATCACTTTTAAATCAATTTTTAACTGTTTATCTGAAAATCGTTTTATTAGCATAATTCTTAATAATTCCTCGCTTGCAGGCAAAATTTTTACGCTGATAGTTGATAATATTCGAGAACTTAAATCTCTTAGTTTGAAGTTAAGCTTTTTTGGTGAAATTGAAGAAGTGATTAGCAGCCTCTTGTCGTTTTCTTTCATGTAATTGTAACAATGTAATAACATTGCTTCATCTTTAATGTTTTGTACGTCTTCTAAAATAAAAGCATCGCTATACCTAATCTCGCTTACGAAGTTATTCACATTGATAAAGATTGCATCGTTTATTGATTGCCAAATATGAGCAAGATGAGTTTTACCGGAGCTTTTAGGTCCAAAAAGAATCAGACATTTCCAAGATAAATCATTAACTACCGAATTATATACGTGCTTATTTTCATCTAAGATGATGTAATTTTGCCGGCTATAATCAGCTTGATTGTTGTTAAATAAATTTAATTGCACGTTAAGCCTCTTACGTAACCTCTTTCTGGTAGTAATTTTTGCGCAAAAATTTACTTACGCTCCTAAAATATCTCAGGTATTCTAGGCTCATTTCTCCTCTTACCATAAATTGATTATGCAAAAGGTCTGTTAGCCGTTTTTATAAAGCTCACTTTTAAAATATTTATTGATTGCATATTCTACTGATACATTGAACATTGCTATTATTGGAATAAAAAGTAATATACCTGTAAATCCAAAATATGAAGCGCATATAGTAATTCCCAGAATAATTACAGTTGGATGTATATGAACTTTTTTTCCTATTAATAAAGGAACTAATATATTTGAATCTATTAATTGTCCAACACCAAATAATAGCAAAACAGCAGCACTTTCAAACCATCCACTAAATTGAGTGATAGCGCTCAAAAACCCAATAATGGTATATAATAATGGCCCTACGTAAGGTATGAACGTTAACATTCCTGATAAAATTCCAATAACAATAGAGTGTTCCAATCCGATTATGCTCAGGCTCACAGAGTAAAAGACCATCATGACAATACATACATTTACCTGCCCCTTTAGATAATTAGATATAATGAAATCCACTTTGAAAAAATAATCTGCAATTTTTCCCCTGTAAGGAATAGGGATTAATTTATTAGCTTTTTCTATAATTAAAGGCCAATCACGTAATATATAGAAAAACACTACAGGAGTAATCACCATTAATGATACCGTGTTAAAGCTTGAACTTAACACTTGGATTACAAAGTTACTAGCAATATCAAGAGCATTCATGAAATAAGATACATAGTTGCTGTAATTTTCTGCTAGATTTTTAGATAAGTGATCAAATAAGCTATCCTCGATTTTTATATTAAGAAATTCTAATACAGAGGGGATTACTTTAAGCTCTAATGAAGGCACTTTACTCACTAAGAAATTTAATATTGAAGTAATTTGAACATATATAATAGGTAAAACAAATGTTATGACTAGTATAAAAGCTATTAATAAAACAAGTATTATAAAAATTACAGAACATGAACGTGGTATTCTATACTTTTCAAACTTAATTACTAGCGGATTAAACAAATATGCAATAATAATAGATATTAAACATGGAAAAATCATAGTACGCATCAGGAATAACATCCCTATTATAAAAAGCAGTATGAAACAAATAGTTATATGACGTTTTTGCATGTGTTTAGCATAGCTAATTTACTGAAAAATATGCAATTTATTTTTCCTATGTTGAAAGTATTTTACGATTTGTAATACTATCGTTTTTTACTAAAATTTAGTTGTTTAATCCGCAGGCAAAGATAGATTTTGAGCTCTCTAAATATCTCTTTTGCTATTATAATTATGCTAGTTAATAGGGGAAGTAACTTTTATATGATGTCAGAAATTTTATTTTTCGGAAAGAATCTTGGATAGAGAGGAAAGCTTCTACAAAAAGAAATATGTGCGCTAAGAAATACAAAATAGCAGCATTAATAGTTGCAGCGGGAGTAGGCAGTAGATGCAATTCTACGATTCCTAAGCAATATATAAAACTGGCAGGTAAATCTGTTTTATTTCATACAATTAAAAGATTTCTGACTAACCAATATATAGATCACATAAGAATAGCAATTAATAGAGACCATGAAAACTTCTATGAGAAAGCTATATCACTAATTACAGACACTAAATTACTAAGTCCAATATATGGAGGAGAAAACAGGCAAAGTTCAGTTAAACTAGGGCTTGAAAGCTTACAAAAAGTTAACCCAGATTTTGTAGTTATACACGATGCTTGTAGGCCTTGTGTGTCAAATGTTCTGATAGATAACTTGGTTGAATCTATGATTAATGATCAATATACAGGAGTAGTTCCAGCAATAGAAGTTGAAGACACTATGTCATTGGTGAGTAATAGTTTTATTGAATCTACGATTTCAAGAGGAAAGCTCAGAGCCATACAAACTCCTCAAATTTTTAACTTTAAAGAACTATTATCATGTCACCAATCAACCAAAGAATTTACTGATGATTCATCGCTAATGATAGAGCACAAAAAGCGTGTTGTGATTATTAAAGGTGAAAAAAGCAATTTTAAGTTAACCACAAAAGAGGATATCAATATGGCAAAACTCCTTTTTGAAGAGCCAAAATTTCGTGTCGGAGCCGGTTATGATATACATAAGTTCATTAAAGTTCAAAATGGTGCTGAAAGCTTTATAAAAATTTGCGGTGTGAAAATTGAACACAACATGGCAATAGAAGCGCACTCTGATGGTGATGTTGCAATACATGCAATCGTTGATGCAATACTCGGAGCACTGGGATGTGGCGACATAGGAGAGCACTTTCCTCCTAGTTCCTCTGAATGGAAAGATTGCAATTCATCTCACTTTCTTGACTTTGCTGCTAAAAAAGCAAAAGAAAAAGGGTACAGCGTGTCTAATTTAGATATTACTATAGTTTGTGAAGAGCCTAAAATATCGCCTTACAAAGTAGAAATGAAGAAATTCATATCAAAAGCATTAGAAATTGATGATGAATTTGTAAATATCAAAGCAACCACTGCAGAGAAATTAGGTTATATTGGAAGAAATGAAGGAATAGCAGTGCATGCTTCTGTGTTATTGCATACAAACTTTTATTGGAAATAGAAACGAAAAAACTTACTTGACACCCTTCGCCAGCCCCCTTATCATGAAACTGAAGCTATTTATTTATCTTCTCTGTACAGATTAAATGACAAAAAAACTCAACGTATTTGGCGTCTCATGTTTAATTTTTTGCACTATGTGCACCTTATGTCTTTATCAAATTTCTAGCTATACAAGCTAAAATGCGCTTATAAAGCATTTAAAACATCAAAAAACGCCAACTTAAAAAATGGATAGTGAGTAATTAGCTACCCTAGGTTTTCTTTGCCTTTTTTTCTGTTTAGTAAATTTCTTAATGTTTATAATTTAGATTAGTTGCGGCTTAAAAGCAGATGAATCGCGGTTATTAAACGTTTAGAATAAAAAAACGCCATACTTGAAAGTATAATGTAAGTAACTAGCCAACCACGGGGCTTCTTTTGCCTTTTTTTTCGTTTGGTAAATTTCTTAAACATTTATGGCTAAACGACAACCGTCATCCCGCTACGTGTTAGCGGGATCTAGAGATACCGCGGCGGCATGACGTAGGACTGCTGTCATTCAAGTAGCTGACGCTGGAACCCAGCCTTGCTGTAATCTCATCAAGAACGTTGTGTTTTAACATAAGATCAGCCACTTTTATGCTTACCAACTTAATAAAATTCCTGGATCCAAGTAGTCAGGCTACTCGGATGACACCTTCATAAAGTAAAATGAGATCCCGCTAACAAGCAGCGGGATGACGAGAAAGGGGCTACTCGGATGACACCCTCATAAAGTAAAATGAGATCCCGCTAACAAGCAGCGGAATGACGGGAAAAGAGGTGCTGGGATGACACCTTCACAAAGTGAAATGAGATCCCGCTAACAAGCAGCGGGATGACGGGAAAAGAGGTGCTAGAATGACACCGTTTACTATGTAACATCTCATCATATCACAATGTTCGTACAGTTGTGGCGGTATGACGTAGAAAAACTGTTAACTTAAATCTATATTGACATGTCCCATTTTACGCTTATCCCTAACCTCTTTTTTCCCATATATGGTTAAACTAGCTTTTTCGTTGCTCAAATACTTATGAGAATCATATATATCATTACCTATTATATTTTTCGTCATACAAGGAAAGCGTAATACTACTTCCTGCATAGGTAGCCCGCATATTATCCTAACTAGCTGTTCAAATTGACTAACGTTACATGCATCCAAGCTCCAGTGGCAAGAATTGTGAGGTCTTGGAGCTAGTTCATTAACTAACAATTCGTTATCCTTAGTAACAAAAAATTCAATAGCCAGAATTCCTATTACATCAAGCGCATTTGCTATTTTCTTTGCAGCTCGTTGTACCTCTTGAGTTAATTTGCTATCTATTTTAGCTGGCACTGTTGAAGTATCAAGTATTCCATCAACGTGGTAATTTTCTGCTATAGGAAAAAAAGCTACTTTACCGTTTTTATCTCTTGCAACGACTATTGAAACCTCTTTCAGTAAATCAACACTTGCTTCAAGAATGTACTCTGTATTCCAATCAAAGGAAGCAAATTGCTTCACTTCAGAATCATTCTTAAGCACATATTGCCCTTTTCCATCGTAACCCATTTCTGTTGTTTTCAGCCTTGTTGGATAGCCAAAAGCTCTACTGCTTTTCAGTAGCTCATTATAATTTTGTATACTTTTGTATTCAGCAGTTTTTATACTCAAGCTTCTAATGAAATCTTTCTCTCTAAGCCTATTTTGCGCAATGTGTAACGCTTTTTTACCCGGATAAAAATTTACATCGATATTAATTGCACTACATGGAATATTTTCAGACTCAATAGTGACCAAATCCACACTCTGTGCAAAAGATTCAAGCGCTTTCTTATCAGAGAAATCTGCTATTGTGAAATCATCAGCAACAGAGCAAGCAGGATCGTCCTTAGCACTGGCAAAAACATGTATTTTTTGTCCAAGTTTTGTTGCAGCGATAGCAGTCATTTTACCTAATTGTCCACCACCTATTATTCCTATTACTTTTTTGCTAAGCGCATCTGGTTCATTCATACTATAAATTGATACTTCCTAATTAAAGTATACTTGAAAAATCTATGAAAAAAGTATATAATTAAGATACTATTTTCTTATCATGAATATTTTATAATGATAGAATACACACTAACTACCAACTTTGTTGAAGTTACAGTTTTACCAATTTATATTGAAGAGCAATCCATTCCTTATGAAAATTGCTATGTATGGATGTATAACGTTAAGATAAAAAACAAAAGCCAATCAACTATTCAATTGTTAAGTCGTCATTGGCAAATAATAGATTATAAGGGAAAAGTAAATGAAATTGCCGGAGTTGGTGTTATCGGAGAACAACCTGTGATAAAATCTGGAGAGGTATTTAAATACACAAGTGGAACATACTTAAATGTACCGTCAGGAATAATGCAGGGTAAGTATGAATTTCTGAATGAAGAAAGCATAAAAGTTTTTGAAGTTATGATACCACCCTTTTCTTTGGATAGTCCATACATCAAAACTAGACCCCATTAACTGTCAAAATAGTTTATTTGTAACCAGACTGCATTCTGTGATTTTTAGCAAAACATGATACACAATCGTCATTCCGCTACTTGTTAGCGGAATCTATGCCGAGATACCGCGGCGGTATGACGGTTCGCGGCGGGATGACGATAAGCTCGTCATCCCGCTACTTGTTAGCGGGATCTATGCTAAGATACCGCGAATGAATCGCGGTATGACGGTTCGCGGCGGCATGACGTGTTAGCTATAGCTATCTTCAAAAATATGGTTGAATAATTGTTAATAATAGTGTATAATTATTAATATTTTCAAGCATTTTTGCCATGGCTCTTTCAAAATTTCTCGATCCTCGCAATGATTTGTGTTTCAAAAAAATCTTTGGAACGGAAAAAAATAAGAATATCCTGATCCACTTTTTGAACGATATTTTAGGGTTTACTGAGATAAATGCAATACAAGAAGTTGAGTTTCTTAGCACTATTATGGATCCCGAAGTTGCCTCTGATAAACAAAGTATTGTTGATGTTCTCTGCAAGGATTCTCACGGAAATAGATATATAGCAGAAATGCAGCTCGCTAGAGACAAGGGCTTCGAAAAACGCGCTCAATTATATGCCGCTAAAGCCTACTCAAGACAATTAGATAAATCTGGCAACTACATTGATTTAAAGAAAGTCTTCTTTATTGCTATATCAAATTGTAACTTACTTCCTGAAGAAGTTGATTATATCTCTACTCATAATATACGTGATATAAAAACCAACGGCCATTACTTAAAAGACTTTCAATTCGTCTTTATTGAGTTACCTAAGTTTTCAAAAAGCAGAGTGGAGCAACTAGAGAGTACAATAGAAAGGTGGTGTTTCTTTTTTAAGTATGCAGAAGAAACGACAGATGAAGATCTAAAGAAAATAGCAGAAAAAGCACCAATAATAAAGCTAGCATATGATGAGTTAGACAAGTTTCGTTGGAACGAAAAAGATTTAGTAGCTTACGAAGAAAGAATAATGGATTTACGGAAAGAAGAAGCCATTCTTGAATACAGACTTGATCTTGCTACTGAAAAAGGTAAAAAAATTGGTAAAGAGGAAGGAAAAACTGAAGGGAAAATTGAAGGGAAAATTGAAGTCGCAAAAGCAATGCTGGCTAATAATGTTGATGTCAACACTATTGTCAAGTTTACTGGCCTTTCTATTAGTGAGATTGAAGAATTAAGTGGAAATCTGTGAACGGTTACGTTTATTTTTTATCCTTATCATCAAGTGTAAATAAGGTTATTGTAGAGATTAAGCCTATTATAACTATTATTAACGAAAATGGGGCAGCTTCTCTATAGCGCTCATCGCTTACAAGTTCATATATTCTAGTTGATATAGTTTCAAAATTAAATGGTCTTATAATAAGTGTTGCTGTGAGCTCTTTGATAGTATCCATAAATACGAGC
Source organism: Wolbachia endosymbiont (group A) of Chalcis sispes (assembly GCF_964026765.1). Taxonomy (NCBI): domain Bacteria; kingdom Pseudomonadati; phylum Pseudomonadota; class Alphaproteobacteria; order Rickettsiales; family Anaplasmataceae; genus Wolbachia; species Wolbachia endosymbiont (group A) of Chalcis sispes. The sequence continues at coordinate 77,013 of NZ_OZ034697.1, forward strand.
AAAAATCCCGATAATATACTCTTCTTGATGAGAGGGATATGAACATTCAAACATGTGGAAATAGGCCCATGACCCATAGTATATGCAGTCCACTCAATTTCATTTGGTGTTTTTTTGAGCCCTGACTCTACCGCCTTGAAAGATATAGCAAAAAAACGAAATAAATATGAATAAACTAATGCGCCAATAGTTCCTACCAAGCTAATTTCCACAATATATTGAGTAATGAAAGAGGATATTCTGCTTAAAAATATTATTATGCTAATTGCGATAATTGCATTTGGAATTGCGTAGCCTAAAGAAATGAGACGTGCTATATTATTGATTACCTTATTTTTACGCGCCGTATATCCAATAATTATTGCAATGCTAATTGAGATTAGTGCAGTGATGAATGATAAACTAACGCTATTTGCTATTATGTTATAGAATCTTGCTTCATATATGAAAAACCCCTTCTCTATGCTCCAATATATGAGCGGAATCATTGGCAAAATAAAACCTATTAATATCGGCAATACACACATAAGATAAGCAAAGATCAATGGTATAGTGCCACTTATACTCCGTTTGTTGTGATAATCTGAATTGGTATTGATTGAAGAGTAGGATATTCCTTTTTTTTGTAGTTTTTTTTCGATAGCTATTAGTGTTGCAACGAAAATCAATTCTGCAACTGCTAAAACAGTAGTTGAATATTTGTCATGCAGTAAAAACCAGGTGCGATATATTCCTGTCGTGAAAGTATCAATAGCAAGAAACTGTGGTGTGCCAAAATCCGTAATTACTTCCATTAGTACCAAGGACAACCCTGCTATAATTGATGGACGTATGGAGGGTATGATGACAGAAAACAGGCTCTTCAATGAGGAGAACCCAAGTGTTGATGCAATAGTGACTGAGTTACTAACATTCTTTAGACTTGAGCGGACTAACATATAAACGTATGGATATAGGCTGAATCCCATTACTAATATTCCACCACCTAGGGATTTTATTTCAGGAAACCAATAGTCACCTTTGCTCCAATCTAAAATGTCTCTTAATAAGCTCTGCACCGGACCTGAAAACTCTAGCGTATTTACATAGACGAACGCTACTATATATCCAGGAATCGATATTGGAAAGAATAAAGCAATCTCAAAAATTTTACTTCCAGGAAATGAAAAAAATGTAGTGAGCCAAGCTGGAATTACTCCAAATATGAAGGATATTCCCCCCACTCCTATCATCAAAATTAACGTACTCAGTATATATTCAGGGAAAAGTGTACTGATTACCCATTCGGAATTCGCTGAATCTGTAAATAAGATTGATATTAACGATAGTATAGGACAGACGAATAATATACTTACTAAAAATAAGAATATATTTTTAAATACTCTTAAAAACATTAATTTGAATCTATATTTTATATTAAAATGTTATATGTAAAAACTGAAGATATCCAGTAATTAACAGCCGTACTATTGAATATCTTTATAATTTTGTATATCATGTTTTTAGTTGATAAGTGAATAATCATGAGCTTCGTCATTGCAACTTTCTATCATTTTGTAGAACTTTCTAATTATTATGACATGAAAGACGAAATAAAAGCTACATGCAACAACGTTGAGTTAAAGGGCACTATACTCCTTGCAGAAGAGGGTGTTAATGCAACAATATCTGGTGAAAGAAACGCAATTGATAAAATATTCGATTTTCTACGTTCTGATTATAGGCTAAGGGACCTTACATGGAAAGAGAGTGCAGCAGAATATCAACCATTTAGCAAGATGAAGGTAAAATTAAAAAGAGAGATTGTGAATCTTGGTGTAAGCAATCTTGATATTTCCCTTAAGGGTAAATATGTTGATCCAGAGCATTGGGATGATTTTACTTCTCAACCTGACGTTTTAGTAATAGATACACGAAACGAGTATGAAGTGAAATTAGGCAAGTTTAAGAATGCAATTAATCCACACACACAATGTTTCCGTGAGTTTCCTCAGTGGACAGAGTCATTTTCTGAGAGTAAAGACCTGAAAGTGGCTATGTACTGCACTGGTGGGATTAGATGCGAAAAATCAACAGCGTACATGAAAAATCTTGGATTTAACGATGTGTACCACCTGAAAGGCGGCATTCTTTCTTACCTTGAAAAAACTTATAATAAGAATGGTAATTGGAAAGGAGAATGTTTTGTTTTTGATGATAGAATTGCTGTTGATAACTCACTTACTCCAAGCAACACAATAAAATGCATATTCTGCTCAAATCAAGTTTCAACTGATAAACTGAAATCAGTTCCACGTGGCCAAGTGGTTTGTTCTGATTGTAAACTTCAGTGTTATAGCTATAATAAATAAAACATCATACTGCTGCAGTTGTATGCACGTTGTGATTTGAGAGCAACCTCTACCAGAAAGGGTGTCATGCCAGTGCCCAGACACTGGCATCCAGGTTCTTTTTTTCTAGATTCCAGCGTCACACGCTGGAATGACAAAAAAGCTGATTTTTAACGTAGATAATGGTTATGCAAGAAGTCTATTTCTTACCCTTAATCAATTCTAAAGCCTTCTTCAAATCTATGCTTTCAATATCTGCACTCTTGCCCAAAGCAACGTTTGTTTTACCGCATTTTATATAGAATCCGTACCTACCGTTGCAGATGAAAACTTCTTTTCCCTTTTCATTAACCCCGAGAGATTTTAACTCTTTGCGTGGACTGTTTGCAATAATTTGTACAGCTTCGCTCAATTCTGTATTCAGCACCTCTTTGGAGCTTTTCTTAAGAGAAAAGTATCTACCATCATAGAAAATATAGTATCCAAATCGTCCAAGGCCTATTTTTACTTCCTTTCCGGTTTCAGGGTGTTCTCCGATTACTTTTGGCAAGGAAAGTAACTGAGTAGCGGTATTCAGATCAATATCATTAACATTTATATCTTTTGGTATGGAAACCGTTTTTTTCTTTTTTAACTCGTTATTAAACTCCAGATAAAGTCCAAAAGGACCCTTTTTGATCATCACTTCTTGGTTTGTTATATCATCTACACCTAAACTTTTTGGATATTCTGAATTGTCGTTACTACCTGTAATTTCTTTTGTATGGTTGCATTCAGGATAGTTAGAACATCCAAGGAACACCCCGGCTTTTCCAAAGTTCAATTTCAATATGCCATCAGAGCAAGCAGGGCATTTTGTATTCACCTCTTTTTTTCCTTCTTCTGAACAAAACCAATCGATTACCAAATCGTGAATGCCGCTGAAAACTTCATCATGCGTCATTTGCTTGACAGAGTTTACATGACCAAAAAATGGCACCCAAAAGTGGCCTAATTCTTTTTTCCAATCTGCATGTCCATTTGAAATTAAATCAAGCTTTTCTTCCATTTGTGCTGTGAAATCATACTCTACACAACGCTGAAAAAAAGTTTCTAAAAATATAGTAACGATTTTACCACGACTGCTTGGAATAAACCTTTTGCTATCCAATGAAACGTACTCACGATCTTGTAATACCGAAATAATTGTTGCATAAGTTGATGGTCGACCTATACCGATTTCTTCCATTTTTTTTACGATACTTGCTTCACTATAACGAGGTGGCGGTTGAGTGAAATGCTGTTTTGGCTCAACTGAAATCAGCTTGCATGCTTCCCCTTCCTTCATGGCAGGTAGCAGGCCTTCATTTTCGGCTTCCATGTTATCTTGGTAGACTCTATAAAAACCATCAAAGAATATACTCGACCCACTTGCTCGCAGAACTACTTTCTGGTCAGTAGAACTAATTTCAACTACCACTTGATCAAGAATCGCCGACTCCATTTGACTTGCAATGGTCCTTTTCCAGATTAAATCATACAATTTAAATTGCTCTGGCGTTAAGTAATCCTTAATACTACCCGGCGTTCTATTGATATCAGTTGGACGAATTGCTTCATGTGCTTCTTGAGCATTTTTGACCTTTTTTACATATTTACGAGGAGACTGCGGTAAATATTTATCACCATATAATGACTTAATTGACCCTCTAATTGAGTTTATAGCCTCATCTGCAATATGAAACCCATCTGTACGCATGTAAGTTATCAACCCTACAGTTTCACCACCAATATCGATACCTTCATATAAATTTTGCGCTATGCGCATAACACTTTTCACATTAAAATACAGTTTATTCACTGCATCTTGCTGAAGACTTGAAGTAATAAACGGAGGAAGCGGGTTTCTCTTAACTTGCTTGCGTTCTACTGTGCTTACAGCATATTGCCTTGATTCAATCTCCCTGACTAAGTTCTTTGCTTCTTCTTCATTCTTAATATCAAATTTTTCTAGCTTTTTATTGTCATAGTGGCTTAGCATAGCAAAAAAAGCCTCATCTTTGCTATTTTGCATTTCTGCCTTTATACTCCAATACTCCTGTGTTATAAATTTACTAATTTCATCTTCTCGTTCGCATATAATCTTTAATGCAACAGACTGCACTCGCCCTGCAGACTTGCTTCCCGACAATTTTGTCCACAGCAGTGGTGACAAACTAAATCCAACTAGATAATCCAAAGCTCTACGTGCTTGTTGTGCACGCACTAAATCCATATTTATTTCACGTGGATTTTTTATAGCCTCTTGTACTGCTCTTTTTGTTATCTCATTAAAGACTACTCTATAAATGTTGTTTTCATTACTGATTGCTTTCTTTTCTTTTAATGTCTCTATCACATGCCAAGCCATTGCTTCCCCTTCTCTGTCTGGGTCTGTTGCAAGATATATATCTGATGCTTTACTTGCTGCTTTTACTAGCTCTTTTATATACTTTTCTGCTTTTTCAATGGTTTCATACTTTATAGCAAAATCATTATCCGGATCGACAGAACCGTTTTTTGCTGGAAGATCTCTCACATGTCCAAAGGATGCAGCTACTTTGAACTCTTTACTCAAATATTTACCTATTGTCTTTGCTTTCGCAGGTGATTCAACTATTAATAATGCCATATTGTTAATTATTTTAGTACTTAAAGATAATATGTTGAGAAATATACAATGAAAAGTAAAAAAATATTTTAATGGTTCTTGTGAATTTTACGAACCGGGTTGTGGGACCTTTTCAGAAAACCCTTGGACGTTGCTATTTTTAAGTGACTTTGAAGGCTCATTACAATAGTATATGATCGCAGCAGCAACGAGAAGCTAGATTCCAGTGTCAGCTACTTGCATGACAAAAAAAGGAGAGCTGGGATGACATCCTCCCTTGTGGAAATTGCTCTCAAATCACAATGCCCGTACAGCCGTAACCCTAGAGGTACTGTTTCTCACCCACTGCAAATATTGCACGGTACTGTCCACTTGGTCGTCGTGGCGCGTTTCTGGAAACATTAAAATTTCATACTCAAAATCATTTAGCCATACTGCTTGATGCGGCAAAATAATCCTGCCAGACTCTATCATCGGAGCAATCCGGTGGAATTGAGTGAGCTTACCATCATGTGGTACTATTTCGATAATTGGTAAATCACTGTTTGTCTTTAGCTCTTGCACCAATTGCTGACCACTTGTTTTTGCTTCGATTAAAATTGCGTGCGGTGTCCATCTTGCAGCTAGTGACAGAACTTGCTCTTTAAGCTTTGGATACTCAAGCTTTGCGCGATATACATCGAGTAAATAGAATTTATTGCCCACTTTTGTCCAGGTGGTGCAGACGCTAAAGTTGCTCATGCTGCTTGTTGAAACTGCAGTGTCCCAGCTCTGAGTGACATATGAGAGACTATCAGAAAAATTTCTATAGCGCTTCAGCCACTCTCGTTTAATTATACCACTTGAAAGTGGCAGAGGGTTCTGTTGATATTGTGCAGCAAAAGCGTAACTCCCAAGTTCGACTTTTATCATCTTAACTTCTTTTTTTCCTCCATAGAGGGGATATAATAGCTGGCCTTCTTCTCTTGAGTATAACATCTTTGCAGGTCTAGCACGCGATGCTGTTTTATTACTGGTTGTAGTTACTTGGATGACAGAAACAGGATGCGCTGGCTTTTTGATTGAATAGATAATCTTCTTATTTTCAGAAATCATCGGTAAGCAAATATGATGCCATATATTTTTTGGCTTGGAGAGAAGGTGTCCGGTTAAGTCCTCCTGGTGTAGCCTGTGCATTACAAGAACGATGACTCCTTTTTTTCTATCGTTCAGCCTGGTTACTAAAGTCTGATCAAACCAGTTTGTGGCACGCTTTCTAAGCGTTTCACTCAAAGCTTGAGCAGAACTGAGCGGATCGTCCACAATGATAAAATCACCACCTTCACCAGTTAGTGTTCCTCCAACTGATGTTGCGATTCTGTATCCTCTCTGCACTGTTTGAAATTTGTATTTGGTATTCTGATCTTTGGATAGTTCTACCTCTGGAAATAGCTCTCTATACCAACTAGACTGCATCACGCACCTGGTGTCGAGCGAGTGCTTTTCGCTGAGCAGCCGAGAGTAACTTGCAACTATTATCCTCGCGGTTGGCTGATTTCCCAGTATCCATGCGGGCCACGCAACACTAGCGCACAGGGACTTCATTGAACGCGGAGGCATATTGAATATTATTCGCCTCACTTCACCAACGCTCACTGCTTCTAGCCTGTCTGCTATGACTTTTACATACTGATAATCGTTATACTCACACCCCGGCACTACCGTTTGAAAGCATAACTCAATGAATTTTAGAAAGTTCATGATATAATGTTGAAACCAACGCGTGACGCTGGGATGACAAAAAAAGGAGCACTGAAGGCTATAGGTTGTAAGCGAGACGTCATGCCGCTGCAAAATAATTAACCGTCATACCGCGATTCATTCGCGGTATCTCTAGATCCCGCTAACAAGCAGCGGGATGACGAATTACTTAACCATCATTACACCGTCATACCGCGATTCATTCGCGGTATCTCTTAACATAGATCCCGCTAACACGTAGCGGGATGACGAGGTCATGCCACCGCGCGAACCGTCATACCGTCACGGTATCTCTAGATCCCGCTAACAAGTAGCGGGATGACGAGCTTATCGTCACGCCGCCGCGAACCGTCATACCGCCGCGGTATCTCTAGATCCCGCTAACAAGCAGCGGGATGACGAGCTTATCGTCACGCCGCCGCGAACCGTCATACCGCCGCGGTATCTCTAGATCCCGCTAACAAGCAGCGGGATGACGAATTACTTAACCATCATCTACACCGTCATACCGCCGCGGTATCTCTAGATCCCGCTAACAAGTAGCGGGATGACGAGCTTATCGTCACGCCGCCGCGAACCGTCATACCGCCGCGGTATCTCTAGATCCCGCTAACAAGCAGCGGGATGACGAATTACTTAACCATCATCTACACCGTCATACCGCGATTCATTCGCGGTATCTCAAAGCATAGATCCCGCTAACACGTAGCGGGATGACGGTTGTTGTTTAGCTATAAATATTAAGAAATTTACCAAATGAAAAAAAAGGCAAAAGAAACCCTGGGGTTATTATCCGCTTTAAAATATTGGCGTTTTTTATGTTTTAAACGCTTGACAAGCGAGATTCAGCCGCTTTTAATTGCAACTAACCTACGCTGCAAATGTTTAAGAAATTTACTAAGCAGAAAAAAAGACAAAGAATCCCCGAGTTAGCTAGTCTTTTACTATCTCTGTCGAGTATTGGCATTTTTTGATGTCTTGTAACGCTTTGTAAGCGCGTTCAGCTTATTTAGATAAAAATCTAGATGTAGATGAAGTTTTGTAAAGACATACAGTATCTATATACTGCAAAAAATTGAACATAAGACGCCGATACATTAAGTAATCCTTACCTTTTAATCTGCAGATTGGCGAAAGCAAATACAATAGCTTCAGTTTCATGATAAGGGCGCTGGTGGAGTTTGTCAAGCAGCTTTCTATATAATATTTTCTAAAATAAATAGACTTCTCGCATCCAATTTCGGTAGCGCGCGACACACAACTGCAATGACAAGGTTTTGTAAGATAAACATCATATTCACACGAAGTACTTGACTTCACTTGTACTAAGAAGCATTTTATATATGTTGTGTGCCCGTAGCTCAGCTGGATAGAGCAACAGCCTTCTAAGCTGTGGGTCGTAGGTTCGAATCCCACCGGGCACACTCTTCTATCAATACTTTCTATAAATCTTCAAGTACTCTGGCACCACATTTTCAATTGCTAATGGTCGAACCTTCATTGTTTCAAGGTCAACTGACTTTTCGATTGAACTATTCATCATAACTTTCACCTGATCTTGAGTAAGCACAGGGTTCGTATCTCCGGTTATTGGTTTTAGCAGCATAGAAATAATTTTATTTTCTAAAAAGAAAGCTATTAACTTTGCCATTGGAAAAGATACATTGATCAACAAACACTTTCTGTTAGTAACATTCAGAATAAACTTCAATAAGCTTTTGAAAGAGTAAACCTTTGGTCCACCCATGTTATAAATTTTCTTGTCTTGCTTATTAAAACTGATAATACGATATACCACTTCAGCTAAGTCTGTTACACATATTGGCTGAAATTTAGTTGTTCCATTGCCAATTAGTGGTAAGAAAGGAAGAATAGTTGCTAATCTTGCAAATTTATTAAAGAAGTTGTCTTCTTTACCAAATACAAGGCTTGGCCTAATTATTATTGCTTTTTGAAATGCTGAAGTTACAGCTTTTTCACCTTCCAATTTACTTTTGGCATATTTTGACAACTTGCTATTTTCTATTCCCATAGCAGAAAAATGTATCATCATAGGTACATTTTTCATTTTTGCAGCTTTTGCTATCCTTTCAGCTATTTTAACGTGAACAGCGTAAAAATCGTGCTTTTTTGCTTCATATAATATTCCCACTAAGTTTATAGCTACATCACATTCTTCCATACCCTCCAGAACTGATTTTTCATCAAAAAAATCGCCTTTAAATATTGATATTTGTCCTAAATTGCCACACAATTTTAAACAAGCAGCTTTTTCCTGATTACGAGTGAATATCTTTATTAAATATCCTTCTGCTGCCAAGCGTCTTACGATGTGTTTCCCTATAAACCCCGTTCCACCAAAAATAATTACACGTTTTGTCACAATTAAAGTTCCTAATAATTTGTTACTGTAAATTAATACAATGATTTCGCTTAATATTTTATTACGAATTCCCGTACAATAAGATCCATTTTCATTCCTCGTGAGCCTTTAACTAGAATTGCGTCATTATTCTGAATAATGTTAGCTAAATCACTTTTCAATTGATTAGAATCATTAAAATGCGTGCCTCTTATATTATCTGGCAAAAGCTCATGCAATTCTAACATAAATTTACCAACTGTATAAACTTTATCTATATTATTTTCTGTGATAATCTTAACCAAATCTGTATGAAACTCTATGCTTTCATCACCAAGTTCCAACATATCACCAAGCAAAGCTACTTTTCTCTGATTAGAATATGTACTCAAAGTTTTTATCGCAGTTTTCATCGAAGCAGGGCTGGCGTTATAGGAGTCATCAATTAAATGTATATATTTTCTATTGTATTTGACCTTATGAATATTGCCTCTACCTTTCGCTACACTAAAATTCTTAAGTGCAAGTGGTAATTTTGATAAATCAAGTCCGAGGCTTTGCACAACTGCTGCAACAGCAAGTAGCGAATAAGCAAAATGCTCACCTTGTACACGTAAATTACAGTTTATAGTTTGATTATTATTTAGTCTTATTTTTAAATTTAGCCCGTCATCATTTCTTATTATGTCTAATAAGCAAACTTCAGCATTTTTATCTTTACCGAAGCTTATTACATTTCTATTGGCGTGTGATGAGAGATAATCATAATATTTATTATCTCTGCTTAAAACCAAAGTACCGTTATTTTTCATACCATACAGAATTTCTAACTTCGCTTGTGCAACGTCAAATAGTGATGAAAAATTTTCAGTATGTGCAGGTTCGATGTTGGTAATAACTGCAATATTCGGATTACTAATCTTTGATAATTCTTTTATTTCACCAACTTTATTCATTCCCATTTCAGGGATTAAGTACTGGCAGTTTTTTGGAGCTTTTAGAATTGTCAAAGGCAATCCTATATTATTATTTAAGTTACCTTCGTTTGCATGGGACACTCCATATTGCGATAAAACAGTGTGCAGCATATCCTTTGTAGTGGTTTTCCCGACACTGCCTGTAACTGCAATAACTTTAGCATCAATAAGAACATTTCTAATGTAGTATGATGCCATATCGTGCAAAGCTTTCAGGGTATCTTGTACAATCATGAGAGGGAAACTTTTATATTTACCCTCACTCACTATTGCAGCGACAGCCCCTTTTAAAAACGCTTCATGCAAAAAATTATGGCTATCAAAATTCTTTCCCTTGAGGGCAATAAATAAATCACCTTTTTTTATGCTTCTTGTGTCCGTTGAAATATTTGAGCTATGTATCCAATTACAACCATTTACGTCTCTTCCGCCAGTTGCATCAATGATATTATTTGTGCTCCATTTAAACATAATTTAGAGAGTATTCTTTATAATAAATTGAACAATAAAAGTAGCGAAAATACTACATGTTTTAGACAATGTACAAATAATGGTTGCAATCCCTATAATTCTATCTTATAATGGATATAGAAGTTTAAATTTTTTCGTCTATAATTAAAATGTATTTAGTTGTAGAAAGTACCTTGGAGGTATGTATGTTCACAGGAAAAAATGAAAAATCTACTTCTATACTAGCTAAAGTTGGTAATGCAGCTTCGGGAGTAGGAAGTTTTCTGAGTAGAGGTGTAAAAGTCCTAGTCAAGGGTGCAGTATACCCTATATGGCCAAAGAATTGGTTTAAGTCCTGGGATGAAATGCGGCACGACATAAAAAATGGCGGGCGTTCTATTATTGGCAACCCACTTGAAGAATATGATCCACCCATAAAAACCACACAAGCTAGTAAAGATCTTGGTGTAGAAATAACAGAGCAAAAGAAAGGGACAGGAAAGGTAGCTTTTTTAGTGTCAAGGACTCTGACGGAAGATATACCTTATTTGAACGATGAACAATTGGGTAAAATAAAAGTAGGTTTACCGAATGTAACTATTTTCAGAGAAGAAAACAAAATTGTAATTGAAATTAACGTTGAGGAAATAGCTAACACTATTAAAACTAATCCTGATAATAAAGGCAAGAGCGAGAAAGAAATAAAAGAGCTTGTTCTTAAAGGAATTGCTGATAAAGTTAAAGGTGACCTCAAGAAGTTTGCAGAAATCACTGGTGGAGAATTTAAAGTTCACACAGACTTAAAATTGCTGTATGGTATTGCAGAAAAATTGTATAAGGTTGTGGAGTCTAATCAGCCTTCAGAAACTTTGGCTTTATCTGCTAGTAAGGCATTGGAAGCTGCTGAAACATTTGTAGATAGTAGTAGAGGAGAGTTATTAAAGGAAACTGCATGGCAGAATAAAGTTGAGCAGGGTTCTGAAAATATAAGGAATAGGAGATAAAGTTATGAGTTATAAGGGGAGTATTATGAATGAAGTTAAAATAGAGGAAAGACATCATAGTTTAACTGTTCCTGGGGATATGTATTACTTACAACCAGGAGTTACTGCTGGAAAAAGGGTAAGTGGAATAGAAACCTCTTTGAAAGAACAGCAGAACATGGTAAAAGCAAGGGAACTTGTAAGCTCTTTAAATCTTGAAAATGCTTCTGGTGAAACGATAAAACCACTATCTACACCTAATGTAGAGAAAAACGAAGGAAGAGGGAAAGGTCGCTCTTAAAATATGAGCAATGAAGTTTATGATAGCAATAACATCTTTGCTCAAATATTAAGAGATGAGTTACCTTGTGAGAAGGTACATGAAAATGAAAATGTACTAGCTTTTCGCGATAAGTACCCTGATGCACCAGTTCACATTTTAGCTATACCCAAAAATCAATATGTTTCATACGATGATTTTATTCTAAAAGCTTCTGAAGAGGAAATAGCAAATTTCTTCAAAACTGTAAGAGAGATAGCACATAAATATAATCTAGAAAAAACAGGGTATAGGTTAGTCACTAACTACGGTGAAAATGGAGAGCAGGTTGTACCACATTTTCACGTGCATATTTTAGGTGGTAAAAAGTTAGGAAAGCATGTAAATTCATAGTGTTATATGTTTTGTTAAATGAGCGAATATTTAACCATAGTAATCTTTATCTGCGTATCAATTGTAGTATCTTTTGTTTTAGGTATATTGCCTATGTTTCTTGCAGTGAGTAAGCCAGATGGTGAAAAACTTTCCACATATGAGTGTGGCTTTAATCCACTATCCAGTGCAAGAAAAAATTTTGACATTAAATTTTACTTAGTTTCAATATTATTTATAATATTTGACTTAGAAATTGCTTTTCTTTTTCCTTGGGCTGTTTCTTTATCTAAGATAAGCTATGGTGGATTTTGGTCTATGATGGTATTTCTTGCAATACTCACTATAGGCTTTATCTATGAGTGGTGTAAAGGTGCATTAGAGTGGGAGTAGTTTATGACAAATCAAATTCTATCTAATGATGATTGGGGTCGTTATAAAAAAGAAGGGTTTCTTGTCACTAAATTTGGTGATTTAACAGATTATGTAATGAATTGGGCAAGATCTGGCTCATTGTGGCCAATGACATTTGGTCTTGCATGTTGCGCAGTTGAGATGATGCATACCGCATCTAGCCGTTATGATCTTGATAGATATGGTATAATGTTCCGTGCAAGCCCACGTCAATCAGATGTGATGATTGTTGCTGGCACACTAACTAATAAAATGGCAGCAGCATTGCGCAAGGTTTATGATCAAATGGCAGACCCGAAGTATGTTATTTCTATGGGAAGTTGTGCAAATGGTGGTGGTTATTACCATTACTCTTATTCAGTAGTCCGAGGCTGTGATAGAATTGTGCCGGTTGACGTGTATGTCCCTGGATGTCCACCAACCGCTGAGGCGTTGCTATATGGAATGCTATGCCTACAAAACAAAATAAAACGAACTCAAAATATAAAGCATGGATAAAACTGGAAAATATATACAAAAAAAGCTTAAATGCGAGTGTATTCAGAGAGATGATGGTACTATTATAATATATTCAGCTTTAGATGATATTGCAAATCACTTACTCTTTCTACGCGATGATGAAAAATGCAGACTTGAACTATTAGTTGATATTTTTGGGGTTGACTATCCAAATAGAGAGAAGCGTTTCGAGCTAATATACAATCTGCTCAGCATTGTGCATAATATTAGAGTACACATAAAGCTTCAGTTATGTGAAAGCGACATGCCTCCAAGTGTAGCGAAGATATTTAGTACGGCTTTGTGGTTTGAGCGTGAAGTGTTTGATATGTATGGAATAGAGTTTTCTGATCACCCTGATTTGCGTAGGATTCTAACAGACTATGGATTCAAAGGTCATCCAATGTTAAAAGATTTCCCTCTCACTGGTTATGAGGAAGTAAGATATGATATAGAGACAAAAAAGGTTGTGTATAATCCTATAGATTTACCGCAAGATTTTCGTATGTTTGATAGCTTATCGCCTTGGGAAGGTAAAACCATAAAAGTAAATACAAAGGAGTAGAAAATGACAGTACAAAGAAAAAAAATATCTTTAATCGGTGCAGGAAATATCGGTGGAACTCTCACCCATATGATTGCACTAAGGGAACTCGGTGATGTTGTTTTACTTGATATTAGTGATGGAATACCACAAGGTAAAGCACTCGACATAGCAGAATCATCCCCTATTGATGGATTTAATGTCAATATTACTGGCACAAATAGGTATGAAGATATAAAAAACTCCGATGCAATTATAATAACCGCTGGCATCGCTAGAAAACCTGGAATGAGCAGGGATGACCTCCTGCAAACCAATGCTAAAGTAATGAAGGAGGTTGGCGAAAATATTAAAAAATATTCTCCAAACGCGTTTGTAATAGTGGTTACCAACCCTTTGGATGCCATGGTTTCAGTGGTGCATAAATTTTCAAACCTTCCAACTAATATGATTGTTGGCATGGCAGGAGTGCTTGATTCTTCCCGTTTTCGTTACTTTTTTGCAAGTGAGTTAAATATCTCAGTTGAAGATATATCTGCTTTTGTGCTTGGAGGACATGGCGACACTATGGTACCACTAATCAATTGTGCTTCAGTTGCTGGAGTTCCACTTACTCAAATTATCGATATGGGTCTTATCACACAGAAAAAAGTCGATGAAATAGTTGAACGCACTCGCAATGGCGGTAAAGAAATAGTTGATCTGCTTAAGTCTGGATCTGCATACTACGCTCCTGCATCTTCAGCTATATGCATGTTAGAATCATATTTAAAAGATAAGAGGCGCATATTACCATGTGCTGCTTACCTTAATGGTGAATATGGTGTAGAAGAGTTGTTTATTGGTGTTCCTGTAATTATTGGAAAAAACGGAATTGAAAAGATCCTAGAAGTTAAAATGAATGATAGTGAACAAGAAATGTTTAATAAGTCTGTAAACTCGGTGAGAGAGCTGGTGAAATCTTTAGGTTCATAAGCAAATTAATGGTTTTATAGAGCTTCTTTATAGCTCAAACAGCCTAAAAAAGTTGCTTGTGGTTACCTTCGCTACTTGTTCTGGTGACTCATTCCACAACTCTGCCAAACAATCAACAACGTATTTCACCATTGCTGGTTCATTCTTTTTTCCCCTATAAGGCTCAGGTGATAGATATGGTGCATCAGTTTCGACTAAAACACGCTCGCGTGGTACATTTTGTGCAATTTCTCTGAGTAAGCTCGCATTTTTAAAAGTAATAATTCCAGAAAATGAAATATATAACCCCAAATCTATAGATTGATAAGCAAGTTCTTTAGAGGAAGCAAAGCAGTGCATTACTCCACTAAAAGCACCGGCTTTCATTTCTGCCCTTAACATATCGATCATCTCATTATCAGCGCTTCTTGTGTGAATAACTAAAGGTAGTCCAGTTATTCTTGACGCTTCTATATGTAATGCAAAACTTTTTTTCTGATTGTCTTTGTTGTCAGATTTATAAAAATCTAACCCGGTTTCACCGATACTAATTACCTTTTGGTTCTTGGTAAATTCAACTAATTCATCAACATGTATACACTCACCGTTTTCTATAGCAGCATCAAGCGGATGTATACCAACAGAGGAGTAGACCTGATCATAGGATGAAGAAATTTTTAATAACTTAGGAACATCGTCAATGCTTACGCATATGTTATGCAAAACCTTTACACCATTTTGCTCTGCCCTTGAAATTACTTTTGGTATTTCATCGTCAGAAAAATAAATCAAGTGGCAATGAGAATCTACTATCATGAGCTTATTGTTGAGGCTTTTATTATAGAAGAAAACTCTTCTATCACTGTTTTATAAACTTCTTTTTTAAATGATATAGCACTGGCTACTAAACTATCTATACCTTGCCAACGCCACTCTTTGAACTCTGGATGACCAGTATAATTAATATCAATGTCCTCATCCTCTCCGCAAAACTTCATTAAGAACCACCTTTGCTTTTGACCAGAATATTTTCCATTCCAGCATATTGGTATAACTTCTTCAGGCAAGTTGTAGTATATCCAATCTTTGCTTTTAGTTATAACCTTTACTTTATTAGTACCAACCTCCTCTAGCAACTCACGTAACGCTGCTTGTTCCAGTTCCTCACCATCATCAACACCTCCTTGTGGCATCTGCCAGTAAGAATCGCTATCAAAGCGTTTTCCAATAAAGGCATGTCCTTGTCTGTTAAATAGCATTATGCCAACACAAGGACGGTACTTATCTTTCTGCTCAACCACGAGTACGCTCTGTTTTTAAATGATTTGTTACAGAAGTTTTAATTAATTTTCCATTTTTTTCTTTCTTCATCTCTTCAACAATTTTCTTTGCAACTTCCTTTGCACTCAAGTTCGAGTTATCAATTTCAAGCGAACCCTCAGGTATAAATAGCCTTTTCCCTTCAATTTTCTTTATAGCAAAATCCGGATCAGTAATTTTATTTTCCTGATATCTCTCTTCTGATTGGACACGTCTTACTAGTTTTTCATTATTACAATGTAATACTACAGAAAAAATTTCCATGTCCATTTTTTTACTTAAATTTACCACTGAGTTATATAATCTTTGGTCATAGGGATCACCCTCTATCAATTCATTTGTAAATATATAATGTTTTGATTTTACGTAGTGTTTTTCCAGTATTGCTAATACATTTTCCCTAACTGCAAAAATTTTTTCCCATAGGTCATCTGGAACTTCAGCGTTTTGTAATTTAACAATATCAAATATAATATTATTGAATAGATTATTGCTTACTATTACTGCACCAATGATTTTACACAGTTCCTTTGCAGTAGTAAACTTACCACTGCCTGGAAAGCCGATTAAGTAGATGAGAGTCTTGCCCATAATGAATACTAGTAAAAAGCTATTTTCAATTATATAAAAAGTATATACATTGTACATGCTAAAAACATGATGATAAAATAGATGCAGGTAATACCTTTAACAAGTAGTTGCGTTGAAAATAGTTCATATTTAGAAATTTTGAGTATATAATTATAAATGAATCATATAACCTGTAAACAATGCTTAGCGATATGGAATCGATAAGAAGTACAATTGAAGAGATAATAGATCAAAATAAAGGTCATGATATAGTAACTTTTGATGTGCAGAATAAAACCGTTATTGCAAAATATATGATTATTGCATCTGGTGATTCAAGCCGTCACGTTAAAGCTTTAGCTGAGCACGTAATAAAAAGCCTCAAGCCACATGATAAAATAGATGTAGAAGGTATGGATGAAGGCAATTGGGTGGTTTTGAATTTTCAAGGCATAATGGTTCACATATTCAGGCCGGAAGTAAGGGAGTATTATAAAATAGAAGAGTTATGGAACTGATTGCCTGGATAGCTGGTGCACAACTGCACAAACGTTGTAATTTTGAAGGCAACTCCTGCACAGGTAGTGGTGTCATGAAAGTAGCTGACACTGGAATCCAGTTTTTCATGCAATTTCATCGAAAACGTTGCATAGTGTGCTTGTTTATAATTAAGTTCCAGTGTCTGGGCACTGGCTTCTCTATTAGGGTTACCTTCGGCATTAATGACAGGATAGACTGGGGTTTATAAAATGAAACACGCATCTGAATTTTTAAATTTCATCCAAGAAAGAGGGTACCTATACCAATGCACAAACATTGAAGGACTAGATCAATTATTATTGCAGAGCAATTATATAGTTGCATACATTGGGTTTGATTGCACAGCACCAAGTCTTCATGCTGGTCACCTAATTCAGATTATGATGCTCTGTCACCTACAAAAATTTGGTTATAAGCCGATAGTCTTACTTGGAGGTGGCACAACAAAAATTGGTGACCCATCCTTCAAAGATAAAGCAAGAAGCATCTTGCCTGTAGAGAACATCAATCAAAATACATCCAGTATAAGGAGAATATTAGAGAAAATGGTGTCTTTTAATGACAGCAAGACTGGTGCAATGATAGTAAATAACGCAGATTGGTTGGATAACATAAAATACATAGATTTTTTGCGTGATATAGGAGCTTATTTTTCTGTAAATCGTATGCTAAGTTTTGATAGTGTGAAAACCAGGCTGGATAGAGAGCAAACCTTAAGCTTTCTGGAATTTAATTACATGCTATTGCAAGCTTACGACTTTATTGAATTAAACAAAAAATATGATTGTCGTCTGCAGATTGGAGGGTCAGACCAGTGGGGAAATATAGTAAACGGAATTGAACTTGGAAAAAAGTTGAATTTACCTGAGCTATTTGGCCTTACCATGCCTCTTTTATTAAATGCACAAGGAAAAAAAATGGGCAAAACTGAAAGTGGAGCAGTGTGGCTTGATGATAATATGCTAAAGCCTTACGACTACTGGCAATATTTTCGCAACGTTGATGATCAAGATGTTGGACGTTTTTTAAGATTGCTCACTGATGTGCCAATTGATGAGATTAGAAAATTAGAGTCTTTAAAGGATCAAGAAATAAATGAAGCAAAAAAGGTCTTGGCAACAGAAGTGACAAAAATATGTCATGGTGACAAAGAAGCGGAACTTGCACAATTTGCTGCAATTTCTGCTTTTGAGAATGAAGATAGCTCACTACTTCCTGATTACATCATAAAAAAAGAACAAGTTGCAAGCGGCATATCCTTAGTAGACCTACTACATGACACCGGTTTTGAACCTTCAAAAGGCGCTGCAAAGCGTTTAATACAGGGCAACGGATGCAAGATTAATGATAATGTTGTAAACAATATTGATCATGTAATAAATTTCGAAAGCTTTAAAGATCAGCCATTTATAAAATTATCTGCAGGAAAGAAACGCCATATAAAAGTTGTGGTAGATTAGGTCTCGAAGTAAGAAAACAAATTTTATACAAGTGAGAGATTAGATATGGAGCAAATTTTCAAAATTCGAGAATTATGTATAAAACAACTGGAAAGATAGTAGAAAGCGAAATTCTATTATATATAGCTAGAGTGGCTTAGGTTTACCTACAATTTGAAAAACAACAAATTCGTCATTCCGCTACTCATTAGCGGAATCTATACCGCGAATGAATCCATAACTGTACGGACATTGCAATTTGGGCCTACCAGGAGGGCAATGCCTCTTATCCAAGTACCCTCTTCTTGTCATCCCAGTGCTTGACACTGGGATGGCTTTGTTGCATAGCAGCAGAAAAATTAGTGATTACTGACAAAATTCATTATAAATAGCGATTTAACTGTTGAAGAAAAAATATGCCACAAAAAATGAGGGTCAGTAACCATAGCGAATATAACAAATTTCTAGAAAAAAGAGGAAATATTTTTCATTATATCAACGAAGCCATAGAAAAGTGGTACGAGAATGGTCCAAAAATACCAGGTGGCAACAATATTTATAGCGATAAAGTTGTAATTTTGGTGCACATAATAACTTGTTTATTTAGAATAGGCCTGAGGCAAACAGTTGGGTTTATAGCAGGATACCTTGAGCAAATTGGGAAAAATTTGCAAGTTATCAGCTATTCACAATCATCAAGAAGGTTTAAGAAACTCAATATTAAGATCAATGATTGCAGAAAATAATATGGAAGATATCGAAATTGCTATAGACAGTACAGGAATTAGTATATACAACAACACTCCTGGTCATAGCAAAGAAAATAGCGAAGATAGAAAGTATCGCAGCTATGAACAGACAAGAAAATTGCATGTAATGTTGAATACAAACAGCAAAAAAGCCATAGCTGTAAAATACAGTAACGGCTGATCACTATGGAGCTTGTGATTTGCTAAAAGAAGTCGATTTTCAGTATGTCATAAAAGTACTATATGCAGATAGGGCATATGACAGAGAAAAGCTCTATAAGCTGTGTAATCAATATGGTATAAAAACGAAAATTCCTCCGAAAAACAACGCAGCAGAGCATCCAAAGTTAGACTATATGGCTGAGAGAAATTCTGCAGTCAAGCTCATAAAGTCATATGATGAAGATGGTATAAAGAAGTGGAAAAAAGAGATGAGTTATGGAAAAAGATCTTATATAGAAGGTTTTTTCTCGCGATTAAAAAAGACATTTGGATTTAGTTTTAGGAACAAATCTGAAATGAATCGTGAGAGGGAACTGCTACTCAAATGTTATTTGCTTAACAAATTTACTGAAATAGGCATGGCTAAATTTGAGATAGCTTCATAAATTTATTGTGCGTTACCTACTATCCGAAGAGCGATGCAACAAAGCCATCCCAGTGTCAAGCACTGGGATGACAGCAGTCCTACGTCATACCGCCGCGGTATCTCAGCCGCTAACAAGTAGCGGGATGACGGTTGTCGTTTAGCCATAAACATTAAGAAATTTACCAAATGGAAAAAAAAGGCAAAAGAAGCCCCGTGGTTGGCTAATTACTTACATTATACTTTCAAGTATGGCGTTTTTTTATTCTAAATGCTTAATAACCGCGATTCAGTTGCTTTTAAACCGCAACTAATCTAAATTAGAAACATTAAGAAATTTACTAAACAGAAAAAAAGGCAAAAGAAACCCTAGGGTAGCTAGTTATTCACTATCCATTTTTTAAGTTGGCGTTTTTTTATGTTTTAAACGCTTTATAAGCGCGTTTCAGCTTATGTAGGTAGAAATTTTATAAGACATAAGGTGCACATAGTGCAAAAAATTAAACATGATACGCCAGATACGTGAGTTTTTTTGTCATTTAATCTGTACAGAGAAGATAAATAAATAGCTTCAGTGTTTATGATAAGGGGGCTGGCGGAGTTTGTCAAGTGGTTTTTTAGCCACGTTTCCCTGTTATAATGTTCGTTTGCTTGACCTAAGATCCGGGAGTATTTAAACTGAACTCTATATAGTGTTAAAAATGATAGGAAATCTAAGCGGAATAGTTGATGAAGTGCGCAGTGATCACATAATCCTGAATGTGAATGATGTTGGCTATATGGTGTATCTTTCAGCCAAAACTTTAAGTGCTTGTGCAATTGGAAGTAGAATCAAATTACTTATCGAAACCTATGCAAATAACAGAGAAAATGTCGCTCAGCTATATGGTTTTATAAGCGAAGAAGAACAGCAGTGCTTGAGGTTGCTTGTCAAAGTAAGCGGCGTTAGCTATAAAACTGCAATGTCAATTTTGGGCAAATTAACTCCAGAACAGCTATTTTTGGCAATTATGAATGAAGATAAAGTAGCACTCAAGATGAGCGGACTTGGCCTGAAACTCATAAATCGAATCATCACTGAATTGAGTGGCAAAGTAAGTAAACTAGAAATAAATAACAATAATTTTCATCCAATTAATGAAGATGCCCTTTCAGCATTGATCAATCTTGGATATGAAAAAATGAAAGCTTATGATACGATAAAGAAAATACAAGACGAATCGTCAAATCTGGACACTAAGGATATTATTCGCATAGCGCTTAAGGAGCTCTTAACATTATGAAATCAATATCGTGCGGTAAAGAATATACTGAAGATGTGCGCAATATTAACATCAGGCCTGAGCAACTTGATGATTTTGTCGGGCAAAAAGACTTAATACAAAATTTAAAAGTGTTTATAAACGCTGCACAGACGAGAACTGAAGCTTTAGATCACGTTTTATTATATGGTCCTCCAGGGCTTGGCAAAACAACTTTAGCACAAATTGTTTCTAAAGAATTAAGAGTTAGCTTTCGCGCAACTTCTGGTCCTTTACTTAGTAAAGCTGGAGATTTGGCCGCAGTGCTTACCACTTTAAATGCAAAAGATGTTCTATTTATCGACGAAATTCATAGATTAAATCGCAGCATTGAAGAAGTTTTATATACTGCTATGGAAGATTTCTGCCTGGACATATTAGTAGGTGAAGGCCCATCTACTCGCACTTTAAGGATAGATCTACCACCATTTACGCTAATTGGAGCAACAACACGGCTTGGATTACTTTCTGCGCCACTCAGAGATCGTTTTGGCATTCCTTTGCATCTTGAGTTTTATTCCTTTGAGGAGCTGGTTAATATTATAAAAAGAGGTGCAAGAGTTCTTTCTGCTGAAATTGAAGAGGATGCAGCACGGGAAATTGCCTGCCGTGCGCGCGGCACTCCAAGAATTGCTTTGAGGTTACTCAGAAGAATAAGGGATTTTGTTGAAGTGAAAGATGATAAAAAAATTACTTATGAAGTCGCTGATTCTGTATTACTAAAATTGGGTGTAGATAAAATGGGACTCAATAAACTTGATATGAATTATCTAAGATTTTTATTCAACACTTCAGGCCCTGTTGGAATTGACACCATATCTATTGCGCTATCCGAAGATGTTGGCAATATTGAAGAAACAGTAGAACCTTATTTAATCAAAATTAGTTTTGTAAAGCGCACACCAAGAGGGCGCGTTTTAACTGACCAAGCAAAGGAGTATTTGAGCCTTTAATATTAGAGAGCTTTTCTACCATAATTCAATTATATATTGATTGGCATAATATCATATACTGGCATTTTTGCGTATGAAGGCATATATGTTAAATAGCACTGAAACTGTAGTTCAAATTAAAACTTCTCCATTTCGTACTCGCTAGTTATGCTATTCTAACTAATGAAGCTACGGTTTGTGGTAATAGGAAAAAACTGGATTCCAGCGGGCTTTGTTGCATCGCTCTTCGGATAGTAGGTAACGCACAATAAATTTATGAAGCTATCTCAAATTTAGCCATACCAATATCAGTGAACTTATTGAGCAAATAGCATTTAACAAGTAGTTCCTTCTCACGATTAATCTCAGATTTGCTCCTAAAACTAAACCCAAATATTCGCTTCAACCTTGAGAAAAATCCTTCAATATACGATCTTTTTCCGTAATTTACTTCTTCTTTCCATCTTTTTATACCATTCTCACCATGTAATTTCATTAACTGAATAGCGGCATTTCTATCAAGCATATAATCCAATTTTGGATGCTCTGCTGCGTTGTTTTTCGGAGGAATTTTCGTTTTTATACCATATTGATTACACAGCTTATAGAGCTTTTCTCTATCATATGCCCTATCTGCATATAGTACTTTTATGACATACTGAAAATCGACTTCTTTTAGCAAATCACAAGCTCCATAGTGATCAGAGTAGACACCATTACTGTATTTTACAGCTATGGCTTTTTTGCTGTTTGTATTCAACATTACATGCAATTTTCTTGTCTGTTCATAGCTGCGATACTTTCTATCTTCGCTATTTTCCTTGCTATGACCAGGAGTGTTGTTGTATATACTAATTCCTGTACTGTCTATAGCAATTTCGATATCTTCCATATTATTTTTATCAATTCTGCAATCATTGATCTTAATATTAAGTTTCTTAAACCTTCTTGATGATTGTGAATAGCTGATAACTTGCAAATTTTTCCCAATTTGCTCAAGGTATCCTGCTATAAACCCAACTGTTTGCCTCAGGCCTATTCTAAATAAACAAGTTATTATGTGCACCAAAATTACAACTTTATCGCTATAAATATTGTTGCCACCTGGTATTTTTGGACCATTCTCGTACCACTTTTCTATGGCTTCGTTGATATAATGAAAAATATTTCCTCTTTTTTCTAGAAATTTGTTATATTCGCTATGGTTACTGACCCTCATTTTTTGTGGCATATTTTTTCTTTCAAGGTTAAATGGCTATTTTATAATGAATTTTGTCAGTAGCCACCAGATTTTTTCAGTTGCTATGCAACAAAGCCATTCCAGCGTCACGCGCTACCCTATGGGTGCTGCTCGCGTATATTCTTTCTTTCACCATCTCAATGTTTCTTTCTTATTATGCCAGTACCATTTTCTTGTCATTCAAGTAGCTCCCCTTCTTGTCATCCCAGTGCTTGACACTGGGATCCAGAAATTCTTAAACTGAACTCTATATAGAACCTCAGAACAAAAATAAAAAATGGGTAGCACAATACTGCCAAGAAATTTCTACGAGCGGCCGACCTTAACTGTAGCTGGAGAGTTATTGGGAAAAGTCCTCAAATTTTCTAACTTTAGTGGAATAATAACCGAAGTTGAAGCCTATATAGGAATGAATGACCCAGCTTGTCACGCGGCAAGAGGCTATACTAACCGAACCTCAGTAATGTTTGGTATGCCGGGGTTTTCATACGTGTATTTTATATATGGAATGTATTACTGTTTAAATATTGTAACAGAAACAGAAGGGTTCCCAGCAGCAGTGTTAATACGGGGATTAAAGCTTATTGAACCACTTGAAGCAAATTTAGGTGGACCAGGAATATTGTGCAAAAGATTAAATATTACAAAAGAACATAACAAACAGGACCTTACTATAAGCCACGAATTTTGTGTTTATGAATCTCACCTCAAACCAGATTATATTTGCACTCCGAGAATCGGAATTAGTAAAGGCCAAGAGAAATTTTGGCGGTTTAAGATTTTCTAAACTTAAGATCTTGCGTAGACTATTTGCCAATCGGATAATCACCAGTGAAACAAGCATCACAATATTGTGGCGTAGCATTGTTACGCTTTTCTGCTTTAACAGCCTGATATAGTCCATCAATACTCAAGAAGGCTAGGCTATCTACTCCTATAACTTCCTTAATTTCCTCTACAGATTTATTTGCAGCAATTAAATCTTTGCACTCTGGCGTATCTATTCCATAAAAACAAGAATGCTTAATTGGTGGGCTTGAAATTTTGAGGTGAATCTCTTTTACTCCTGCATCCTTTAGCATAACTATTATATTTGTTAACGTACTACCACGCACTATACTATCATCTATTAAAATTATGTTTTTACCTTTCAAAGTGTGCTTATTAGCATTGAATTTTAATTTTATTCTAACTTTACGTACTTCAGCGGTTGGTTGTATAAAAGTTCTTCCTATGTAATGATTACGAATTATTCCCAGTTCCATAGGTAATCCTGAATGCTTTGCATATCCAATAGCTGCAGGTATTCCAGAATCAGGTATTGGTACAACCATATCTACATTGTTTTTTGGTGGGCTCTCTTCTGCAAGTATTCTTCCTATTTCTTTTCTTGTATCGTATATAGACCTATTCTCCATTATGCTGTCTGGTCTTGAAAAATAAACGTATTCAAAAATACAAAAACTTGATTTTTGCTGTGGGAAAGGAAACATTGAGGCTAGCTTACTACCCGAACTGATGGTAACTAATTCGCCTGGTTCTATTTCTCTAACAAACTCTGCATTTATTATATCAAGAGCACAAGTTTCAGATGCAAGAACGTAAGAACCGTTTAACTTTCCTAAAACAAGAGGCCTGATTCCAGACGGATCACGTACTCCAATAACTACTTCTTGATTGATTGCCACAAAAGAATAAGCACCTTGTATTTGCTTTAATGCATATATAAAACTCTCTAAGAAGCTATCTTTTTCACCGCTTGCTGTCAGATGCACTACTACTTCTGTATCAATATCTGACTGAAAAACGCACTCTTGTTTAATTAATTGTTTGCGTATCGGAGAAATATTAATTAAATTACCATTATGTGCTATGGCAAAATCCCCAAATTTGCCACTTTTGCCAAACATGGGCTGCACTCCAAATTTACTACCACTTGTTGAGTATCGAACATGACCTATTGCACAATCCCCAGGTAAGGATTTCTTTATTTCATCTATATCATCAAATACGCTGCTCACTTGACCTTGAAAGTGATAAGAGTGCAGCTTATCGTTGTTACTGGTTACTACGCCAAAAGACTCTTGACCTCTATGCTGCAAAGCGTGGAGAGCAAGTATAGAGTTAAAAGCAGCACTTTGGTTGCAACTTATGCCAAATACCCCACATTCCTCACGCATTTCATCTAGCATAAAAACTATTAAGTAAAGTTTAATTTTACTTTAGCATAGGTAAAATACAAGCATTTTGTTGTTCATCTGCTTTTATTGCCAGCAATAATCCTATGCATATCAAGCTTGCAGCAGTTGTACTTCCTCCATAGGAAAGAAATGGCAGTGGATCGCCTATCACAGGCAAGAGGCCTATTGACATTCCAATGTTTACAAAAAAATGAGCGCTAAAAAAGGCGAAAATGCCGATAGATACCGACTTAGAAAAATAATTTTTCGACCTATAAGCGATAGAGAAAATTACTCCAAGTAATGAGGTATAAAGCAAAATTAAAGCCATGCTACCTAAAAAGCCCCATTCCTCACTCAGCACTGCAAAAGCAAAATCTGTACGTTTCTCCGGCAAAAATCCAAGTTGAGTTTGACTTCCGTTAACAAAGCCCTTACCAAGCAAACCTCCTGAACCAATAGCTATTTGAGATTGCTGCGCATTATAACCTATTCCAAGTGGATCCACTGATGAATCCAAAAATGACAATATCCTTTGCTTGTGATAAGGACGTAAAAAAGGCCAAATAGCCGGTACTGCAAAAATGCCAAGAGTTCCACATATTACTGAATGAGATCTTTTTATTATTGTTGTGAATATAATTGATATCCCTATAAATAACATTATCATAGCTGTGCCTAAATTAGGTTGCTTTAACACCAAGAACACGGGTAAGAAAATAATTATAAGTGCCTTAAGCAATCTTTTAAATTCCATCATTTTATATACACTCTGCTTATCAAAATAGCGAGCAAGCGCAAGTATTAAGCCTACTTTTGCAAATTCTGATGGCTGCAAACTAATTGATCCAATTCTTATCCACCTTGTTGCACCCATTATGTGTGAGCCAAAAAAATTTACTGCTAATAGTGAAATCGCTGCTGCTATATAAAAAAAGTAGGCGTACTTCAAATAAAAATCTAGCTCTATGAATGACATAGCTATAGCGAGTAGGAAAAAGAAGGAAAATATGACCAGTTGGTGAATCGCAAATGGCACCCACTTTCCTCCAGCAGAAGAGTATTGAACAACAATGCCAACGCAAAACAGCGCTATCACGTTAATGACTAATAACCAATGAATCTTCTTCAGCCTACCCACAATAAAGACCTTATAACCTTAAAGTATAGTAAAATATGAAACAAAGATAAAAATCAAAAAACCAACTTCTCAACTACTAACCGAATTGGAGTGCTATATATTCCAGTTACTACTGTTAAAGCTGCCATAAACAATAGACAGAAAAGCATAGGAAATGGCACATCATTAATTTTGCCTAGTGTCATTCTAGTGCGTGACGTTGCATCATTTTCAAAATACATTTTCTCTACCATCTTCCACATGTATATTAGTGCAAGAAAAGAACCGGCAGCAAAAGCTATCAGGGAAATCCACGCGCGAGATTCGATAATTGCTTTCATTATATACCACTTGCTTACAAAGCCATTTGTTAAAGGCACACCGATTAATGCTAAACTGAGTAGAGTGAACGCAAGTGCTGTATAAGGCATTGATTTCTTGAGTCCCGATAAATTCTCTATTTTTGTTGTATCAAATTTGTAAGAAATACATCCTGCAGCCATAAATAAAGATGTTTTTATTATGCTGTGGTTTACTATGTGAAGAATTGCTGCAAATACACCTGTTTTTGAGTTAAAACTCAGTGCTAAAATTATATAACCAATTTGGCTAATACTAGAGTGAGCAAGCAGTCTTTTTATGTCTTTTGCGGTTATTGCAAATATCGACCCAAATACAATAGCGCAAAGTGCGAGGATAATTATCACATTGTCCAGTAGCGGCTTAAACAAGAAAAAATTTTGATGAAAAACAGTATAAAAGATTCTGATGAAAACATATATCATCACTTTTGTCACTGTGCCTGAAAAGAATATGCTAATGAAACTTGGCGCCTCACTATATGCATTAACCAGCCACCTGCTTAATGGAAACAGTGCCATTTTGATTGAGAGACCAACAAAAATGAACAACGTGCCAAGTTTTATGATGTTGTTATCGTATAATGGAACTATTCTTTCAGCCATGTCAGACATATTGAGCGTTCCAGTCATTGAATACAAGAGCCCGATGCCAAATAAATAAAATGTTGCACCTATTGTTCCACTAATTAGATATTCAAATGCTGCAACCAAGGCTTTTTTATCCCTTCCCATTGAAACTAATACATAAGAAGAAAGAGATGAAATTTCCAAGAAAACGTAAAGGTTAAATATGTCGTTTGTTACTAGAATCCCGAGCAGTCCGCTTAAGCACAGTAGAAATAGAGAGTAAAAACCAGTGATTTTGTTTTTGCTAATCTCTTTTTCGTTAATATAAAAGCTATAAAGCACACTAATCAGCGCTATAAAATTCACTAGGGTTAGAATTAAGGAATTTAACACGTCGATTCTTAACTCTATTCCATACGGAGGAGCCCAATTTCCAAGGTGATAAGTTATAATTTCACCTTTATATGTTTTAATGAGTAGTATTGATGAAATGGTAAGAGTGATTGTTGTTGCAATAAAAGAAATAAACCAAGATACCTTGTGTTTCTTGGCAAGAAAGCAAAACATTGATGCAATTATTGGGATAATAACTTGTAAGATTGGTAATTGCATTAAATTGTTGTTAATATATCGTTAAAGTATTAGTATATATAATACTTTTTGTTTTAATACCCTTATGTTATCTAAAATTTGTAATGCAATAAAACGCCTATTACGAAGAGAAGATAAATTTGTAGGAAGAGATGAAAATGGAAATTCTTACTATGAATCAAGTAAAGGAAAAAGGTGGGTTATGTATAGCAGTGTTTCTGAGCCTACAACAGTGCCTCCGGAATGGCATATATGGCTTCACTATACTGATAATGTAGTACCAGTTAATAATAAAAAAAGAAAAGTAAAACATACTCCTAATTTAACGGGTACAAAAGATGCATACCATCCAAACCAAAAAGTGAAAAATTACTATAAAAGCTGGAGTCCTGATAACTAAAGATGCGAAGGTCAAATATACTTGAAATAACCGCTGGATTATTTGTATTAATTTTTACTATTTTTCTGATTTTCTTTGCTATTGATAAGCTATCTTACATAAAGAAAAACTATAAGGATTGCTATAAAATATATGGTCTTTTTGCTAACGCTAACGGTATAGGAGTTGGTGATAGTGTCAAGATCTCTGGTGTAGATGTTGGAAGCATAACTGGTGTATCACTTGACAAAGCTACCTACGTAGCACGAATCGATATGTGTATAAGCAAAGACATAAAATTGCCAATTGATAGTTCAGCTCTGATCACTAGCAGTGGAGTTGTTGGCAGTAAATTTGTTAATATATCACCTGGATCAGATATTAAACTAATCTTGCATGGTGGTAAAATAGAGTATACTCAAGCTGAAGCAAACATGGGTGGAATAATGGACAGAATTCTTGGTATGTTTACGAAGTGAAAATGGCAGGATTCCAAGTGTACCCGTTCAGGTGAAGCCTCCTGTAGTTCTAAAGTATTTAAGGAGTTTGCCTTATTTCTTGCCTTTTCTACCGCTTGCTTTGGGGTTTATAGTATAGAAAGTGCCTTAACAGTTGCAGTGCATGTCTATTAATGATAAAATGAAGATTAATTCATTTTGATATTATGATTGGTTTACTGTTTGCCGTACTATTGTTCCTCTGTGGTAGTGATGCACTTGCAAAACAGGAGCCACGTTCAATAGCTGGAGATAATCACATAAAGGTAATAAATTATAACCCACAGGCTATACATAAGTATACGGGTTTTTATGGTTATCAGTCCAGTATATTGTTTGAACCAGGGGAGATAATACAAAACCTTTCAATGGGTGATTCAACTGGTTGGCAACTTCTTCCTCAAGGTAACAGATTGTTTATTAAGCCCATAGATGATATTGCTGATACTAATGCAACTATAATTACCAATAAAAGAGTTTATTACTTTGAACTTCATGCTGAAGAAGCAACTGGACTAGATGATCCAAGATTAGCATATGAAGTAAGGTTTCTTTATCCACTATTTAGCAGTGATGAGATTTACACAACAAATAACGGTGATATCTTCGAACAAGCTAGTCATACCATTATTCCTGATATCAATGATATTGAAGTTGTAAAGAAGGGATTAAATTTTAATTATTCCATCTCGCACGTCAAAGGTAGTCAGTCAATAATACCAATTAAGGTTTTTGATGACGGAAAATTTACATATCTACAATTCAATAAAATAAACTCTGATTTTCCGGCAGTTTTTATGGTTGATTCTGCAGGATATGAGTCTTTAGTAAATTTCCGTACAGTTGATAACTACCTGATAATCGAAAGGGTAAGTTCAGTGTTTACCTTAAGGAATGGATCGAGTACAGTTTGCCTATTTAATGAAACCATACCTTTCAAAAAAGGGTAAAGGCTATAATGCCCGAGATATGGGTGCAAAATTTTTTCTATGATGTTCTGTAATTCCATAAAGGCCAATAGCGTTAAGGTGCTCTTTTGTCCCATATCCTTTATTTTTATACCAATTATATTCAGGATGCTTATTGTGCAATTCTTGCATAAGCCGATCTCTCGTAACTTTTGCAACGATTGAAGCTGCTGCAATTGATGTACTCAAATTATCACCATTTACTATGGATTTCACTTGCCATTTCACTTCAGGTGGTTGATTACCATCAACTAGCACATAATCTAATTCTAGGTCCAAGTCTATCAACGCACGTTTCATTGAAAGTTTTGTTGCTTGCAAGATATTGTATGAATTTATTTCTTCTACGCTTGCCATTCCTATACCAAATTTTGCAACGGATATTATTTTTTCATATAGGACTTGCCTACATTGAGGAGTCAACTTTTTCGAGTCGTTGATTCCATCAATAATTGTATTTCTATCAATAAACACTACGGCTGCGGATATTACTGGACCAGCTAGCGGACCTCTTCCAACTTCATCCACTCCTGCTATCACTCCTGATAATTTATTTTCTAATGTAAAGTCTGGGTATTTCATAGGTTTTTATAATAAGAAAGTTATAGTAAAAACTGAACAGATAATAGAAATTATCCAAAATTTCATAACGATTGCATTTTCTGACCATCCCTTCTTCTCAAAGTGATGATGTATTGGTGCCATAAGAAAAACTCTTTTTCCTTCTCCATATTTAAACTTTGTATATTTAAAATATGATATCTGAATAATAACAGATAGAGTCTCTATTACAAAGATTATTCCAATAATGGCAAAAAGCATTTCTCTTTTAATTAGGACACTAGTTAACCCTAAAGCCGCACCTACCGACAAGCTACCAACATCACCCATAAATATTTTTGCTGGATGTGTGTTAAACCACAAGAAACTTAGAATAGCTCCTATAAATGCAATGCAGAATAAAGTAATATTCATATCTGCCTGAGTTATATATGCAATTAGCCCCAAAAAAGCAAAGGAAGTGATAACTTGAGTTGCAGCAAGGCCATCCAAACCATCTGTGAGATTCACAGCATTAGAAGAGCCGACAATTACAAACGCAGCAAACGGAACATATAGATAGCCAAAATCTATTATTACTCCTTTAAATAGGGACGTTTTTGTAAAACATTCAGCAGAGTATAGCTTAAGTATAAACACACCAACCAGAGCAACAATAAACTGAATAAGTATTTTGGTTTTTGCACTTAAACCTCGATAGTGATTTGTCTTCAATTTTAAATAATCATCAATAAATCCAAGTAGAGCAAAAAATAGAGTTATCAATATCAGCAGCAAAATTTCTGGTGTTAACTGAGCCCAGAGTAAAATTGGTAATAAAGAAGAAATCAGTATTATTATTCCGCCCATAGGTGGTACATTCTTTTTTGTTATTAAATGACTTTCTGGTCCACATGATCTAATTGGTTGCCCATCTTTGCTTATTTTTTTTAGAAGCTTTATAAAATAGGGAAAAAGAATAAACCCAAAAACAAATGAGGTAAAAAATACTTTTGTAGCTAAGATCATCTGCTTACTTAAATTGACTAAGTGTCATACCACCTATAGCTAATAAAGTCAACTTCTGTCATCCTATAGCCTGACCCACAACTGTACGAACATTGTGATTTGGGCCCATCAGTAGGGTGTCATCCCAGTCTGGAATCCACAACTGTACGAACGTTGTAGTTTGGACCACCAGTGGGGTGTCATCCCAGTGCCCAGACACTGGTTCTATGCAACTTAATTAAAAACGTTTGTTTTAGTGTAAGACAATTACCTTTAGCTTATCAGCTCAGTTATAAGCAAAATTTCTGGATTCCAGACTGGAATGACACCATTTGCTGTGCAATTTACCTTCAAAAATGAATGTTCGTACAGTTGTGAACCTGTGGCAGGTATTACATAAGAGCATTTCCCTCTTCTAAATTAAAACGCACTTTTGCCTCCTTTGCAGTCTATACTTTAGATGTATTTAATTTACAAATACTAATTATTTATTAATAATGGTGATATGTAAATATAGTTATAAAATAATTGTTACACTTGAATTCCTTCCTGGTTTCTGTTGTTATCAGAACATTTAAAACACTTTAAGAAAGCTGCTTAGTTAAATTAACTTAGACAAGTAAATAGCAGTTTTGCAGCCTGTTTTTATGAATGATGATAAAATGTTGTAGCCAAATGCGCTTTCAGCATTGTGCTGAATTGCAATATCTTTGTGCTCTAACTCCTCGTCGCGAAATTTACTTATAGTTTCTCTTAATTCCCCATCTTCTAAATGTGAAACTTGCTCTTTGTAGTGCTCCCCGATAACTTCTTCAACTGCAGCAGTGCAAGCCATAGCAGCTTTTTTGCCCATAATGGCAGTTGCAACGCCAAGCGACACTCCTAAAACACGCCAAACAGGCAACAAAACAGTAGGACGAACTTTTTGCTCTTTGATTTTCTCATTAAAATAGTGAAAATGCTTTTTTTCCTGCTCTTCCATTTCAATTATTTCATTGATTATAGAAGATTTCTTAAGAATAAATTTTTGACCAGAATAAATGCAAATAGCTCCATATTCTCCAGCGTGATCTACTCTAATTGCCTGTTGCAAGAACTGATTGTTGCTGTACCTTAAATTATTTAGATTTCTTTCTTTCTCCACAATACACCTTACCTGATACGAACAGAGCTACTATGAGATAAATTAGATTCCATGTTGCTAAGGAAACACCTAGAACGTAATGAGGTCTGTCACAAGATGGAGAGTAATTAGGATTTAGTAGATTATTTCTGAGCTCTTCTATACTAACGTTACCACTTGCTTGCTCTGTACAACCTAAAACATCATGAAATAAGTGGAGTTCAAGACCTATATGATAAAAAGATATTACTGCACCTATGAGGTAGCTGCAAAACATTGCATAGATTAGAATTTTGTTGTCTTTAAGCATGCACGCTACTGCAAGTAATCCGGCGATATAGTAAACTATTCGCTCGTATGTACATAACTTGCATGGCAGCATGTTGAAAAAATATTCTAGCACATATGCAAAAATTAGAGCAGCGGCACTCGACAGCAGAAAGATTGCAGGAATTCTGGAATTATTACACATAACTTTAAGTAAATTATCCCTGAAAGTATAAAGCAGAGTATTCATTTTACATAGGGATTTTTATTTTTTTTCAAAAGCAATCTAACTGGCACACCGTCTGCAAAGAAATTTTTTCTGAGATCGTTAATTAAATAGCGTTTGTAACTTTCATCAACACTTTCAGGTATGTTACATATCAAAGAAAAAGCTGGAGGTTTAGTACCAATTTGAGCGATATACTTCATTTTAACTGCTTTGCCTTTTACAAGAGGGTGAGAATGTTTTCCTACAGCATCTATGAGCCACTTATTCAGTTTTGCAGTGCTGATCTTCTTGTTCAAGGATTCACTCACTTCAAGACACTTATCTATCACATCACCGCAGCGCATGCCTTTTAACGCAGAAATTGTTATAGTTGGCACTTCCAAGAATAACCTGGTTACTTCCTGTTGTTTGACAAATTTTATTAACCTGCTTCTGTCATCCTTACCTATTAAATCCCACTTATTTAAAACAACAATAATCCCTTTCCCTCCCTTAATTGCAGCTTCACCAATTGATAAATCCTGCTGCTCAATACCAACTAGGGAGTCTAGCATTAAAACTACCACATGAGAGCGCTTGATTGATTCCATGCTTTTCTCAACAAATCTTGATTCTAAGCCATCTACAACATTCGCCTTTCTGCGGATTCCGGCAGTGTCAATTAGAGTAATTAACTCTCCATCATGATCATATGTAATATCCACAGAATCACGTGTGGTACCTGGCTCTGAACTTGTTATTAGTCTGTTTTCTGCAAGTAAACCATTTAAAAAAGTTGATTTTCCAACATTCGGACGGCCGATGATCGCGATCCTCAGCCTACTCAGTTCATTGTTAGGTAACTCAGTGTTCTCGTTAAAATTTTCAATAACACCAGCTAATGCATCATAAAGATCAACCATGCCAAGATTATGCTCGGCAGAGATATACACCGGGCCAAGAAAATCAAAAAACTGCAAATAATCAACATTTTCGGATTTATGACTCTCGCATTTATTTGCTATCAGTATCACAGGTTTATTTATTTTTCTCTTCAGCCACTTTGCAAACTCTTTATTTCGCTCATTTTGCACTTTTGCGTCAACAAGAAAGAAAATTATGTTTGAACTGGATAAAGAAAACTCTATTTGCTCAATAACTTGCAGTGAAAAACTAGTTTGGTCGTTCCATCCTCCTGTATCTATAACTTTAAACTCCAAATCGCTAATTCTCCCCATTCCCTCTCGCCTATCCCTTGTCACTCCTGGAATGTTACTCACTACTGCTGCTTTTCTTCCTACTAATCTGTTGAATAGGGTCGATTTTCCAGCATTTGGTAGGCCTACTATGGCGATTTTTAGCATAATTCAAGGGCATGTTCTATATGAAGTAAATTATAACCGAAACTTTTCAATTTAACTATTGACTTCGTAGATTATATAAGCATACTACAGTTAGAATTTTTTTATTTCGTTATGTAAAATATGAGGTAGTTATGCTAGTGTCAGAGCAAATAGAGAGTGTAGATAGAGAAGAATTAAAGCAACAAAATCATATACATAAAGATACAGAGTGTTCGGAAGAGACGACAATATATGGGCATATTAATCAACATATGGAAAAAAACATCTCAAATACATTGCATGAAATATATGATGCTCTTATGTCATATAACGAATCGGAACAGTCAATGACGTCAACTTAAGAACTTTCATTAGCAAACTCTCCTAAAGACATGATGGCGTTTAGGCTTATCTACTTTATTGCGGCTGTCCCGGTCGGATTTTAACTTTAGCGCGTATACTTAAAAAGGGCTTGAAAGTTTTTTGGCGCAATAAGTACCTGATAGAGTTTCTGCCTCATTACACCAAATAAAACTGAAAAATTTAAACGATACTCAGTAATTTGATCTGGGTTCCAGGGCCCTTGTGCATCACACATATGAAGCGATAATATATTGCACATGACCAAGTTTGCCCAAAATTCTTGTAATACAGCCTCTCCAGAAAAATTCTCTAACTCTGCTCCTACTTTGAGTCGTTTATAGCACTCCTCTATGTGTCACCTTAACACATAAGCTTTGCTCCAAAGTCTCGGTCAAAAACTCTGTTTCTCAGTTAGCTAATGTCAGCACTATAACTCTTACTTTCTGTCCTTTCATTTTATTTTTTAGCTTTTCATTTTCTAATATAAAATCAAAATCTAATTCGCCAGCGTTCCCATAGCTTACTATAATTTCTTTTTTGCAAGCGAAAAATAAAATCTACTTCCAAATCATAATGCTGCTGAATGAATTTTACTGAAGACGATCATAGATAAATAATAATTTCTCTTGATTTAATAAACGCATTTGAGTGATAACTTCGGGTAATTGCTCTGCCGCCAACGTTTGTTCACCTATATTCCAAGCTGTAAGAACCTGTTTAAAATCTTCGTAATAGGAGAGAAATGAAGGAAAGGACAATCATTTGCAAGCTGGTATTGAGTTTACGTTCGCAATTTTTCCATAGCCGTCTACACTTTTCTAACCAAGCAAAAGAACGCTCAACAACCCATCTCTTTGGCAATACAACAAAAGAATGTAATTCACTGCGCTTTATTACCTCAACAGTTGCACCAATAATATCTTTTATTTGGGTTGCAAAAATTTTTCCTGTGTAGCCTGCATCAACCAATATATTTTTGACTTCAGAAAGGGTATCTTTAGCATTTTCAACCATTCTTACAGCGCTACTACGATCAGTTACTTCTGCTGTTGTTACATAAATTGCATGTGGTAGACCTTGAGTATCAACTGCAATATGACGCTTTATGCCTGAAATCTTTTTACCTGCATCATAGCCCTTTTTTTCAGCAGTATCTGTGTTTTTAACACTTTGAGCATCAATTATACAGAAGCTAGTTTTCTCTTTCCGACCATTGTTGATACGGATCTCTCCAACCAATTTTTTTTAAAACTAATTCCAACAAACTTGGTTCTTCTCCATTCTTTTTATTCCACATTTGAAAATAGTAATATACGCTTTCCCACCTTGGAAAATCTTTTGGCAACATTCTCCACTGGCAACCACTTTTTAGGACGTATAACACTGTACGAAATACATCATACAAATCAAGTTTTCTTGGTCTCGTTTTCTTCCTGCTACTCTCTAGTATTGGTCTGATTTTTTCAAATTGCTCTCGACTTATATCACTTGGATAATTTTTACGCATAGATATACCTCATTCTTAATCTACCACTATTTTACCTCATCTCTCCGAGATTTTAAACAGGTTCTAAGAGATACCGCGAATGAATCGCGGTATGACGTAGGATTGCTGTCATCCCGCTACGTGTTAGCGGGATCTCTTGTTAGTGGATGAGATACCGCGGCGGTATGACGAGGGAGAACAGTTGCCACTTGTTAGCGGCTGAGATACCGCGGCAGTATGACGGTTAAGTAGGGTGTCATCCCAGTGTCAGCTACTCGGATGACAAAAAAAGGATGCTACTGGAATGACAGGAGAAGAAGGCTACTTAGATGGCAGGGAGGGGCTACTTGAATGACGGTGTAGGTAAACTTAGAACTATTTGCCTTTTTTCTACTTAAGTTTGGATTATGCAAGAAGTCTAATGAAGCGAAATATGGAAGACAAAAGATAAGTGCATTCTACGCAGCATCGCTAATTAATAATATCTTTATTGTTGTATGAGATAGGTAATTTAGCATTTATGAATTTGTAATGTGTTACGCATAGCTCAAAGAAATAAGGTTTACTGGTTACACGCTGCAGCCAATGCCACAACACTAGGACCTATGTTTATCTGCATGTTAATTTGTGTTGTGATTTTATGGAGGTCTTCTGTTACCTATGCTAGTGAAAATTTGGAGATACAGAAGGCCTTTGATAGTGTTGTCAAGCATATAAAAGCTGATAAAAAATATAAAGATCTTGATGTTATTGAGAGAAAAAGTGATAAATTTAATATCAAAATTGCGCAGAATTCTGGCAAGAGTTTTGACATATACTCTACTTTAAAAAAAGCAAAAGATTCCTTTGAGTTAGGAGATAATGAAACAGCTATTTCTCTCCTTAATCAGATCATTGCAAAGTTTCCTTATCATAAAAATGCTTTAATTGGATTGGGAAATATTTATTACGCTAATAAAGAATACAAAAAAGCTGTAGAGATTTACACAAGACTGTTAAAAGAACACCCTAGTAACCCTTACATATTAAAAAATTTTCTGACGATAATCTCACAATATGATCCTGATCTGGCGTTGAGTGAAATGTTAAAATTGTATGATATACATAAAAATTATGCTCCTTTATTAGCAAATTTAGGTCTGATCTATATGAAAAAGGAGGATTATGTAAAAGGTAAAGAGTATATGATAACTGCTATTTCCCTCGATGAAAACAATATTTTTTATACTTATAATTTAGCTGTTATTCTAGATAAACTTTCAGATTTTCAAAATGCTACAATATTCTACTTAAAGTTGTTAAACATGGCTACAACTTCGAAAGATGTGAGTGAAAAAATACCTTTATACAAAGTGACAGCAAGACTAAAATTTATAAAACTTCACAGCACGCACCCAAAGATTTCATAAAAGCTTATAGCTTACCTAAAGCTAATTTATCGTATCTGTTCAAGGGAGTGGCTAATGTGCAAATATTGAAGCAAAGTGTGTGACACACAGCTGTACGAACATTTGTTTGCAAAGGTAATTTGCACAACAAATGCATAACTGTACGAACATTGTGATTTGGGCCCATCAGTAGGGTGTCATCCCAGTGCTTGACACTGGGATGGCTTTGTTGCATCGCTACTTATGAAAGGCTAACTATAATTAGGATTATAAGCAACCTATTGAAAATCTTGTTTTTTTGCAATCAATCTGATCAAATTTAAGAATAGTAATTTATTATTTATATTAATAAATTTAATTCTATTGAAAATAGCTAAAGCATTGAAATTCTTGAATTTTAGCCAGATTAGTGAGTGGTAGTGAAATTTCTTTTACTCAAATTTAGGTATTCACTGACCGTTCTTGTTATAAATACCAGAATAATAAGCTACTGATATTCCCTATCTTTTTTATCTTTAATCCATCATAGCTAGCGATGCAACAAAGCCCACTGGGATCCAGGAATTTTATTAAGTTGGCGAGCATAAAAATAGCTGTTTTATGTAAAAATACAATGTTTTAATGATTATGAAAAAGCTGGATTCCAGTGGGCTTTGTTGCATAGCAACTGAAAAAATCTGGTGGCTACTGACAAAATTCATTATAAAATAGCGATTTAACTGTTGAAGAAAAAATATGCCACAAAAAATGAGGGTCAGTAACCATAGCGAATATAACAAATTTCTGGAAAAAAGAGGAAATATTTTTCATTATATCAACGAAGCCATAGAAAAGTGGTACGAGAATGGTCCAAAAATACCAGGTGGCAACAATATTTATAGCGATAAAGTTGTAATTTTGGTGCACATAATAACTTGTTTATTTAGAATAGGCCTGAGGCAAACAGTTGGGTTTATAGCAGGATACCTTGAGCAAATTGGGAAAAATTTGCAAGTTATCAGCTATTCACAATCATCAAGAAGGTTTAAGAAACTCAATATTAAGATCAATGATTGCAGAAAATAATATGGAAGATATCGAAATTGCTATAGACAGTACAGGAATTAGTATATACAACAACACTCCTGGTCATAGCAAAGAAAATAGCGAAGATAGAAAGTATCGCAGCTATGAACAGACAAGAAAATTGCATGTAATGTTGAATACAAACAGCAAAAAAGCCATAGCTGTAAAATACAGTAACGGCTGATCACTATGGAGCTTGTGATTTGCTAAAAGAAGTCGATTTTCAGTATGTCATAAAAGTACTATATGCAGATAGGGCATATGACAGAGAAAAGCTCTATAAGCTGTGTAATCAATATGGTATAAAAACGAAAATTCCTCCGAAAAACAACGCAGCAGAGCATCCAAAGTTAGACTATATGGCTGAGAGAAATTCTGCAGTCAAGCTCATAAAGTCATATGATAAAGATGGTATAAAGAAGTGGAAAAAAGAGATGAGTTATGGAAAAAGATCTTATATAGAAAGTTTTTTCTCGCGACTGAAACAAACATTTGGATTTAGTTTTAGGAATAAATCTGAGACAAATAGAGAGAAGGAACTACTTGTTAAATGCTATTTGCTCAATAAGTTCACTGATATTGGTATGGCTAAATTTGAGATAGCTTCATAAATTTATTGTGCGTTACCTACTATCCGAAGAGCGATGCAACAAAGCCATTCCAGTGTCAAGCACTGGAATGACACCATTCTTTTTTCTGGATCCCAGTGGGCTTTGTTGCATAGCAACTGAAAAAATCTGGTGGCTACTGACAAAATTCATTATAAAATAGCCATTTAACCTTGAAAGAAAAAATATGCCACAAAAAATGAGGGTCAGTAACCATAGCGAATATAACAAATTTCTAGAAAAAAGAGGAAATATTTTTCATTATATCAACGAAGCCATAGAAAAGTGGTACGAGAATGGTCCAAAAATACCAGGTGGCAACAATATTTATAGCGATAAAGTTGTAATTTTGGTGCACATAATAACTTGTTTATTTAGAATAGGCCTGAGGCAAACAGTTGGGTTTATAGCAGGATACCTTGAGCAAATTGGGAAAAATTTGCAAGTTATCAGCTATTCACAATCATCAAGAAGGTTTAAGAAACTTAATATTAAGATCAATGATTGCAGAATTGATAAAAATAATATGGAAGATATCGAAATTGCTATAGACAGTACAGGAATTAGTATATACAACAACACTCCTGGTCATA
This sequence comes from Wolbachia endosymbiont (group A) of Chalcis sispes, assembly GCF_964026765.1. Classification (NCBI taxonomy): domain Bacteria; kingdom Pseudomonadati; phylum Pseudomonadota; class Alphaproteobacteria; order Rickettsiales; family Anaplasmataceae; genus Wolbachia; species Wolbachia endosymbiont (group A) of Chalcis sispes. Next base: position 116,879 of record NZ_OZ034697.1, read on the forward strand.
GCAAGGAAAATAGCGAAGATAGAAAGTATCGCAGCTATGAACAGACAAGAAAATTGCATGTAATGTTGAATACAAACAGCAAAAAAGCCATAGCTGTAAAATACAGTAATGGTGTCTACTCTGATCACTATGGAGCTTGTGATTTGCTAAAAGAAGTCGATTTTCAGTATGTCATAAAAGTACTATATGCAGATAGGGCATATGATAGAGAAAAGCTCTATAAGCTGTGTAATCAATATGGTATAAAAACGAAAATTCCTCCGAAAAACAACGCAGCAGAGCATCCAAAATTGGATTATATGCTTGATAGAAATGCCGCTATTCAGTTAATGAAATTACATGGTGAGAATGGTATAAAAAGATGGAAAGAAGAAGTAAATTACGGAAAAAGATCGTATATTGAAGGATTTTTCTCAAGGTTGAAGCGAATATTTGGGTTTAGTTTTAGGAGCAAATCTGAGATTAATCGTGAGAAGGAACTACTTGTTAAATGCTATTTGCTCAATAAGTTCACTGATATTGGTATGGCTAAATTTGAGATAGCTTCATAAATTTATTGTGCGTTACCTACTATCCGAAGAGCGATGCAACAAAGCCATCCCAGTGTCGGCTACTTGGATGACACCATTTATTGTAAGGACTTACCTCACATTTACTCTATGATTATCTTTTTAGATCACCTTGTCTACCTATTTTGCCACTCTGCTGAACGGATACAATTTATTGCTATTTTTGTTTACAATAATAATATTGAGCTATAGAATTAGATCTAAAGGGGCAATTAGCTCAGCTGGTAGAGCATCTCGTTTACACCGAGGAGGTCGGCAGTTCAAGTCTGTCATTGCCCATTTGCTTAACTGAATGTTAGTATTATTAATTACTTCAATTAAAGTATAGAAAATGCAGGATAATATAGTACCAATCTCAATAGTAAAAGAGCTGGAAGATTCTTATCTTTCCTACGCAATGAGCGTTATCATAAGCCGGGCTATACCTGACGTGCGGGATGGATTTAAACCTGTTCACAGGCGCATATTATATGCAATGTCAAGAGCTGGATTCGATGCCGGTAAGCCATATAAAAAGGCAGCTCGTATAGTTGGGGATGTAATGGGGAAATATCACCCACATGGTGATGCAGCTATTTACGATTCCTTGGTTAGAATGGCCCAAGATTTCTCTCTTCTTTTACCACTTGTTGATGGGCAAGGTAACTTTGGTTCGATAGATGGAGATCCACCAGCTTCAATGCGATACACAGAAGCAAGACTTCAAAAAGTGTCGCACTTTTTACTGAATGATATTGATGAAGATACAGTTAATTTTAGGCCAAACTACGATGGAAATGAAACAGAACCAGTTGTGCTGCCTGCAGAGTTTCCGAATCTATTGGTAAACGGTGCAAGTGGTGTTGCAGTTGGTATGGCAACCAATATTCCTTCTCATAATCTTGGAGAAATAATAGATGCTTGTATATTATATGTAAATAATCCTGAAGTTACTTTGGATGAGTTACTTGAAGTGATGCCAGGGCCGGATTTTCCAACTGGGGGAACAATTCTTGGAAGGTCTGGAATAAGATCAGCATTTGCAACGGGTCGTGGATCAATTGTTGTGCAAGGCAAGACTCACATAGAAGACCTGCCACAAGATAGGCAAGCAATAGTGATTGATGAAATACCTTACCAGGTAAACAAAGTAAAATTAATTGAGAAGATAGGTGAGCTTGTAAAAGAAAAAAGAATTGATGGCATAACAGAAATTAGGGATGAGTCCGATAAGTCTGGTATTAGAGTAGTAATTGACCTCAGAAGAAATGCTGAAGCAAGTTTTATACTTAATCAAATATTGGGACTAACTCCACTAAGAAGTAGTTTTAGTGTTAACACTTTAGTCCTCAATAACAACAGACCTGCTTTGATGTCGTTAAAAGAAATCATAGCTGCTTTTGTTGATTTTAGAAAAGAAGTACTAATTCGAAGAACAGAATTTCGTCTAAGAAAAACGAGAGAAAAAGCTCATATATATATAGGGCTCTACATTGCGGTCCTCAGCATAGATGAAGTGATAAAAATCATCCGCGGTGCAAAAGATCCTGCGGAAGCAAGTAGAGAACTTTTAAATAAAGAATGGAAAACTTCGAATGAAATCAACACTATTATCGAGTTGATTTCAGATAGCGCAAGCTTTTTGAAAGATGGAGTGTATAGATTAACTGAGCTACAAATTAAGGCTATCCTTGATATGAAACTGCAGCGTTTAACAGGCCTTGAAAAAGACAAATTAGAAGCTGAGCTAAGTTCAATGATCAACCTGATAAAAGAATATATCGCTTTTCTTGGCTCAGAAGAGAAGTTGATGAAGGAAATAAAAAACAATCTACAAGAAATAAAGAACAGATTTGCTGTGCCGCGAAAAACTTCAATAGAGGAATCAGATACGGACATTGAAGCTGAAGATCTAATTCCACAAGAGGATATGGTGATAACCGTAACTATGAATGGTTATATCAAGCGTGTGAAGCTTTCTCACTACAGAACTCAGCGTCGTGGTGGAAAAGGAAAGCTAGGACAGGGATTAAAAGAAGAAGACGTAATTACAGAATTATTTGTGACAAATACTCACACTAGCGTTTTGTTCTTCTCTAACATTGGTCGAGTTTATAGATTAAAAGTTTATAAGTTACCTCTTGCAGAGCCAACTGCACGTGGAAGAGCGCTTGTTAATATATTCCCTCTTGCTGAAGGTGAAACTATAACTAATATCATGCCGTTACCAAGTGAAAATGATGAAAATCAAAACATAGTTTTTACTACTGCCTATGGAAACATAAGGCGTAACTCTTTAGCGGACTTTCACTATATTCCAAGCAATGGAAAAATAGCAATAAAGCTCGATGAAGGAGACAAATTAATATCGGTTAAAGTATGCAATGAAATTGATCATGTTTTTCTTTCAACAAGATTCGGCAAAAGTATCAGATTTGTTGTAAGTGATGTGCGTCAATTTAAAAGTCGCAATTCAGATGGCGTAAGAGGTATCAAACTTGTAAAGAATGATAGCGTGATATCCATGACCATATTAAATGGGATAGGTGTAGCAACAGAAACAAAAGAACTTTACTTAAAAGTTCCACTTGCAAAAAGACTGGGAACTGCAATTAATAACTCCATTGATTCTAAATTGGAAAAGACTTTAAATGATTTAGGAATAGATAACGAATTGTTCTTAAAACTTGCATTGAATGAGGAGTTTATATTAACTATTACTGAAAATGGCTTTGGTAAAAGAACTTCTGCGTATGAGTATAGAATAACTAACAGGGGTGGTGTTGGTATCACCAATATTCTTACTACTAGCAGAAACGGTAATGTTGTTGCTAGTTTTCCAGTTGAGCAGGGTGATAATATAATGCTTATTACAGATAAAGGAAAGTTAATTCGTATTTCAGTAAATGATATCAGGATTGCAGGACGTAGCACTCAGGGAGTAACTCTATTTAAAACAGAAAGTAGAGAAAAGGTGGTGTCAGTAGCGAAAATTGAAGATCCTGATTCCACTGAAGATAGTATTTCTGAAGTTGAAAACTCTATCTCTTCTCAACTGTAGTACAGGTTAAACAAAAAGCGCAAGTTTTTGTTGATTAATACGCAGTATTTAAATTAAAATATATACTTATGGCTAAGTAAAGATCAATGGACAAAAATTTAACTAAAAATAAAAAACCACTGGCAGACAAAGAGGATAAAAAAACACCTCCTGTTAAAGATCTTACTAAAAATAAGAGTAGGAGAGATTTTATAACATTAACTACATGCGCTATGGCAGGTATAGGAGCTGCAAGTGGACTTTGGCCACTGGTTAAATCTATGAATCCTTCTGCTGAAGTTCTAGCAACTTCCACAGTGGAAGTGAATTTGTCTGGAATTCAGGAAGGACATGGAGTAAAAGTAAAGTGGCAAGGTAAACCAGTATTCATTCGTAGACGCACAAAGCAAGAAATTGAGGCTGCAAGAGCTGTGAATGTGAAGAGCTTGAGGGATCCTCAATTAGATGAGCAGAGAGTATACGAAGGAAAAGACGAATGGTTAATCATGATCGGAATATGTACACATCTTGGGTGTGTACCGGTTGACCACGCTACAAGAGATGGTAATGGTTGGTTCTGTCCTTGCCACGGTTCATATTATGACACATCAGGCCGAGTGATTGGGGGTCCTGCACCAAAAAATATGGTTGTACCTGATTATTTTTTTCCCAGTGAGAATGTTGTGGTAATTGGCAAGAAGGCTTAACGGAACTCGTTAAAAAAAACTCACAGGATCAACATCTATTATCACTGCAATACTCGAATTCAAGTTACAATTTTTAATCCAATATTTCAGCTTTTTTTGTATAGATAAACTGTGTTTATTGTGTATTTTTAATAATACCCTATACCGATACTTATTATTTAAAAAATTTATCGCTGCTGGTGATGGGCCAAGAATTTCAAATTCCTTTTTGTCTACACCTACATTTTTTTCCTGGATACAAGTAGTTAAGCTACTTGGATGACAAAGAAGAGATTTTACTATTTCATTCGCTGCTTTTTGTGTTGCAATCTGATTCTTACCACAAATGATAAGCGCTATTAATCTGCTAAATGGTGGCATTTTGGCTTCACGTCTTGACTTAAGTTCAATTTCATAAAATGAGTCCCTTTTTTGATGCAGCAATGCTTTTATTATTGAACTTTCAGGGTTATTGGTTTGCACTATTACCATTCCTTTTTCATTAAACCTTCCTGACCTGCCTGCAACTTGGTGCAACAATTGATACGTCTTTTCCGCTGCTCTTAAATCAGAATTTTCGAGACTCAAATCTGCATTCATTACTCCAACCAAAGTTAATTTGGGGAAATTGTGCCCCTTAGCAATTATTTGTGTGCCGATTATAATGTTCACCTCTTCTTTCAGTACCAAGTCAATTACGTTACTAACCGACTTCTGATCGCTGCTTATCATCGCAGTTTTTGCGTTTGGTATTAATTTCACCATTTCTTCAAGTAACCTTTCAATTCCTATGCCGTAGAGGGACAATGGCTGTTCACTTTGGCAATTAGAACATTTTTCTGGAAGTTTCAATTGATAAGAGCAATGATGGCACAAAAGAGCATTTTTTTTCTTGTGATATGTAAGCCAAACAGCACAATTTAAGCAGGAAATTTTATATCCACACTTTTTACAAACTGCCAGTTGTGCATACCCTCTGCGGTTTAGAAAAAGCATAACCTGCTGTTTTTTCTCTATGGTTTGTTTGATGCTTTCAAAAAGCTCAGAGGAGATCCATTGCTTGTTGCTTCTCATATCCACTACTTTAATGAGTGGCAATTCTGCACCACCGAATCGCTTGGTTAGCTTTACATGATTGTAATTCCCGTTTTTAACATGATGAATCGTTTCAAGCAGTGGAGTAGCTGATGATAAAATAATCGGAATATTTTCAAATTTGGCTAAGATTATCGCCATATCTCGAGCATTATATATAATTCCCTGTTCTTGCTTAAAAGATGAATCATGCTCTTCATCAACAATAATCAATTTTAGGTTTTTATAAGGCAAAAAAAGTGCTGACCGTGCACCAATAATTATCTGCGCATTTCCACTTGCTATATTGAGCCAATTATTCCGGCGAGTTTTTGGAGTGAGCTCTGAGTGCCATTCAACTAAGTTTTTTGATATCTGACCGCGAACACGATTTACCAATTGTGAAGTTAAAACAATTTCAGGTAGGAGGATTAAAATTTGTGCATTACCCTCTCCTGGTGTCATTTCAACATATTCTGGTGTCATACTAGTACGTGGCAAAGACGGTATGCTAAATGTTACAGTGGGTTTTGCCTTGAGTATAAAGGTGTCATTCCAGTGCTTGACACTGGAATCCAGGAATTTTGATTGTAAATTAGGTATTGGTTTTAAGTTAAAATAAACATTTGTAATGAAGTTATATGAAAAACTGGATCCCAGTGTCAGGCTACTCGGATAACACCCTCTTGGTAGACCCAAATCACAATGTTCGTACAGTTGTGTCTCTGGGCACTGGGATGGTAAAGTCTGAGCAGCATTTGGAACGGCAGTGTAATTCTTAATCAATTGTGCAATCACAGAGAGATAAACTTCGGTTTTTCCAGATCCTGTCTCACCGTCAAGCAAAGTCACTGAATACTCGTTCAAATTGCTTATTATTTTATCACTAGCTATCTGCTGTTCAGGGCTTAATTGGCAACTTATTTCACTTGTTTCCTGCTTTTGTTCAACACAAACCAATTTATCTATGTGATTTACTTTTAACACTCCTCCCATTATCACTTTGGCAAGCATACCAATAGGTATTAAATTGTATTGTGCAACCCACTCTGCAAATGCAATCAATTTTGGTCTAATATTTGGTAAATCGATTTTTTGCTCAATAAATTTTAATTCTCGGTTACTTTTATCACTGTATTTCCAAACTATTCCGATTAAGCGTTTTTTGCCAAATGGCACCACTACGTAATCTCCAAGTAAAATCTCAGTATTTTCCTCAATTGCATATGAAAATAACTGATCAATTGGAAGTGGTAGTAATACGTCAACTGTTTTTGCCATAGTGATTGAGTTTAACATTGTTTTAAAGAGCTTGTAACTTTATTAAGCCTGGCAATATAGATGAATCGGTACAGAGAAAATCTTAACGTTTAACACATTTTTCATAGTACAGACCGTATGATTGATAAATAAAATGATTTATAGAATTTGTGGAGGCTACCAATGGTCAACGACAAGATTACTTTGAACTTTGAAATAGAAAAAGGCGAACCTATAGATCGATACTACTTTTCTGCACATATAAAGCTTACAGATGAAAGCAAAAATCTTTTGCGGGAGAAGCTTGGCAGTACAATTCAATTCGATAATCTAGATGATCACTTCAATCTTAACCATGAGAATTTTTATATCTACTACAACAAATATAGTGAGCACAATGGTAGAAGTGAGCTACACGTTAGGGATGATAACGGTAAATATTTAACCTCCAATCTTCCACTTAATTACTATGGATTCTCAATGGAACTATCACCTGACGGAGCGTCAATTGCAGATTATGGTTTTTATCCTCTGTATGCAATCTATAACCCAAATCACTATAATAAAGCAAAGGAAAAAGTATTTGATGATCACGGTGAATTGTCACCAATTGCATCAAATGTGTTAGATAATTTTTTAAGCAACACAAATAGCTTAACCACACAAGATATATTACAAAATGTATTCTCACAACTGCAGAAGAAAGCTGATGAAGAAGCAGAAAGATTGGCAAGAGAAAGAGAAGCAGAAAGACAAAGGGAGGAAGAGTTAAATGAAAAGAACGAGGAGTTAAAAGAACTTGTAGAAAAGGATGAGATTAAAATATTCAAAGTGGTAAAAGGTAATGATTTAGGTAATGGGCATTCAGCAGTAGTTTTACAACTTGATGGGGAAGAAGGTGACAAGATACCTCTCGACTCTAGTAAATACTACATAGCAGAGTATAGACACCACCCAGAATGGGAAGGCGATGAATATTTAAATTTTGTTAGCCCTGATAGTGATATGCTGGTTAATTATGAAAACTTATTTTTTGTGCTCAATCAAAGCTCCTACTCAGACTTTGAAAGTGGGTTTTATTCAGAAAACAGAACCGATCCCCATAATTATGCTAAATATTCAAAGGAACCATATTTGAGTGGTGACCAGCTATCTGAAAAATTATCTAATGAATTGGAGGAAGATAGCAATCAGATAGGTACTGAATTTACAATTGATGATGAGCAAGTAGACGAAGAAGTTGTGGTAGAGAGTGAAGCCAAGTCTGGGGAGAAAGGAACGGTTGGTGAGGATAACGCAAAAAATACTATACAGGAAGAAGAATCTAACTATATAGATCAAATGCAAGCGGATGATAGCAGCAGTTATAAACCAGCTTTGCAAAGCAATCGTGATGATTATGCTGATACGAAAAAAGCTCTGCAGGAAAAATTGCATGGAGATGAAATACACAAGCAAAGTAATGAGAAAGCTCAAAAAGATATAGAAGTAAAAAAAGTAACTGTGGAAACTGACAGTAGCAGTAATAAGACTGAAAAACAAACAAAACCAACAGAAGATGAACAAGAAACTGTTATGGCAAGTGTGATAGAAAATATGGATAAAAATTCTGATATTGAAGCAGAAACTTCTAACAGTGTTGCAAATTCACAACATCCCTTAAAAATAAAGACAGGAAGTCCTCTTGAAGTGGGAAAGTATAAGGTGGAGCTGCAAGTGACATATGATGATGTAAAGAATTTTTATGATACCGTACGTGGTAAATATCATGCTGGCGATGGATATAACTACGAACAAGTAATGGTTTTATATAATGAAATTGTTAGGCCCGCTCACAATCATCATTACGAGCTGTTTACTCTTGATGAAGCACATGTTGCTAATGATCACCTGTTTATCAAGGGTCAGGATTTTGGAACTCTAAATGATTTTAATGAGATGTTCTATAAAAGTGATGAGTTAATGTGATGTAAAAAGCAAGATTCAATCTGGTGAACGAGAGTTAACTGACAGAGGAGATTGACACGTATGCCTTTATCTTTAAGATTGTTTATCAAGTATAGACATCAGCTCGCCCCATTCTCTTTTACCAATATTACTTTCTTCTCTAGTAACGTTTTCCCCTTTAATTAATTTGCGAATTATTTCTAGACCAGTTCTTGAAATACAGGCTGATTCTAGGCAATATTCAACAAAGGCATTGTAGGCCAGTGGAACCCATTTTTTTATTATATCCAGCATAACTTCTGCATAAACTCTGATTTCATATTGGGCATGCTTATCAGCTCTAAGCTTCAAAAAATGAAGGAGATTATGCAGATCTATTTTCCAATAAAATTGCGTGTAGTAATTAAGCATTAGGTTAGTTCTGGCAATTTCTCTTGCAAGCCCCTGCTCAATAAATTTTTCATAATGAGAATATACTAAATTAGAGTCATTTGTTAGAGAATCTATTATTTCCTTTGAGGTATCTGGATCAAAAGCTTCCCCGCTACCTTGTTTATTATTGTCAGATTGTTTTGCAACTTGTTCTGGTTTAGGTGTATAAAATTCATTATCAAGTATTGAATACCTTGCTGAATATTCATTCACATTTGCAGTTCTATGCCTTATCCATTGCCTTGCAACAAAAATTGGAAGTTTCACGTGAAACTTAATTTCACACATTTCAAATGGAGTTGTATGATGATGTCTCATTAAATACTTTATAAGTGCTTCATCCTGACTTATCTGTTTTGTTCCCTTGCCATAAGAAACACGAGCAGCTTGAACTATAGCGCTATCAGAGCCCATATAATCCACTACTCGAATAAATCCATGGTCTAATACCTTATGTTCTTCATATAAGATTGCATCTATTTCTTTTACTATAGTTCGTTTGGTTGCTTCATTCATAAAATATCCTCAAGACGAAATGGAGATATCAGCTCCACATGAATTGAGTTTTTCATGCATTGCTTCATATCCTCTCCATAAATGATGTGAATTGTTTATTATAGTTTCTCCACCGGCTACCAAAGAAGCAAGCACCAAAGCTGCTGTTGATCTTAAGTCAGTAGCATATAGATTAGCTCCAGATAAGCTTTTTATTCCACTTATAGTAGCTTTGCTTTTCTCGATGCTGATATTAGCACCTAACTTTCTCAATTCATCTGCATGTGTAAATCTGTTTTCAAAAATGTTCTCTTCAATTACTGATATCCCATCAGCGATGCACATTGAAGACATCAGTTGTGGTTGCATATCACTGGGAAAATTGGGATATGGATCTGTCGCAACGTTAGCAGACTTAATAGAGCCATTTTTTCTGGAAATAACAATGCCTCCATCATACAGTTCAACCATAGCTCCTATAGTCTCCAACTCATTTGTAATACACCTTATATCAGATAGATTTATTCCTTCCAACTCCAACTTACCACCGGTTATTATAGCAGCTAGTGCATAGGTGCCTGCTTCTATGCGATCTGGTATTATTTTATGAACACATCCATTTAGTGCTTCAACTCCTGTTATTATGACCTTTGTATTATCAATTTCAATATCAGCACCCATTTTCTTCAGAAAATCTATTAAATCAAGAACTTCCGGCTCAGTTGCAGCATTGTTTATTGTTGTCACTCCTTCTGCAAATGTTGCTGCCATTATTACATTTTCTGTTGCGCCAACACTTATTTTCTCAAATGTGATTTCTTTTCCTTGTAGCTTTCCTTTCACTGTTGCAATTATATTATAGCCGTCAATTTCAATTTTAGCTCCCATTTCTTCTAATGCTTTAATATGCATATCAACGGGACGCTTTCCAATGTTGCATCCACCAGGAAATGCTGTTCTCGCTTTGCCAAATCTGCTAAGCATTGGACCCAATATTAGAAAAGAAGTTCTTAGCTTACTTGCGGTTTTATATGGCATCACGTGATTGTTGATATTGCTGCAGTCAATTTTCAAAGTATGGTTCGCTTTATAATTTTTATTGTGCATAAAGTTCACTTCTGCTCCAAGACTTTCAAGCAACTTAGACATTAGATGCACATCAATTAAATCAGGTACATTATGCAAAATTACCGGGGAGCTACTTAATAGACTTGCTGCCATTATTGGTAAAACAGCATTTTTTGAGCCATTAATCTTGATTTTTCCGACCAAAGGTTTGTAGTTATTTCTTATTAATATCTTGTGCATTTAATTAGATATAAAGTATAATTCATTAGTTTATTGAAGTCTTACTAAGTATAATAGATTGACCGTAAAAGGCAAAATTTGCTTTTTCTTCCTCATCATCCCAGTGTCATGCTACCTGCATGACACCTGATGCGAATTGCCCCCGAAATTTTATACTATGAATTACTCAAATGACGCTCTCGAGCTTTATCAAACCAAATAACACCAATTGCAACAATGAAATAACCAGCTGCTCCTAATGTAAGGCGAATTACTGCATCGAAAGTTGACAGAGGAGGAGACGGCATTAGAATGCTCAAAACACTATACACAAGATTATTTGTTGCATGAGCAATAGTTACTGGCCAAATCGAGTTGTCTTTTTCAAACAACCAGGTAAACATTATAGACATTGCACAAATATAAAGGGTATAAGCACAAATAGTCGGGAATGTAAAGCCATCCTTCCACAAAGCTGAGCCAGCAACCACATAAGTTGGTATGTGCCATACTGACCAAATAATACCGACAATAATTGCTCTGATATAAAAATTTGATATTTTGCTTTTAAGATTTTTCAAAAGATAGCCACGCCAACCGATCTCTTCACCAAGAGACATAATGATCCACATCACAAAGGTTGATAATAAAACAAATAACATCACTAATGGACTCAAAACTGCACTCAAATCCTTTACACGGTCTAACGTAAAAGACTCTCGGAAAAATGAAAAACCGCAGTAAATTGACAAAAGACCATTGGAAATTAGCATACTTACCAGAATAAGTATAAACCCTAATAGACAGTTTTTTGGCGAACTAAGTTTAAAAAGATCCCTTACCTTCTGTTTATTATAAATGGTTAGCAAAATTGCAACTGAAGCCGGAACAAATGTTGTTAATAATGTTATGTCTTTGAAAGGTAAGCACCAAGCTATAATGCACGTCAAAAAATATGTAATTACAACAAATAATGTACAATTAATAGTGGTTAAATTCATGCATACGCCTATCAATTCCTTTTCTGCATTATTGATCTTTATTCATAAATTGTCAATAAAATACTTCTTCAGGGATGAATAGAATATTTTTTCTTTTTGAATTGCTATTGATAGTTTAATTTTTATATGTATTCCCTTTCACAACCGTTTGTCATCCCAGTGTCACGTGCTGGGATGACAGTAGGAGAGCTGCTTGCATGACAAGAGGAAGACACTGGGGTAACATCAACTAAACTTGTCCAAATATGAGCGATGCATTAGTGCCACCAAAACCAAACGAATTAGAAAGTGCATATTGAATTTTATGCTCCTGAGCTTTAAACGGTACAAAATTTAAATCACATCCTTCTGAAGGCTTGTGTAAATTTAAGGTTGGCGGAATAATTCCATTATTTAACGCAAGAATACTGAATATTGCTTCAACGCTCCCTGCAGCACCAAGTAAATGTCCTATAGAAGATTTAGTTGAAGAAACAGGTATTTTATAAACGTAGTCACCGAATAACTGTTTCATTGCTATTACTTCAATTTTATCTCCAAGTGGCGTTGAAGTTCCATGTGCATTGATATACCCTACTTGATTGGGATTAATTTGCGCGCTCTTTAAAGCAAGCTGCATTGCCTTAAATGCGCCTCTTCCTTCTGGATGTGGTGCTGTAATGTGGTGCGCATCTCCTGTGAGTCCGTACCCAACCAGTTCAGCATGTATTTTTGCCCCCCTTTTTTTTGCATGTTCGTATTCTTCCAACACCAATATACCTGCTCCTTCACCCATAACAAAACCATCGCGTTCTGCATCCCATGGTCTTGAAGCTTCTTTGGGTTTATCATTGAATTTAGTTGATAACGCTTTCATAGATGCAAAACCTGCAATTCCAACTCTACACAGTGCACTTTCTGCTCCACCTGCAATCATAACATCTGCTTCACCAAGTTTTATAGTTCTTGCTGAGTTTATGATTGCATGCGCACCTGTTGCACATGCGGTTACTGCTGAATCGTTTGGACCTGTAAATTCGTATTTAATAGAAATATGGCCAGATATCAAATTTATTAGACTTGCAGGGACAAAAAATGGACTGACACGTCTGGGCCCTTTTTCCTGCATGGTAATAACATTTTCCTGAATTGACGGAAGACCACCTATACCAGAGCCAATAGTCACACCAACACGTTCCCGATTGATATTTTGGCTTTCCAAAATTAATGAATCATCTACTGCCTGAATAGCTGCTGCAATACCGTAATGGATAAAACGATCTGTCCTTTTTGAGTCTTTCTCAGAAATATAATCTAGTGGATTGAAATGGTGCTCAATGTTGTCTGATTGCAACGGCACCTGCCCTGCAATTTTGCAAGCAAGATCAGAAGAGTCAAATCTATCCGTATTGATTGCTTTTATGCCAGACTCACTTTTTATTAGCCTTGACCAAGTGTTGTCAACATCTGCCGCTAGTGGAGTGATTAAACCAACACCAGTGACTACTACTCTTCTGCTCATTTAACACTAACTATTAGCCTTTTTTATTATTAATGTACTCAACTATTTGCTCCATAGTTTCCATTTTTTGTGCGTCTTCATCTGGAATTTCTATTCCAAACTCTTCTTCTGCTGCCATGATGATTTCAACTGCATCTAAGCTGTCTGTACCATGCTCCGAAAGCTTTGAAGAGCTGTTGAATTTCTCTACATCCTTACTAATATGCTCTAGTATAATCTTTTTCACTTTCTCTTCTATGTCTTCTCTAGTGCTCTTTGCTAGTTCGCTATTCACATTTCTTACCAAAAAAATAACCTATTCTTTGATGTTATAAAAAATTTTTATGTTTGCAATATCTTTTATAACTGGTAAACTACAGTAAAGTTTTCTACTGCCCTAGCTGGCTAGCGTTACGTGCTAAACAATTAACAATTCAAAAATGCTAGACGAAACAACAAAAAATTTGCTTATTGTAGAAGTAAATAAACTCTTACCCGAAAATAGCGAGAATAAGCTTATATCAGCTATGCGTTATATACTCCTTGCTCCTGCAAAACATATACGCTCCTTTTTAGTCGTAGCTTCATCGCGAGTGTTTAACGCGGAAGCTAAAAAAGTAATATCAGTTGCTGCAGCAATTGAATTTGTTCATGCTTACTCTCTAATTCACGATGATTTACCGTGCATGGACAACAGTGATACTCGCAGAAGCCAGCTAAGCTGCCATAAAAAATTTGATGAAGCAACAGCAGTGCTTGCCGGAGATGCACTACTTACTCTGGCTTTTGAGGTATTATCTTCGTTAAATGAGAAACGCTGTGAGATCATAAAAGTTCTTTCTCAGGCAATAGGAATTAGGGGAATGGTGGGAGGACAGGCTTTAGATATTAACAGTGAGCATATAGATTTTAGCCCCCAACCCTCTGTCATTCAAGTAGCAGACACTGGGATCCAGAAAGCTTTGCCTACAAGCATTTCGTGCAAAAAGCCATGCGATAGTGGAGCTGAACATGAAATGGATTCCAGTGTCAGCTACTTGCATGACACCCTTTCTACCTTAAAACTACAACATTCGTACGGCTGTATGTATGACGCTGGAATGACGTCGGGCCAAGCTGATAAAATAAAAGAAATTCATTTGATGAAAACCGCAAAACTATTTGCAGCTTCATGTGAAATAGGTGCTATAATAGGGGGTGCTACAGACAAGCAACGTAAAGCGTTATATAACTATGGAATAAATCTAGGGCTTATCTTTCAAGCTAAGGATGATATTGAAGACTACGAACAAGATAAAACAAATAATCTTATGTCTGTACTTGGTAAAAGTGAAGTAGAGGACTATATAGACGTCCTCTTTAAACAAGGCTTGGATAATTTGAGTGCGCTTTCAGGGGATACTAATTATTTATATGATTTATTGAATCAAGTAAAGAAAGATGGTTAGAAAAATTATATTACAAATGCTTATTTCCGTAGTAATGATTCTCACTTTAACTTCTGCTTTTGTGTTTACTATTGTCTATATAAACAAAGGTAAACCGGAAAAAAAGGACAAGCTTTATGAGATAAATGCCACGCATGGTGGTTTGATACAGACGATAGCACATTACCTAGTGAAGCCAATACTTGAATCAGCACTTGACCGCTATATTGAAAAGCATGGGCTGACAGAATATTTAGAAGAAATAACGCAGCAAAAGGAAGAAGATTCAATAAATTTTTATGAAATTACTGAAGGCAGTGGCAGCAAGGCTTTTTGTGGCCTGGAAGTCCTATTGCAAATATATAAAATTTCTAATAATAACTCAGCAACACTCCCTAGCAAAGTTTCTGATGTTACTTTGAAAATAGGTCAAGATGACCTAAAAGAAGTGAGTTTAGGGGTAATAGGTATGAAAGAAGGCGGAGAGCGTGTAGTTACTATTGCCAATGAGAACAAAATGAATTTTAATTCTTATTACGTCAAACTGATCGAAGTAAAGGATAAATATCCCGACTCAGTAAATAATCTGATGGTTTTTAATGACTTAATTAACAAGACTGGAAAACAAGTAAGGTGCGGTGATGAGATATCGGTTAAATATAGCGTAAAGGAGCATAATGGGGAATATATAGTCAAAGATCAAACAGTGCAATTTAGGGTTGGCGATAAAAAAATACCACTTGCTATAGAGCTTGGAGTTGTGGGAATGAGAGCTGGTAATAAAAGAACTATTCTTTCTCCGCCTGACCTTTTGACTATTACTGACGATATGTTAATAAAAGACATAGATTATGATGAAGAAAATATCTCAATAATTGACTTAAGCTTAGATGTTAAGCAAGAGGTCGCAGCACACCATTCTACTGTTGAAAAACAGCCTAAAGAATATAGCTGAAATTTTAGGTCTACTGGCTAATCTTCTGAACACTCTCTATACTACTTAAAGTAGGCTTTTCGTTTTTCCTAAAGTATAAACTTAGATAAATCAAGCTGCTTCGAAATTGACTCAAGTTTATCTTTTACATACTTGCTGTCTATAATGAATTTTTCGCTATTTTTCTCAGAAGCAATGAAACTTATTTCATCTAAAAGCTTCTCCATGACAGTGTGAAGCCTTCTTGCACCTATATTTTCCACTTGCCTATTAACTGTAAACGCTATTTCAGCTATGGTTTTTATACCATCATCAGTGAACTCAAGTGTCACATTTTCTGTTTTCATTAAAGCTATGTACTGCTTTAACAAACTAGATTCTGGTTCCTTTAATATTCTTATTAAATCCTCTTGAGTAAGTGCCTTAAGTTCTACCCTGATCGGTAATCTGCCCTGCAATTCCGGTAAGAGGTCAGATGGTTTAGACTGATGAAAAGCACCAGATGCAATAAATAATATATAGTCTGTTTTTACATGGCCATACTTAGTTGTAACAGTTGTTCCTTCAAGTAATGGTAACAGATCGCGTTGCACTCCTTCTCTGTTTACTTCACCTTTTACTTCTGTACGCGCTGCAATTTTGTCTATTTCATCCAAAAATACTATACCGTCATTACTAACAAGATCAATGGCTTCTTTGATTATCTTATCTTCATCCATTAGCCTTTCACTTTCTTCATTAATTAATATTTCACGCGCTTCTTTTACCTTCACCGTAATAGTTTTTGTTTTTTTGCTCCCGTTAAACATCTTGCCCATTATTTCTGTTACATTCATCACACCAACTTGCCCACCTGGCATGCCTGGTATATCGAAAGTAGGTAACATACTCTTGCTCTCTCTGACGTTAATAGAAACTTCTCCGTCCTCAAACTCTTTATTCCTCAACCTTTCTCTAAAAATTTTTTTACTCTCTTCGGTTGCATTTTCGCCTACCATAGAGTTTACTATTGTTTTCTCAGCTAAAATTAAAGCCTTTTTAGCTAAGGCTTTACGGGCTTTCTCTTTAACTAAAACTATTGCTGCATCAACTAAATCGCGTATTATCGAATCAACGTCACGTCCAACGTACCCTATTTCAGTAAACTTCGTTGCCTCAATTTTTATGAACGGTGCACCGGCAAGTTTTGCTAAGCGACGAGCTATTTCAGTTTTACCAACCCCTGTATGACCGATCATCAATATATTCTTAGGTATGATTTCATCACGCAATGGAAATGGAACCTGATTGCGACGCCAACGATTTCTGAGCGCAATAGCAACAGCACGCTTTGCATCATCCTGTCCGATTATGAATCTGTCCAATTCTTTAACTATCTTCTGTGGTGGCAGGTCATCTAACAAAACTTGAGTGCTGTCATTAACTTGAACATCGCTGTCATTTGAATCAAAACCACTCTTAGTATCTTTATAGAGGTTATCTTTTTCATCGTAGGTGTCACTACTACAAGACCGCCCTTCTGAAAGGGTTATGGGCTGATTGGAAAAATTGGTGCATAAAGTTTTTTGCTTGGAAGACATATCACTCCTCTATCTTTTCAATAACTACATTATGATTTGTATAAACACATATATCGCCAGCTATCTTCATAGCCTTTTTCGCAATTTCCTCTATTGATATTCCTTTAATGTCAATTAAAGCTCTTGCTGCAGATAGAGCAAAATTTCCCCCAGAGCCAATAGCTGCGACTCCATCTTCAGGTTCAAGAACATCACCTGTTCCCGTAATTACTAATGAAATAGATTTATCTGCAACGATCATCATAGCTTCTAATTTCCTCAGATATTTATCCATTCTCCAGTCTTTTGCAAGTTCAACACATGCTCTCATTAATTGCCCTGGGTGCTTGTCAAGTTTAGATTCTAATCTTTCAAAAAGAGTAAATGCGTCGGCTGTTGCCCCGGCAAATCCAGCAATTACGGAATCACCAGAAAGACGCCTAACTTTTTTTGCTCCAGATTTTATAACAGTGTGGCCCAGTGAAACTTGTCCGTCACCTATTACTACTACACTTTTATCTTTTCTAATTGATAATATAGTAGTGCCATACATTTTATTGTTATCGTGTTGAATCATTTTTCTATCACTTTAAATAAGAATCTCATTATACTTTAATCTTTAGTCAAATTTACTAAATATGTTCAACTATAGCTTATAATATAATACCTTCCTTATAACATTTAAAGTGCAGATGCAAAACATAATTCACCCAGATTTGGAAAAAAGTATAAATAATTGGTTCGAAGCAAAATTTAATGGCCTTACATCGCCATTTTATAGCTCTATAGATCTTAGAAACTCTGGCTATAAAATCGTTCCAGTAGACGCTAATTTATTTCCTGCGGGGTTCAATAACTTAAGTGAAGAATCAAGAACGATGGCAGCAAGATTGATAAAAAGCTATTTTAAAAGACATCAATACAAAAAGGTTCTTATAATACCGGAAAATTATACACGCAATAAAATGTATATAGAAAACGTATTTGTTATAGAGAAAATACTACAACTCGCAGGTTTTGAGACTAGAATTGGCCTTTTATATAATGAAGTATACAATTTAATAGAACAGTATGAAACTGTTGTGAAAGAAAACTCTCTGCTAAAGACAACTTCAGGATTTGTGCCTGATGTTATTATACTGAACCGTGATATGACGAGCCACATTCCAGGCACGCTGAAAGACGTAAAGCAAGATATAGTACCAAGCCCACTATACGGTTGGCATAGCAGGCAGAAATTTAAGTATTTTGAAATCTATCAAGAATTAGCATCTGAGTTTTGTGGCAAATTTAAAATAGACCCATGGCTAATTTCTGTGCTTACAGAGAGCTGTGATGGAGTTGATTTTGATGATGATTTGTCACTAGGAGCAGTAGCAACTAAAGTTGACCAAATATTATCTCTAGTGCAAAAAAAATATGAGGAATATGAAATAAAAACACAACCTTACGTTTTTATCAAAGCAAGCAATGGCACATATGGGATGGGCATTATAACAGCAACAAGTGGAGAGGAAATATTAAACCTCAATAAAAAAAAGCGTCATAAAATGAAAAAGATAAAAGAAGGAATAGCAATCAATAGCGTTATTATACAAGAAGGTGTACCAACCATTGACATGTTTAAAAGCAGTTCTGCAGAACCGCTAATATACTATATAGGAGATACTCCAACATGTTACTTATACCGATGTAATAGCAGAAAAGATGTATATTCTAGCTTGAATGCCACTGACTGTGAGTTTCATGATGTTAGCCAGGTTGTAGAAGGTAAAATTCTATCACTTTGGAGTATTGTTAGCAAATTAGCAGTACTAGCGTTGGCAGTAGAAATAAAATCTTTTCATCCCTAATTCTTATACCTCTACAGTGCTGTCATTAGAATGAACGTTTATATTATGAACATCATCAAGTTCAGTGGAAGGATCATCATTGACAGGTTGTTGAAACAATTTGTCAAGCTGAACTGCAAGAAATACTGCACTATATATTATGCTGACTGTTACGCTTAAGTTGAAATTATAGATTATACCATTACCTAAGTTTATTGGTATAGTTGGAGTCTCTATACTTCTTAATATGAAGTTTAATAAACCTAATGACAAAGTTAATGTGCTGATAATAAGGTCCTTCTTACACTCAGCAGACTTTTCAGGATCCTTATTATCTAGGTATTTTCTCCATGAATAATAGTAGCTTATAGGTTCCGAAATAAACAGAAATAGGATCGTTGATGTTAAGTGAATGTGACTTATTACGTCTGCATTACTCCTAGTAAAAAAATGGATGACTTTCAACATCATCAATGCTTCTATGATGCTGCTTGCAAGATTAGCCGATTTACCCACAATTTTTGCCAGCTCTTTTTTACTCTCAGGGTTTCTGTAATCCTTAATTAGATCCTGTAGAGTAAATGCAGAATGGGCAATGTATAGAATAGATGTCGGAAACTTTACTAGTCGAGCAACATTCCGTATAAGAAAGATATTGGATCTATTATTGTCAATGAACTCGCAGCAAAATTGCAGTGAAATCTTACACAATAGGGCTGTTAAACCTGTTGTGATGCAGATTACCTTCCTGAAATCATGATCATAAATATCATGCACCTTTTGTGCGAGTATGTTAGATTTCTTTTTTAGCTTGCTTGGCATGAAATAGTTAATAACTTCCTGTTATTCTATCACATAAAATCCTAAAAGAAAAGCCCTATGAATCAGGACTTTAAGGGAGATTTATGCACAAATCGGCTAAGCATTTTATAAACAAGGGATCGGTACTGAGAGTTGGCACACGAAAGTAATATCCATCCTTGATAATTGCTTTATATTCTATATCAAGTTCAACTAGAGTTTCTGAATGCTCAGAAACAAAAGATATAGGTGATAGAACTACAGGTACACCATCAATTTTTGCGCATAATAGCTCACTTTCAGTGCTTGGCTCTAGCCATTTTACAGAACCAATCTTACTCTGATAACATATTGACCAATCAAGATCTTTAATATTCAAATTTTTTACTATTAATTTTACTGTTTCTTCTATCTGTGAAGCATAAGGGTCGCCTTTTTTAATAATACTAAGAGGTAAGCTATGGGCTGAGAATAGGACTCTTGGCTTATCGATTCTGCTGGCTAATTTGTAATGCTTAGCTATTAAATTAGCGTGAGCCTCAATAAAGTCTTCGTTATTATAATAATGGTGAATTATTTTTGTATCGCACTTTAGACCATGGTTTTTAGCATTTTTTTGCCAATTTTCGATGGATGATAAAGTTGTGGTAGTTGAATATTGAGGGTATAGTGGCAGCAAAATTACTTCATCAGGATCAAACTGTTTTACACTTTCAATAACTTCGTCAGCAAATGGACGCCAATAGCGCATGCAGATGAATACCTTGTGTACATGGTTTCTATTTTCGTTTAATTTTAGTTCTAAAGCATTAGCTTGCATTTTTGTATTCTCTAGAATTGGCGATTTACCTCCAATTTCCTCGTATATTTTTCGTGCAGTATTTTCTCGTTTCGCAGATATAAACTTTGCTAAAAGAAACCGAAAGGGATTCGGTAGATTGATTATTCTCCTGTCATAAAAAAGGTTAAATAAAAAAGGACGGACCGCATTTAGTGAATCAGGCCCGCCAAGATTAAATAAGATAACTGCCTTTTTCACCTACGCACTACTACAACAAGTTACTTCTGGGGTGCCTATAAAATTAGCTACACACTCATCAAATTTAGTTATAGGCACTAAATTTCTTACACTGGCATACAATAAGTGGCCTGATCTCTTCAGGTTACTCTTGGTGGATGTGAAGTTCCAATCGAAAAATGTATCGACAAAAAGACTTGGTACTGTTTCAAGAAGTTCAACGGCAGCTAAAGATAGCATTATACAACTTTGCAGGACCTTCAAAAGAACCTTTAGAGGGAAAAGTAAAACTTTAACGAAAAGAGAGGTGCTACTTGTTTCATCCAGTAGTCGCCCTGAGTTAGGCGAATTATACTCGGTGTGTTTTCTATTTTGATCAAAGATAGGAAATTTTATAGTATCTTTCTTAAATTCCGCGTCTATTTCTCCTCTACTACGGTTGGTGATTTTTTCCATTAACTTCTCACGCACATGCCAAGTTCTTACAACAAAACATGTAGCAACCATCAACGCAGCGCATATAAGTGCGCATTGCATGAGGCTCATACTGCCTACCATAGCTGGCAGCGCAAAACAAACAAATGGCACTATGATAGCCATTTCAAGCAATGGAATAGTATTCCTTTTCATTGCAAAGGCAGCACCTTTTTTTAATTCTGTATTATGATGTGAACTATATTCCAAATAACTTAAAAAGGCCAAATTAAAAGTTAAAAATCCTTTTGTTCCACAAAAAAGTGATGACTTAAAGTTACTTACTAATTTTTTAGTAGTAGATTTAGCTTGTTTTTTAGTGGTAGGCTCAGCTTGTTTAGTAGTGTTATTTTTACAACATTCACCCATACAATACCTCCTTGATGGTTTATTCTTAACTATAAATAAAAAACTACTTTTATCAAATCAAAATTTGCAATAAAATGAATCCATAAATATACAATCTTATATAAGGAAATAATATGGCAATTGAGAAGACACTTTCGATATTAAAACCTGATGCAGTAAAAAATAATATTACAGGCAATATAAATTCCTACATCGAACAATCTGGGCTGAAAATCACGGCACAAAAAATGATGTTACTAACAAAAAAACAAGCAGAGCTGTTTTATGAAATTCATAAAGATAGGCCTTTTTTTGGGGAATTAGTAGAGTTTATGACCTCTGGTTCTGTGGTAGTTCAAGTTTTAGTTGGTGAAAATGCAGTAAGTAAATACAGACAAATCATGGGAGCTACCAATCCAAAGCAGGCAGATAAAGGCACAATCAGGGGTGATTTTGCTGATGATATTAGTGAAAATAGAGTCCACGGCTCGGATAGTCTAGAAAATGCTCGTAAGGAGATAGCTTTCTTTTTTGCTGAATGTGAGTTGGTGTAGTTAACTCAGATTGGCGTCATCCAAGTAGCTGACAACATAGAAACGAAAAAACTTGCTTGACACCCTCCGCCAGCCCCCTTATCATGAAACTGAAGCTATTGTATTTGCTTTCGCCAATCTGCAGATTAAAAGGTAAGGATTACTTAATGTATCGGCGTCTTATGTTCAATTTTTTGCAGTATATAGATACTGTATGTCTTTACGAAACTTCATCTACATCTAGATTTTTATCTAAATAAGCTGAACGCGCTTATAAAGCGTTACAAGACATCAAAAAATGCCAATACTCGACAGAGATAGTAAAAGACTAGCTAACTCGGGGATTCTTTGTCTTTTTTTCTGCTTAGTAAACTTCTTAAACATTTGCAGCGTAAGTTAGTTGCAATTAAAAGCAGCTTAATCTTGCTTGTCAAGCGTTTAAAACATAAAAAACGCCAATATTTTAAAGCGGATAATAACCCCAGGGCTTCTTTTGCCTTTTTTTTCATTTGGTAAATTTCTTAATATTTATAGCTAAAGTAATTTAAAAGTCCGTGAAGGGTGTCACGCCAGTGCTTGACACTGGCATCCAGTTTTCCATATAATCTCATCAAAAATGTTTATTTTCTAGCTACTTTTATACTTATCAACCCAGTATGCTTACTTACAATTAAAATTTCTGGATCCCAGTGTCTGGGCACTGGGATGACAGCTAGCCTGACAACCGTCATCCCGCTACGTGTTAGCGGCTAAGAGATACCGCGAATGAATCGCGGGATGACGGTTCGCGGCAGTATGACGTAGAGCTCACGTTAGCTATACTTTTATGCTTACAAACTTAATAAAATTCCTGGATCCCAGTGTCTGGGCACTGGGATGACAAAGGAGAGCTACTCGGATGATACCTTTTTCTACTTAGTTTGGGTTATGCAAGAAGTCTATTATAATCAGGCTTTAAGTGTGCGGAAGTAATTTTTTGCGTTAGAGTAAAAAATTTTTTCTATAGCTAATCAAAGTGGATCAAGAGAAACTTACCACTTTCTTTACAAAGGGTTTGATGTTACCATTTGACTACCTATTCTGAATTTATTGGATGAACATTAACATAAAAAATCTAGTTCATGCTTTCTCTAAATTGCCAAGTTTAGGGCCATCATCATCACGCAGGTTAGTTATACATTTACTCCAAAACAAAGAAAAAGTTATGCTACCACTTGCATCTTTGATTAAAGAGCTAGCAGATCTTATAATAGAGTGTGAAGTTTGCGGAAATCTAGATACTAAGTCACCTTGTTCTATTTGTACTAACCCAAAACGTGACACTAAGTTACTGTGTGTAGTAGAAGAATTAGGTGATCTATGGGCGTTTGAAAAAGGAAATATATATTCAGGTTTATACCATGTTTTGGGTGGCAGATTGTCTGCAATAAATGGCATAGGTCCAAAAGAACTCAACCTTGACACTATTCTGAAAAAAGTGACAGAGTCTAAAATTGAAGAGATAATTATCGCAATTAATCCGACATTAGAGGGCCAAGTTACTGCACAATATATAATTGAATTGCTAAAAAATTTGGATGTGAAAATATCACGCCTTGCTTGCGGCATACCAATGGGCGGAGAAATTGACTATCTTGACGAAGGAACGCTGAGGATAGCACTTACTTCAAGACAAGAATATGAGTTAAATATAAAATAAGACATGTGCTTAAAAAAACTTATATCGCTAATAACATTCAAAAAGAAAAAAATAGTGCCACCACTTAAAGTGGTGGCTTGGGAAAATGACCGCCTAAACTATAAGCAATTTTCAGGTAAATTCAACACTATAATTAAAACAATTGATCAGTCTTTTACAATAATATCTTTAGAAGGATATGATGGATGGGGCAAGACGTTTTTTTTGAAAGAATGGGTAAAAGAGTTAAAACAGCAAAATGAAATTGTAGCTTATTATAGTGCATGGGATATCAATGCATTGGACCAACCACTTCCTTCTTTTTTAAATTTTCTATTTGAAGATTTATTTGCATCGTATGAAGTAAAAAGAAGCGTTATACAACAGTTCAAGAACATAAACCAAGAGCTATTTTCTCTAAACACACTAGGAAAGCTGATCAGTAAATCTCCACTTGCTATGCTTTCAGTATTTCTTGATGCTGCAAAAGAGGCTGATAAAAAAGACATAGGTTTTGTCTTGAGTGAATTAAGTCTTCTCCAAAGAAGAAAAGAGAGTACTAGAGATTTTAAAACACAGTTAGCGGATGTGGTTAATAAAATCAGAAAAGACAAAAACATTTATATAATGGTGGATAATCTTGATGTGTGCCGTCCTAAATTCGTTGTCGATTTTTTGGAATCTATAAAGTATATGCTTGATGTGGAGGGGCTGGTTTTCATTATTTCTGTAAGTAAAGATAAGAGTAATGTACAAAGAGCAATCAGCACAATACTTGGACCAAATTTTGACCTAAAATCTTTTACTGATCTCTCTTTACATTTGCCAAAACAACCGATAGAAAAATTTACAAAAGAACTATTTGAAAATATTAAATTACCGAAAAAGTCAAAAAATTTGATTGTAGATAGTTTTATATTTTATGCAGAAAGCCTGTCACTATCGTTAAAAACAATAGAATACTGCGTAAAAAAAATAAAGCTGTGTCTTCTGAATCACACAAGAGAAGAATTACCTGATCCGAATTTGTTTTCATTTTTGGTAATACTGCAATCGATAAATATTGATATATATGAGGAATTAGGTTTTTCATATCAAAGAGCATTGGAAAAAATTGAAAATGAATATAAATCTTTAGTTCTAAATGGTCAAGAAGAATGGGAAAAACTTAAAACCTCTCTAGAAACTGCTTTTGCAGAGAGGGAGTCAAAAATTAACAAAGCTATAAAGGATATACTATTTTGAAAAGATACCCTACCTTTACATATACAAAGATAGGGTAACATTTGATTAACGCCCTTTTACTATGTCATTACCTTGTTCAAACTTTCTGATTAATTCGCTTACATTGACATTAGATAATTTTTTACCTGCAAATTTGTCATTATGTGAAGCATCAGGTTTACGAAGGTCTTCCTTACTGTTACTCCTAGTAATATTACATCTGACAATGTTTGAATTATTAGACTTACCGCTTACATCTGAAATATTGCTTTTTTCACTACATGAAGACGAATTACTCGACATATTGCCTAAGCTAAAGAGCTTTTTACCTTGATAGATTGGATTCCAATCAAGTGGATTATAAGTTTTTTTGCTAGTCTCAACCTTTTGGTTATTTTGCTGTTTAGGAGAAAAACCAAGTTTTTCTCTTTCTTTCTTGCTTAGCGTTTTGAGAAATTTTACGGTTTCTAATTCATCAGTTGCTTGTACTTTATGTAAATCAAAGCTTTTTTGATGGTTATCCTGCTTAACATTTTCCATCATTTTATCTTTTATTGTTCTATCCTCATCATCAGAAGTGCTGCTACTAATATCACTGATACCACTATCCCCTGAATTGCGGCGTTGTTTGTTAGGAGTGCTATGAATGTTGTCTTCCATGAGTTTTTGCATTGTTGGGCCAAATGTTCTTCCAAGATTGCTACTCACTGTTTTATTACTATCATTTGCTTGAGAATGAGGTACATTTCGCTCAAAAATTGCTTTTATTCCAGTAAATTTAGCTTGGGAAGATTTCGGAGGAACAGGTGGGGCAACCATGCCTTTTGAGTTAATCTTTCCTTCATTTTGAGGAAAAATTTTTGGATTATTTTTTTCTACTGTAGTATTCATTTTTTTACCTCTAAACCTATTAACTAATAAAAGTATAAACTTAGAGGTATTAATTTTGTAATAACAATGCTAATAGATTACCGCAGTTTCAATAAGCATCACCAGAGGATTCTCTATATAATGCTTAAAGGCATTTAAAAACTTTGCTCCGAGTGCCCCATCAACTGCTCTATGGTCAACAGAGAGCGTTACTGTCATTATTTCTGCTATTTCTATTTTCTCATTCATAACAATTGGTTGTTTTTTAGATGCACCAACTGCCATAATGCAAGATTGCGGCGGATTGATTATAGCACTGAAGGCTTTTATACCAAACATCCCTAAGTTGGAGATAGTAAACCCTCCTCCTTGAAACTCTTCAGGTTTCAATTTTCCAGATCTTGCTCTGCTTACTAAATCTTTCACTTCTTTTGATATAGATAAAATACCCTTTTTATCAGCATTTTTTACTATAGGAGTAATTAGCCCATCTTCAAGTGCCACAGCGATTGAAATATCTATATTTGAATATCTCAGTATTTTATTATCTATCCACGAAGAATTTATATCAGGAAATTTTTTCATGCTGAAAGCTGCAGCTTTTATGATTAGATCATTAATTGTTACTTTATTGTTTTCATCTGCTAAGTTAATCTCGTTTTTTAACGATATTAACTTATCAACCTGGCAATCTACAGTTAAATAAAAATGTGGAACATTCTGTTTTGATTCAGTCAGGCGCTGTGCTATCACTTGGCGCATGTTGCTTACTTCAACTATGGTATCTTTCTCAGGACTTTCAGTATGTATACCACTGCCTAAAAACTCCAACACATCAGCCTTAATTATGCGACCATATGGTCCTGTACCTTTTAATTGCTGCACATTAACCCCTTCATTTTGAGCTATTTTCTTAGCTAATGGGCTTATTTTTGTTCTACCTTCTGCATAACCCTCTGTCATCTGAGTAGCTGACACTGGGATCCATTCTTCTTTTCTAGATCCCAGTGTCAAGCACTGGGATGACATTGAGGGGTTGGATTCCAGCGTCACGCGCTGGAATGACACCGAAGAATGACTTATTGGCTTTCCGTTTAAATCTTGGTGTTCTGATTTTTGATTATCAACAGCACTTTTTGTCACTTCCTTTTTAACTGCACTATTGATGGAAGTTGAAGTATAGTTGTTAAGTGCACTTTCATCTTCTCCTTCTTCCAGCATTAAAGCTATTGGTTGATTTACAGACACGCCACTTGTTCCTTCTGTTACTAAAATTTTTGCTAAAACTCCTTCATCTATAGATTCAAACTCCATTATGGCTTTATCAGTCTCTATCTCAGCAATTACGTCGCCTACTTCAACTTTGTCTTGTTCTTTTTTATGCCACTTTACAATTTTTCCTCCAGTTTTGCTCATTGTCGGTGAAAGAGCAGGCATTAATATTTCTATAGGCATTGATTTTGCATTTAAAGATCTATTCAATTTTTAATTTACTCTTTATCTTATGTCAACCTAATCGTGAATTATGATGAATAAGTCTGTTACACTATCCCTCACGTTATCCCAGTGCGTGACACTGGGATCTTGGTTCAGTACTATTATCCTATTGTTTTTATTATTTAGCCATAGCTTGTTTGCTAACAACTTTGTTTCAACCAAATCAAATAAGATCAACATGAGAACGGGGCCAGGGTTTCACTATCCTGTAAAATGGATATACACTTGCAAAAATCTGCCCCTGAAAGTGATAGAAGAGTTTGAGAGTTGGAAAAAGGTCTGCGATATAGATGAAGACTGCGGATGGATAAAAGGCAATCTTCTTAGTGATAAGCGCTACGCGATTGTAAAAGAAGATACTTATGGATATCAAAAACAGAGTGTAGACAGCAAGATTACTATGAAAATAGACAAGTTTGTTGTGATGAAGATAGAAAAATGCAACGAAGAATGGTGCTTTCTTTCCACCCCAAAACGCAAAGCATGGGTACAAAAAAAACATATATATGGGGTTGATTAGGTTGATAAAAGATCTGAATTAACACTAGTTTCTGGGCCTTCTGTAGCATGCTCTTCAGATGAAGCAGAGGGTTCTTGAGGCTCTGGAGACTGTACAGGGCTATCACAGAAACTCCTTAACATCTCCTCAGCGGATGAATCTAAAATTTGTACAATAGACTTTTCACTTTGTTCTCTTAGCGATTGATCCACTCTAGAAATCAACTCAGAAAACTCGCTACCTGATTTTTCAGCTTCACTTTTTATTTTACTTTCTATGCTTGCAATATTACCTTGGTCAATTTCTTCTTTTGTTATGTTGAATGACTTTGCAACATCTTGATATCCAATCTTGCAATTTCCACAACCAATTATGCAAAAAGTAATAGAATCAGATATTTCGCTTGCAGCCCAATTATGTATAGTGTAAGCCAAATAATTGTCATGGTATTTAATGCTAAATTGTTGTTCTATTAACTCAGAAATTTTATTCTTTAGAGACATAAAGCACCCTCCTCTTACATTCGTTATACCTTTTTGTTAAGATACAGCAATTACACCATTTACTACATGCTTTACTTTAATTAATTATTAAAACAAGAGCATCATTTCCAGAGCTATATCTTTTTACCTTGATAATTCTTTTTTGACTTCCTCTTTAATTATCCCACTTATATTCACGTTAAGATCCCCTACCCAAAAATCAGTCATAGTTTCAAGATCGTATAGATCCTCTATTACTTTTTTAATAGCAGCATTTATTTCTTCTTCGTCAAATTCCTTTATAATAGGTCTAATCTTCACATACCCTGGAGAGCCTTTACCATAAATTCCTTTGCTTTTATTAATGCAGCCACCTGCACCAGATCTACTGCTTCTCAAACCACTTCCACACTCTACTGTTTCATACTTGATTTCACCATTTTCTATATATGCTATTTGATTGTCTTGTGTAGACTTCAGTTTATCTGCCTTTACAATTTTCTCCTCTAGCTTTAAATCTTGCTTATGAATTACTGTTTCCTCATAACCCTTACCACCGTATGTTCTATACTCACCTCCACCTGCAACAGTAATCAGTTGCTGGCAATGTTGCTTCTGCGAATTGCACATTTCTATGAAAACAGGTCCCCCGTCCTTATCTGAGAGGTTACTTTCCTGGTTACCCCCTCCCTCTGTGACTTGCACCTTAATTATAGGATAATTAGGATCAATTTTCAGTTTAGCTTTAATATAATCTCCTGGCATCCCTACTCTGCTTTCAGTAGAATGGCATTTTTGATTGTCACAGCCACTACCTTGTATATGACCTGCTTCACCACTTCCCCACGCTTCTATTTTAATACGATCAAATTTTATTGATAAGTCATCTGTATAAACATCTTTATTTTTATGATCATAGGATTTTTCATTATTTTTTTCAAGATCTGGTTTCTTATTTTTCAGATGTTCCTTGATTATCTCTTTTAATTTTTCTTTTAATTTCTTTTTGAGACCTTCTAAATCGAACCTACACAATTTATCAGCGTAAAAGACCTCCGTTCTGTTTGCTTTAATTGGTGCTTCTTGTTGTGTGACAACGCCATTTGTATTTTGTGAAATCTTTGTATAAAAAGGTTGAGTGTTTTCTTTGTCTACATATCGTGTTGAACGGCTGCATGTTCCAGTAAAGCAGATACAACCATCATCACCTTGATTACATTTTTCTCTATGCTCTACATCCGTCAATTTGTATACTACTTTCAGTCCTTTACTAGATTTAAATGTATCGTCTATCTCATCATTTCTTTTTACACAGTAACTGCATTCTCCCTTCTTCTGCTCATTTTCATCAGGGAAGAAAACATACCCTTGTTTATTGAATATTATTTTATCTAACTCACTCTGATCTCTGTTTAAGAGATCGGCTCTTTTATTTTCCTTGCTTGGAAGATAATAGAACTGATTTGATTCCTTGGAGTAAACAGCATTGTATTTAGTATATCTTGTTCCCATTAATTTTAGTGGTATTATTTTATTTTCTCTTTTAAGAACAAACTCCTCTGGTTCTGGCTGCCATCCAGAAAGACAAAGCATTTTACTGTTAGAATTTCCTTTATACTTTACTTCTATTTCCGGCTGCCCAGAGTTATTAAATTCACATTGAATAGATTTGCCTTTTAACTTTTTCTCAAAATCATTAAAACTATAAAAACTTCCGCCTTTAGAACATTTAATTTGCACATCAGGAACATAGCCATATTCTTTCAGAACTTTAAATTGTTGCGGATTACTTTCTAATATACCTTCTATAATATTATCAATATTACTATCAGTTGTTTTTGCTACTATTGCTGGTTTTACTACTTTTAAAGATAGGGGGCCAATGTTTATAGGATGGTTGAGGTCAGTATTAACATTAAAAGTACAGGAACCATTACTATAGGTTCCATGTGCTTTAGCACAAGTGCTCTCACTCATCTTCATTTCTACTTTCAATGTATTTGCATTTACTATCTCCACTATCTCAGGTTCTGGAGCAGGTGGTGCAGGAAAACAGCGGATGAACTGTGGATTGTTTTCATCTATACTTTGAGTTCCAAGGTATTCAGCGCAGAGCTTATCTTTTTCTCTATAAGTTTTGAAGTAGTACGTGATGCCATCTTTGTCTAAAATAGAGCGCCACTCAGCTTTATTTTCTCCATACCCTTTAGGGAAATCTAATTTTTCTCCAATCTCTCCGTCTCTTCCTTTCAGATCACCAATGATTACCTTAACCTTAGGATTAAAGTAATCATTGTCTTTATCTGTTATAGGAACAATTCTAACTTGTGGAAGCGACATTGCAAGTTGTTCACAAAATGGAGGGGGGCTAGGTGCAAGTGGCACGGGAGCACATTTTACTGCCGTTTGGTAGCAGGTATCACAGACTTTTTCCATCTCCCCAGGACGAAAAATATTCTCACCCGAAAATACTCTAGAACCCCATGAAGAAATTCCTGACATACAAGCCCCTTTTTGACTGCAAGCACATATTTTAGGAGAGTTAGCGAATCTTCTTTTTTCCTCATCAGTAACACCGTCTGCCCATTCCCATTTAAGACCCCGAGCAATTTCTCCTCCAGCTTTTGTTTTATCCCCTTCCCAATCAATAAAAGCTGCAGCAGAAACTCCAGCTCCTGTACCTTGCGTTCCATATATCTGGCGGCAGGATTCCCCACTTTGTAAGTCATAACAATAACTTTGTCCATCATAAGCACATACTCTAATTTTGGGATTAAAGTAACCATCAACTCCTTGATCTTTTATTGCTTGCACCTTAATTTCCTTTACCCAATCTCCACCAAATATTGCTTCCCACCAAGTATTACTTTCTACAAATGTTGGACAATCAGCATATCCTTGATACGAAAGACCAAGTATCAAAAAAAATATCAATAAGAAATTAAGCCTTACACTTCTCATAAAATACCGGTAACCACTCATTAACTTCTTCTCCTTTTTCCTTTATTGCCTCGTACATATACTTTATCGTCTCTTTGTTAGCTGAAAGTACATGTATTTCTTGCATATTCTTTAAATCTAAATTTAAAGTTACTAATCCTTTATACTGTTTTATCAAAAATAAACCTTCCTGCGTTGGCGTCTGCAGAATTATATTCAGCTCCTCTTTTGATAAAGAAAATGCTTTCATGTATAATCTATTTGCATTGACGTTCGGCATCAAGATTCTTGTATCAACATGTTTATCTAAATATTGAGTAAATTTGCTAGCAAATGCGAGATTTAAATTTTCAGTACTTAGGATTACTACAACATTTAGTTCCGTCATTCTTTGCATCCAGTTATCAAACTCTTTCTCTGTAGGAAAAATATTACTTATCTCCCATGCTTCATCCAAAACAAGTATTGCAGGCGAGCCATCACATTTTGCCTCAAAAGAATATAAAAAATAGTAAAGTATCACGGACATACATTCCTTTTGTTTTGTAAGGTTTGCGGTGTTGAGAGATATAATTTTTGTTTCCCAGTCAATATCTGATTCATTACCATCTTGAAATAAGTAAGCAAAGTCACCATCGTCACACCATCTACTTATCTTACCCCCAAGGAGCAAGAGCACCTCAGAAATTTGTGAAATAGAACGTGATTCCTTGGGTATAGCAAATATAGAATCCACAATTTTTCTTATCTTTTCTTCTACGTCCACCAAGCTCGTATCGGCTACCATTCTTCTGATCAGTTCAACCAACATATTGCGATTGGAAGCACTATCTTCAATGTTTAGTGGATTAAATTTTAGGCTTTTGTCCTTATATTTTGGATCGATTATGTAATATTTACCACTCACTGCTTTAGTAAAAATTATTGATTTTCCAGTGTTATCCAATATGACAATTCTTGGGTTAAACTTTCTTGATTCTGATAATAGAAAATTAATGAGTGAAGTTCTGCCTGAATTTGGAGCTCCGAGTATCGTAGTATGGCCATTATTTCTTTTTCCATGAAAATTAAAGAAGTAAGGATTTCCTTTTTTTGAGAAAAAAATCATTACCGCTTCTTTCCACCTTCTTCCTTTTAATGTACCTGACGTAAAATCGTGCAGCATAGCAAAGCTGCAAGCGTATTTTGTTAAGATATTTTTCGGTTGCGTAATAAAAGCAAAATTGCCTGGAAGTTGTGCCCAAAAATGACTTTCCATATGTAAATCAGTTCTAAACATCATGAAGCCAACTAATGACATTATAGAAGATAAATCACTAATACTTTCAGCTAACTTATTCCTATCATCTGCAAATATTGTAAAAATAATTTTCTGTTGGCAGAAGTCTATACTAGAGGTCCTTTCAAGCTCTATTATTTCTTCAATTCCTGAGCTTTTAAGTAAGGTATTATCCTCACTAATTTGCAGCATGTTGATTTGTTTTTTAAATTCTTTTATTGCTTTGTTATTACTAGTAAATATCATTATTTCTGTAATGATAAATTCAGATTCAAGCTGCAAGCATCTATCTATATTACCTAAAGAGATTTCCCGGTATTCTTTTATGCTGAAAATAGAGCCAAATTTCTGTTGATTTTCAAATATTGTTTGAAACGTATTGAAACCAAAAGCTATTTTAAAATTTCTAATATATTGCGACAGGTCCCTTTCATGTATTGGATAATCTTTGTGCGTTAATGTAACAATATAGTGGAGAAATTCTATCATTTCAGA
The DNA here is from genome assembly GCF_964026765.1 of Wolbachia endosymbiont (group A) of Chalcis sispes. Classification (NCBI taxonomy): domain Bacteria; kingdom Pseudomonadati; phylum Pseudomonadota; class Alphaproteobacteria; order Rickettsiales; family Anaplasmataceae; genus Wolbachia; species Wolbachia endosymbiont (group A) of Chalcis sispes. The sequence continues at coordinate 150,019 of NZ_OZ034697.1, forward strand.
ATATATTTTACCTTCACTAAACCTTAGACTCAGTTTTTTAGCTCCAAAAGGTCCTAAATCATTTTGAATTACGTCAGTTATCTTTTGCAACTCCTGATGGCTTTCTTGTAAAGACAACTTATGCTTATTCTTTATTCTATTGAAAAAAAACGAATTATTAGTATGCTTGCCAAAATCGCTAAACAATATTACAATGTATAGTTCATTTATATACTGTAATTTACTATCAGTTAGTTTATTAAACCACGTTGAATGTAGGTTGTCAGAGAAGTCTTCAGTTTTATTCCATTTCAAGCTCAGTTTATTGCGCTTTCTAACGGTATGAATCCAAACGGTAAAATACAGGCTATTAATATTTTTTGATATGCTTTTTCTAATTTCAGTTCTGAGGTCGCTGTAGTTATCAACAGAAGAATAATCTTCTAACTTGATTATTTTTAACAATTCTCCCTGTTTTGTTAGTATGGTTTCTTCATCGTAATGACAAGCATAAGGAACAAAATCTAAATCAATGCTTTCTAGTAATGCTAAGTTGTTCTTTTTTTTAAGCTTAGAGTTAACTGTTGGTACTTTTAACTGCATATGCGTATTCAATAAAGATAATTAAAAAAGATAAAAATACTATCTTAATTTTTATCTTTTTTTTCGCTATCGGATTGTAATTTTATATCTTTTGCAAAGTTAAATTTTTCTTTTAAGTAGTCTGTTGCCTTTTCTGTACTACCGAACATCAGGACCAGTACACCAAACATTATCATAAAAAAGATTAGACCTCTCAACACTACTGCAAGTATCACTGCAGCTATACACAACCCTATGATTGTTGAAGGACTCATATTTTCTACAGTATCTTTAACTGAAAATGAAGAAATAAAATTTTTTACCGTTTCTTGTATACCCTTTAATTCATCACTCGCCGAACTTGCTTCGCTAGAATATGATGCAAAAATGAAACTTAATAAGGCTATAAAAACCAAAACTTTATTCAATTGAATGCGCATCAACTAAACACCTTTTAAACATTCCTCAAATATAACAACTTTTATATCAATAGGCAAGAACTGAATTCACTTATCCACTACAAGTAACACATATTTAATTTTTACCGCTGCGAACATGCTGTAAGCTCTTATCATCAACAAGAGGACTCACATTAATGGATGTTAATTTACTTGATAGGAAGTTTGAATGCAATTCAGCTACTGCTGCTATAGCAAGCACTGCAACCATAGCAAGTAGTCCTGCTCCTATCAATCCTGATGTCATTGCTCCTGCAACAATGCACCCTATTGTGGAGAGAGCACAACCTGCTACAAGTGCAACGTGAAGATTTCTGTTATTGGGTTGGTTTTTAAGTAGGATATCTTTCTTAACTTGATCTGGATTTGCTTGACCATCTGAGTTTTCATTTTCTTGCATTTTTGGCTCTTTTTTTACAGTCTGCTCTGGCTGCACTTGAGTCTCGTTTTCTTTTGGGGATTCCAAATTTGATTCTAATAACTCAGTTTTTTCTCCACCCTCTGGTTGTAAGCCATTATCTCCTTCAACAGAGCTCAATGTTGAGTTTAAACTTTCCTCAGATGAAGTGCTTGTTACTAAAGTTAAACTGCTCCTTCTGCTACTTACTGGTGATTTCAAACTTTCTTTACTCGTTCTAGGTGAGTCTATTCCACTATCTGAGTCATTGCCACTACTGAGTTTAGAAGTTTTCTTCTCCTCTATTTCTTTCACAACCTTGCTATATTTTTCAAACACTTCCTCTGCAACATCTGAATTACTAAGTATTTTATTATCACCACTTTTTTTCTCAGCTACATTCAAGGGTGTTTCTTGTGTGTTGTTTTGCTCTTCAATATGTTTTAGCTGCATTTGATCTTCAATATTTTCTTCAACAGCATTTGGTATTGAGCTTACACTGCTGCTCCTGTTAGTAATATCCAAAATTGTTTTTACTATTTTTCCTCTTATTGTTTGTGGTCTTTGTGATTGTTCTCTTTCATTGTTAAATACTGTAGGTACAGCTAGTTCTTCTGATTTTATTACTTCATCTTTCAATGCAGGAAGAAAGTTTTCGATATAATACTTATAATGTTTTTGATATTCCTCTTGTTTTTCTGGTGATTTTTCTAATTGTTCTCTCAGCGATTTTTCTAATTCAGTTAATACCTCAGGACTAGCTCCTTCCTTGAACAACTCTATGCATTTTTTGATAGTTCCATCTCCCTTTTGTGGGCTTCCATATTTATGATTTTCTTTTGTTACCTTTTTGTATATAGTGTCGTGCAATTGTTGGTTAATATCTTTTTTAGAACTTAGCATAGACTCCTCCATACATAACAAAATGTATAGATACCTCTTTAGCGTTAATTTTACATTAAAACTGGGCAATTATGCCACATTATAAATAATTGCGGCAACTTGCTTATTGGAAGGTCGCTTAACTATTTGCTTTCTGGGCTTTCTACTTCTACAGATTTGCGTTCAATATGATTGTTTGCCTGTTGAACTAACATATCCACTACTTCTTTTACAGGCTTTTCCCTATCAACCATGCCAACACTTTGACCGGCCATTAAAGATCCTGTTTCAACATCTCCATCAATTACTGCTCTTCTTAAAGCTCCAGCCCAGAACTTTTCTATTTCAAGCTGCCCATCTTCTTTTGAGATCTGTCCCTTTTGGTATTCATCAATAACTTCTTTTTGACGCTTCATGAAATCATCGCTTGCTTTGTTGGCTATAGCTCTTACTGGAATTACAGGAAAATCAGCACTTATCTGTACAGAAGGTATTGCATTACGTGCGGCTGATTTAATAAACACTTCCTTAAAATTTTTGTGGGCAATTGACTCATTAGTGCAGACAAATAATGTGCCTATTTGACAGCCACTTGCTCCCATTTCTAAGTAATTAACTATCACTTCGCCTCTGCCTATTCCACCTGCAACAAACACTGGTATTTGTTCATTTTTAAAATGAGGCAATATCTCTTGTGCAAGAACAGAAGTGCTCACTGGACCTATATGTCCACCTGCTTCCATTCCTTCTATTATTAACGCATCTACTCCCATTTTCACTAACCTTTTCGCAAGGCTTAATGCTGGTGCAAAGCACATAACTTCAATACCTGCACCCTTGATTTTTTCTATATTAGGCTTTGTTGGCAGTCCACCGGCAAGCACTATATGGCTCACTTTCGTTTCAATACACACATCTATCAACTCACTCAACTTTGGGTGCATAGTAATTAGGTTTACACCAAATGGCTTGTTAGTTAATTTTTGTGTCTCTATGATTTCTTTTTCCAGTAAGTCTGGGAACATTGCACCACATGCAATCACACCAAAACCACCAGCGTTTGAGATTGCTGAGACCAAGTTTCTCTCTGAAACCCAGCTCATAGCACCACCCATTATCGCAAACTCACTGCCAAGAAAATCTGTTCCTTTTTTCCAGAGGCTACTTAACATATAACCTATATCATACGTTTAAAAATGTTTTGCTTATCTATAAATGTGTGCTTCAAAGCGCCAAGTATATGTAAGATTATAAAGAGTACCATAAAATATGCAAGCATCGAATGTAGCTCGTTAGCCGTGTTAGCTAGATCTTTGTTTTGATTAATCAACAAAGGGATATGAAAAAAATATTTGATCTGTTTGCCAGAAGCAGAAGACATGACATAGCCAGATAGTGGCATTAGCACCATTAAAGAATATAAACCAAAGTGTACTGCTTTACTTATATTGATTACAAACCGAGAAAAATTTGCTGGAAGTGGTGGAACATAAGTAAAGACGCGAAAAAATATGCGTACTATGATTAATCCAAGAATAGTGATACCGCAAGCCTTATGAATAGCGTATATGTTGAACTTAATTTCATTGCTAAGTGGCAGGCTTTTCATATAAAGTCCAGAGCAAAGCATACCGATAATAAAAATAGCCATCAACCAATGGATAACCCTTAAACCTAGGCTATATTTATCGTCTTCCATTTTAATTACCCTAAAGTAGCATTTATATAATAGAAAAACTATTTTTCAATCAAAATTATTAAAGCAATTTAGATTTACCGACAATGTAGCTATACAAATTCGACCCAGCCGAGAGTCAAGTAGCAGGCACTGGCATCTAAGTCATAGAACGGATCAAATGCAAAACTTACTTGACACCCTTCGCCAGCCCCCTTATCATGAAACTGAAGCTATTTATTTATCTTCTCTGTACAGATTAAATGACAAAAAAACTCAACGTATCTGGCGTCTCATGTTTAATTTTTTGCACTATGTGCACTCTATGTCTTTATCAAATTTCTAGGTTTTTACCTATACAAGCTGAAATACGCTTATAAAGCATTTAAAACATCAAAAAACGCCAACTTAAAAAATGGATAGTGAATAATTAGCTACCCTAGGGTTTCTTTTGCCTTTTTTTCTGTTTAGTAAATTTCTTAAACATTTATGACTAAAGGTTAGTTGCATTAAAAAGCAGCTAAATCGCGGTTATTAAGCGTTTAGAATAAAAAAACGCCATACTTGAAAGTATAATGTAAGTAATTAGCCAACCACGGGGCTTCTTTTGCCTTTTTTTTATTTGGTAAATTTCTTAAATATTTATGACTAAACGATAATCGTTATCCCGCTACGTGTTAGCGGGATCTAGAGATACCGCGAATGAATCGCGGTATGACGGTTCGCGGTGGCATGACGATAAGCTCGTCATCCCGCTGCTTGTTAGCGGGATCTAGAGATACCGCGAATGAATCGCGGTATGACGGTTCGCGGTGGCATGACGATAAGCTCGTCATCCCGCTACTTGTTAGCGGGATCTCTTGTTAGCGCCGCAGCGGTATGACGGTTCGCAGCGGCATGACGATAAGGTTCCAGTGTCAAGCGTTTGGCATGCAAATTTCCTTAAACGTTCGTAAGCTTAAAACTTTACTTTAGATCAAACTGCTGTATAGTGACTTTATAGCTTCAATTTTGTAATGAATATACCTAGTATAGAAAATTGTGATCTTCACAATAAAACCGTCTTACTCAGAGTTGACTTCAATGTTCCTATAAAAGATGGAGAAATTCGTGACGTCACTCGTATTTTGAGAGCATTGCCTACTATTCAGTATTTAGTGAATGCGAGTGCAAAGATTATTATTATATCGCATTTCGGACGCCCAAAGGCTAGAGACGATAATCTGTCACTAAAAAATATAATTGACATTTTATCACAGTTACTAAATAAAAAAGTGAAATTCATTGATGATTGCGTTGGTGAAAAAGTGCAAAAAGCAGTGAGTGCTATGGATGCAGGAGATATAATATTACTGGAGAATCTAAGATTTTATGAAGGGGAAAAGGAGAATGATGCAAACTTTGCCAGACAATTAGCATCTCTGGCGGATATATATGTAAATGATGCATTTTCTTGCTCTCACAGAGCTCACGCTTCTATTTCACGCATTACAGAGTTTTTACCTTCCTATGCAGGATTTTGCTTGCAAGATGAGCTAAAGTATCTTGAAAAAGCTGTATCGTTTAAAGCTAAACCTATTACTGCGATAGTTGGGGGAGCTAAAATATCAACTAAAATAAAAGTGCTTATGAAGCTAACAGAAAAGGTTGATTACCTAGTTCTAGGTGGTGCAATAGCCAACAATTTTTTGTCATTTAGCAAAGTAAATATAGGGAAATCTTTCTTTCAAAATGGTGTTGACGACCTTCTACATAATATTGTTGAAACAGCAAATAAAAACAATTGCAAAATAGTTGTGCCAGAAGACGTTCTGGTTGCAGTAAACTCTGATTACAGCACTAGTATTTCAAGAAAAACTGAGTCCATTTTGGACGGTGATATAATTTTGGATATCGGATCACAAACTTTGAGTACAATAAGCAGTATAATAGCAAGCAGTAAGACTCTGCTGTGGAATGGACCTATTGGTGTTTTTGAACATTCAGCTTTTGCAAGCGGTACAATAGGGGTAATGAAAATCGTAAGTGACTTAACGCACAAAGGAAAGTTAACCAGCATAATAGGGGGAGGTGATAGTCTATCTGCAATAAGCGCTGCAGGCCTTACCGATAAGGATTTTACATATGTTTCCACTGGTGGAGGAGCATTTTTAGATTGGTTAAGTGGCGATGAAATGCCGGGAGTTGCTGCTCTGCAAAAACGATTAGATTAAAACTTTTTTAAATTATTTCTTATAGGCTAGCTTTTTTGTGAACGTGATTATGTCGAAGACAGTTAAACTAATTTTGTGTTTAATAATACCAATAATAGGATTTATTTTTTATATTAAGGATCATTATTTTCACACCGGCTATGTAGAAGAAAATGTTGAAGTCAATTTTGAACCATTTTTCAGTTCACAACCAGCCACCGTTTCAGAATTAACTGACTTCGATAGAGGAGTGTTGAAAGTTTGTGGAGATTGGGGAGCACATCCAGATAAAGAAGATTTCAAAATTTTACTTAGTTGTCCGCAGCATCAAGAAGTAGTGAAAGGAATATATAAGTGATTACGCCAGATGCGGATTTGGAGTTACTTAAAGATGAACTGGCTAACATTTGGTTTACAAATAGTGGAAGTGAAAAAGAAACTATAGGGTTTGGACATATTTTTTGTGGTGAGCCAAACGATAAACTAGGTGGTATGCATTTTGTAGGTAGATATGTTGAAGCTCAAGAAGATAAATGGGCAGGTGCAATTTGGAATCCTATGCAATAAATCAGATATTAAGCCGCCAGTTTATACATTTGGAATGAAATATTTAGGTAAGGATGGGGAAGTGAAAGTTAAATGCCCAAATGGATACGCATATAACCTTCATGCCGATAATTTCTGCAACTAAGGCGTTTAAGGAATTAGGAAAAGATGGAATGTGTCTATATGAAATGGAAGATGACGATTATCAATCAGTGTTTGTAAGAACCTGTTTAAAATCTCGGAGAGATGAGGTAAAATAGTGGTAGATTAAGAATGAGGTATATCTATGCGTAAAAATTATCCAAGTGATATAAGTCGAGAGCAATTTGAAAAAATCAGACCAATACTAGAGAGTAGCAGGAAGAAAACGAGACCAAGAAAACTTGATTTGTATGATGTATTTCGTACAGTGTTATACGTCCTAAAAAGTGGTTGCCAGTGGAGAATGTTGCCAAAAGATTTTCCAAGGTGGGAAAGCGTATATTACTATTTTCAAATGTGGAATAAAAAGAATGGAGAAGAACCAAGTTTGTTGGAATTAGTTTTAAAAAAAATTGGTTGGAGAGATCCGTATCAACAATGGTCGGAAAGAGAAAACTAGCTTCTGTATAATTGATGCTCAAAGTGTTAAAAACACAGATACTGCTGAAAAAAAGGGCTATGATGCAGGTAAAAAGATTTCAGGCATAAAGCGTCATATTGCAGTTGATACTCAAGGTCTACCACATGCAATTTATGTAACAACAGCAGAAGTAACTGATCGTAGTAGCGCTGTAAGAATGGTTGAAAATGCTAAAGATACCCTTTCTGAAGTCAAAAATATATTGGTTGATGCAGGCTACACAGGAAAAATTTTTGCAACCCAAATAAAAGATATTATTGGTGCAACTGTTGAGGTAATAAAGCGCAGTGAATTACATTCTTTTGTTGTATTGCCAAAGAGATGGGTTGTTGAGCGTTCTTTTGCTTGGTTAGAAAAGTGTAGACGGCTATGGAAAAATTGCGAACGTAAACTCAATACCAGCTTGCAAATGATTGTCCTTTCCTTCATTTCTCTCCTATTACGAAGATTTTAAACAGGTTCTAAGAAAGAATGATGCTATACTCACGTTCTATCCTGACTTAACACCAAAATGTGATGATAAGAGTACTTATTGTAGTTGCGGTAAATCTTAATTTCAAAACCAATAGGGTGAACAAATGATAAAAATGCTATAGGGTGTAGCAAATCCAAATGAGTTAAAATTTTGATTAAAGGGTTTTGTGAATAATAATGAAGAAGGGCATTATTCGTCTAATAAAAGCAATTCAATACTCTTATGAAGGAATAAAATCAGCTTTTATATCAGAAATTGCGTTCAGACAGGAGTTACTGCTTTTTATAGTATGTGTCTCAATTTTGTTTGTTTTGGATGTAAGTAATCTAGAACGTGCAGTAATGATAAGCAGTCTATTCCTGGTGTTAATTGTGGAAATTGTTAACACTGCTTTTGAAACGACAATTGAGCGTATTTCCAGTGAACAACACATACTTTCAAAAAAGGTGAAAGATCTAGGTAGTGCAGCAGTTTTTCTTTCATTAATTAACTTCCTGATAACATGGATGATAATATTGACAGGTTAATACGAATGTTATTAAGATATGTTGTCAAACTCACCAATTAAAGTTTTTATATCTTGCGGTAAATCAGAGACAAATTCCATGTATCCCTTACTTTTGGGGTGATATAAGCCCAGTGTATAAGCATGTAGTGCTTGTCTATTGAAATTACGAATAAAACTAGAGTTTTTAGCATATTTTGTGCTTTTACTACTATTTTTCCCATAAACTTGATCACCAACTATAGAATGTCCTATGTGGCTCATGTGGACTCGAATTTGGTGTGTTCTGCCTGTCTCTAGAACACATTTGACTAAGCTTACTTGTCCTATAATTTTCTGCACCAAATAGTGAGTGATTGCTAATTTCCCGGTTGTTTTTGTAACACACATCATTTCTTTATTACCACGCTTTGGAGCAATGTTAGTTTCTATAGTTCCCTGCTGGGAAGATAATGCTCCCCAAACTACTGCTAAATATTCTCGCTTTATTTTACGATTTGATAACAATTCAGACAAAAAACCATGGGCTTCTTCATTTTTTGCAATTACCATTAGCCCACTGGTATCTTTATCGAGTCTATGAACAATTCCTGGTCTTACATCAAGGTAAGCGATAACTGCGTTCAAAAGCGTATCATTGTTTGTCCCAGCACCTGGGTGCACTGTTAATCCACTTTGTTTACTCAGAACTATAATGTCCTCATCTTCATAGACGATATCAAGTTTTATGTCATAATTAGGCTCAATTGATGTGGATATGTCAGGTTGAACGAGATGCACCACATATTCTTCATCTGGTTTTACTATGTAGTCATTATTAATTATCGGTGTGCCAAGTAATTTCACCTGCTCATTTTGTATCAATCTTTGAGCTTTACTGCGTGATATGTTGCATTTTTCAGCTATATAGGTGTCTAACCTTAATTTCTCTTTATCATTATTAACACTTAAGGTTATTATTGAGTGATCTATAGTGATTTACCCCGCGCCATTTCCCATGCTGCTTGAACATTTGGGTCTGTAAACATTGTTGCACTAGACTCAATTTGCAGATCACCTTGTTTTTTAATATGGCAAATTGTTTGAGAGCCATCTTTCCAGTAGATTGTAACTTTATTATCAAAATCTCGTAATGTTGCCTCAACCTTTTTTTCTTTATTATCTTTTTCTTCCAGCTTAATAGATTCTAATAAATAATATAGAAAGTCACTTGGTTTGCCGTTGATTTTTTCTTTCCATTCATCTGTTTTTTCTTGTTCAGGTTTTCTTTGTGTTAACTTCTGCTCTTTTTTTATCAGCCTATTGTTTTCTTCTTCTAGTTCCAAATTTCTTACTGTTTTACGTCGTGCTTTTACTGTATCTTCTAATGTTAATGGAAATTGGTCAATATTATCTACATCTTCAGATCCTAAAGCGCTATCAGGACTGCCGTTTGCTTGCAACGTTGCAAGCTGTTCTTGTATCGGCTCAAGCTTATTCCGTACCACGTCATTTATTATTTTACGTACTTCTTGAATTATTTCTTTTTTATTTTCCTCAGTAAGCGCAAAACAATCAAAGAACTCCTCCTCCTCCTCCTCATCATCACTTTCCAAAGAGTGATTTTGATCATGAGAATCTCCAGTATTACCAGCTTGTCTGTTGCTTGTAGTTGGCACAAATTTAACAAGATAATTTCCTATTCCTGAAGGCTGAAGTTGGTTAAGTTTTTCTTTCAATTCAGTACGTATCTCTTTCAATGACTCACCTATACTTTTACTAATGCCTTTCAAGCACGTAGTTATCTCTGTATTAGCGTTCTTTTTCACTTTATCTACATCTTGCTCTATAATCTCTTCTAAATTATTGAGTAAAACTTTTAAATCACCTCTTATATCATTAAGCGTTTCTTTAATGTCAATATTTGCAGGCTTTAAAAGACTATTATCAAGTAAATCGCAAGCTTTTTTAAGGTTACTGCCAAATGAGTCGCAAAACGGACTAAGCAGTTCTTTCATTAGAGATATTAGTTCATTTTCCTTTTTACCAAGCTTATTTTCTATTACTGATACAACCATGACCTTTCCAGACCAGTATGGAAGTAGAAGACCTAAAGTACTGTGGTTTCTAATAGTATGATTTTCATGATCTACGCTATTACTTATTAGATTGCTAAGTGTTGATATGATGCATACAAGAACAACGACTAATAAAGATATTAATGTTATTGGAGCATTAATGGATTGTGATATTGCTGAAACTACTATAATAGCACCAAATACATATGATCCAGTAAATAAGAAAACCCTATTTCTATTTTCTGCTTTTATATCTTCTAGTATTTCTCTCTGCGTCTTAGAAATTGGTAAAACTATTAAAAGCTTTTTCCTCTTACGATCTAAATTTGTTACAATTTCAATTTTTTCGGCTTCTTGAACAATCTGGCTGTACTGTTCATCAACTTGACAGTTTCCTACTTTTTTATCTATCTCATTCTCTTTTATTTTTTGTGTATTTATAAAGTTTATAACAGCAGTAAATAAGAGAACTGCAAGAGGAATAAAGGCAAGAGGTGCTGGCGTGAACGCAAATCCAGCAATACTTACTATAACAGGCTGAATAGAAAAGGTAGTAAATGCTATAAGAGCAGCAATGGTACTTGCTATCGATATAGTACCAGAATACTTTCTTATAGAGCTCAAAATTCTACTGGGCTGGTCAGAAAGTTTTCTAAATCCTAAAAAATCAAAATAGTCTTTGAAAGGATCTTTAGTGTCTGTAACCATAACATTTTTCTAGTTTAAACTTATTTAGGTATACATTAACCAAACCTTAAAATCAAGTTTCTTAATTTTTCAACATGTGCCAAGGCCTATTGGAGCGCACTGTATTAATCTTTACGTAACGATTTGTTAACCAAACAGAATGTGTGCCATACGTTTCTAGATCAGCATGTTTAATAATTTTAGTGTTGCAAGCTGAATAGTCAAACTCACTTAATTGAATTGTTAAATCAACTTTATCACAATTTTCTGAAATATCTTCTTTTTTATAAGCTAGCAACACTGACTTATTATTTCCTTTATTGTATATACAGCCATATTTTAGTCTTTTATCTGGGTTGCTATATTTTGTATGATTCAAAATTTGGTTCTGTCCGTTTTGCTTTGCCCACGTTTTGATAACAAAATTTCTGCTTTTTCTAGTGAGAGAATATAGTAAGTTATCACTCTCCTTTGCAGCAACATTATCAGCATTTATTAGGATGTCGGGGGTTTTATATGCAGCGCTAAAGCAAATACCTAGTACAATAAAAAAAAATCCCAAAAAACGCCAATTTCTTTCCCACAAGCACAGCCACAATAACCCAAATGTTATTATAATAATTGATGAGGCAGGAAAAGTACGAATGGGAATAACCAAATACTGAAGACTAGCGATAGCGTTTGTTATATACAAAATGCTGTTAATTGGGCGCTCTATAAATGGCGCTATAATCCATTCAATACCTAAAGGAATCAATAAGACATAAATTATTCCAAGTGGAATAATAATTAATGTAACTATTGGTATAGCAACTAAATTTGTGATAATGCCACTAATTGAAAAATAATTAAAATTATATATCGTATACGGAACAGTTGCTAAACTTGCTATTACTGAGCTGATCATTATCGACACAAAATATTTCATTATTTTTATTTTGAATAATTTATTAGCATTAATTTGATAACTGGCAACCAGTGCCAAAACAGCAGAAAATGACATCTGAAAGCCTGGCTTTAAAATTGCTTCTGGTTCTATGATAAGTATCACTGAAGCGGCAAACGCAATTGCTATTAACCCTCGATATTTTCTCTCTATCATTATTGCAACGAGTACTAAAATCACCATGATGTAGGCACGCTGAGCAGAAATTTGCATGCCGGTAATCAACAAATAAAACGTGGTTGGCAAAATGGTAAGAAATGCAGATATTTTCTTGGTGTTATACTTAAGAGTCAAAGTTTCAGATATTGCGAATAAATTACGAAACACTACAAAAAACAGACCAGCAACGAATGATAAATGCAAACCAGATATGGCAAACAAATGTGCTATACCTGAATCTCGTATCGCGTCCATAGTTTTTTGATCTATGCCGTCTTTTTTACCGATCAGTAATGCAGAAATTATGTCTACATGTGGTTTTTTGATATTTTGCTGCAGGTTTTCATAAATGTATTGACGGAAAGATTCTATATACTCTAGAAATTTCCTTGCTTCAGCCTTTTTGTGCAGGGTTATTTTGCTTGTTGCAAAACCTGTTGCACTTATTTTCTGGTAATACGCTATTCTTGCAAAATCGTATGCATACTCCGAAGGCGCAATTTTTGGAGGGAAGAGTTTTGCTGATAATTTTACTTGATCGCCTATTTTAATGCCTTTTTCCACTTTGGTTCTAACTGATATTCTGATGTTATCTAGAGCTCTATCCGGTGTCATTCCAGCGCGTGACGCTGGAATCCATATCTTTTTTTTCTGGATCCCAGTATCAAGTACTGGGATGACAAAAGGGGGCACTGGGATAACAGGAGAGGATTTTGAGATAGTAGGGGATTTTTCAACAGAAAGCAGAAATTGTTTATATGAGCCCCTGTCGTTAATATCCTTCACTGTGGCAACGATATCTTTTACATATCTCTCTTTATCAAGAATTTGAGTATCAACTAAAGCTGTTCTTAATTTACTAGCTGTAAATCCTATGAGCACTGCAATTAAAGCGATACACAATATCGCGTACCTTTTATACAATATTGCAATCAAAATTAGTGTGGGTAAAAGCAAAAGAAAAATAGATATGCAGCTTGGTTCAAAACTTAGGGAAAAATAGGTTAGAATTCCTACACACTGAAAAACAGGAAACCACAGTATCAAGTTATATTGTTCATTGCGCAGATTGTTACGTATATAACTAACTATTATGTCAAGAAAAGTTAATAAGTGTGTCGATATTTGCATGTGGTGAAATTTTATTTTTCTTTTTTCATTATTTGTATATATAATAACTAAATAAGCAACGACGCGGGATGGAGCAGCTCGGTAGCTCGTCAGGCTCATAACCTGAAGGTCGTAGGTTCAAATCCTACTCCCGCAACCATTTTTAAGGATATAGTTGTTCCACTTTCCAATCGCTTCCCTCAACAAGAGTGTATCTAAATCTAATATGCTTCCTATATTCACCTTCTTGCCAAAATTCAATTACTTTTGGGATTACGCAAAATCCCACCCAAAAATCAGGACGAGAAACTTGTGTATTGTGAAATTCTTTTTCCTTCAATTTTATAGCTTGCTCAAAATCTTGCCAATCTTTCAGAATGCTCGATTGTTTTGAGCACCATGCGCTAATTTGACTACCCAGCGCTCGAGAAGAGAAGTATTTGTCAGTTCTTTCATCGTTTAGAAGTTTAACCTCTCCTTCAATTCGCACTTGCCTAGCAAATTCTATCCAATGAAACACTAACGCAGCTTTGGGGTTCTCAGTCAATTCTTTCCCTTTTTTACTGTTTACGTTAGTGAAAAACACAAAACCTTCTTTGCTATATTCCTTTAGTAATACCACTCTTGCAGATGGAATACAGTCTTTGCTACAAGTTGCTAGCGTCATTGCAGTTGGTTGTTCACACGGAGAATTAAGTACTGCTTTGTACCACTTTGAAAACAAATCAAATGGATCTTTTTCAAGTGAAAATATCATATCAAAAAATAAAATCTTAATTCTGGCACGCGTTGCAAAAATAAGTGCTACGGCCATTTTGTCGTATAAGTGTTATGATATTATTGCAAATCTTGCAAGGTTTTTGAACTTTACCATATACGTAAAAGTTATTTTGAAAGTATCCAGCAGATCCAGATGGCTGTGCATAATCTTTCAGTGTTGAACCGCCTGCAGCAATTGCATCACTCAGAGTATTTTTTATTTCAGCAGCAAGTTTTTCGCACTCTCTATAGGTCAAGTTTTTTGCTGACCTGAGTGGTGATATACAGGCTCTAAACAAGCTCTCAGAAGCATATATGTTGCCTACGCCAACTATTGATTTATTGTCCATTAACGCTGATTTGATATTCACTTTTTTGTTTTTCAGCAACTCCTGTAAATAGTCTCCACTGAATTCATCCGTGAGGGGCTCTATTCCAAAATCGCTAAAAAAATCCGTTTCTTGTTCTTTATTTAAAACGATAACTAATCCAAACCTTCTTGGGTCATTAAAAACTATTGAAGTATTGTCAGAAAACAAAAACACTACGTGATCATGTTTATTCTGCGCTTGAGCATATATAAGCTTTCCGCTCATGCCAAGATGTATGATTACAGCCATACTACCATCTGTATTCCAGATCGTATACTTACCTCTACGCTTGATGTTGCGTATGACTTTGCCCTTTAGCATATCATCAATATTTTTTGTTATTGGTACACGTAAATTCCAATTATTCACTATAACATTACTGATTTGCTTGTTTTTAATTTTATCAAGCAAAAAATTAGAGATTACTTCCACTTCCGGTAGTTCTGGCATGATACCTCCTTCAAAACTTAAGTTTCTGATGGTAATTTTGTCGTTCTCAAATACATTCGAGTATTCTGCGGTGCTTTCTCCTAAAAATTCCTCACCACAAACGAGTTTTGAAAGGGTTCTCTGTTTACTCTGTTGCTGCTTTTTTCTTTTCAAAATATTTTGCTTTAAAGCTTTCGCTAATCTTTTTTTCTCCTCTTCTTTTTCCTTATTCTTTTTTGTGTTATTCATTATCATAATATATAAACTTGCCGTTGTAGCTCAGGTGGTAGAGTACGTCATTGGTAATGACGAGGTCCCAAGTTCGAGTCTTGGTAACGGCACACTGATTATACTTATAATATTGCATAACTTGTAAGCAAGGCTTAGAAGAAAGTTACAGAGGTAAGTTGTCATGCTTTTTCCATATCCTTTCTACCTTCTTGTTTTTGAGTAGCTCTAATGCTTTACAAAAGTGATACCTTGTTTTACTTGGCACTATAATGTCATCAATGTATCCATATGATGCAGCAAAAAATGGGTTAGCAAATTTTTCTTTATATTCTTTAATTAACGTTTGCTGATCTTTTTCGTGTCGAAATATAATCTCAACTGCACTTTCAGGGCCCATCACAGCTATTTCAGCAGTTGGCCAGGCATAATTTATATCACCTTTTAGATGTTTCGAATTCATAACAATGTATGCACCACCATACGCTTTTCTAGTGATAAGGCTAATTTTCGGCACGGTCGCTTCAGCGTAAGCGTAAAGCAGTTTCGCTCCGTGTTGTATTATATTATTGTATTCTTGATTTGTACCCGGCAAAAATCCTGGAACATCAATAAGTGTGATGATCGGAATGTTAAATGCGTCACAAAACCTTACAAACCTCGCAGCTTTTCTTGAAGAATCAATATCCAAACATCCTGCAAGGTGCATAGGTTGATTTGCAACAATACCGACAGTATTTCCTCCAATTCTACCAAAACCAGTTATGATATTACGAGCAAAATCAGGTTTCAGTTCAAAGAAATTCCTTTCATCACAAACTTTTTCAATGAGTTCATACATATCATAAGGAGTATTAGGATTGGTAGGAATTAGAGTGTTTAAGGATTCATCAATGTCGTCAACATCATTACAGATTGGTGCAGATTTTGGTGATTCTTGATTGTTTGCTGGTAAGAAAGTAAAGAATTCACGCATTTTTAGCAGCATTTCAACATCATTATTGAATGCAAAATCTGCTACTCCTGTTTTGCTTGTATGAATTTTTGCTCCACCGAGGTCTTCGAAACTTACATCTTCGTAGGTAACCTTTTTTACTACATCTGGCCCGGTTATAAACATATATGAACTGTTTTTCACCATGAAAGTAAAGTCAGTTAATGCTGGGGAATAAACTGCACCTCCTGCACATGGGCCCATAATTAAAGAAATTTGTGGTATAACACCCGATGCATTTACGTTTCTTTGAAAAATTTCTCCATAACCAGCAAGAGAATTTACTCCTTCCTGAATTCTGGCTCCACCAGAATCATTTAGTCCGATAATTGGAACTCTGGCATTAATTGCCATATCCATAATTTTGCATATTTTTTTTGCATGTGACGCACCAAGTGAACCACCAAAGACAGTAAAATCCTGAGAATAAACAAAAACTTTTCTGCCATAAATAGTACCATGACCAATCACTACCCCATCACCTAAAAAATTAGCATTTTGCATGCCAAAATCATTTGCATGATGTTTTACGAATTTATCGTATTCTGCAAAAGAACTTTCATCGAGCAATATACTGAGCCTTTCTCTAGCAGTTAATTTCCCTTTTTCATGTTGTTTGGTAATCCTGTCAGAACCGCCTCCTTTTTCAGCTTCTAGTGCTTTGGTTTTTAGATTTTCTAGTATTTTAAAGTCTTGCATACAATAAAGTAGTTTTCAAATTAGTTGTAGACTTTATTAAGTTTACAAACCCTACTAACTATACACATACACTATTGCTATATGCAACAGTGTATGTGTATAACAATTATTAAAACTTTTTCAACCTCGATTTCGGTCACTACTCTGTAAACTTTTGACATTGCTCTGAAGCTGCTGAACATTAGCATTGTCTACAGAAGAAAGAGGAGATTTGTTTTGCACAAAACTTTTAGCAGCTTCAACAACCTTGCTTATATGTGGTTCTTTTTCTAGCTCTTTTAGGTACTTTGAGAAGATTTCACAACTTTTGTCATCCATATGTACCATTATTTTACCAAAACTTTCAGCTTTTTCAGAAGATAAAATCATTTCGATCTTTTCATCGCCTACCCTAAAGGTCATTTTTACTTTGCCTTGCATATCATGATATTGCCAGCTTTTTATTCAGATTAGATTATCTCCTTCTCCCATTCGCAATGCACCATATTCTAAGTCCTTAAATTCCGGGGAGTTCATAAATTTTGCAGGAGTGATCACACTTTTTTCTGGACACTGTACATAATAAAATTTATTATCTCTTTCTACTACAATTCTTTCTTTTTTGTCATTTTCAATACTATCACTTACAATTTGTTTTAGACGTGACAAATATTCGCCGCGTTCTTTCAGTATATCTTCTGGCAATAATCTCCGAACTTCTTGGCTCACATCAGTGCCTGTTGAAACTAGATTAAACATTTCTAACATAAGAACCTGTTTAAAATCTCGGAGAGATGAGGTAAAATAGTGGTAGATTAAGAATGAGGTATATCTATGCGTAAAAATTATCCAAGTGATATAAGTCGAGAGCAATTTGAAAAAATCAGACCAATACTAGAGAGTAGCAGGAAGAAAACGAGACCAAGAAAACTTGATTTGTATGATGTATTTCGTACAGTGTTATACGTCCTAAAAAGTGGTTGCCAGTGGAGAATGTTGCCAAAAGATTTTCCAAGGTGGGAAAGCGTATATTACTATTTTCAAATGTGGAATAAAAAGAATGGAGAAGAACCAAGTTTGTTGGAATTAGTTTTAAAAAAAATTGGTTGGAGAGATCCGTATCAACAATGGTCGGAAAGAGAAAACTAGCTTCTGTATAATTGATGCTCAAAGTGTTAAAAACACAGATACTGCTGAAAAAAAGGGCTATGATGCAGGTAAAAAGATTTCAGGCATAAAGCGTCATATTGCAGTTGATACTCAAGGTCTACCACATGCAATTTATGTAACAACAGCAGAAGTAACTGATCGTAGTAGCGCTGTAAGAATGGTTGAAAATGCTAAAGATACCCTTTCTGAAGTCAAAAATATATTGGTTGATGCAGGCTACACAGGAAAAATTTTTGCAACCCAAATAAAAGATATTATTGGTGCAACTGTTGAGGTAATAAAGCGCAGTGAATTACATTCTTTTGTTGTATTGCCAAAGAGATGGGTTGTTGAGCGTTCTTTTGCTTGGTTAGAAAAGTGTAGACGGCTATGGAAAAATTGCGAACGTAAACTCAATACCAGCTTGCAAATGATTGTCCTTTCCTTCATTTCTCTCCTATTACGAAGATTTTAAACAGGTTCTTAGCCGCTAACAAGCAGCGGGATGACGAATTGCTTAACCGTCATTCCGCCGCAGACCGTCATACCGTGATTTATTCACGGTATCTCATCCGCTAACACATAGCGGAATGATGAAGTTATCGTCATGCCACCGCGAACCGTCATACCGCCGCGGCGCTAACAAGAGATCCCGCTAACACGTAGCGGGATGACAGCAATCCTACGTCATACCGTCACGGTATCTCATCCGCTAACACATAGCGTAATGACGAATTACTTAACCGTCATGCCGTGATTTATTCACGGTATCTCATCCGCTAACACATAGCGGAATGATGAAGTTATCGTCATGCCACTGCGAACCGTCATCCCGCCACGAACCGTCATACCGTGATTTATTCACGGTATCTCTGAGCATAGATCCCGCTAACACGTAGCGGGATGACGAGGTTATCGTCATACTGCCGCGAACCGTCATACCGCCGCGGTATCTCTTAGCCGCTAACAAGCAGCGGGATGACGGTTGTCGTTTAGCTACAAACATTAAGAAATTTACAAAATGAAAAAAAAGGCAAAAGAAGCCCCGTGGTGCGAGTTTTGACTCTATATTACTGTAAGTGGCGCTGTAATAATGTGCTAACGCTTAAAATAAGCGCGATTTGGCTGAATGTAGAAAAAATAAAAAAGACATGCAGCCGCTATAATTTTATGTAATCCGCCAATAAATACCCTGAGTTTTTTACTGAATTTTGTCATTGAGCCTGCAGGTCAAGAACAAGTTTTGAGTCATAAATACCCTTATTATCATAATAAAGGGGCTGGCGGAGCTTGTCAAGCAAGTTTTTTGTTTCTACTGAATGACAGTTGTGACTTGGGAGGTAGTGCAAGAAGTCTATTTCCACAAAAATGCTTCAATTTATCTTAACATTTTGTCAACTATCTTTATAGGAATGACAATTTAAAAGGGCATTTTTACATATTCCATATGGCTGCCAGTTGCACCCCTCGCATGCGTACTCGAATTTCTTTAAAGACATTTTCTCCCTAATCTTTTTTACCGCTTCACTCCAGGTCAAAGTCTCGCCAATTTTAATTCCTAAAATTTCCATATGCCTTCTATCTAGCTCTAAAACTTTAGCTTGTTCGGTGCATTTACCTTGTTTAGTCTGATTTGGACAAGCACTACAAATACTATCAAGGTTACCAACTACTTCGATTTGAGTACTAATTACTTTGCTTGCTATCTTTTTATAATTTTCTATAAAATCCCGAGAATACCCATATCCCCGAAACGCGAGGGTGCACATAAAATGATGAGGGCGAAATTTTATCATTTTTTCAAATATTGCAAAGCTGCTACAAGTAGAAAAATTTTTATCAAACCAGGAAGGATAAGTGGTAAAACACCCACCATTATTGCTTGTTCCAGACCCAAGTAAACAGCAAGCCAACTAACACCACAAATAAAGATTACAACTGTACCAGCCAGACAACTTAAAGAATTACATACAAATGATTTATACTTAGAGTTCAGTAATTCATTTACTTTGCTCATTACCATAACAGCAGCTAAACAGCCAATTAAATATCCACCGGTTGGTCCAAGAAGAGCGTGATAACCACCAGAAAAATTCGCAAGAACAGGCAATCCTGCTGCACCAAGTGATAGATATGTAAGCACAGAATAGAATGCTGTTCTGCGGTTAAATTTAAGCCCAATAAGCATTACTCCTAAAGTTTGCAATGTGATAGGCACAGGCTGCAATGGTATGCTTATTTGAGCCATCAAGAATAAAAGTAAAACGCAAGACAATATTTCAGCCAGTGTTGATCTGCTGCTAGATTGTGTTATAAACATACCTTCCCAATAAAAATAACTTATTAAATGTAATATATGTGTATGAGAGGTTTTGCAATTTAAATTTTGCTTATATTGTGCTACAATGCATTATTTATGCACTATTAAATTAAAAATGATGAGTAAACAAGATCTATTATCGTTGATGAAAGCAAGACACAGCGGACGTTCATACGATCCTACAAGAGCAATATTTCAGGAAGACATGGATATTTTAATGGAAGCTGTAAGGCTGACTCCCTCATGTTTTGGTGATGAACCCTGGAGATACGTAATATGCAACAAACAGAACAATCAAAGCGCATGGGAAAAGCTGCTAAATTGCCTTGATGAATCTAATCAAAAATGGGCAAAAGATGCACAAGTGTTAATCATATCTTTAAGTGCTAAAAACTTCCGTAAACAAGGTAAAGGAGAAAATCTTTGGGCTAATCATGATACTGGTGCAGCAAATTATGGACTTATGTTACAAGCTGCAGTTATGAACTTAATGGCCCATCAAATGGGTGGATTTGATAGAGATAAAATAGTGAAAGAGTTCAATATACCCAATGACTTTAACGTAATGTCAGTGATAGCGGTTGGTTACGAAGAAGAGGGTGCTGAAACAAGTAAGAAGAAAAGAAGGCCAATAGAAGAAATATTTTTTTATGATGAGTGGCCAAAATTCTGAAAATTTTATCAAAATGCACGGCACTGGTAACAATTTCGTTATCATAGACTCACGTTCAACAAACAATTTAGACTGGAACCATAGACAAATTGCTGATCAAAGCAGTTGTGATCAAGTGATAATTATAACAATGTCTAATGCTGCAGACTGTTTGATGCATATCTATAATGCTGATGGCAGTCGAGCTGAAATGTGCGGAAACGCAGCACGCTGTGTTGGATATTTGATAATGTCAGAAAAAGGTGCTGAATACTCCATTATTGAGCTAACAAGCAAACGCATTTTAGAGTGTTTTAAAGTGGGTGATAAATCCATAAAGGTTAACATGGGTAAACCTTTGCTAAAATGGCATGAAATTCCCTTGTCTACTGAGTGTGACACTCTTCACTTACCTATAGAGCTTGAAATGCTAAAAGATCCTGTTGCAGTAAATATTGGCAATCCTCACATAGTTTTTTTTGTTGATAACATAAGTGAAATACCATTGCGAAATTTAGGACCAAAGCTAGAAAATCACGCATTATTTCCTCGGAAAATTAATGTTAGTATTGCACAAGTTGAAAAGTCTGGAGAAATAGCTTTAAGAGTTTGGGAAAGAGGTACAGGCATTACTGCATCATGCGGTAGTGCAGCCTGTGCAGCACTTGTTGCATCCACACTACGTGGATATCTGGTTGCCCAACAGACTTCAGTAAATTTACCAGGAGGCAAGTTATTAATCGAATGGGCAAATAACGTATTCATGACCGGTGATATAGGGTTTTTGTGACCCTAATTCTAGTGATGCATTACTTCCAATACCTTCTTACCAATTACTGCAGGGGTTTCAGCAATTGCAATCCCGGCACTCCGCATAACTTCTAGTTTTGCACCAGCACTTCCACCGCTGGAGGAGATGATTGCTCCAGCGTGTCCCATACGTCTTCCTGGAGGTGCCGTTTGGCCTGCTACAAAACCAACGATTGGCTTTTTAGTTTTTTCTGTTTTCACAAAATGTGATACATCTTCTTCTTCGTTTCCACCTATTTCACCAATAACTACAATACCATGAGTATCGTCATCTTTTAAAAAGAGCTCCATACAGTCGACAAATGTCATACCATGAATTGGATCCCCCCCAATTCCGATACACGTGGATTGACCAAGACCAACAGCGGTTGTTTGTGCTACTGCCTCGTAAGTTAAAGTTCCGGAGCGAGACATAATTCCTATGTGTCCACGCTTATGGATATGGCCAGGCATAATTCCTATTTTGCATTCTTCAGGTGTAATAATTCCCGGACAGTTGGGACCAATCAATCGACTTTTTGAGCCGATAAGCGCACGCTTAACTTTCACCATATCAAGTATAGGAATGCCCTCTGTAATACAAATTATCAATTCTATTTTTGCATCTATTGCTTCAAGTATTGCAGCAGCAGCAAATTTAGCAGGTACATATATAACTGTAGCATTTGCACCGGTTTTTTCTTTGGCTTCTGCTACAGTATTAAAAACCGGTAAATTAAGGTGAGTGCTACCACCCTTTCCAGGAGTTACACCTCCCACCATTTTCGTTCCGTAATCAATTGCTTGCTCTGAATGAAATGTGCCTTGTGCACCAGTAAAACCCTGGCATATTAATCTTGTATCTTTGTTTACTAAAACGGACATGCTTTATTTTACCTCTTTTACTATCTTTTGTGCAGCATCACCCAGTTCATCTGCAGCAATAATATTTAATCCTGACTCTTCTAAGATTTTTTTTCCTTCTTCAAAATTAGTACCTGATAATCTAACCACTAGAGGAACTTTAATGCTCATTTCTTTTGCAGCCGCAACAATTCCACTTGCGATAATATCGCAACGCATTATACCACCAAATATGTTAACCAGAATTCCTTTTACGTTGCTATCAGACAATATGATTTTAAATGCTTCAGTTACAGTTTCTTTACTCGCTCCACCACCAACATCCAAAAAGTTAGCAGGCTCTGCTCCGTAGTATTTTATTATATCCATTGTTGCCATAGCAAGACCTGCACCGTTTACCATGCAACCAATACTGCCATCCATTTTGATGTAACTGAGCCCATATTTTGAAGCCTCTATCTCTTCTTTCACTTCTTCATCATAATCACGAAGTTCCATAATTTCTGGGTGACGATATAAAGCATTGTCATCGAAATTAATTTTCGCATCGAGCGCAATAAAATCTCCAGAGTTTGTTTCAACCAGTGGATTAATTTCAATTTGGCTCGCATCAGTTGCAATAAACGCATCATATATATTTTTTGCAACATTTGTTATTTTTTCTATTTGTTCTGGACTCAAATCAAAACTGCTGCTTAACTTGCTGCTATCAAAACTTGTAGCAGAATCAATATCAAATTTCACAATTTTTGCAGGAGAATTTTTTGCCACTTCTTCAATGTCCATTCCACCTTCTGAGGAAAATATGAATATTGGCCTACTGAGCTTCGGGTCGATTACCAGGCTTAAATAATACTCTTTCTTAATGCTTGAGCCTTCTTCAACGTACACTTTTCTTATTTGCTGCCCGCTTGGCCCTGTTTGATGAGTAACTAAAGTCATACCAATCATGTCCTTTACAAACTGTTGAGCTTCTTCAACTGACTTTGCTAGCTTTACGCCACCGGCTTTACCCCTACCACCTGCATGAATTTGAGCTTTAACTACAAACACGTCAGATTTTAATTGACTTACTTGAGTCTTTACTTCTTCCGCAGATGTAGCAACAAAACCTTTTGGCACTGGGACATTAAATTTATGCAAAACTTCTTTCGCTTGATATTCGTGAATATTCATAAAATAACCAATGATAAACTATTAACCTGAATACAAACTACCAACCATAACGCTGCCTTCTGCACTCTTGTTGGTACCTCTTTTTTTTAGCTTCAGCTTTCTTTTTAGCTCTTTTTTCTGATTTTTTTTCATGATATTGTTTTTTCATTTTCAACCCTCTTCCTTCCTTTTGAATTGTTTTTTTCAATACTGGAAGAGCTCTGTCTACATCACCATAATGGACTGATACTTCTATCAAACTCTATACCTCCTTCGGTAATCATTTCAAAATCTATTTATAAATTAGAAAATTAACATTGTCAATTATTTTATAAACTTGAGCGTTAAAATATAATATGCCACAATTTACATGGTAAATGATGTCATTCCAGTGTCAGCTACTTGCTTACTGATGGAGATTGCTCTTATATTGCAGCGTTTTTACAATCGTACTAACATCGGGGCGGAGAGATTTGAACTCCCGACCCTTTGGTCCCAAACCAAATGCGCTACCAGGCTGCGCTACGCCCCGACTTCTTTACTCAGAGTATCAATAACTCAGGCAAAATGCAAGATTCATTTGTTTACTTTAGAAAAAATATAATATGAGATTTAATATTATCTTAGAACCTGTTTAAAATCTCGGAGAGATGAGGTAAAATAGTGGTAGATTAAGAATGAGGTATATCTATGCGTAAAAATTATCCAAGTGATATGAGTCGAGAGCAATTTGAAAAAATCAGACCAATACTAGAGAGTAGCAGGAAGAAAACGAGACCAAGAAAACTTGATTTGTATGATGTATTTCGTACAGTGTTATACGTCCTAAAAAGTGGTTGCCAGTGGAGAATGTTGCCAAAAGATTTTCCAAGGTGGGAAAGCGTATATTACTATTTTCAAATGTGGAATAAAAAGAATGGAGAAGAACCAAGTTTGTTGGAATTAGTTTTAAAAAAAATTGGTTGGAGAGATCCGTATCAACAATGGTCGGAAAGAGAAAACTAGCTTCTGTATAATTGATGCTCAAAGTGTTAAAAACACAGATACTGCTGAAAAAAAGGGCTATGATGCAGGTAAAAAGATTTCAGGCATAAAGCGTCATATTGCAGTTGATACTCAAGGTCTACCACATGCAATTTATGTAACAACAGCAGAAGTAACTGATCGTAGTAGCGCTGTAAGAATGGTTGAAAATGCTAAAGATACCCTTTCTGAAGTCAAAAATATATTGGTTGATGCAGGCTACACAGGAAAAATTTTTGCAACCCAAATAAAAGATATTATTGGTGCAACTGTTGAGGTAATAAAGCGCAGTGAATTACATTCTTTTGTTGTATTGCCAAAGAGATGGGTTGTTGAGCGTTCTTTTGCTTGGTTAGAAAAGTGTAGACGGCTATGGAAAAATTGCGAACGTAAACTCAATACCAGCTTGCAAATGATTGTCCTTTCCTTCATTTCTCTCCTATTACGAAGATTTTAAACAGGTTCTTAGAATATGTTTTTTATTAGCTCCTCTTTAACAACAGACTGCTTCGTAGAAAGTCTACAGGGTTTTTGTGCGCGCAACACTGAACCAGATTTCTTTATGACCCAAACCTTAGTCATATTTAAAAATCTAGCTACACCAATTGGTGAAAGTGAGTGCAGCAACTACAGCAGTATCGACCCTTAAAATTCTTTTTCCTAGACTCAATTTTTGACAAAACTTATCGGCAAGATCAAGTTCATAAGATGAAAAACCACCTTCAGGGCCAACAATAATAGCAACATTTTTTTTGCCTTTCAGCACTTTGTCAGCTTTACCTGTTTCATCACACAAAACAAAATTTTTACTCTGGGAATCAGGTAACTCACAAAAGTTAATAGGAGGCAAAATCTCTGGTATACTTATCCTACCTGATTGTTCCGCTGCTTCGATTGCTTGTAATTTTGCTCTACTTAGGTTAATATTTTTTACCACTGTACGTTCCGTTGAAATAAATTGAATGCAGATTACTCCCATTTCAGTTGCCTGTCTTACTATGTTGTTCAAAGCAGCACTTTTTACCATGGCACAATACAGGTATAAATTTTCCTCATATTGCTGTTGTTTAGTGCATTCTTTGGGTGTAACTTCTGTCAATTTACGCGATATATTCACTACTTCTCCTAACCATTCTCCATCTTTTCCATTAAAAAGAGAGAGATTATCATACTTCTTAAGCCGCATTACATTGCAAATATAGTGACTTTGTTGTGGATTAAGTGCTAAACTCACGCCTTGTGATAAAGCTTCTTCAACATAGAGCCTAATTTTTCCCATTCAAAACTTTAATTATATTCTACTTGAGTGACTCTTACGGGATTTGAACCCGTGTTACCACCGTGAAAGGGTGGTGTCCTAACCACTAGACGAAAGAGTCAACTTGAATCTAACTAGGTTATATCGATTACATATATAAAGTCAATTCAATTATTTTGAATCACATAGTTAGAGGGATATATCAGTAATCTTATATCGACAGCCTCCTATTACTCCATGCTCAATACTCACTGAACCTATCTCAGAACCTGTTTAAAATCTTCGTAATAGGAGAGAAATGAAGGAAAGGACAATCATTTGCAAGCTGGTATTGAGTTTACGTTCGCAATTTTTCCATAGCCGTCTACACTTTTCTAACCAAGCAAAAGAACGCTCAACAACCCATCTCTTTGGCAATACAACAAAAGAATGTAATTCACTGCGCTTTATTACCTCAACAGTTGCACCAATAATATCTTTTATTTGGGTTGCAAAAATTTTTCCTGTGTAGCCTGCATCAACCAATATATTTTTGACTTCAGAAAGGGTATCTTTAGCATTTTCAACCATTCTTACAGCGCTACTACGATCAGTTACTTCTGCTGTTGTTACATAAATTGCATGTGGTAGACCTTGAGTATCAACTGCAATATGACGCTTTATGCCTGAAATCTTTTTACCTGCATCATAGCCCTTTTTTTCAGCAGTATCTGTGTTTTTAACACTTTGAGCATCAATTATACAGAAGCTAGTTTTCTCTTTCCGACCATTGTTGATACGGATCTCTCCAACCAATTTTTTTTAAAACTAATTCCAACAAACTTGGTTCTTCTCCATTCTTTTTATTCCACATTTGAAAATAGTAATATACGCTTTCCCACCTTGGAAAATCTTTTGGCAACATTCTCCACTGGCAACCACTTTTTAGGACGTATAACACTGTACGAAATACATCATACAAATCAAGTTTTCTTGGTCTCGTTTTCTTCCTGCTACTCTCTAGTATTGGTCTGATTTTTTCAAATTGCTCTCGACTTATATCACTTGGATAATTTTTACGCATAGATATACCTCATTCTTAATCTACCACTATTTTACCTCATCTCTCCGAGATTTTAAACAGGTTCTCAGATTTAGGAGCTAATTCTAATTGTTGTTCAACTTTTGTATCGGAATCATAGCCAGAATCGTAGCCAGAATCTCTACGCTCATATTTCTGCCTTATTTCTTCTACACTAAAGCCAGCCTTGGTCTTAATTTTTTGATCATTAGTCTGTTGCTGACTTATCGACTTATTAGCACTTAGCTCATTTAGCTTCACTTGCCAATCATTCACTTTATCTTGCACTAACCCATGGCAAGTTCCAGAATTAGCTTTTATGTCTTTTGCTTTTCTTTCTGCTCTTTTCTTGGACAAATCTACCCTAGCATAAATAGGTTCTGACGACTGTTCTGGCTCTTTCTGTTTTAGGCTAGTAGGCTTTTTTTGTTCTGAAAGATCATCTATAGTGCAATAAATAGGTTCTTCTGATATACTCAAATAACCACTATCTTCCAATGATAAATTTTCAGTGGATTTTTTATGTGAATCATATATTTCAGCATAAATAGATTCTTCTGATACACTCAAATAACCATTCTCCCCTAATGAGTTACTAACCTTAGCATCATACACCTCAGCGTAAATTGGCTCTTTTGAAGGCAAAGCATCATAATTAGTGCTCTTTGGCTTATACTCAAAAGTTCTAGGAGGTTTTTGAGGTGGTATTACATTGTTGTTCATCTCAGCGTACATAGTTATTGGCTCATATTCAGAGGTTCTAGGAGGTTTTTGTTGTATAGCTTCAACATTCAAATCATCTGTAGAATAATACTCTGCGCCTTTTCCTAGTAAAAAGGAAACTGTGGGGTGAAGAATTATCTCTGCTGGTAAGTTTTTCTCACTATCCAATTTTAGATTTTTTGATTCTGCTAAACTCTCAATAACACGAATTATAACATTCTTTCCATTCTCATCTATTGAGTGGATATCAGCTCCACGATTAATCAGCAATTCCATTATTTTGTGATCTGTAGCATGTCCTAAAGCCTGATTTAAAGCTTGATTATTATTTATATCAAATGATCCTGTATTCTTGAGAGACATAGTCTTTGAAAAGAATTTTCTAAAACTATTTAATGCATCATAGAGAATTAGAGTCAGTTTAACACCTTTTATGTCATTGTTTTTGACAGATTTAATTAAAAAATTATCTATTATGCCCATGATTATACCCCCTATATAAAAGCTCACTACCATGGTACAATTTTAAACTATGATGATTTATTTTCTACTAATAGCAGCTCTCTATAACCACTTAACAAGTGGTGGCATTGACATCATAATTGCATCTGGATTGCCGTCAGTCATTAAACCAAACCTTGTGCCACGATCGTATAACAGATTGAATTCTACATATCTGCCACGTTTTATTAATTGATTTTCTCGTTGTTCTTTTGTCCAAGATTTTTGTATATGTTTACGTATGATGTGCAAATAAATTTCCAAAAAGACTTCACCTACTGCTTTTGTGAACTCAAAATCATTTTCCCAATTACCAGAACTCAGATTATCATAGAAAATACCACCAATGCCACGCGGCTCTTTTCTGTGTTGTAAGAAAAAATAGTTGTCACATTGCTCTTTAAATTTTGGATAATATCCGGTGTCAAATCTATCACATGTCATTTTGATTGATTCATGAATATACTTGCAATCTTCTTCATTTCTATATATTGGCGTAAAATCCATTCCTCCACCAAACCATTGTTTTGAAGTATATATCAGCCTTGTGTTCATATGCGCTGCAGGGATAAGGGGCGATTGCATATGAGACACTAAAGATATACCGCTTGCCCAGAACTCTCCGTTACTTTCACTTGCACCAGGAATTTCATTGATGGCTGAATCTGCAAATTTTCCGTGTACTTTTGAAACGTTTACTCCAACTTTTTCAAAAACATTACCAAAAATAATTGTAGATTCACCACCTCCACCACCTGGGCGATCCCACTTTCTCTTTTCGATCTTTGGCTCTGCGGATGATTGTTTTTCAATTAATAAGAAAGATTCTATGATCTTATCTCTTAGTGCACAGAACCATTTAAATGCTTGTGTTTTTTGTTTTTCCATAATATCCTCTTGCTAGCTTATTAACATTGTTATATCTGATATTTAAGGAACTTAATTAGATTTGGATGATAATTATCTATCAAAGACGTTAATAAATCTATAATAATTAAATCAATATAATAAAACATTTTCGTATGTACAACAATGCCAAGTAACAATAATGAATAAAAGATACATAGATAACAAAAAAGAGAACAGGGTTGACTTCATACTAAGAAATTATGGAATGTCAATTGTTGTGATGGCAGTTATTATGCTCTTACCTCCAGTAGCAATATCGATACTCTACTTTTTTGATATATATAGTCAGCATATTAATATAGAGATTAATTTATTAGTTAGCATTCTAACAACTCTCTTTATGATGTATAATGTAAAACGCTACAGATACCTACTTAATACTATAGAATTTCAAAATGCAATATTTGCAAATGCACTAAATCATAATACAGAATTTTGCCTTATTTTACATAAAGATGAAGGTATTATTTATGCTGATGCAAGGTTCTACGAAAGGTTTAAAGATCATATAGATGATGACATTACGTTAGACAAGATTCTTGAAATAGGAGATGTTTCAGAAGCAGACAAAAAAGTACTCTATCATGCACTAAAAAATAACTCTTCTGTACAGGTATGCATTTCCTTAAACAAGAAGAATAGAGTATCTAACTTTCTTTTGCTCTTTGAGCCGATACCAGATAATCCCCAAATTGCTATAAATGGTAATAAGATTTTAAATTTATCATTAGTGCCAATAGCAAGGCCAGATGGGTATTTTGTATTAAAAGCAACACAGATAAACAAGGAGCAGATATATGAAGAGTTAATAGAAAAACACAGCATAGGAACTTACATTGCAAATGCCAAAGGGGTGATTTTATCTGTAAATAAAAGATTTTTAGACATATTTGAACTAAAAAAACTGGAAAAAGGTAGCTCAATCAGTGATTTTATATCTCAATCTAAATATAACAATACAACAACCGATAATGAAATTTTGTTTTTTACTATAAGTGGTATTCCATTCAAGGCTTATATGAGCACTGCTATATTTTGTGATAAATACAACCATAGCTATATATATGGCTTTATAACACCAACCGAATCAAATATTGTTGATTATCAATTACACCCTTGTTTTGCAAATTCATCAATTGCTATTGCACAATGTGACATAAACGGCAACTTTGTAAAGAAAAATACGGCACTAATAAAGCTTGCAGGGTCAGATAATAATTCAATCTTTACGTTGATATTGGATAGTTATCATGTGAAAATACGTGAATATTTTTCGAGTAATAGAATAAATAATGCGTCTTTTGATGTACAGCTCAACGGCGGTAATAACATAAAAATATATTTCAATAAGTTTCTTCATAATAAAATGATCTTCATACTTTGTTATTTTATTGACAATACTGAACACAAAAACCTAGAGATAAAGCTTGAGCATTATCAAAAGATGCAAGCTATAGGGCAGTTAGCAGGTGGTATTGCGCATGATTTCAACAATATATTGACTGGGATAATAGGATTTTGCGATTTGCTTTTACTCCAACACTCAGCTGGTGACCCATCTTTTGGAGATATAATACAGATACAGCAAAATGCAAAGCGTGGATCAAATTTAGTAAGACAATTGCTTGCTTTCTCAAGAAGACAGACCTTGCAGCCAAAAATTATTGATGTAAATAATACTATAGCTAATCTTTATGAAATGATAAAAAGATTAATAGGTGAAAATATAAAATTTAATATTTATTATGGTAGAGACTTGGGTGCTGTTAGGGCTGATCAAGGGCAATTAGAGCAAGTTATACTTAACTTAGCAGTCAATGCTAGTGCTGCTATGGAAAAGGGCGGAGAATTAACTATACGAACCTTTAATCAAAAGATTGACTCATTAAATTCTACACCTCAGGATATGTTTTCTCCAGACAAGGAAGCGATTGAACATGGAAATTATGTTGTGATTGAAGTAATTGATACTGGATGTGGAATGACGAGTGATACAACTGAAAAGATCTTTGATCCATTTTTTTCTACCAAAGATATTACCTCTGGTACAGGTCTTGGCCTCTCTACTGTATATGGCATTATTAAACAAACTGAAGGATACATCTATGTTGCTAGCAAAGTAAATCATGGAACTAAATTTAGCATATTTTTGCCCATGGTTTACATATCAGATGAAAATGATAGAGAGGAAGATAGTGAAGAAACAGAAAAACCGGTAGTAAGTGAAATTAAAGGTAATGGTATAATTTTATTAATCGAAGATGAAGATTCAGTAAGGGAATTCATCTCTAAAGCACTCAAAAGAAAAGGATTTGATGTAATAGAAGCAAGCATAGGCAGCGAGGCGCTAGAAATAATCAGTAAAAAAAGTCAACATATAGATCTTATAATCACTGATGTAATCATGCCAGAGGTGAGCGGCCCAGAAATAGTTAAAGAAGCATTGATCCATAGGCCAAATATCAACGTTATTTTTATTTCTGGGTATGCAGAAGATGCTTTTTTAAAGAGTGATGACATCAATATAGAAGATTTTCACTTTTTGCCAAAACCATTCACTCTGAATGAATTAGGAAACAAGGTTCAAAGTGTGTTACACAAAGCAAAAAAGACAGTCTAATTTTAGTGTGGTTAGCAACAAAAAAATTTTCTAATGCAAAAGTTTCTTGCATATATACAATAGAATTATTTTATACATAAGATAAAAGGCGTGAGCAAGATTATTGCAATAGTAAATCAAAAGGGTGGAGTTGGCAAAACCACAACTAGTATAAATTTGTCGACAGCCTTTGCTGCTGTGGGAAAAAGCACTTTATTGGTAGATCTTGATCCTCAAGGAAATGCTAGCACCGGACTCGGGATTTCTTATCGTAGTAGGGAAGAAAAAAACATATACAAAATACTACTAAGCAGCGAAAATAAATTGATAGAATCGGCAATTTTCAATATAAAGGAAATTCCGAATTTATCGCTAATTTCGTCAGTAGTTGATTTGTCAGCTGCAGAAATTGAATTATCGCAACTTGAGCGAGGAAAATTCGTACTAAAAAGCGCATTGGAGAAGATACGCGATAATTATGAGTATATAATCATCGATTGCCCTCCATCACTTGGGCTTCTGACCATAAATGCTTTGACTGCTGCTAATTCTATTATTGTTCCTCTTCAGTGTGAATTTTTTGCTCTGGAAGGATTAAGCCATTTAGTTAAAACTGTGGAGCTAATAAAAAGGAATAACCTAAACCCTTTTTTGGCAATAGAAGGGATAGTGTTAACAATGTATGACAGGCGCAACAAACTTAGTGAGCAGATTAAAAACGATATTTGTCAGTATTTAAATGATAAAGTATACAAAACTATCATCCCATTGTATGAGACTGTTATTCCACGTAACGTACGGTTATCAGAAGCACCTTCTCATGGAAAACCTGCTATTGTGTATGATCTTAAATGTCCTGGTGCACAAGCGTATATAAGTTTGGCAAGGGAAATTTTAAAAAAGCACGCGAGCAGTTGTAAGGAGAAGAAGCTAGTAAGCGAGGGCGTGGTATGAAGGATGATAGACGCCTCGGCAGAGGTCTTGCCGGTCTCATAGGCGATAATTATGATAATAAAGAAGATCGACAAGAGTATTTGCCTATTTCATTACTGCACCCAAGCAAATTTCAACCGAGGAAACATTTTGACGAGGAATCATTAAGAGAGCTTGCAAATTCGATAAAGAAAAGTGGCATTATACAGCCTATCGTGGTACGCAAAGATTCAAATGATGATGGTTACGAAATAATAGCTGGGGAACGTCGTTGGCGAGCAAGCAAGATTGCAAATCTTGATAGTGCACCGGTTATCATAAAAGATCTGAGCGACAAGGAATGCTTGGAAGTATCCATTATTGAAAATATACAAAGGCAAGATATTAATCCAATAGAGGAAGGTGAAGCTTACAGAAAACTGATAGATGAGTTTTTCTATACACATGAGGAATTAGCTTCAGCTATAGGCAAAAGCCGCAGCCACATAACCAATATGATTCGGATGTTGTTGCTCCCTGATAGGGTGAAAACAATGATCAATGAGAAAAAATTGTCTATGGGTCATGCAAGAGCGTTGATTAATGTTGAAAATGCGGAAAGTATTGCAGAAAAAATAGTTTCTCAGGGCTTAAGCGTTAGACAAACTGAAAAACTGATAAAGGACCTACATCAAAACAACAATCAAAAAGAGCAGAGATATACTAGAAATCAAGATATGACAGTAATAGAAGGCGCTATATCTTCTCAACTTGGTTTAAAGATCAAAATTAATGACAACAATTCTAAGGGTAAAGTTATGATACGGTATGATAATCCAAATGAATTGGATTTGATATTGAAAATTTTGAATAGGAAACTTGAGGCATAGCTAGTAGTTGGCTAGCAAAGCAACAAACCAATATCAACTGTTGGTGTCATGAAAGTAGCTGACACTGGAATCAAGGAATTTTATTAAGTTGGTAAGCATAAAAGTATAACTTCTACGTCATACCGCCGCGGTATCCGCCAACAAGCAGCGGGATGACGATTGTCAGGGTAGCTGTCATCCCAGTGCCCTGACTACTTGGATCCAGGAAAAAGAATGGTGTCATCCCAGTGCGTGACACTGGGATGACACCCTAGTAGAAATCGTTTTTGTAATTGCAACATTCGTGCAATCTTTAGCCATAAATATTTAAAAAATTTACCAAATGAAAAAAAAGGCAAAAGAAACCCTGGGGTTATTATCCGCTTTAAAATATTGGCGTTTTTTATGTTTTAAACGCTTGACAAGCAAGATTAAGCTGCTTTTAATTGCAACTAACTTACGCTGCAAATGTTTAAGAAGTTTACTAAGCAGAAAAAAAGACAAAGAATCCCCGAGTTAGCTAGTCTTTTACTATCTCTGTCGAGTATTGGCATTTTTTGATGTCTTGTAACGCTTTATAAGCGCGTTCAGCTTATTTAGATAAAAATCTAGATGTAGATGAAGTTTTGTAAAGACATACAGTATCTATATACTGCAAAAAATTGAACATAAGACGCCGATACATTAAGTAATCCTTACCTTTTAATCTGCAGATTGGCGAAAGCAAATACAATAGCTTCACTATCATGATAAGGGGGCTGGCGAAGGGTGTCAAGTAAGTTTTTTCGTTTCATCCGATGCGCTGCCAAAAGCTATGCAAAAAGTCCAATGAGTTAACTCCCATATATCCTGAGTAATTCTTGTGCATTAGCTTTGATTAGGATAGGGCATTTTCTATCATTTAATAGGGAACGCAATATTTCAGTTGCACCCTTAACGTCGTTATTGTGTATCTTTACTATAGCGATGGCTTCTTGGCTTGAATAAGGGTATACTGTGCTTGATTCTAAATTATCAATTTTATCTTTATTTATTTTTTCACCGTTGGAGTGAAGTAAGCTCATTACTTCTAAATATTGTGCTAACTCACGCAAAACACCAGGAGCATCTTTATCATCTGCCAAATCATTATAAATAGATGCTGTGTCTGTTGGCATTGAATCTGAGATATGATTGAATGCGCGTTCAAAATTTGCTAAATACTCCCAATTTGAATCTATTTCTTCTAGCAGCGGCTTATTATCTTTTTTTAAGAATAATACTTCGTAAAACTTGTCACCTGCAGTTATAGATTGTTTTGTGTTATCAATGTTGCGCAATAAGTATAATGTGATGCCAACTAACATTGGCGCGAGTGCAAGCAGAAAGATGTATTTTTTCATGGTAATATTCCAAATAGTTATATATTTATACATTAATGCTTTTGATTTGCAAAAACATATTGACATAGTGATTATATCACATAATAATGTTCTCAAAGTTGTTTGAATAGTTGGAGATTAAAATATTTCTAAAGTAGAAATAAAGACAGCAGTATTAAGCTAAATTATTTTTTTGTCGGATTTATCCGATGTACCCTCAACCTTTTATAGGTTGAAGTCTAAATTTGAGAGTTTGATCCTGGCTCAGAATGAACGCTGGCGGCAGGCCTAACACATGCAAGTCGAACGGAGTTATATTGTAGCTTGCTATGGTATAACTTAGTGGCAGACGGGTGAGTAATGTATAGGAATCTACCTAGTAGTACGGAATAATTGTTGGAAACGGCAACTAATACCGTATACGCCCTACGGGGGAAAAATTTATTGCTATTAGATGAGCCTATATTAGATTAGCTAGTTGGTGGAGTAATAGCCTACCAAGGCAATGATCTATAGCTGATCTGAGAGGATGATCAGCCACACTGGAACTGAGATACGGTCCAGACTCCTACGGGAGGCAGCAGTGGGGAATATTGGACAATGGGCGAAAGCCTGATCCAGCCATGCCGCATGAGTGAAGAAGGCCTTTGGGTTGTAAAGCTCTTTTAGTGAGGAAGATAATGACGGTACTCACAGAAGAAGTCCTGGCTAACTCCGTGCCAGCAGCCGCGGTAATACGGAGAGGGCTAGCGTTATTCGGAATTATTGGGCGTAAAGGGCGCGTAGGCGGATTAGTAAGTTAAAAGTGAAATCCCAAGGCTCAACCTTGGAATTGCTTTTAAAACTGCTAATCTAGAGATTGAAAGAGGATAGAGGAATTCCTAGTGTAGAGGTGAAATTCGTAAATATTAGGAGGAACACCAGTGGCGAAGGCGTCTATCTGGTTCAAATCTGACGCTGAGGCGCGAAGGCGTGGGGAGCAAACAGGATTAGATACCCTGGTAGTCCACGCTGTAAACGATGAATGTTAAATATGGGAAGTTTTACTTTCTGTATTACAGCTAACGCGTTAAACATTCCGCCTGGGGACTACGGTCGCAAGATTAAAACTCAAAGGAATTGACGGGGACCCGCACAAGCGGTGGAGCATGTGGTTTAATTCGATGCAACGCGAAAAACCTTACCACTCCTTGACATGGAAATTATACCTATTCGAAGGGATAGGGTCGGTTCGGCCGGGTTTCACACAGGTGTTGCATGGCTGTCGTCAGCTCGTGTCGTGAGATGTTGGGTTAAGTCCCGCAACGAGCGCAACCCTCATCCTTAGTTACCATCAGGTAATGCTGGGGACTTTAAGGAAACTGCCAGTGATAAACTGGAGGAAGGTGGGGATGATGTCAAGTCATCATGGCCCTTATGGAGTGGGCTACACACGTGCTACAATGGTGGCTACAATGGGCTGCAAAGTCGCGAGGCTAAGCTAATCCCTTAAAAGCCATCTCAGTTCGGATTGTACTCTGCAACTCGAGTGCATGAAGTTGGAATCGCTAGTAATCGTGGATCAGCACGCCACGGTGAATACGTTCTCGGGTCTTGTACACACTGCCCGTCACGCCATGGGAATTGGTTTCACTCGAAGCTAACGACCTAACCGCAAGGAGGGAGTTATTTAAAGTGGGATCGGTGACTGGGGTGAAGTCGTAACAAGGTAGCAGTAGGGGAATCTGCAGCTGGATTACCTCCTTAGGCTTTGCGCATAACTTACCATTTTTAATGATGGTGTTGTTATGTGCTATACTGCTGTCTTTACTTCTACTTTATTTTAATTTCCCGATAACGGAATTTTATGAGTGATAGACCTCTTTCTCCACATTTACAAATATATAAAGTACAAGTTACTAGTTTTTTCTCTATTATGCATAGATTGACTGGTATCTTGCTATTCCTTTTATTAATGATACTTTCTTGGTATTTCATATTACATGTTTACTTTCCTGAGTTACTTATAGTAAGGTACTTAAATGCATTATTATTCACTCCTGTTGCTAAATTAGCTTATGTCTTATGTTTTATAAGTTTTGTATATCATTTTCTTAATGGTATTCGTCATTTATTGTGGGATGCTGGGCTTAATTTAGAAATTACTGGCGTTTCAAGGAGTGCTATACTGCTGACAGTAACGCTACTTCTTTCTACTATGGCTTTTTTATTTATGTTTATATGAGTCAGTCTGGAAATTCAGTACATCATTGGTGGGTTCAGCGTGTTTCTGCGGTAATTTTACTGTTCCTGTTTCCTTGGTTTATCTATTCATTTTCTTGCACATTTTATACTGATAGCTCTTTGTCTTTTAGTGAAAAATTTATTAATCACCCTCTAGAGCTTTTATTTTTTGTTGTATTGTTGTTTTGCATTTTTTGGCACGCAGTTCTTGGAATGCAGGTAGTATGCGAAGATTATATACACAGCGTACCTTTGAGGATTTTTACAATTACATGCATAAAGTACTTATCAAGCATTACTTATATAACCCTCGCTTTTACAATCTTTATCTTCTACAGGCGTATTTTCTTGTAAAATCACCGGTGCTGTGTTAATATATTATTAGTGTACTAGTTTTATTATTGAACTATAGCATTATAGCGATTTTGGTTTGACAATATGTTTGAAGCATTAAAAAAGGGAGCAATAGATCTTACACTTAAAGCAAAAGGTCTGCTTACTTCACCTGAATCTCAAGTTTACGTCGAAGACCTTAGAAAGGTAATGATGTATGATGGAAGGAAATGCCAGTATCCAAAAAATTATGATCAAATTGTACAGTCTGCTAAAATCATAGAAAACAGGGATATGCATGGAAATGCTATACTAGATAAAGATAAAAATCCAACCTATAAACTTTTGTATGGTCAAAAAGATGAGAATGGAGAACAACCAAGTTTCAGATTATCTTTAGTTACCAAAGATAAAGATAATGATAGATCTTATTTTACTATCAATTATATAGACAATCAGGGTAAGCAAATTCCGATAAATGAGTTGCATAAGTCATATTTTGAGCCATTAGGCTTTTCGAGAATGGATTTGAAAAAACACGTGCCAATTTTTGAAGCTGAAAAAACTAAGGATCCTCAATATCCGTTTGAATTAACTAACTCTTCTGTGCTAACTAAAGAGGTAAAAAATAAAGAAGGTAAAGTTCAGGAAGTTGTTGATGAAAAAGGAAGAAATGGAGAATTATTATACACTAGTGATTACAAGAAGCTAAGCACCCATTTTTCAGAAATTAGAGATCAGAATGGTAATCTAGAGCTAGATAAAAGTCTTATATCTGTTCCTATCGTTTTTGCTACAAGTTTAGCTAAAGTTTGTACTAAATTGTTGACTTCTCTTCCTATAAAGTTAGGGGAGCATTTAATAAGCGAACAAAACCCAATTGCAAAGTCTTTTGGTTATCTTTTATTTACTCCTGCAATGGCAGTAAAAAATTTAGTGGATATGGGAGCTACCATACTTAAGGCTCCAATTTTATTGTTTGTAGCAAATGAGAAAAAATATGGTGATGCTTACTACACCATGTGGAAACACCAACTGAAAGGATGTTTGGAAGAAGCAAAAAGTGACTTTAATGTTATTAAAGGTGAAGAAAGGCTAAAGCCGGATCATGGGAATCGTGATTCACTAGTGGGCACATGGGATGAGCTTAACGCTAGAAGGCCAAAGAAACAAGGGGATGATAAAGAAGTTAGCAAGAGTAATGAAATACTAAAGAGTCCTGAGGAAGAACAAAATAAGGGTAATGAAATATTAAGTGATAAAAGAAAAGGTCATGTTGAGGAATTACAAAATAGAAGAAATTCACAGCAAGGGCAAGGCGCTACACATGATCACTCTCATTAGCAATTACTTTAAATCAACATTTACTTTCTTTATTAACTATTCCACAACAAAAACTTGCATGCATTTTACTCTTAGTATAAGATATTAATTATTTAATTAATTTTCTTAACTATATGCGCCCTGTAATACTATGTGGTGGTAGTGGCAGCAGACTTTGGCCTTTATTCAGGCCAAAGCAATTTCAGAAAATATTTAGTCAGAACACTATGTTTCACAACACTTTGTTGAGGCTAAAAAGCGATTATATGCCGCCCATAATTGCTACAAATATACAGTACGAGTCATTAGTGAAGAAGGAGTTGCATGCGCTGCGAGAATATAAAGTGATTTTCGAACCAGTGAAAATTGGAACAGCAGCAGCGATATTAATTGCTGCGCTTCTCTGCAATGAAAACGAGACAATGTTAATTCTGCCTTCAGATCATTTCATAGGTGATTTGAATAGTTTTTATGCTTCTACTCAAAAAGCGTCTAAGTTAGCCTCTGAAACTAACTCTATAGTCACTTTTGGGGTTAAGCCTAATGAATTCAATTCTGAATACGGCTATATAAAAGCAGTTTATGATCATAAGGAAAAGTATCATATAGTGAAGGATTTCATAGAGAAACCTGAGCATGAATTAAGTAACGATCATTATTGGAACTCTGGAATATTTGTGTTTAAAGCAAAACGCTACATAGATGAGATCAAAAAATCTGCCCTGAATCTTTACAATTCATGTTTTAAACATTTCACACCGCAAAAGAGATTTCTATATTTAAAACAACAAGATTTTGCAGGAATTAAAGACATATCCATTGATTACTTGGTGATGGAAAAAGCAAAAAACGTTGCAATGATAGAAGCTAATTTCGATTGGTTGGATGTTGGAACTTGGAATTCAGTTTTAGAATTGAGTGAGAAGTTTAGTAAAGAACCGGTGTCATTTCAGCATGTGATTAGAGAAAAAGAACCAGTTTCAACGACAGAAAGTAATAAAAATTTATTGGGTGGAGCTTGTAAGCAACCAAACAAAAGTCTAATTTCATTTATTCATAAAGTTAAGAAAGTAAAGGCGATAAGGAAAGAAGTTAAACCATGGGGATTTTGTAGTATAATTTTAATGAGCGAAAATTTTCTTATAAAATATCTTTTTATAAATCCATTAAGCTGCACTTCTAAGCAATTCCATCACTATAGAGATGAATACCATATAGTGCTATCAGGAGTTGGGTATGTTAGTTTAGAAGACAAAGAATATGCTATAGTAAAAGACCATATGATAGAAATCCCAAGGGAAGTTTCCCATAGGATTGAAAATAGAAGCACAAGCTTTCCACTTGAAATAGTTGAATTTCAGATAGGAGAGCATTTATCTGATAATGATATAGTGAGGTTGGATGATGTATATGGAAGATTTTGAAATTCTAATGTTATAGTATTGAATATATTCTATAAGCCTGCTAAATTTAAGGAAGCAAAAATCTCTAGTTTTCAAATAAAGAAAAGTCTACAATTATACGAAGTTTCAAAAATATAATGTTTAACCTCAAAATATTTTGTAATGTCCATTGCCTTTGAAATTACTATGGCTGCTTGCTATTTGCGAGCGAAAAATGCCAGATTTTGCTCTATAATGACTTTGTTCTCTATTATCGGTATTGCCCTTGGAGTTGCAACACTAATAGTGGTGATGTCTGTGATGAACGGATTCAGAGCAAAGTTGCTTGACTCAATACTTGGTATTGATGGCCATATTAATGTTTATTTTAATAGGAACATAAATTCAGATTACTACGCAGTTTCAAAATCTATTGAGAGAATTCCTGGTATATTAAAAGCTACTCCTATGACCAATGATCAAGTCATTATTGCAGCAAATGGTAAAATTGCAGGTAGCGTAGTGCGAGGTGTGTCAACTAAAGACTTGCTTGATAGTACTGCCGTTACAAATAATGTAATTATAGGTGATGTAAAAAAATTTGATGAAGGGATAATAATAGGAGCACGATTGGCAGAAGTTTTGAACATTGACTATGGCGACGAAATTACGTTTATATCATCTGAAGAATTTGATGCATTACTTGGTGAAATGCCGCGAATGAAAAAATATAAAGTTATAGCAATATTTGATATGGGTATGTTTGAGTATGATAATACCTTGATATATATGCCTCTAAAATCAGCACAAGCCTTTTTTAATTATGAAAATAGCATAAAAAATATAGAAGTACTTGTAGACGACGTTACTAGAGCTGATAAGCTGGCAGATGCTATAGAAAAAGAAATAGGAATGAAAGCTGAAAGTTGGCAATCACAGCAAAGCCATTATTTCAGTGCTTTAAAAACTGAAAGAAATGTGATGTTTTTAATTCTTACTTTGATTATAGTTGTAGCAGCGTTTAATATTATCTCAAATTTAATGATGATAGTGCAAGAAAAGAAATCCGCGATTGCAATTATGCGTACATTTGGTGCAACAAGTGGAAGCATTATGCGCATATTTTGCGCTTGTGGTCTATTAATCGGTTTTACGGGAACTTGTCTTGGCTGTATTATAGGTGTCGTTTTTTCTCTCAATATCGAAAGCATTAGAGTGTTTTTAGAAAACATTACTAACGTCAAGCTGTTTGATCCTATGATATACTTTTTTTCAAGTTTACCGGTGATATTAGTCCCTCAAGATGTAGTAAGTATTTCTGCACTTGCGTTACTCTTATCATTTTTAGCGACAATTGCTCCTGCATTGCAGGCAGCTGCACAAGATCCTGCAGAGATACTACGTTATGAATGATACTCAGCAAAAGTACATAGGTTGGTTCTTAATTGTATTGTTATTTACCGGTTACATCACAATAAATAACATAATCTTTTTAAAAATGAATCAACAAGAAAGCGATGATAGTATAAAAGTTTTGACGGAAAACATAGATGAATTGAAAATGTTGCTTGAAGTTAATCAATCTAGAATGGAAAAAAGGATATTTGACTTAAAGAGAAGTCAGCATGCTCAGTGTGAGCAAGGTGATAATAATTCAAGATGTAAGAACCTTGCAAAATTGCTATTACTTGT
The DNA here is from genome assembly GCF_964026765.1 of Wolbachia endosymbiont (group A) of Chalcis sispes. Taxonomy (NCBI): domain Bacteria; kingdom Pseudomonadati; phylum Pseudomonadota; class Alphaproteobacteria; order Rickettsiales; family Anaplasmataceae; genus Wolbachia; species Wolbachia endosymbiont (group A) of Chalcis sispes. Next base: position 191,847 of record NZ_OZ034697.1, read on the forward strand.
GGTTAAAATGAAGAATTCGTTATTGCGAGAAGCAAAATTTGATAACCATATAAATTCAATAAAGCCTTTGATATCAGAGCTTGACGATCCAGAGATAGAAAATGCAGTAGATGAATTAGAAAATTTGAAAGAGATAAATACCTTACACGAATTGAAGTTATCTTTTGAAAAAACTATTGATACTATCGATTACAACAAAAGTACATTGTCTAAAAAAATCATTTCAAACTGGATAAAGGTAGATGACCGAAATGATCCATTAAGAGTAAAATTCGCAGAAATTGAGGAGTCAATAAATGATAATGATTGGCAAAATATAACTGTTACAGTAAGCAATTTAACGCATTCAGAATTCAAGCCATGGCTGAATAAATTGAATGGTTTTATTGTAGCTTCTAAGAATATTTCAACAATATATCATCACTTATTACAATATATCTCATGATTTATTTTATAATTTTCGCTTTTTCGTTTTTATTTGGTATATGGGTCAAGGTAAGTGGTGAAGTAATAAAATTGGAATTAGGCAATTACACTATAAGTATTGATCTATATTTCATTATTTTTACTTGTGTAGTTTTATTATTTTTATTAATTACACTTGTACGCTTTTTTTCCTCCATTTCATCAACATTTGCCAACATAAGAAATAGAAGAAGGGATAGGGAAGAATTGCTTCTCTTTGAAGCTTTCTTTAGCATAGACTTAGACAATATAGAGAATGCCCAAAAGCTAGTTAAAAGTCTGAGTGAGGAGAGCGATAGGTTGTCTTTAATAAAGCTCTTTAACTCAGGTAAGACGGGAAATTACAGCTTTTTCAGTAACGGTTTAACAAATATTGCAAATAAAAATCGTAACTTAGCTCTACTTCTAGCCAATAAGCTGATTGTCCACCTCAAACAAGAAAAAGTAGTCTTTCAAAAATTTATAGAATATTGCTCTAGTTCAATTAACGATAAAATGCTATCTATTCCCTTTCAAATAGAGCATTGCATATTGAAAGAAGATTGGATTAATGCAATTTTGAGGTTGAAGGAAGCAGTTAAGTCCAATATTTTTCTCCCCTTTGATCATAAAGAAATGTTTGCAGTGTTTTATTGCGCTTTAGCAAAGCAATATGAAAGTAAAGGAAATTTTAAGGAGGCTATAAAGTCTTTATTTAGAGCACAACGTTATAGTGCAATTTTTCAGCCCATCAATTATTTAAAGGCAGAATTATATATTAAACTTGGAAAAATCAGAAAAGCTTCTGCAGTGCTAGAGGCAGAGTATACAGTAAATCCTACTCCTCAGTCAGCTAAAATGTACATCAATTTAAATAGTAAAGGTGCTGAAAGACTATACAACTTACGCCCTGATTATTATTTTAGTTACTGTTTACTTGCTTTGTCCTCAATGAGTTCAGGTAAATATGATCTTGCAAGTCAATATTTAGACACTGCTATGAAAAAAGCTAATTACATGTCAATCTACTTTATTGTAATACAACTCAAGGTTACATTGCAAGAACACGACAAGGTAATTTATTGGCTAAACAAGATGGGCTCAGAAGCTTTGCCTGATCCAGGCTGGAAATGTAAAAATTGTAACAGGGAACTAGAACAATGGGATCATAAGTGTTCAAGTTGTAATAGTTTTAATTGTGTTTATTATATATTATAAAATTCCACAAAGTGTAGAAATTACCATTAGGCTACTTTCACATTGATATTGCTGAAGTTAGAGCACTTTCTTAATATAATCCTTATCTCCAAACAATAAACCTGCAAGTTTCTTAGCTAGACTTGGTTTTAATGTCAAAAAAACTTGCTTTTAGACACTAACAGTTATATATTTTAATAAATCAGGGTTGTATACAAAATGAAGAGCTTAAAGGAATTATCCTTAAGAATTAAGAATATTAGGTCTGTACAGAAAACCACGAAAATAATGCAAATGGTTTCTGCAGCAAAGTTGTTACAAAGCCAAAAGAAGTTATTAAATTCAAAATTATATGTATCTAAGCTGCATAACATTATTTTTTCATTAATGCTATCAGTTGATCAAGAATTACTGGCAAAAATTCTAAATGTCAGTAACGACGGTTCTTACCTAGTATTCATTATTGCGTCTGATCGTGGCTTGTGCGGCAACTTTAACTCTTCTATTGTCAAATTTAGTCAAGAGCGTGTAAATAAGTCAATCGCAAATGGCAAAAAAGTAGATATTGTATTTCTTGGTAAAAAAGCTTTTGATGTAGGTAAAAATAGATTTGACTCTAAAAGTATCTTAAAAATTGAAAATAGTAAGGGAATCACGTTAAAGCACGTAGAAGCTTTGGTTGATGGTATAGATTTAAGTAAATACGATAAAGTTAAAGTTTTTTATAGTAAATTCTATAATACCTTCACGCAAAAACCAATGTTGGAAACAATAAAACCATGGAGTAAAGACTCATCCTTGATTGATAGCTCTCTGGCTGGTCCAACAACAGATTACGGCTATGAGTATGAACCACAAAATATTGAATTTATTTTAAAATCTTTGGTTCAAGATTACGTTGTAATTGCTCTTTACTCTGCTTTACTTGAAAGTGCAACGAGTGAGAATAGTGCTAGAATGGTTGCTATGGAATCAGCAAACAGAAACACTAAAGAGATACTGAACAAATTAGCATTGCTTTATAATCGTTTTCGTCAAGCAGCGATTACGACTGATTTAATTGAAGTTATAGGTGGTGCAGAATCTTTATAGAAATCTAAGGAATAGAAAATGAATATATTAAATATTGCAGCAGATATTACTAAACTAATAAAAAAGCAAAATCAAGATGCGGAAGTTACAATATATGAAACTAATAAGACTTCAGTTTCTCAGCGTCTATCAAAAATTGAGCAAATATCACAATCTAAAAATTGCACTGTAGGAATCAGAGCTATAGCAGGTAAAAACAAAGCTGCGTATATTTCTACAAACGATTTGAATAATCTGAGTGATACAGTAAGCCAAGTGGTAGAAATGGCAAAGAATGCGCCAGAAGATCCTTGCATTAATTTTGCTGTAAATGGTAGTAATTATATCTCTTCTGCAGATTTAAGTATCTCAGATAATAATGTTGTAACCGTTGATAACCTAAAAGAAATTGCTGAAGCTGCAGAAAATTCAGCCCTTGCACATAAGAGTATCACTAATTCTGAAGGAGCCTCTTCTTCATACGCTTTAGTGAATACAGTATTATCGACTGTTTCTGGTTTTATTGGCTCGTTTAGTAAATCAACCTTTGCTAATCAGGTCTCTGTTGTTGCTGGAAGAGAAAGTGAAATGAAGGTTGGTTACGATTATGATATAGCATGTAATTTTAGTGATTTAAAGTTGCCAGAGTTAATGGGAAAAGAAGCAGCAAAAAGAGCAGTTGATCAATTGAATTCACGTACAATGAAAACTGGTAAATTTCCAGTTATTTTTGAAAAAAGAGCAGCAAAAGGGCTAGTAAAAAGTTTTGCTTCTGCTATAAATGGGAGCAGTATTATAAGCAACAGTTCTTTCTTGAGGGGTAGTTTAAACGCTCAGATTTTCAACGATAGAATTAATATTATCGATGATCCATTGTTGCCAAGAGGCATAGCATCGAGACCATTTGATGGAGAAGGGATAACTAGCAAGAAAAATATATTTGTAAAAAACGGAATATTACAAAATTGGATTTTAGACTTATACTCGGCTAGAAAATTAGACTCAGAAACAACCGGAAGTGCAACTCGTGCAAGTAATGCTGCAGTTATTCCTGCAGCTAGTAACCTCTACATTGAGAATGGTGATGTATCGTTTGAAGAATTAATTCAGGAAGTGAAAGAGGGAATATATGTAACTGATTTATTTGGTTTTGGTGTCAATTTAATCAATGGCGATTACAGCCAAGGCGCTTCCGGATTTTTTATAGAAAATGGAAAAATAACGTATCCAATACATGAGATTACCATTGCTAGCAATTTGAAGGATATGTTTAGCAATTTAGTCGTTGCAGATGATCTAACTTTTTGTGGGCAATTTAATTCACCAACGATTAAAGTTAGCGAAATGACGGTTGCAGGTTCGCTTAACGATTAAAAAATTTATTTGCATCAAGTACAACAATTGTGTATTATTGTCATGTAATGTTAAGAATAGACTATGGAGTATAAAGGTTTAGTTTCAATAGCTAAGCTTAAAGCATTCTCAATCGTAATTTCAAAGTTTTTCATCACATTAGTAATGTTAGTTAATAATTTAGGAGTTGTTTAAATGGAATTTGGTAATGTAAAATGGTTTAATGCCGAAAAAGGCTATGGTTTCATCAAGCCAGAAGGTAAAGGGGGTGACGTTTTTGTACATATTAGCACATTGGAACGTTCGGGAATAAGACCTGAGGCACTTAAAGGAGAGAATAAAGAGAAGGGAATAAAAGGAGAAAGGGTGAGTTATGAGGTTAAAGAGGAGCGCGGTAGAAACGGAGAAGATAAAAAATCTGCAATAAATTTAAGATTGGAAGATTAATCTATTATGAAGTCTTTTAACAGGATTAACGTATTGTGAATAATTTTCATGAGATGGGTCTCCCAGCTTCGCTTAGACAAGCTCTAGATAAAAATAATCTTTTCGTCCCAACTCCGATTCAAATACAAGCGATTCCCTTAGCGCTACAAGGTAAAGATATTCTCGGATCTGCTCAAACGGGGACTGGAAAAACTTTAGCATTTGCTATTCCGTTGGTTGCTAAGTTGCTGAATGAGCCTAACACTGGTTCAGCTTTAGTCATCGTGCCAACCAGAGAGCTTGCGCATCAGGTAACAAATGAGATAAGAAAACTCTTATCTCAAAATTCTGCACTAAGGGTCGCTTTGTTGATTGGTGGTGAGCCTATTTTTAGGCAGCTAAATCAGCTTCAGAAAAAACCACAAATTGTAATAGGTACTCCTGGTCGTATTATAGACCATATTGAGCGTAAAACTTTGATTACTCGCAATGTTAGCGTTCTTGTGCTTGATGAAACGGATCGTATGTTTGATATGGGCTTTGGAGTTCAGATTGAAGAAATTATGAAGCATTTGCCTAAAATAAGGCAAACTCTTATGTTTTCTGCAACTCTTCCTGGAGATATAGTAAAACTTGCTGAGAAGTACCTTAATCGACCAGAACGTATTTCTGTTGATTGTGAGGTTACAACTTCTGTAAAAATTAAGCAAGAAATTGTTTATGCATCAGAATCAGAAAAATATGAAAAGCTTGTTACACAACTATGTCAGCGCGAAGGATCAATCATTATCTTTGTCAAAACAAAGCGAGGAGCGGATCAGCTAGCTAACAGATTGCACAAAGATGACTATAGCGCTTTAGCAATTCATGGTGATTTAAGGCAGCACAAGCGCGAAAGGGTCATTAATTCTTTTCGTCGTGGCCGTAATCAAATCATGGTTGCAACAGATGTTGCTTCTCGCGGCCTTGATATTCCCCACATTCAACATGTTATCAATTATGATGCACCACAATCGCAAGCTGACTATATTCATCGTATAGGTAGAACTGCACGCGCTGGAGCTGAAGGGTATGCGCTATCTTTTGTTACACCTCAAGATAAGAGAAGACTGCCTGCACTGGCAGACAAAGAAGGAGAGCTAAATTTTGATTGTAGTGTGCAATTTAAAAAACGTAACAGCAAAAAGGTCTTTAAAAGGCCAAGTACGTTAAAGACTAAATACGGTAGAAAAAAGATCAATGCATTTAAGAAGAAAAGCAGAGTACTAGAAAAAGCGTATTAAATAGGATTTACCTACAATTTGATAAGCGTAAAACTCGTCATTCCGCTACTCATTAGCGGAATCTATGCTGAGATATTGCGGTGCTATGACGTAGATCCAGAGTGGGATTCAAATTGGCTACAGCGAACTGCTGGATTTCAATTTTTTTAATAATTGTGTGCTATTCATTATATATGAGTTCCCACTTTTAAAGAGAATAGGAGATGATTTCCAAAAACTTAGAGGCAAGTTTGAATAGAGCACTATTCATTGCTTCTAATTTTAATCTTAAATATGCGAAAGTAGAACATTTATTGCTGGCGTTAACTAAAGACGTGGATGTAAATTACGTTTTATCAAGATGTAATATCAGAGCCGATGAAATCATCAGTATGGATAACATTCTATCAAGATGCAATATTAAGGCTAATGATTATAATAATAATATAAAAGGGTTTTTACAAAGCAGTTCTGAATTGATTATCAGTGGAGTTAAACCTAGCTCAATGTTTCAATGCATAATACACAGAGCAATAATACGGGCTCATAGCTTGGGGAAAAAAGAAATAAATGGAGCAAGTGTTCTAGTAGAAATTTTGTCTGGGCAAGATTTATACGTTGAAGATCTATTGCAGAAACAAAGTGCGAAAGATTCCAATTTGATTTACCACATATCTAACATGAAATACTCTAACGATATAGATGAATACACCACTAATCATAAAGTAAAACTTGATAAAAATAATGATGCTCCTACTACAGTAAATAAAGGTGAGCTACTAAAAGATGAGGAAATTCTACAAAGTTATTGTAAAAATTTAAATGACTATGCAAGAAGCAAAAAAATAGATTATGTTATTGGTCGTGATTATGAATTAAATCGCACTATAGAAATATTATTGAGGCGTAGAAAAAACAACCCTTTATATGTTGGAGATCCAGGTGTTGGCAAAACCACAATAGTTGAGGGTTTGGTACTCAAAATCATTGAAAACAGTGTTCCAAGTGCGCTCAGGTCCAGTATAATTTATGCTTTGGATTTAGGGTCACTCCTTGCAGGGACACGCTATAGAGGTGATTTTGAAGAGAGAATAAAATCTATAATAAAAGCGATTGAGGCAAAACCAGGTGCTATCCTTTTTATTGACGAAATACACACTATCATTGGAGCAGGTTCTACAAGTGGTAGCTTTCTTGATGCAGGTAACCTACTCAAACCTGCGCTTGCAAGAGGTACACTGCGTTGTATAGGTGCAACTACATATAGAGAATACAGCAATAGTTTTGAAAAAGATAAAGCATTAGCGAGGAGGTTTCAAAAAATTAATGTTAAGGAATCTTCTGTTAACGAAACGATAAAGATACTAGATGGTATAAAGCACTACTATGAAGGGTATCATGGAGTATATTATACAAAGAATGCCATTAGGTCTGCGGCTGAACTTTCGCATAAGTATATTACTGGGCGAATATTACCTGATAAAGCGGTTGATGTTATTGATGAGGCAGGGGCATATTGTAAATTGCTAAGAAACAGGGGTAAAATTGTAAATAGTAGAGATATTAAGAATACCATTACTAGAATTACAAATGTGCCTTGCGGATCTGAATCTGATGATTTGCAGAAAGTAAAGTCTTTAAAAGCTAATCTAGAGAAGGTGATTTTTGGCCAAGAGCAGGCAATAGAATCTCTTGTTAATTCTATTAAAATTGCTAAATCTGGGTTGAGAAATTACAATAAGCCTTTAGCAAATTATCTTTTTGCAGGGCCAACCGGTGTTGGTAAAACCGAGCTAGCAAAACAATTAGCAGAAAGCATGGGCATGAATCTTATACGCTTTGATATGTCCGAATATATTGAGTCTCATACGATATCAAGGATGATTGGTTCTCCTCCTGGATATGTAGGTTATGATCAGGGTGGATTACTCACAGAGTCTGTATCTAATAATCAATATAGTGTTGTGCTGCTTGATGAAATTGAAAAGGCTCATAGCGATATCTATAATATATTGCTACAAATTATGGATTATGGTTGCGTTACAGACACTTACGGACGTAAAGTTAACTTTTCCAATATAATCTTAATTATGACAACTAATGCAGGAGCAGCTGAACGCAGCAAAAGTTTTGTTGGCTTTGGGCATAAAAAATTTAACACTGGTGATAGTGAAAAAGCGATAGAACAGGTTTTTAGCCCTGAATTTCGTAATCGTCTTGATGCGATTATTTCTTTTTCTGACTTAAATGCGGATATAATTCTGCATATTGTAGATAAATTTATTCAGGAACTGAAAAAGCAGCTGACGCAAAAAGGCATAAACTGCTTGGTAGAAGATGAAGTGAAATCTTATCTTGCACAAACAGGTTATAGTAAGGAAATGGGAGCACGTCCGATAGAGAGACTTATTGAAAAAGAGATAAAAAGTTACTTAGCGGAAGAAATACTGAATCGTAAATTAATAAAAGGAAAGAAATTAAGAATCTATATGAATAAAGTAGAAAATAAAATTGCTTTTGATATAGTTTAAAATCCTTGTATTGAACTTCATCTTTGTTACAATCTATAACTTAAATTCAATTTGAATTATAGTGATAAGTGATAAAGTAAAACAAGTCCTAAGCTACTACGAAAGTGAAAACCCTGGGGTAAAAGCAAATCTTACTCGTATTCTCATGCATGGAAAGCTTGGCGGCACTGGCAAGTTAGTGATTCTGCCAGTAGATCAAGGATTTGAGCATGGTCCAATTAAAAGTTTTGAAGTTAACCCTGATGCTTATGACCCACATTATCATTTTCAGCTTGCGGTTGATTCGGGAGTAAGTGCATATGCTGCTCCACTTGGTATGATTGAAGCTGGTGCTGCAACTTATGCTGGAATGCTCCCACTTATTTTGAAACTTAATAGTTCCAACTCTTTACATTCAAAGGATCTAACCTCTGATCAGGCAATAACCTCTTCTGTGAAAGATGCGCTGCGTTTGGGATGCTTAGCTGTCGGATTTACTATATATCCTGGTTCTGCTAAGTGTTTCGATATGATGGAGGAAGCCCGTGGAATCATAGCTGAAGCCAAATCTTATGGGCTTGCAGTAGTGCTATGGTCTTATCCACGCGGTGAAGGGATTTCCAAAGAAGGTGAAACAGCAGTTGATGTTATTGCCTATGCTGCGCACATGGCAGCTTTGCTTGGCGCTAATATAATAAAAGTAAAACTTCCAACTAAATATTTGGAAAGGGAGAAAATAGAAACAGAAAATATTGAATCATTATCTAAAAGAATTGAATATGTTAAAAGGTCTTGTTTTGCAGGGAAAAGAATAGTAGTTTTTTCTGGTGGTGAATCGAAGGAAGTAGATAACATATACAATGAAGCGAAAGAAATTAAGCAGGGTGGCGGTAATGGTTCAATCATTGGACGTAACACTTTCCAACGCAAAAGGGAGGAAGCTTTATCTATGCTAAAAGATATAATGGATATCTACACATAAAAAACGGCTGGGTGGCAGAATGGCTTATGCAGAGGACTGCAAATCCTTTTATACCGGTTCAATTCCGGTCCCGGCCTCTTTCATTTTCTATATCTTGTAAAAGTTAACAGTAGCTTTAAGTGTGTAACCTATAGAGAAAGCTTGTCCATAGTAAAATCAATTTCTTTTCAAGTTATGGTTATACTCTTATAGCGTTTCATGGTAAAAAATAAACTAAAAATAAGCAAAGTGTTTTACAAACGTAATTTACTATTTTTACTACCGCCCGAAGTTGCTCACTCTTTGGCAATTATGGCATTAAAGAAAATACCTTATAAGAATCCTATAGAGCTACCAGAATCTTTGAGTGTGAATTTTTTTGGTAATAAGCTCAGAAGCCCCGTAGGTCTGGCTGCAGGTTTTGACAAGAATGCAGAAGTTATAAGGCCTATGCTCTCATTTGGTTTTGGGTTTATTGAAACTGGTACTGTAACTCGTAATCCACAATATGGAAACAAAAAGCCAAGAATTTTTCGGTTAATTAAAGATCAAGGGGTAATTAACAGATTGGGATTTAACAATAAAGGAATAGACTATTTTCTTAAACAAATAGGTGAAACCAAGCTTGATGACTGCATTTTTGGCATCAACATAGGAAAAAACAGTACATCAAAGAACCAAATCAGTGATTATGTTGACTTAATAAAGATAGTATATGGAAAGAGCAATTATATAGTGCTGAACATCTCATCCCCAAACACGCCTAATTTACGCAATCTGCACAATAAGCAAGAATTATCGGAATTGTTGAGATCCGTAACTCTAACCCGGAAATCAATTGATAATTCTAAATCCATACCAATAATATTAAAAATTTCACCAGATGTAGATCAGCAAACGAAAGAAAATATCGCTGAGCTTGCGTTGGAATATAAGATTGACGGATTAACAGTAAGCAACACTACGGTAAGTAGAGATAATCTGCATTCCCACCACAACGAGAGTGGTGGGTTGAGTGGCAAACCGCTGTTTAAACTTTCAACCGAGTTATTGGGCGATATGTACAAATTTACTAAGGGCAAAATATTATTGATAGGGTGCGGAGGAATCTCAAGTGGTGCTGATGCATATAAAAAAATAAAGGCAGGAGCTTCTTTGGTGCAGTTGTACACTGCTCTCATATACCACGGACCTCAAGTTGTAAACAAAATTAATCTAGAACTTGCAGAACTAATAAGGAGAGATGGATTTAGTAACATTAGTGAGGTGGTGGGTTGTATACATTAAACATCTTCTCTGTCACCTAAGTAGCCGATACTGGAATAACATCGATGAATCATTATTCAAATAATGGTTATGCAAGCAGTCTATTAAACTGTATATTTTGGAAGTTGTTGGTATTATTTTAATAAAACAAAACTAATTCTTTGGTATAAAGGTGTGGTAGGAAGTGTTATTCTTTTAAATAATGGGTATGAAGAGTTTGAATGATGCAATATCTAAGATCATTGATTATAAATTTACAAATTATGCAATATTAGAAGAGGCACTAACTCACCCAAGCGTAAATAAAAGGAATAGCAAAAACCAGATTGTAAGCTACGAAAGACTAGAGTTTTTGGGCGATAGTGTTTTGAATATGGTTGTATCTGCCACACTGTTTAAACTATTTCCTGAAGAAAAAGAAGGAGCATTGGCAAAAAGAAAGACGGATTTAGTTTGTGGCAACACCATTGCTAATGTTGCTAAAGAAATAAAATTAGGCAGCTTTATCATCATGAATAATAGTGAACGCTGCAATGGAGGGAGATGTAACTTAAAAAATTTAGAAAACTCGCTTGAAGCACTAATAGGTGCAATTTATATTGATGGCGGGCTTGAAAATGTTGAAAAATTTATTATCCAATATTGGGAAAAGCTAGCTAAAGGCATGCTTGACCCCCCTCAAGATCCTAAAACCTCACTGCAAGAGTGGACTCAGAAAAACAAATTGCCTTTACCAGAGTATGAGCTTGTAAAACAAACTGGACCAGCGCACAATCCTGAATTTACTATATCAGTTTGCATAGAAGATTATGGTAAAGTTTCTGCATGCGCTTCTAGTAAAAAGATTGCTGAACAAAAAGCTGCTGAGTTGATGCTAGAAAAAATTGGAAAAGACGCTTCAGTTTAGGCAAAATAGGCATTAATGTAAATTTTAAGGAAGCTAATAGCGTTTAGGGTAAATGGTCAATTTAAGGAGAAGCATAGTATTATTCATAAAAAAGTTGATCTACCAAAAATCAAGCCTTATGTAGTGGAATATCAATGGCTGTTGTCGGAGATGCGGAAAAAAAGAAGTAGCAAGTTACCAAAAGGTGTTATGCCAGATACATTTGGTCCAAGAGTTGTTTTGTGAAGTTGACAGAGTCAAGGAGAATGAAAGTTTTAAAAAATAGCATATTTTTTAATTATAAAAATTTGATATTAACTGTTGTTGGTTGATTGAGTAAAAACCAGTGAATGGTCACGTTAAAACATATTTTTAAATTTCTGCCAAAATCCTGGTTTATTATCATTAACCTTTGTAAATGTTATATTTAAACTGTATTTCGGATCATTTGGCACGTCGTATTTTATGCTAAATGTTGAAACTTTATCGTTATTGTAAATATGTACATTATCATATGATAGCTTTGTTGTGTAACACTTTACATACTTTTGCTTATCATGCACTAAATCACCTGACTCCCTTTCTAGTTCCACAAATTTCGTTTTTTTCTGACATTCCTTCATTTTTATTAAATCCTTATCTAGTGATATTGAAACTGGCAACGTATTTCCAGCATATTCTTTAGCTAAAAGTTCACTTTGAGGATACATTTTTATTTCCCTGCCAAAATGTGAGTCTATGAAATTATTACTCCAAAATTTATCGCCAGAATGCACGTACTCATCAGTAGCATACGGCACCCCACCATAATTGCATTGAACTTTGTAATCTCCAACACCGTTGTTTTGAAAAAAATCATGAATAGCAGTGTAGCTACCGGCAGCATCATTTATATAATCCATTACTTTATTCCTTAAATTTTTAGTTCATTATATCATAATCATTATGCCAATCAATCAAAAAAGCTCTCCCTTGCTGTTTTTAAAACTGATTTTGAGCAAGCGCTCTCGATTAGTTGGGAGCGTATTTGTAAGATTGTGACATTCGTGCCTCCCAGTTTTTCACATACTGCTGAATCAATTCAGGATAATCTGTAATAATTAATAAATTTTCAGCATTTCCTTTTTTAGCTGTCTTACTAAGGTTAAATGACCCTGTGATGACTTTTTGATTGTCAACAATCATTATCTTATTATGAGCAATCTTTGGCTTATCATCGATCCAAATTGGTACTCCACCTGAAAATAATTCATTTATAACACTATATTTTGAGTAGAGTTGCGATTTATCTAAGATGACTTTAACATCAACACCGCGTTCTTTAGCATTAATCAAAGATTTTGCAACTGTTCCAAGAGTAAATGTATATTCTTGAACTAAGATAGATTTTTTAGACTGATCTATTACGTTGATTATCGGTACAGCACAATCTTCTCCAGGTGAAAAGCAAACCGTAGCTTTTGGGCAGGGCGAAAATATAAAACCCGCATAGTAATACAGAGAAAAACACATTAACAAGAATAAAAAGTGAAAAAGCCTCACAACAACCCACCCCCGGATATACGGCGATAGGCTACATTATAATTTAATCACCTGTCAATAGACTTCTTGCATAGTTTTTGGCAACAACCGTTAGAAACGAAAAAACTTACTTGACAAACTCCGCCAGCCCCCTTATCATGAAACTGAAGCTATTTATTTATCTTCTCTGTACAGATTAAATGACAAAAAAACTCACGTATCTGGCGTCCCATGTTTAATTTTTTGCACTATGTGCACCTTATGTCTTTATAAAATTTCTAGGTTTTTACCTAATATAAGCTGAAATGCGCTTATAAAGCATTTAAAACATCAAAAAACGCCGATTTAAAAAATGGATAGTGAATAACTAGCTACCCTAGGGTTTCTTTTGCCTTTTTTTCTGTTTAGTAAATTTCTTAATGTTTATAATTTAGATTAGTTGCGGCTTAAAAGCAACTAAATCGCGGTTATTAAGCGTTTAGAATAAAAAAACGCCATACTTGAAAGTATAATGTAAGTAATTAGCCAACCACGGGGCTTCTTTTGCCTTTTTTTTCGTTTGGTAAATTCCTTAATATTTATAGCTAAGAGAGCCCAAGAGAGGTGTCATTCCAGCGCGTGACGCTGGAATCCCAAAAAAAGGATGATGTCATCCCAGTGCGTGACACTGGGATCTATTTTGCATGTAACTCCAATTGTGTTTTGGCATAAAACGCGACGCGTATTAGACTTATTTGCAAGCAAAGCTTGCTAGATCCAAGTAGTCAGGGCACTGGGATGACATCATAGGGACACTGGGATGACACCCTGACAATCGTCATCCCGCTACTTGTTAGCGGATGAGATACCGCGGCGGTATGACGGTTCGTGGCGGTATAATGAAGCTTGAAAGCGGATCACCTTTCACGACCCGTGTTTACTTCATTCACTTTAGGAGTATTAACAGGCGTTATTGCCGGGTTCTCAAGCTTTGTTGCCTGCTTCAAACCCTCGCTTACACTTTTGTCCTTTAAAATTTCATCAAGCTGCTTACTCTTTTGTTGCTCTTCGTTATTTGACGTATCTCTTTGAGCATCTTCTTTCATGCCACGAGCATTCTCTACATCCTTTTCACCTTCACCTAAAAATTTTTCTAATATTTTCTTAACAAAGCGCTTCAGAAGACTCAAAAACCCTTCTTCTTTTTGATTTTCTTGTGGTTGAGGCGTGGTATCTTTTTTGTCCGGCTCAGTGTTGAGCTTCTCTTTTACAGAACTCTTGCTCACTGAGGGACTAACGATGTGCTCTGATGGCTGTGTATCTGTTTGTACAGAAGCCTCAGAAGTCTTTTTTTGTCCACTCTGTTCAACACTTTTACCTTCTGTTGTAGTTTCTCTAAGAACCTGTTTAAAATCTCGGAGAGATGAGGTAAAATAGTGGTAGATTAAGAATGAGGTATATCTATGCGTAAAAATTATCCAAGTGATATGAGTCGAGAGCAATTTGAAAAAATCAGACCAATACTAGAGAGTAGCAGGAAGAAAACGAGACCAAGAAAACTTGATTTGTATGATGTATTTCGTACAGTGTTATACGTCCTAAAAAGTGGTTGCCAGTGGAGAATGTTGCCAAAAGATTTTCCAAGGTGGGAAAGCGTATATTACTATTTTCAAATGTGGAATAAAAAGAATGGAGAAGAACCAAGTTTGTTGGAATTAGTTTTAAAAAAAATTGGTTGGAGAGATCCGTATCAACAATGGTCGGAAAGAGAAAACTAGCTTCTGTATAATTGATGCTCAAAGTGTTAAAAACACAGATACTGCTGAAAAAAAGGGCTATGATGCAGGTAAAAAGATTTCAGGCATAAAGCGTCATATTGCAGTTGATACTCAAGGTCTACCACATGCAATTTATGTAACAACAGCAGAAGTAACTGATCGTAGTAGCGCTGTAAGAATGGTTGAAAATGCTAAAGATACCCTTTCTGAAGTCAAAAATATATTGGTTGATGCAGGCTACACAGGAAAAATTTTTGCAACCCAAATAAAAGATATTATTGGTGCAACTGTTGAGGTAATAAAGCGCAGTGAATTACATTCTTTTGTTGTATTGCCAAAGAGATGGGTTGTTGAGCGTTCTTTTGCTTGGTTAGAAAAGTGTAGACGGCTATGGAAAAATTGCGAACGTAAACTCAATACCAGCTTGCAAATGATTGTCCTTTCCTTCATTTCTCTCCTATTACGAAGATTTTAAACAGGTTCTAAGAGTGTTAGCTGCTTCTTGAAATTTTTTGTCATTTTTTAATTCTGCAACTTTTTCACTTGTGAAGATGCCCTTCCCTTTATATTGTTGGTCAAGCTCAGCAATTCTTTCAAAATCTTGACGTGCTTTTTCATCTGCACGTCCTTCTTGACTTTCAAGTTTCTGATTCAATTCTGCAACGTTTTTCATTTTGTTCTCAAGCTCCTTACTTTTCACAGCTTTTAGAGCCTTTGTTCCTTTTGCGATATAATTAACCTTCTCTTCTAATGAGGTACCTTCTGGAAAAGCACCTGGAGAACGTTCAAAGACGTCTTTAAACTTTTTTTCAACACTTTCTTGAGATGTCTGGGCCATACCTATTACCTATTAAAACATATCATATAACCAGTATATTAGCTAATTATATAAAAAACAGTTAACATAACTTGTGGTAGAGCGTCCTATTTATATCTTTTTCATTAAAATGCTATTTACTTATTAACTTAAAATATATAACAATATAGAAATGAAAAACAGCCCATTAGCAGTAGTATTCGATTGGGATAATACCTTAGTTGACACTCAAGATAACATTTTTAATGCTATTAAACATACCATAAACTCAATGGGGTATAGTAATAAAGCTGCTGATAGAAATTCCCATGAGTCGAGAAAGAGCTATATGGTCAATTTATTTGGCGATCAGTGGAAAAAAGCGAATCAGATATATCAACAATATTTAGATGATGCACTATTGCAAAACATTGCTCTGAATCAAGGAGTAGAGAAAATGTTGCAGACACTGAAAAGCCACAATGTTTATCTAGCAATAGTAAGTAATAAGAAAAATACTAATTTACGTAAAGAAGTTGCCTATTTTAAACTAGATTCTTACTTTGAAAGAGTGGTTGGGTCATGCGATACTGCAGAAGATAAACCATCTGCAACCCCACTGCTATTTGCACTAGAAGAGAGTACGTTGCCTATAAATAGAGAAAATGTGTTTTTCGTTGGTGATAGCATCACAGATGTTCTGTGTGCACAAAATGCCAATTGTTTACCTATTATATACGGTCAATCAATAAGCGGTTATGAAGATTTGTTATGTTTTCAACATTTTGATAAGCTTACAGATTTCATAATAAAATATTTGGAAGATAGGTAATGACAGAGATTGCCAGCATAAAAAGGCGCTTTTGCGCATATTTAATAGATGTAGCAATTTTATTAATTCCAACTTTATTAATTATACTGCTATTAGAGGATTCTCCGTTGATCTTACATCTATCATACATGTGTGTAAATTGTAGTTACTTCACATATTTTATATCTTCAAAGGCCCAAGCAACTCCTGGTCAGCAGTTAATGAATATATATACTATCAATTTAGATAATTCTAAAATAGACTTGAATTTAGCGTTTGACAGAAGCACTTCCCAGTTTTTTCTTCCTCTGTTAAACAGTGTAGTAGTTGTCCTTACTGAATTTTTGCGAGATCAGGAAGTATTAGTGAATGTCTTGAGTGCATTGAAAGTAATGATGGTGCTGCTCACCCTCTATTGGTATCTAGTTGCTTGTTTTTCTAAAAAGAAACAGACATACCACGACATGCTATTTAATACGGTTGTTATCAAAGGAATTATTAAATGAGTTGCTATAACTATCGTTATCATATAAATTATGCTGATGAATTGAACTAAGGGAAGATTATGAATGAAGAGATAGTAAAACATTTGAACAAATTATTGACCAATGAGCTGACTTCTGTACGCCAGTATCTTTTGCATTTTGCGATTCTCAAAAACAATGGAATTAATAGACTTGCAGAAAAGGTAAAAAATGAGCTTAACGAAGAACTTGAACATGCAAACAAGTTGGCAGAAAGAATTTTGTTATTTAAAGGAGTCCCAAATTTTCAGGATACAAACGAAATATCAAAGTATGATGGAAAGTTTACAAAAGACACAATACGGAAAATCTTAGAAGCTAATTTGAAATTAGAGGGAAAAGGTATTAAGGATATCAAAGAAACGATTTCTATCGCTGAGAAAGAAAAGGATTTTGTTAGTGTAATGTTATTAGAAGAGATGTTAAAAAATGAAGAAGAGCACTTTCATTGGATTGAGAAACAGATCGATCTTATTGAACTAATGGGTGTTGAAAACTATTTAAGAACACAAATATAGAGTGTTAAAAAAGATAGTATTTATTTTAATTATACCTTGCTCACTTCTTTTTTTATTAGGGTTATGGCAAATATTCAGATTGAACTGGAAGAATAATATTATTAAAAGTATGAGTCTTCCAGTGGTTCATCTATTGCCCAATAACGACCTTGAAAAATTTAACTATAGGCATGTCAAGATTGATGGGATTCTAAGTGACATAGAACTATATGTTTTTGCAGGGCAACACGGCTATCACGTGCTGTCTCCTATGTTGCTCACCACTGGACGTTACATGTTGGTGAATAAAGGAATAGTCAGAGAAAAAAAGGAGAAAAAAGTAAAAATTGAAAAAGTAGTTGCAGATGGAATTTTATATTGCGATAGCAATAAAAGTAAAAATTGGTTTATCAAGAACGATACTGCTTCGAATACATGGTTTACCCTGAGTACAGAAGAAATTTCCAATGAGTTAGGTATTAAGCTAGAGAAGTGTGTATTGTGGCCGAACAATTTTGGCAGCAAAGTAGCTATACAGCCAATGAAGCATTTGGAATATGCAATCACTTGGTTTGCACTTTCCTTAACTTGGTTGATTATGTGCGTAATTTACTATAGGCAAAACCTCAATAAAGCTTGAAGCTTTCTGTACATAAAATTAGAAAAGTAGTTATTCATCTTTATCACTACCAAGGTCTTTTAACATACTGTAATTGCCTTTTCTGAATCTACTTTTTAAAGACGTAACTCCACTTTCGCTAATACCACTAAGGCTCAGTGCAGCTCCACCTAGCTGCAATCCTATCTCAGATGTTTCAGGAATAATTTTACTAGCTCCTAGATCTCTATAAACCTCCACATTACTCAGATCTGGTAAGCGTATTACAATATTTACATGCGGAAAATTTGCTGCAACTAAAGAAACAACTTTTTTTATAGTAACTTCATTCTTTATTGAAATAACGAGAGCTTGAGCTCTTTCTATTCCTACCGATTTTAAAATTTCACATCTTGTAACATCTCCAAGATATATAGGAAAATTATCACTTTTTCCTTCTTTGACTATTTTCGATTGAATATCTACAACAACGTAACTTAAATGCTCTGCCGTAAGCATTTTTGTTACCATATATCCCACTCTACCAAATCCAGCAACTATCACATGGTTATAAAGATCTTGTGTATCTGTTTCAACAGCTTCATCATCTAATATTGTTTTCTCAGTGCTAAATGAGTTTGCTATCCAATCTCCAAGCCCCGATAAAAGAGGAGTGAAAGCCATGGTTACTGTAGTTACCATCATAAGTACTTGAGCGATTTCACTTGGTAGCACATTTAGCTCATCTGCTAAGCGAAACAAAATAAACGCAAATTCACCGCCTTGTGAAAGCAGTAACCCAGCTTGTATAGCAGGTGCACTCTTAAACCCAAAAAATCTACACAATATATATATAATAGATGTTTTTAAAACGATAAGGATAATCGATAATAAAGTAATTAGTGGTAACTTATTGAGTAAAAGTTCGGTATTGATGGACATACCAACAGTCATGAAAAATAAGCCAAGAAACAAATCTTTAAATGGCAATACTGCGTGTTCTACTGAGTGTCTATATTCTGTTTCTGCAACTAACAATCCAGCAACAAATGCACCTAATGCTAACGATAAATGGAATTGCTCAGTAATAAATGCTGCTCCTAATACTATTAAAAGCGTTGTTGATATAAAGATCTCATTACTTTCCATTTTAGCAATAACCGAAAATAAAGGTCTAAGCAATAATCTACCAGTTATAAATATCAGCACTAATGCAATAGCTGCTTGCACCAATGAACCTGCCAATGAGCTTATCAGGCTGTGCTCAGAATTGCCAGTAAGTAAAGGTACCAATACTATTAATGGTACCACTGCAAAATCTTGCATTAATAGCACTGCTATCGACAACCTACCAACCTGACTTGCTTGAGAACCTTTTTCTTGCAGAACCTGCAACACTATTGCTGTTGAGGATAGCGCAAGCCCACCACCAATAACTGTTGCTATATTCGTATTCACTCCGAAAGCAAGAGCGATGCACCATATTGCTACCATGGTAACTATAACTTGAAGAGAACCGAACCCAAATACATGAATACGCATAGCGATCAGGCGTTCAAATGTCAATTCAAGGCCTATAATGAATAATAGAAAAACTACACCAAATTCTGCAAGATTATCCATTGCTTCAGCTGAGTGTATCAGATTAAATCCGTGAGAACCAATAACTGCACCTGCAACGAAGTAACCAAGCACTGGACTAATATTCATTTTCCAAAATGCTATGACTATAAACACAGCAGCAGAAAGCAAAATTATAATATCAAACAAATGCTGAGAGCCACTGTGCATGATATTTAACCTGTAGAATTAGACCATTTAATTGAGCAGCCAATACTTGATTTTTGGTCAATTGGAGAATTACCAGTTTCTGCAATAAATTTCATAGCTTGAAATAAGTCACTACTTCCTACTTCATAGCTTTGAACCTTTTCTTTTTTTGTGTCGTTAAAACGTCCACGATAGCAAAGGTTTAAATTAGAATTAAAGCCAAAAAAGTCAGGAGTGCAAACAGCCCCGTATTCTTTAGCTATTTTCTGTGTACTATCAATTAAATATGGAAATGTAAACTTATTTTCCTTGGCAAAATTAATCATATTTTCAAAGGAATCTTCTGGATATTCATTTACATCATTTGGCATTATTGCAATGGTGTTTACCTGATAATCTTTTTTCAATTGATCAACATCGCTTACCAGATTGCTAATAATTGACTGAACGTAAGGACAGTGATTGCATATAAACATTATAATAAGACCATTTTTTCCACAACAGTCACTTAATGCATAATATTTATTGTCTACTCCCAAAAGATTAAAATCTTTTGCAGTAAAACTAAAATCGACTTTAGGAGTATTCAGAGCAACCATAGACTATTATTATACCATATGTAATTTACGGTCTTATTATTTAAATGTCAAACGGTTTCTATGTATACTGTTTGCATATTCTTTTTTAGTATTATAATTATAAAACTTATGTTCATAACTTTCGAAGGAATAGACGGCTCTGGTAAAACAACACAATCTAAGCTACTTGCAAATCATTTTAAGCAAATTCACGGCGAAAATAATGTGGTATTGACTCGAGAACCAGGTGGCACTGATTTTGCAGAAAAGATAAGAGGAGTGTTGTTAACGAATAACATTGATCCTATTTCTGAACTCTTGCTACTTATCTCGATGAGGCGCGAACATATGAAAAAATTAATATTACCAGCTCTTGCAGAAGGAAAAATAGTGATTTGTGATCGGTTTATTGATTCAACTATTGCATACCAAGGATATGGGTTTGGAGTTGACTTAGGGCTAATAAGGGACTTACATAAGCTAGTGGAAATTAAATGTCCAGATATTACATTTATTCTAGATATTGATGTTAAAGTTGGGTTAAATAGAGCAAAAGACAAGAATAAATATGAAGAAATGGATGTTAATTTTTACAATAAGGTCAGAAAAGGATTTCAGGAAATAGCCATAAAAGAGCCCGTTAGGTGCAGTGTTATCACTGGAATTGAAACAAAAAATGATAATCACGTACACAATGAAATTATTGATAAAATCACCTAGCTTGTGATAGAAAATTATCAATTTCAGGTAACATTATTTCATATGAATAACTTTTTGTTTGAGTAGCTAAAAAATCCTGTATTTTGTCTGGATCTTCTTCACTTATCATCTTATATGCCCTTGCGAGGTTCATTAATTCACTTCTATTTTTTTTATTGCTTACTTCAGTAATAGTAAAAAATTGATCAAAATGGTCTAAGAGGTCTTTATTTTTTATTGAAGACACAATATCGTCAATTTCTTTCACATATAATGCAAGTTTGTGTGCTTTACTACGATCTTCAAAACAAAGATTAACAAGCACGTTACGAAACCTATCTTTCGTAGTACTTCTCACTTCTGCTAATAAGGACTTAATATTTTCTTGGCAATGCACTCTCTTTACCGATTCAGCCGGTTCAACCATACCAAGAACATTCTTTACCAAAGATTTTTCTTCACAACTAAATATGAACATGTAATAACCCATCGATAAAGTGAAGAGCAAGAACATAGCCGGAAGTAAAAACGGAGCTAATACATTTTGTGACGCAGGGAAAATAAACCAGGTAACAGTTGCTATTGACACAGTTACAAATAATCCTGATAAACATAATTGTGCTTTTCTTCTATAATTCTGATCAATAACTGTACTTACACCAATAGAAGCTATATCAATCATTACTCACACCTCATTAAACATTAATACTAACTGAATGATAGCATTATTGTGATGAAAATGCAATATTATGAATATTTTAATACAATTTATATTGACAGTTACAATTCTAAATTGTTTTATTGCAGCGTTAGCTGATTAACATTTTTAAGATGAGGTCAACTCTCATAGAGAGAGGATTTTTTTATTTTCTCATTCTTCTCATTTTCCTCTCTAACAATTTTTTTTCCATTTAATATGTCCTTTATTTCATCTCCTGTTAAAGTTTCAAACTCCAGTAGATTTTCGGCAATGAGATCTAAGCCTTTCTTATGCTTGGTCAAAATCTCTTTTGCTTTTTCATAGCAAGAAGACACAACTTTCTTCACTTCTTCATCTATAAGTTTTAACGTATCTTCAGAAATTATGTCAGAACCATGCATGGTTTGTTCGCGATTGTGATAGATCGGACCTATTTTGTCACTCATTCCCCATTTTGTTACCATAGCGCGTGATAAATCAGATGCTTGTTTTATATCCGAAGATGCACCGCTTGTGACTTTATCGTAGCCAAAAATTAGCTCTTCTGCCACTCTTCCACCCATTGCAACAGTTATATCTGCTAGCATCTTTTCTCTTGTGAGGGACACTCTATCTGTTTCTGGTAGTCTCATAACTAAACCGAGTGCCCTACCGCGTGGAATAATTGTTGCCTTGTGTATAGGATCAGAAGCAGGCATATTAACAGCAATCATCGCATGACCAGCTTCATGGTATGCAGTCAGTCTCTTTTCCTCTTCTGTCATAATGAGAGATCGCCTTTCTACGCCCATCATCACTTTATCACGTGCATATTCGAAATCATCCATGGTAACAATCTTCTTGTTTCTTCTTGCAGCGATAAGTGCAGATTCATTCACCAAATTTGCTAGATCAGCCCCTGAAAAACCTGGTGTTCCTCTTGCAACTGTTTTCACGTTTACATCTGGTGCTATTGATATTTTCTTTATATGAGTATTTAATATCTTTTCACGCCCATTTATATCGGGTAAAGAAATAGTAATCTGTCGGTCAAAACGACCAGGTCTAAGCAGTGCTGGATCTAAGACATCCGGACGGTTAGTCGCAGCAATTATTATTACACCTTCATTAGACTCAAAGCCATCCATCTCAACTAATAACTGATTTAATGTTTGTTCTCTTTCATCATTGCCGCCACCAAGACCAATGCCACGATGTCTACCCACCGCATCTATTTCATCTATAAAAATTATACAAGGAGCATTTTTCTTGCCTTGATCAAACATATCACGAACACGACTTGCACCAACACCCACAAACATTTCAACAAAATCAGATCCAGAAATACTAAAGAATGGCACATTAGCTTCTCCTGCAATTGCACGAGCAAGTAAAGTTTTACCAGTTCCAGGAGAGCCAATCAAAAGGCACCCTTTTGGTATTTTTCCACCTAATATTTGAAATTTTTGCCTTTGTTTAAGAAAATCAACGATCTCTACTAGCTCTTCTTTTGCTTCATCAATTCCGGCAACATCATCAAATGTTACTTTTTTTCCACTAGTCATGAGTCTAGCCCTTGACTTGCCAAAGCTTATAGTTCTGTTGCCCCCCGCTTGTGTTTGTTTAAGAAAGAATAGCAAGAAGCCAATAAAGATAAATGTTGGGACCCATGAGATAAGTAATCCACCAATTACGTTCATGGCAGAATCTCCAGTTGAAAAGGAGAATCTCACTTTTCTATCATGTAAATTTTTTATTAGGTCGCTATATATGACACCGCTTGAATTGAAACTTGAACCGTCCCTGAACTTGCCTTCAATGCTCTGGTTTTTTATGACAATATTTTCTACATCATTGTCTTCTAGTCTAGTTAAAAATTCCGAAAAAGGTATAATTGTTTTACTTTTACCTACATTTCCGCTGAACTGAATATAAGCAACTGAAATAAGAACAATAATTACTAACCAGATCAATAAGCCTTCTAAAAATTTTTTCATTTCTATTTCTAACTAAATACTAATCAAGCTTACCAAATTTTGTTTTATCGTGCTATTAATAATGCATTGAACCTTATCGTCATTGGTATTTTTTCCGTTATAATTTACATCAGGATAAGCAAGCACCTTTCCATCTTTTAGCACTACAGGCAAAGAATAGAAAACTTCAGGGCAGCAGTTGTAATCCTTCAGAAATTCAGGAACTTTTTGTGTTTTTTTTAATGGAGCGATGATAACTGAACACTCTTGATTTCCGAGTATTGTGCAGCTAAATCTGTTATCCCATTGAGTAGGTTCATTTAAAGGTAGGTTTAAGGTAATTTCTTGTATCTTTGACGATTCTCTAATTATCAAGATATTTTCTCCATGTTTTCTTATTTTACACCCAGAAAGTGTACAGTTAACATTACTATCCTTTTGCAATATTTTATTAAATATTACGATAAGGCTGTTGTACCTTGGTTTATAATGTTTACTGGCAATTGCCATTATGGAGTAAAGAAGAAGCCTCAAGGCTATTTCCTCTGGCAATTGATAAAACTCACTTAGTTTAATTTCAATATAACCAAGATCATGCACATTAACGCAGTCATTAAACGCAAGGCGTGTGTAGTGCATCAACGCTTTTGCAGCTCTTTTCATATGAAGGGCTGTGAGGCATATTCGCTCTGTTAAAATCTCTTGATTATCACTTGCTTTAAGTAAGTTACGGTATAAAGTTCGCCTGTATTTTAAGTCATAGTTGCTTCTATCTTCGATCCATTTTAACCGATGAAGCTTAGCGTACTTTTCTATTTCACTACGACTAAAATTTAACAATGGCCTAAATATATAAATACCATTTAGGAAAGACTTGTAGTCCATTGATGATAATCCATCTACGCCACTACCTCGCTCTAATCTTAACAAGAACGTTTCTGCTTGATCATCTTTGTGATGAGCAACAAGTAAATATTTAACATTATTATTTTTACACCACTCTGCTAGTAACTTATACCGTGCTTTTCGTGCCTGTAACTGAATATTGCCTTTAATATTTTGCTTCTCCCAATTTAATATGAACGATTCCTTTGCTCCAAGTTCCTTTACATAACTTACAACAAAATCAGCTTCTTTTTGAGACTCTGGACGTAACCCATGATTTACTGTTAATGCTGTAGGAAGTGAAAGCTTGTTTTTTTTTGCCCAGTTAGTCATTAAGTGCAGTAAGACTATACTATCTACACCACCTGATACTGCAACTGCAACTTGATTGTTATAGAAAGCAAAACTATTAACCACATTTTGAAATAATAACTCTAATTCCATTATGTCTCTTGATGGCCAGACAGGTCAGATCTCTTACGTCATACCGCGACTTATTTGTGGTATATATAGATCCCGCTAACAAACAACGAAATATGACAAGTTTGTCCTTTTTTGTCTACCCCAGTGCCCTTTCTTTATGTCATCCCAGTGTTTGACACTGGGATCCAGGTTTTAATGCAAGAAACTATTTCTTTATTCCAGAAAATGAAAATTCCACTCTACGATTTTTAGCATGCTCTTTTTCATATTTAGAATTTCTAGAATCATCTTTTACATTAACCAAAGGCTCAGTTTCACCTTTAGAAGCAGTTTTTATTCTGTTTTCTATGTAGGGTGTACAACTAACCATAAATTTTTTAGCTGCATCTGCCCTTCTAGCGCCTAGCGCAAGATTATATTCATGAGAACCACGGTTGTCAGTGTGACCAGTTAAAGTAACCTTCGCGTCAGGGTTATCTTGTAACACCTCCATTACGTCAAGTAATGCATCTGCACTTACTTCAGCAATACTAGATTCATCATAACCAAAGAAAACTCTTTTATCACCTATCTGCTTAACAACAGAATTTATTTTATTTGTTGTATTTGCTCCTTTTTTTGGGCAAGAACTTACACCAGTAAGTAATAAACAAAAACAGCACATTATAACCAGTCTACTCCACATTACTAAACCTCCATAAATTTTAAATAGTGCGTAACTTTAATTTCAGTAGCTAATATCTCTCCATATTGTAATATAGTCAAGAGAAATAAAATACTAAATACTTTTTCTACAACCTTACAATTAATTTTCCTATAATATGCTGGACTCTGAGTAGAAAAATCCAATAAAAGAATAAAAAGTACAATTTTTTATTGTACTTTAAGCAAATATACTTTTAACTTTATTATTAATCTATTACGGTATTAAACAGATGTTTTCTAAAATAATGAACAAATATGCAATCTTATAAGTTTTTAGAGGAAGTATTATATAGGGTAAAGAATATCGAAAATACGCTAAAAGTACTAAACCAAAGCCAATTGAATATAGAGGACAAAGTTGAACAAATGAGTCTTCTAGAAGAAATCAGACATGAAATTATCTCTCATGACGCAATAAAGGAATCATTAGCAGATGCTCTTGGTAACAAAAAAAGTGCAAATACTCAGCAGCTAAAGTTAATAGAGAGAATACATAAAAGCAACAGTGCTGTTCCTATTGATTTAGTAAAGTCTTTATCCAAAGCTAAGGTTGAATGCCAAAATTTATGGAAGCTATCTCATTCTGAAACCAGTAACTTAGAAAAACTAAAAGAACGTTTTACTGATTTAATCACACTCATTCGCGAAGTAGCTTCTATAAAATCGCAGCAATTAAAATGCTCAAAATACGACTCACTGCTTGCTGACTATGACTCTGATATCACAGAAAAGAATATAAGGGAAGTATTCCCCAAGGTAGGCAAATTTTTTAGCGAAAATGTAGATAAAATAATTGAAAAGCAGAAAAAGGATAAGGTTACTAATATACAAAAAGTTGCTACTCAGAAACAGATTGAACTTGGCTCATTATGTTTACAGCAAATGGGTATTGCACTAAATGAGATTCGTACTTCTTATTACTACCCTATAGATTATGATGAATCTGATTTTTGTTATGGTTTATTTTCACTTTTACGGCATAGTGGTTATGCAATTTATCAAAAATGTTTAGCGCAAAATTCTATAAGTAGTCCAATTACGAGACATGTTATGTATGAAACTCAAGGGTTATTCATGGAAAGGATGATTGGAACATCCAGAGAATTTATTGAGTTTATTCAACCACACATAAAAGAGAAATTTGCTATAAAAGGCAAAACTAACGAGAAAGTTAGCAGTGTTGAAAATTTGTACTTGATTTTCAATGAAATAAACCTTTCTTCTTTTTTAAAAAATGCAGATGAATTTAGTCTGTTAGCTCATATTATGTTGAGAACTAGGTTAGAACAAGATATAATAAATGGTACATTGGAAGTCAAAGACCTGCATGATGCGTGGCTGGAAGGTATGAAGCACTATAAAATTCCAGTAAAAGCTGAAAATGAGCTAAACACTTATTTTCAAGATGAATATTGGGCAAGCGGTGTTATGGGCTACTTTCCTATAAAAATTATTGCTTTAATTGCTGCTGTGCAGGTTTTCTCTTGCGTTAAAAAGAATCATTACGAATCATTAAGTGCTATAATAAAAGGAGATTTTAGTTTACTTATCAGTTGGTTATCTCAAAATATATACAGTGCAAAGTGTGGCCTGGAACTGCTAAAAAAAGTAACAGGTAAGGGTTTAGACGTTGAGTGCTGCATTAGCTACTTATCTGAAAAGTATAATTTGTCTTAATAAATGATTTTCTTGAGTTGCGTATGAATTTTGTTCGAAAATTAACCGGAAAGTTTTATAGCCTTTTTACTTTCAAAGGTTTGTTTGCTAGCGATATTGCTATAGACCTTGGTACTGCAAACACTTTAGTTTATCAGAAAAATCAGGGAATAGTGCTTGATGAGCCTTCAGTTGTAGCAAGAATAAAAGAAAAAGGAAGTTACGTTCCTTATGCTTTTGGTAAAAAAGCTAAAATGATGCTTGGGAAAACGCCTGGAGAAATAGAGGCGATAAGGCCCTTAAAGGATGGAGTTATTGCTGATTTTAAAAGTGCGGAAGAAATGCTAAAATATTTCATACGCAGTGCAAACACAAAATTCACTGTTAATAAACCTAATATTATCATATGCGTTCCATCTGGATCCACGCCAGTTGAAAGGCGTGCTATACAAGATGCAGCAGAAAGTGCTGGTGCAAATGAAGTATTTTTAATTGAAGAACCAATGGCTGCAGCAATCGGAGCTGGGCTCCCGGTTACTGAACCTGAGGGTTCTATGATTGTTGATATAGGAGGCGGTACAACTGAAGTTGCAATTATTTCTTTAGGTGGAATTGTTTATTCACGTTCTGCCAGAGTAGGTGGCGATATTATGGATGAAGCAATAAAATCATATATTCGTGAAAATCATAAGTTATTAATCGGTGAAACAACCGCTGAGAAAATTAAGAAAAGCATAGGTTCAGCCAGTCTGCCAGGTGAAAATAACAAAGAGGGAATGATAATTAAGGGCAGGGATTTAGTGAGTGGCATGCCAAAAGAAATGCTTTTATCAGAATACCAAGTTGCAGAGAGTTTAATAGAGCCTGTACATCAGATAATTTCTGCTATTAAGACTGCGCTGGAGAGCACTCCACCTGAACTTTCTTCTGATATAGTCGATAGAGGAATAGTTTTATCCGGTGGTGGTGGATTATTACGTAATCTAGGTAAAGTTATCAGTGAAACAACAAAATTACCGGTTCGTGTTGCAGATGACCCACTTTGTTGTGTTGCCTTAGGTAGTGGAAAAGTGCTTGAAAACATGGATTATTTTGGCCATGTTTTATTCAAGCAAGATTAAATTATTTTTGAAGGTAGTTTATCGAATTGTTTTGATGGAATTATGTAATATAAATGAGATCCCAGTGTCATGCACCAAGTAATTTGAAGGCAACTTCTAGCAGAAAAGGGTGTCATCCGAGTAGCTAACACTGGGATCCAGGAAACTTGATTACAAATAAATATGCTGTTTTAATGAATTTGTGTAATAGAAGCTAGATTCCAGTGTCAGCTACTTTCATGACATCATCTACTATGTAAATTGCCCCCAAATCAAAACGTTTGCACAGTTGTATGTTGGAATGACACAAGATTTGCGTTTATAAATTAAGGCGATTATGCTAAAAGAATTTGAAATTGAACCTCTGCTAAAAGATAAAGCTCCGCACCAGACCAAGGCTATTGTTGCAATGTCCGGGGGAGTTGATAGCTCGGTTGCTGCAGCACTGCTACATAACCTTGGGTACCAGGTGATAGGTGTAACTCTTCAGCTATATGGCACTGATGGCAATGCTAACGCAAGAAAGGGTGCATGCTGCGCTGGACAGGATATTTATGACGCTAAGCGTGTAGCTGAAAGTGTTGGCTTTCCTCACTATATTTTAAACTATGAGGAAATATTCAAAAAGGAAGTAATAGAGGATTTTGCGAGTACCTATATGCGTGGGGAAACTCCCATACCATGCGTGAGATGTAACCAAACGGTAAAATTTCGTGATCTATTGCAAGTTACAAAAAATCTTGGTGCGGATGTGCTCGTAACAGGACATTACGTGAGAAGGTTAGAAAAAAATGGTGAGGTAAAGTTGTGCAGAAGCATTGATAAAAGTAAAGATCAAAGTTATTTTTTGTTTGCTACAACTCAAGAGCAATTGAAGCTTTTGCGATTTCCACTAGGTGGGTTCTATAAAAGTGATATAAGAAAATTAGCAAAGTATTTCAGTTTACAAATTTCTGAAAAGCCAGACAGTCAAGATATATGCTTTGTTTCCGAAAGCTATAGTAAAACAATAGCTAAATTAGCTCCACAATCTGTACAGAAAGGTAAAATAGTGGATGTTAATGGAAAAGTGCTAGGCGAGCACAGTGGCATAGTAAATTTTACAGTGGGGCAAAGAAAGGGCTTGGGTATCGCACACAATGAACCTCTTTATGTGATAAAAATTAATACAGAAAATAATGAGGTTATAGTAGGTCCGATCAACGTATTAATGCAAAAAAAAATATTGATCAAGGAGTTAAATTGGTTAGAACAACCAAAGGAAGGTATGGAAGTAACTGTGAAGCTGAGATCATCACATGCGGGAAGTTTAGCAACAATACATTCAACTGACGAAAAAAATAAAGCCTGTGTCATTTTAAACGACGATTACTTTGGCATCAGTCCAGGTCAAGCCTGTGTAGCGTATAAAGATGAGCAAGTTATCGGCGGTGGATGGATATGCTCTTAACTAAAAGCTTTAATGCAGAGTGTAAACATACAATAGACTTCTTGCATAACCATATAACAGAAACGAAAAAACTTCCTTGACAAACCTCGCCAGCCCCCTTATCATGAAACTGAAGCTATTGTATTTGCTTTCGCCAATCTGCAGATTAAAAGGTAAGGATTACTTAATGTATCGGCGTCTTATGTTCAATTTTTTGCAGTATATAGATACTGTATGTCTTTACAAAACTTCATCTACATCTAGATTTTTATCTAAATAAGCTGAACGCGCTTATAAAGCGTTACAAGACATCAAAAAATGCCAATACTCGACAGAGATAGTAAAAGACTAGCTAACTCGGGGATTCTTTGTCTTTTTTTCTGCTTAGTAAATTTCTTAAACATTTGCAGCGTAAGTTAGTTGCAATTAAAAGCAGCTAAATCTTGCTTGTCAAGCGTTTAAAACATAAAAAACGCCAATATTTTAAAGCAGATAATAACCCCAGGGCTTCTTTTGCCTTTTTTTTCGTTTGGTAAATTTCTTAATATTTATACGGAAGGTGTCATTCCAGTGCTTGACACTGGAATCCAGCTTTTGATCGAAAATGTTATATAGTGCACAAGCAAACTTTCCTGGATCCCAGTGTCTGGGCACTGGGATGACAAGAAGAGGGCACTGCCGTCATAAAGGAACCAGTGTCAGCTACTTGGGTGATACCTTTTTCTACTTAGTTTGGGTTATGCAAGAAGTCTAATAAAATTTATTGCTATTTTGCCATGTATCCCTTATACTATAAAGTAGAACATTATAGGTTTCAGCAATGATAAAAGAAATTGAAGAACTAATAAAAGAAAAACTAATAAAAATTGTTGGTAAGGGTAATTTATTAGAGACTTTGTTTATTTTTTTAGGTGGCTTTCAACATGCTGACTTAGATCGTAGTATGGACCGCAGAAATCATTTTGGTTTGTCTGCATTCATTAAAAAAGAGAGGGAGCCATTAGATGAATATTTTAACTTAAAGTTTAGTCTACAAGGGCTGTTTTTAATTTATGCTCAAGCTTATAAGATACTTAGTGAAAACAATAACCTGAATACTAAAGATGTCATAGATAAAATATATGAAGTTATTAAAGGGTCTGAGTTAAATAGAGATATAAATGAAGTAGTAGATGGAAGAAAATTAGATTTACTTAACATCTTAGCAAATCCAAAGAGAGAACCAATATTTAAAACAGAAAAAGATTTTGAAAGTAAAGTACTCATTGGTGTTAGAAAGTTGCTAGATGAAGAAACTACATTAAATAAATACGATAGAGAATTTGCATTAAATAAGTGCGTTATCAGCAGCTATTATTCTATTCATCAAGACATAAAAGTAGACAAGGATGTAGTGTTGTTATTTTCTATACTTGTCGACTATCATAAGCTTTCTGAACATCACAAAGAGTCGATAAAAAAAGAAAATTTACCAATAATAGATAACGTGGTCTTTCTCACATATATAACGAATTTAGCTGGATTACTGCAAAGTATTAATCTGAAAGATCAAAATAGAGCCACTAAATATACGCTGAATCGCGAAAAGATAGGTAGCCTAAACAGAACATTTAATATGTTGGCAGATCAAAATAATCAAAATTTTCCAACCTTTAAAAGCATTGGACCAACCTTGAAGCAATTGCTAAAAAACCAGAATAGTGATGAATTTGAACAATTAGTAACAAACCCTAAAAATATATACTACTCAGTGCCACAAAAAGAGAATAAATGTAGGTCAAATTTCATTGTCAGCAAGAAAAAAGAAAAGAACCATAAAAATACAGCCTGTAAACTTATTTTGGGTATGTTTGTATTATCTGTTGGGTTATATGTTGCTGATTATTTCCTTATGGAGCAAAAATTATTTAATCCAATAAAAGGTGTCCTACCACAGGATAATTTTGCTAATCTAGTAATTGCTGCAGTGCTTACTATCATAATAGTATATGCCTTATTTCAATTATTGAAACCACCGCTTTCAACAGTCGATGATGTGCAGAATAAAAAATTAGAACCGCCCCATGTAAAACAAGCTTAGAACTACATAAATGTGGCAACTTAAAAGCACATATTGTATAATGCTTATTCTTAAGTTAAGAGGTGATTTATGGATTTAAGTAAAATAACAGCGGGACCAAATGCGGTGAATGTGGTAATTGAAATAAGTGCAAATGCTGAGCCTGTAAAGTATGAATTTAATAAAGAGTTTGGGTTGTTACAAGTTGACAGATTTTTGTCTACCTCAATGACTTATCCTTGCAATTATGGGTTTATACCAAATACCTGCGCAGGTGATGGTGACCCTGTGGATGTTTTGGTGCTAACTCAATTTTCCTTAGCATCTAGTGTTTTAATATCGGTGCGTCCAATAGGTGCATTACTCACTAAAGATGAAAAAGGAGAAGATGAGAAAATATTAGCTGTGCCTGTTTCCAGTGTTGATAGCTATTATGACAATATAAAGGACTATTCTGATTTATCTAAAAGCCTACTAGATAAAATTGCTCATTTCTTTTCTCATTATAAAGATCTAGAAAAGGGAAAAACGGTAGCAGTTGGAGAATGGGTTGGTATAGAAGAAGCAAAGAAAATCATTGAAAAAAGCAGAAATTAGTTTGCATTGATTTAGCCTGGAATTACAGTTATTCGGAAAAATGTGGTTGTTTTTAATGGGTAAATATTGCAATTAAAAGCATTAGACAGGTGGTAGAGGTCTTGGTATTATATAATCTTTAGGTTCTAAATTTGGAAGGGTGGCCGAGCGGCTGAAGGCGGCGGTTTGCTAAACCGTTATACGACCCAAAAGTCGTATCGAGGGTTCGAATCCCTCTCCTTCCGTATACTGTTTTTAGCACGGTTTAAATTCGCTATATTAGCCTGTTTACCTGATCTTGTTGTAATGTTTTTTTTATTTCCGTCTTTAACTATTAAAAAGTTGGCTAGCATTGACTCAGTATTTATTATAGAATTGGTTATTAACTAAATAACTTTGCTTGTATGTATAGAATACTAATTTTACTGTTAATAGTGTTGCCACTTAGGTTGCTTGCAACCGAGATTGAAATTATTGCAGATGTAAATGGTGAACCAATTTCAAATTTAGATATCGAAAAGCGCATCAACTTTATAAATTCATTGTTTGGCACTCAAAGCGTTAATCAAAAAGAAGCAAAGCCTCAAGTTCTTAGGGAGCTAATAGAAGAAATTATCATTATCAATGAAGCGCAGAGGCTGAATATAAAATTGAGCAACGAGGAGTTAGATAATGCTGTCATGTTATTTTTAACCCAAAGTTTTAAACTTAAGGCTAATGAAGTTGATCAATACATAGAAAAGCATAATATAGATCTTAGTATTTTAAGAAAACAAATAAAATGTCAGTTACTGTGGAGCAAAATTATTGAAGTAAGAATTGTGCCATTTATTAATATAAGCGATAAAGAAGTAAATGATGTAAAAAGGCAAACAGAAAAGCCGGATTATCTTATCACGTTCCAAGAGTTTATAATTCCTGATCAAAAAGACAAGGACGTTTATGGTATAGCTGAAGATTTAGTAAAAAAATTACGCAACAGTAATAACCCAGAATCTCCAATAAAGATGCGTAAAGCAACAGTTAATTTAAGTCAGCTAAAAGGAAAACTCAAGAACGTTTTAGAAGGATTAGAAACCAGCGACATAGCAGGTCCATTCAGTTTTAGTGAAGGTTACTCTGTTATAAAAGTAATAGATAAAGTACAACTTAATCATGCACTGCTGGAAAGCACTTTAAAATTAAAACAGATTGTGGTTGAAGGTTCAGAAAGTTTATTAGATAATCTCAAGGAGCAAAAAGTTAATTGTTTAAATTTTGATAAATTGGCAGATAATTTTAAGTTGCCAAACGCAAAGGAATTTGAAATAAAAATGCGAGATTTAAATCCTGATTTACAGATTTTATTTAGTAAAACAAGTGTGAATGAAATAGTAGAATTGAGAGAAAATGGCACTGCAAAGTTGATGATGTTGTGTGATATCAAGAGTAATGCAGCGGATATAGAAGCAATTAAACAGCAGATGTACCAACAAAAGATTATGATACAAAGCAACTTGTTATTGGATATTATACGTAAAAGTGCAGCTGTCAGTTATCGGTTTAGTTGAAGTCAGAGAGTGTCCTTGTCTCTGTCTTTGTGTGCCTTTATTCTACAAAATTTCAAAAAATTTGAACAAATGTAGTTAAAGTAGCACATGAAGAATATAATGCTAATTGGTGGTGGAGTTGGAAATGCAGTGTTATTTTCGATAGGGAAGGCATGTCTTGAAAATAATAACAAGGTTTTGTACTTTGCTGGCTATAAGAAGTTAAGTGATGTATTTAAACGAGCACTGATAGAGCGTGCATCAAATGCAGTAGTTTGGGCATGTGAAGAAGGATTGATAGAAACAAGCAGAGATCAAGATAAATCCTTTCATGGTAATATAGTTGATGCAATAGTCTCTTATCAACAAGGAAGATTAGGTATTAATTTGAACGTTATAGATAAAATTATCACTATTGGTTCTGACAAAATGATGAAAGCTGTGAATGAAGCTAGAAAAACAATTTTAAAGCCATATCTAAAATCAGGCCACATAGCAATATCATCAGTTAATTCTCCTATGCAGTGTATGATGAAAGAAATCTGCGCTCAGTGTGTGCAGCAACACATAAATGCGAAAACAGGAGAAAGGAGTTTTGTTTATAGTTGCAGTAATCAAGACCAGGATATGGAGTTTATTGACTTTGACTTTTTAAGTGAGCGCTTGAAGCAAAATAGTTTACAAGAAAAACTTACTGCGAAATGGATAGATCATGTTCAAAGATATTAAACAGCACAAAAAGGAAATAAGAGAGCAATATAGAGCTATAAGAAAAGATATTGATGAAAGTTATTCCAGTTATGCAACAAATTCCCTTATTAATCTCTTTAATCAGAACTTAAGCTACGTTAAAGGCAAAACAATAGCAGCTTACATTCCAATGGACGGGGAAATAAATGTTGTCCCTTTGATGTGTCGTTTGCTCGATTTAGATTATAAAGTAGCAATTCCTAATAAAAATAAGTTACTAAAATTTGAGAAATGGAACGAAATAAATGAAGATGTAATTCCCGACACAATCATTACTCCTGTTATTGCTTTTGATGATCATTTTAATAGATTGGGTTTTGGCGGTGGTTGGTATGATACAATGATAGAAAAACTGCGGCCACTTGGAAAAATATTTATAGGTGTAGCCTATGAGAAACAATATTGTAAAGATTTACCTGTAGAAAAACATGATCAAAAATTGGATATTATAATCACTGAGATGTGTGTTAGATGTGGAAGTGGATTGCTCAAAAAAGTGGATAAAAAGGAGTAGCGTAACCCCACTTTCTGATAGTAATTTTTGCGTAAAAAAATGCATCAACTTGGTCCTGTGATTCCTCCTTCACTCACTCGTGCAGCACTTGAAATACCTAAGTGAGAAGATGGCTTCATTGCTGCAACTTTCTCATCAACAATTTTTTCTACCTCCTCTATTTTACCCTCACCAATGGCCATAATTTTAGATTGAAATTTCTCCATAAGTTCCTCAAGTGCTTCCTTATCACTTTCATAAGTACTAGTACCTTTTTCTCTAAGCTTTTTCATGTCATCTTCTGAAAAATTTTGAATAGTTCCATTCTTTACTAACTCTTGTATAGCAGATCGCTGCCCTTCATTTTGAAGCATGCCTATGACCTTTGCTTTACTCTGGGCGTTTTTTATTTTTTCACCTTCTTCGGACATATTATAGCCTATAATCTCTTGAGCCAAACTGTTGTATAATTTACTAAAGTTATTTTTTTTGGCCCAACCTCAGGCAATTTATCCCCTAAATTTTTAGATAAACTTTTCACTGCTTTTCCTGCATCAATCGCACCTTCTTTTATTTTTTCCCCTGCCTTTCCTATACCTATTCCTACATAACGTGCTCCAATACCTACAAGCGCTATTAATGTAGCAAGCACAATAAGCGGAGAAAATGCTACTCCTAATACCATTCCAGCAGAAGCTATTCCTATTTTTTCATTTGCAGAGGCTGATTTAAAATAATTGACTAGATTATCCAGCGGACCTTTATTATTATTTATAACATTACTTATTGCTTGTTGGTTAACAGATTCTAACGCCTCTTCTATTATTTTTGAGTTAACATTTTCAGAAGTTAAACCTTCAAGCGCTTCTTCAATGAATTTTATAAATAATTCTTTGTTGACCTCCTTTTGCAAGCCTTGGTCATTAATCGCTAAACCTAAATCTTTGAGGTTCATCCCTTTAACTTGTTCTGATAGGGTTGTAAATAACTCTTTTTTCCCCTCTTGTGAGGATTGTGCAATACTTTCTATTATATCTGAAATAGCTTTTCTTAGTTCTGGATAGTCAGTGTCAAAAAACATACTATTGCTAGATTCCATATTCAGCTTCGTTGATTATAAATATGCCTAATTATACATACTAATCATTAATTATATTATAATTGATATAACACACCCCTTTCCAAATATGGAATTTGTATTAAAATATCTAGATTATATGAAATCAAGGTACTTTATGGGTGAAAAAAAATTAAAAGCTGCTGTGGTCTTATCAGGGTGTGGTCACCTTGACGGTGCAGAGGTAAGAGAAGCGGTTTTAAGTTTGCTTGTGCTTGATCAGCAGGAAGTGGATGTTAAATGCTTTGCACCTGATATCAATATCACACAAGTTATGAATCATAGAACAAAAGAGGCAACAAAAGAAAAAAGGAATGTACTTGTGGAAGCAGCAAGAATCGCAAGAGGCGAAATATATGACTTAAAAGAAGCCAAAGCTGAAAATTTTGACATGCTAGTTGTACCTGGTGGATACGGGGTTGCGAAAAATTTATCTGACTTAGCTGAAAGTAAAGACATGGTGACAGTAATGCCTGAATTTGAAAGATTAGTTTTAGAATTTTTTGTTACAAAAAAGCCAATAGGAGCGATATGCATATCTCCAGCCATCATTGTTTCAATTTTAAGTAGCAAGATAGGTAAAGAAGAAAGTAAGGTTAAGGTAACTATAGGAGATGACAGAGAACAGTTGATAGAAAGGCTTGGCGGCGAGCACATAAAATGCGATACAGAGTTATCAATAGAAGACGAAGAACATAATGTATTTTCCTGTTCTGCTTATATGCGTAGCGACGAAAGTACATACTCTGTATATCAAGGGATAAAGCATATGATTGACAGCATGGTAAAAAAGATTAACAAAAAAACTAAACAGCCATTCCTATAAGGTGTACTAAATAAGACTTCTCTATTAATCACACAATTAACTGTTGAATTTTACATTTCTAGCTGTATTATGGCTACGTAGCTAAAGTAACTTAGGTTTATCGACGCTTTACTACTTGTTAGCGGCGTGGCGTAGGGCTGCACTAGCTATATATATTTAGCTCTTTTTTTATAAACGCAAGGTGTTTTATATGTCAGACCTTTTCTATATTGAAACTACGTGTTGTGTGGATAGTCAGTGTGATGTCTATACGGGGGAAGTGAGTTTTAATGATGTCATGTTAGGCAAGTTCAGTCTAAATTCATGCAGCGGGAAAGAAGCTATGATAAATCTAGACGTTATTACATTCGATATTAATATCGCTATTGATGGTCAAAATGGAAAGACAATAAAAAGAGACCTTAAAGGTCTTGAATTTATAACTAAAGATGATGGTTCTTGGTATATTAATAAGGATTTTGGTAATGATAAATTTGAAATTATAGTAAAGCAATCATAATTTTACATCTCAGGTGTAACATTTAGTATAGGTGCTACTCTATTTATAATGTTTCTTACTATAGGTGCAGCAATTACTCCCCCGGTATGGTGCATCCCTTGAGGCTCATCAATAGCAATTAGCACTATGTACCTTGGGTCAAGCATAGTTAGCACTCCTATAAATGATGCTATGTTTGCATCTTTGCTATATTTACCATCTACAACTTTTTCCGCCGATCCAGTTTTTCCTCCTATTGAATATGCCTTTATTTTTGCTTTTCTGCCAGTGCCATCTGTTACTGCTGCACGTAATAATTTTCTCATTTCCCTGGAGGTTCTTCTTGAGATAATTTGCTCTCCTATACTTCTTTTATTCAACATCAAGGTTGCGTTATGAAATATCCCATTATTGATTAATGCTGCTGCAGTTTGTGCAAGATGTATAGGAGTTACAGCTATGCCATAACCATAAGATGCTGTTATTAAAGTGTTTTCACTCCATTTATCCGGGACTATCGGTGTGGATTTTTCTGGTATTTCTATTTTCAAAGGAGAAAATAGCTTCATAGCTTTAAAGTATTCTACCTGTTTTTCAATACCTAATTTGACTGCAATTTTTGCTGCACCAATGTTGGATGATTTTACGAATATATCTTGCACAGTAATTTTTGGAATTTTAGATTTGTGAAAATCCTGAATTTTATACTTTCCAATGGTGATTGGTGTTGATACGTCATATAAATCGCTAGTTTTTGTAGCGTTCGCATCAAGCGCTGCGGCTATTGTAAAGTATTTTAATACCGACCCCATCTCATATACCCCAAGACTGGCGCGATTAAACTTTTGTACGTCTTCTGCCTTATTCTGTAAGTTGGGATTAAAATCAGGTAGGCTGACCATCGAGATAACTTCACTATTTCTCACATTTAAAACAATTCCTACTCCGCCAAGTGCCTGATATCTGCTTACAGCTTTAGTTAGCTCTTCATGCACTATGCTTTGCACTCGTGTATCTAAGGATAGTATTATGGGCTTTTCTTGCTCATTGTTTTTACTTATATACGCCTCAACTCCTGCAATACCATTGCCATCTATGTCAGTGTAACCAAGCACGTGTGAAAATAAATTACTGTGAGGATATATACGCTTTATGTCGTCATAAAAATTTACTCCTGGTACACCAGCGTTTTTGATCGCTAGTAATTCTTTTGGAGTCAAGTGCCGCTTTATCCAAGCAAATTTCTTTTCTGAAGTAAGTACTCTATATAAGTTCTTGTATTCGAGGTCATGCAAAGTAGAACACAGTTGTGCTGCTATACTTTCCGGATTCTTTACTTTGGTTGCATCTATATATAGTGATGTTGTGGGCACATTTGTTGCTATTACCACTCCATTTCTATCTAAAATATCAGGTTGTTTATGTACTATATTATCTTTTCTAAAATTTTCTGAAGTAGTAGGTTGATCAAATGTTAAAGAGAATATGCGAAAAATAATTATTATATAAAATATAAATAATGGTACTATAAAACACAGTGAGCGGAGCTTATTTTTAAGTAATGCTTGCATATTTACTTGATTTGACAAAAATGGAAATCATCTTAGCTGAACCACGAGGTTTTTGTGCCGGGGTAAAAAGAGCTGTGGACATATTAGCTATTACTTTAGAAAAATATAAAAACGAGCGCCAAGTTTATGTGCTACACGAAATTGTTCACAATAAATATATAGTAGAGGACTTTAAGAGACAAGGAGTGGTTTTTGTGAACAGTATCGAGGAAGTTGAAGATAATGGAGGAATACTGATCTTCAGCGCACACGGAGTATCAAAAAATATAGAAGATGAGGCAAAAAGAAAGGGTATTCAAGTGATTGATGCAACATGTCCTTTAGTTAGCAAAGTACATAAAGAGGCAAAAAGGTATGAAAACAGTGGTAAAGAATTAATTCTCATTGGGCATGAAAACCATCCAGAAGTTAAGGGAATTAGGGGAAGAGTAAACAATCCTATCACTTTAGTGCAAACTTTGCAGGATGTATATGATTTAAAGGTTAAAGATCCAGATAATTTGTCTTATGTTACACAAACTACGTTAAGCATCGACGATACCCGTGACATTATTGCTGCCTTGAAATTAAGGTTTCCAGGCATAACAGGTCCAGATTTAAAGGACATATGCTATGCAACGCAAAACAGACAAAATGCTGTTAAAAAGCTAGCTGAAATTGTAGACATGGTATTAGTTGTAGGAAGTAAAAATAGCT
The DNA here is from genome assembly GCF_964026765.1 of Wolbachia endosymbiont (group A) of Chalcis sispes. Lineage (NCBI taxonomy): Bacteria > Pseudomonadati > Pseudomonadota > Alphaproteobacteria > Rickettsiales > Anaplasmataceae > Wolbachia > Wolbachia endosymbiont (group A) of Chalcis sispes. The sequence continues at coordinate 231,722 of NZ_OZ034697.1, forward strand.
CAAATTCAAACCGCTTATTAGATCTGTGCACTGCCAGAGGAAAAAGAGCCTACTTGATTGATAATTACAGCTGTGTGAATAAAAGCTGGTTTCAGGGCGTAGAAAAGATAGGAATCACTGCAGGTGCTTCCGCTCCTGACATATTGGTTGATGAATTAATGGACTACCTAAAAGTAAGCATGAATGTAGAAGTTTCAGTTATGCCAGGTGGTATTATTGAAAATGTTCAGTTTAAAATACCGAATCTGGTTTAAAACACAACTTATCTACTAAGCTTCTCTTGAAATCACACAAACCAGCATCTATAGCTAAGACGTCATACCGCGATTCATTAGACTTCTTGCATAACCATATAACAAACTTTTATTGGGAATAGAAACGAAAAAATTACTTTACAAGCTTCGCCAGCCCCCTTATCATTGTACTGAAGGTATTCAGTTATCTTCATCTGTGCAGATTAAACAGCAAGAAAACAACGTAGTTGGCGTCTTATTTTTAATTTTTTGCACTATGTGCACCTTATGTCTTCACAACATTTTTGGGTTTTTACCTATATAAGCTGAAACGCGCTTATAAGTCGTTTAAGACAGTATAGTACGCCAATTTGCAGGATTAGAGAGTGAACACTAATTACCACGGGGTTTCTTTTGCCTTTTTTTCTGCTTAGTAAATTTCTTAAACATTTAAGCTAAGGTTAGTTGCACTTAAAAGCAGCTAAATTGCAGCGTTTAAGACTTAAAAAAACGCAAAGAAACCCTAGGGTAGCTAATTATTCACTATCCATTTTTTAAGTTGGCGTTTTTTGATGTTTTAAATAGCGTATTTCAGCTTGTGTAGCTAGAAATTTGATAAAGACATGAGGTGCACATAGTGCAAAAAATTAAGCATGATTTACGCCAAATACATTAAGTTTTTTTGTCATTAATCCACTGCAGAGATTGCGAAGATAAATAAATAGCTTCAGTTTCATGATAAGGGGGCTGGCGAAGGGTGTCAAGGAAGTTTTTCGTTTCATCCAATGCGCTGCCAAAAGTTTGTTATGCAAGAGATCCCATAAATTGGGTGTCATAATAACTACACCCACATTAATTTTGGTGTACGTGACCTTGAAAGATCGTGATTCAATACTTAAATTATTAGGGTAGTAGGCAAATAATGGAGCTCAAAATGCATAATGTACAAGAAACTGAAAATTTAAAATTTGACGCTGAGGTAGGGAAAGTACTGAATATAGTGATTCATTCACTTTACACCAATAAAGACATTTTTCTGCGTGAATTAATATCAAATGCATCAGATGCATGTGATAAGTTGCGCTATGAATCTCAACTAAACCCTAATTTGCTAGATTTGAGTGACGAATTAAAAATCACTATCAGCTCCAATAAAGATAAGAACGAGCTATATATCACTGATAATGGCATTGGAATGAATAGACAGGATTTAATAGACAATCTTGGTACAATTGCAAGCTCTGGTACGCAAAAGTTCTTGGATGCGATTAAGAATAGCAAGGATTCAAGCCAAACTGTGGAGCTGATTGGGAAGTTTGGTGTTGGTTCTTACTCAAGCTTTATGGTTGCATCAGAAGTAATAGTAGAATCGAGAAAAGCTGGAGAAGAGGAGTCTTGGATCTGGCAATCCAAAGGAGATGGGGAATATTCAATCAGCAAGTCAGATAATCAAGTCCCTCGCGGAACCAAAATTACGCTCATTATGCATCCTGAAGAAAACGAGTTTTTAGATAAATTTCGTGTTGAAAATATTGTCACTACTTACTCTGATCACATAAATTTTCCTGTTGAATTTATAGACGAAGAAGGAAAAAGTGAAAAGTTAAACAGTAAGGCTGCAATTTGGACTAAGCCAAAAAATGACGTTACTCAAGAGGAGCACAACGATTTTTTCCGCAGTGTTGCTCACGTTGGCGGGGAGCCATGGATGATATTGCATAATAAAAATGAAGGTGCAATAGAATATACAAATTTGCTTTATGTTCCTTCTATAAAACCTTTTGATTTATTCCATCCAGATAGACGTTGCTCTGTGAAGTTATATGTAAATAAAGTATTTATCACTGAAGATAACGTACAGATTATACCACAATACTTGCGTTTTCTGAAAGGCGTGGTTGATTCACCGGACTTGCCTCTTAATATCAGCAGAGAAACGCTGCAGAATAATCGTGTTGTTGAGCAGATCAGAAAATCTCTCACTAAGCGTGTGATATCAGAGCTCGGTAAAAAGGCAAAAGAGAATTTAGAGGAATATACAAAATTCTGGACCAATTTTGGTGCAGTATTAAAAGAGGGTCTTTGTGAAGCTATGCCAACTGATGAGAGGGAAGCGCTGCTCTCGATTTGCAGATTTCATAGTACTGGTGATGAGAAATTAGTCAGCATTGATGACTACATAAGCAGAATGAAGCCTGAGCAGGAACATATCTATTATCTCACCGGAAATAGCCTCGATTCAGTGAAAAACAGTCCGCAACTTGAGGGATTCGTCAGTAAAGGACTAGAAGTGCTCCTATTTGTTGATCCAGTTGATGATTTCTGGACTAGCGTGATTCATGAATATAAAGATCAGAAAATCAAGTCTGTAACCCGCGCAGATGTTGATTTGGAAAAATTCTCTTCAGAAGAAGATAAGACAGATGAAGAAAATAAATCGAATGGAGAAAAAACTGAGGAAAATACGGATCTTATATTGCAATATTTTACCACAGTGCTCGGAGATTCAGTAAAAAGCGTAAAAATTTCCAAAAAATTGACTGATAGTCCCGTATGCCTAGCGGTTGATGAAGGTGCTATGGATCTTCGCATGGAGCGTTTTTTGCGTGAACAAAAGCAGCTAAATTACCGCACGCCAAAGGTGCTTGAAATTAACACTAAACATCCTGTAATAAAAAGTATAATGAAATCCCATGCTGAAAATGGTGAAAACCCAACATTGGAGGACATGATTCATTTATTATTTTACCAAGCTTGCATCGTGGAAGGTGAAGAGATGGACAATGCAAGCCTGTTTGCTAAGAGACTGAATAATTTGCTTGGCAAGATTTCTGTTTAATGCTATACTTAGCTTAGCTGTTAATTAGGGGTAAAACATGTTTGGTCCAGATTTTAGAGACTGTGTATCACAGGATACAACTTCACATGGCCAATCAAATCCTGAAAGATTAATCAAAAGTTGGCATGGTTTTGAAAAACCAGATTCTGAAGATTCAGGTATTGAAGAAGAGTTTGAAGTTTTAGATAGCGAAAGTCAAGAGATACCAGCTACTCCATGCAGTACATTTCCTGAAGATCTAAGTTTAGAGAATGCAATACTTGCAAACTTTCCTGATGGTTGTGATAGGTCGTTTACTGTAGAGTTAAAAGATGAAGATTCATATGGTATCATTCCTAAAAACTTAACTTTTGCTGAGATTATAAATATCTTAAATCAAGCTATACAAGAAGATAATTGTGAAGAATTAGACAAGGTTGTACAAAATATTGAAGATTATGAAGGCAGGTCTATTACGCTGGATAATGAAAATCTCAAAGATTTCTGTTCAAATCAACTTAATTTGGAGTTACAAAACGGAAGCAACCATCAACATATATATTCAAATGTACTATCACAATATAAATTTGATCAAGAGGGTTTCAAGTATGATTATTCAGTAAAAGAATTGGTACTATTGGCAATTGCAGCTAATGACAAGCTAGTAGAGCAATATCAGGATTTTCTTTTTGCTGAAGGAAATTTAAGTCTTTTACCTCTCCTTGTTGGTGGTCAAAAATATATTGAAGCTTTTATAGAAAAATTCCATGGTACCGATGGAGTTTATGGAAGATTAAAAGATCAAACTATACAACTTGTCGAACCTAATAAGATTGGTTTTTTCTCAGTTATAGCATTAAGAAAAGAGCAAGAATTATTAAATGCAGTTTTTGTCGAATACGTTTTAAGAGATTTTGGACAGGTGTTAAAAACAAGTAATCCTGATTCTTTGTATGGTGTGCTTGAAACAGCGTCTCTGATCAAAAATGAAGAATTCATCACGATAGTGCTGGGTGCATTTGAAAAATATATTAATAAGCTAACTAAAAAAGCCTCAACAGAAGAGTTATTAAAAAAGAGTTTTGTTACTTTATTAGAAACTGCGATAAGCCAGGAACACACATCTGTCATTGAATACCTGTGCAAACGATACACTAATAGTGCAGATCATGCCATTTACGATGTATATGAACAAGCATTTGCGGATGATAAAGTTATTACAATACTAGGGCAACAAATCCTGAAAAACATAGGAGCTCGTGGCAGAAAAGAAATTTATGATTTAATTCTGAAAACTGCATTGGATGCTGGTAATATTGCATTTATCGAGCACTTGTGTGAAAAATGTGCTAAATGCAGCAATGATGTTATCGGCTATCTCAATCAAAAATTTAAAAATAACGAATTTGATGAAATATATGAATCGATTCTAGTTGCATTGTCTAATACTGGAAGTCAAAACATTATAGCCAGTGTTCTAGCTCATGTTCAAATTTATCAAAGCATACCCAATAATAAACAGCAAGTAGTCAGGCAAACCATACAAAGTATACTGAGAAATGCTATAAAAGAAGCTAATTGTGAAGTTGTTGTACTCTTATGTCAGCATGTTGACCTAAAATTCTCAGCTCTTCAGGCAATATACAAGGAAGAATTTGAGAAAGTTTTACCAGTAGTTGCAGAACAGCTTGAAAAAATAAGTATGGAACTTTCTCCAAGTATGACTCGTAATGAGTATCAAAAAAATAGAGATACTTTGAGTCATCTATATCTAATTAGAAATTTGTTAGAAAGTAGTAAATTAATCAATACTTCCAGTAAAGCAAATATACATACACAAGCGAATACACAAGTTAATAAAAGAAGCAGCAGTGATAATGCAGTATCACCTGTTATAAAAGGCGATACGGCTGTAGTAAATGAAGAGAATAACAATCAACCAAGCAGTCAAAGAAACCCAAAATCCAAAAGTGCTGGCAGTCAACAGACAGAAAAAAATGTTCTTGCAGGGGAGGAAGAAAATGCTATCTTAAATAACACAGGGGTTTCAACGCAGGAGCCTTTAATTAATAATTTTGAGGAGGGTGAAATCAAAAAAGGCAGCGGAAAAAAAGGTGTTAAGCAACTTGCCAGTCCTGTTAAGAAAAAGATTGATGGACTTATAAGCAAAACCAGTACTAACTCAAGAGAAGAACTCGAAAATATTCTAAAAAGTAACTCTCCTACTCTTGTACTACAATATGTAAAAAATAAAGAAGGTCCCTTTAAGGGTAAAGTAGAAGAAATTAAAAAAGAAATTAAAAACCATAATACAAAACAATGTAATGTTAATATTTCACTGAACAACGATTTGCCAAATTCAGGAGACCAATCTACAAGTTCTAATAATACCGGAAGCAATAGTACACTTACCACAACTCCAGAAATTACGGGTTGTGAAAAGAAGTTGGGGGTAAGTGAAGTTTCTTCGAATGCTGACAATGTGTCTACAATTGGAGGTGTTATTAACAGTAAGGAAAAGCCTGCAGCAGTAGAAAAAACTAGTGCTATAAACAATCAATCAACCTCTATTACTGCAACACAAAATACGCAAAAGAGTAAGTGGCCTACCATAGCTACATGGACGTTAGCAGTAGCTGGAGTTGTTTCAGGAGTAGCTATTGCAGTTTATTTGGAAATGCTAGCTGCAGGAATAGCAGTTGGAGCTTGTTGTCTGGTTGCTGCTGCAGTTATATACTGCTGTACACCTAAAAGCCAAGTTGAAAACAACAAGGTTGACAAACCTTTCAACACGAAGGAAGCATCTACTACCGTATCTGTATAATAAATATTGTAGTTTACCATTTAATAATTTGTTATAATTGTATTAATTATTAGTGAATAAAAACTTGGTAAACTACGAAGAAATATTCTTAAACAAAATCAAAGATATAAAAGATGAGGGGCGCTACCGTGAATTTACGCACTTTGCGTCATTGCCAGGTAGGCTCCCCCACATTATGGACTATGAAAGAAATAGGGAAGTAATAGTCTGGTGCAGTAATAACTATTTGGGAATGTCACAAAATGAGAGTGTAATTGCCGCTATCCAAAATTCATCTGTTGGCGCTGGAGGAACAAGAAATATATCTGGTACAACAAAAGAGGTTGTCGAACTGGAAAAATCCTTAGCTTGTTTGCATAAAAAAGAGGCTGCTTTAACTTTTGCTTGTGGCTACCTCGCTAACCAGACAACACTTAGCACTTTATCGTCTGTTATTCCGGGCGTAGTAATTTTTTCAGACGAGAAGAACCATTCTTCGATGATAGAAGGCATAAAATCAGGAAAAAGGCCAAAACATATATTTAAACACAATGATGTTAATCATCTAGAGCAGTTACTCAAGTCTATAGACAAAAAGACACCAAAAATAATAGCACTTGAATCCGTATATTCAATGGATGGCGATATAGCGCCGCTTGAAGCGATATGTGATCTTGCAGATCAACATAATGCAATTACCTATTTGGATGAGGTGCACGCAGTTGGCATGTATGGTTCACATGGTGGCGGAATTGCAGAAAGAGAAGGTCTGATGGATAGAATAACCGTTATTCAAGGTACACTATCAAAGGCTTTTGGAGTGATGGGTGGGTATATAGCGTCTTCAAAGAGCTTGGTAGATGTAATAAGAAGTTCCGCTCCAGGATTTATTTTTACCACTGCTATGTCGCCTGTTTTAGCAGCGGCAGCAAAGGCAAGCGTTGAGCACCTAAAATCGAGCAACATTGAAAGGGAAAAGCAAAAGCAAGTCGTTGAAAAAGTAAAAAACTCACTGAGAAATGCAGGAATTAACTTCATTCCAACAGAAACTCATATAATTCCAATAATAATTGGCGACCCAGAGTTATCCAAAAAAGCATCAAAATTATTATTTGATGAGTATGGAATATACGTTCAACATATAAATTACCCGACAGTTCCAAGAGGAACTGAGCGTTTCCGTATTACCCCTACACCTTATCATACAGATGAAATGATAGAGCATTTAACAGAATCTCTTGTAAAAGTTTTCGAAAAATTGTCTATCCCTTTAGCCTGTTTATGCTATAGCTAGTACAGCCCTACGTCATACCGCGATTTATTCGCGGTATCTCAGCATGGATTCCGCTAACAAGTAGCGGAATGACGAGTTTTACGCTTATCAAATTGTAGGTAAACATAAATTACTTTAGCTATAGTTTTATATCTCCAGCAATGATTAGCCCGTTGTCTTCCGTTAGCCTTCCACCGCTTTCTTGCAGAAAAAGTCTACCGAGCAAGGCTTTATATTTGTTAACTCCAGAGTAAACTGTTCCTCTGTGCCTTCCTGCTGCAAGGTATGCAAAGCCTAAAATTGTTGAACCTATGGAGCGTACATTACTATTACCAGGCAGCAATTTATTTAATAAATTACCACTTACATCTATTAGACCCCCTTCACGGCTTTTCACTCGCATTTTTATATGACGAGATCTAAAATCCTCAAGAAAAGCACCTTTCTTTTCTTCTGCCCAAAAAGTTTCTCTAAGAGCCGGAGCATCAATTACAGCCGCCACAACTTTATTTTTATGAATGAGACAGACTGATACTGCAAAATAAACCATACAACTGGAAAAGTTCTCCCTGCCCTCTATAGGCATAATAAACCAGGTATAAGTGTCATCTTTTACTTCTTGATCAGTATCATCTTCGGAAATAAACCCATAGTCTCGTTTGTAGTCGTGCAAGCAATCGTATATGGTTTGCTTGGATTTTGAATAAGTTTTATTAATAAAGTCTGCTGATTTAACATTAGAAATTTGCAATTCATTAAAATCGCGCATAAGCTGCCTGGAAGCATTACGCACAGAATCAAGCATCACATTAATTCGTGGTGATGAGATGGACATTCTTCTTTTTACTCTTTCACTCTTTCATAATAGCTGTCATCTGGAGTATATACTACAATTTTATCCTCTTCTTTTATAAACTGAGGCACGTTAACGCGCATTCCGTTTTCCAAAATTGCAGGCTTATAAGAAGCAGTAGCAGTTTGTCCTTTAATAACAGACTCTGTTTCTTTCACAGCAAGTGTAACATAATCAGGCACATGCGCAGAAATTATTTTGTCTTGATAAGCTACAACTTTAATTTTCATGTTATCCTGTAAATAAATTTTTTTTTCTCCCAATAAGTCCAAATTTATAGTGATTTGCTCGTAATTACTTGGATGCATAAGATTTACAATGTTTCCTTCAGTGAAAAGGTAAACATATTCCTCTTCATCTAAAATTGCCCTTCTGATTGTTGCATCAGAACGAAATCTTTCATAGTGTTTTGCTCCGGTTTTGATGTTTTTCATTTCGGCTTGTATGTATGCACCACCTTTACCAGGTTGAGTATGCATAATACCTACAACCAAAAATAATCCGCCGTTATGTTCCAACACCTGACCTGGTCTAATATCGTTAGCTCTTTCTGCCATAATTACATTTTCAGTTTGATCTTACAATTATAAATAGCTTTATATAAATATCAAAGTCTTTATTAGTCAATAAATTCTGGTATATTTAATACTATATACCTCCCCTTTATATTTATATGTGGAAATATCTCTTTAGTGAAAGACAGCATAATACGTTTTTTTGTGCTGATAACTAAAATTTCTAATATATCCCCTGAGCCGAAATTATACACAGATTTTACATAGCCATATAATTCATTACTTTTCAGCCTTACTTCCATATCTACAAGGTCACTTTGGTAAAATTCATCCTCATCATTTAGCTCTGGTAACTTGCTTCTTTCTATATATAGCTTCTTATTCCTTAAAAGCTCTGCTTCATTACGGGAATTTACTCCGCTTATTGTAGCTATTACTAAATTATCACCTATGACGGATACTGAGTCTATTTTATAATTCTCATCACCACTTATTAGCTTACCATATAAGGAGATATTTTCAGGCTTTTCAGTAAAGGTTTTTACTTTAACAGCTCCTTTAATTCCGTGAGGAGAGGTAATAATTCCTAAGCATACCAGATTGTCGTTCATATTAATGCAAGTATCTAATCAGAAGATTTCTCAGATAAATATTGAGTCAAAATCTCGATGCCTTCATCAATCTCTTTTTCAGTGATAATGAGTGGAGGTAAAATTCTCACAACGTTATCTGATGTTACCCCAACAGTAAGCAAGCCGCGATGACTTAACTCTTCTGCAAACTTTTGATTGTCTGCTTTCACTTTTATTCCAAGCATTAACCCTTTCCCTCTTACTTCCTCTATTATTGGAAATTTACTTGCTAAGTCTTCTAGTTTATTTTTTAAGTATTTACCTCTAATTTCAACATTTTTCAAAAAGCCGGGGCTGAGCAATTCTTCGAGCACAGCATTACCTACTGAGGTTGCAAGCGGATTGCCACCAAAAGTGGAACCGTGCATACCAACTGCCATATATTTAGCAGCCTTTTCAGTTGCAAGACAAGCCCCCAGCGGAAACCCCCCGCCTATTCCCTTTGCAAGAGCACATATATCAGGTTCCACTCCTATATGTTCGTATGCGAATAATTTTCCTGTCCTACCAGCACCGCATTGTACGCAATCAAAAAATAACAATATGTCATTTTCATCACACAGCCTTCTTAGTTCTTTCATAAAGACTTCATTCATTACTTTGATACCACCTTGCCCTTGTATTGGTTCTATTAATATAACGCCTATACCACTTGAAATTGCTTTCTTTACGCTCTCAATATTGGGCTCGATGTTATCACACCAATCAATGTAGGGATTTAGTAATTCAGAAAATTTCTGTTTATCGTTTGTAGCACAAGTTAAAAAGGTTCTTCCATGAAATGCACCATGAAATGTTAAAATTCTGTGACGATTTTTATTGCCTTTTCCATTTTGATAGATCCTAGCAATCTTAAGTCCACATTCTACTGCCTCTGATCCAGAATTTGAGAAAAATACAGTGTCAGCGAAACTATTGTTTATTAATTTTTCTGCAAAATTATTGGCAGCAGGTATATTATAGGTATTTGATATATGCCATAATTTTTCTCCTTGCAATTTAAGAGCACTAATTAATCGCGAATTAGTGTGACCTAAGCTACTAACGGCTATTCCGGAGTGAAAATCTACGTAGCGCTCACCATCAACATCATATAGGTAGATACCTTTGCCATGAGAAAAATTTATATTAACAGGAGAATAAACTGGCAAAATAGGAGAAATTGTCATAAAATATTATATGCTAAATTTTATTATTAATAACATAAAAGCCGTTGTTTCGCAATGAGTAAGGATATGTATAAGATAGGTAAATTAATGTTTTCTGCACTGGGGAAAAACAAATACACAAAAGTTATCGCATTATTCTCATCAATTTTTATGATTTTATTCAGTGTGATATATTGTAATTATTTACTAAGGAGTAATTTCCTTTCTTCTTACCGTGATTCAAGTGTAAACTTAAAAAGCGTACTGGAAAATGGCATAATAAAAAAATACCATTATTTACTAATAGAAAAGCATCACATTAAATACAAAAATTTTGACTACATAAACCAACTAGTAAAACTACGTGCTGAATTATTACAATCAGTGAGCAAAGTAAAGGATTTCAGCTTAATACTGTATGATCAAAACGGCAGAATAATATTCAGTAATTTTAACACTCAAGATTATGATTATGAACAGTTACTTACAAACGATGAAATTGATAAACTATTAAGTAACCAAGAAATATTTTATACTACAGGAAATACATTAACTTCTATTTTCCCTATATTCCATGAAAATAGCGCTAAACCGTCGTTTTTTTTGAAGATTCTTCGAAGCTACAATAATTCTTATGTTATAGCATATGGCCTATTTTTAGGCTTATTATTAATAATTTTAATATTAATAATGTTCTATTTGCACTTTTCTAATACCAAAATGCTGGCCAAGCAACATAAAACTAACATTGAATTACAGCAGATAAAAGAGGCATTAGAGCAAGAAAATGCAAACAAGCTAAAGTTTTTTGCAAGCGTTACACATGAGTTACGCACACCTCTTAATGCTATTATTGGATTTGCAGAGTTGATCAAAAATGAAACTTTAGGTTCAATGGATAACTCTCAATACAAGGAGTATGCAGACGATATATATAATGCAGGGACGCATTTACTTGCTTTAATTAACGATGTGCTCGATTTTTCTAAAGCTGAATCAAGTAGTTTAACAGTAGAAAAAGTGAAGTTTAACCTGAACAAAATAATGGATTCATGCATAAATATGCTATTACCTAAATTAAGAGAAACTGAGATTAATTTAAAAAAAGAGATACCTAATAAGCAATTATTAGTTATTGCAGATCCTAAGAGAATGAAACAAGTTATAATAAATTTATTATCAAACTCAATCAAATTTACCCCAAAGGGTGGTTTAATAAGAATGGTGGTAAAAGAAAATATAGAAAAAAACTTATTAACTATTGAGTTTCATGACAATGGAATAGGGATAATGCAGCAGGACATATATAAAGTTATGTCTGTTTTTGGCCAAGCAGATTCGGGGTATAGAAACGAAGGTACGGGCATCGGATTGCCGCTAAGCAAGAAATTAGTAGAGTTAATGGGTGGAACTTTTGGCATTAAAAGTGAAGCAAAACTTGGTACTACGATAACATTGAACTTCTTTTATGAAGAACAAACATGTGAAGATTCGATTGATTTTTAATAGGATCTATTTGATATGGCCTTACATCAGACGAAAACCACACTTTATCAAAAGCGGCAAGCCGAGAAGGTAGGCAGAAATTCATCAATAAGCCCCCGTCAAGAATCTTATCTGTTAGCTATATATAAAATTTGATACTCTGACTACAATATACTACTATAGATAGAAGTGTTATTAATGGAGCAAGGTATGGAATTAGCAGTAGGAAATAATGCACCCGATTTTAGCTTACCAACAGATTCTGGTGAAAATTTATCACTGAGTGAATTTTTTGATAAAAAAAATGTAGTTCTTTATTTTTATCCTAAAGACGATACTCCGGGTTGTACAATGGAGGCAAAAGGCTTTAGAGATAAAATAGATGATTTTTCTTTCCTTGACACAGTGATAATTGGTGTATCAAAAGATAGTGTTAAGTGTCACACTAACTTCAAAGCAAAATATTCTCTGCCGTTTTCTTTAGTTTCTGATGAGAATGCTGAAATGTTGGGAAAATATGGTGTTTGGGTAGAGAAAAGTATGTTTGGCAAAAAGTATATGGGAATAGAACGCACTACTTTTTTAATAGATAAAAAAGGTAAAATAGTGAAGATCTGGAAAAATGTAAAAGTTAGTGGACATGTTGATGAGGTTCTGGAAGAAGTAAAGAGAATATAAACTAAAGAATAGGTTAATGGCTACCCATTGCTACATAAAAAAGCTGAAATTACATAATTTTCGTAGCCACTCAAACTTTGAACTGGATTCAGATGATAGCTCAGTTGTAATAACTGGCGAAAATGGTATTGGTAAAACTAATATACTTGAAGCAATCTCGTTGCTTGCTAAAAGCAATGGAATGAAAAAAGCAAAAGCCAGTGAGATACAAAATAGATTCAGTAATGAAGATTGGGTAGTGCACTATGATTTTTTTAATGGAACGGATTTTAATTCAATTGGTATCGCAAAGAGTTTTGATAAGAAACTAATACAAATTGATGGAAAAACGCAATCGAGTTATTCATCTTTGTATAAGATATCCAATGTAATATGGCTGATTCCACAAATGGACTATGTTCTTCTTAATTCTCCAAGTGACAGATTAAAATTTTTAGACCGTATAGTCTCACTGTTTGAGGAAAATTACACTTGCTGCTACATGAAACACAGAAAAGCTAAACGTGAGCGAAGTAAACTGTTGAGAGAGAACACCTTGGACGAAAATTGGCTCTCTAGTCTTGAAAACATAATGGCCGTTAATGCAGTTAGTATTTTACGTATGCGATCGTCTGTTTTAAAGACACTACAAGACACAATTGATAACCATTCCAGTGAGTTTTTTCCGAAGGCAAGTTTGAAATTCAGCAGCCAGCTAACTTTGGACGATACTGCAGAATATTTTCAGAATCGTCTAAAGGAAAACAGAGAAAAAGATTCATTGACTGGTAGAGTAACCTTTGGTGTGCATAACGATAATTTTCGGGTTTTTTGTCAAAAAAGAAACGTACCAATAAATCTGTGCTCCACTGGAGAACAAAAGTTATTACTGCTTTCTATTATTTTATCCAGTGTAAAAGCAAGGTGTATTCATTACAATAAGGCACCACTTCTTCTGCTTGACGATATAATGTCTCATCTGGATAAACATTACAGAAAGGCGTTAATAGAGGAAGTGTTAAGTATTCAATGTCAAACTTGGATAACTGATGTAAATCAAGATAATTTCAATAGCTATCTTTATTCTTTCAAGTTTTTTGAATTATCAAATGAATTAAATGCAAAACTTCCTTGACAAACCTCGCCAGCCCCCTTATCATGAAACTGAAGCTATTTATTTATCTTCGCAATCTCTGCAGTGGATTAATGACAAAAAACTTAATGTATTTGGCGTAAATCATGCTTAATTTTTGCACTATGTGCACCTCATGTCTTTATAAAACTTCTAGGTTTCTACCTATATAAGCTGAAACGCGCTTATAAAGCGTTTAAGACAGTAAAAGACGTCAAATAGACAAGGGAGAATTTGAATACTAGCCACCCTAGGGTTTCTTTGCCTTTTTTTTCGCTCAGTAAATTTCTTAATGTTTATAATTTAGATTAGTTGCGGCTTAAAAGCAGCTGAATCGCGGTTATTAAGCGTTTAGAATAAAAAAACGCCATACTTGAAAGTATAATGTAAGTAATTAGCCAACCACGGGGCTTCTTTTGCCTTTTTTTTCATTTGGTAAATTTCTTAATATTCATAGCTAAACGACAACCGTTATTCCGCTGCTTGTTAGCTGATGAGATACCGCGAATGAATCGCGGTATGACGGTATGCGGCGGCATGACGATAAGCCTTGTCATTCCAGCGCGTGACGCTGGAATCTAAACTTTAACTGATATGATTACAGAAAGAGAATTTATTAGGTATTCATAGACACTGAAAGTGGTCAGCTTGACCACTTTCAAGTAAAGAAAACTACGTTTGTGCCTCCAATAATTTCTATTACTTATTCGCTACTGCACCGTCTTTACAAATCACACCTCCTGGTGTTATTTTTGAAACGACTACAGGAGCGCCAAAAAACACAGCAGTGAATGCACCGAGTGCAAAAAGCGCTGGCCATGGCATTCTGCCAAATATCGCAAGCAAAGCTGCACCTATTATCACTATTGTGATCATCGGCCCACCTATGCCGTGAGTATAGCCTATTATCTTGCATATCACTGATGATGTTGTATCATTTTCATCAACAAAAGCGTTGGTGGTGGTGTTGGTGGTGCCACCACTAGTATTAGCATTTGCATCAAACGCAAAGGAGAGAATTAACGCCACAAGTAGAAGAAAATTTTTCATTACGCCTCCTATAATTTCTGTTTCATGTTTGATTATCTATCGCTTTGATTAAATTTAAGTAAATGGTGAGGGTTCTAGTAAATTTGTCATCCTATCAGTTTATAAAAATTCCCGGATCTCAGTGTTATTCACTTGGACAACATTTATACAATTGTGGAATAATGGTGCTCCTTTAAGAAGCACCATTCAGCTAATGTTTTTCTAAATTTAGTACCTATTTACATACATTATTTGTTGTATCCCATGTTTTACCATCAGGGCAAGCAGTTGCACCATTTTTACAAATCACACCGCCTGGTACTATTTTTGAAACAACTACAGGAGCACCAAAAAACACAGCAGTAAATGCACCGAGTGCAAAAAGCGCTGGCCACGGCATTCTGCCAAATATTGCAAGCAATGCTGCACCAATTATTACTATTGTGATCATCGGTCCACCTATGCCGTGAGTATAGCCTACTATTTTGCATATTGTGTTTGACGTTGCGTCATCAGTAACACTGCTAGCAAAAGCATTATCAAATGCAAAGAAGAGAATTAACGCCACTAGTAGAAGAAAATTTTTCATTATGCCTCCAATAATTTCTATTACTTATTTGTTACTACACCGTCTTTACAAATCACACCTCCTGGTGTTATTTTTGAAACGACTACAGGAGCACCAAAAAACACAGCAGTGAACGCACCAAGTGCAAAAAGTGCCGGCCATGGCATTCTGCCGAATATCGCAAGCAAAGCTGCACCAATTATCACTATTGTGATCATCGGTCCACCTATGCCGTGAGTATAGCCTATTATCTTGCATATCACCGATGATGTTGTATCATTTTTATCAACAAAAGTATTTGCAGCATTTGCATCAAATGCAAAGGAGAGAATTAATGCCACAAGTAGAAGAAAATTTTTCATTATGCCTCCGATAATTTCTATTTAATGCTGGATTATCTACCATTTTGATTAAATTTAAGTAAATGGTGAGGATTTTTTTGCTTAAAAGTATCCTTTATTTCATTTAGAATACTTTTCTTGGTTCGTTTATATTACAGTGCTACAGAAATTTTACAGCATCGTTTATTGTCTTTATCGTGCTTTGATTGACACAATTTATAATGATGGAGTGGAGCATGCAGGGTATTTATCATTTTTAATTCTGTTATCAATATTTCCTTTTCTCATCGTTTTAATGGCTGTGGCGTCAACATTCGCAAATTTTTTAGACCAGTACAACATTGGCTGGGTATTTATCATTGATAACATGCCACAGGATATTTTATCATCTTTGATGCCGCGTATTAGGGAGATAATATCAGGCCCGCCGCAAAGCTTACTAACTTTAGCAATTGTAGGTGCTGTTTGGACCGCTTCATCGACAATTGAAGGGCTTAGAACAATACTCAATAAGGCCTATAAAGTTCCGGTTTCGCCGCCTTATATATTAAGAAGAGTACTAAGTATATTACAATTTTTAGTAATCACGCTTATTATAACTCTAACTATAGTGTTTTCTACACTAGTACCAATGCTAATTGATTTTTCCTATCAGGGGCTAAGTTATACTAGGTATTTACTTATTGAATTTGTACTTTTCACAGTAGTCTCTTGGCTATATTTTATGTTACCAAACATAAAACAAAATTTATCAGACGTATTTCCTGGATCTTGTGTAGCTGTTATTCTTTGGACGATTTCTGCTTCAGCTTTTAAGCAATACTTAAAAGCTTCCTTTGACCAACTGGATTTGATATATGGAAGTTTAGGTGGTGTGGTAGTGTCATTACTATTTTTTTATATGCTAAGTTTGATTTTTATATATGGAGCAAAATTCAATTTTCAGCTAAAATATTTCAATGGATCTCGCTAAGGAGAAAGAAATGGGTAAGTTAGAAGGTAAAGTAGCTTTAATCACCGGAGCTTCAGGTGGAATAGGCTCTGCTGTTGCAAAAAGGTTTATAAGAGAAGGTGCATGTGTGATTCTGATTTCAAGATCTCTTGATAATCTCAAGCCACTATATAATGAAATTGAAGAGCTTGAAGAATTTAAAGAAGGCTCTGTGAAACTAATTCAGCTTGATCTTTTAGACTTTGAGAATGTAAAGATACTGACAAACATGATAGAAAGCCTGAAATTATCAGAATCTGGAGCACTTGATATATTAGTTGCGTGTGCTGGAATTTTAGGCAAACTGAACCCCATTCATGACTGTGAGATTGAAGAGCTACAGAACGTAATGAATACAAATTTTACTGCCAATTGGTACTTACTAAAAAACTTAGATCCAATGCTAAAAAAGTCTAATGCTGGAAGAGCGATATTCATGACCTCAGAAGTGACACTTTCTCCTTCCTCTTATCCATATTGGATGCCGTATGCTGCAAGTAAAGTTGCACTAGAAATAATGGTGCAGATATATGCATCTGAGACAAAACATACAAAATTATGTGTAAATGCTGTATACACGGAAGGACCTGTGGGTAGTGAGCAGGCATTTCCTGGATCTGAATTGGTGTCACCTGATAAACTAACAGATAAATTTGTGGAATTAGCTTCTGAAGACTGCAGCATATCAGGAAAAATCTTACCGCTCAGCAAATCTCCCGAATAAATTACCATAGTATCTGCAAAGATACCGTTAAGCCCACAACTGTATGAACATTGTGATTTGAGTCCACTAGGAAGGATGTCATCCCAGTGCCTCTATGGTGTCATTCCAGTCTGGAATCTAGTCTTTATTATGCAGCCACTTATTTAAAGTTAAGTTTTCTGGATCCCAGACGGCTTTGTTGCATCGCTAGCTATGATGGATTAAAGATAAAAAAGATAGGGAATATCAGTAGCTTATTATTCTGGTATTTATAACAAGAACGGTCAATGAATACCTAAATTTGAGTAAAAGAAATTTCACTACCATTTACCAATCCGGCTAAAATTCAAGAATTTCAATGCTTTAGCTATTTTCAATAGAATTAAATTTATTAATATAAATAACAAATTACTATTCTTAAATTTGATCAGATTGATTGCAAAAAAACAAGATTTTCAATAGGTTGCTTATAATCCTAACTATAGTTAGCCTTTCATAAGTAGCGATGCAACAAAGCCATCCCAGACTGGGATGACACCTCTGGGCACTGCCGTCATAAAGGAACCAGTGTCAGCTACTTGAATGACATCATTTGCTGTGCAATTTACCTTCAAAAATGAATGTTTGTACAGCTGTGTGTCAAGCACTGGAATCTGCCACGCAAATTGCAATGTTTGTACAGTTATGCGTCAAGCCTAAAAGTAATTAGCTAATAGGTTTAATAAAAATTCACATATACAGGAAAGATTGGTAACATTACTTGAATAGAGACCGTTATTGTAATTATGCCGAAACGCACAGATATAGAATCTATATTAGTAATAGGAGCAGGCCCAATAGTTATAGGTCAGGCATGCGAGTTTGATTATTCCGGAACGCAAAGCTGTAAAGTATTAAAAAGCGAAGGTTATAAAGTCATTTTGGTTAACTCCAACCCCGCAACTATAATGACAGATCCTGAGTTTTCTGATGCAACTTATATTGAGCCGGTACTGCCTGAAATCATAGAGAAAATTATAATTAAGGAGATGCCAGATGCAATATTGCCAACAATGGGCGGGCAAACAGCGCTCAATTGTGCAATAAAACTTGCAGATGATGGAGTGTTAGACAAATACAATGTAGAATTAATAGGGGTAAATAGAGAAGCAATAAAAAAAGCAGAGGATAGAGAGTTATTCCGTCAGTCCATGGATAGAATAGGACTGAAATACCCCAAAAGTATCATTATAAAAAATCAAGAACAAATAAAAAAGGCTTTGGACTACGTTGGATTACCAGCAATCATCCGTTCATCATTCACTCTTGGTGGCGCAGGTAGTGGTATAGCATATAATAAAGAGGAGTTTTTCAATATCGCAGAAAGTGCTCTCAAAATTTCGCCAATAAATGAAGTTCAGATAGATGAATCAATTATTGGCTGGAAAGAATATGAAATGGAAGTTATCCGCGATTGTAAAGATAACTGCATAATAGTCTGTTCGATAGAAAATGTTGATCCGATGGGAGTGCACACTGGGGATAGCATAACTGTTGCTCCTGCTTTGACTCTGCGTGACGTAGAATACCAACAGATGAGAAATGCATCTATAGCAGTGCTGAGAGAAATTGATGTTAGTGCCGGTGGTGCAAATGTTCAATTTGCAGTGAATCCTAAAGAAGATGGAAGCCTCGTTGTGATTGAGATGAATCCAAGGGTTTCTCGCTCTTCTGCACTTGCTTCGAAAGCAACAGGCTATCCTATTGCAAAAGTTGTAACCAAACTTGCTATCGGCTATTCGCTCGATGAAATACGTAACGACTGCGCTCCAATAATACCAGCAGCATTCGAACCAGTGATTGATTATATCGTCACTAAAATTCCTCGATTTGAGTTTGAGAAATTTAAGGGGACGAATTGTGAATTATCAACCTCCATGAAATCAGTGGGAGAAGTGATGTCTATAGGCCGCACTTTTAATGAGTCACTACAGAAAGCTTTCCGTTCACTTGAAACTGATTTTACAGGACTTGATGAAGTATTTCCTGAGAACATTGATATTGATCACATAAAATCTCAATTAGCAAAATTGCTACCAAACAGATTACTGATTGCTGCTGACGCAATGCGCCACGGAATTAGCATAGAAGAAATAAATTCGATTACAGGATATGACTTATGGTTTCTGCAAAATATACAGCAAATCATCTTGGCTGAACAAAAAATCAAGGAAAACGGCCTTCCTGAGACTGCATATGAAATGTTAGAGATGAAAAAAATGGGATTTTCAGATGCAAGATTGGCAAAGTTAAGTAATAGACCTACCTCTGTCATCCCAGTACCCTCTAATGTCATCCCAGTGCGTGACACTGGGATCCAGCCAGCGTTATACGCTGGAGATCGAGTAAAACAAATTGAGGAAATAAGGAAAAAATTTGGCATTCATCCAGTTTATAAACGTGTAGACACCTGTGCGGCTGAATTTGAATCGAGCACTGCTTATATGTATGGCTGCTATGAGGGAGACATTACAAATAGGACAGAATGCGAAGCGGACATTTCTGACCGAGAAAAGGTTGTCATTTTAGGAAGTGGTCCAAATCGCATTGGTCAAGGTATTGAGTTTGATTATGCATGCGTACATGCAGCTTCTGCCGCCAAAGAAATGGGGTATGAAACAATAATGATCAACTGTAATCCCGAAACTGTCTCAACTGACTACGATACCGCTGATCGTTTATATTTTGCACCACTCATTGCAGAGGATGTGCTTGAAATACTAAGTAAAGAGCAAGAAAATGGCACACTGGTTGGTGTAATAGTTCAAATAGGTGGTCAAACGCCCTTAAAGTTAGCCAAAGTGCTTAACGAGAGAGGTTTCAAAATTCTGGGAACTTCGTTTGATTCTATTGACCTTGCAGAAGATCGCATGAGATTTAAAAATCTTGCTTTGCAACTTAATTTAAAACAACCTGAAAGTTCTATCTGCCATTCAGTAGAAGAAGCGTTAACCAACGCAGAAAAGGTGGGGTTTCCACTAGTAGTCAGGCCATCATATGTCCTCGGCGGTCAGTCTATGTCGATTAGACACGATACTCAGAGCTTTAAAGAGTACGTCTTGGATCAAACCAAAATTTTTGAACACGGATCGCTGCTTCTTGATAAATTTTTAGTCAATGCAGTTGAGGTTGACGTTGATGCTGTATGTGATGGGGAAAAAGTTTTCATTGCAGCGGTCATGGAGCACATTGAAGAAGCTGGTATCCACTCTGGTGATTCAACATGCTCAATACCGACAAATACATTGAGTGACGAAGTAATAAAAGAGATTAAGCTACAAACTGAAAGAATAGCTCTTGCACTAGAAGTGAAAGGTCTGATAAACATTCAGTTTGCTGTTCAAGAGAATAGACCTCTTGCAGAACCTGTTTGTGATGAGAAATTTTTAGAAAAAATGCAGATGAGCACCACAGAATACTCGAATGTATTTGAGGAGCGCAGACAAGCTTTGACGACAAAATTGCCTTCAGAAATCGAGTTATGCAAGAGGTCTAGTGATGTATACATACTTGAAGTGAATTTAAGGGCTAGTCGAACCGTTCCTTTTATTTCCAAGGTAATCAATATTCCTATTGCAAAGCTTGCCACTCAAGTTATTTTGGGTAAAAAATTGAATCAGGAAAACAAGCCTTTCAATCATTTTGCAGTTAAAGCTGCTGTTTTTCCATTTACCCGCTTTGCAGGAGTGGATACTTTACTTGGTCCTGAAATGAAATCAACAGGAGAAGTGATGGGAATCGACTCATCTTTCGAAGCTGCACTTGCAAAAGTGCACATGGCTGCAGGATACAAGTTACCAACAGAAGGAACAGCTCTGGTTTCAGTAAAAGATGATGATAAAAAGTATATATTGCCAGTTGCACGAATGTTGAAAGAACTGAGTTTTGAAATATATGCCACCAAAGGCACAGCTTCGTATCTGAACAATAACGGCATTGCTGCACAAGCTGTAAATAAAGTAAGAGAAGGCAGACCCCACATAGTTGATATGCTCAAAGATGGAAAAATAAATCTAGTGATTAATACTTCAAAAGGTGTAAAGTCAGTCTCAGACAGCAAAGATATCAGGAGAACTGCTATTTTGCAAAATATAGCTTACAGCACCACAGCTTCCGGAAGTAAAGCGTTAGTGCTTGCAATTCAATATGTAAAGAATAGCAAACTGGAAGTGAAATCATTACAGCAGATACAAAACGTTTAAATATCAAAACTAGAATAATTCACTCTCAAAATGCTAAAGAGAACATAATAAAAAGATGGAAATTTTGAAGGAAATAGTATACCTAAAGAATCAACTAGCGTAATTGAACAGCCAAATGCTGCAACGAATACTCCACAATCTTACCTAGAGGACACTTCCCTTATATGTTAAGAACAGGTCTTTATAAATATCAAAGTAGTGATATTAAAGACACACAGAGAAGAGGAACCGTCACGCCCCTTGATTATAAGAATCGTTGTTCAGCAAGGTTCTCTTCTCTGGTTTATTATACTGAAAGTTCCGAACAACTGATTGAGCTTTTAGGCTCGTATATAAGGCTGGAAAATGCAGTATATGTTATTATTACGGAGGAATTATGAATTCATCAAACATTATTGCTGGCATTGATGTTAGCAAAAGTAAATTAGATCTCCACATTCACCCACTTGAGCATTATAAAATATTTGAAAACAATGTACAATCCATTGATGAAATGCTGGACTTTTTACGTTTGCATAATGTAACCAAAATTGGTCTTGAGGCAACTGGTGGATACGAAAAATTATGTGCCTATACTTTACTAAGCAATGGTTTTGAGGTGTACGTCATTCAACCAAGGTGGGAGAGACTATGCTAAAAGCCTTGGTATTACTACAAAAACTGATAAAATAGACTGCAGTATCATCTCACGTTATATTAATAATACAGATATGCGTGTTACTCCTTTAACAGTTAGTAATGGTAATATTGATTGCTTGAAACAAAAATTATCTCGTAGAAACCAACTTGTAGAAATAGCAAAAATACAAAAAACCCAAATCCAACAGGTAACTGATACATCTATAATCAAACAAATAGAGGAACTTCTTGCAATTTTACGTAATCAAATTAAAACTTTAGAAGATGAAATGATTACATTTATCGATCAAAACCAAGAGCTTAAAAGAAAATATATATCAATAACTATATAGTAGCGGGATGACGGTTTTTCAAATTGTCGGTAAATCTAAGTTAGTTTAGCTATAGGCAGCAATTTTCTGTATTTATTTTAAATTGAAGAAAGCTCAAATGAAAGATCGTGTTTTGCTAAAAATCACAGAATGCAGTCTGGTTACTATTTAAAAGGATATGTTCAAAAAAACTGTGTCAAATCAACTCATACACTTCATTACCAACTTCATGATGAAGTTCCGCAGTTGGATGGAAATAATCAAAAAAGAAATAATCCTTTAGTGTTTCTTTGCTACACCCAGGGTTATAGTGAACGTCAAGTTCCCCTTTAAATATCAACTTTAAGAGTATTTTTATATTTTCTTTAAATCTCCCAACTTGGTCTGCAATGTTCGATGTGCATGCATCTTGACAATTTAAACCTTTGCTCTTGTATTCGCTAAACATACTTCTCATTTTAGAGTTAAGATCAAATGCTTTTATTTCAAGATTTGTACTTTTCTTCATATAATCTAAGCCTTTAGCCAGTTTTGCATTGAAACTCTCCGTGAGCTTTGTAGCTAGTTCCCTTGCTTCTTCATCTCTATTAAAAGCTGGTATTGAGCCAACTTCAGGTGCATTTGCAACAACTACATGCTTAACACCATGTTCATTTAGAACCTTAAGTGCATTACATATTTCACTCACTGCTTGTTCCAACACTTCTTCCGCTTTAGTATCGTCATAAGCAGTGGCAACCATAACATCATTTCCGCCGATTATGATGCAAAATAAATCTTCTTTACCTATATCTGGATGATGTTTAATTACCGCATCTAGCTGGTTAGCTAAACGAAATTTATTGAAGAAATAAGAAAAAATAGGGTCAAAAATTTCAGATGCTGTTGCATATGAAACTGCGTAATTCTGACCTTGCTGTTCGTGGCATCTCCCAAAAAATGAATAACTTCACCCAGGTTTAAATTCATCTAAATCTAAATATTTTGCTATATATTCAACAGCAGTAGGGCCATTGCTAAAAGATCTTCCTTGATAAAAAGGATCATCAAATTTTACGCTTTTTGCAAAGGATAAATTATTTAAAATTCCAATGATTGCGCCATTATCGGATAAGCTATCACCCAGAACATAAAAATTTCTATACTTTGAATTAGAATTGTCATTTTTGTTTGTCATAATATTTACTGTAGATTAGCATGTTGTTTCATTAGATTCATAGAAAAAGAAAAATAGCGGTGAAATTATACAACTTTGGCCTAACTTGCTCTCCACTTTTTCCGGGCAAAATCAGCTTCTTCTTAACTTGACACGTATACTTAAAAGAACCCTCTAAGTTTTCTAGCACGGCTTGGATGTTTCAACTTGCGCAGTGCTTTTGCCTCTATTTGCCTAATTCTCTCACGTGTTACATTAAAAATTTTTCCTACTTCTTCTAAGGTATGTTCCTTCCCATCTTTACCAAGGCCAAAACGCATTCTTAAAATTCTTTCTTCCTTTGGTGTTAAAGTTGCAAGAACATTGGTTGTAATGCCACGCAAGTCAGCAAGTATTGCAGCATCCTCTGGCCTGGAGACTCGCTTGTCTTCTATACAATCACCAAAGGTACTACTATCATCTTTTCCTGTTGGAGCTTCAAGACTTACTGGATCCCTTGCTATTTTCATAACTTTGCGTATTCTTTCCAGTGGCATTGTCAGTTCTACACTCAATTCCTCTAACGTCGGCTCTCTTCCCATCTCATGAGTCATCTTTCTTAATGCTCTGTTGATTTTACTGATAATTTCCACCATATGAACTGGTATTCTAACTACTTTAGACTGCTCAGGTATTGCTCTAGTGATTGATTGTCTTACCCACCAAGTGCCATAAGTTGAAAATTTATATCCACGTTTGTAATCAAACTTATCCACGGCCTTCATAAGACCAATATTGCCTTCTTGTATCAAATCAAGCAGATCAAGGCCTCTTTTTGAATACTTCTTAGCAATGGAAACTACTAGCCTTAAGTTAGCCTTAATCATTTCTTGCTTTGCTTCAGAGACTTCTCGTTCGTGTTTTTGTATTCTCTTGATTAGCTCCTTAAATTCTTGTACGTTATCTTCCTGTATATGCTGCTTAATACCGTTCAAGGTACTAGCTATATGTTCAGAGTTATCGTCTATAAACCTTAAAAATTTGTTTTTTAATTCACCTGTAAAAGAGGACTGATTTTCATTGATCTTTAAAAGACTTATCTTTTTCAATTCGTGCTTTAAAAGCACGTCATCATAAACTTTATAGAAACTTTCTCTATCGATATCGTATTTTCTAGCCTCAGCAATAAGATTAGCCTCTTCAAGCGTAATGGATCTATTTATCTTATAAAGTTCTTGTGTAATTCTGGCAACAGCAGCATCACTTAACTTAATTTGTAATGCTATAGACCATATTTGATTATACAAATTTTCTAGCTCATTAGAGAAATTTTTAGAATTTTTTCTTAATATCAACGCTTCATTTGTTAAAGTAATTATCTCATCCAATGCAACTATGACCTTTGGCAATAAGTCACTTTCCATTTCAAGAATAGAAACATTTAAATTGACTGAACTTATATCTTCATTATTACCGTCTTTCTCATCATCACTTTTTTTACTATCTTTCTCATCATCACTACAGTACTCAGCATCTTCAGAAACATCCTCAGAATCCTCAACATCTTCAGCACTTTCTTCACTCTCTTCACTTTCTTCACTTTCTTCTTTGGGTACCACATTAAAATCAGAGTTATAAATTGCATCCAGATCTATAATTTCTCTCAGTAAGAGAGCTCCATTACTTAAATCATCACGCCATACTTTTATCACCTTTAATGTTACTGATGTTTCAATTATTGCACGTAACATGTTATGCTTTTCAGATTCAATTTTTTTTGCTATCTCGATTTCATCTGCCCTTGATAAAAGCTTTACGGAGCTCATGTCTTGTAAATAAATCCTCACTGGATCATCATTTTGTACTAAAGTTGCAGTAACATTTGGCGATGTGTCATCATCATCAAGTTTACTATCATCACTGTTGGAAGGAATATCTTCTTCATCTTCGCTACTTTCAAGCACATTAATTCCGGAATCCTGCAATAAAGATATAGCATCATCTATAAAGTCAGACGAAAAATTTTCATCTGATAATTTATCATTTATATCATCAAAGGTGATAAAACCACCCTTTTTTATACTCTTAGTTACCAGATCTTTGATAATTTTTTTCTTATCTTCTGCATCATTAATAGTTGACATCATTACCTTTATAGTTTATAATTTTATTTCTTATTAACAAACAAACTTACAACGAGCAAGTCTATAATTTTACTTTTAACTTGTGGCTATTTGTTACTTCATATAGTTTAAGATACTGTTAATTTATGTACACTTGTCTTAATCGATTGTTCCATACTTTTCTTCCATTTTTACTGCTATGGATAATCCAACTGAAAATGTTGCAATTCCAACCACTATAGCAGTAAGCATTAAAACATGGGGTATAGGATTGCTATATGAATAAAAATTTGAAACCAATATAGGAGGCAAGGAACTTTTTATATATCCTAGAGATATGTAAAATAACAAAACAGATGCTTGGAAGACGCTTACCCCTATCATTTTCTTGATTAAATTTTTATCGTTTATAATAATATATAAACCTAGCACCATTAATACAATAATAATCGTATAATTATATAAAGTCATTGTTTTTTCCTACGAGCAAAATTTATATATATAATTAACATAGAGGAGCAGACAGTAAATGCTACACCTAATTCCACCAAAAAAATACCTAATTTTTGACCGGTTCTATTATTGGTTAACAAGATATCATAAGATAAAAAATTTTGGCCAAGTAAAGTTGTTGCAACGCCCGTTCCTCCATAAATTAAAATACCTAACACGTTAGTCAATCTAATCACAGAATAAGGTATTGCTTTTAGAGTTGTAGATACACCAAATAGCATTGAATATAATATTATCCCGGAGGCAATAATTATTCCTGCTTGAAAACCTCCACCCGGAGTGTAATCACCGTGAAATTGTATGTATAAACCAAATAAAATGATAAAAGGTATCATCAAAAATGTTACTGCATTTAATATCGGATCTTTAATCATTTTCTTTTTCTTCTTTTAATATCAACGTTATACAAAGCGCAGCAGTAAAAACTACTATAGTTTCTCCAAACGTGTCATAACCACGAAAGCTTGCCAAAATAGCTGTCACTATATTAGGAATACCGGTAGCTTTTTCGGTATTTTCCACATAATAAGGAGCAACATGCAAGTGGATCGGAGCATTGTGGCTGCCAAAATCTGGCAATTGAATCATAAAATATGACAAACATACAGCCAGAAATAACATAAAAAAAAGCGTTATAGGGTTATGAGATAGATTTACTTTATGATTCTTTATCAAGGAGAGTGCTGCAAACGTAAAAACTGTACTGAGCCCCGCACCAACAGAAGCTTCAGTAATTGCAACATCAGGTGCATTCATAATTAAGTATATAAGCGCAATCAGTGAACTAAATACACACATTAGAACAGCACTTACGACTAAATGTCGCGAGAAAACTATAAAAACCGTAACTGTTAGTAACAACAAAAGTAACACTACATTTAATATTTCTAACACCTTAGCCTTCTTTAACAGTTTTTTTCTTAACTTTATAATGAGTGCGCGCTAAAATATAGCTATTAGTTGAGTTAGCTACCCATATTATAAAAATTAATAATACTATTTTAACAGTATTGATTGAAAATCCATTCTGCAAAGCAAAAGCAATTAACAATAACGTTGCACCGCTAGAATCTGTAATACCTGCTGCATGTAACCTAGTATAGAAATCAGGAAATCTGATCACCCCTATATTTGAAATAATTATCAAACAAATACCTAAAAATATGAAAATGGATCCTATCATAAATTATCAAAACAACATTAATCTCATTAGTGCTATAGTTGATATAAAGCTAACGCTAGCATACAACAATGCTATATCAATTAAAAAAAAATTATTCAGAATGATTGATATTGCTGTTATAAGTACAACTACTTGCGTTGAGAAATTATTGAACGCTAAAACCTTATTGTACACATCATTTGACTTAGACACTATGCAACACAACATTACACTCATACAGAACAACAGTGTATAGATAGCAATGCAAATCATTTAAAGACTATGTGACTTCAGTAGATTTCTAAACGGATACTTCTTCATCGCCATCTTGATCATTTATTTCATCATCTATTTCACCATCCACTTCATAATCTTGGCTTTCTTGACTTGCATCAAGATCTGTGTTATCAGAAAAATTTAATAAATTCGCTAGCTTACTTGTATTACTGCTGTAAACATTATTCATATTTCCTTTCATGTATTCCTTGCATCTACCTACCAAAAGGCTAAACAGCTCATGAGTATCCACCTGTTTTCCTGCTATTTCATGTAAGGAAACTATGGTATTTTTATGACCTTTAAACTTAGCTGCTTGAATTGGATTACTTGCCCCTGTATTTAAATCATGTGTTCTTTGACTTGCCAACAGAACCAATTTGAAACGGTTACTTACCCGTTCTATACACTTTTCTACAATAGACTCAGCCATAAGATACTACCTTAATAAGTTTTATACTATATCACAAAAAACAAGTTGTCAACTTTGTATCTATTGCGATTCAACTTCATGTTTTACTTTTTCTGCCTCAGATTTTATTTCTTGGCTTTCTGTCATCGTGATTGTTATCTCATGATCAAGTTTTTTTAGAAATCCTAACAATCGCTCTAAAGAAAAACCATCTATTTTACCATTTTTAATTTGCGATACCTTTGGCTGATCAATACCAAGTTTCTCAGCTGCAAAAGCCTGAGTCCAAGCATTTTTTTCTACAATTTTATTTATTATATAAAGCAACTTTGTTTTTATTCCTGCACTGTCTAAGTTATTTAACGATATTATTTCCATAATTCTTACACTCACATATCAATTAACTTTATTAAATATTATAACATAATATTTAATATACCAAGATATTAATATCATGTAACTTGTCAATAATTATATGATATCAATATTTAAAACTTTAAGTTGATTATATATTAATATTTTTATCAAATTTCTAGTAATTTTAAATTACCATTTTACCATCAGTCTATCTGAAAAAACCATTTATAGAAAGAACAAGCTAAGATTACAAAGCTTGAAATACAAAAATAATTATTTTATAAATTTATCTTACATAAGAAGTTTATATCTCTATATCTTAATATAAATATTTATTTAAATTTTTAAAATTTCTATTTTAACGAGAATTCTATATATTATATTTATAATATAATTTAAATATTTGTTGCTTTTTAGCTGGAACATTATTTAGTTAGTAAGTAAAATTGTGTTGAATATGACAAAAATAAAAAAAGATGTTGCTGTTATTATGGGAAGTGAGTCAGATTACACCACTATGGTCCATACTGTTGATATGTTAAAAGCATTAGAAGTTTCACATGATATATTCATAATATCTGCACATAGAACACCAGAAAGGCTCTTCAATTTTGCTAAATCTGCACAAGAAGAAGGTTTTAAGGTTATTATAGCTGGTGCAGGAGGTGCAGCTCATTTACCTGGTATGGTTGCGTCACTAACTTGTTTACCAGTTATCGGCGTTCCTGTGCATAGTAAACAATTAAATGGGCTGGACAGTCTACTCTCTATAGTTCAAATGCCAAAGGGTGTTCCAGTTGCAACCATGTCTATAGGAGAAAATGGAGCATATAATGCTGCCATTACTGCCGTATCTATATTGTCAATTTCCAACAGTGAAATTGCAGGTAGGTTAAAAAAGTGGAGAGAGAAACAGACCAAAGAAGTAAAAGAAAAACCAGTTTCATAATAAATCTATGGCAATAATTCTTTTAGACACAAAAACCATAAACCGTATAGCAGCGGGGGAGGTGATAGAAAGGCCAGCAAGTGTAGTAAAGGAATTAGTGGAAAATGCAATAGATGCTGGAAGTTTAGAAATAGAGATTAAAATAGAAAGTGGTGGGCGTAACCTTATTATTGTGACAGATGATGGTAACGGAGTAGAAAAAAACGATTTAGAACTTGCGTTTATGCGCCATGCTACTTCAAAATTGAGCGACAATGAGTTGATAGAAATCAAGCATCTTGGCTTTAGAGGAGAAGCTCTGCCTTCAATAGCAGCAGTAAGTAGGATAAAATTATCGTCTAAGGCAAGAGAAGCAAATGAAGCATGGTCTATAAGTTATGAGGGTGGAGAGAAAATAGGGGAGCAAACTCCTTACTCTTTATCACAAGGCACACATATTGAAGTACGAGATTTATTTTTTGCCACTCCAAATAGACTAAAATTTCTAAAAACTGAAAGAGCAGAAACTCAAAGCATTGTTGATATTGTAAACAACCTAGCAATGATTAACTATCATATAGGGTTTACTCTCACTTCAGGTAATAAAAAGCTCTTAAAATACGCTAAGCAGACTTCGTTATTTCATAGATTGTGTGAAGTAGAAGAAAAATTTCAGGGCAGTTCTCTGGAGATTAATGAAGAAGAAGACGGCATTAAACTTACGGGACACATCTGTAAACCGACCGTCAATCGTGGTAAGTCAACTCAGATCTATACGTTTGTTAATGGAAGGCCAATTAAAGATAATTTACTTATTGGCGCAGTTAGGTATGCATATCATGATTTTATTCCAAGCGATAGGTATCCTTTTGCAGCGTTACATTTAGAGATACCTTATGATCAAGTAGATGTAAACGTGCATCCAAATAAGTCAGAAGTAAGGTTTCAGAATAAGAAGCTCATATATGAGATAATGACAAGAGGATTAATTAAAGCATTGTCAAGAAGGATAGGCACCTTTCCAGCGCATGACCAGAAAATGGATTCAACATTGCCAGATCCTTTTGATAAACCTGATGTTCAAAATGAAAGAAGGCCAAGTCCTTTTGAAAATCAACTAATAAAAGAATTTGCTTCTCCAAATGAAAAAGCAAAAGGCTTATCAGAACAGTCAAAATCGTTTGATTATACCGGCATACAGAAATTTCCATCACAAGCGGAGACTATGGTTCTGGAAAAAAAGGTGTTAGAGCAAGTTGATTTGATAGAGAGCCACCCGCTCGGGTTTGCACGCTGTCAGGTCTATAATACTTATATTATTGCAGAGGTAAGGGACAAATTGATTATAGTCGATCAGCATGCAGCCCATGAAAGACTAGTATATGAATGCTTAAAACAAAAATCAAGTATAAAAAGACAAAAACTACTTCTTCCTGAAACGGTTGAAATCAAAAATCAAGCCGGAATGGAGATGATTGAAATCTATAAAGATAGGTTATTTGAAATGGGTTTTGATATTGAAATCAAATCAGAAAATAAAGTGATAGTAAAAGAAATCCCTGCAATTTTGGGAGCAATAGATGTGAAAGAGATGCTAATTAATATAGTCGATAGATTAACGGAAATAGAAGATACATTGCCAGTAGAAGATAAAGTGAACAAAATATTGGCCACTATCGCTTGTCATGGATCAATTAGAGCAGGCAGGAAAATGAGATTAGAAGAAATGAATGTGCTGCTTAGACAAATGGAAAAAACCCCATATTCCGGGCAATGCAACCACGGAAGACCAACTTATATAGAAATGAAATTGAGTGATATTGAAAAACTGTTTGAGCGGAAATAAGAGGTGGTCATAAATATGTAACCTCATCATCCAAGTAGCTCATAGAAACGGATTAAACGAAAAAACTTGCTTGACAAACTCCGCCAGCCCCCTTATTATGGCATTAAGGGTATTTATGACTCAAAACTTGTTTTTGACCTGCAGGCTCAATGACAAAATTCAGTAAAAAACTTAGGGTATTTTTTGGCGGATTACATAAAATTATAGCGGCTGCATGTCTTTTAAATTTTTTCTACATTCAGCCAAACCGCGCTTAAACTAAGCGTCAGCACATTATTACAGCGCCACTTACAGTAATATAGAGTCAAAACTCGCTACTCGGGGCTTCTTTTGCCTTTTTTTCGTTTGGTAAATTTCTTAAATATTTATGGCTAAAGTAACTTAAGTTCACCGACAATCGTCATCCCGCTACGTGTTAGCGGCTAAGAGATACCGCAGTGGTATGACGTAGAAGCTATACTTTTATACTCACCAACTCAGTATCCAATCTGGATGGCTTTGTTGCATAGCAACTGAAAAAATCTGGTGGCTACTGACAAAATTCATTATAAAATAGCCATTTAACCTTGAAAGAAAAAATATGCCACAAAAAATGAGGGTCAGTAACCATAGCGAATATAACAAATTTCTAGAAAAAAGAGGAAATATTTTTCATTATATCAACGAAGCCATAGAAAAGTGGTACGAGAATGGTCCAAAAATACCAGGTGGCAACAATATTTATAGCGATAAAGTTGTAATTTTGGTGCACATAATAACTTGTTTATTTAGAATAGGCCTGAGGCAAACAGTTGGGTTTATAGCAGGATACCTTGAGCAAATTGGGAAAAATTTGCAAGTTATCAGCTATTCACAATCATCAAGAAGGTTTAAGAAACTTAATATTAAGATCAATGATTGCAGAATTGATAAAAATAATATGGAAGATATCGAAATTGCTATAGACAGTACAGGAATTAGTATATACAACAACACTCCTGGTCATAGCAAGGAAAATAGCGAAGATAGAAAGTATCGCAGCTATGAACAGACAAGAAAATTGCATGTAATGTTGAATACAAACAGCAAAAAAGCCATAGCTGTAAAATACAGTAATGGTGTCTACTCTGATCACTATGGAGCTTGTGATTTGCTAAAAGAAGTCGATTTTCAGTATGTCATAAAAGTACTATATGCAGATAGGGCATATGATAGAGAAAAGCTCTATAAGCTGTGTAATCAATATGGTATAAAAACGAAAATTCCTCCGAAAAACAACGCAGCAGAGCATCCAAAATTGGATTATATGCTTGATAGAAATGCCGCTATTCAGTTAATGAAATTACATGGTGAGAATGGTATAAAAAGATGGAAAGAAGAAGTAAATTACGGAAAAAGATCGTATATTGAAGGATTTTTCTCAAGGTTGAAGCGAATATTTGGGTTTAGTTTTAGGAGCAAATCTGAGATTAATCGTGAGAAGGAACTACTTGTTAAATGCTATTTGCTCAATAAGTTCACTGATATTGGTATGGCTAAATTTGAGATAGCTTCATAAATTTATTGTGCGTTACCTACTATCCGAAGAGCGATGCAACAAAGCCCACTGGAATCCAGGTTGCTCACAAGCAAACTAGCATAGAAAGTGGTTACAACGTTTTCGATAAGATTGCAGAAAGGCTGGATTCCAGTGTCAAGCACTGGAATGAAAGCAGTCCTACGTCATGCCGCGATTCATTCGCGGTATCTCTAGATCCCGCTAACAAGCAGCGGGATGACGGTTGTCAGGGTGTCTCCCACTACCTTCTCCTGTCATCCCAGTGCCTCCCTCCCCTGTCATCCAAGTAGCTTGACACTTGTATCTTTATGATGTGAGGCATTAGAGCTAAAATACCTCACAGGGAGGGTGAAGCTGATGCGACGCTAATGCCATTAAGGCCGAATCCCAGATTTTGACCTTACCCAGAAAAAGTGGAGAGAAAGAAAGGAGTTTTTTCGGGTAAAATAAAATTTTGGAGGATTAGAAATGGCAAGAGAATATACGGCAGAATTCAAATTGGAAGCTGTTAAACTGGCAAATGAACAAAGAAAGGCAGGTCAAACAATTACAAAAATAGCAAAGGATTTAGGAATAAAGGGTGGTTTATTAGGAAAATGGATAAAGAAACACAACGAAAAAAAGTCGGCAGCAGATGCATTTCCAGGTAGAGGTAACATGGCTCCTTACGACAAAGAGAGGTTTGATTTACAAAGCAAGAGTAACAAGGGAAAGAGACATTTAAAAAAAAGCCCTGGCCAGTCAAAAGGAGTAAAATATTTTTTTATATAGTAACTGCTATAAAGTACAGGAATTATGTAGGATTTTCTGCTAGTGGCTACTATAAGTGGACCACAAGAAAAATAAGCAGTAGAGAATCAGCAAATAAAGAGCTACTCGCAGCTATTCAAAAAATATATCAAGTTTCTAAATGTAGATATGGAGCTCCTAAAATTCATGCTGAATTGAAGGCTTTGGGTAAAAGTTGCAACTTAAAAACAGTGCAAAGTATTATGCAGAAAAATGGTATTCAGGCTATATTGAGAAGAAAATTTAAAATTAAGAAACAACAAACGGACAGTAGCTCCCAATATATTAGACCAAAACTTTATTGTCGATCAACCAAATAAAGTATGGGATTACTTATATAAAAACCAAAGAAGGATGGCTATATTTGGCAACAATAATCGATCTATATTCACGCATGGTAGTTAATGAGCAGTTCAATAAATAAACAATTGGTTATGGACTCTTTATTAATGGCCGTTAACAAGCGTAAACCTGCCAAAAATCTACTATTACATAGTGATCAAGGTTCACAATATACTTCGCAAGGTTATCAATATCTCTTATCCATAAAAAACATAGATGAGTTATAAAGGTTGTTGTTACGACAATTCTGTTGTGGAAAGCTTCTTCAGTTCTCTAAAAAGGGAGTTACCAATAGACACCTCTCGGCACTCTAAACAGCATATCAAAACTGCTATATTTGAATATATAGAAATTTTTTATAACAAACAACGTCACTATTAACTATTGCATTCCTGAGCATTTTGATTCATCATTCTCTTTGTGAAAAACATTCCAAACTTTCTCTCCACTTTTTCTGGGTAAGGTCAGTCAAACCTCCATTTTTTTTATATCAATTTATTACTTTTTTTTCGGTTTGACACACTTTTTTGAACATTCCCAACGAAAAAAGAAAAACAAGGTTTAATTTTCTTTTTTATTTGCGATTTATCTATTAATTAACCGTGAAAGGTTACGTGTAATGCTTCTTCACATAATTATCAATAATTGCCTTAAATTCTTCAGAGACATTATCACCTTGTAAAGTTTTGAAATATTTGCCGTTTTTGTAGACTGCTGAAACAGGTTTTTCTCCATATCCAGGTAAGCTGATTCCCAAATTTGCGTGTTTGCTTTCTCCAGGACCATTTACTATGCATCCCATAACAGCAATGTTCATATGCTCTACACCTGGATTTTTTTTCTTCCACATCGGCATATGAGTTTTTATATAGCCATTCACCTCTTCAGTTAATATACGAAAACGATCGCTACTCGTGCGCCCACAACCAGGACATGAATTAACCTGAGGGTTAAAGTGTCGCAAGCCTATAGACTGCAATATTTCCTGACACACCACCACTTCATTAGTACGCGATTCACCAGGACGTTGAGTCAAAGAAGCCCGTATTGTATCTCCAATGCCATTTTGCAATAAATAAGTAAGCCCTGCTGCGGTATTTACCACACCTTTATTGCCCATACCAGCCTCAGTTAAACCCAAATGCAGCGCATAATTGGAAGATTTTGCAAGTGCCATATAAACTAAAATTAAATCTTGTACTTTGCTAACTTTACATGAAATGATTATTTTGTTTGAATTTAGACCAATTTCTTCAGCTTTTTTTGCACTATCAAGAGCAGACATTACAAGTGCTTTGCGCAGTATAACATCAGAAGGCCTTGAATTACTAAGCGAAGAGTTTTCATCCATCAATTTTTGCAAAAGGTATTTATCAAGACTACCCCAATTTACCCCAATTCTAACCGGAAGATCGTGCATTATTGCATACTCTATCACCCTTTCAAACTTCTCATCACGTTTGTCGCCAAAGCCTATATTGCCTGGATTGATTCTAATTTTACCCAGCATTTTGATGTTGTCTGGATAATCTTGAACTAATTTATCTAGCTCATATTGACCGCAGCCTACCAATATTTTACCGTCAAAACCTTCTTTATTTATCTCTTCTACTATATAAGGTATTGCTCTTGCTACCTCCTCTGAGTTCAAGGCAATTCGCACCAATTCTGAACCTGTACGCGCTAGTTCTGTTATCTCTTTTGCATAATGTTTTGCGCTACTTTTTATATTATCAGCATCTATATGCACGCCAAGCGCCATAGATTGTACAACTACAGGATTATTTCCGCCTATCTTTACTTTTCCAACTTCTACAACATGAGTTTTGTGCCTGGAAATCTGCGATAATTCATATGTATTATCATTCAATATCAGGTCTTTATCTAGCATATTATTAATGGCCAATATTGTGATACTATTTTACTGTGTCAGCTACACTACCAAATGAACTTGAACCATTCAAACTATAAGCATCTACGTTATCCAAATTAGCAATAGAATCATGTGAGCATGTTCTTCTTGATGGAGTTTTTTTTATAGTGATATTCATAGGAGAAACTTTTTTTTCTCGTGTTGAAGTAACTTTCTTCTCTTCTTGTTGTTCACTTTCATGCTGCTTATTTTCATACTGGAAAACTGGCTCTTGATCTATAAATACAGCACCCCTTAAACGTGCGATATTAATACCATGCTGATTTATCATAGCGCTCTCTTCATCGTCGACTATGCAAGCTTCCATGTCATTTGGCTCATTATCAAGACTAGCAATTTTTTTCTCTTTTAATTTTTTGATTAGATCTTCTTTATTTATAGCTCGATCTTGTAATTTTTTTTTCTTGAGCAATTCCCTACGCTTCTCATACAGTTTATATGACTCAGCAAAATCCTCATCTGTATGAAAGTTTGCACCACCAGGGTTACCAGGAGGTATGTATCTCTTACTGAGCTTAGATTTAGCTTCAGCACTATGCACAGTAAAAAAGCTAGAAACCAAAAACATTAATATAAATAAAATTTTAGAAAAAACCCTAAGCATATGGTGCTATAGTAAATATCGTGTTTTAAAAGATAGCAATTAACAAACTTTAAGTAAACCAGAATCTTTACTAACTTTACAATACAAATATTTTTCTAAAAAGTGATATGTTTGCTATCAAAAAAACCTACGCAGACTAAGAGAAGAGTAAGGTGTTACAAGTTGCGTAACACCTTTTCAAGAAAAGTGTTATGCAGCTATATGTTTGCAACTTTTAAGTTATTCTGTAGTTTTTCAGTACCATCGGTAGTATCTACATTACTAAGTTTTGCGTCTGGCGTATCTTTAGATAAGTCGTTTTTCTTCTCTTTATCAAGCTTAACTCCCTGATAGATACAGAATGCAACAAAAGAAGCGACCGCTATTGCGGCAACAGCACTGACTATGATACAAGTTGCCATTATTTTTTCTTGATCTGCTACTGCTTCTGTAAGTGTTTTCACTTTTTCTTCTAAACCTGTGAAGTTTTCTTGCAAGCCTGTAAGCTTTTCTTGCAAACCATCGAATTTATCGTTCAAACCGTCGAATTTACCTAATAGCTCTTTAAAATTTCCCGTGAATTCACCCGACAGTTTGATTACTTCTTGTTCCAAACCTGCGAAGTTCCCTGATACCTTCTCTAGTTCTCCCACTCTTTTTTGCAATTCTTCTATTGCTAACTTATCAAGACCCTTAAAATTATACATAATACGTTCCCACAAAGACATTTTTAACCTCCTAGCTAATTAATATATTATAATTTTACATTCCAAATGTTTAAATTATTATTAAATTAACTGTCATTATGTATTGACCTTTTAATAATTTTGTTTGACTTGCTTTTTGAAAGTGCGGAAACTTAAATTAAGGTATTACAAGATTGTTATTCAACCAATATCTCTCTTTTCCCTGAGTAATTTGGAGCGCTGACAATACCTTCCTTTTCCATTCTTTCAACGATGTTTGCTGCTCTGTTATAGCCTATTCTAAGTTGTCGCTGAATGTAACTGGTTGAAACTTTTTGATCTCTTTGAATGATGGCCACTGCTTGATTGTAGAGGTCGTTTTCTTCATCCTCTCTTTCACCTTCTGATTCCACAGAAGAATTTTCATCTTCTTTGGTAATTTCCTCCATATAATTTGGCTCACCTTGCATTTTCAGATGATCAACTATATCTTGTACCTCATCATCGCTCACAAATGGGCCGTGAATTCGAATAATCTTACCACCAGAGGCCATATAAAGCATATCACCCATACCAAGCAATTGTTCAGCCCCTTGTTCGCCAAGTATTGTGCGACTATCTATCTTAGAAGTAACAGCAAAACTGATTCTCGTTGGAAAGTTCGCCTTTATCACACCTGTGATCACATCCACAGATGGGCGTTGTGTTGCCATTATGATGTGTATTCCTGCAGCACGAGCCATCTGAGCTAAGCGTTGAATAGAGCACTCTATTTCTTTGCCGGCAACAAGCATCAAATCTGCCATTTCATCCACGATCACTACAATATACGGAAATATTTCCATCTTGATTGGTATTTTTTCAAACAAAGGCTTACCTGTTGTTGAGTTAAAGCCAATCTGTACAACGCGCTCCAATTCTATTCCACTATTCATCGCTTCTGTGATTTTTTGATTATAGTTTATAACATTGCGTACATTCAAATACGACATCATGCGATAGCGGTTTTCCATTTCTTTCACTATCCACTTAAGAGCGATAACAGCCTTTTTTGGCTCTGTTACTACTGGCGTTATTAGATGCGGTATTGCATCATATATTGAAAGCTCAAGCATTTTTGGGTCGATCATTATCATCTTACATTCATCAGGACTTAATCGATAAACGAGTGAAAGAATCATAGTGTTAATCGCAACTGATTTACCAGACCCTGTGGTTCCAGCAACGAGCAAGTGGGGCATTTTAGTTAGATCTGCAATAACTGGTTTTCCACTTATTTCTTTGCCAAGCGCAATTGGGAGATTTAAGTTTGCATTTTGGTATTCTGGGGATTCAAGCAAATCACGCAGCATTACAATTTCCCGTTCCTTGTTCGGCAACTCTATTCCCATAGCATTTTGCCCACGAATTATTGAAATACGTGCAGAGAGTGCACTCATCGAACGTGCAATGTCATCTGCAAGGCCAATTACTCTTGCAGATTTCGTGCCAGCTTGTGGTTCAAGTTTGTACAAAGTCACAACCGGCCCATAGCATACACTGATAATTTTTCCTTGCACGCCAAAATCACTCAGGACTTGTTCCAGCAGAGATAAATTTTTATTGCTCTCCATTTCATTTAGCTGTTTTCTCTGCAAAGACTCTTCTGCTTTAGAAAGTAAATGGATACTTGGAAACTTAAACTCACTTAAAATCTCCTCGGTAGCTTTTTTCTGTCTTTCTTTTGGTTGTTGTTTAGTAGTGATTTTAGTTCTATGTTTTTCTTCTACTACTAATGGTGCAATTGAATACTCAGTAGTTTTATGTGATCTGAAGAATGGAACATTTACAAATAAGCAAGCTATTTTTTTACATAAGAAGAATAGAGAGTAAATTGTTCTCTTCCAACCAACAGATCCTACAAGACCTATTGATGTTACTATCACAAATATATAAAACGGGCAGTTATTAATTAGTGCATTCCCTATTATTCCACTGTGTCTGTACCTTGCAGTGATGCCTAGCGAAAGTTGTGGTAGTATAGCACATATCCCTAAATTGATTAATATTAAATAGAGAATTTTTAGCAGCCTTTTTGATGGCCTGAAGATCAACAAGTAAACTATGGTTGTAGCTATTGTAACACTAGTTAATCCAAGAAATTGAACCAATATATCAGCTAAATATGAACCTACTATTCCACCTAAATTTGTCACTTCCTCATTTGTAGCCGTGTTTAAGGAAGGATCTTTATAGTTATAGCTAAAAACTGATATATATATATATATTAAAAGGGATAGATATATTGCTGATTTTAGATATTTTTTTAACATCTACCTAAAGTAGTAAGCTACTGTATATTTTACAAAGTGAATTGTTATTAGCAATATCATTATAGATAAATCTAATCCGTTGAACGGTGGTATATATCTTCTAATAATCTTTAGTGGTGGATATGTCAATTGGTTCAAGATGTGCATTATGCTACTGACAGTTTCATTATATATGTTCACCATATTAAGTTTAACCAGCCAGTTTAGGACAACCCAACATATTAGAATGAAGCTATAAAGATCAAGTAACGTATTGAGTAGATATATGATTGGATGCATACATATCTATTACACGAAAGTTATATAAAAGACAAGTATTTAGCCTTTTCAAACTCAAAATGTTGTTTTTGCTGAACCAAAAAAAACTTCATTTTTTGAGCTGCGCAAAGCCACCTAAAGTAGAGAAT
Organism: Wolbachia endosymbiont (group A) of Chalcis sispes; assembly: GCF_964026765.1. Lineage (NCBI taxonomy): Bacteria > Pseudomonadati > Pseudomonadota > Alphaproteobacteria > Rickettsiales > Anaplasmataceae > Wolbachia > Wolbachia endosymbiont (group A) of Chalcis sispes. Next base: position 271,435 of record NZ_OZ034697.1, read on the forward strand.
GGACAAGGAAGGAGGGGTGTATAATATATATTAATGTTGATATTTATTTCTTATAAATATCATCTCTATGTCCTATCTCTGTGATAGTTACTATATGATCTAATTGATTTACTCTGTAAATTACACGATAGTCACCAACTCTTAGCCTTCTACATCCTTTTAAGTTATGATGTAGTGGTTCACCAAAATTTATTGGGTCAACTGTAAGACGTTCTTTTATAGCCTTTTGAACTCTTAGCCTTATTATCTTTGGAAGGTTTGGTAAATCTTTTTCAACAACACTCTTTAGAGACTTAACCTTGTAACGCTCTAATCCCACTTAATATCTTCAAAATCAACTGTTTCTGCACCTTCAACATCACGCTCATCAGAAATTTTAGATACTAAAAAATCCTCCATTTCAAGCTCAACTGCTTCTCTAAATAGTTTTCCTGCTAATTCTTGAACGGGCTGTTTAGTAAATTCAGATAATTCAGCAAGATGCTTTAAAGTTTCTTCGCTAAGAGCTATGTTAATGCCTGAATTTGCCATATGTTTTACCAAAGTCCACTAATAATTATACAACATTTTTTTTAATTTTTCAATAAAGAAAGGAGTGGTGTATAAAAATATATTTAATGTTTCAGTAGGTCCAATATTGCCTGCTTGTAAATATTGTCCCTGTGTCCTATTAAAACAATAATTACTATACGTTTTACAGTATTTACACGGTAGACAATACGATAATCATCAGCAACTTTTATTCTTCTATGTTCCTTTAATCTCTTGCGTAGCAACACACCGTTACCAATAGGATCAGTCTCAAGATACTCTTTTATTGCATCTTTAATACTTGGCTTTACATCTTCCGGCAAGGAAGGCAAATTTCTTTTAAGAACATGCTTTAGATATTTAATGGTGTATTGCTTATTTCCAGATGTCTTCACTATCCTCTACTTCTTCTGCATCATCAGAATTTAACTCCCTAATAATTTTGGAAAATGCAATATCTTCCGCTTCAAGTTCGATTGCTTCCTTGACTAGCTTTTCTGTTAATTTTTGAACAGACTGCTTGGTGGCTCTAGCTAGTTCAACAAGATGCTGCGAAGTTTCTGGGTTGAAAGTTACACTAACTTTTGAATTTACCATAAGTTTTACCAAAGTCTACTACTATAGCTATTTTACAACATTTTTTTTAATTTTTCAATAAAGGAAGGAAGGAAGGAGGGCTGTATAAAAATATATTTAATGTTTATCAAGTAGCCTTCTCATAAATGGTGTCTCTATGTCCTGCTGTAGCAACAAATACCTTATATTTTGCAATATTTACAGTATAAATAATTCGATAATCACTAACCCTTATTCTTCTATACCCTTTTAGCCTGCCACGTAATGGTTTACCAAATTTAATTGGATCAGTTGTAAGCCGCTCGTTTATCGCTTTTGTAATCCTTGATCTTATTGTTTTTGGAAGATTTAGAAAATCTCTTTCAGTAAAGTTTTTTGAGTAGACAATATCGTATTTCAGTTTATGTCCTCTCCCTTTCAGATAGTACTGTATTCCAGTCTACATCCTCACATTCCTTAATAGTTTTATATAACGCAATATCTTCTACTTCGCACTCGATTCCTTCGATGACTAACCTTTTTGCTAGTTCTTGAACGGATTCCTTGGTGATTTCAGCTAACTTAGTAAGGTTATGTGAAGTTTTTGGGTCAAAAGTTATACTAATTCCTGAATCTGTCATATGTTTTACCAAAGTCTACTAATAATTATACAACATTTTTCTGAATTTTTCAATAAAGGAAGTTGATGATATGTAAGAAAAATTTTGCCACCTGCGTTAATAAATAATTAAAGATTTAGCATATTTATCTACCCTCTATTCTATTACTTAAGTTAGACCACTTTTTTCTATTAATATTTTTTGTTTATAAAGATGAGCAGTTACTCATCACGCAGTTGATCTATGGATATAATACTACCGTTTGATAGTTTTTCAGTACATTTTTCACTTTTGTATTCTTTATCAGAGTCGATACTGATTTTGTCAAATATTAAAACATCTCCTGAAATTTTATCACGAAACTCACTAATAGCAAAAAACGGTATAGTAATTCGCTCTTGTTTTCCTTGAAAACTCAAACTGACGCTAAATTTATCCTCAGAAACTTTTAAATCATAGAATTGATGCTGTAATATAATAAGCATTTGAGTAGGGTATGACTTTTTCAAACGATCTGGCATGGTCACACCATTAAAATATGTGAAAAATAATATTTCTAAGTGAGGGATAAAACCATTACCTGATATAACATCTAAAGTCTTTTTGATAACTTGAAACTTAGCAGAATTAAGCAGTTTTTTGTAATCTGTTTGCTCCATATAACTTTCACATACGTAAATTTTGGGGGAACTTCTGTTACCCGGCGTTCCCTAAACCGTGCTTTAGTAATAAACCGGTTGTGCTAAATTAAGCAGCAACACGATATTCTTCAGCAGCAAAATTATCGTTTGCATTTAAATTATGAACTCTTAGCGGTGGTGTCTAACCGAGCAAAGCTACCATCTTTACTATGCATGTCGATCCTTAATCGCCCCCGTATAATTAAAAAACATGGTGGAGGCGCCGAGTACTGCCCTCGGGTCCAATACACCTATTACAAGGTAATTTTATTGCTATAGTACACAAAATGTACATAGCTATTATATAGCAACATTAAATAAATGTCAAGATATTATGACCTTAAGTTGATTTATTGCTAAAACAAAATTAATATTTCCAGTAAAAAATTCTGTGCTCTTAACCTGACACATATGGCTTTTTGAATACTCCCAATGAAAATATTTATAAATAAATATTTACTCTTCTTTTTTATTGTTTTTAGGTTTTTCTTGATCAACCATTTCTCCACCGATCTCTTTTATTTTTAGTATCAACGACTCTGGTACATAAATGTCAATTACTTCTTCTGCTGTCACAAATAAAGCCTGATAAGAGTGTGAATTTATTATCCAATTAGGCAATATGTCTTCTGCTTCTATTTTATACTCTCCCTCTTTTTTGTCATATACTGTGTAGCAATATAAGTGCACAGCAAAAAATAATACATAAGAGAGCAATATTCCTTTAAGCACTCCGAGAAAGATTCCAGTAACTCTATCGATAAACCCCAACCTTATGGGTAATAATATGTACATTAGCCAGTTATTTATTATCATGAATATAAGATTAAGTATAATAAATACAGAGATTGTAGAAAGTATGTTTAGTGTAACTTTAGAATCAAAATATTTACTATAATTTGGAGTGAAAAAATCATAGTGATTAGCTGTCAGAAAGACCGATAAAAATAGAAACATTAGTGCGCATAGCTCTTTTATAAAGCCTCTAGTTACCGAGATTATTACGCATAGAACAACAATGAAGATAATTAGGCTATCGAAAAGCATGTTTTATATCTATATGGTTTTCAAGATATAATAGTTGTAAATAACAAGGTTGTAAAATTAATTGTATTTATGCTGCATCAATTGATCTAAATACCTAGCGATCATGTCAATTTCTAAATTCAAATAATCATTTACTTTGTTGTACTGAAAAGTTGTATTTTCCCATGTATAGGGAGTGATATTTACTGTAAATTCCTGATTAATAACTGAATTCACTGTGAGGGAAACCCCATCTAGTGTAACGGAGCTTTTTTTTGCAACAAATTTAATTAATTCTTGTGGGCACGATAGTTTGATTTCATGAGAATCTAAATTTTGATTAATTGTTAAAAATTTTACTATCCCATCAACATGACCCTGAACCAGGTGGCCATCGATCTTATCGTTTAATCTCATTGCTTGTTCGAGATTTATTTTTTTTCCTATTCTCCACGTATTTAAGTTAGCAACCTTCATAGTTTCTTGAGATGCTTGGACTGTAAATGTATCGCTCATTATATCAACAACAGTTAAACACACACCAGAGCAAGCTATTGAATCTCCTTTATTTATAGAGGATAAATTTTGTGTCTTGATATGGAAAATTTGATCAGAGTTGGAGTGAGTGGTAGTATCAGTTATAGTCCCGATATCCGTGATAATTCCTTTAAACATATGGTGAAAATAAATAATTTTACCATGAAAAATTTTTTACAACAACTTATTTCTATTTTGTTATAGTTAAAGTAATTCTGGTTTACCGACAATTTAAAAAACGACAAATTCGTCATCCCGCTACGTGTTAGCGGGATCTAGAGATACCGTGACGGTATGACGTAGGAAAACTGAGCCTGCACTAGCTATAGGCGCGAGAAAGGGGATCGTTTTCACTTACTTGCTTAATAGATTCTATAGAATATTCAGAATATATAAAGCGAGCTAAATTCAAAATACACAGCGCGATTAATATTGGCAACCCTATGTTCAATGCTAACCCAATACTTTCCCTTTTTTCTGGTGGCACTAATCCTTTTAACATTGACACTTTTCCTAATGGAAAATGCCATAAGCAAAGTGTTGATGCAGATGCTAATATTATAAATAGACAAAAATAAGCCTTTTTTGAGGAAAATACAGTTTTTAACGGTGATTTGAGTGTAATGTTAGTAGGTGGTAGAGTTTTAGCTTCATTTGTTGCTGGTGAAAGATCTTTAATTGGTAAAGGGTTTGTAGATTTATGAGGAGTATTTTCATGTTGTGGAGAAGGTTGTTGTATATAAACACCTGAAACTAATTTAAGCAATTGCTCTTTTTTTCTATATACTTGTTTTTGTAAATATTCTTTACCTAAAAGTGAGTTACTAAGAGGTTGTGGCCTTTCGAGTATCTGTAATACTTCTGATATTTCGCCTGGCTCTAATATTGCATGTAATTGTTTATCTTGAAAGTAAACAATATTGAATACTGAGCTGAAAATATTGCAAAATGTTTCTGGATCTTGATTTTTGTATCCACTCATCACTTCAATAAATATTTTATCGAGTTTTTTCCCCCTGTGCTCAATTTGGTTATCTATCATAGCTACTCTAGCATCATTTTGTGCTTGTTTTATGGCTAATGGTTTTTCTTTCTCTGATAGTTCTTTGGTCTGCTTTTTTGACTTCTTTTTTCTGTTAGCCTTAAAATACTCTGTGTGCGAAGTAGTTTGACCGAAATCAGAAATAAGCATTGTGACGTCTTCTATTCTTCTTTCGTCGATTTCATCTTTTTGTGTTACCTTGTCCTGTTTTGTCTCTTGAAGTGTTGGATGGTAAGTCAAAGCCCTCTGGTTTCGTATGGACAGTTTTGGTGGCTGTTGAAAGAAGAATTGTATTGTATTAAAAAAATTGGATAGCCGAAAAGAAGATCCAAACCAAAAAAAATTGTCACGCATTGCAGCAACAACTATTGGAACCCGCATCACTTGCTTTTTACTACTTGTTAAATTATAGCCAAACAGGCCTGTAACTGGTACGATTTGTTTATTTTGTGCATTTTTTTGGTTAGTTTCACTCTGTTCTTTTTTGTCTTCATTTTCAGTTTTTTCTGCATGTTGTAGCTTTTCATTTAGAAATAACTCGATTTGGTACAAGTTGTCCAGGTTAATGTTTTCAACGTCTGTTTGTAGCGTTATCGTTGTGCCCTGCAGAAGGATTTGAGGCGGAGCACTATTTACGAATTCTTCTACAGTTTTATAACTGTTAGTTTTACAGTAGTTATTATATAGTTCACTGCTTTCTTTGGGCACTTTTATGTTGGCTGTAAATTTTTTTTCCCGGGAAAGGCAGATTTTGAAAAAATCAATTAAAGGGTTTATTCGAAATAATCTTATATTAAAGGTGTCTTTATCTGTTGCTGTTAGCTCAAATGAAAATTTTTGTATATTGCTTTCAATACTTCTCGAGCGAATAGCACTGATCTTAATTGTTTCGCTAGAAAATGCTTTACTTATGTTTCTGGATTTTTCCTTAAAGAGCTTAGGTAAATCCTCTATTTTATACTTATTCTTAGTTTCAGTGTTACTGTTGTGCATAGTTGATACAGCAAATTCATCAACGCAAAGGTAAATAAAAAAGATTAATTAGTCAATAAATTAATAATCAGAATAGGGCAATTTTTCGGATTGTTGATGATATTTAAAATTTCACTATAATGAAAGTTTAAGCCAGCGTTTTTAAGATGAATAAAGAGTTATTAGATGACATACTTTCACTTGAAGATAAAGCAGTTTCCGAAATTGAGAATGCTTCTTCTTTACAAGATTTAGAAAAAGTTAGGCTATCATATTTGGGAAAAAAGGGTGTAATTAAAGCTTATTTTGACAACTTAAAAGAGATAGAAGACGCAGGAAAAAAGCGCAATTTAGGCGAAGTTATCAACGTTTTACGTAATAAGCTAGATCAGCTTATAATGAATAAGGAGAATATACTAAAAGCCGAAGAAGTTAACTTTAAATTGCAGAACGAGGCAGTTGATATCACGTTGCCTGCGAGGCCAGAAAAAATTGGCAAGATCCATCCACTCAGTAAAGTTATAAATGAAGTAAAGCTTATTTTTGCACATATGGGTTTTAAAGCAGTTGATGGCCCTGATATTGAAGATGAATTTCATGTATTTGATGCACTGAATACTCCAAGTCATCATCCTGCGCGAGAGGAGCAAGATACCTTCTACTTAAAGAATAAAATAAACGATAAAAGAATGGTACTGCGCACTCACACTTCATCTGTACAGATTAGAACCATGGAAAAAACAAAAAAATTCCCAATTAAAATAGTAGCCCCTGGTAGGGTATACAGAAATGACTTTGATGCAACTCATACTCCTATGTTTCACCAGATAGAAGGGTTATATGTCGATGAAAACGTCAATATGGGCCAGTTAAAATTTACTATTCATCACTTCCTTAATAAGTTTTTTGGAGATAAAGGGCTGAAGATACGTTTTCGTAATAGTTTTTTTCCTTTTACTGAACCCTCTGCGGAAGTGGACATAAGTTATAAAGGTAGTAAATGGATAGAAGTGCTTGGATGTGGTATGGTGCATCCAAATGTCTTTCAAAATGTTGGAATAGACCATACTAAATACAACGGTTTTGCGTTTGGCATTGGTATAGAAAGGCTTGCGATGCTAAAATATCAAATCAGCGACCTAAGAAGCTTTTACGATAACAAAATCAGTTGGCTTGATCATTATGGTTTTCATTTTTCATCTTTAAGATAAGTGATAAATAAAGCTCATACTTTTATCATACTTGCTGCCGGGCATGGCAGGCGGATGAATTCAGATTTGCCTAAGGTCCTACACAAAATAGGCAGTTTTTCCATGCTCCAGCATGTCATTTACAATGCAAAACAGTTAAATCCTGAAAATATTGCTGTTGTAGTTGATCAGCCTTTAATTGAAAGACTAAAGTGTTTTAAGGATATACAGTTAATTACACAAGAATTAACACTTGGCACGGGAGATGCGGTCAAAACTGCGATGAGAAACCTAAGAGAATTGCCAGATTCAAGCATAGTTGTTGTGCAGTATGGAGATACTCCGCTCATAAAAAGCAGCACAATAACTAAAATGATTAGTTATTTAGAAGGCAAGGCTCTAGTTTGCCTAGGTTTTAGGGCAAGCAATAAAGAATATGGTAGGTTAATCATTGAGAATGGTTCCTTAAGAGAAATCGTAGAAGCAAAGAGTGATAAAAATAATCATGAAGAATTTCTTGCAAATGCTGGAATAATGGTTGCATGTGCAAAGAATTTACGTGAATTGGTGGAGAAAATAGAGTGCAATAGCTCAACTCATGAATATTACTTGACCGATATAGTTTCCATTGCAGTGAAGAGTAATTTAAATGTCGGTTACGTTATTACCGGTGGAGAAGAAGCAACGGGAATAAATAACAGAAATGACCTTATAAAAGCTGAGTTTTACTTTCAAGAAAATAAAAGAAAAATTTTTACCGACTCCGGAGTAACGCTTGTTGCACCAGAGACTGTTTTCTTTTCTCTTGATACGCAAATTGCCAGAGATTCAGTTATTTACCCATATGTTTTTTTCGGTACTGGAGTGAAAATAGAGTCTGGTGCGAAAATACTGCCATTTTCGCATTTAGAAAATTGCTTAATTAAAAGTAATGCTGAGGTCGGTCCATTTACCAGAATACGCGGAAACACAACAATTGGTAATAAGGCAAAAATAGGAAATTTTGTGGAAGTGAAAACAAGTGAAGTTGGTCAAAACACTAGAATAAAACACTTAAGTTATATAGGAAATGCTAAAGTAGGGCAGGAGAGTAATATAGGAGCAGGCACTATTGTTTGTAATTATGATGGGAAAAATAAACATGAAACGAATATAGGGAGCAATTGCTTTGTTGGCGCCAATAGCTCACTAATTGCGCCGCTTAATATTCATGATGAATCTGTAATTGCAGCAGGTAGTGTTATAGTTGAGGATGTACCAGAAAAAAGCCTTGCAATAGCAAGAGAAAAGCAAGTAACTAAGAGAATAAAGTAGTCTAATTTAATTATGTTGTTGTGTCATTTTTAATATTAGACTTCTTGCATAACCATATAACAAACTTTTATTGGGAATAGAAACAAAAAAACTTCCTTGACAAACTCCGCCAGCCCCCTTATCATAACAGTGAAGCTATTGTATTTGCTTTCGCCAATCTGCAGATTAAAAGGTAAGGATTACTTAATGTATCGGCGTCTTATGTTTAATTTTTTGCAGTATATAGATACTGTATGTCTTTACAAAACTTCATCTACATCTAGATTTTTATCTAAATAAGCTGAACGCGCTTATAAAGCGTTACAAGACATCAAAAAATGCCAATACTCGACAGAGATAGTAAAAGACTAGCTAACTCGGGGGTCCTTTGTCTTTTTTTCTGCTTAGTAAATTTCTTAAACATTTGCAGCGTAGGTTAGTTGCAATTAAAAGCGGCTGAATCTCGCTTGTCAAGCGTTTAAAACATAAAAAACGCCAATATTTTAAAGCGGATAATAACCACGGGGCTTCTTTTGCCTTTTTTTTCGCTTGGTAAATTTCTTAATATTTATAGCAACATGAATTGGGCAGGAAGGTGTCATTCCAGTGCTCCTTTTTTTGTCACCCGAGCCCCTATGATGTCATTCCAGTGCCTCTATGATGTCATTCCAGTGCTTGACACTGGGATGACAGAAGAAGGAGGCGCTGCCGTCTTGGATGAAAAGGCTGGATTCCAGTGTCAGCTACTTTCATGACATCATCATAAGGTAAACCAGTGTCAGCTACTCGGATGACAGGAAAAGGGGCTACTTGCATGACGGTGTCGGTAAACTTAGAGCTATAATAACTATTTGCCTTTTTTCTGCTTAGGTTATGCAAGAAGTCTACTGTCTGAGAAAAGGTAGATAAAAGATGAAAACAGATAGAAGTATTTTAGTAGCTCAAAAAGAACGTTAAGTCATGCTTTTTATTTATATTGACAGCGTATATGACATCGTTTACGATTAAAGTTAATAACAATAATTTATATTTATCATGTTTGCAGTAATTGAGACTGGTGGAAAGCAATATTTAGTAAAAGAAGGTAGTATAATAAAGGTAGAGAAGTTAGAAGCTGAAGAAAAAAAAGAGGTGGAAATCAATAAGGTGATTTGTATTTCAAATAATGGCTTATCTTATTCATCTAATGCTACTGTTAAAGCTGAAGTATTGGAGCAGTGCAGGGGGGAAAAAATTATAATCTTTAAGAAGAAAAGAAGAAAAAATTACCGTAGGAAAACTGGTCATAGGCAGTATATAACTGTTCTTCGTATCAATGAAATTAGTCTTCAAAAGTAAGAGGTAAGATATGGCAACTAAAAAATCAGGTGGTAGTTCCTGTAATGGTAGAGATTCGGCAGGTCGTAGGTTAGGGATAAAGAGGAATGGAAAAGTTATTCCTGGTAACATAATTGTACGCCAAAGAGGCACAAAATTCCATCCTGGAAAGAATGTTGGTATAGGTAAAGATCATACGATTTTTGCTAAAATAGAAGGCTGGGTCAGCTTTAGAAGATCAGCAAATAAAAAGACTTTTATTGATATCTTGCCTACAGATAATATGAAAGCTTCAGCTTGAATAAATCATGGGTCTGTAGCTCAGGTGGTTAGAGCGCACGCCTGATAAGCGTGAGGTCGGAGGTTCAACTCTTCCCAGACCCACCATTTAGTAGTTACTAACTGTGTTTTCTATAGCGGTTTTGATATTGTATAAGCAAAAACATGAGTTTATATAAAAATTTAGTAACCAGTGAATCAGTGGCGGCTGGTCATCCAGATAAAGTAGCAGATCAAATTTCAGATGCAATACTTGATGAGTACCTTTTTACTGATCCTTTTGCGCGAGCTGCAATAGAGACTTTAGTCACCAAAGATAACGTTATTATGGCTGGGGAAGTGTTTGGGCCTAACATCAAAAATAGCAGGATTGAAAGTATTGTACGGAATACAATAAAAGATATTGGTTACGAGCACGATGGGTTCCACTGGAGAAAAGTGAAAGTAAATATATTGCTACATGAGCAATCAAATGACATTGCAATAGGGTTGGATCAAGGTGCTGGGGATCAGGGCATAATGTATGGCTATGCAACAATAGAGACAGAAAACCTTATGCCGGCACCCATTTTTTATGCACACTCGATTCTGAAAAATATCATGAGTGCAGTTAAAGAAGCAAAACTTGGTCCGGATGCAAAGTCACAAATCACTTTGGCATATGAGAATAACCTTCCAGTACGTGCTGAAAGTATTATTGTCTCAATACAGCACCCTGAGGATTTGGATCAATCAAAAGTAAAAGAAATAATTTACCCTTACATAGTTTCATCTTTACCTGAGGGATGGATGTGTCCTGAGGAAAATCTCTTAGTCAATCCAACTGGTAGATTTGTTATTGGTGGGCCAGTTGGTGATTGTGGATTAACCGGACGAAAAATTATGGTTGATACTTATGGAGGTTATATTCCACACGGTGGAGGAGCATTTTCCGGAAAAGATGCAACCAAAGTTGATAGATCTGCGGCTTATATGGCAAGATATCTTGCTAAAAATATTGTCTTTGCAGGGTTGGCTGAACGTTGTCTTGTGCAGCTTTCTTATGCAATTGGTGTATCAAAACCTACTTCATTCTATATTGATACATTTGGTGCGAATAAGGTAGAGGAAAGAGTAATTAAAAAGTTTATCGAGAATAATATAGATTTATCAACAAAAGGCATAATCAAGCATTTATCGCTTAATCATCCTATATATAAACGTACAGCCTGTTATGGACATTTTGGTAAACAGTCGGAAAGGGACGGTGGATTTTCTTGGGAAAACATGGACTTATCTGCTGATCTTTGTAGAGAATTCAATATAGAAGGTAATAGTAAAATTTCTTTAGATTGCTAAAATTTTTGATTTACAGCCCCATATTTATATACTAGCTTATTGTTAAAGCATAGCACGCTTTTTCATAATAATTATACCACATTAGTAATAATTTTTATATTCAATTTTTATTGTGAGGCTTATAAAGTGTATAACGAAATAGAAGGAGAACTGTACAACGTAATTGTAAAAGAGTTTTCTGATCTTATTGATAAAATAAAAGAACACCCTTTTAATGTTGAATTGATAAATAATACATTAGATTATGAAAAATTCAAATTCTACCTTCAGCAGGATTTTCTGTATTGTATAGATTGCGCTCGTGCTTTTTTAATTGTTGCAGCTAGAGTTGATGATATTGAAATGATGAGTAGTTTAATCAATTTGGCACAAGGAGCATTTTATGTTCGAGAACAGTATAAAAAATATTTTGAAGATTGTGATCTATCTGATGATCACAAAAAGTCAAGAGCTTGTTCTGCCTTTACTGACTTTTTCATGAGTGCCGCATATCACAATTCTGTTAATGAAGCTTTAGTAGCATCTTATTCTTGCTTTAACATATACCAAATCGTTATACGCCATATGGTAAATGAGATAACAACTAAAGGGGTTAAAAATAACAAATACAAAGAGTGGATCAACATTTATAGTAGCGAAACAGTAAATGCTGTAATTGATGAGGTTACTGATATTACAAATAAGCTATATAAAAAAGCTAGTGACTGTGAAAAAAAGAGGATGTATGAGTTTTTTAAGAAAGGGCTGGAATTAGAAATAATGTTTTGGGATGAGGCATATTACTCTAATATATCTAGCAAAGAATATTAGCAGCGGATTATTTACGTTAACTTGATCTTTTATCGGTAACTACAGTGTTCAGTGGCATAATTAGGAGCTGTTACGGGTCAAATCTTTTAAAGGATATAATTGAGCATCCTTTTAATGTTGAGTTAGTGAATAACACCCTAAATATAGAGAACTTCAAATTCTATACTCAACAAGAGGCATTGCTCTTAGAACCTGTTTAAAATCTTCGTAATAGGAGAGAAATGAAGGAAAGGACAATCATTTGCAAGCTGGTATTGAGTTTACGTTCGCAATTTTTCCATAGCCGTCTACACTTTTCTAACCAAGCAAAAGAACGCTCAACAACCCATCTCTTTGGCAATACAACAAAAGAATGTAATTCACTGCGCTTTATTACCTCAACAGTTGCACCAATAATATCTTTTATTTGGGTTGCAAAAATTTTTCCTGTGTAGCCTGCATCAACCAATATATTTTTGACTTCAGAAAGGGTATCTTTAGCATTTTCAACCATTCTTACAGCGCTACTACGATCAGTTACTTCTGCTGTTGTTACATAAATTGCATGTGGTAGACCTTGAGTATCAACTGCAATATGACGCTTTATGCCTGAAATCTTTTTACCTGCATCATAGCCCTTTTTTTCAGCAGTATCTGTGTTTTTAACACTTTGAGCATCAATTATACAGAAGCTAGTTTTCTCTTTCCGACCATTGTTGATACGGATCTCTCCAACCAATTTTTTTTTAAAACTAATTCCAACAAACTTGGTTCTTCTCCATTCTTTTTATTCCACATTTGAAAATAGTAATATACGCTTTCCCACCTTGGAAAATCTTTTGGCAACATTCTCCACTGGCAACCACTTTTTAGGACGTATAACACTGTACGAAATACATCATACAAATCAAGTTTTCTTGGTCTCGTTTTCTTCCTGCTACTCTCTAGTATTGGTCTGATTTTTTCAAATTGCTCTCGACTTATATCACTTGGATAATTTTTACGCATAGATATACCTCATTCTTAATCTACCACTATTTTACCTCATCTCTCCGAGATTTTAAACAGGTTCTAAGAAAATTCCTGTATAATAATTCTAGAACAGTATTTGAGAGGTTATTATGGTGGCAATTCTAAATATAACAAAAGGCAAAAATAAAGTTATTGTGTCTGGATTAGCTGGAGCTTTATCAGCTTTAATATTTTTAACAGCAATCCACATTGCCGCAAAGATAGCCATTATCGTTTCTGCTGCTGCAGTTACTTACTTATTACTTTCGCTGATTCATAAAATAAGAACTAAAGCTGAAATTACTCGTGTTTCAGGAGATAAAGTTTCAGAAGATGAAGGTGAAGAAAAAGATACCGTAAAAGAACCAAAAAGAACTGAAACTGAGCTAGAAGAAGAATTAAAAAATAAAAGAGCAGAAGAAGAAATGAAAAATGGACTACCTAAACATATGGATTTCAAAGGTAATTCACTTTCTAAAAGCGCTGATACTAAAGATAGTCATTCCGTTTCTAGTGCTACAAATATTGTTATGGAACCTTTACCTAAACACATGGATGCGCTTGGTAATCCACTTCCTGAAAGACCAAGTGCAAATATTAGTATAGAATCTAAACCTGAGAGAAAACTATCTCCTGCAGAGTGGCTATTACAGTGCGGGAATGTAAATAATGATGTGAGGGAAGTGCTAAAACAGCCAATTATCCAACAGCCATTTAACGGGTTAGGGTTTTAGATGTAGTTGCTATATCAAACTCTCCATCTTATATTGAGGATCAGATGCAATGCCATACACTCTATTTGGCGGAGCAATTTTGTTCTCTATACCAAAAACTATACCTTCAATTATTGCTGTGAGTACTTTTTCAAGGTTGCAATCTGCTCCAGGAACACGGTGCTCTAGGCGGCATCTTTTGGAATCGTTGCCAAAATAGGGAATTCTTATTGCAGCAGTTCTGTTATTTATTCCCCAACTAATCGTAGTTGGAGTGTGAATATCCGGGTACTGAAATCTTAAATATGAATCATCATTTGGAGCAAAAAACAACATATGTTTTTTCATCATTGCACATAATCCACCAATACTATGAATCAGATAGTCACTGTACTTTTGCTCATTGATATAAAATAAGTTATCGTTATTTGAATTCACGAGATTAACATGCACATTTAATGCACTGCCTGCTCTATCCAAATAAGGCTTTGCTTTAAAAGAAACATTCCCACCTAGTTTTTGTGCTGTTTCAGTAAGTGATTGTTTTGCTAACTCAAAATGCTTAATTAAATTGTAGGAGTTCGTATAACAACCACTTTTTATCTCATACTGATGTGTAGAATTCTCCTTCTTGCAAGAAAATTCAAGAGATGCTATTTTATTTTTGATGCTATTCAGAAATAAGTATTCTTTTTCTATTCCTTCAATGTAAAACTCTAGTTCAATACCGAATACAGCATAACAACTCAAATTACTTAATATAATCATAAATTTGCTTCAGTAAATCTATATTAGGTTAGCTATATTTATATGAATACTTTACTTATTTGCCAGTAAATTTAACATCTTATTTATACATAATGTATTACTGTTTTTAATAGCATGCTTCTAATCCTCGATACAAGCGACATTTACAAATTTTTCATTTTTTTGAAATAAAAATGATCAATTTTAATGTTTTTATACCCTTTACAACCCATCAAAAAATCACCATAATTTTTAGTATGTATTAAGTAGTATTAGCTTTTCATTTTGCAGTAGGCTATTGATTATCTTATATTTTTCTAATTATTGCTTTTTTCTTGGTGTGGTATATGAACTTAACTAGCCCTAAGGTTTCTACTATGTTTTTTGATCAGATTATTACAGTAACGGATCACAATGTTACTTGGGAAAAAATCCAAAATTGTCTTTATAATCTTTATGGAGAAGCAACATATAATAGCTGGCTGAGTTCACTAAAATTTGTCAGTAGCAGAAATGGGGAAGTTCTTTTATCCGTGTCAACAAGGTTTATAAAAGAGTGGATTACAGTTCATTACATGAAAAAAATATTATCATTATGGCAAAGCGAAGATAAAAGTATACGTTCTATTGATATTCAAGTAATTGAGGAGAGGAATTCAAATTTTAATGTTATACTAAAAAACAGAGAGGAAAGTAATCATAATCTTGGTTCGCCGCTGGATCCAAGGTTCACCTTTGATAATTTTGTAGTGGGAAAGCCAAATGAATTAGCATTTACGGCGGCAAAGCGTGTGGCAGAATCTATAGATCCAATATTAGGCAGCAATCCTTTGTTCCTATATGGTGGAGTGGGACTTGGTAAAACACATCTAATGCATGCTATAGCTTGGCACATAGTAAATTCCCCATCAGCAAAAAGAAAAGTGGTGTATTTATCAGCAGAGAAATTCATGTACCAATATATTACAGCGCTGCGAAGCAAAGATATTATGTTATTTAAAGAGCAATTTAGATCAGTAGATGTCTTGATGGTAGATGATGTGCAATTTATCAGTGGTAAAGATAGCACACAAGAAGAATTTTTTCACACTTTCAATGCATTGATAGACCAAAATAAACAATTGGTTATATCAGCTGATAGGTCTCCTAGTGATCTTGATGGAGTGGAAGAAAGAATAAGATCACGACTCGGTTGGGGGTTGGTGGCAGATATTAATGAAACAACTTTTGAATTAAGGCTTGGTATATTGCAGGCAAAAGTGGAGCAGATGAATATGTATGTTCCGAAAGATGTCCTAGAGTTTTTAGCAAGGAACATAAAATCTAATGTAAGAGAATTAGAAGGAGCATTAAATAAGGTTACCCATACCTCATTAATTGGAAGAAGTATGACGGTAGAATCAGCTAGTGAAACCCTAATCGATCTTCTTAGGTCAAATCATAGGTCAGTCACAATAGAAGAAATACAAAAGAAAGTAGCTGAATTTTTCAATATAAAGGTTGCAGATATGCAATCCAATAGGAGGCTTCGCAGTCTTGCAAGGCCAAGACAAATAGCTATGTATTTTGCCAAAAAATTTACGCAAAAAAGCCTACCAGATATTGGGAGAAGCTTTGGTGGCAGAGACCATGCTACTGTTATACATGCAGTAAAACAAGTAGAAAATTTTATAAAGACCGACTCAAAATTTGCTGATGAAATCAATCGATTAAAAAAAATGTTTAAGTAGCGTTTTTAAAATAGCTAATAACAAATCCTAAAATGAATCGACTATAGTTTTAATCCGTTTAAGTTTAAAATCTTCTGTTAGCTTCGCAGAATACATTTCCTTATTGTGTTGATTATAGAAGGTAAATTCGTGATCATCTAAATTTAGTATTGCAAAGCCAAAGCCAAAAAAGTTTCTAACCTCGTGTGCTAAGTAGTTTTTACCATTTAAATAGTCAAATTCTACATTTTGATAAACAGATTCTTGATCTTGAGCGTGTAATGATGCACCACCGTTTCCAACTATAATTTGGTCTGGAACATTATCCATTAATAAAATCTGGGCTATATGAATGTGGCCAGAAACTATGGTAGTAACATTGCTTGGAAATTTATCTCCAAAAGCTTCGATTTGTGTAAGATTACCATGGCTTTTTAATGTCAAAAATTCTTTTTTTGGAGATCTCCAAAGCGGTTTATGAGTTAAAAACCACATGGGCTTGTCAGAACTATTTTGTATCAATTTATCAAATTGCCTCTCAAAAGCATCAATTGTGCTTTGGGTTGTAAAAATATCCTCACCGGATGAAGAGTCGAAGATAAAAAATTTCATCGGTCCAGCATCTAAGGACCAACTAGAAACGAAGTTTCCACATTTTTCAGACGAAAAGGGGTATGAATCTAGATACCTGAACCATCCTTCATAAGCTCTATCACAACTCTCATGGTTTCCACGAACAAAAAGGAAAGGGGATTGTGATAAAATATCCTTTGCAGGCTCAAACCAATCAGCGTACCAAACTTCTTTATTATATCCATAAATATCGCCACACTTTTTTGTATTTCTACATTTTGTTTGTCTATAATGATAATCACCAACATGGATAATTAAATCTGGTTTATGAAGGGCGATTGAATCTAAATTTTTTTTTAAAGGCCAGCTATCTACCGAATTACATTCCTGCTGAAATAACATATTTATTCTACAGCCCGTGTCACCAATGAAAGCAATTTTATTAACCTTTTTTGGTAATATAGGAACCCGTAGATCCTCAATACTAATGTTTTTGGCACTTGTTTGTACTGTCAGTTCACAAACTGTTTCGTTATGATCACCATTGTTAATTGAGCTGCGATTCAGCATTTCTGTTTCCTCGCCATCAACATAAACAATGGGACACATGTCATTGTCCGTAATTGCGCGTATGCTTAGTTTATTTTCTGGGATAACTTGAGACCATGTGTATAATATTTGTGCATGGACGAAATGAAAGCTAGTTATAAGAGAGAGAGCTAAAAAAATAAAGATATTAGCTATATTCATTTGTATAAAAACCTAAGTTAAAAATTAGTAGTAAGGTTATCTTAAATGATTAAAATTTATAATCACAAAATTCATAATCAAATTATACAAACAATTTCTAAATTATTCTAGTATCAGATTGACACTCTAGATGAAAAATTCTAAAATGATTAAGTAATTTAAAATAATTATATAAAAACTAGAATATAGTGCGGCCGTGGTGGAATTGGTAGACACGCAGCGTTGAGGTCGCTGTGGCTCATAAGGCCTTGGAAGTTCAAGTCTTCTCGGCCGCACCAGTTTTTATCGCTGTTTAATATGGGTAAAAATGTTTATAGGAAATCAGAGTAGCAATAAGGTAGAAAGAGCTATCAGCGAAATCAGGCGCGGTCGGCCAATTGTAATATATGATGAAAGTAATTACCTATTGTTTGCTGCTGCTGAGGCTTTAGAAAGAGATTTATTTAATCAATACAAGCTTACATCAAGTAATGTATATGTTACTTTAACTTCAAGTAAGGTAAAATACATATCTCAGAATAAAGAACATAACAGCAAACGTCTGTTGGTGAATAATTTTGATGAACTGCTCTATTTAATAAACTGTTCAAAGGAAGATTGCATAAAAGAGTTGCAATGCTCAAAGACAATAGATGAATGTGCTATTGCCTTGCTTAAGTTCTCAGAATTATTGCCATACGCGTTAGTGGCTGATATGACTTTTGAGAATAACCATGAAATGCGAAATTGGTGCGAGAAAAATGACGTTATTGCACTGGACACGTCATTCATAAATAATTTTCAAGAAAATCAGGATGTATATGAAGTGTGCAAAACATCATTATTTTTAAAACAGACTCAAGAAGTAAATATCATATCTTATAGAACCGAAAGTGGTGGAAGAGAACATCATGCAATTATCATTGGCAATCCAGATAAAGATGACGAACCATTAGTGAGAATTCATTCTTCGTGCTATACGGGTGACTTGTTAGATAGCTTGTCATGCGATTGCAGAAGTCAGTTACATCAAGCAATTCAAATGATAGCTGACTCTGGAAGTGGTATTATATTGTATTTGATGCAAGATGGAAGAGGCATTGGTTTAACTAATAAGTTAAGAGCGTACAGTATGCAAAGAGGACATAATCTTGATACTGTTGATGCAAATAGAATATTGGGTTTTGAAGATGATGAAAGGAGTTTTGCTGTTGCAGCTAAAATGCTTAAGAAATTGAACATTAACAAAATCCAATTACTTACAAACAATGATAGGAAATTGTCAGAATTGGAAAGTAGTGGTATAGGAGTTACAAAGTGTCTACCACTTATTGTGGAACGTAATAAATATAACGATTCATATATGGAGACAAAGTTTGGTAAATTAGGCCATAGATTAAGAGTTTTTTAGCTTTTTTGCTGTAACTACTTTGTTAATTTGCTATGTTTATTAACATAAGTTAAGATTTTTAGGAATACTAAAATGCTGAGATTTTTTAAGCGAGAAAAAAATACTGAATCCTTAGATAAGGATATAAATTGGAATTCAAACCGCTACAGCACAGTTATTGCTCAAAGGAATATTCTACTTTTATTTGCATTAATATTATTAGCAACGATCTCTATCAGCATATTAGTCATATTTAAAATTAGCACAAGTAGCACTATTGAGCCATTTGTTATAGAAATTGACAAGAAATCAGGAATAGTGCAATTGGTTGATCCTGTCACAGTAAAACAGTATTCTGCAGATGAAGCGCTAAACGATTATTTTATTTCAGAGTATATAAAAGCAAGGGAGGTTTTTGATCCATATCATTATAATTATAACTATTATACAAAGGTGAGGTTGTTTTCCTCACCTAATGTGTATAATGAATTTAGAAATTATGTAGGATCGCAGAATATGGATGATCTTTTTAATTTATATTCAGATACCAAAAGTGAATTTAAAATTCGCTCAATTCAAAAGTTGGGTAACGATGCTCTTCAGGTGAGATTTTTTGTGGAATTTACACGGAAAGATGGAAGTTCTACGAGAAAAAATAAGATAGTTATTATGTCATATAGATATGCATCGCTTGAAATGGATGATCAGCAAAGATATATTAACCCATTAGGATTTCAAGTTATTTCATATAGAGTAGATGATGAATATGTATAGGATATTATTAGTTTTAGCTTTACTTGTAAGTGGCAATTTAAACGCATCCATTAATTATAATGAGCCTATTTCTATAGATAGTAGAATAAAGACTTTTGTGTATAGCCCTAATGAAGTATTTACGGTGGTTTTTAGTCAGGGTTACTATTCTTATATTGAATTTGCGGAAGGAGAAAAAGTTAAAAATATCGCTGTTGGTGATGCATCAAGTTGGAAAATTAATCCTTATGACAATAAATTGCTTATCATGCCATTTGAAGTTAGTAGTCGCACTAACATGATTATTACGACAACTAAAAAAAGAAATTACATTTTTGATTTAATCTCAAGGCCAAACTACGATAAATACCCGGATACTGATGCTAAGAAAGTAGATCACGATTATTCTGCTGAAAAGGATATATCTTACGTAGTACGTTTTTATTATCCTCAAGAAGAAGGTGAATTTGATGTTGATTTAGATGAGGTTTCTTTACCTACTCAAATGCAATATACTACAGACAAGCTAGAAAAAATAATACAAGAAAATGATACGAAGTACAATTATACATATATTGATGAAGGTGGTAATGCGGATATAGTTCCGATCGAGTTATTTGATGATGGTTATTTAACCTATTTAAAATTTAGAAATAATAATAAAATACCTCAGGTTTTTGTAGAAGGGGAGGATAAACCTTGTAAAAGGCTGTTATTTGATGATTATGTTATAATAAAAGGAGTACATAAAAAGCTATTTATGCGTTATGAAGATGGTGAAGTTGAAATTATAAATAGGTCACTTTAGCTGTGGTACATGCAATATGAATAAAGAAAGGCGTAACAATTCAGAAGATGAATCAGAAATAGAGAATAAGGTAGTAACAGTTGGCTCTAATCAAGGTCATAGGGCATTGATGGTCATTATTTTAGTGCTTCTGGCTGGTGGAGTGTATTATCTCTATTTTAGTCCTTCTCCTAAAGAGGGTTCAGAAGTTATTAAAAAAGAGGAAACAAAGCAAAACGTTCAAGAATTGAAAGGAAAGTTGGAACAAGTTCCAGATAATGTAATGGTTCCTGAAAGAATAATAACTGATCCCTTACCACCCTTACCTCCTCTTCCTACACCACTAATCATACCAGAAATAAAACAAATTAGAAAAGAAGAAGTGATGAAAAAAGAAGAAGAGAAACCAAAAGAAACTCCTGTGTCAAATATACCTATTTTGCCAAAGCAAAATTTTCCTTCTAGTAATGTTATGGGCAATTTACCTACCTCGTTTCCTACAATAGGGGGTGGCGGTTATCCTAGAGACAGACGTAGTGCACAGATGTTGACAATTTCAGGTGGTAGTGGAGAGAACAAGGCTGCTGATGCTATTTTATCCGACACTTCAGCACAATCGAGCAAAGCTACCAGAGTAGGAAAGCTTGGTTTAATGATTACTCAAGGTAAAATTATTGATGCTGTTCTTGAAACTGCAATAAACTCTGATCTGCAAGGAATGCTGCGTGCTATGGTGAGTAGAGATGTTTATGCAGAAACTGGTGATACAGTTTTAATACCTAAAGGCTCAAGATTGATAGGCAGTTATTCATTTGACTCGAATGTTGCTAAATCTCGTGTAAATATAAACTGGAATAGAGTGATTCTGCCACATGGAATAGATATTGCAATCTCATCACTTAGTACTGACGAGCTTGGTAGAGCAGGAATAGCAGGAATAGTTGATAACAAAATAGTAAGTGCGTTATTCTCTTCAGTGACACTTGCTGGTGTTTCGATTGGTTCTGCTGTTATAGGGCAAAAGGCTTCTAATCTTGTTGATACGCTAACTATCAGAGATGCAGTAAAGTCTATCACTGCAACCGAAATAGATTTTTCTTCTCTCCAACTCATTATTGACCCAGAAAAGAAGATATCTAGTGACAAATGGAAATTAGGCCTTGGGGCTATCGGAAGAATTCGGAGTGCCAAAAGCAGACAAGATTTACTAAAAATAATGAAAGAGGAAATAGCAAAAGCACTAGGAATTGAAGAAGACGAGGTAAATATAAGCCTGGAAATTGTAAATCAACTGTTAGAACAAATTCAAAGAAAAAGCAAGTCTGTTTATGATGAAGCAATCGGGAAATCAATCGAGGATTTTTCTAAAGATATGCGGGATGTAGTGGGCAGATATACAGATAAAAAACCAACTATTTATGTTGATCAAGGCACTGCATTGAAAGTATTTGTTAACCAAGATATAGTATTTCCTCCACAGGCAATATTAAATCAGTGAAATGAACTATGCTGCACTTGATACATATTTGGAGCCATTACAAGGCATATTTCAAGAAGAAGGCGTAAATGAAATATCAATAAATAAGCCAAAGGAAGTATGGATTGAAAATCGCGGTGAAATAAGGTGTGAAAAATTAGAAGTATTCGATCTTAACCATTTGAAATCTCTTGGCAGACTGATTGCTCAAGCTACAGAACAAAAACTTAGCGAAGAAGCGCCGTTACTTTCGGCAACATTACCAAATGGTTATCGTATACAGATAGTATTTCCGCCAGCATGTGAACCTGATAAAGTAGTCATGTCGATTCGTAAGCCTTCTAGCATGCAGTTAGCACTCGATGATTACGAAAAAATGGGGGCTTTTTCTGAAACTGTTACAGAAGCAACTGATAATCCAGTTGACCGTCATTTGGATTTATTGTTAAGGCAAAAAAAAATAAAAGAGTTTTTAGAATACGCTGTAATAAGTAAGAAAAATATTATAATTAGTGGTGGAACTTCCACTGGTAAGACTACTTTTACTAATGCTACTTTGCGTGCTATTCCAGCTGAGGAAAGAATTATTACTGTTGAGGATGCAAGGGAAATCGTTTTGAACGATCATCCCAATAAAGTCCATCTAATTGCCTCTAAAGGAGGGCAGGGCAGAGCAAAAGTAACCACTCAAGATTTGATAGAAGCGTGCTTACGTTTAAGGCCAGACAGAATAATAGTTGGTGAGCTCCGTGGAGCGGAAGCTTTTAGTTTTCTCAGGGCGATAAATACTGGTCACCCTGGATCAATATCAACCCTTCATGCAGATAGTCCAACAATGGCCCTTGAGCAAATAAAATTGATGGTTATGCAGGCAAATCTTGGCATTCCTCCAGACCAAATTATACCATACATTAGAAATGTGATTGATATTGTTATTCAGCTAAAAAGAACCGGTGGGGGCAAAAGAAGCATTTCTGAGATATTATTTACTAGATCTGCGAGCGAAAATGCTTAAATTTATACATAAGTTAAGGAAGAGTAGTTTATGAGTAATGGAAATCACCTACGTAATATTCTCATAGGAGGTGTAGTAGCTTTTAGCGTACTTGAGTTTTGCTTCTATCTATCTGGTATATTGTTTGTTCTGTTTGCTGATGGTCCGGATGCTGTGGATTTTAAGGCAATTAATCCTAGTTTGACGCCTTTCCCTCAAGCTCTTTGGCCAACGATTTTTGATCATATACAATATTGTTGGCATCATCCAGAGTTATATAGCCTTGAGCTCAAAATCACATTAATTATATCTTCTGCACTGCCTATCATTGTTTTAATGATTATCTTATGGAATTTAAGAGAAAGGATAATTGAGTGGCGACCATTTAAAAAGAAGGAATCACTTCATGGAGATTCGCAGTGGGCATCAGAGAAAGACATACGAAAAGCAGGATTAAGAAGCAAAAAGGGATTATTGCTTGGTAAAGATAAAAGAGGATACTTCATTTCTGATGGGTTTCAGCATGCATTGTTATTTGCACCTACAGGTTCTGGTAAGGGTGTTGGCTTTGTAATTCCTAATTTATTATTTTGGACTGACTCGGTAATTGTACACGACATAAAATTAGAAAACTATGAAATAACAAGTGGTTGGCGAGAACGACAAGGACAAAAAGTATACGTATGGAATCCAGCGCAGCCAGATGGAATAAGTCACTGTTACAATCCATTACAATGGATTAGTGAAAAACCTGGGCAGATGGTTGACGATGTGCAGAAAATAGCTAACCTAATCATGCCTGAACAAGACTTTTGGCAGAATGAAGCAAGAAGCTTATTTGTTGGAGTGGTATTATACTTACTTGCTGCACCAGAGAAAGTTAAATCTTTTGGTGAAGTTGTGCGTACGATGCGTAGTGATGACGTGGTTTATAATCTTGCTGTTGCTCTTGATACAATGGGTAAAATACTACACCCTGTAGCATATATGAATATTGCAGCTTTTTTACAAAAAGCTGATAAAGAAAGGTCAGGTGTTGTATCAACCATGAACTCATCACTTGAATTGTGGGCAAACCCATTGATTGATACTGCAACTGCGTCAAGTGATTTTAATATTCTAGATTTTAAAAAGAAGAAAATTACAGTTTATGTTGGTTTAACTCCTGACAACTTGACTAGGCTCAGGCCTTTAATGCAGGTTTTTTACCAACAGGCAACTGAGTTTTTATGTAGAAAATTGCCATCGGATGATGAGCCTTATGGTGTATTGTTTTTAATGGATGAGTTTCCTACGCTTGGAAAAATGGAGCAATTTCAAACAGGTATTGCATATTTTCGTGGTTATCGAGTTAGGTTATTCTTAATTGTTCAAGATACTGAGCAGCTCAAAGGAATATACGAAGAAGCAGGGATGAACTCCTTTTTGTCAAACTCGACTTACAGAATAACTTTTGCAGCCAATAATATTGAAACAGCTAATTTAATATCGCAACTTATAGGAAACAAAACTGTACAACAAGAATCGTTGAATAAGCCTAAATTTTTAGATTTAAATCCTGCTTCAAGGTCATTACATATCTCTGAAATACAGAGAGCATTGCTATTGCCTCAAGAAGTTATTATGTTGCCACGTGACGATCAGATAATTTTAATAGAGTCGACTTACCCAATTAAATCAAAGAAAATTTTGTACTACAGTGATACCACCTTCACAAGAAGGCTGCTCAAACAAACTCGTGTGCCTACACAAGAACCATATGACCCAAACAAAGTTCTTTCTGCCGCTGCGAGCAAAGATCAGGTTAATAACGAGGGGAATAATGTTCTTGAGGGACCTAATTCAGTTGATTATCCTGCTGAAACTAAAACCGAAGATGCAGTATATGATGAATCAGATGAATTTGCAGACGAAGATATTGATGATGAAGATATCGACGATAAGTTTGAAGATGATGACGAGGAAGATGAGGATAGGAGCGATGATGGGTTTGATGACGAAGAAGAGGAGGATGAATTTGAAGATGAGGATAAATTAAAAAATGACGAGAAGTAAGGTTAACTTTGCCTATTTTTAGCTCAGAAAAGTGCAAGTTATGCAAATAATTAGGTTTTTCATATTAAGCCATTTTTAATTAATTAGTATTAGATTAGCTATTTTAACTAGGGGAGTAGTAATGATTAGTAAAAAAACATTAGCGGTTACAGCATTTGCTTTATTGTTGTCACAACAATCTTTTGCAAGTGAAACAGAAGGGTTTTACTTTGGTAGTGGGTATTACGGTCAATATTTAAATAACACAAGCGTACTAAAAACAAGCACTACAGGTATCAAAAATTTGTCTATAAATGACAGGGGTGCTCAGAACACAGAAGGTCAGTCACTAAGTGAGTATAAAGGAGATTATAATCCACCTTTTGCTGCAAATGTGGCATTTGGTTACACAGGAGAATTGGGTAACAACAGCTATAGGGCTGAATTGGAAGGAATGTATTCTTCTGTAAAAGTGGATAATATTGGTTTAACAAGTAGCCAAATAACTGTTTCATACCTAAAGGAGACTCCTAATAAAGAAATTTATCTCTATAGTGCTGCAGTTAGTCATGACCAAATTGAGAACATATCTGTAATGGCAAATGTTTATCATCATTGGAAAAGTGACCGTTTCTCTTTTTCTCCTTACGTTGGTATTGGGATCGGTGCAACAAGAATGACGATGTTTGAAAAACCGTCAATAAGACCCGCAGGTCAATTAAAAGCTGGCTTTGACTATCGCATAAACGAAGATGTAAATATGCATATCGGATATAGAGGTTTTGGTGCTATTGGTAGCGATATTAAGCTTACAGCAAAAAGGTTAGGACAAGTGGTAGACGGCCATAATGCTGGAAAAAAGAAGCTTGATCCTAGCTCAGGTAACAAAGTAACTGAGGAAATAAATATAGGTAATCAACTATTTCACACACACGGCATAGAGGCTGGCCTTACTTTCCACTTTGCTAGTAAAGCTTAAACATGTTGCCCTTTAAAAAATGCATAAAACCGTTCCTGTCATCCTATGGCTTGACCATAGTAAATATAGATCCCAGTGGGCTTTGTTGCATAGCAACTGAAAAAATCTGGTGGCTACTGACAAAATTCATTATAAAATAGCGATTTAACTGTTGAAGAAAAAATATGCCACAAAAAATGAGGGTCAGTAACCATAGCGAATATAACAAATTTCTGGAAAAAAGAGGAAATATTTTTCATTATATCAACGAAGCCATAGAAAAGTGGTACGAGAATGGTCCAAAAATACCAGGTGGCAACAATATTTATAGCGATAAAGTTGTAATTTTGGTGCACATAATAACTTGTTTATTTAGAATAGGCCTGAGGCAAACAGTTGGGTTTATAGCAGGATACCTTGAGCAAATTGGGAAAAATTTGCAAGTTATCAGCTATTCACAATCATCAAGAAGGTTTAAGAAACTCAATATTAAGATCAATGATTGCAGAAAATAATATGGAAGATATCGAAATTGCTATAGACAGTACAGGAATTAGTATATACAACAACACTCCTGGTCATAGCAAAGAAAATAGCGAAGATAGAAAGTATCGCAGCTATGAACAGACAAGAAAATTGCATGTAATGTTGAATACAAACAGCAAAAAAGCCATAGCTGTAAAATACAGTAACGGCTGATCACTATGGAGCTTGTGATTTGCTAAAAGAAGTCGATTTTCAGTATGTCATAAAAGTACTATATGCAGATAGGGCATATGATAGAGAAAAGCTCTATAAGCTGTGTAATCAATATGGTATAAAAACGAAAATTCCTCCGAAAAACAACGCAGCAGAGCATCCAAAATTGGATTATATGCTTGATAGAAATGCCGCTATTCAGTTAATGAAATTACATGGTGAGAATGGTATAAAAAGATGGAAAGAAGAAGTAAATTACGGAAAAAGATCGTATATTGAAGGATTTTTCTCAAGGTTGAAGCGAATATTTGGGTTTAGTTTTAGGAGCAAATCTGAGATTAATCGTGAGAAGGAACTACTTGTTAAATGCTATTTGCTCAATAAGTTCACTGATATTGGTATGGCTAAATTTGAGATAGCTTCATAAATTTATTGTGCGTTACCTACTATCCGAAGAGCGATGCAACAAAGCCATCCCAGTGTCACGCACTGGGATGACGAGGTAGAGGGTACTGGGATGATGAGGTAGAGGGTACTGGTATGATATAGGATAATATGGGATGAAGGAGATAATACAAGAAAACATTAGCTATGTTCTTTTCACAACAATGCATCTCTTCATTCCCGCTAAGTCATATACATATTCCTGAAAAGCTAGTTCATACAAGGGTATTATTTTGTCAATATCATTTTGATCTTCACCTACCTCCAATATCGCAAACCCATTTTTTTTAAGGCACTTTCTCAATATTGGAAAAATACTCAAATACCAGCTCAAACCATCAATACCACCATCAAGGGCAATTCTTGGTTCCTTTTGCACTTCAGCTTGCAAGTCTTTCAATTTGCTTCTTTTAATATATGGAGGATTACTGATTATAAGATCGAATGAACCTCTGCACTCTGTCCACGAACTTGGAAATATTTTGGCTCTGCTGAGAAGATCATGTTTTTTTGTGTTCTGATAGGCAACTTTATATGCTTCCAAGCTTTTTTCAAAACCGACGCCAACAGCATATTCATACTCACTAAGTACGGATATCAATAAACAACCTGTGCCTGTACCAAAATCTGCAATTTTTAGTTTCTGTTTTTTGTTTGGGTAATATTTTAACACTGCTAGGATTATTGTTTCACTATCTGGCCTTGGATCTAAAACATGCTGGTTAACTATAAAATTTTTACTCCAGAATTCACGATTACCTATTATTTGCGATATTGGATATCTTTCCGCTCTTTTTTTTGTTAATTTCCAAAATAAAAGTTCTTTCTCCATCGGCACTTGATCAGCATGGTTCACAATTATAAATGATCTTTCCACTCCAAGTACGTGCTGCATGATGATTTCACAATCTAAATGTGGTGATTCAACTTTATGTGACGATAATAACTCCGATCCTTCTTGAATTAAAGTGCTGATTGTTTTCATTATTCTAAAAATATGTTTCTTTCAGCCAAAAATAGCAAGATGAGCTTCCAGTTTAGGGTAGCTGCACTAAATCCCAGTGTCAAGCACGCAGCTGTACGAACATTGCAATTTGCAGATCCAAGTAGCTTGACTACTTGGATCCAGCTAAGTTGGTGAGCATAAAAGTATAGCTAATGCGAGCTTTACGTCATACCGTCACGGTATCTCTAGATTCCGCTAACACGTAGCGGGACGACGAGGTCAGGGTGTCATCCTAGTACCTTCTCCTGTCATCCCAGTGCCCTGACTACTTGGATCCAGGAAAAAGAATGGTGTCATCCAAGTAGCCTTCCTCCCCTGTCATCCCAGTGCCCAGACACTGGGATCCAGAAAAGTTTGCTTGTAAGCAAGCAAACTAGCACAGAAAGTGGTTACAACATTTTCGATGAGATTATATGGAAAACTGGATTCCAGTGTCAAGCACTGGAATGACACCTTCCTGCCCAGTTCATGTTGCCATAAATATTAAGAAATTTACCAAGCAAAAAAAAGGCAAAAGAAGCCCTAGTCATTGTCTATTTTCAGTATTGGCGTTTTTTAAGTCTTAAACACTGCAATTTAGCTGCTTTTAAATGCAACTCACCTTAGTTTAAATGTTTAAGAAATTTACTAAGCAGAAAAAAAGGCAAAAGATATCCCGTATTAGCTAGTTGTCACTCTCTAATCCTGCAAATTGGCGTACTATACTGTCTTAAACGCTTTATAAGCGCGTTTCAGCTTATATAGGTAAAAACCCAGAAATGTTGTGAAGAAGTAAAGTGTGCATAGTGCAAAAAATTAAAAATAAGACGCCAATTACGTAATACTGTTGTCATTTAATCTGCACAGATTGAAGATAAATGAATACCTTCAGTACCATGATAATGGGGCTGGCGAAGGGTGTCAAGTAAGTTTTTTCGTTTCTACTGAATGACAGTTGTGGCTTGGGAGGTAGTGCAAGAAGTCTACTGATGGCTTTCAAGGCAATTGAGCTTAATTATTAGAGTAGTAATGTTTATTTTTATATTGACTATTGAGGTTTATTATTTTATAACTAAAAACTTAGTTATTTTAATGAGCTTGAGTTTATAACATATGCCTACGATAAATCAATTAATACGTAAGGGTAGATTAGGATTGACCCATAAGAAAAAGGTACCAGCTTTGGGAAAAAGCAACCCTCAAAGGAGAGGTGTTTGCACTAAGGTGTATACTACAACTCCTAGAAAGCCTAACTCAGCACTCCGTAAAGTAGCCAGAGTAAAAATTAGTGGGTATGGTGAAGTGACGGCTTATATACCTGGTGAAGGTCATAATTTACAAGAACACTCTGTTGTTTTGATACGTGGTGGGCGGGTTAAAGATTTGCCAGGTGTGCGTTATCACATAATAAGAGGTGCCCTTGATCTGCGTGGTGTGCAAAATCGAAAGAAAGCTCGTTCAAAATATGGTGTAAAGAAATCTGGTTAAAGTTTATGGCTCGTCGGAATAAAGCAAAAAAAAGAGAAATAAGTCCTGATTCGCGTTACGGCAGTGTTTTGCTGATGCGTTTCATTAATACAATCATGAAATGTGGTAAAAAATCTACTGCAGAAAAGATTATCTATGACGCTTTGTCTTTAGCTGAAAAGAAAATAGGCGAAGGTGGGTTATCAATTTTTGAGACAGCAGTAGGAAATGTTACTCCTTCTATAGAAGTGCGTTCTCGACGCATTGGTGGTGCAACTTATCAAGTACCTGTTGAAGTTCGACAAGATAGAGCGGTTTCTTTAGCGTTAAGGTGGATTGCTAAAGCAACTTCTGCTGCTCGAAAAAAGAGTGGAAAAACCACTGTTGATTGTTTGCAATCTGAAATACTGGATGCTTATAATAAACGCGGTGGTGCGTTTAAGATGTGCGAAGAAAAATATAAAATGGCTGAAGCTAATAAGGCATTTTCTCATCTTCGTTTTTAATGTTAGCTAATTAATTGTGATATGGAAATTGGAATATCTAAATACAGAAATATAGGGATAATGGCTCACATAGATGCTGGTAAGACTACCACAACAGAGCGTATTTTATTTTATACTGGTAAGCAAAATAGAATTGGTGAAGTGCACGATGGTGCAGCTTCTATGGATTGGATGGAGCAGGAAAAAGAGCGTGGTATTACAATCACATCTGCTGCAACAACATGTTTTTGGAATGATCATAGGGTCAATATAATAGACACTCCTGGTCACGTTGATTTCACTATTGAAGTTGAGAGATCTTTAAGGGTTTTGGATGGTGCAGTTGCTGTATTTGATGGAGTTGCTGGAGTTGAACCTCAATCTGAGACAGTGTGGCGTCAAGCTGATAAATATAGCGTTCCTCGTATCTGCTTTGTTAATAAGATGGATAGAATAGGGGCAAATTTTTATCGATGTGTTGATATGATAAAGACGAAGCTTGGTGCAGCACCTTTAGTTATTCATTTACCAATAGGGAGTGAGAAAGATTTCAAAGGTATAATTGACCTTATTTCTATGAAAGCCATTATATGGCAAGAAGAAACGTTGGGCGCTAAATTTTCTTATGAAGATATTCCTTCTGATTTGCTTGATAAGGCTCAAGAATATCGAAATCTTTTATTAGATGCTGCAGCTGAGATGGATGATGAAGCGATGAATACTTACTTTGAGTCTAATGATCTGCCAGTAGATTTACTGAAAAAATGCGTGAGAAATGGGACCATTAAAGGAAAATTTGTTCCTGTGTTATGTGGATCAGCTTTTAAAAATAAAGGCGTACAACCACTTTTAGATGGTGTGGTTGACTTTTTACCTTCTCCTATTGATGTTGATGTAATTGTTGGAATTGATCCTAAAGATTCAGAAAAGAAAATTGAGGTCAAACCTTCAGAAAAAGAGAAATTTGTTGCTCTTGCATTTAAAGTGATGACGGATAAATTTGTAGGCAGCTTGACGTTTATCCGTATTTATTCTGGTAAATTAAAGTCTAAATCTACCGTTTCAAATGCGTTAAAAAACGAAACTGAAGGGATTGGCAGAATGTTACTTATGCATGCAAATAACCGAGAAGATATAACTGAGGCTAGGGCTGGAGATATAGTTGCTTTAGTTGGGCTAAAGAAAACAACCACCGGAGATACTTTATGTTCTGTTGATTTTCCTATATTATTGGAGCGTATGGAATTTCCTGAGCCTGTTATTGAAATTGCTGTGGAACCTAAAACCACTTCAGATCAGGAAAAATTAGGTATTGCTCTAAATAGGTTGGTTGCAGAAGATCCTTCTTTAAGAATGTCAGTAAATGCGGAAAGTGGCCAGACTATATTGAAAGGCATGGGTGAGCTCCATCTTGAGATTATTGTTGATAGAATGAAGCGCGAATTTAACGTTGAGGCTAACGTCGGTGCTCCTCAGGTTGCATATCGTGAAACTATCACTAAATCTGTTGAAATTGATTACACTCATAAAAAACAATCTGGTGGAGCTGGTCAGTTTGCTAAGGTTAAAATAAAATTTGAACCTCTTGAGCCTGGTTCTGGGTTTCAATTTGAAAGTAAAATTGTAGGTGGTGCTATTCCAAAAGAGTATATTCCTGGGGTAGAAAATGGCTTGGAGTTGATAAAAGAAGGTGGTATAATTTCGGGATTTCCGTTGATTGATTTTAAGGCTACCCTTCTTGATGGTGCTTTTCATGAGGTTGATTCTAGTCCTTTAGCTTTTGAACTTGCTGCTAAAGGTGCTTTTAAAGAGATGGCAAATAAAGCTGGTCCAAAAATGCTGGAGCCTATAATGAAAGTTGAAATCATTACTCCTGAAGAATATATGGGTGATGTTATGGGTGATATAAATAGTAGAAGAGGAAATGTTGCTGATATGCTCGATTTAGGTAATAATAGTAAAATAATTACTGCTTCGGTACCTCTTGCAAATATGTTTGGTTATATCAACGTTTTGCGTTCTATGTCTCAGGGAAGGGCGCAGTATAGTATGCATTTTTCTTGTTATGAGCAAGTGCCACAATATGTGGTTGATGAGTTAAAGTTAGAGTATAATTAAGGGTAATAATTATGACAGCAGTAGTGGAAGCATTTGGAAAGCCGCATGTAAATGTGGGAACAATAGGACATGTGGATCATGGGAAGACGACGTTAACAGCGGCGATAACGAAGCATTATGGAAATTTTGTAGCGTACGATCAGATAGATAAAGCGCCAGAAGAAAGGAAGAGGGGGATAACGATAGCAACAGCGCATGTTGAGTATCAGACGGAAAAAAGGCATTATGCACACGTTGATTGTCCTGGACACGCTGACTATGTAAAGAACATGATAGTAGGTGCAGCACAGATGGATGCGGCGATATTGGTAGTGTCGGGGGTTGATGGGCCAATGCCACAAACGAGAGAGCATATATTGCTGGCGAAGCAGGTAGGTGTTGGATATATCGTGGTGTATATAAATAAAGCTGATGTTGCTGATGCTGATATGATAGATTTAGTAGAAATGGAAGTGAGGGAATTACTGAGTAAATACGGATTTCCAGGGGATGAAGTGCCTGTGGTGGTTGGTTCAGCGCTCAAGGCGCTGGAGGATGACAGCAGCGAATATGGAAAGAAATCAATAGACAAATTGATGGAAAAGTTAGATGAATATGTAGCGGTTCCACCAAGGCCTGTGGATTTACCATTTTTATTGCCAATCGAAGATGTATTTTCGATATCGGGGCGAGGAACAGTGGTAACAGGAAGAATAGAGAAGGGAGAGATAAAGACGGGAGAAGAGATAGAGATAATAGGTCTGAAAGCGACGCAAAAGACGATATGCACAGGTGTTGAGATGTTTAAGAAGTTGCTGGATAAGGGAAGTGCAGGACTCAATGTAGGAATATTGTTAAGAGGAACAAAAAGAGAAGAAGTGGAGAGAGGGCAAGTATTAGCGAAACCGGGGACGATAACACCGCATAGAAAGTTTAAGGCGGAGGTTTATATATTAAAGAAAGAGGAAGGAGGAAGGCATACACCATTTTTTGCGAATTACCAGCCACAGTTTTATTTAAGGACAACGGATGTAACTGGGAGCATAAAATTGCTAGATGGGAAGGAGATGGTAATGCCAGGAGATAATGTGAGTGTAGAAGTAGAATTGCAAGTACCGATAGCAATGGATAAGGGATTGCGTTTTGCGATAAGAGAAGGCGGTAGAACTGTTGGTTCTGGTGTTGTTTCTGAAATTTTGGAGTGAGAGTTTGAGTTATAGGAGTGTAGCTCAATTGGTAGAGCGCTGGTCTCCAAAACCAGAGGTTGTAGGTTCAATTCCTATCGCTCCTGCATTAATGTTGTGGTGGAAATGTTAAAAAGTTTGTGTGGTTTTTTCTGTGATATAAAGCAAGAAATACGAAGAATTGCTTGGGTAAAGAAACAGGAGGTGTTGTCATCTCTATTTGTTGTAATGATTGTTATATTATGCTTTTCGATTTTCTTCTGTTTTGTGGATTTTATGTCTCTTTACGTAATTAAGGCTTTATTTGGAATTATTTATGGAATGTGAATATAAATGGTATATCATTAAAGTTGATTATGGATATGAGCAAAACATACGCGAATTGGTAAGTAATGCTGTTTATTTTAAGGAAGTGTTTATTCCTTATCAAACGGTATGTAATTCAAAGTCTGATATAAAAGAATTATGTGAAGTGTATGCATATATGCATCTGTGTGATGAAAGCAAAAATATTTTGAATCAAACGCCTGGATTCTGCAGTGGCGAATCTGGTGATTTTGAGATGATTTCAGATGATGAGATAAGTTTAAAGTGTAAAGAATTTAATAGATATAAATGGTATATCTTGAGAGTTGCTTCCAATTGTGAAGAGAAAGTGCGCCAACATATATTGGAAAATTCTATGAGATTGGGTGTTAATGATTACTTTAAGGAAGTTTTTATTCCATATGAAGAGCTAAGTGAAGTAGAGTTGAAATCTAAGAAAATTGCTACACGAAGGAAATGCTTTCCTGGTTATGTCTTTTTATACGTGAATTTATGCGATGAAGTATTGAATTTTATCAATAATATACCAAAATCTCTTAAGGTTTATGGATTTTTGAAAAACGGTAATATTCCAAAGGTGATTTTGGATGATGAGATTCACTCAATGTGTAATGCACTTTATAATGCTCAAGAGACAAAGAAGTTAGGTTATGGTTATGAAAAAGGTGAAAAAGTGAAAATTAATGATGGTCTTTTTCAAAATTTTACTGGTAAGGTAAATATGGTAAACGATGAGAAAAAAATTATTAATGTGGAAGTATCGATTTTAGGTAAGCCGACAATAATAGAGCTTGATCTGGCTCAAGTAGAGAAAATAGAGGATTAATTATGAGTGTTATAGTTGCTAAGATTAACTTACTTATGGAAGCTGGGAAAGCAGTTCCAGGACCGAAAATTGCTTCAGTACTTGGTCCACGTGGTATACCTGTTCCTAAGTTTTGTGAAGCTTTTAATAAAGTTACTAGTGCTGCTAACGCTAATTATAAAGTAGGCGATTTAGTAACAGTGCGAATTTCCATAAAGGATGATCGCTCTCATGATTTTACTGTCAGCGGTCCGCCTGTGGCTTATTTACTTAAGCAGGAGGCTAAATTAAGTAAAAGTTCTGGTAATCCTGGTAAAGAATTAGTGGCTAAATTACCTATGTCTGCTATAATTAAAGTAGCAAAGTGCAAGATGGTTGATATGAAAGTGGATAATGAAGATTCAGCAGTGAAAATGGTTGTAGGCACTGCAAAATCTATGGGTATAGAAGTTGTGGAAGGTTAGGTAAATGAATACATATAATGATAATCCTAAGCAGTGTTTGAGGAAGATTGTTGAGTCTGCTTCAGCAAAATTTAATGAATCAGTTGATATTGCGGTCAATTTAGGCGTAGATTCACGTAAATCTGAAGAGCAGGTGCGTGGTACAGTAGTTTTGCCTAAAGGTATCGGGAAGAATATTAAAGTAGCTGTTTTCGCTCAAGATAAACATTTATTAGAAGCTGAAAAAGCTGGTGCTGATATTGCAGGAGGAGAGGATTTAGTTGAAGAAATAAAAAAAGGTAGAAAGTTAGATGTTGATTGGTGCATTACTACTCCTGATTTTATGGCAAAAATCACTCCTATTGCAAAAGTATTGGGTGCTAAAGGGCTGATGCCTAACCCTAAATTTGGTACTGTGACTTCTAACATTGCAGAAGCTATTAAAACCATTAAGTCTGGTCAGGTAAAATTTAGAACAGATAAAAATGGTGTTATTCATGGTAAATTAGGAAATATTAAATTTGATATTGATGACTTGCTAGAAAATTTAAAAGCCTTTCTTAAAGTAATTAAAGATAATAAACCTATTTCTGCGAAAGGAATTTACTTTAAGGGTGTTTTTTTAAATTCAACTATGGGTAAAGCTTATAAGATAGGCAAAGTGGAAGATATAATTTAAGGGAGTGATACCGTGAAGCGTAAAGATAAGGATGAATTTATACAGAGCACAATAAACGTATTTGTAAATAATGATTTCTTGATATTAGTAAATTTTAAATCTATAAATGCTAATGATTCATTAACTCTGAGGAATAGTCTGAAGTCTATAGCAGGTGGGGTATTAGTAGTTAAAAACACTCTAGCGCGCTTGGCTTTGGAAAGGACTGGTAAATTCTCTTATTTATCAGGCAAATTTTCCGGTCCTGTTGCTATTATATACTCTAGTGGCATAGTAGAAGCTGCAAAATTAATAGTTGATTTTACTAATGCTAACAAAGAAAAAATGTCTGTGATTTGCGCAGCTCATTTAAATGAATTGTTAACAGTGGAAGATGTTAATAAACTGGCTAAGTTGCCTTCTCTGGATGAATTGCGTGTTAAAATTATGCGTTTAATATCTTATGATATTCCTGCTCGGTTAGCGTTGTCTATTAATTCATCTTCTATGAGGCTTATGAGAGTTTTGGATTATTATAGTTCTAAAAAATAAATTTGTTGTTAAGTAAGGTGGTAATTATGAGTAATGTAACAAGTGATTTGGTTGATAAAATATTATCTTTAAACCTATTAGAGGCTTCTGAACTTGTAAAAGTTTTAGAAGAGAAAATAGGGTTGCCTGCTGGTTCTTTTCTTGGTGGAGCTGTTGGTGCTGGGGCGCCTATTGGTGATAATGCTGCTGCTCCTGCTGCTCAAGAAAAAGCTGAGTATAAAGTTGTGATTAAAGAAATTGATGCGAGTAAAAAAATAGGAGTTATTAAAGCTGTGAGAGAGGTTAATTCTACATTGGGTTTAAAAGAAGCAAAAGAGTTGGTTGAATCTTTACCTAAAGATTTGACTGCTAATGTTCCTAAAGACGAAGCAGAAAAAATCAAGCAAAAACTTATTGAAGCAGGAGCAACTAAAGTGGAGCTTGAATAATATTTAATGTATTAATTTTATATTGATATAGCTCTTTTAATTAGTTTGGGGTATTTTAATGGTTGATTCTTCTTATATGTACGCTTCTGGTGCTTTTGTTCCTAGAGTTTCTTATTCTAGGTCGATTGATTTAAAAGATTCTTTATTGGATTTGGTTAAGGTTCAAAAAGAATCATATGATTCTTTTACTCCTAAGAATAAGGGTAATGAAAGACTTGAAGTTATCTTTCATACAATCTTTCCAATAAATGATCCTTTGCGTAGGGCTACTATTGAGTTTATAAGTTGTAGGGTAGATGATCCTAAGTATGATGAATCTGAGTGTATAAAGCGTGGTGTAACTTTTTCTGCTCAGGTTATTGCTTCTATACGTCTTGTTGTTATGCAGGATGGTATTTCTCTTGATGAATATAAATCGATTAAAGAGAGTGGAGATCATTCTAAACTTGCAACCGTTGTAAAATCTATAGAAGAGCAGAAAGTCCACTTTTGTGGGTTGCCTATGATGACTGATAAGGGCACTTTCATCATTAATGGTGTGGAAAAAGTTATCGTCTCACAAATGCATAGGTCTCCTGGTGTATTTTTTGATAGCGATAAGGGAAAAACTTACAATTCTGGTAAATTGATCTATTCTGCTAGAATTATTCCTTATAGGGGTTCTTGGCTTGATATTGAATTTGATGTTAAAGACCATTTGTATTTTCGTGTTGATAGAAAAAGAAAATTGCCAATTTCAGTTTTATTAAAGGCGTTGGGTCTATCAAATAATGATATACTCGATAGATTTTATGAGAAAATAAAGTATGTAAAACATAAAGATGGTTGGAAAGTGCCTTTTGTTCCTGATAAATTTAAAGGAGTGAGGCTGCCTTTCGACTTAATGGATATTGAAGGTAATGTGCTGCTTAAAGCTAACGTTCGTATTACCTCAAGACTAGCTAAAAAGCTATATGATAATGAATTGAAAGAGTATCTGGTTCCTTTTAATTCTATATG
Source organism: Wolbachia endosymbiont (group A) of Chalcis sispes (assembly GCF_964026765.1). Taxonomy (NCBI): domain Bacteria; kingdom Pseudomonadati; phylum Pseudomonadota; class Alphaproteobacteria; order Rickettsiales; family Anaplasmataceae; genus Wolbachia; species Wolbachia endosymbiont (group A) of Chalcis sispes. The sequence goes on from NZ_OZ034697.1 coordinate 309,052, forward strand.
TGGTTTATTCCTCGCAGAAGATTTAATGGATAGTGCTAGCTCTACGAAAATTTTATCTGCTGGTGAATCTATAAAGCTGGAAGACATAAAGAAGCTTGAGTTATTATCTGTAGATGAAATATCAGTGTTGAACATAGATAATTTGTTTGTTGGACCTTATATATTAAATACGCTTTTCTTAGATGAAAACATGTCTTATCAGGATGCACTATATGAAATATATAGAGTTTTGCGTCCTGGTGAAGTTCCTGTTTTAGAGATAGTAGAAGAGTTTTTCCGTAATCTTTTCTTCAGTCCGGAATATTATGATTTGTCTAACATTGGTAGGTTGAAGCTTAACTCTTACCTTGGATTAAATTATGATGAGGATTTAACTGTTTTAACGCATGAAGATATTATTGAAATTGTGAAAAAAATAGTATTGTTACGTGACGGTCAAGGATCTGTAGATGATATTGATCATTTAGGAAACAGAAGAGTAAGATCAGTTGGAGAGTTTATAGAAAATCAATTTAGAACTGGGCTGTTGAAATTGGAACGCGCAATAGTTGATTCTATGTCCACTTCTAGTTTAGATAAAGTTTCTCCATCTGATTTTATTAATCCAAAAGTGTTAACTAATGTCTTAAGAGATTTCTTCAATTCTTCTCAATTATCTCAATTTATGGATCAGACTAATCCGTTATCTGAAATAACACATAAAAGAAGGTTATCCGCGTTAGGTCCTGGCGGTTTAACAAGAGAACGGGCAGGATTTGAGGTGCGTGATGTTCATCCAACTCATTATGGAAGAATTTGCCCTATTGAGACTCCTGAAGGGCAAAATATAGGGTTAATCAACAGCTTAGCTATATACGCGCGTATTAATAAATATGGTTTCATTGAAAGCCCTTATAGAAAAGTAGTCAATAGGGTTGTTACTGATCAAATTGAGTATCTTTCTGCTATAGACGAAGGCTCACATCATATAGCTGACACTAGCGTAAAGCTTGATGAAAATAATTGCTTTGTTGATGACATGCTATACTGTAGATATGCTGGTAGCTTCGTCATGGTAAGTAGCGACCAAGTTAGTTACATTGACGTATCTCCTAAGCAGGTAATATCAGTTGCAGCTTCCTTGATTCCATTTTTAGAAAATGATGATGCTAATAGAGCATTAATGGGCTCAAATATGCAACGTCAGGCCGTACCTTTATTGAAGCCTACCGCTCCTCTGGTTGCTACTGGTATGGAGTCTTTTGTAGCTTCTGGCTCTGGTGCTGTAGTTTTAGCAAAACGCGATGGCATAGTTGATAGTTCTGATAGTAACTCTATAGTTATACGTGCTTTTGATAAAGAAAGGGTTAACTACTTGGACGTAGATATTTATCATCTAAGGAAATTTCAGCGTTCTAACCATAATACTTGTATTAATCAAAGACCGCTAGTGTGCGTAGGTGATTATGTTAAAAAGGGTGATGTAATAGCTGATGGTCCCGCAATTAACAGTGGTGAGTTGGCGCTTGGTAAAAATTTGCTAGTCGCTTTTATGTCTTGGCAAGGTTATAATTTTGAAGACTCTATTATTATTTCTAGTGAAGTTGTTAAAAAAGATCTCTTTACTTCTATTCATATAGAAGAATTTGACTGTGTTGTACATGATACCCCTTTAGGATCAGAAAAAATAACTCGTGCTATACCTGGTGTTAATGAAGAAAATCTATATCACTTGGATGATAGTGGTATAGTGAAAATTGGTACAAGAGTTGGTCCAGGCTATATTCTGGTAGGTAAAGTTACACCTAAACCTTCTCTTTCATTGCCTCCTGAAACGAAGTTATTAATGACAATTTTTGGTGAAAAGTCATTCGATTGTGCGGATTCCTCTTTATATACATCTCCAGATGTTGAAGGGACAGTAATTGATGTACAAGTCTTTACACGCAGGGGGGTTGAAGAAAATGAAAGGGCATTACTCATCAAACAAAAAGAGATAAATGACTTTGAGGAAGAGCGAGATTATATAATCAATGTTACTAGTGAATATTTCTATGATGAACTGAAGAAACTTCTTATTAATTCTGGTTCTCAAGATCGAGAAAAATTTGACTCTATTGAACGTGAGCAATGGTGGGGTATAGGATTAAAAAACCAATCCATTTCTGAGCAAGTTAAGAGCTTAAAAAAAGATTTTGATGAAAAAGTATCACATGCAATAGCACAGTTTAAGCGAAAAGTAGAAAAATTACATGAAGGTTATGACCTGCCTCAAGGTGTGTCGATGTCAGTAAAAGTTTTCATTGCTGTGAAACATAGTCTGCAACCAGGGGATAAAATGGCTGGTAGACATGGAAATAAAGGTGTGATTTCTCGAGTTGTGCCAGTGGAAGATATGCCTTATTTGGAAGATGGTACTCCTGTTGATATTATTCTTAACCCTCTTGGTGTTCCTTCACGAATGAATGTAGGGCAAATACTGGAAACGCATGTAGGTTGGGCTTGTAGAAAATTAGGGGAAAAGGTAAGTAATATTCTCGATGAGATCAATAAGATCAAAAGTGCTTTTTGCAAGGGAATTAGGTCCCTTAACGATGATAATTTTACACAATTTGCAGTAGCATACCTTGATAATAAAAAAATTGAAAATATTGATGATGATGAAATAACGGCTTCTGTTTTAAATACACCTAATAAGAATGCACTAAATGACGAGTTGAATGAGTTAGTAGAGAACTATTTGAACTCTTGTAAAAGTTCATACAGCAATTTACGTAACTTCCTGATTGAGGTTTATAGCTATGGCAGTAACGTATCTATCTGTAATGATATTCGTAATATTAGTGATAATAATCTCATTGAATTTGCACGCAAATTACGTGATGGCGTTCCTGTTGCTGCACCTGTATTTGAGGGTCCAAAAGATGAACAAATAGCAAAATTATTTGAACTTGCTGGTTTAGATAACTCTGGACAAGCTGTATTATATGACGGTTGCAGTGGTGAAAAATTCGACCGCAAGGTTACAGTTGGTTACATGTACATGCTTAAGTTGCACCACTTGGTTGATGGTAAAATTCATGCGCGTTCAGTAGGGCCTTATAGTTTGGTTACTCAACAACCTCTTGGAGGAAAATCTCATTTTGGTGGTCAGCGTTTTGGTGAAATGGAATGTTGGGCATTACAAGCCTATGGTGCTGCTTATACTTTGCAGGAAATGTTAACTGTGAAGTCTGATGATATTAATGGTAGAGTTAAGATTTATGAATCGATAATAAAAGGTGACAGTAATTTTGAATGTGGAATTCCTGAATCCTTTAATGTGATGATAAAAGAACTACGTTCTTTATGTTTAAATGTAGATTTAAAGCAAAATGATGTAGTGATTGAAGATATATCTCACACTAACATTGCACAACCTTTTAATGAGGTTAGCATATCGATTGCTAGCCCTGAAAGTATTAAGCGTATATCTTGTGGTGAGATAGAAGATGTTTCAACTGCAAATTATCGTACGTTCAAAGTTGAGAAAGGTGGATTATTTTGCCCTAAGGTTTTTGGCCCTGTCAATGACGATGAATGTTTATGTGGAAAATACAAAAAAAGAAGACACAGAGGTCGCATATGCGAAAAATGCGGAGTAGAAGTTACATCTTCTAAAGTAAGAAGAGAAAGGATGGGTCATATAGAGCTTGCATCTCCTGTTGCTCATATATGGTTTTTGAAATCGCTTCCTTCAAGAATTGGAGCATTATTGGATATGTCTCTCAGAGATATTGAGAATATTTTATATAGCGATAATTATATCGTAATAGATCCTCTTGTTTCGCCTTTTGAAAAAAGTGAGATTATTAGTGAAAAAGCTTATAATGAAGCTAAAGATAGCTATGGGATCGATAGTTTTGTAGCTATGCAAGGTGTTGAAGCTATAAGAGAGTTGCTAACGCGCCTTGATTTACATGAAATTAGGAAGGATTTAAGACTAGAATTAGAATCTGTTGCTTCTGAGATAAGAAGAAAGAAAATTATAAAGAGATTGCGTATTGTTGAAAACTTCATTAAATCTGGAAATAGGCCTGAGTGGATGATACTTACAACTATACCTATTTTACCACCTGATTTGCGTCCTTTGGTATCGCTTGAGAGTGGTCGTCCTGCAGTTTCTGATCTGAATCATCATTATAGGACTATTATTAATAGAAATAACAGGTTGAGGAAATTGTTGAGCTTAAATCCTCCTGAGATTATGATTCGTAATGAAAAAAGGATGTTACAAGAAGCAGTTGATTCTCTTTTTGATAATAGTCGTCGTAATACTTTGGTAAATAAAGCTGGTGCTGTTGGATATAAAAAGTCCATTAGTGATATGTTAAAAGGAAAACAGGGTCGTTTTCGCCAGAACCTCTTAGGAAAAAGGGTAGACTACTCTGGACGTTCTGTAATAGTTGTTGGTCCAACTTTGAAACTAAATCAGTGTGGATTACCAAAAAGAATGGCTCTTGAACTATTCAAACCTTTTGTTTACTCAAAGCTTAAGATGTATGGTATGGCTCCAACTATTAAGTTTGCTAGTAAGTTGATAAGAGCAGAAAAACCAGAAGTTTGGGATATGCTTGAAGAGGTAATAAAAGAGCATCCTGTTTTGTTGAATAGAGCGCCTACGCTACATAGACTTGGTATTCAGGCTTTTGAGCCAATCCTTATTGAAGGCAAAGCAATACAGCTTCATCCGCTTGTCTGTACGGCGTTTAATGCTGATTTTGATGGTGATCAAATGGCAGTGCATGTGCCAATTTCATTGGAAGCTCAGCTTGAAGCTAGGGTGTTGATGATGTCCACTAATAACGTTTTAAGTCCTTCTAATGGCAGACCGATTATAGTTCCTAGTAAAGATATAGTACTTGGTATATATTATCTGACTTTACAAGAACCTAAGGAAGATAATTTACCATCTTTTGGTGCTTTTTGTGAAGTTGAGCATTCCTTGAGTGATGGTACTTTACATATTCATTCTAGTATAAAGTATAGGATGGAGTATATTAATAGCAGCGGTGAAACTCACTATAAAACTGTTTGTACAACTCCTGGCCGTTTAATATTATGGCAAATTTTTCCTAAGCATGAGAATCTAGGCTTCGATCTAATAAATCAGATATTAACAGTCAAGGAAATAACTGGTATAGTTGATTTGGTATATCGTAACTGTGGTCAAAGTGCTACAGTGGCATTTTCTGATAAATTAATGGTACTTGGCTTTGAGTATGCCACATTTTCTGGTGTCTCTTTTGGTCGTTGTGATATGGTTATACCTGAAACTAAAGCTACACATGTTGATCACGCGAGGGGTGAAATTAAGAAATTCTCTACGCAATATCAAGATGGGCTAATAACTAGAAGTGAGAGGTATAACAAGGTTATAGATGAATGGTCTAAGTGTACGGATATGATAGCTAATGATATGTTAAAAGCAATATCTATATATGATGGAAATAGTAAGTACAACTCAGTGTATATGATGGTTAACTCTGGTGCAAGGGGTTCTACTTCACAGATGAAACAGCTAGCAGGAATGCGAGGGCTCATGACCAAACCTTCTGGTGAGATTATAGAAACACCTATAATTTCTAATTTCCGTGAAGGATTGAACGTATTTGAATACTTTAATTCTACTCACGGTGCGCGTAAAGGTTTAGCTGACACTGCACTTAAAACTGCAAACTCTGGATACTTAACTCGTCGTTTAGTTGATGTATCTCAAAATTGCATAGTTACAAAGCATGACTGTAAAACAAAAAATGGTCTTGTTGTGAGAGCTACAGTTGAAGGAAGTACTATAGTTGCATCTCTAGAGAGTGTTGTGCTGGGTAGAACAGCTGCAAATGATATATATAACCCAGTGACAAAAGAATTATTAGTAAAAGCAGGGGAATTAATTGATGAGGATAAAGTAAAGCAAATCAGCATTGCAGGTCTTGATGTTGTAAAAATTAGATCGCCTTTAACTTGTGAAATAAGTCCTGGTGTATGTTCTTTATGTTATGGAAGAGACCTTGCAACTGGTAAAATTGTTTCAATAGGTGAAGCAGTTGGTGTTATAGCTGCTCAATCTGTTGGAGAGCCAGGTACTCAGTTAACGATGCGTACTTTTCATATAGGTGGAGTAATGACTAGAGGCGTTGAATCCTCGAATATTATAGCTTCTATTAATGCTAAAATAAAGTTAAACAATAGTAATATAATTATAGATAGAAACGGAAATAAAATTGTGATAAGCCGTTCCTGTGAAGTCGTGTTGATTGATAGCCTTGGTAGTGAGAAGTTGAAGCACAGTGTACCTTACGGCGCTAAGCTTTATGTAGATGAGAGTGGGTCAGTAAAAATTGGCGATAAAGTTGCGGAATGGGATCCTTATACATTGCCTATTATCACGGAGAAGACTGGTACAGTGTCTTATCAGGACTTAAAAGATGGAATTTCGATCACTGAAGTGATGGATGAATCTACAGGAATATCAAGCAAAGTAGTAAAAGACTGGAAATTGCATTCTGGTGGAGATAATTTACGTCCTCGTATTGTGCTGCTTGACGATAATGGTAAAGTAATGACACTCGCAAGTGGCGTTGAAGCATGTTATTTTATACCAATCGGTGCAGTGCTCAATGTACAAGATGGCCAGAAGGTTCATGCAGGTGATGTTATTACAAGAACACCAAGAGAGTCAGTTAAAACTCGTGATATTACTGGTGGTTTACCGAGGGTTATAGAGTTATTTGAAGCACGTCGTCCTAAAGAGCATGCTATTGTTAGTGAGATAGATGGCTATGTAGCGTTTTCTGAAAAAGACCGTAGAGGAAAACGCAGTATATTAATTAAACCTGTAGATGAACAAATTTCTCCAGTTGAATATTTGGTATCAAGAAGTAAGCATGTAATAGTCAATGAAGGTGATTTTGTACGTAAAGGTGATCTATTGATGGATGGTGACCCTGATCTCCATGATATTTTACGTGTGCTTGGGTTAGAAGCTTTAGCGCACTATATGATTTCTGAAATACAGCAAGTTTATAGATTGCAGGGTGTTCGTATAGACAATAAGCATTTAGAGGTGATCTTAAAACAAATGCTACAAAAAGTGGAAATTACTGATCCTGGTGATACTATGTACTTGGTTGGCGAAAGCATTGACAAGCTGGAAGTTGATAGGGAAAATGATGCTATGAGTAACTCTGGCAAACGGCCTACTCATTATCTTCCTATTCTGCAGGGGATTACTAGGGCAAGTCTTGAAACTAGCTCCTTTATTTCTGCTGCCTCTTTCCAAGAGACAACAAAAGTACTTACAGAAGCAGCATTCTGCGGGAAGAGTGATCCTTTAAGTGGATTAAAAGAAAATGTTATAGTAGGAAGATTAATTCCTGCTGGTACAGGTTTGATTATGAATAAGATCAGAGCACTTTCACTTTGTGATAATGTGGATAAATATGAAAAATATTTTGATATTGAAACTTATGACGAGGAATGGTTGATGGATAATGGTTGTCATTTACACTCTGGTGAGGAAGAGAGCGTAGTGGCATACGATCAGTCGAATTGAGTACAGCTAGTGTGTCTCTTGACCAAAAAAGCCAATAATATTTTCTTTCACTTCTGTGCTATCTGTCATGTTATTTACTCTCACACGAAATTCAGATGAGCCTTGAAGCCCGCTACTGTACCAACCTATGTGTTTGCGGGCCATCTTTATTCCTGTGTCATTTCCATAGTACTCAAGAATATTGTCGTAATGCTCGAGTATGATGCTTAATCTCTCTGAAGCTGTTGGCTCAGAAGTTTCACTTCCACTGAGAAAGTTCATTGCTTGATTAATCAGCCAAGGTTTACCGTAGGCACCACGACCTATCATCACTCCGTCTGCTCCAGATTCTTTGAGAGCATTCTGAATATCATTTAAATTTTTAATATCGCCATTTACTATAACTGGAATTTTCACTTGCTCTTTAACATTTCTAACGAATTTCCAATCTGCTTGACCATTATAAAGCTGCGCTCTTGTTCTTCCATGCACAGTGATCATTTTTGCTCCTAAGTCTTCGGCAATTTTCGCAAGTCTCGGGGCATTGCGATTTTCATCGTTCCATCCAGTGCGCATTTTCACCGTAACTGGCATATTCACTGCTTTGACCACAGCTTCAATTATCTCAGCGGCTTTTTTCTCATCACGCATTAGCGCTGATCCTGCATAACCGTTTACAACTTTCTTAACAGGGCAACCAAAATTTATATCTATAATTTTAGCTCCCATATCCTCATTCAATTTTGCAGCTTCTGCCATAACATTCGGTTCGCATCCAGCAAGCTGAACAGCAGTTAATGCATCGACTTTTGCTTTTTGCAAACTCTGGCGAGTTTGCATAATCATAGCTCTGCTTGCAATCATCTCTGAAACTAACAAACTTGCACCAAGTTTCTTCACAATACTTCTAAACGGATAATCAGTCACTCCAGACATTGGAGCTAAAATAACTGGAGAATCAATTGTCAAATTTCCTATTTGGAGGGGCATAAGGTCAATGGTAATTTTTCATTGATTACATAATGCAACACAAACTTGCATTCTCCCTTGAAATAGAAGACTGAGATGTTTTCGTCCTTGGCGGACGCTTACGATTTCTTAGATCTTCCTTACATTTCTCATCTTCCATAAGCGCTCTTGTAAATTCTTCTCTTTTCTCATTCAAATCAAATTTATATTCTGATAACTTTTTGTCAATTTCGTCAAATGATTTGTCTTCGTTAAGCATTTGTGTAATTTTATGAGCATTTTCTAACGCAAATATTCCACAGTTATACCCGTCACTTTGCTGCTTAGTTGGGGAAATTCTTATGTCTAATACCCATTCCTCTTTTTGCAGTTCTCTTTTAACAATATTTAGCACATTATCTGGCAATTGATTACCAAATGAGTCACAGTAATAAGCTCTAAATTTTTTATCACCTGCATCAGGTTTAATAACCAAAGTTACCCAATGATTATTGTTAATATGAAGAACCGAAGTAAATATCAATTTAGAATTTTGTTTGAATTCACCTCTATAATTCTGAAGAAATTCTTTTGTGAGTTCGTCCCAACCATTAGAATAGCTAGGGGCAAGAAAATAGACATTATTATTACTATATTCACTTTGTGAGTACCCATATACAACTCTTGCAATATGTGTAATGTCATTATCATCTAACCAGTAACTATAGTTTTTTCTGTTTGTCTGATGCACAAGAGTGTCCAAATCTTCGTGAAACTCTTTACCACCCAAACCACTATCCAAAGAGCTTCTACGACTACTGTTCCTTGAATTGGGTTCACTTCCTGGTACAATACCACTATCTCCATCTTGAGTTTTTTGCTCACCTTGACTTGCTCTTTTTCCATTAATATAGTTCTTCGCTAATTTGTATGCTGTTGTAAGAACTACTCCCATTATAATCCAAATCACAGGATGAGAAATTAGCATAGCAAGTGGAAAGGTCAATAGAGGGGATCCTATTACCGCCCCTAAACAGCCAGCAGCGAATGTGGCTGCTAGGCATACACAAGTAGCGTAGATAACGAATTCCTCACCAGCAAAGTCAGTGCTCTCTTTCTGATTATTTTTTGTAATACCCAACATACTACACCCTATGAACGCTAAGTTAATTAAATTTTAACAAATTCTAACAAAAAAATCAACCATAATAATTTTAGTAGTATGAGAATATATTGAATATTAAGAGCTTTTGGAGTACAGTAACAATGTTAGTAATAGCACAATATATGCACGATATAGAATATATACGCAAAAACCCTGAAGGATTTGAAAAGGCAATGAAAAGCAGGGGAATTAGAGAATCTACTGCGGAAGAGATATTAGAAATCGATCACGAGAAAAGATCATTAACCACTAAACTGCAGGATTTGAATAGGCAGCGCAATGAAATCACAGAGGAAATAAAAAAGCTTAAAATGAGCAAGAGCCCCTGTGAAGAGCAAATAGAGTTGTCAAAAAGCATCACAAATGAGATAGAGGCAATCAGCTTAAAAGAACAAGCAGAAAAGGATAAGTTAGTGAATGTTTTATCTAACTTGCCGAATATTCCTGCGCAAGATGTGCCAATAGGCGCAGATGAGAACTCTAATTTAGAGGTGAGAAGATATGGAGGAAAAAGACAGTTTGATTTTGTACCAGAATCTCATTATGAACTCGGAGAAAAATTAGGTTTAATAGACTTCGAACAAGCGGCGAGAATTTCCGGATCAAGATTTACGATATTAAAAGGACAGTTAGCTAAGCTTGGACGAGCGCTAATAAATTTTATGCTTGAAATGCATGTTAATGAATTTGGCTATACTGAGGTGTACCACCCGACTTTGGTGAAAAACGAGGCTATGTATAATGTTGGTCAGCTACCGAAATTTTCTGACGATTCGTATTTAACTACCGACGAATTGAGGTTGATTCCCACAAGTGAAGTGTTTTTAACAAATTTAGTTGCTGACAAAATAATGGAAGAAAAAGAACTGCCTATTCGCTTTACTGCATATTCGGAGTGCTTTCGTAAAGAAGCAGGTAGTGCAGGTCGCGATACCAGGGGCATGATAAGGCAACACCAATTTGGTAAAGTGGAGTTGGTAAGCATCACAACTGAAGACCAATCAAATGATGAGCTTGAGCGTATGACGAGTGTTGCTGAAGAGATATTAAAAAAATTAGAATTGCCATACAGAGTAATGCTGCTTTGCAGTGGCGATATGGGTTTTGCTGCACAAAGGACTTATGACATAGAGGTATGGTTACCTGGGCAAAATAAATATAGAGAAATATCAAGCTGCTCAAATTGTGGTGCATTTCAAGCAAGAAGGATGAACGCTAAATACTCTTCAGAAACTGATAAAAAGATGAAAAAATATATTCACACTTTAAACGGCTCAGCTTTAGCTATAGGAAGAACGATTATTGCCATAATGGAGAATTATCAAAATTCTGACGGGTCGATTGCAATACCAAACGTGTTGCAAAAATACATGAGTAATGATACTGTTATAAGCAAATAATAATTTTGACATATAGAAAAGCGAGGAAATAAAGATGAAGGTTCTGGTTATAGGTTCTGGTGGGCGTGAGCACGCTCTACTTTGGGCTCTAAAAAAATCTCCTATCTTGACTGAGTTATATGTAACTCCTGGTCGCCAAGCTATGAAAGATCTTGGGGCTCTTGTGGATGTAAATATTCAAAATTCAGTGGATGTTACACAATTTTGCAAGAGAGAAAATATAGAGTTGGTTGTTATTGGTCCAGAACAACCAATAATTGATGGGCTTGCTGATGATTTAGTTGCAGAGGGAATAAATGTTTTTGCTCCAAGTCAAGCAACTGCAAAACTTGAGGGATCGAAGTCTTTCACCAAGGGACTATGTAAACGATATGGTATACCAACTGCCAAGTACGAGTGTTTTGTTGATGAAGGGTTAGCTAAAGATTTTGTACGTAGCAATAAAATAAAGTTTCCACTTGTAGTGAAAGCAAATGGAATTGCAGCAGGAAAAGGGGTGGTTATATGTAATACAGAAAGCGAAGCTTTTTCAGCAATAAATTCAATGCTAGTGGAGAAAAAATTTGGTGAATCAGGTGAAGAAATAATCATAGAAGAGTTTTTAGTTGGAGAAGAAGTAAGTTTTTTTGCTCTTATTGATGGGTTGAAAGTAGTAACTCTTGGGTGTGCAAAAGATTATAAGAGAGTTGATGAAAGTAATGAAAGCCAAAATACTGGAGGTATGGGGTCGTACTCATCACCTTCAATTATAAGTAAGGACATGGAGCAAAAAATTATCCAAAAAATAATATACCCTACAGCTCAAGCATTGGTTAACATGGGTACGTCTTATAAAGGAGTACTCTTTGCTGGTTTAATGATTTGCAAAGATAGCCCAAAACTTCTCGAGTATAACGTTAGATTCGGTGATCCAGAAACGCAATCTATATTACCTAGATTTGATTCAAATTGCGATTTGTTAAAATTGATGTTGTCAGTTGCAGAAGGAAAGTTAAATGTCAAAATGGTGGAACTTAACAACAAATCTACAGTTTGTGTAGTTGTTGCAAGTAAAGGCTATCCGGGTGATTATCAAAAGGGAGAAGTAATTAAAGGATTAGATAAGATTGAAAGCATTCCTGGTGTGTTGGTGTTTCATGCTGGTACTAAATTCGATGAAAGTGGTAACTTAGTTTCCGATGGCGGAAGAGTGCTAAATATAGTAGCAGAAGGGAGCACTATAGAGGAAGCCAAAAGTAAGGTGTACTCAGCATTAAATTTTTTAGAATGGCCAGGGGGCTTCTTCAGATACGATATCGGTAGTTAATGTTAGCTGTCGGTTAGCAGGTGGTTCACAGAAACGAAAAACTTCCTTGACAAACTCCGCCAGCCCCCTTATCATGAAACTGAAGCTATTGTATTTGCTTTCGCCAATCTGCAGATTAAAAGGTAAGGATTACTTAATGTATCGGCGTCTTATGTTCAATTTTTTGCAGTATATAGATACTGTATGTCTTTACAAAACTTCATCTACATCTAGATTTTTATCTAAATAAGCTGAACGCGCTTATAAAGCGTTACAAGACATCAAAAAATGCCAATACTCGACAGAGATAGTAAAAGACTAGCTAACTCGGGGATTCTTTGTCTTTTTTTCTGCTTGGTAAATTTCTTAAACATTTGCAGCATAGGTTAGTTGCAATTAAAAGCAGCTAAATCTTGCTTGTCAAGCGTTTAAAACATAAAAAACGCCAATATTTTAAAGCAGATAATAACCCCAGGGCTTCTTTTGCCTTTTTTTTCATTTGGTAAATTTCTTAAATATTTATGGCTAAACGACAATCGTCATCCCGCTACTTGTTAGCGGGATCTAGAGATACCGCGGCGGTATGACGTAGGGAAACCTTTCTTGGGTTAGCTATAAAACTAATCAGCATCTTGTTTAGCACATATAAATTAAGTTTCACAAATATAGTGCTAAACCTTGAAAATATGTTATAGCTACTTCTTCCAATTTAGTGGTGGGTTTTGACAGTACACATGTTATTTTACTAGCTACCAACTCAAGTGTCACAGAAGTTGCAATCATTTTAAATGTCACAGAAGTTGCAATCACTGCATTTATATTCTGTACTTTAACATTTACTCTACTTTCTATTAGAGACTTTACCCCCCTTACATCATTACGTACAGCAGTATGATTTATTTCATTTTCAATTCCACTACTATGCTGCAACAAGATATCCCCATTAACTTTTATTTCAACATTTTTGTCACTACTACCATTGTTAAAATTTAATCCCTCATCTCTTCTACTTTGTCTTTTTTCTTTTAATTTTAATTCAGTTTCTCTTTTATCAAGGGTAGGAAATGGGATGTGAGTTTTTTCCTGACCATCTTGATTTATAGCTCTTGTTGTATTAAAAGCTTCGTTGCTTTTACATGATATTGTATAAGTAAGTGGTGTGTAGATTTTTTCTTCACTATCTGGATATTTTATAGTTATTGTTGCATTAAGAATGTCTTTCAGAATATCATTTTCTCTAGCTATGTCTAAAATTTTTTGAATAACTTTGCGATCATGTAATGCGGCAAGTAACTTATCAGTTACTTTTTGATTATTTTTATGTTTTATGGTTATTGTTGTGTTAAGAATGTCTTTCAGAATACCGTTTTCTTTAGCTACTCTTAACATTTTCTCAACAGCTATACTATCTTTACGTAGTATAGCATAAGCAAGTGGTGTGCAAGTTTCTTCCTGACCATCTGGATATTTTATAGTTGTTGTTGCGTCAAGAATGTCTTTCAGAATACCGTTTTCTTTAGCTACTCTTAACATTTTCTCAACAGCCATACTATCTTTACGTAGTATAGCATAAGCAAGTGGTGTAACAGTTACTCTCCGACCATCTAGACATTTTATAGTTATTGTTGCGTTAAGAATATCTTTCAGAATACTGTTCTCCTTAGAGATTTTTAAAATTTCTTCAATAGCTATACTATTTTCACGCAGTATAGCATAAGCAAGTAGTGTGTAAGTTACTTCCCGGCTATCTGAATGTTTTATAGTTGTTGTTGCGTCAAGAATGTCTTTCAGAATATCGTTTTCTTTAGCTACTCTTAACATTTTCTCAACAGCTATACTATCTTTACGTAGTATAGCATAAGTAAGCGGTGCGCAAGTTTCTTCATGACCATCTGGACATTTTATAGTTGTTGTTGCATCAAGAATATCTTTCAGAATACCGTTTTCTTTAGAGATTTTTAAAATTTCTTCAATAGTTTTGCTATTTTTACATGATATAGCGTAAGTAAGCGGTGTGTAAATTTCTTTCTGACCATCTAGATATTTTATAGTTGTTGTTGCGTCAAGAATGTCTTTCAGAATATCGTTTTCTTTAGAGACTTTTAAAATTTCTTCAATAGTTTTGCTATTTTTACATGATATGGCGTAAGTAAGCGGTGTGTAAATTTCTTCTTGACCATCTAGATATTTTATAGTTGTTGTTGCGTCAAGAATATCTTTCAGAATACTGTTCTCTTCAGCTGCTACTAGAATTTCTTTAATAATTTTGCCATCCTCCCAGAACATAGCATGAGCAAGTGGTGTGTAAGTCACTTCCCGGCTATCTAAATGTTTTATAGTTATTGTTGTGTCAAGAATATCTCTCAGAATACCGTTTTCTTTAGCTACTCTTAACACTTTTTCAACAGCTATACTATCTCTACGTAGTATAACATAAGCAAGTAGTGTGTAAGTCACTTCCCGGTCTAGATATTTCATGGTTGTTGTTGTGTTAAGAATATCTTTCAGAATACTGTTCTCTTCAGCTGCTACTAGAATTTCTTTAATAGCTTTGCTATCCTTCCAGAACATAGCATAAGCAAGTGGCGCGTAAGTCACTTCCTTGTTATCTGGATATCTTAGAACCTGTTTAAAATCTCGGAGAGATGAGGTAAAATAGTGGTAGATTAAGAATGAGGTATATCTATGCGTAAAAATTATCCAAGTGATATAAGTCGAGAGCAATTTGAAAAAATCAGACCAATACTAGAGAGTAGCAGGAAGAAAACGAGACCAAGAAAACTTGATTTGTATGATGTATTTCGTACAGTGTTATACGTCCTAAAAAGTGGTTGCCAGTGGAGAATGTTGCCAAAAGATTTTCCAAGGTGGGAAAGCGTATATTACTATTTTCAAATGTGGAATAAAAAGAATGGAGAAGAACCAAGTTTGTTGGAATTAGTTTTAAAAAAAAATTGGTTGGAGAGATCCGTATCAACAATGGTCGGAAAGAGAAAACTAGCTTCTGTATAATTGATGCTCAAAGTGTTAAAAACACAGATACTGCTGAAAAAAAGGGCTATGATGCAGGTAAAAAGATTTCAGGCATAAAGCGTCATATTGCAGTTGATACTCAAGGTCTACCACATGCAATTTATGTAACAACAGCAGAAGTAACTGATCGTAGTAGCGCTGTAAGAATGGTTGAAAATGCTAAAGATACCCTTTCTGAAGTCAAAAATATATTGGTTGATGCAGGCTACACAGGAAAAATTTTTGCAACCCAAATAAAAGATATTATTGGTGCAACTGTTGAGGTAATAAAGCGCAGTGAATTACATTCTTTTGTTGTATTGCCAAAGAGATGGGTTGTTGAGCGTTCTTTTGCTTGGTTAGAAAAGTGTAGACGGCTATGGAAAAATTGCGAACGTAAACTCAATACCAGCTTGCAAATGATTGTCCTTTCCTTCATTTCTCTCCTATTACGAAGATTTTAAACAGGTTCTTATAGTTGCTGTTGTGTTAAGAATATCTTTCAGAATACCGTTCTCCTTAGAGACTTTTAAAATTTCTTCAATAGCTATACTATCTTCACATAGTATAGCATAAGCAAGTGGTGTAACAGTTGCTCTCCGACCATCTGGATATTTTATAGTTGTTGTTGCGTTAAGAATATCTTTCAGAATACCGTTTTCTTTAGAGACTTTTAAAGTTTCTTCAATAGTTTTGCTATTTTTACATAATATGGCATAAGTAAGTGGTGTGCAAGTTTCTTCCTGACCACCTGGATATTTTATAGTTGTTGTTGCGTCAAGAATGTCTTTCAGAATACCGTTTTCTTTAGCTACTCTTAACATTTTCTCAACAGCTATACTATCTTTACGTAGTATAGCATAAGCAAGTGATATAATAGTTGGTTCTTTACCCCGATGTTTGCTTACTTCCGTAGTAAGAATCCTTTGTTTTTCCTTTTTAGATATTTTTTCTAGTTCTTCAGCAATGCTACTTTTTTTGCCTTTTATTTTTGATGCTAATTTTAAAATATTTTTTTCATCTTTCTCTTTCAATTTCGAATCGTTTACCTGATGAGTCATTTTTTTTCTCAAGGTCTTTCTTATTAAACTAAGTATAACATTTCCTCTCTTCGTGGTTATAATATTTGCTTTTATGAATCAGTTGTGTTGATAATGTATTAATTGCATAGTTCAGACATTGTTTTATAAAGCAAAATTTTAGTAGACCACCTTACAAGAACGTTTCTTGCTAATTCTGAATCCGAAAAAAGGACGCAGTAAAGTTATTTGTAAGGGAAGAATGAAACTTGTAGCTATAGCTAAACTGACTTACGATAATTTGAAAACCGTCATCCCGCTGCTTGTTAGCGGGATCTAGAGATACCGCGGCGGTATGACGGTTCGCAGTGGTATGACGGTTCGCGGCGGGATGACGATAAGCTCGTCATCCCGCTACATTAATATTGTATTAATAAAAACTTAATAATAATCCTTAATAATATATGAACTAACATGTTCGCAATTTCGTATGACAGAGGAAACAAAAGATGGATATGCTTCCTTATATGTTGCAATTCAGGAAGGTAATATTGAAGCTGCAGAACTACTAATAAAGTGTGGCACAAACGTCAATGATCATTATGAACGCAATCGTACGCCACTGCATATTGCCATCGGACGCAAACAATTAGAAATAGCAAAATTGCTAATAAAAAATGGAGCAAACGTTAATGCAAAAACTCAAAATCACGGTAAAGATGATCTAACACCAATGCACTTTGCAGTGTTTGCAGATACGCCAGAATTTATAGAATTACTAGCTAGCCATGGTGCATTGATTAATGAAAGAGAAAGTACCGAAGGGTATACTCCTCTTCACTTTGCTGCTTTGTATGGGAACAAAAATATAATACAAGCCTTAATTGATAAGGGACAAGATATTGAAGATGTGGACAATAATGGGCGAACAGCTCTGTTTTTAGCTGCTAGGCAGTGCACTGAAGCAGAAGATGATAGCAGAATAGAAATTATCAAGTATTTGATAGACAAGCTCAAAGCAGATGTAACAAAGAAAGACAATAATAACAATGCAGTACTCTTTCCTGCCGCTAATAATTGCCCTGGAAAAGTGGTAGAATTCATCATTGAGCAATATATAAAAATCTTTGAGTTAGAGAATTTTATCAACCACAAAAATAATGATGGAATGGATGCTTTGGATATTGCGCTGAATAGTGGAAACGAAAAAGCTATTGAAGTATTAAGATCATATGGAGCAGATATCAAGAATAAGGTAGATGGTAGCATTCAAAAAATTACTGCAGAAAAACCAAGTAGTACCCTAGACAGAGCAGAAAGTGCAGAGGTAGCACCTCCAATTAAGCAAAGAGTATAAAACTTTTTATAAAGCGATTATAAATTTCAGTAAGTTGCAGAGGCTCTACAATGGGAAGTGTAGTATGTTAGCAGATACAAATGACTAGATAAATTATATTTCATTAAAGTCATTTATCTTGAAACATAAGCAGGATTTTGTATAGTTGTTTCAATTTGGGTCTGTATATTGAAACAATGCGTGAAAATGACAGGTCATTGTACAAGAGATACCTAATTCGCCGACAAGAATACTAGATAAAGAAACTTACATTTCAATTATTTTACAATTTCTGTATAATCTTAAAAACTCAATTAGTGCGTTATGAAGATAATAATAGGTAATGCTAGTAAGGAATTAGGGGAATCAGTAGTTAACCGGCTAGATGTTCAACCATCCTCTGCTTGGATATCAAAGTTTACCGATGGCGAGGTAAATGTAGAAGTAGCAAATGATCTGTATAATCAAGAAGTATACATAGTACAATCTCTTTCTCCTCCTGTGAATGATAACCTTATGGAGCTTCTGCTTATAATTGATGCAGTAAATAGATTAGAAGCCAAAAGGATAGTAGTAATTATTCCTTATTATGGATATAGCAGGCAAGATAGAATTATCAAAAACAATAATATGCAATCTGCTTTAAGTGCTAAATTAGTTGCAAATCTTATTCAAACTGCAGGTGCAAGTAGTGTTGCAGTTATTGATTTGCACTCAAGTCAAATTGAAGGATTCTTTGATGTACCGATAACTAATTTGAACTGCTTTGAAGCATTTGTTGACTCTATACACACAGAAAATTTGGCAATTGTTGCACCTGATGTTGGAGCAATTGGCAGAGCACGTGCTTTTGCGAGGGCTTTAGAGGAAAAGTACAAGATAGGGTTAAGTGATAAGATTATTGTAGTAGATAAATATAGGGAGAAAGCAGGCACATCTCAAGTAATGAACATAATAGGAGAAGTTGCAAACAAAAATTGTGTCATTGTTGATGATATAGTTGACTCTGGTGGAACGTTGTGTAATGCAGCTCTTGCTTTAAAAAGTTACGGAGCAAAGTCCGTAACTTCATGCATCACACACGGTGTGCTTTCAGGAAGTGCAGTTGAGAAAATCTCTTCCTCTTCTTTAGATAAATTAGTGATTACGGATACCATACTTCACAAACTTGAAAAAACTGGTAAAATAGAAGTTGTTTCGGTCGTAGATATTTTAACTCACTTTATCCAAGGAGGTAAAGATGCCAGCTAAGTCAACAGAAGACGTTATTACTTCACTAATAGAATTTGCAAATAAGAGAAAAATAACAATTACCAAGGAACAAATGCTTAAAATTGCACAGCTTGTAAGGATTAAGTTATCAAATGACGAGATTGATCACTACTCCAAAGAACTGACAATGCTGGATTGGATACATGATACTTTATTGCAAGTTAATACTGAAGGTGTTTCTCCTATGCGTTATGGCAGCATAGACAAGGACATTCATGTACGCGATGATGTTATAAATTCTCAAAACATTAAAAAAGAGATATTGTCCAATACAAAACCTGAGCATGGGTATTTCGTAGTGCCAAAGGTTATAAGCAATTAAAGTAAAATAAGGCTCATATCAAATCTATAATAGATCTACTTTCAAAAATAAGACCAATCCGGTAAAGAAGCATTTGTGGGAGTGGAAACCATTTTTTGATTTTTCTTTACTAAGTCTACTAAATATAGTTTAGAGTTGCTTGGTGATTCTGTTCTTGTAAAAATGATTTCTCTACCATTTGGTAGCCATGCCGGGGATTCAATTTTATGCCCCTCTGAAAGCAGACGTTCTTCTTTGCCATCTGGCTTCATAACTCCTATGTAAAATTTTCCTGACTGAATCTTTGTAAAAGCTATCAGATCTCCTTTTGGCGACCAAACAGGCGTAGCATATCTTCCACTCCCAAAACTAATTCTTTTAGGTTTTTTACTTTTGTTAGTAAAATCGATAACGTACAGTTGCTGACTCCCACTTATATCAGAACTAAAAGCCATATACTTTTGATCTGGAGAAAAAGAGGGAGAAGTGCTTATAGCTGAACCTTTAGTAATTTTTTTTGTTCGTTTACTACTTAAATCCAAAGATAATATATTCGTTTCACCACCCAATGAGTGGGAAATTAAAAGAGATTTACCATCGGGAGAAAATCTTGGTGCAGAAACAACTCCTTCAAATGCGCTGATTATTGATTCAGTGTTATCTTTTAAATTTTTTAATATTATATAACTTTTACCATTTGCGTACGAGATATAAACAATACCCTTTCCATTTGGTGAGAATCTCGGTGTTGACACAAATCTATCGCCATTTGTTAAGTATTTTATATTACTTCCATCTTGATTCATCACAGCAATTTTACGCACAGATTTGTAGTTGCTATCTTTTTCTTCAGCGATATACGTGATTTTTGTGTTGAAGTGCCCTTTCTCACCAATTAATCTATCATGTATCACATCCGAAACGAGGTGACCAATTTTTCTCCAGTCTTTTGCTGGAAAAACAACTGACTGAGTAAGTAATTCTCTTTTTGTAAAAGTGTCAAATAAACGAAATGATAGCTCTAATGCACTACCAGATATTTCGCTTAAACTTACTGTGACTACAGTATCGCTTTTCCAAGATTTAGATTCAGCTTCCGCGCCACGTTTTACATTAAATAAGCCACAATTAGATAAATTTGTTCCTATTACCTTTGCAATATTTTCGCTTAATTCGCTTTCCAACGCTGTTTTACATGTACATTTAGATACAACAAGACCAATGTTGCCAACACTGCTTTTTTTTATATCAACATATAAAGCAGCTTTTGTAAAATAAGGAATAAATAACGAAATAAATAACACCAGATGAACGAATAGCTTCATTCATTTCATACCTGTTCTATCTGAACCTCAATTATAGGCCTTTTTAGTAAATATTCCTTTAAGATACTCAATATTGAACTTTCAATCTTATTTTTAATTTTTTTTGTTGGCTGCAAACTAAACAACGACTCAACTTTCTTGACAATTTTCTGTATGGTAGCTGCATCTTCTAGCACTTCAAAAACACCAGGTACAAATACTTTTGGTTTAGCAAGCAATTTATTTTTCTTGTTTACAACTGCTGTTACCACAATAACTCCGGCATCTCTCATCCTTTTACGCATTTTTATAACACTGCTCTCCGGATGACGTAGCAGCATACCATCAATACCAAAGTAGTCAACATCAATTGAATCAACTTTTTCTCCGTTCTCCAAATTAACAATATCACCTGGTGCAATCATTATTGCTTTTGCCACACCGCACTCTTTAGCAAATTTTACATGTGCATGCGTGTGAATATATTCGCCGTGAACTGGAATAGACATCTTCGGTTTTATTAAAGAATACATTTCCTTTAGCTCTTCTCTTGTTGGATGCCCAGAAGCATGAACATGCTCTGTTTTTTCAGTAATAACTTCTACCCCCATCTCAATAAAGGCATTGAGCATGTTGTGCGCACGAGTTTCATTTCCAGGAATGATTTTTGACGAAAAGATCATGGTATCACCTTGCTGCATTTTAAATGCTTGATGACTCTTAGCAGCAAGTCTTGCGGTAGCTGCCAGTGGCTCACCTTGACAACCTGTGCAAAGTAGCACCAGTTCTTCCCTTGGAAAATTTACTGCTTCCTTTGCTTCAAGAAACTGAGGAGAATCAGTTAAATAACCACTATCTTGCGCAACTTTCACTATTCTCCATAAAGATCTACCAAGTAAAACTACTTTTCTATTTAGTGCTTTTGCAGCTTGGCTTATCGTTTCAATTCGTGCCACATTTGAAGCGAATAGCGAAACAGCAACTAATTTTTTAGACCGCTTTATTATGTTATAAATATTATTATAAATTTCACCTTCTGACTCAGGGTGATGCTTGCTTAATATATTGGTTGAATCGCAAATTGCTGCAAGCAGGTCACCTTTATCGCCAATTTCTTTTAGACGCTCCATATTAGAAGTTAATCCAACAACAGGTTTTGGATCAAATTTCCAGTCTCCGGTATGGAGTGCACTACCCATTTCAGTGCTAATTAATATTGAATTTGCCTCAGGAATTGAATGAGTTACATTTATAAACTCGACGGTAAAAGGACCCAAATTTATGCTGCCATTTATGTCTACCTCTTTCACAGGCACTATACCTTCCAATCGAAATTCTTTTAGTTTCTCTTTAAGAAAATTAACCGTAAACTTTGTTGTATATATGGAGCACTGCAACTCTTCCCACAAGTGGGGCACTGCACCGCAGTGGTCCTCATGTGCATGTGTAATTATTATTCCAAGTAAATCTTTTTTTCTTTGAGCAATAAAATCTATATCAGCAATGAGCAGCTCAACACCTGGCATAGTTTCATCTGCAAAACCAACACCAAGGTCGATCATAATCCACTTACCTTGGTAATGATATAGGCTAACATTCATCCCGATTCTTCCTACTCCCCCAAGCGGAAGAAATAAAAACTCATTTTTGTTTATATTCATTAAATTTAAATTATTAAAACCTGAGAATAGCAAAACTTCGACCTTAAATAAAGAAATTTATTGCTTTTACATAGTTTTAAGGAACTAAGAAGTTTCTGTTGGCTAATAATAACACTATTGTTAAGTTTTCCATTAATAAGGTCAAAGAATTGCAGGATTAAATGAAAACCCGTAAACAGTTACCCCTTTATGTCATTTAGCAGATTTCTTATTTTTTTTTTACTTTACTAAAAAACCCTTCAGATTGCTGTTGTACACTTGCATTTTCCTCTTCTTCAAGCGCTTTTAATAGTTCAATTTGCTTTTTAGTTAAATTTTTTGGATTTAAAGTCTCAACTATTACCTGTACGTATAAATCACCACGAGCATGTGAGTTCATATATGGCATACCCTTTTCCCTACAACGTAGTTTGGTACCAGTTTGAGTGCCTTCAGGGACCTTTACTTTTATTTTAGCTCCATCAATTGATTGAATATCGATTTCACCACCAAGCACTGCTAGTGTCATTCTTATAGGCACTTTACAGTGTAAATCTGCTTTATTTCTAGCAAAGACTTTATGGAAAATTATTTTCACGTATACGTATAAATCTCCACTTTTTCCACCTTTTGTTCCAGCTTCTCCTTTACCACTTATCCTTACCTTAGCTCCTTCTTCTATGCCTTTTGGAATTGAAACGGATATATTTACTTCATCTCTTCTACGTCCACTTCCACCACATTTCTTACATTTGTTTTGTATTATTTCTCCTTCCCCATAGCATGTAGTACATGTTCTTTCGATGGTAAAAAAGCCTTGTTGAGTTCTAATCCTACCGCTTCCCTGGCATGTGTGGCACTGAACTGGTTTAATTGCTCCTTCGCCACCTGTGCCTTGGCATGTATCACATTTTACATTTGTCACATAATGTATAGGCGCTTGTATTCCTTTAAATGCATCTTCTAAGGTAATTTCAAGATCATAACGTAGGTCTGCTCCAGATACTCCTGTTGTACTTCTTTTTGCTCTCGATCTACTTGCACCACCACCGAATCCTCCACCAAAGAAGTCATTGAATATGTCGCTAAAATCTCCTGCAGAGCTAAAGCCTTGAAATCCACCAGAAGCACCTTCGTGGCCATAACGGTCATAGCCTGCCCTTTTCTCAGAGTCAGACAGAACTTCATATGCAGCTGTTACTTCTTTAAATTTTTCCTCTGCTTCTTGATTGCCAGGATTTCTATCAGGATGATATTTTAACGCTAATTTTTTATACGCTTTTTTTATCTCATCAATACTGGCATTTCTGCCTACTTCCAGTAGCTCATAGTAGTCTTTTTTGCTCATATATAATAGTTTAGTGCTTAACCTTTAAAGATAGGTATTGCATATATTAATTTCAAGTGTGACTTCTGCTTCCTATAAAATGTGGTGCACCCTGAGCGACTTGAACGCCCGACCTTTTGATCCGTAGTCAAATGCTCTAATCCAACTGAGCTAAGGGTGCTTTCATAAAGTTAACTTTAGCAGATTTTGTGGCTTGATTCAATTAATTTGGCTAAAAATAAAACTATTGATTTCTATCATACGTGAACCCCTCACAATTCTCAAACTGCCGTTTCGCATTAGAATTATCAAATTCACTACAAGGAGGAGCAGTTGGAGTAGTATTAGGATCTTGAGAAAAGTAAGGAGGTGGTGCATCATAACGAGAAGAATCTCCATAACCATGCCCTTGTCTAAGACAGCTATCTACCGCTCCTTTAGCTTTCTCGATATTTTCTGATTCTTCCTCATGCTTCATATGAAAAGCTAAACCACCAGTAAAACACACAAGAGAATTAACGCCAAGGATAACTAAACCCCACACTGGTAAGACTGGGTAAACAGCACAAGCTACCAAAGCTGCCAAAGAAACAGCGCCAACCGCAAATTCTATATTTCTGAACGTTTTAAATTTACTATCCAGGTAATCTATTTTTTCTTCTTTTCTAGCCACTTTTCTGCTGCTGTTATACCAAAAACACATACCAGCATGGAAAGCAACACACACAACTGCAGCTACTATACCCAAAGCTAATAGCTTTCTACTGTCTTCTGATTCTTTTTTATTCTCTTTTCTCCCTTGATGAGTGGTATTACCATTGTTAATATTCGTTATATTATTAACCGTAGTGTGACCACGTCCACCGAATAAAGAATCCATCCAGCATTGTAATAGCAAATAATCCCAAAAGTCTAAACCTCTATTGTGTACATGTATATGTGTAATCTGAGAGCCTGTAGGTTGTGCGTTATTCCCTGCGTTATATTGATCATTTCTGCTTCCTGTATCGTGCCTATTGCTTGAATTTGGATGTGTAAATTCTTCATACACATTTTTAAAATTCTCCTTGCTCCAAGTTAAATTCGGTGTATTATTACAATACTGTAGAAACCCTTCAATATTATTATTATTACCTAATTTCTTTATATAGGCTAACGCATACCTTTTTAAAACACTATCACTTGCTACCATAAATACCCTCTTAAGTTAAGATTAAATTAATAAATATTTATTATAACAAGATAACATCTACTTGTCAACTTGAGCCTGATTCAAGTATCCGTTCAGAGTGTGGCAGAAGAACTTATTCAAATAAAGTAGGTGGTAAAATATAAACATTTTATAAAGTGAAAAATGGACTTTTCAGACCACTGCCGAGCTAAAAAAGCCCTGAAAACCGTGATACTTAGGCCACTTCTTGCTTAAGCTGTACAATTTCAGCTTGAGAAAGGCCAGTAGATTCAGCTATTAAATTAACAGATACACCAGCTTTAAGTAAATTTTTTGCAACTTCGATTTTTCCTTTCTCTATACCTTCCTCAAGTTTGTATTCAAGAATGGCTTCTTCCTTACGCAGATCCATTATTCTTTCTTCATATGCTACTAAATCTTTCTCATCCCAACGAAACTTGTCCAACTCATCATATGCTAGCTTTATTATTGGTGATTCCTCTGCAATTTTCTTTAGAACCTGTTTAAAATCTTCGTAATAGGAGAGAAATGAAGGAAAGGACAATCATTTGCAAGCTGGTATTGAGTTTACGTTCGCAATTTTTCCATAGCTGTCTACACTTTTCTAACCAAGCAAAAGAACGCTCAACAACCCATCTCTTTGGCAATACAACAAAAGAATGTAATTCACTGCGCTTTATTACCTCAACAGTTGCACCAATAATATCTTTTATTTGGGTTGCAAAAATTTTTCCTGTGTAGCCTGCATCAACCAATATATTTTTGACTTCAGAAAGGGTATCTTTAGCATTTTCAACCATTCTTAGAACCTGTTTAAAATCTTCGTAATAGGAGAGAAATGAAGGAAAGGACAATCATTTGCAAGCTGGTATTGAGTTTACGTTCGCAATTTTTCCATAGCCGTCTACACTTTTCTAACCAAGCAAAAGAACGCTCAACAACCCATCTCTTTGGCAATACAACAAAAGAATGTAATTCACTGCGCTTTATTACCTCAACAGTTGCACCAATAATATCTTTTATTTGGGTTGCAAAAATTTTTCCTGTGTAGCCTGCATCAACCAATATATTTTTGACTTCAGAAAGGGTATCTTTAGCATTTTCAACCATTCTTACAGCGCTACTACGATCAGTTACTTCTGCTGTTGTTACATAAATTGCATGTGGTAGACCTTGAGTATCAACTGCAATATGACGCTTTATGCCTGAAATCTTTTTACCTGCATCATAGCCCTTTTTTTCAGCAGTATCTGTGTTTTTAACACTTTGAGCATCAATTATACAGAAGCTAGTTTTCTCTTTCCGACCATTGTTGATACGGATCTCTCCAACCAATTTTTTTTAAAACTAATTCCAACAAACTTGGTTCTTCTCCATTCTTTTTATTCCACATTTGAAAATAGTAATATACGCTTTCCCACCTTGGAAAATCTTTTGGCAACATTCTCCACTGGCAACCACTTTTTAGGACGTATAACACTGTACGAAATACATCATACAAATCAAGTTTTCTTGGTCTCGTTTTCTTCCTGCTACTCTCTAGTATTGGTCTGATTTTTTCAAATTGCTCTCGACTCATATCACTTGGATAATTTTTACGCATAGATATACCTCATTCTTAATCTACCACTATTTTACCTCATCTCTCCGAGATTTTAAACAGGTTCTTAGAAACCTTACTATTACCCACAAATATGAGGTTCGTGAGCAAGTCGCCATCCTTCTGCTAGATCAAAGAGACGTCTCCACCCTTTCCAAAGAGTAATTGGTCCTGGTTTTGGGTCGCTTTTTCTTGCTAAATGACCTCCAAGTTCACGAAACGGCTTCTTTTATAGTAGGGGCTATATTTGGACATGGTTTCCTGTGTATTTTAACATATAAAACTTTCCATTCTTCCTCAGCTAATAAGGCAGTACATGGTAATGTTGGGTTAGTTCTTGCAATTGATGTAATAAAGAAAATTCTCCAAGCAATAATGCTCATGACTGTTAAATACCTCATTAATCTTTCTGCTGTTCCAAGTCTACATTCCTCAACTTTGAGACCAGATTTTAAAATCTTATGCAATATCTCTATTTTCCATCTCAAACAATACCAACTAACTTTTTCAACAGCTTCTTCAAAAGTACTGACCGGAAAAAAGCATCCACTCTAGAGGACTTGCTTCGGGAGGAGAGTTTTTTTCAACAACATGAATTGCGTGAAGTTGTAGACTCTGTCGGTTTATATTTTATGTGACCTTCTTTACATTTTATATGGCCTTCATGTGATAAATTTTCCGAATCTAATTTCTAAAAACGCTGTCCTTTTTTGCTTGTTATCTCTAGCAGGGATTTCAACTTCTACTTTTCCAGCGCAAGGGAGGCCTTGGATAAATGACCATAATTTTTGCTTGTTCCTGGTATGCATGAATTTTTTATTTACATTTCTGTTGTGGCGAGCTCTTACTAAAATTGCTGAGTTAAGATTATGTGCAAGTTCAAAAAAATCATGCATATCTGCTTCTCTGTCACATACAGTTATAGCTTCGGTTTGGGCCAGATCTATAATATTATTTGTTTTCTTTAAACTTTCTAGCCATTTCATACTTTCTTTATCCTCAATATGAACGTTGTTACGATGGCTCTTTAGTCTTTTTTCTTCTTCAGAAATGAGTTGCCTCGAGTAAATCTTTTGATCCAGTATTCCCAGCTTCCGTACTAACAGCAAGGGCTGTATGCATTACTGCTCCTTTTCCAGCAATAGTTCCCAATCCGCTTATGGCTTGAGTATGAAATATAAGTTGTATCTTGAATCACAAGAATTCTTTTATGAGCTTTTGTTCTTTCAACTGTTTTATCAATGTGTGAAGCTAGAATATCGACTTCTTTTACGTTCTCATTTTGAAAAAAACGTTATGCTGCTTTTGCTTCTGACCAACTTCCGCATGCCTCATTAATTGAGCTTTCAGGTAAACTTATCAAACTATCAGCAATCTTTACTAATCGGTCAGTTAATCTTTTATCTCCAAGTACAGCATCTCCAAATTCATTTTTAGCCCATTCATTACTCTCGTTTGCCATTTTTATACCCTCAATATTTGCAAACTTTAATATTGTAATACTTTATTTATAAGTACATTTATATTTGTGGGTAATAGTAAGATTTGATATGCTGCCAACACTTATGTTCAAATTAAAAATGTCATTTATGATACTAGCCACTTCACGCTTTGAGTTTTTGTAAAATCCGCTGAGTGCTGCAATTATAGACTTAACCCTTGGACCAAATGTATCTGGCGTAACACCTTCTGGTAACTTGCTACTTTTTCTTTTTCTGCATCTCCAACAACGACCATGTTCCAATTACTACATAAGGCCTAATTTCCGGAAGATCAACTTTTTGGTGAACATAAGGTTTTTCGCATATTACAAGCTCTCCTCCGCATTCGCAAATATTAGGCAACTCTATTTTTACTACTTTATCCGCTTCCATTGTGGCATGAAAATTTCCTTTATGCCCAACCTGATCGCCAACATTCCTTTCGCTTTTTGGCTTGTCCTTTTTTATTTTGTATAGCTCTTTTGAGCTGGGCAGGGATGAGTTTTTTGAATTTAAACCGAGCCTTTCCTTTAATTCAGCGTTCTCTATCTTTAAAGCTTTATTTTCTGCTTTTAAGTTTTCTATCTCTGCTTTCAGTTTTTCTATTTTTTGCTGTAAATTTTTGCAAAGTTCTCAAAGGTTTACCACATTACCTCACTTTTGCTCTATGATTATCTTTATTATCTTGCTTTGTCTACCTTATTCTACCACTCCGCTGAACGGATACAATTTACTAAACAGAAAAAAAGGCAAAAGAAACCCTAGGGTAGCTAGTTATTCACTATCCATTTTTTAAGTTGGCGTTTTTTAATGTTTTAAATAGCGCGTTTCAGCTTGTGTAGGTAAAAACCTAGAAATATTGTGAAGACATAAGGTGCACATAGTGCAAAAAATTAAAAATAAGACGCCAACTACGTTGTTTTCTTGCTGTTTAATCTGCACAGATGAAGATAACTGAATACCTTCAGTTTCATGATAAGGGGGCTGGCGAAGGGTGTCAAGCAAGTTTTTTCGTTTCTATTTCCAATAAAAGTTTGTTATATGGTTATGCAAGAAGTCTATTATAAATGAAATGAATGTGAAAAATATCTTGTTAGCACTTTTAGTACAAATGATATTCAGTTTGCCGCTATTTGCAGCTGATCCTGTTTTGCTCAACTGCATTAAAACTCCGGAAATATATGACCTTGATGCAAGGCCGAAAAATTTTAGCTCTTCAAACAATTTAAGAAGGAAACCTGGTTCTCCAAATAGTGCAATAGGGGAATTAATACACATAGTGGGTAGAATTACTGATATAAACTGCTTACCAATACAAAATGCTGTAGTTTCTATATGGCACGCGAATTCACGCGGCGTGAACCATTACGATAAGAATATAGAGGATGATCTGAATTTTGCTGGATCAGGAAGGTTTGTAGTGAATAATCTTGGCTATTATAATTTTATTACGATAGCACCTGGTAAAATTGGTGATAGAGCTCCACATATCAACTTTCTAGTTCAACATCCGGATTTTCCAGAATTCACAACGCAAATGTTTTTTGCTGACCATAATTGCGATAATTGCGCTGATCCTGTTCTTGAAGATTTTGTTAGTAATGGGCTTGCAAGCCTTCTCATAACACCATTTACTTACAGTGATCAGGTCATAAAAACCTATACGTTTAACATTACCTTGGGCGGATATAATAAGTTCTCTAATAAAAGATAAAAAACCTTGCATGTAAGGGAGTCCATAGTAAACTTAAGTGTTATTGTACTTAGGATGTATACGAAAAATATCTTACTGATGTTTTTGCTATGTTTTATGTACAGTTTACAATTATTTGCAACGGAGATACCAGCAATGAAAATAACAATTTCTAAAATTTCGCCCGATTTTAAAACAATAGTAATGGGTTTATTTGAAGACAACGAAACCGTAAATGATGGCGGAGTTTTGCAAGGAAAACAGGTCATAGATAATATAAAGCAATTTAGCGATTTCAATGGAAGTTTTGGTGAATTTTTCTCTACTGCTTTGCCAGAAGAAAAAAATGTTATAGTTGTTGGACTGGGTAAGAAGGATGAATGGAATGAAAATAAAGAATTAAATATTGGTGGTAAAATATATTGTGAGCTAAGCAGATTAAAAATTAAAAAAGCAGCGGTTTTAATCGAAGGTAGTGCAGCAAATGTTGCATATGGTGCGTTTCTGCGTAGTTTTAAGTTTGATAAGTATAAAACTAAAAAGGATGAGAAAATTACAGAGGTAGAGGAGATTACCGTATTAGTAAAAGATGAACAATTAAGTAATGCTGAAAGATCATTTGAGCACTTAAGGCAAGAAGGTGAGAGTATATTCCTTGCGCGCTCTTTTATAACAGAGCCTCCTAACATTCTATATCCAGAATCCTATGCTGATCATATAAAAAAAGAACTTACTAAGCTTGGCCTTGAAATCGAGGTGCTTGATAAAAAGCAGATGGAAGAGAAAAAAATGGGAGCCTTGCTTGGAGTTGCACAAGGAAGTAGTAAAGAACCAAAATTAGTAGTGATAAAATGGAATGGAGCTTCTAAAG
The DNA here is from genome assembly GCF_964026765.1 of Wolbachia endosymbiont (group A) of Chalcis sispes. Lineage (NCBI taxonomy): Bacteria > Pseudomonadati > Pseudomonadota > Alphaproteobacteria > Rickettsiales > Anaplasmataceae > Wolbachia > Wolbachia endosymbiont (group A) of Chalcis sispes. Next base: position 339,450 of record NZ_OZ034697.1, read on the forward strand.
AACAAAAGCCTATAGCTTTTGTTGGTAAAGGTATAACGTTTGACACTGGTGGAGTATCACTCAAACCTTCACGTGGTATGGAGTCAATGAAATATGACATGGCAGGCTCTGCTACTGTGGTTGGGGTGATGCATGCTTTAGCAGGACGAAAAGCAAAAGTAAATGCGATCGGTGTGGTCGCACTTGCAGAAAATGCAGTGGGTGGTAATGCTCAAAGACCAAGTGATGTAGTAACTTCAATGTCTGGACAAACAATAGAAGTGTTGAACACCGATGCAGAAGGAAGGCTCATACTTGCAGATGCTTTATGGTATACGCAAGATAGATTCTCACCAAAATTTATGATTGATCTTGCAACTTTAACTGGTGCTATAGTGGTTGCACTTGGAAATAACGAATATGCTGGTCTTTTTTCAAATAATGATGAATTAGCAAACCGTCTGATTGATGCAGGAAATGAAGTAAATGAGAAGTTATGGCGTTTTCCTATGAATGAAACTTATGACAAAATTATTGATTCACCGATTGCTGATGTTCAAAACATCGCTCCTGCAGGCTCTGGTGGAGATAGCATAATGGCTGCACAGTTTTTACAGCGTTTTGTGAATGAAACTTGCTGGGCACATTTAGATATCGCAGGCACTGCTTGGCACGAGAAAGGTACTGACATTTGTCCAAGAGGAGCAGTAGGTTTTGGTGTAAGGTTACTTAATAAGTTGGTTGAGAAGTACTACGAAGCCAATGATTAAAGGTCTTTATACTGGATTTATGGCTTAGCTACATGAACGTTTATTTTCGAGGCGCAGCAAATGAAAGTAGCTGATACATATTTCTTTTTTTCTGGATTCCAGTGTCAGCTACTTTCATGACACCCTGACAACCGTCATCCCGCTACTTGTTAGCGGCTGAGATACCGCGAATGGATCGCGGTATGACGGTTCGTGGCGGCGTGACGATAAGCTCGTCATCCCGCTGCTTGTTAGCGGGATCTAGAGATACCGCGGCGGTATGACGTAGGACTGCTGTCATCCCAGTGCTCCTTTTTTTGTCATCCAAGTAGCCTCCTATGGTGTCATCCCAGTGCCCAGACACTGGGATCCAGTTGAGCTATTTCAACAAAAATACTGCATTTTGAGATGAACGTTTATTTTCACCAGATTATTTACAAGTATAACAATTAAAGTCTGGATTCCAGTGGGCTTTGTTGCATCGCTAGCTATGATGGATTAAAGATAAAAAAGATAGGGAATATCAGTAGCTTATTATTCTGGTATTTATAACAAGAACGGTCAGTGAATACCTAAATTTGAGTAAAAGAAATTTCACTACCACTCACTAATCTGGCTAAAATTCAAGAATTTCAATGCTTTAGCTATTTTCAATAGAATTAAATTTATTAATATAAATAACAAATTACTATTCTTAAATTTGATCAGATTGATTGCAAAAAAACAAGATTTTCAATAAGTTGCTTATAATCCTAATTATAGTTAGCCTTTCATAAGTAGCGATGCAACAAAGCCATTCCAGTGTCAAGCACTGGAATGACACCGTCTTGGATGGAAACCAGTGTTGGCTACTCGGATGACATCATAGGGGCGCTGGGATGACACCCTGACAATCGTCATCCCGCTGCTTGTTAGCGGCTAAGAGATACCGCGGCGGCATGACGTAGGGAAACCGTTTTTTGGGTTAGCTATAACAGTAGTCAGGAAACAATAGCTTAAAAAGAGACTTAGTGTTAAATTTCTAATAGATTACTTATAAAAATAAATCTTATGGAAAGCAGAGCTAAGGCTTGGTTCATTTGGCTGATTAGTAACTTGGTTGTTATATTCAGCAACATGCAGATAATTTATACCTTTATAAGTGTAAATCTCGAAAAGGAACTTGGACTTACAATCGCGCAAGTTGCACTGGCTAATTCAGCATATACTTGGACTTTCGCCATCTTACAATTTTTTAGTGGAGCAACGTTTAATGTTTTTTCCAGTAAAAAAATTTATTTTTTCTCGTTATCAACTATGATCTTGGGGTTTTTTGTCCTTATTAATAGTGACAATTTCTCCCATTTGATTTTGTCTCAAGTGTTGATTGCAACTGGAGCATCATTTGGTTTTATTGGTGCTGCTCACACAAGTAGCATATGTTTTTCCGCTGCCCAATTTGGACTAATGTTTTCACTAGTGCAGACAATTTCAAGCCTTTCTGCTTTGGTAATTCAAATACTGTTCTCTAACTTGCTTGCCGAAGATGCATATTGGAAAAATCTGATTGTATGCATAATACTATTTGGTGTGTTGATATTTGTACTTACGCTTTTTTGTCCAAACACACTTCCAGAAAGCAGCTCAGAAAAGCGCACAATAAAAAGCTCTATGAAGACAGTAATGTGCTCTATATTAACAGTGCTAAAATTAAGAGATATCTGGATAACTTCAGTGGTGGGTGCTATTACTTTTGGAACATTTTTAGCACTTAATACCTTGTGGGCTCCAAGGTTACTGGGCAACTCAGAACTCAATGCAATGGAGTCAGGTATAGCAACTGCAATACTATGGCTTGGTCTTGCAGTTGGTGCTCCAATTGCAGATCGAATCTCAAACTTATTTAAAAATAGGAAACATGTAATTTCTGCTTTTGCTTTATTGCAAGGCGTCTCAATTATTATTTTACTATACAGCCATTTAACAGTCCACGTTGTGTACTTTTGTATGTTAATGTTCGGGTTTTTTGCGGGAGGACATATGCTTAATTTTACTGTCGGCAGCGAGATTGTGAAACGAAAATACATCAGCACATCATCATCCATTATCAATGGATTTATGTTTATTGGCAGTGGAGTTATAGTGTCAATGTTAGCACTTTTTACAGATCATAAAATGGCACTTTTTGCAATATTTGCGATATTGATAGTTGCCGGTATTTTAAATTATGCAACAAAAGAGACATACTCTAAGAACCTGTTTAAAATCTCGGAGAGATGAGGTAAAATAGTGGTAGATTAAGAATGAGGTATATCTATGCGTAAAAATTATCCAAGTGATATGAGTCGAGAGCAATTTGAAAAAATCAGACCAATACTAGAGAGTAGCAGGAAGAAAACGAGACCAAGAAAACTTGATTTGTATGATGTATTTCGTACAGTGTTATACGTCCTAAAAAGTGGTTGCCAGTGGAGAATGTTGCCAAAAGATTTTCCAAGGTGGGAAAGCGTATATTACTATTTTCAAATGTGGAATAAAAAGAATGGAGAAGAACCAAGTTTGTTGGAATTAGTTTTAAAAAAAATTGGTTGGAGAGATCCGTATCAACAATGGTCGGAAAGAGAAAACTAGCTTCTGTATAATTGATGCTCAAAGTGTTAAAAACACAGATACTGCTGAAAAAAAGGGCTATGATGCAGGTAAAAAGATTTCAGGCATAAAGCGTCATATTGCAGTTGATACTCAAGGTCTACCACATGCAATTTATGTAACAACAGCAGAAGTAACTGATCGTAGTAGCGCTGTAAGAATGGTTGAAAATGCTAAAGATACCCTTTCTGAAGTCAAAAATATATTGGTTGATGCAGGCTACACAGGAAAAATTTTTGCAACCCAAATAAAAGATATTATTGGTGCAACTGTTGAGGTAATAAAGCGCAGTGAATTACATTCTTTTGTTGTATTGCCAAAGAGATGGGTTGTTGAGCGTTCTTTTGCTTGGTTAGAAAAGTGTAGACGGCTATGGAAAAATTGCGAACGTAAACTCAATACCAGCTTGCAAATGATTGTCCTTTCCTTCATTTCTCTCCTATTACGAAGATTTTAAACAGGTTCTAAAAAATAAAGTAGCTGAATCTCGAGTCGATTGCTATATTATATTTACGTATTGTAATATTTATCAATAATGGATCACGTTACAACAAAAGACACAACAGTAACTAAGGCAACGATAGCTGGAGATATAAACCAAGAAATAGGATTATCAAAGGAAGACTCTGTTTCGATAATAGATGATATATTGGACGAAATAAAGACAAGCTTGGTAAAGGATGGAATAGTAAAAATATCGTCATTTGGAACATTCTTGGTTAAGAAAAAGAAGGAAAGACCAGGAAATATACCAAATACATCGGAGAAAGTGATGATTCAGGCAAGAAATTCAGTTTCTTTTAGGCCTTCAAAAATTATAAAAAAATCAATCAATAATTAATGAACAAGGAAAAATTATTTTATACGATTGGGGAAGTAGCTGAAGAGCTACATTTGGAACAGCATGTTTTGAGATTTTGGGAAGGTCAATTTCATCAAATTAAGCCTACAAAGCGTAAAGGAAGAAGGCTATATGATCGCAAGTGTATAGAGGCCATAAAGAAAGTAAAATACATGCTATATGATAAAGGATATACAATAAAAGGAGTGCAAAAAGAATTTGGTAATGATATAAAAGTCACAAAGAATTTGTTGCAAGAACTCACCGATTTGAGGGACTATTTAACTAGTAAAATAAATAACGAGGAAAGTAACAAGCAGGCGTGAAACACTACGTCTCGCTAAAATTTTGGAGTTTTGTGAGAGTTTAAAATGTGGCATATAGCCTCATTTCTTATGTTATTAGCAATATTAATAGGCTGTGGCCTGCAAAAACCTGCACCTGTGCTGCTTAAAGGCGAAGAATTTTACGGAAAAAGAGATCTGGAATATACAAGAGAGTACCATTTAATTAGGGAGCCTTCAGTGCAAAAAGAAAGTAGAAAAGCCATCATAAATAGGATATACAAAGATAACAATAATACACAAAATGTGGGGGTAAATTGTAAATTTGTAATGCCAGTTAAAGGTTCAGCTACCTCTTCTGATGAAATGTGTAAGGATGGCATAAAAATTGCTGCTCAAAATGGAACGAACGTAGTTTCCTCTGCACCAGGCAAAGTGATATATGTAGGCAAAGGGCTGAGATGGTATGGGAATTTAATTATAGTGGAACACAAAGATAATTACATGACTGTGTACTCCTATTTAAAAAACATACATGTTGAAATTGGCGATAAAGTAAAGCAAGGTCAAGTAATTGGATCTGCAGGTAAATCAAGCACACAAGATAAAGATCCACAGATGTGTTTCACAATACGACATAATGGCCAAGCGGTTGATCCTTTGATGCATATGAACTGTAATTGAATTTGGATTTATATGAAATATGATTTTAAAAGTGTTGAAAAATTTTATCAAGATAAATGGGATTTTTCTGTAAGCAAGAGTGGTAAACAAGAAAAGTGTTACGTGTTGGAAATGTTTCCATATCCATCTGGTAAAATTCATATGGGACACTTACGTAACTATGCAATAGGGGATGTGATAGCGCGTTACAAGAGAGCTAATGGATTTGAGGTTTTGCATCCAATTGGCTGGGATGCGTTTGGATTACCAGCTGAGAATGCAGCAAGGGATAACAATATTAGCCCCGAAACATGGACAAAAGAGAATATAGATAATATGCGTACACAGTTGAAATCTATAGGTCTTTCTTATAATTGGGAGCGTGAACTCTCCACATGTGAGCCTGATTATTACAAACACGAACAAAAATTTTTCCTGGATTTTTTAAAGCATGGGCTTGCCTATCGAAAAGAATCATGGGTTAACTGGGATCCAGTGGACCAAACAGTGCTTGCAAATGAACAGGTGGTTGATGGAAAAGGATGGCGATCAGGTGCAGTTGTTGAAAAACGTAAGTTGTCCCAATGGTTTTTAAAGATTACTGATTTCGCTGAAGATTTACTCAAGTGCCTGCAAAGTTTGAAAAATTGGCCAGAAAAAGTCAAAACAATGCAGGAGCGTTGGATAGGAAAATCTGAAGGAGCAACTATAGAGTTTGAAGTAGTTGGCCTGAATAAGAAATTAAAAGTTTTTACAACTTATCCTCATACTTTGTTTGGGGCTTCTTTTTGTGCAGTGGCAGCAGAGCACCCTATTGTGCAGGATTTAAAGAATGGTTCTTCTGTTGTCATCCCAGTGCTTGACACTGGGATCCAGGAAATAAAATCGAAAAGAGAGAACGATGAAAAAATAGGAGTTTACACCGGATTAAACGTCAAACATCCATTTCTTGATAAGGAATTGCCGCTTTACATAGCGAATTTTGTGTTGATGGAATATGGGGAAGGCGCGATTTTTGGTTGCCCTGCACATGATCAGCGTGACTTTGAATTTGCACAGAAATATAATTTGCCGATAATTCCCGTTATTTCTTCAGCCCACTTAGGTGTCATTCCAGCGCGTGACCAGAATTCTTACAATGGATCCCAGTGTCAAGCTACTCAGATGACAAAGGAGGCGTATACTGGAGACGGGACAATGTTTAACTCCGAATTCTTAAACGGATTAATGGTTAGTGAAGCAAAGGAAGCCATAGTTAAAAAATTTGAAGAAAAAGAAATAGGCAAAAAAACAATAAACTATCGTTTGCACGATTGGGGAGTTTCAAGGCAGCGTTATTGGGGATGCCCTATACCTATCATATATTGCAAAGATTGCGGAACTGTTCCAGTGCCAGAAAAAGACCTTCCTGTAGTTCTACCAATAGATGTAGAATTTACAAGTGGTGGCAATCCGCTGGATAAGCACCCAACTTGGAAATTTGTTGATTGTCCAAAGTGCGGAAAGCAAGCAGAGCGTGAAACTGATACATTCGACACCTTTTTTGAATCTTCCTGGTATTTTGCTGCATTCTGTAGTGAAGATAAATCAATAGACAAAGATGCATGTAATCGTTTTATGCCTGTTGATTATTATATAGGTGGGATAGAACATGCAATTCTGCATTTGCTTTATTCAAGATTTTTCTGCCGTGCTTTAACCAAATGTGGCTATTTTGATATTAAAGAGCCTTTCTCTACTTTAATCACTCAAGGAATGGTCTGCCATGCAACTTATAAAGACGAAAATGGTAAGTGGCTATTTCCCGCAGAAGCAAAAGAATTAATAGCGCGAGGTGCAAAAGTTCAAGTGGGCAAAGTTGAAAAAATGAGCAAATCGAAAAAGAACACAGTTGATCCAAATTTTATCATAGAAAAGTATGGTGCTGATACTGCCCGCTTGTTTGTGTTGTCTGACACTCCTCCAGAGAAAGATATGGAATGGTCCGATGATGGCGTGGAAGGTTGTTCTCGTTATGTAAATAAATTGTGGCGTATGGTCATGCAGCTTAAGCCTGTGAATATGCACTATGATAACAAAAGTGTTACGGGTGGACTTCTAGAGTACAGAAAAAAAATTCATAAACTCTTACATGGACTTACAGATGACTTGGAAAACTGCAGATTAAACTGTGTAGTGGCAAAATTTCGTGAAATGACGAATTTAATAGCTGAAATAGACGTAAAAACTGGAAAATCTCTTATTGATGAAGGTATATGTATATTAATCAGAGTAATCGAACCATTCATACCACATCTAGCTGAAAGCCTATGGCAAGAAATAGGAGGTCAACCTTGGCCAAAAGCTGATGAATCATTATTAGTTGACGATACGGTAACTATAGCAGTGCAAATCAATGGAAAATTACGTACAACAATCAAGGTGGCAATTAACTTACCTCAAGAAGAATTGAAGAAAATAGCGATAGACTCTGTGTCCAGTAAGATCGATCAAAGCAAAGTTCGCACTGTATATGCTGTACCAAATAAGATAGTAAATATAGTTATATAAAAGACCTGAGTAGTACGTTTTATATAATCTGATTTTATGGCTATACTTTTTTTGACATGTAGTTATATCTTTTTTAATATAAAGGATATATACTTATGCATTATATATTTTTTTGTATGAGGAGTTATATGAAAATAAAGAGATTGTGCGTTTTGGCTGTGTTGCTTACTTCATCTCTAGCAGGTGCAGCTAGTAATAGTGCAAGTAAGTCAGAAGATAAGTACTATGCAGGTTTAAACTTTGGTGCTGGTTGGGGTGGTGGCTTTAAAATGAAACCTGGTGTTGTTCTTGGTTACCATTATGACCAAAACTCTAAATTTGAACTTGAGGTTCTCAGTAATATTAAGTCATTAAAGAGCATAGGAGCTAGCTTATTGGCAAACTACCGCTTCTATCCTGACCTTGATATTGATCCCGTTAAACTATATGTCAGCGGAGGTTTAGGAGGATATCTCCAAATAACACCTTTTGGCTTTGGTGTTAGTGATACAGTTGATGGTGATGACAATAGTTCACAAGAAGAAAAAGAAAAGGAAGAAGAAACACAAGGTGCTCCAGAATCAGGTGGTGAAGCTGCTGGTTCATCTGTAGTAGATAAAATACTGAGTTCTATTTCCTATAAACTAAAGTTAGGTGTTGATTATGAAATTACTCCGCAGATAATTGGTGCAGTTGGTATGACCATGGGTGGGCAACTAAGTGGTATAAAAGCAAAACAAATACCAGATGCAACTCTAGAGATAGGGGTACGTTATAATTTTTAATGCTGCTACTTAGTTCATAAAGGTAGAGACGATGTTGAGGATGAAATAAACAGCATTAAAAAAAATCCGAAAACGTATTTTCGAATATGGTTTTGAACGCTAGCTATAGATTAGAAAAATAACAAGAAAAAGGGTAAACATACTGTAATTGCTGTTGAATGATGGAGTCCATTATTTTAGCACGAAGTAACGAATTCAGTAGAATAAGTTCTTCAAAAATAATTTAAACTTTTATTAGTAGGAGCAGTCTCATGGAATATTATAGCGATCTCACTAAAAGAAACTTTTATAAGTATCGTTGATGAGAAAGGAAAAATTGTTAAGGAAGAAGTTGTTGCAAGAGAAAGTAAGGCAATAGCTGAATTTTTTCTTGGTCAAGGCAAAAAATATGAAGCCATGGGAATAGAAAGTGGACAGTTGTCAATTGACCTTACCCAGAAAAAGTGGAGAGAAAGTTTGGAATGTTTTTTACAAAAAGAATGATGCATCAAATTGTTCTGGAATGCAATAGTTAATAGTGACGTTGTTTGTTATAAAAAATTTCTATGTATTCAAATATTGCAGTTCTAGTTTGTTGAGCAGAGTGTTGTGAAGTATCAATAAGTATTTCTCTTTTCAATGAGCTAAAGAAGCTTTCTGCAACAGAATTGTCGTAACAACAGCCTTTATTACTCATCTATATTCTTTACAGCTAAGAGATATTGATAACCTTGCAAAGTATATTGTGAACCTTGGTCACTGTGCAGCAGTAGATTTTTAACAGGTTTACGCCTATTAATGGCCATTAATAAAGAGTTCATAACCAATTGTTTATTTATTGCACTACTCATTAACTACCATACGTGAGAATTATTGCTGCCAAATATAGCCATCCCTCCTTGGTTTTGATGTAAGTAATCCCATACTTTATTTGGTTGATCAACAATAAAGTTTTGATCTAGTATATTGGGAGCTACGACTCTACTGTCCGTTTGTTGTTTCTTAATTTTAAATTTTCTTCTCAATATAGCCTGAATACCATTTTTCTGCATAATACTTTGCACTGTTTTTAAGTTGCAACTTTTACCCAAAGCCTTCAATTCAGCATGAATTTTAGGAGCTCCATATCTACATTTAGAAACTTGATATATTTTTTGAATAGCTTCGAGTAGCTCTTTATTTGCTGATTCTCTACTGCTTATTTTTCTTGTGGTCCACTTATAGTAGCCACTAGCAGAAAATCCTACATAATTCCTGTACTTTATAGCAGTTACTATATAAAAAAATATTTTACTCTTTTTGACTGGCCAGGGCTTTTTTTTAAATGTCTCTTTCCCTTGTTACTCTTGCTTTGTAAATCAAACCTCTCTTTGTCGTAAGGAGCCATGTTACCTCTACCTGGAAATGCATCTGCTGCCGACTTTTTTTCGTTGTGTTTCTTTATCCATTTTCCTAATAAACCACCCTTTATTCCTAAATCCTTTGCTATTTTTGTAATTGTTTGACCTGCCTTTCTTTGTTCATTTGCCAGTTTAACAGCTTCCAATTTGAATTCTGCTGTATATTCTCTTACCATTTCTAATCCTCCAAAATTTTATTTTACCCGAAAAAACTCCTTTCTTTCTCTCCACTTTTTCTGGGTAAGGTCAAACAATGACTATGCAAAAAACCTAATAACATGTATAATCTATAAATAATTTCTGAGGTAGATTGTGAAACTAGGTGTTAATATCGATCACGTTGCAACCCTCCGCAACGCACGCGGAACTTCTTATCCAGATCCATTGAAAGCAGCAGAAATAGCCATTGACGCTGGAGCAGACTTTATTACTGTACACTTACGAGAAGATAGAAGGCATATTAGAGATGAAGACGTATTTAACCTAAAAAAAAGCATTAGCACTGAGTTAAATCTTGAAATTGCAGCCACGGAAGAAATGCTTGAAATAGCAAAAAAGGTAAAACCCTATTCGATTAGTATAGTACCAGAAAAAAGAGAAGAATTAACAACCGAAGGTGGCCTGGATATCGTGAATATGCACAGTAAACTTTCTAGTATAATAGAGGAAATGCATAGCTCTAGCATAAAAGTCTCACTGTTTATCGATCCAAATATTGATCAACTAAAATATCTTGAAAAGCTAGGGACAAAACCTGACATAATAGAAATTCACACAGGGGATTACTGTGATAATCCATCAGAAAAAAAGTTACAGTTAATTACTAATGCTGCAGAGTACGTCAATAAATTAGGAATAGAATGCCACGCAGGACATGGCATAACTTATGAACACGCTAAGAAGATGACAAGAATACCTCACATCTCAGCTCTTAACATAGGCCACTATTTAATTAGCGAAGCTGTATTTTACGGCTTACACAGCGTAGTAAAAACAATGAAAATGACAATGTCTAACTAACTGCTGCTTTTTCCTTCTCATTTAAAATACTTAAAAGAGTTTGGCTTGCTTTAAATTTTACCCTTGTCTTTTTAGGAACAGTCATGATCTCACCACTTTGGGGGTTACGACATTGTTTTTCCTGACTGATAGCAGTAGAAAATGTTCCTATTCCATGCAAACGTATTTCACCTTTCCCATGCAGCTCATTCTTTATTATTTTAATAAACGCATCATGAATCTTGCTCAAATCAGATTTTGTTATATCTATATTCTGACTAGAACAATCTTCCTTTAATTGTTTTATTATATCTTCTTTACTCATAAATTACCTTAATATTGAAAAAATCACATAAATAGCATATTATGTTGACACCGATAGTCAACTAAATTCATCACAAAAATAGAGGATATCATACATTTTTGCAAATATTTGTATAATACTTACAAAAAAACACCACTATAAAATAACTATCTCTTAGAAAATTGACACTTTTTCCGAGCTTTATGTTGACCATATTTCTTACGTTCAACAACACGTGAATCTCTAGTTAAGAACTCACCATTACGTAATATAGAATGCAAATCTTGGCTTACGCTACTTAAAGCTCTGCTTATTCCATGAGCTAGAGCACCTGCTTGACCAGATAGCCCTCCACCTTTTACAGTTGCAAATACATCATATTTATCTAACATAGAGGTTGCAACAAATGGCATTTTTACTGTTTGGCACACTGACTCTCTTTTAAAATAAGAAATTAGATCGCCTTTTTTGTTAACACTAAATTTTCCACTCCCCGGCTTTATCCATACTCTTGCTACAGATTCTTTTCTTCGGCCTGTAGCATATAAACGACCAAGCGAATCAACTGCTGATTTAATTGTCTTTTCTGACCAATCATTGTTATTTATTGTAGAACTCTTCATTTTTACTCCATTACTTTTTATTTTTACGATTCAAAGAGGCAAAATCTATCTTTTCAGGTTGCTGTCCTTGATGCTTATGCTCTGAACCAGAATAAACATACAAATTTTCAAAGCGTCTACGTGCCATAGGCCCATCATCAAGCATCCTTTTCACTGCCATTTCTATTACACGCTCAGGAAATTTGCCATTTAAAATATTATCTGGAGTAGTTTTCTTCAAACCACCAGAATAACCTGTATGCTTATAGTAAATTTTATCTTTAAGCTTCTTTCCGGTGAAATGCACCTTTTCTGCGTTGATAATAATTACATTATCGCCACAATCCATATGAGGTGTATACTCAGGTTTATGCTTTCCACGTAATAGTGTTGCTACAAATGCTGCAAGCCTCCCTACCACTAATCCTTCTGCATCTATGACAAACCACTTTTTATTGATTTGTTTCTCCTTTAAGAAAAAAGTCTTCATTATTTGATCCAACAATAGTAAGCTATGATATACTTAATTTCTCAATAGTGTCAACAATATTAGTTATTGATTATTAAAGTAATTTATGTTAGTAATTGAGCTGCGCAACCAATATGCATAGGAATTAGAATGTTTCGATTGATTATCACACTTGCGATCATTTTTAATACTATAAGTTGCTATGCAACCGATGTGGGAGAAGTGATAAGCAAAGCCATCAAAAATAGCTCAAAAATAAAGTCTCAATTTTACCAATATAAAAGCGCAGAAAAACACTATAAATCTTCTGGGTTAGCTGGATTTTTACCTGACATTAATTTGCAATACAATTTCGATAGTAACTTTAATCTTGATACATCTGAAAAAAAACTTACATTGCGCCAGAAATTAATCGATGGCGGTGGTACCTTTGCCACATTCAGTCGATCAAGCCATCTTCTCAAAGCAGAAAAGATGCGATTTCAGCAATTAAAACAAGAGCTTGCACTTAATGCTGTGAAAGCATATGTTAATGTTTTACAAAAGACAGAAATATTAAAGCTCAGAGAACATAAAGAACGCGTTTCTTTGGAACATTTGTCAGCTATGAAAAAACGCTTTTCCCTTGGAGAGGTAACCAATGCTGAAGTTTTGTTAGCAAAAGCAAAATTTTCGTCTTCTATATCCGAAAGAGTTGATGCTGAAGGTAAATTAAAGTTGGTAAATATTGCTTATTATCATTTGATTGGCGAAGATGCTGATGACCTTTCTGAAGCTAATGATAAACTACCTTCTGTTCCAGAGCTAAATGAATGTTTACAGTTAGCAAAAACCAATAATTTATCTCTAAAAGCAGCAGTTTATCAAAAAAGAGCAGCCGGAATGGAAGTGATTGCTGAAAGCTCCAAGTGGCTTCCTTCTTTAAATCTAAGTGCAAGCAAAAATTTTGGGGAGGATGGTATGAAGGTAGACAAACTATTAGAAAATGTTCATGTAGTTTTTACTCTTGATGTTCCAATCTTTAAGAGAGGAGTTAATGCTTTTGGTGTCAGTAAAGCTAAAATGGATGCAAAAAAATCTACCTACGATTATTATGAAACGGTAAAAAATATAGAACAAGCAGTTGTAAATGCTTGGAATAATGTGTTGACAGCAAAGGCCATTATCAAAGCAAGTCAAGAAGCGGAAAAAGCAGCAGCTCTAGCATTGGAAGGAGTTGAGCAAGAAGTAAACTTAAATTTAAAGAGTACATCTGACCTTTTGGACACTGAAGATGCATTATTTAAAGCACGTTCAGACTTAGTTGAAGCAAAAAGCAATTATGTGATTAGTGTTTACAACTTGCTTTTTATGATAAATAGTATAGACCTCTAAATTTAATGGTATTAGCACTATGCATGATGAACAAGGCAATCAATCTGTAAAAGATATCCTAGAAGATATAAAAAAAGCTATATCGGGTAAAAACGCGAGTAACGATAAAGCAGAAATAAAGGATGAAAATGATGATGTGCTATACCTTGAGGAAGAGTATCCAGAAGAAATAGAAGAAGATGGCAAAAAAGAAAATAGTGAAAAAGAGGACATTGATAATGATGACCAAGGTGAAGAAATGGCTTGCAACAGTAACCAATTTAATGGCCATAGCTACAATTCAGAAGAAAAAAAAGATATTTATTTGTACGATAATATCCAAACGAGTAATAAAAAAGTGAGTAATAGTGGCTTACAAGCGCAAAATAACGATCATCTAATTTTAAAAGAGAATATGGAAGAGATCAAAGCGTTGCTTGGAAAAATGCAAAACGAATTACAGCATAAACAACAAAAAAAAGCGAACCTTACTGTTGAAGAATTAGTTACATCTCTTTTAAAACCTCAGCTCTCAGAATGGCTGAATAAATATCTACATGCACTGGTAAAAGAAGTAGTTGAAAAAGAGCTTAAAGATATAATCAATAATAAGTAGGGTATTAGCAATAAAAACTAGAGTAAAGACGGCTAGAGGCAGAAAACTATCTTCAACAAGGTGGCTACATCGTCATTTGAATGATCAGTATGTGCAAAAAACTAGCAAGGATGGTTATAGGTCACGCTCAGCATATAAGCTGGTAGAAATGGATAACAAATTTAAATTATTCCAAGAAGGGCAAAAAATTATTGATCTTGGTGCTTCTCCTGGTGGATGGTCACAAGTTGCATCTCAGAAAGGTGCAAATGTGGTTGCTCTTGACATAAAACCAATGAACGCAATTAATGGAGTAGAGTTTATACAATGTGATATTATCAATGAGTTTGAAATTTTAAGAGAAAAATTCAAGGATCAAAAATTTGATGTAATTTTATCTGACATGGCGCCCGAATCTTGTGGTTTAAAATCGTTGGATCATATCAGAATTATGCTTTTATGTGAGGCAGCGCTCAATTTTGCAAAGCATTTCTTGAGCCATGGTGGCACGTTTGTAGTAAAAATTTTCCAAGGAGAATCTGATAAAGATTTTTGTAACGAGCTAAAAAAAATGTTTAAAACAGTAAAATACTTTAAACCAAAGTCAAGTAGATCTGAATCTACAGAAATGTATTTGGTAAGTTTAGGCTTTATTGGCAGCAGACTTTCTATATAATATTAATCCAGGTAGCCCACAGAAACGAAAAAACTTACTTGACAAACTCCGCCAGCCCCCTTATCATGAAACTGAAGCTATTGTATTTGCTTTCGCCAATCTGCAGATTAAAAGGTAAGGATTACTTAATGTATCGGCGTCTTATGTTCAATTTTTTGCAGTATATAGATACTGTATGTCTTTACAAAACTTCATCTACATCTAGATTTTTATCTAAATAAGCTGAACGCGCTTATAAAGCGTTACAAGACATCAAAAAATGCCAATACTCGACAGAGATAGTAAAAGACTAGCTAACTCGGGGATTCTTTGTCTTTTTTTCTGCTTAGTAAATTTCTTAAACATTTGCAGCGTAGGTTAGTTGCAATTAAAAGCAGCTAAATCTTGCTTGTCAAGCGTTTAAAACATAAAAAACGCCAATATTTTAAAGCAGATAATAACCCCAGGGCTTCTTTTGCCTTTTTTTTTATTTGGTAAATTTCTTAAATATTTATAGCTAAACGACAATCGTCATCCCAGCGGGATCTGGAGATACCGCGGCGGTATGACGGTTCGTGGCGGCATGAAGATAAGCTCGTCATCCCGCTGCTTGTTAGCGCCGCGGCGGTATGACGTAGGACTGCTGTCATTCTGCTACTTGTTAGCGGCTGAGATACCGCGAATGAATCGCGGTATGACGGTTCGCGGTGGCGTGACGATAAGCTCGTCATCCCGCTACGTGTTAGCGGGATCTGGAGATACCGTGACGGTATGATGAGGGAGAACAGTTAGCGGCTGAGATACCGCGAATGAATCGCGGTATGACGGTTCGCGGTGGCATGATGTAGGACTGCTGTGACACCATTATAGAATGAACCAGTGTCAGCTACTTGCATAGAAAATGTTTATGACTAATTTTTAGATCAAACATGGAATTTCGACAAACTTAACTTTTTTGTGAGACTGTTCAGCAATAATAAATAAATTGAGAGGAAAGGTTATGGCAATGGAAAAGAAAAAGTTTTTTGAAATAATAAATGAGGTAAGCAAGAGTGAAGGTTTAAATGAGAATAATTTACTTGAAAGAATAGGGAATAAGCTAAAAGATGCAGACTCAATAGTATATAGCACTTATAACAATTTGAAGATAGATAAGATGTTCAGTATATTAGATTCAGACAAAATTGTAGATTATATGTTAGTACATCTTGCTGTGGAATGTAACAGTGTACCAATAGTAAAACTCCTACTAGCAAAGGAAGCAAAAGTTAATGAACCAATATATGAACTTGATGAAGCTAAGTCTAAGCTAACTGCTTTGCACATTGCTGCTTTGCATGGTCATCAAGAGATAGTTCAGCTTTTATTGAATAATGACGCAAATCCTTTACTAAAAGATAGTCAAGGCCGAACTCCAAGGGATATTGTCGGTGATGTAAAAGGTAAAAAGGCTATAATAGAAATGTTAGAGGAAGGAGAACAACGTTATGCTGAGGCAGGAGCTACGAGAAGACAAAATAGACAAGGCACTTTACCGCAGCCTAATAATAAAACTCCAGGAAATTTAGCTTTGAACGGAAATAACGTAACTGCTGCAGTACAAGCATGGGGTGCAAAACATCAGGAAGAGAATAGTAGAATTACACCAAACAACAAAAAAGTCTATGTACAAGATGAGGATGAACAGACTTCTTCAAACTCAATCGTTAATGAAAACAATACAGACAAAGTAGATGATACATTAGAAAAAGAACAGGCTATAAGAGAAAGAGATGCTATGGCGCAAAAGTTGCAAGAGGCAGAACAAAGACTTGCCAATAATCAGAAGCGCATAGAACATAATGACTTGCACAGTCAACATCCAGAGCAGTATACTACATATAATGGGGAACAGACCTTTTTAAATAAAAGTAATAGTGACGACAGTGGAATATGTTTTGATGGAGATGGATCTGAAGCTTTAGGCCAATCTATATTAGAAAATGGAGAAGACATTGATGCACAAGATGAAAATGGATTGACTTTTTTACATCGTGCTGCTGCAAACAACAATGAAGAATTAGCAAAACTTTTGATAAAACATAGAGCAGATGTTGATGCACGAAATAGAGATAAACATACCCCTTTACATTATGCTGCTGTGCATGGTTATGTAGAGATTGCAAAGTATCTAATAGATAATGGAGCAAATGTTAATGCACAAGATCAAGATGAACATATCCCTTTATACTTTGCTGTTACAAATGACAATAAAGAATTAGCAAAACTTTTGATAAAACATGGAGCAGATCGCTCATTGATAAAGGATGAAGGCCTAATAGATAGACTAAATAGTATGTGTGGTCAGCTATCTGAGGTTGTACCTAGTACCTTTTCTCATTCCAAAACACACAACGCAACGGAAACTCCAGAAGAAGCAGAAAGGGTTAAAAAACGTAAAGTTAAGTCAAAAGAATTACGTGCTCAATTAAAGAATGAACAGAAAGAAAATGAATCACTAAAACAACAAATACAAGATCTAGAAAGTGAAAAAGCAACGCTTAATAGTGAATTAGAAAAAACAAAAACTAAAACAGACGAAGTACCATTAGAAAAAGCGCAAAAGGAACTAACAGAATTGAAAAGTTATATCACTGGACATGGAGCTAGGCTGGACACACTGGAGAAACTCAATGAAGAGAATGAATCACTAAGACAAGAAATAAAAAATCTAAAAAATGAAAACACAACACTTAAGGGTGAATTAGAAAAAACAAAAACTAAAAAAAACGAAGTACCATTAGAAAAAGCGCAAAAGGAACTAACAGAATTGAGAAATTGTGTCACTGAACATGAGACTAAATTGGAAGTACTGGAGAAACTCAATGAAGAGAATGAATCACTAGAACAAAAAATACAAGATCTAGAAAGTAAAAATACAACACTTAATAGCGAATTAGAAGAAAACGAAAATAAGCATTCTAAAACAAAAGTGTTGTTAGAAAAAGCGCAAAAGGAACTAGCAGAATCAAAAAGTTGCATAGTTGGACATGAGACTAAGTTGAAACAATTCAATAAAGAGAATGGATCACTAACACAAAAAATAAAAAGTCTGGAGAATGAAAACACACCACTTGAGGGTGAACTGGGCAAAACTAAAACAAATGAAGTGTCACTAGAAAAAGTAGGAAAAAGACAATTTTCCCCAAAAGTTGCCTATGCGAGCCTTGCAGCTATGTTAGCAGTAGGTGCTGCTCTTAGTATTGCTTCCGGATTGTCTGCTCTATTAATAGTTGCAGCTTCTGTGGTATCTGCACTGATAGCCGGTGGCATTACATACACAATATCAAAACCCATCGCTCCTGACACTGAATTGAAAGAAGTGAATATTCAAGGTTCAGCACAACGGTGTTTGTAAAACTTAGCACCCACAGTTGTACGAACATTGCAGTTTGCAGATGCAAGTAGCTGACACTGGAATCTATAACTAACCCAATAAAGGTTTCCCAGCAGTCCTACGTCATACCGCCGCGAACCGTCATACCGTCACGGTATCTCTTAGCATAGATCCCGCTAACAAGCAGCGGGATGACGAATTTGTTGTTTTTCAAATTGTAGGTAAACCTAAGCCACTTTAGCTATAGTAAAAAGTATTTGCAAGTTACACAGTAGTGTGAATTTTTTACTTTGGTAGTTTTTCATTGTCATTATAATCATAATAGTAGTTGAGTTTAATTGATATGAAAACTTTTACGAAAAATTTTAAAAATAACGAAAAAAAGCTAGAGGAGTTTAATAAGGAAATTGAAGATATAACAACTATAGCTCAAGATAAATTTGCACATGAACTTGAAAATATCGCATATGACAGTGTGCAAAAATTTCGCAGTCTGCTTGCTAAAGAGTTAAACTCCGTCTTCAATAATATTCATTCTCAAAATGTCAATCTACTAAAATCTAGCCTAGTTGAATATGCTATAAGTTCAAATTTTATCAACAAAAAAGGAGAAACAGCTTTAATACGTTCTCTTCTTAATATATTCATACGATAAAGCACTCAGAGTTGTTGCTGCGCCAATTTAACTTAATGTTGCATGCAAGCTGTATAGCTAAAGTAAGTAAGATTTGCCCCACGCTGTCACGAGGTAAACCTTACTTATTCTAGCTATATCAAAAAGGAGGGTTATTATGTCAATAAGATCTACTTCACCAAGAATATCTGTGCAACGTAAATCTAAGCTTAAATCTTTTCCGGTTACTTTAGAAGAGGTTAAATCTTTTCTACGTATTGAGAACGACCAGGATGATAAGTTGATTTCAGATCTAATTTTTATGGCAACTGATTACGCTGAATGGCATATGGAAAAGTCACTAGTAAAGCAAACATGGCAAGTTTCATATGAAGATTATGTACCTCGTAGGATCTATTTAAGCTATGGCCCTGTGAGTAAGATAGTATTGGCTACTGCAATGATGTCTAAAAATCAAGAGAAGAGAACACTTAAGTATTATTTTAGCGATGTAGGGGGATACGTTGAGTTTTTCAATTATTTGAATGCAATAAGAGTTGATGTTGTATACGAAGCTGGTTATGACAATGTTCCTGAGCAGATAAAACTAGGTATTATGCGGCATGTTTCTGCTCTTTACAAAAATCGTGAATCGGAGGTAAGTAGCCATTTGTCTGAAGTGAAGAAGGTATATTCTCCGTTTCGCGAACCAAAGGTTGTTTTGTAGATAAGGATGAAATATAGCTAAAGTAAATAAGACTTGCCAACGTCATACCGCGATTCATTCGCGGTATCTCTTAACATAGATCCCGCTAACAAGCAGCGGGATGACGAGGTATAAACCTTATCGTCATACCGCCGCGGTATCTCAGCCGCTAACACGTAGCGGAATGACAGCAGTCCTACGTCATACCGTCACGGATAGATCCCGCTAACAAGCAGCGGGATGACGAGGTATAAACCTTATCGTCATACCGCCGCGGTATCTCAGCCGCTAACACGTAGCGGAATGACAGCAGTCCTACGTCATACCGTCACGGATAGATCCCGCTAACAAGTAGCGGGATGACGAGTTTGTATCACTGCTTATGTTTTAGCTATATATCTTTACGAGGATTCATTATGGAAAAAATTCAAGCTATAAATGAGTTGTACAATAGCATTTATGCAGCACTAAAGGCAAATTCTGATTTAAGAAAATATGTTACTAACATTTATGACTACTTACCTAAACAGGTCACCATTCCTTACCTGAGATTGCGCGCAGTGAATTATAGCAACCTGCATATGCTGTCCAATTTTGCTACAAAGGCAAGATTTTCATGCGACATATATACTTATCATATAGACAGTATGTTTGCCATTATAAGGCATATTAACTTGATACTTAAGAGCATTGAAGGTTTTAGTAGTGAGGTCATTTTAGAAAGTAATTGTGCTATGGATCAGCACGATGAAATTTTACATTCAACAATTAATTTTGATATTTTAATAAAAGGAGGTGATAATGAGCAAATTACAGCTAAAAATTAAAGATCATGACAATAATTTTATTGTGTTAAATAATATACGAAACCTAAGGTTTACTTTGCGTAATAACAGAGAAGAGGTGAGAGATATTTCTTCTTTTGGCTGGAGGAAAGTGCTCGATTGTGCTGGAAGCAGACACATTACGATAAAAATTAATGGAATTTTAGACTCTGTATTAGCTGATGAATTATTACGTAATTCTGCTATGCTAAACTCTAATAATGATTATGAAATTAGTTTTAATGCTAAGGAAAAGATAAGGCTTAGGTGTTCAGTTGAATTGTATGAGAGGTATTATGATCCTGTTACTTTTGACAGCTTTACTGTCGTTTTAGCTAGCGCTGAAGTTGTAAACGCTTTTCATTAATGTTAATTTAATTTTTTCATATACAATAGTAACTGGTGAGAATTTTAACTAAATTAAAAAAAATCATGAACGACAAAGACCTTTTCGAGGAAGACGGTGATGATATTGAAGAAAATAACGATGATAAAAGAGAGAAAAGTTTAGAAAATGAAAATCAGCAAAATCAAGAAGAACAACATAAAGAGGAAGATAAGCAATACATAATACAGTATATTCAAGACTATTTGAAAGTTTTTGAGGATATTCTAAATCAGATCGACGAAGGAATTGATAATTCGGATAGTTACGAAAGGACTATGCAAATAAAGCGAAGTATAGATAGGCTCATAGAGACTTTATATAGTCAGGCTGCGTCCGAAGATATTGATGCAGAATTTGAAACTACCAAACACACTCGCGATAAATCAGAATCTATGAAAAGAGTTAGAGAGAAGAGAAGAAAGCAAGTGATAGAAGAAGTATTAAGTAGCATGTTTGTCCAGCAACAAAAGGAGCTAATGAACGCTAAACACTTAAGTCATGGACATGAAACAGCAAAAGATGGGGATGTCCACGAAGCAAAGGAAAAAGTGAAGTCTTCAATCAGGGGAGTGTTGTTTTCGGTGATTGCTCATAGGATGGATCCAAGAAGGAGAGCAGGGGAAACTGCTGACGATAACGAAAAGCAAGCTCATATACATGGCAGGGAAGCAGTTGGTGGAGCTTTAGGTGCATTGTTAAAAACGTTTTTAACAGCAGTTATTGCCGTTGTGCGTGAAATTGCTAAGCCACTTCAGAAACCGGAAACATCTTTTGCAAAACAAGTTGAAGAAAGCAGAAACGCAGATTCACAAAAGGGTCGATCTGTGTAGATTTCTCCTTGTAATAATCTTTCGATTCTACTGTCTGTTAATTCAAATTAGGGTTATAAAATTTTAGAAGCCAGCTCTTATATAACCAATTTATAGCAAGAAATTACGATACAAAAATCAGCGTCCGTTAGAAAATAAACATAACACAGGGTGATAGAGTTGCCCCTATCCATAAGCGTCAGTTAAGCTCAAAATTGTAAGCTTAAAATATGGTTGAATAATTATTAATAATAGTATATAATTATTAACGTTTTTCAGGCATTTTGTTATGGGTGCGCCAAGTAAGCGTTTAGAATACAGTTGGTGAAAATCCAACTGACCTTACCCAGAAAAAGTGGAGAGAAAGTTTGGAATGTTTTTCACAAAAAGAATGATGAATCAAAATGCTCAGGAATGCAATAGTTAATAGTGACGTTGTTTGTTATAAAAAATTTCTATGTATTCAAATATTGCAGTTCTAGTTTGTTGAGCAGAGTGTTGTGAAGTATCAATAAGTATTTCTCTTTTCAATGAGCTAAAGAAGCTTTCTGCAACAGAATTGTCGTAACAACAGCCTTTATTACTCATCTATATTCTTTACAGCTAAGAGATATTGATAACCTTGCAAAGTATATTGTGAACCTTGGTCACTGTGCAGCAGTAGATTTTTAACAGGTTTACGCCTATTAATGGCCATTAATAAAGAGTTCATAACCAATTGTTTATTTATTGCACTACTCATTAACTACCATACGTGAGAATTATTGCTGCCAAATATAGCCATCCCTCCTTGGTTTTGATGTAAGTAATCCCATACTTTATTTGGTTGATCAACAATAAAGTTTTGATCTAGTATATTGGGAGCTACAGCTCTATTATCTGTTTGTTGTTTTTTAATTTTAAACTTTCTTCTCAGTATAGCCCTGATGTCATTTTTCTGCATAATACTTTGCACCGTTTTCAAATTGCAACTTTTACCCAAAGCCTTCAATTCAGCATGAATTTTAGGAGCTCCATATCTACATTTAGAAACTTGATATATTTTTTGAATAGCTTCGAGTAGCTCTTTATTTGCTGATTCTCTACTGCTTATTTTTCTTGTGGTCCACTTATAGTAGCCACTAGCAGAAAATCCTACATAATTCCTGTACTTTATAGCAGTTACTATATAAAAAAATATTTTACTCTTTTTGACTGGCCAGGGCTTTTTTTTAAATGTCTCTTTCCCTTGTTACTCTTGCTAACTCTCTTTGTAAATCAAACCTCTCTTTGTCGTAAGGAGCCATGTTACCTCTACCTGGAAATGCATCTGCTGCCGACTTTTTTTCGTTGTGTTTCTTTATCCATTTTCCTAATAAACCACCCTTTATTCCTAAATCCTTTGCTGTTTTTGTAATTGTTTGACCTGCCTTTCTTTGTTCATTTGCCAGTTTAACAGCTTCCAATTTGAATTCTGCCGTATATTCTCTTACCATTTCTAATCCTCCAAAATTTTATTTTACCCAAAAAAACTCTTTTCTTTCTCTCCACTTTTTCTGGGTAAGGTCAGTCTTTAGGCACCCAAACAAAGGGAAATGCTGGATAAAAAGAAAATACTTTAAAAAGTATAATAACGATAACTGGCGTTTTATGACAAGTAACAAGATACATCTTATTATACACAGCGATCATGATATTAAACGACATATCAAAGTGCAAAAAACCAGATCTCCATATGATGGTGATTGGGTATATTGGGGTAAGCGTCTGAGAAAAATACCAGATAAGCCATTAAGAGTAATAAAACTATTGAAGTTACAACAAAGTAAATGTGATAATTGTAGACTATGGTTTAAAAGTGATGATACAATAGAAATACATCACAAAGACCGGAATAGACGAAACAACATGATCAAAAACTTATCTTTGTTACATGAACATTGTCACGATGAATTACACAGGAGGTGTGCATGAAAAGCACCAAATTGGAGAGAAGCCGTATGAGGCGCAAAGTCTCACGTACGGTTTTGAAGTCGAGTGAGGAGGGGCGACCTTCTTCACTTAGACAACAATATGCAGATGAAACTACGGAAGAAGACTTAAGGAAAATAGCAGAAAAAGCACCAATAATAAAGTTAGTCTACGATGAATTAGACAGGTTTAGCTGGAATGAAAAAGATTTAGTAGCTTACGAAGAAAGAATAATGGATCTGCGGAAAGAAGAAGGCATCCTCGTTCAAAAACTTGATGAGGGAAAGATTGAAGGAAAGATTGAAGTAGCAAAAAACCTACTTAAGGCTGACATCTCTATTGATATTATCTCTCAGACAACCGGCCTTCCTCAAGCTGAGATTAAACGACTTCAGGAAGAAATCACCTAAAAGGCTAATGATCAACGAAGAAATTGTAAGAGAGAGCTTAAAAAAAGTCGTAGAACAAGAAAGTGGTAAAACTCTTGGTATAATATCCTCAATCATTATTAAAGGTGGGGACGTTGGTTTTGCGCTTGAAGTTGCCGGTAACACGCAAGCAAATGAAGAATTAAGAAAAATTTGTGAACAAACTGTTAAGGCTATACCAGGGGTGGAGAAGGTAACCGTGGTTGCTACTTGTCAAAAACAAACTGGGCAACAAAAAGCTAAATTACATATCGAAGGAGTGAAAAATATAATCGTTGTGGCCTCTGGTAAAGGCGGTGTGGGCAAGTCCACAGTTGCGCTAAATCTTGCTCTCTCATTAGCAAAGTTGAAACATAAAGTTGCGCTGGTTGATGCAGATATATATGGTCCTTCAATTCCTAAAATGCTTGGCACTGAAAAATTAAAGCCAAAAATACAGGATAGTAAAGCAATGCCTATAGAAAAGTATGGACTGCATACTATTTCAATTGGCTATTTTATCGATAAAGATCGTGCAGCAATATGGCGCGGACCTATGATTACAAAAGCACTTTATAATCTGCTAATGGGAACAAAATGGTCCGATATAGAGTATTTGATAGTTGATACACCACCTGGAACTGGCGATGTGCATTTAAGTCTTATGGAAAATTTTAACTTAACTGGGGCGATAATAGTTTCAACTCCACAGGAGCTCTCTTTAATCGATGCTCGCAAAATTTATGATATGTTTACAAAGCTCAGCGTACCGGTTATTGGCATTGTAGAAAATATGAGTTATTTCATTCAAAGCGGCTCAAAAATATACATATTTGGAAAAGACGGTGCAAAAAAAATGTCTGAGGAGCTGGGCATCAAACTTCTAGGCAGAGTTCCTCTAGATCCACAAATATGCCATGCTTCTGATTGCGGAAATCCTTTAATGTTAAGTGAGGATTTGGCAAAAATTTATAAAGATATTGCTTTGGAAACAGTAAAACATTGCATAGCTGTAAAATTCTAAAAAAAACACAGCTTTACGCAAAGAGACTTTAAGAATTCGTCTGTCCTCTTTACTATAAAATAGATATTCGTCTATCAAATATTATCTTCAACTTGAATATATTTAAAGATGTTTTGTGTATCATCTAAAAAGTTATTCTTTATATTAGTTAATTCCGATTGTTTTTGGGATAGATTATCCTTTATTGTTCTATCAAAACAATCAAGATCTCTGCACTTTAATTGAGAATCCATGTCTCCATTTTCATACAAACCTCGTATAATGTCATAATATGCTCGAGTTTCATCAGTTTCTGGTTGTTGCTTTTCTCTGAATATTGCCTTTAATTTCGAATCTATGTCTAATTCTCTTTTTATAGCTTCAACAGCATTTTCATGATACTTTTCATAATCTTCAAAACTCTTTAATATTTTGTCTTTTGCTTTATCTTGTAGCATTTTTAGCAAATCTTTAGCATGAGATTTTTCAATTTTTTGCTTCCAGTCATCATACGTATATTCTGAGTTACCATGTTTTGTATCTTGACACTCGCCTCCTACATTAAATATTTCTTCGTTGCAGATTTTATCACCCTGGTAAAAGTGATCGCTTATATTGATTTTATCATTAGTTAAAGTTTGTTTGATTGCTGCTTTGTTTTCTCCAAGTTCTTCTCTGTACTTACTAATGCAATTTAACATTTTTGCTTTGCAATCTGTAGTCATAAACTAATACCTTTAATAAAATAAGATCTATCTTAGCATGAAGTAATTAACACTTTATTACAGAAGTTTACTTTTAGGTGTTCTCAAGATGATATAGCTAAAGTGGCTTAGGTTTACCGACAATTTGAAAAACCGTCATTCCGCTACTAGTTAGCGGAATCTATACCGCGCACAACTGTACGAACGTTGTAGTTTGGGCCACCAGTGGGCAGTGCCCAGACACTGGGATGGCTTTGTTGCATCGCTACTTATGAAAGGCTAACTATAATTAGGATTATAAGCAACTTATTGAAAATCTTGTTTTTTTTGCAATCAATCTGATCAAATTTAAGAATAGTAACTTGTTATTTATATTAATAAATTTAATTCTATTGAAAATAGCTAAAGCATTGAAATTCTTGAATTTTAGCCGGATTAGTGAGTGGTAGTGAAATTTCTTTTACTCAAATTTAGGTATTCACTGACCGTTCTTGTTATAAATACCAGAATAATAAGCTACTGATATTCTCCACCTTTTTTATCTTTAATCCATCATAGCTAGCGATGCAACAAAGCCCACTGGGATCCAGGAATTTTATTAAGTTGGTAAGCATAAAAGTAGCTGTTTTATGTTAAAATACAACATTTTGATGATTATGAAAAAGCTGGATCCCAGTGTCAAGCACTGGGATGACATCATAGAGGCACTGGAATAACATCATCCTTTTTTCTGAATTCCAGTGTCAGCTACTTTCATGACATCGTTTACTATGTGCCACATTGCAATGTTCGTACAGCTATGGAATGAATCGCGGTATGACGTAGGGAAACCTTTCTTGGGTTAGCTATAGGTCTTTGTCTATAAAGTTTGTTTAAACTATTTTCAAAACAGATAAAATATAATTTTACAATTAGCGTAAATAAAATGAATTATGATGTAATCATTTCAGGTGGTGGGTTACTTGGTCTTATTACTGCCATTGGCCTCAGTTGTGACTCTGTGTCTGTAGCTGTGATTGAAAAAAATAGTCTACCACGTGTAGTAGATGATAATCGAGCATTTGCTATTTCTCAAGGCTCGAAAAAAATATTGGAAAAGTTAGGGATTTGGCAGTTTGTGGAAAGTGAAGCTGAGCCAATACTTGATATATGCATATTAGATGCGGTTACTGTGCATTACAATCATAAAATGGTTAGCGAAGAGCCAATGGGTTATGTTATCAACAATGCCACTATATGGAATGCAATCAACAATAATTTTCTAAATAAACTGAATATATACTCTCCACATTCCTATAAAACAATTGCTTGTGATTCAGGATATGTGGAAGTGATTCTTGATAATAACCAGGAATTAATATCATCGCTACTTATCTGTGCTGAAGGCAAAAACTCTAAATTACCAGAGTTATTTTCTATACCGACAGTGAAATTTGACTATAAACAAAGTAGCATAGTATTTAATGTAAAGCATGAACTGCATCACCAAAACTTAGCTGTGGAGCGTTTTTTCCCTGGCGGTCCATTTGCAATTCTACCGATGAAGGGTGGCTATACTTCTTCGATAGTTTGGACAGAAAAATCTGAAATTTCAAAAATGCTAATGGATCTGTCTGAAGAAGAATTTATTATAGAGCTTAAAAAAAGATTTGGTTCTTATTTAGGAGAGATAAAATTAGAGGGTGAAAGAAAACTTTATCCTTTAAGTTTTGCTTTCGCAAAAAAGTTATATAAGGGTAGAGTTTTGCTTATCGGCGATGCAGCACATTCAATTCATCCAGTTGCAGGTCAAGGGCTTAATCTTGGAATTAGAGATGTAGAAAGTGTTATAAAGCACGTAGTTGCTGCAAAAGCGGCTGGTACTGATGTTGGCAGTAGTTATTTATTAAAGAAAATTTCACGTAACAGATACTTTGATAATTTTACAATGGCGCTTGCAACTGATGGATTAAATAGGATGTTTTCCAACAGAATATTCTGCGCTAAAGCACTAAGAAATCTTGGCTTGATTGCAGTTGAAAATTCAAATTTCCTCAAAAAACGCTTCATTCGGCATGCTATGGGATTTATATAAATCACTATTTTATAGTTAATGCAAGTCAGGTTTCCCACGTCATACCGCCGCGGTATCTTGGCCGCTAGCACGTAGCGGGATGACGAATGTATCTGTTTAGCAGTTGTGTTAAAAGTCAATAGAAAAATTGATGTAGCTGTGGATAAGTACTTTTATCTGTATAAACGTGCTTATCCACAGCTATACTGGCTCTTAGATAGAAACAGACAGAGAGTTATATTCCTCAGTAAAAACCCTGTCATCTCTGACTAAAGAGTTAGCAAGAATAAGCAATTTCCTCATGGCAGCAGTGGAAGCAATTTTATATGGCTTTTTATATTGACTATATAATCTAGTAAAGAAAGGTTTGATATAGGAATTAGGGGGGGAGGGGGGGATGTATGGTCCCAGAGTGTGATGGTATGATAAAATATAAGAAAACAATACCATCAAAGGAGGAATTATGGGACAAATATTACATGGGTGCGCCAAAACAACAGAGACAATTCGTAGAGCAATACAAAATAGTAAAGAGAGCATAGCAAAACTCTCCAGGTACTATAACCTTAATCCAAAAACTATCATTAAATGGAGAAAACGGTCTTTTGCCAAAGACGCTGATATGGGTCCGAAGCATGCAAGATCAACTGTTTTAACTTTAGAAGAGGAGGCTGTAATTGTTGCATTTCGTAAGCATACTCTATTGCCATTAGATGATTGTCTCTACGCTTTGCAAACCTCAATCCCACACTTGACTCGCTCTAGTCTACATCGTTGCTTACAGAGGCACAGCATTAGCAGACTACCAGATGTTGATGGCGAAGTTAAACCAAAAAAGAAATTCAAACAATATCCTATAGGCTATTTCCATATTGATATTGCAGAAGTCAGAACAGAAGAAGGAAAGTTATATTTGTTTGTTGCAATAGATAGAACATCCAAATTTACGTATGTTGAGTTGCATAAAAGTGCTACAAAACCTATAGCTGCTGAGTTTCTACGTAATTTGATTAAAATTTTACCATATAAAATCCACACTATTTTGACAGATAACAGTGTACAATTTACCAACCAAAAACGCCATAAATACGCTTTTCAACATATATTTGATAGAGCTTGTGAAGAAAATGACATTGAACACCGTCTAACAAAAGTTAGCCATCCTTGGACAAATGGGCAAGTTGAGCATATGAACAAAACTTTAAAGAATGCCACTGTTAAGAAGTATTACTATCAGTCTCACCAGCAACTCAAAGAGCATCTTTATGACTTTGTTATGGCCTACAATTATGCTAAAAGACTCAAAACTCTTAAGGGTCTTACACCTTTTGAGTTTATATCTTTACAGTGGACAAAATCTCCTGAATTGTTCATACTAAATCCACACCATCACACTCTGGGACCATACACTCCCTGTGTTTCGTAATATTATACAATCAAATTGATAAAAGCTGTATTATCTCCTTGCAGCATTAAGTGTATATTTTTTGCTATTTTTTCCACTAAGGGAGTAACATTATCAAAATTTGAAAATTTTGATAACACATAATCTGCTAAGCTTTTTTGATCTTCAGGTCTACCCACTCCAAATCTCAAGCGCCAATAATCGTTGCCAATAAAACTATCTATGGATTTAAGTCCATTATGTCCAGCAGAGCTACCACCTTTCTTTACTTTTATTCTTCCAAGTTCCAAATCAGCGTCATCGTGTATGACAACGATATTATCTAGCGATAATTTGTAAAAGTTTCGTATTTTTGCAACAGGGATGCCTGAATTATTCATAAATGAATAAGGCTTTATTAACATGATTTTATTATCATTAATTATGCCAGAGGTTATTAGATAATCGGCTTTTTTAGAGAACGACTGGAAATTCCAATATTTGCAAATTGTATCAACTACGATGAAGCCGATATTATGATGAGTTAACTCATATTGACTGCCAGGATTACCAAGCCCAACTATCAGGTGCACTATTCCTCTGTTTCTGCTTGAGGTTCTTCAACGTCACTATCGGCAGCAGAAATTGTAACAATGGTAAAATTTTCTTCTTCATGAGCTACAAACTTAACACCTTCTGGTAATTTTACATCATTGATATGTATAGATTGGCCAATCATTTTACCGGATAAATCAACTTCTATAACCTGAGGTATTTTATCAGGAGAGCATTTAACAGCAATAGAACGACACAAAACATTAAGCACTCCACCTAACTTGATCCCTGGAGCTTTACTTTCATTCACAAATGATAGAGGTATGTCTATTTTAATTTCGCTGCCTTTATCAACAAATTGAAAATCAACATGTTGCACAGTATCCTTTACTACATGCAATTGGATATCGCGAACAAGAGCATATTCCTTTTTGCCCGAAATATTTAGCTCTATCAAATGTGCAGAAAGAGAGCCTGACTTATATTGCTTTGTGAATTCCTTTGCAGACAATGTCAAATTTACATTATTATGGCCCTTTCCATATATGATTCCAGGGATGTTTCCTTTCTTCCTTAGAGAATGCATCGCTTTTGTTTTTGTTATATCACGTAACTCTGCATTAATTGTTACTATTTCCTGTTGCGTCATCGGTTACTCCTATTCAGCTAATCCTTTTAATATAATTTAATAATAATATAACATAAAAATATTTATTTCAAACTTCATTCTTTCATACTAATTGTTTGTGAAAGGATTTATTTGGATATATATTTAAGCTTATTTAACAAGAACTATGGGCATTGACGATAAAGTAGTTTTTAGGATTTATAAACCAACAAGAACTGCAACACAATCTGGTTTAGGTAATACAAATTTCTGGCACCTAAAAATTGAATCTGGCTCCTACTACATTGAACCTTTGATGGGGTGGGTTGGCTCAAAAGATCCCAAAAAACAGATTGTATTAAAGTTTGATTCTCTTGAAAAAGCAGTATTCTACGCAAAAAAATGCAACGTTAAATACATAATTGAAATGCCAAAAAATGTTAAGAGGCTGCCAAAATCTTACGCAAGCAATTTCATACTAAAGTAAGGTTTATTGTGGTGTGCTTGTCTGTAAAAGGTAAGGCTTAATATAACCAATTTAATTCTGGGTTTTAAGTTGTGCTAGCACGCTGCTGCCATTTAAAGAGTCAAGATTTTTAACTTGGCTAGCCAGTATTAAAGAGTTATTTTTCAGGTATTTCTTTACAAGGCTTGCAAGTCTTTTTGGATTATTCAAATAGCTCCATTCTGCTTGTAAAACTTTTATATCACTTTGTACTAAATTAATTTCACTTTTTATTTTTATTAGCTCTCTATTTAACGACTGAACATGTAATTTTACCTTAAATAGTCCTACAATGCTAAGAAAAAACATAACTATTGAGATGATGCAGAAAGTTCTCACGACAACCTCTGTATAGCTCTTAGTTTTGCTGAGCGTGAACGCGGATTTGCACTTACTTCTTCTATACTTGCTTCGATCACTTTTTTATTTAGAAGAGAGAATGTCTTGCAATCAGTAGCACATAAATCTTTAAAAAAAGTTTTGACTATACGATCTTCTAAGGAATGAAAGGTGACGACAATTAATTTGCCATTCTCACTTAAAATCTCAGATGCAGCTTTAATACCCTTTTCAAGTTCTCCCAGCTCATCGTTTACCCATATTCTGATTGCCTGAAATGTTCTGGTTGCAGGATCAATTTTGCTTTTTCCACGAAATACCACGGAACGTACAATATCCGCAAGCTCAAATGTAGTTTTGATAGTTTTCTTCTTCCGTGCACTTACTATTGCTCTTGCGATTTTGCGAGAATGACGTTCGCCTCCGTAGTTATATATAGTATTTGCGATTTCTTCTTCACGTAAAGCGTTAACAAACGTTGAAGCGTTTATATAAGAAGAGTTATCCATACTCATATCGAGTGGACCATCATGTAAAAATGAGAACCCTCTATCTCCGTTATCAAGCTGCATAGATGAAACTCCGATGTCAAAAACTATTCCATCGATACCTTCAATATTGTTGCTATCTAATAAATTTTTAACATTACTAAACTTCTCAATAAATAGTTTTATTCTATCGGGATATCTAACACTTAAATCATCATAAAACTTAGTTACCGTTTCATCTCTATCAATTGCATATACTTTGCAATCAGCTGACTTCAATATTGCTTTGCTATACCCTCCAGCTCCAAATGTGGCGTCCACATATATACCACCATCCTGCGGTGATAGTAGTGATAGCATCTCTTTTAACAAAACTGGAGTGTGTGTCATATCAAAAAATTTAAGTACAGTTGGTGTAGATATCCTACTCTACTCTACTCTTCACATCAATTTTATTTATGTACATAGATTTTCTTGCCAAAATATGGTATCTTATCGGAATATATGAGCAATAATATTAAAATCAAGGTTTAATATTGTTAATATAATATTCACATAACGTTCACATTTTTTTTTATATATAAGGTCAAACAGGCTATAGGGAAATTATGCAGCAAATAACAAAAGTAATATTTTCAAGTTTGATTTGTAACACTTTATTGTGGTATGACCACATGCTTTTTGGCCACTTAATAAACATAATAGGTGGTGTGTTTTTTCCATCGGATGATCAACTAACCAGCGTATTGAAGGCTTTTGGAGTGTTTGCAGTGGGTTTCTTAATGAGACCAGTCGGTGCTGCTATATTTGGTCACATTGGTGATAAACATGGCAGAAGAGTTGCCTTATTGCTCTCGATTATATTAATGACTTTATCAACCGTATTAATTGCTTTTGTTCCAGGTTATCAAAGCATTGGAATACTAGCGTCAATGCTGGTAGTGTGTTTAAGATTATTGCAGGGTATATCTCTTGGAGGAGAAGCAGGAAATGCACCATTTTTAATAGAACATGCTCCTAAAAACAAAAAAGGATTTTTTGGCAGCATTGAAGTATTAAGCGCAATTTTTGGTTCAGTATTAAGCTTGATAGCGGTACTCATATGCAAAAAAGTATCTGATTTTGAATCTTGGGGGTGGAGATTACCTTTCATTTTCAGTTTAGCAATGGGATTAATCAGCATATATATGAGATATATACTTGATGAAAGCCCAGAGTATAAAAGACAAAAAAATCCGTCTAAATTGCCATTAAAAGAGTTATTAAACAATTACAAAAAGCCTGTTCTAATATCAATAGGTATTGACTTGGTTGAAAATGCGTCTCTCTATATATATTTGGTCTTTTTCAATGTGCTTACGAATAAAATATTAACAGTAAATACTCATTTTAATCATATAGTGGAAATACTGAGTCAAATTGCACTTGGAGGATTGACAATATTGTTTGCAATACTTTCTGATAAGGTAGGAAGAGAAAAAGTTATGAAATTTGCATTTATAGCTTTTGTAATAGTGAGTTATCCAGTTTTTTCAATGTTATGTAGTGGCAATTACTTGCTGGCACACATTCTTTTTATAATTCCAATAGCTGCATCGCTTGGTCCTGTCAGTGCACTTATGTGCGAATTATTTCCAACAAAGGTTCGGTACAGTGGATTTGGTTTATCAAGAAATATAGCTGCTGGATTTTTTGGCGGCCTTGCACCATTTATATGCACAACAATTATCAAGGTTACAGGACAAGAGACTTCAGCTAGTTTTTACATGATTTTCTGTGCATTAATTGGGCTAGTTGCTATATCGCAAATTAAGGGTGAGCTTTCTTCAAAATCACCCAAAGTAAACCAAGTATAGTTGCAGTATAGCAGAATTTAAAAAAATCTAATTATAAGGTGGGAAATGCCAATTCTTAGGTGATAATGTGAATATTTCAGCACCATCTTTTGTTACTCCAAGTGTATGCTCAAATTGAGCAGAAAGTGAAAGATCGCGTGTTGTTACTGTCCAGTCATCGAGTTTACTGAGCAGAGTCTCATGTTTTCCAGCATTAATCATTGGCTCTATTGTAAAAAACATACCTTCCTTTAAGACAAGATCTTCATCTTGATCATAGAAATGCACTACATTTGGTGGAGCATGAAAGACTTTTCCTATACCATGTCCGCAGTAGCTGCGTACGATAGAATATCCAAAATCTCTAATATATTTCTCTATAGCAAGCCCTATTTCATTTAACTTATTGCCGGGCTTAACTTGTTTGATTGCTTCCATCAATGCATGATA
The DNA here is from genome assembly GCF_964026765.1 of Wolbachia endosymbiont (group A) of Chalcis sispes. Classification (NCBI taxonomy): domain Bacteria; kingdom Pseudomonadati; phylum Pseudomonadota; class Alphaproteobacteria; order Rickettsiales; family Anaplasmataceae; genus Wolbachia; species Wolbachia endosymbiont (group A) of Chalcis sispes. The sequence goes on from NZ_OZ034697.1 coordinate 373,260, forward strand.
AGTAGCGTCACACAAGCGTTTTGCTTTTATTGATGGCTTGCCAACCCAAAACATGCGACTTGTATCACCATGCCAGCCATTTAAAATCACCGTGACATCAATATTTAAAATATCTCCATCTTTAAGTGGTTTATTATCGGGAACACCATGGCACACAACTGCATTTTTTGAAGTGCAAATCGATTTTGGATACCCCCTATAGTTTAGTGGTGCTGGAATTGCACCTGCATTAATTATAAAATCATGACATAGATCATTTAACTCATTAGTTGTCACCCCTACCTTTACGTACGGTGCAATGAAATCAAGAGTTTCAGCAGCAAGCCTGCCAGCCTTGCGCATAAATTCAAAATCTTCTTGTGAGTGTATAGTTATGTTCATATTTTCCATGTCTTATTGTAATTGGTACGCTTACTCGCAAGTACATAAACATAATAATTTTACATATTATAAAAATAAGTCCTATGGATCCTAGTGTCAAGTCATTTGTATGAAAGGTGGTAAAACAGAAATCTAGACTGTAACTTTTGATTTAACCCAATTATACAATTTACTCATTTTACCATCTTGTCCTAACATACCAGAGTTATTTTTATAAAAAGTGTCAACTATTAGCTTTATAGAACCTATAGCAGCAGAAAATACAGGATTTTTATCATATTCGCCATCAAGGCCACTGAGAGATTCAGGGGACCCAATTCGAACTTGTTTATTGAATATATAGCCTGCAATCTCTTTCATGCTTGTGAGTTGACTGGTTCCACCTGTGATCACTACTTTATTAATTGGATCTTTCTGCTCTTGAAATTGCTCTCTTACCATTTCAAGTATTTCTTCAACTCTTGGTCTTATGATGTTAATAAGCTCAGATTTGAATACTTGAGTAGGTTCATCATTTTCACTATTTTGGACTGTAATATATTCGTTCTCATCTATTGAAGTTACGATAGTGCTACCATACAGTATTTTTATATACTCTGCACGTTCTATGCTTGTGCATAGCCCGTAAGCAATATCTCGAGTGATATGAACACCACCAATTGGAACGCTGCTTGCATACACAAGTTTCCCTCTTTTGAAAATTCCAATTGCAGTGCACCCACCGCCTATATCAACAATAGCAGTCCCGAGCTCTTTTTCATCTTCACTGAGACACGCAAGACCTGCAGAATATGCAGAAGCAATACAACCTGCCATATTTAATCCACCATTATTGGTAATACAGTTTTCAATATTGGTAAGCGCTGGACGCGAAGCAGTGACAACATTAACATCAGCAGATAGTCTTTTTCCGTACAATCCACCAACTTCTTTTATGTCAGTCATGTCATCTAAGTGATATTTCAGTGGTATATTGTGAATGATAACATTTTCTTCAATATATTTCTCAAACGTCTGAAAAACTACACGTTTTATATCCCGGTCAGAAATTTCATGATTAGCTGCAATAATTTCATTATGTACATTGAAAGATGAGATGCCACATCCAGCAATGTTCACATATATCTGATCTATGGTTTCTTCTGATACTTGTTCAGCTAAACCTATAGTTGATGAGATGGAGTAATTTGCGTGTTTTACATTAGTTATTGATCCACCGTTTACACCTTCTGCAATCTTATAACCCGTTCCTGTTACTTTATAGCTGAAGTTGCCATTTATCTTAACGATTAGACAGATAATTTTTGTTGTACCTATGTCTAAAACAGCAAAAACATTTCTCTTTGGTTTTGCTATTACTGCAGAGTACATTAGTTAACCTTATTACGCAATTTCATTTAAATTGTAGCTTTCTTTAATAATTTATATTTCTATTATAGATATAGCAACATTTTAATATACACTAAATTCTGGACAAAAGGAAAAGCAAAACATAGAATTATAATTTTTATGTCCATATTATCAATTGTAATTGCCCCTGATGAAAGACTAATCACACGTGCCAGTGAAGTAACAGATATAAACGATAAAATTAAAGAATTAGTAAACGACATGTTCGAAACTATGTATGATGCAGAAGGTCTTGGCCTTGCTGCAGTGCAAGTTGGAGTGTTAAAGAGAATTTTTGTTGTGGATGTTCAGCTAGAAACAATTGAAAATGAGCCAGCAGGATATGAATCAATTGGCAAATTTTGCATGATTAATCCAGAAATTACGGAATTATCTGATGAACAAGTGACTCTCAAGGAAGGGTGCCTTTCAATTCCAGAGCAAAGTCATGAAATTAAGCGTCCAAAGTATCTAACTGTGAAATATAAAGACTTAGATAATGAAGAACAAACACTAAAAGCTAGTGGTTGGCTTGCAAGGTGTATTCAGCATGAATTAGATCACTTAAACGGCATATTATATATTAGACATTTATCTAAATTAAAGTATGATATGGCCATGAAAAAAGCACAAAAGGTTAAAAAGCATTATGAGCAATGAAGACCTAGAATTATTAAAATTTTACCATGAAGTGGGCGTTGATTGCACACTAATGGAGGGTGAAGAGGAAAAAAAGTTGGAGAGCAAAGAACCCTCTGTTATCCAAACTGGGACCAAGAAGAAAGATGCAGATATGCGCTGGAATGACACTAAAGATGGAAAAGACATGTTTCCAAGTGATTGGATAATTGAAGCAAGGAAACTTGCAAGTAAATGTAGTAGTGTGGATGAACTAAGAAGTGTAGTGAAGTCATTTGAAGGTTGTGAAATAAAAAAAACTGCAACTAATACTGTCTTTTCCGATGGTAATCCAAATGCAAAAATTATGCTCGTTGGTGAAGCTCCAGGGGCAAATGAAGACCTTCAAGGCATACCATTTTGTGGTGCAAGTGGAATGTTGCTCGATAAAATGTTAAATGCAATCAATCTTGATCGCACCAAAGTTTATATAAGCAATACCGTATTTTGGCGCCCACCTGGCAATAGAAAACCAACCGACCTAGAGCTTGATATGTGCAGACCATTTGTTGAGAAGCATGTTGCACTAGTTTCACCACAGGTTTTGGTTTTAGTTGGTGGAATTGCGTGTTATAGCCTTCTTGACAGCACAAAAACTATATCGAATTTGCGTGGTAGATTTCATACGTACACTAACCAATATTTGTCCAATTCAATCACCACAGCCGCTATATTTCATCCAGCTTACCTACTTCGCCAACCGGCACAAAAACGTTTAGCCTGGGAGGACTTGAAGAAGATTAGGGAGTATCTTGATAACACCAATAACTGCACAAATACCTAATAAAGTGGTAGACCTCTTGCATAGTTTTTTGCAGCATGTTAACAATCGTTAGAAACGAAAAAACTTCCTTGACAAACTCCGCCAGCGCCCTTATCATGAAACTGAAGCTATTGTATTTGCTTTCGCCAATCTGCAGATTAAAAGGTAAGGATTACTTAATGTATCGGCGTCTTATGTTCAATTTTTTGCAGTATATAGATACTGTATGTCTTTACAAAACTTCATCTACATCTAGATTTTTATCTAAATAAGCTGAACGCGCTTATAAAGCGTTACAAGACATCAAAAAATGCCAATACTCGACAGAGATAGTAAAAGACTAGCTAACTCGGGGATTCTTTGTCTTTTTTTCTGCTTAGTAAACTTCTTAAACATTTGCAGCGTAAGTTAGTTGCAATTAAAAGCAGCTTAATCTTGCTTGTCAAGCGTTTAAAACATAAAAAACGCCAATATTTTAAAGCGGATAATAACCCCAGGGCTTCTTTTGCCTTTTTTTTCGTTTGGTAAATTTCTTAATGTTTATAGCTAAACGACAATCGTCATCCCGCTGCTTGTTAGCGGGATCTATGCTTTGAGATACCGCGAATAAATCGCGGTATGACGTAGAGCTCGCGTTAGCTACACTTTTATGCTTACCAACTCAGTATCCAATCAAAACCTGGATTTCAGTGTCAAGCACTGAAATAACACCGAAAGGGCTACTGCTGTCTTGGATGGAAACCAGTGTCAGCTACTTGAATCTGCCACGCAAATTGCCTGCAAATTGCAATGTTCGTACAGCTGTGCGTCATGCGCTGGAATGGCATCAAGGGGTAACTTTTTATTTAAACAATGATTGTAAAATGATTATAATAAGAGATCTATTGAAATTTTAAAGTTATTAAATATTGACGCTATATACTTAAGTGTTAAAATAGAATGAAAAGTTTTTAGGAGTTTATATGGCAGCAGGTGGGAAAGCAAAGACAGCTAGTAAAAATAACCCTACTCAGCGTAAGAAAGCTGAGCAAAAAATGTATAAAGATAAACCGGTAAAACCTGTTAGATATATAGATCGTGATTCGCGCATGAATTATATGTCTGCTCAATATGACAACGGCAATCTGGTTGAAGATGAGGTAAGCGGCAATCCTATAAAGTGGGAAGCTGTATAATAGTTGTGGTTAAAGTTACTATTAATTCTAAGGAATGTGAAGTAGAGCATGGGCTCACTATAATTCAAGCTTGTGAAGTCGTGGGCGTTGAAATTCCACGTTTTTGTTATCATGAGCGTTTAGCAATTGCTGGTAATTGCAGAATGTGTTTGGTTGAAGTGGAGGGTGGACCTCCAAAACCAGTAGCCTCTTGTGCAATGCCAGTTGCAGAAGGGATGGTTATTCACACTGATACCCCTAAGGTTAAAAAAGCACGTGAAGGTGTGCTTGAGTTTTTGCTAATTAACCACCCGCTTGATTGCCCAATTTGCGATCAAGGTGGTGAATGCGATTTGCAAGATATCACGATGGCTTATGGGAAAGGAACCAGCAGACTTGATGAGCATAAGAGGGCTGTGCCAAAAAAACACTTCGGACCACTGATTGAGACTGCGATGAATCGATGCATTCATTGCACTCGGTGTGTTAGATTTTTGTCTGATGTTGCAGGTACAAATGAACTTGGAGGAATCGGAAGGGGAGAAAATGTAGAGATTAGCACTTACATAAAAAGGCATATTAGTTCTGAATTATCTGGAAATATCATAGATCTCTGCCCGGTAGGGGCTTTAACTTCAAAGCCTTACTCCTTTACAGCGCGTCCATGGGAGCTATCACATTGTGAGACTATAGATGTGCTAGATGCTGTGGGTAGCGCAATTAGAGTTGATTATCGTGGCCCGGAGGTTATGAGGATATTACCAAGGCTGAGCGAAGAGGTAAATGAAGAATGGATATCAGATAAAACCCGCTTTGCCTATGATGGACTAAAAGTTCAGCGTCTTGATCGACCTTATATAAAAAAAGATGGTAAATTAGCCCCAGTTGATTGGAATGAAGCATTAACTGTTGCTGCAAAGAAATTAAAGAATACAAAATCAAATAAAATAGCTGCAATTGCAGGTGATTTAGCAGATTGTGAGTCTATGCTTCTACTTAAAGAAATGATGCAGAAGCTCGGCTCGGGGAATATAGACTGTAGGCAAGATGGTGCAAAGCTTATACCAAGTAATCGTGGATCGTATGTGTTCAATACCACTATTGAAGGTATAGAAAATGCAGATTTATGCCTGCTTATAAATACAAATCCAAGGATAGAAGCACCGATCATTAACGTAAGATTGAGAAAGAGATATTTACAGGGCAACTTTCCTGTTGCAAGTGTTGGTCCTAACATTGAATATTTGTATCATGTTGAGAAATTGGGCGATAATCCTGATATTTTGAGTGAAATAGCAAATGGAAATCATAAGTTCTGTGAGCTGCTGAGTGCTGCTCAGAGCCCTATGCTGATTATCGGTCAAGATGCATTAGTAAGAGACGATTCTGAATCAGTTCTAGTTCTAGCTGGCAAAATTGCAGAAAAATTTAACATGGTCAGAGATGACTGGAATGGCTTTAATATGCTGCATAAAGCTGCAGCAAGAGTTGGTGGGCTAGATACTGGGTTTGTTCCTAAAAAAGGCGAAAGGGATATTAATCAAATATTGGAACATGCAGAAAGTGGTGAAATAGAAGTGGTTTATCTTCTTGGTGCAGATGAAATTGACACATCAAAGTTAGAAAACACATTTGTAATTTATCAAGGTCATCACGGTGATAAGGGTGCACATGTGGCAGATGTTATCTTGCCTGGTGCTGCATATACAGAAAAATATGCAACTTATGTAAACACTGAAGGTCGAGTGCAAAGAACAAATTTAGCTGTATTTCCTCCAGGTGAAGCAAAGGAGGACTGGTTAATTATTAAAAATCTCTCGCAATATTTGGATCTCTCCTTACCATATGATAGTTTATTTGACGTGAGAAAAAAATTAGATACTATCGGTCCACAGTTTAGAAATGCTGATCAAGTGATAAAAAACACATGGGTGCCAATTAGCAATGGTAAAATAAATTTAAGTAATACACCTTTTACTTTAAAGGAGTGTAATTTTTATATGACGGATTCAATAAGTCGCGCTTCAAAAATAATGGCAGATTGTACTAAAGCTTTTTATGAACACGCTAGTTAATATTTTATTTATTTTAGTACCGCTACTACTTTCAGTTGCATATTTGACATACTTTGAGCGTAAGGTCCTTGCTGCAATTCAACTGAGGCACGGCCCAAGTGTAGTTGGACCTTTTGGGCTATTGCAGCCATTTGCAGATGCTATTAAACTACTGATTAAAGAGCCGATAATACCATTTAGAGCGAGCACCATACTGTTCATTATGGCTCCAATGCTTACCTTTATCTTGGCATTAATTGCCTGGGCAGTTATACCGTTTGGTGCTGAAGTAATTGTAGAAAATGGCCAGCAAGTAGTTATTCCTAAGGTTATAGCAAATATTAATGTTGGAGTGCTTTATGTGCTAGCTATATCGTCGCTGGGAGTATACGGCGTGATTATTGCAGGCTGGTCAAGCAATTCTAATTATGCATTTCTTGGCGCTATACGGTCGGCTGCTCAGATGATTTCGTATGAAGTTTCAATAGGCTTAATAGTTGCTACAGTTGTTGTTACGACTGGCACGTTGAACCTCGGAGAGATGGTGGTAGCGAAACACAATATGCCATTTTGGGTTGATTTACTACTAATGCCTATAGGAATAATATTTTTTATTTCTTTGCTTGCAGAAACTAATCGTCATCCGTTTGATTTACCAGAAGCTGAAGCAGAGCTTGTCTCTGGATATAACGTTGAATATTCATCCATGCCTTTTGCCCTCTTTTTTCTTGGAGAATATGCAAATATGATTCTAGCAAGTGCTATGATGACGATATTCTTTCTAGGAGGATGGTATCCGCCGCTGGAGTTCAGTTTACTTTACAAAATTCCAGGTTTAATTTGGTTCATTTTGAAAATAGTTATACTTTTGTTTATATTTATTTGGATTAGAGCAACAATACCTCGTTATCGATATGATCAGCTAATGCGCCTTGGTTGGAAAGTATTTTTACCAATATCAGTGTTTTGGGTGATACTCATTTCAGGGGTGTTGCTCTTTACTGGGAATTTGCCTGGATCCAATGTTTAATTTCCCAAATACAAGATTAAGACGCAGGCGCTCGAGCAAATGGGTTCGCAATTTAACAAGTGAAAATAGTTTATCAGTAAATGATCTGGTTCTTCCTCTGTTTGTTCATGACAGAGAAGAAACAACTGAACCAATTTCTGGCTTACCAGGCGTAAAGTGTTATTCAATAGATGGATTAGTGTCTATAGTTAAGGAAGCTAAAGATTTAGGGATTAATGCTGTTGCAATTTTTCCTGTAGTTGATAGTAAACTAAAATCTGAAAACGCTGAGGAAGCATATAATTCTGACAACTTAATCTGCAGAGCAATTTGTGCTGTAAAATTAAAGGTACCTGAAATTGGTATTATTGCAGACGTTGCATTGGATCCATACACTATTCACGGCCATGACGGCATTTTAAAAGATAATCAGATGGATGTAGAAAACGATGAAACTATATCAGTGCTGTGTAAGCAAGCACTTGCTTTAGCGAAAGCAGGATGTGATATAGTTGCTCCTTCTGATATGATGGATGGTAGAATAGGAAGAATCAGAAAATCATTAGATGATAACAACTTTCAAGACGTATTAATATTATCTTATGCAGTGAAATATTGCTCTAGCTTCTATGCTCCATTCAGGCAAGTCGTTGGTTCATGTGGGCTATCACATTCTATAGACAAAAGTGGTTATCAAATGGATTATAAAAATGCGCGCGAAGCAATGTGCGAAATTGAAATGGATATAAATGAAGGTGCAGACTTTATTATGATTAAACCAGGTATGCCATATTTAGATATTATCAAAACAGCAAGTGATAAGTTTGATTTTCCGATTTTTGCTTACCAAGTAAGCGGTGAGTACGCAATGATAAAAGCTGCTGCAAATAATGGCTGGCTAGATTATGACAAAGTGATTTATGAATCTTTGATTGGTTTCAAACGTGCAGGTGCAAGTGCAATATTCACTTATGCTGCACTTGATATTGCAAAAAATTTAAGTGCATAAGCCCTATAAAATTACTAAATTTTTAGCGCATGTTCTTCTACTGTTGCTGCATATTACCTAAAATCTTCCAATACATGTTTTAAGTTATTGATAAGTCCGTTACAATACAGTATTATAAATAATATAAACCAAGTGTTACTTAGAACATGGGGATTTTTTTTAAATTTTTGGGGAAGATGCTAGGCAAGGTTTTTCCTGCTAAAACAGTAAGCTCTCTTTTAGGAATAGGATATTTACCAAGTTGGCAGAACTATTGGTCTTCTTTTTTAATATTATTTATTGTCGATGTTATATTAATTCTTACATATGGAGGCGAATACTTACTATATAAAATGCCAGACTCAGGAATAGTTGTAGCTGCTGTTTTTACAAAATTGGCAATAGTTATGTTAGTAATGCAATTAATTGGAATATTTATTTTTCATGCTCAAGACCCTTCAGCAAACAGTGGTGAAGAAATAGTAATACAAATAGCGTCAGGGCAAGTACTGACTGTAGCACTTTCAATGCCAGCAATAATGTCAATTTATTATGCTGTAAGTAAACTCTATGGGAATATATGTAAGCAGATGTTTCAATGCCCATTTTGGTTTAATGATTTTATGCACTTTTTCTTTTTTCTTATGATACCTTACGTATTTTTTAATGTCGTAGAAGTGATAAAACCATGGCCAATAAGTTCAATACAGCTCAGCTATAATAATGCAATGTCAATTACATTTGAGGGGATTTTTCACACATTTTATGCGGTGATTTTACTGTATTTAACAGCATTTATATTCTGCGATTTAACTATGCATGATGCAATTGTCCTAAATAAAAGCATAATTCAGTATGTGAGGGAAAGTTCAGCAGTTTTAGGTGATTATTTACATGATACTGTTAAAAAAATAGGTATTGAATAGTACTTATTTATTTATATATTTAGTATAAAAAGTGTACAATTTGTGTGAACTTACAAAGTATAATAAAAGAGTTACAAGATTTTTGGGCTAGTGAAGGATGTGTTATACTTCACCCATACACATCTGAAGTTGGTGCTGGCACATTACATCCTGCAACAATTATGTCTGCAATTGATACAAAACCGGCAAAAATTGCATATCTACAACCAGTAATTAGGCCAGCAGATGGGCGCTATAGTGATAATCCTAATCGTTTGTATCAACATCACCAATATCAAGTTATAATAAAGCCATCTGGTAATAATTTACAAGACGTCTATTTAGATAGCTTAAAAGTTCTTGGCATATCTACAGAAAAATATGATATTAAGTTTGTTGAAGATGATTGGGAAAATCCGAGCGTTGGAGCATCAGGACTTGGATGGGAAGTTACATGCAATGGAATGGAAATAACACAGCTTACTTATATACAGCAAGTTGGAGGGATTGACTGCAAGATGATTCCTGGTGAGGTGGCATATGGGTTGGAACGTTTAGCAATGTGCATACAAAGTGTAGATAATGTTTACGATATAACTTGGAACGATAACGGTGTAACTTACGGAGATATTTTTAAACAAAGAGAATATGAATTTTCTTATCTAGCGTTAGATTATTATGATACTAAAGTGGTACAGCAGCAATTTGAAGATACGGAAAAATTATGTAAGTTCCTTATTGAAAAGGAGCTACCAATGGCAGCTTATGACCAATGTATTAAAACTAGTCACCTACTTAATCTGCTTGATGCAAGAGGTGTGCTTGGTGTCAATGAACGTACAGCTTATATTGGTAGAGTTAGAGAGCTGACAAAAAAATGTTGTGAATTGTACATGAGTAAATAGCGTATGTCGTTGCAGTTGTTATTTGAGTGCCTTTCAGAAGAAATACCACCGAGAATGCAGAATATAGCTGCAACTCAAGTTAAGAGCTGTATTGCCAATGTTTTTAACAAAAATAATGTAAAATTTACATCAATGGAGGTTTTTGTAACGGCACGTCGCATTACCCTATTTGTCGACAACATAAATGCTTTGGAGCTAAAGGATTCCAATAACGAAGTTAAGGGACCAAACATTAACGCACCAAAAAGTGCTATCGAAGGTTTTTTAAGAAAATATCAGAAAAATGAAGAAGATTTGCTCGTTCGAAAAGTAAATAATGAGGATTTTTACTTCATTAAAAGAGAAAGCTGCTCATTTAACATTCAAGAGTTTCTTAAAAATCAACTAGGAGAAATATTAAAAAATTTCTCTTGGCCAAAAAGTATGAGATGGGGCAAAGGAAAAGAAAGGTGGGTTAGGCCAATTAAAAACATTTTATGCATTTTAAATGATGAAATAATACCTGTATCTTTTGCAGGGATTACAGCATCTAACACAACATATGGCCATCGATTTCTCTCAAGTGGTACGGCGCTTACTGTTAAAACACCTAAAGACTATTTTGAATTGCTAGAAAAAAACAGTGTAATTCTCCAAATGGACAAAAGAAAGCAATTTATACTAGATCAGATTAATAAATTCACAAAAGAGCAGAATTTACAACTTGAGAAAAATGATTATTTACTAAATGAATTGACAGGGCTTATAGAGTGGCCAATCGTACTGTTTGGTGAAGTGAATCAAGAAAAGTCATTTGGATTACCGAAGGAAGTAATACTTAGTATAGTTAATACACAACAAAAATACCTTGCTTTAAGTAATGGAAAGAGAATTTCACACTTTGTCACTGTTGTCAACGTCAACAATGGTGAAGTTGTTAAAGGACACGAAAGAATATTAGAAGCACGTCTTGCTGATGCCCAATTTTTAATATCTCAAGATAAAAAGGAAAATCTAGATTATTATGTCAAAAGATTAGGTTCAATATTATTTCATGCTTCACTTGGCAGCGTGGGGGAAAAGGTGAAGCGTATTACGGCTTTGTCAAAGTATATAGCTATATTTATTCCACATGCTTCGCTGATAAAAGTTGAACGTGCTGCATATTTGGCAAAAGCTGATTTGGCAACATCGATAGTAAGAGAGTTTCCAGAATTACAAGGAGTAATGGGTGGATATTATGCTTCTTATTTTCAAGAAGATAGAGAAATAGTGGAAGCTATAACTGAGCATTATAAGCCAATCGGGCCAGAGCAGGAGTGTCCTAAATCTCCTTCTGCAATTGCTGTGTCAATTGCAGACAAAGTGGATAGCTTAGTTGGTTTAATTGCAGCAGGTGAGAAAATCTCTGGTTCGTATGATCAATTTGGTTTGCGGAGAATGACAATTGGTATAATTAGGACAATACTTGAAAATAATTTGCATGTTCCAATTAGGCTAATGATAGACAAGTCAGTATCTTTATATTCAAGGCTTCTATTTAATAAAAATACAGCGTCAGTTGATAAGCCGAATAGAAAACAAATTTCAGAACTAGTATTTAGATTTTGCTTAGAAAGATTCAAGGTTATTTTAAAAAATAGAGATATAAGGCAAGATGTTGTAGATTCAATACTATATAAAATCGATATTAATGATCTGCTGACAGCAGAAAAGCAAACTGTTATATTGGATCGTTATCTTAGTACTCCAGAAGGTGAACAAATTCTAAGCACTTACAAAAGAGTCAGTAACATGATGAGCAAAGCAAGGAAAAGTGATGGCACTACTCATAGTGCATCTTACGGTAAGAGGTTTTTGATTGAAAGTGAAGAAATTGCGCTATCAAATTGTGCTATAACTGCTTGTAAAAACATAAAACAAGCGATAAAAAATAACCACTTTAATGTAGCACTTGATGAACTTGCTGGTTTTGCTCCGTTTATCAATCAGTTTATGGACAGTATAAAGATTAACTGTGATTCTGATAAGCTGAGAAGAAACAGATTATCTTTGCTTGAAAATGTAGTTTCCATCTTTCATTTAGTAGCAGATTTTAACCTCATACAGGTTAAGCAATGGATAAATGCTCAGGCAATATAAAGAACAAATCAAATCATCTCCACAGTCCTGTGGCGTGTATAAGATGGTCGGAGATAAGAATAAAGTTTTATATGTTGGAAAAGCAAAAAACTTAAAGTCGAGATTATCCGACTACCTTCAATTCGAAAACCTTTCTGAACGAATTAGAGTTATGCTCTTACAGGTTATTAAGGTTGAAATATTCATCACTGAGAATGAAATCGAAGCACTGCTTCTTGAAGCACAGCTAATAAAATCATTGAAACCACTTTATAATATTGTGCTCAAGGATGGAAAATTTTATCCTTATATAACAATTTCCAAGCACGATTATCCAAGAATAGCAAAATATAGAGGCAAATTTAAGAAAAATGAGTTTCATTATTATGGTCCCTTTACATCTGCCGCTGCTGTTAAGCAAACTATATTGTCATTGCAAAAAGCTTTTCTCCTAAGAGTATGTTCAGATCAATACTTTTCCTCAACAAAAAGACCATGTATTGAATATCAAATTAAGCGCTGCTCAGCACCATGCGTAGATAAAATCACAAAAGACGACTACTGCCAATCAGTAAAACAGGCACGAAATACATTGCTTGGAAGAAATAAGGAAGTGAAAGAACAGTTACTTTTCACAATGAGAAAGTGCAGCAGTGAAGAAAACTATGAGCTTGCTGCTATATATAGAGATCGGGTAAAGTTTCTTGAGCAAATTCAAATACAGCACACGGATTTTTCTTTTGAAAAAGATGCAGATTTCTTCAGTATTGTACGTGAAGAGGATCTAGCATGTATTAGTGTGTTATCGTTCAGAAATAAAGACAACTACGGCAGCACTCCTTACTTTGCCGAGAACTGTGGTGATCACTCAAATGATGAAATTTTATCCACCTTTTTGGTCAATTTTTATAATTCAGCTAACATACCTCCAATACAAATTTACGTTCCAGATTCTATTGTGGATAAGGAAATTATAGAACAAGCACTATATAAGGTTGCTCAAAAGCCAGTAAAAGTTCTGCATGCAAAGAATAAAAAAGAGCGTGATTTATTGAAATTTGTTTATGATAACTCTCAGCATAGCTTAGAGCAGAAGCTTATCGATTATAGAAATAACCTAGAAAAGCTTGAGGAGCTTAGCAAAATCTTCTTGTTACCAAATATTCCAAAGCGTATTGAAGTTTATGACAATAGCCATATATTTGGAAATCAACAAATTGGTGTAATGGTTGTTGCAGGGCAGGAGGGTTTTTTAAAGAGTGAGTACAGAAAATTTACTATAAAGGAAAAATTTTCAGGCGATGACTATAAAATGATGAGGGAAGTGCTAACCAGACGTTTCTCCGGCAATATAAAAGGCATAATACCTGATTTTTTACTGATTGATGGTGGACCAGGACATGTTTCCATAGTACAGAATGTACTGGAAGTATTGAATATAAACGTTCCTTTTGCTTGTATGGCAAAAGGTCCTGATCGTAACGCAGGAAATGAAAGATTTTATATGCTGGGCAGGGAAGAATTCAGTCTGGCAAATGACAGCAAAGTCATGCTTTACTTACAATCGCTGCGTAATGAAGCCCACCGTTTTGCGATAACTTCACATAGAAAAAAACGCGATAAACAGTTTATAGTTTCACAATTAAGCAAAATACCCGGCATTGGCAACAAAAGAAAAAAAGCGTTGATGTCTTATTTTGGTTCAGTGAAAAATATAAGCAAAGCTTCTCTGGCTGAAATTCAAAACATACCTGGAATTAGTAAAGGTTTAGCAGAAGTTATTCTTAAACACGTAAATTATAAGAGAGGAGTACTGGAATGACACAAAACCCGTTTTATTATTAGGGAATTTATATCTTAAAACCGCAAAAAAAGGTGTGCGTATTTGTGAAAAAAAATCTCCATAAAATTTGTGAAGCAATGTGGTGGGACTAGTGCGATTCGAACGCACGACCTTCGGATTAGGAGTCCAACGCTCTATCCTGCTGAGCTATAGTCCCGTGTTTCCTACCATTCATGTAAAGTTATAGCAAAAAATCCTTTCTTTTCTAGATTTCTTGCATAACCAATTTATGACGACAAAAAACATTTCTGTACTTCTTGAGTATAATGCTATTATATTTAATAACATGGTTTAAGTAAGATTAATGCTAGTTAACAATATTGGTTATTTCTATAACAATCAAAACGACTTTGCTTTAAGCAATATAAACATTAAAGTAAAGAAAGGAAATGTTGCATGTTTATTGGGGCATTCTGGCTGTGGCAAGTCAACAATTTTGAAATTAATTGCGGGGATAGAAAATCCAAAATCTGGAACTATTTTTATAAATGATAGGTTAGTTGCAAGCAATAAGGCATCAGTCGCTATAGAGCATAGAAATATCGGATTGATTTTTCAGCATTCTGCATTATTTCCTCATAAAACAGTAGTAGAAAATATAACCTTTGCTATCCGCAGCTCTTCCAAGAGAGAAAAGCACCTAATTGCATTGGAAATCTTGAAGTTACTCAATATAGAAAAATATGAAAATATGTACCCTAACGCCTTATCTGGAGGACAGCAACAATTAGTTGCAATAGCAAGAGTGATGGCACAAAACCCTGATGTTGTGTTGTTAGATGAACCATTTTCTAATTTAGATATACTGCTCAAGTGCCGAATAAGACAACATATATTGTCCCTTTTTAGAAGTAAAAATATCCCTGTGCTAATGGTAACTCATGACCCGCAAGAAGCATTGAAAGTTGCAGATTTTATCTACGTAATGAAAAATGGTAAAATTATTCAATCAGGAGTTTCTAGCGATATATACCATAAGCCTAAAGATGATACGCTAGCAAAGTTTTTTAGTGAGCTCTCTTCTACTCTACAGTTAAGCGAAAAGTTTCCACTTATTCGCTGCAAGAAAATAATCTAGTTTGGGATTGTTATAAAATAATTAAAAAACCTTGATTTATAATTAAATAAAGGTGATATAATCTATGTGTTACTTGACTTCAGTCAAGTTTTAATATTTAAAGGTCAATATTTTAAATGGAGGTGAAAATGAGTTTAGGACCATGGCAATTGTTTCTAGTCTTAATAATAATTTTAGTTCTGTTTGGTGCAGGCAGATTACCGCAAGTTATGGGTGATTTAGGAAAAGGCATCAAAAACCTTAAACAGGAGCTTAAGGACTCAGAAAAATTATCGTCTAATGAACCAGATCGTTAGCGTCCTCATACTTCGTGACATGCACCTTAGTGCATGTCATCTGTTTAAAAACTTAGTCAGGTTAAAGAATGAAAGAGATGAAGTGTTGGTATGAAATAAATAACAAATATTGAAATACAGCAACAACTATGTTAGCTTAAGAGGAATATTTTATTAAAGGATAATTGTGCAAAAAAGTGAGAAACTAACTAAAGATAAAAAACTAGCTTCTGATATTCTAAAAGAGGTTGCAGATACCAATAACAATGATAGCAATAAAGTAACTTTGTTTGACATTAAAACAGCTTTGCATGAGCGCGGTTTTGGTATTTTAATAATCATCTTCTCCTTGCCGCTATCGGTGCCTATACCGGTTCCACCTGGTTATACAACTATTCTTTCTATACCTTTAATCTTATTCTCACTGCAGCTTCTATTTGGATTTGATTCTCCTTGGATGCCCAGTTGGCTAGAAAGAAGATCTTTTCAGCGTTCAACACTAGCTCTTGTGGTAGAGAAAACTTCCCCTGTATTAGAAAAAATAGAAAAATTCATGAAGCCAAGACTGTCTTTCATTTTCTATGGGCCTGGTGAGAAGATTCTGGCTTTTATGATGTTGCTTTGTGCAATAATAATAGCTCTTCCATTACCTTTTACTCACTTCCTTCCTGCAATTGGCACAACTCTTATTTCACTTAGCATTATGAGTAAAGACGGGTTTCTATCCATATTGGGAGTTTTAGTATCATTGTGCGCGTTGTTGCTTACTCTTGTTGTAATAGTCAAAGGACCACAACTTATAACCGGAGCACTTTCTCTTCTTAAAAGCTTTACAACACTTTAACAAAAGAACGAATTACTAGCGCAAAATGAATAATGCATATTGAAATAAAACAATAATTGTGTTAAGAATTATTTTTATCAAAGGTTTTTCGTGTCAAAAAATGATAAGTTGACTAAAAGTGATAAATTAGCTTCTGATATTCTAAAAGAAGTTGCAGATACCAATAACAATGATAGCGATAAAGTAACTTTGTTTGACATTAAAACAGCTTTGCATGAGCGTGGTTTTGGTATTTTAATAATCATCTTCTCCTTGCCGCTATCGGTGCCTATACCGGTTCCACCTGGTTATACAACTATTCTTTCTATACCTTTAATCTTATTCTCACTGCAGCTTCTATTTGGATTTGATTCTCCTTGGATGCCGCATTGGTTGGAAAGAAGGTCTTTTCAGCGTTCAACACTAGCTTTTGTGGTAGAGAAAACTTCTCCAGCATTAAAAAAAATAGAAAAGTTCATGAGACCAAGAATGTCTTTTATTTTCTATGGGCCCGGTGAAAAAATTTTAGCTTTTATAATGCTGCTTTGTGCGTTATCAATAGCTCTTCCACTACCTCTTACTAACTTCATTCCTGCAATTGGTACGACTCTTATTTCGCTTGGTATCATGAGTAAAGATGGGTTTCTATCCATATTGGGAGTTCTAATATCATTGTGTGGGTTATTGCTTACTCTTGTTGTAGTAGTCAAAGGGCCACAACTTATCATTGGGGCATTTTCTTTTCTCAAAAGCTTCGTATATGGTTAGGCTTTACAACACCTTAACAAAAAAAAAGGAGCTTTTTACACCTATCGATAAAGATCATGTGAAAATGTATGTTTGCGGACCAACAGTATATGACACAGCACATATAGGCAATGCACGGTCTGTTGTTGTGTATGATGTGTTATTTCAGCTACTTAAGTTTTGTTATGGCAAAGTTACCTATGTGCGTAACATAACCGACATTGATGATAAGATAATTAATGCAGCAAGTGAAAAAAATAGCAACATAGAAAGTATAACCACATATTACATTAAAGCTTTTCATGATGATATGGAAAGCATAAATTGTAAAAAACCAACATACGAACCAAAAGCAACGGAAAACGTAGATTATATTATAAAATTAATTGAACATTTGCTGCAATCAGGCCACGCTTATGAATCTGACAAACACGTGTATTTTAATATAGAATCTTACCATGAATATGGTGCTTTATCAGGAAAAAAAACTGATGAATTGGTTCCAGGTAGCAGAGTTGAAGTTAATGAAAATAAAAAGCACCCGGGAGATTTTGTGCTGTGGAAGCCTGCAAGTGATATTGACTACAAACTTTCAAGTTATTGGGATAGCCCATGGGGAGAGGGCAGGCCTGGATGGCATATAGAATGCTCAGCAATGTCATATGCTTACCTTGGCAAAGATTTTGATATTCATGGTGGCGGCATAGATTTACAATTTCCTCACCATGAAAATGAAATTGCACAGAGTAAGTCTGCATTTGCTGGATCAATGTTTGCAAAATACTGGATACATAACGGTTTTCTTACAGTAAATGAAGAGAAAATGAGCAAGTCCTTATTTAATATAGTCAAAGTAAGGGATTTGCTAGATAGTGGAATAAAGGGTGAAGTAATACGCTATGCACTGCTCAAAACTCACTACAGAAAACCACTTGATTGGACAGAAAACGTTATTTCTGACGCACAGGAAACCTTAAATAAATTTTATCGGCTATCACGTGGTTTAGATACAATAAATATTGATGAAAGTAACGCAGAGATTTCTAAAGATTTTATAGACGCTTTAAAAAACGACTTAAACATTCCTGAAGCTCTAGCTATATTACATGAAATGGCTGCAAAAATTAACAAAATGAGTAATGAAAGTGAAAAGCTTAAATTAACTGAGAGTTTTGTTAAGAGTGCCAGATTTATTGGTCTTCTTGAGTCAAGTTATCAAGAGTGGTTTACTGCTGGTGTGAGTCATCAAGAAATAGAAAGATTGATAGATTTAAGAAGAGCAGCAAAACAAAATAAAGATTATAATACTGCAGACAAAATAAGGGACCAGTTGAAACAAATGGGGATTACAATTTCTGACAATGAAGATGGTACAACAACCTGGTAAACTCATATGGAAAACTACTTCCTGTTATTCACAGATAGTCTAGTATCATCATTAGTCTTACCCATACATCAAGGTTTTGTGTTCAATACCATGCTTTATTTCAGGTCGTATCACACTCCACTACTGATGTTATTTTTTGGAGTACTAGGATCAAGCCTTGGTGGAATAGTTAACTGGTCTTTAGGTAGAATAACAATCTCTATACGAAAATCATACCACAAACTAGAGAACGAGCATAAAACACCAAAAATCGTAAGAAATCTACTGATTTGTGCAGTTGCATCACTTTCATGGGTGCCAGCACTTGGAAGTGTGATTCAAATTTTATCAGGTTATTTCAAGTTAAACCTTTATATCCTTGCCCCTTTAATCATTCTATCTAATTTCTTCTATTTGTTATATCTAATACTTACTTTTGGCGTATAACAGCTATAGTACTACAGCCATTAAAGCCCACTTCTGTCATCCTATAGCCTGGAGCTATAAATTAAATGCAAATTTCTAGTAATAGGATGCACCATGAGCTAAAAGCAATTCCACAAGCTCTTGGTGATTATATTTAGCTGCATAATACAATGCTGTCTTTCCTTCATTATTTTTGGCGTTAACATCGGCGTTGTGTTTTAGTAGTACTTTTGCTACATCAATCTTTCCATTCATAGCAGCAAGGTGTAGTGAAGTGTTGCCATTCTTATCCTTAGCGTTAATATTAGCACCTTTTTGAATGAAATATTCTACTGTCTTAGAACCTGTTTAAAATCTTCGTAATAGGAGAGAAATGAAGGAAAGGACAATCATTTGCAAGCTGGTATTGAGTTTACGTTCGCAATTTTTCCATAGCCGTCTACACTTTTCTAACCAAGCAAAAGAACGCTCAACAACCCATCTCTTTGGCAATACAACAAAAGAATGTAATTCACTGCGCTTTATTACCTCAACAGTTGCACCAATAATATCTTTTATTTGGGTTGCAAAAATTTTTCCTGTGTAGCCTGCATCAACCAATATATTTTTGACTTCAGAAAGGGTATCTTTAGCATTTTCAACCATTCTTACAGCGCTACTACGATCAGTTACTTCTGCTGTTGTTACATAAATTGCATGTGGTAGACCTTGAGTATCAACTGCAATATGACGCTTTATGCCTGAAATCTTTTTACCTGCATCATAGCCCTTTTTTTCAGCAGTATCTGTGTTTTTAACACTTTGAGCATCAATTATACAGAAGCTAGTTTTCTCTTTCCGACCATTGTTGATACGGATCTCTCCAACCAATTTTTTTTAAAACTAATTCCAACAAACTTGGTTCTTCTCCATTCTTTTTATTCCACATTTGAAAATAGTAATATACGCTTTCCCACCTTGGAAAATCTTTTGGCAACATTCTCCACTGGCAACCACTTTTTAGGACGTATAACACTGTACGAAATACATCATACAAATCAAGTTTTCTTGGTCTCGTTTTCTTCCTGCTACTCTCTAGTATTGGTCTGATTTTTTCAAATTGCTCTCGACTTATATCACTTGGATAATTTTTACGCATAGATATACCTCATTCTTAATCTACCACTATTTTACCTCATCTCTCCGAGATTTTAAACAGGTTCTTAGAGAATCCATATAAAACAGCGCAATGCAAAGAAATTTCACCGTTTTTGTTCTCAGCATTAATATCAACGTTATATTTTAGTAGTATTTCAGCTACATCAACTTTTTCTTTTCCAGCAGCAAAATGTAATGGCGTATCATCATCTTTGTTCTTTGCATTAATAGCAACCCCTTTTTCAATAAGATATTTTACTACATCAGAGCTTCCATACAAGGCAGCACGGTGAAGTAAAGTCTCATTATGTTTATTCTTAACGTTAACGTTAGCACCATTATCGATGAGATATTTTATAATATCCAACTCCTCATGATAAACAGTCATATACAATGGAGTATTACCCCTTTTATCCCTAGCATTAACATCAGCACCTTTATCGACTAAATATCTCACTATATCCAATTGGCCATTATGAGCAGCAGCCTCATGTAACAAAGTCCAGTTATATCTATTCTTAGTATTAACATCAGCACCATTTTTAATGAGATATTTCACTATGTCCAAATTTCCACTTTTAACAGCAAAGTGTAATGGGGTACGGCCATATTTGTCTTTAGCATTAATGTCAGCGTCTTTACTGACTAAGTACTTTACTATATCTGATTTTTTATTATATATAGCAAAATGTAATGGGGTGCCATTAAGAAATGGTTCCACAGCATTAGCGTTAATGTTAGCACCTTTGTTCACTAGGTATTTCACAACATGCAGCTCCCCGCTATAAGCAGCCCTATGTAGAGCAGTACCACAATATTTGTTTTTAGTGTTAATACTAGCACCTTTGTCAAGGAGATACTTAATAATACCTAACTCTCCATTATCAGCAGCCACCTGCAGTGGAGTCCAGCCACTCCTCTTAGCATTAATATTAGCACTTTTGCTAACCAAGCATTCTACCACATTCAACTTTCCATTTTCAGCAGCGATGTGTAATGGTGTTTGACTGCAATTGTTCTCAACATTAACAATCTCTCTCAGTTTACTCGGGTAATGTCTTTCTATACGTGTTATTATTGCATTAATCGCTTTACAATCACCACTTTCAGCGAGCAAGTGCAAAGGTGTGTTTTTCTTTATAAAAAATGGTTCTCTATGTATATAAGATGAGTTAAAGAAGAAGTCATCAATTAACCTACCGTGCTTACTTGCATATCTCCAAACAGATGTAACATGACTCATACTGTTCACTACACTACCACTATTTATCAATTCTAGAGCTCTTCTTAAAACTTCTTCTTCTTTGCCTGCCTTTTGTAGCTTTAATCTAGCTATTATCTGTACTAGTTCGTGAATATTTGCTACCCCTGCTTCCAAATTAACCATTTTATATTTATCGAGTAGCTCAACAGCACCCCATAACTTTTCTTTATCATCTGCTACTAATTTGGAAAAAATTTCTTCTATACGAATCTTGTCAGGAGCAAAATAAGCCATGATATCCCAAACGTCTGTAGATTGTTTTCCATATCTCCTGTTGCTCTCTATCTTGTTACGTGTCATATTCCATGTTGCTAAAGCTTCTCGAATATGATTAGTGTCACTTTTATAACTTCTTTCCCTTGCGAATAACTCTCTTGCTTCTTCAAAAGATTTTCTCCTTTGCTGCTGATATTCTTCTAAGTAATTATTTAATTTCTTTGATTCAGAATCCTCATCCTCATTTTGAATATATGCAACCGCTAGTCCCAAAGCCAATGGAAAAGACTCTTCTATTAACCTTTTTTCTTTTCCACCACAGAAATCACTTTCTACATTCAAAGCTCTCTCAACAAATTGTAAAGCCTCTATTTCCTCGAATTTATCTAACCATATTTCTTCTATCTTTCCTGCTGCTTTACTTACTTTCCACTTTTCACTGCAGGAAGTGATTAAAATATAAGGCTTTCTCCAATTAGGATGCTGTGAATACAAAAAGGGTGGTAAAAACTTACTAATATCCTTATATCCTCTAGCATTATCAAAAATGAACAAGCTCCTCCTTCCTGCAAAAAAATTATATATCTCTTCAATAACATTTTTTATCGCTTTTGTGCTTCCACGCTCATCTGTAGCAGAAATCCCTAGTCTTTTATCTTTAGCTAGATCCAAGAAAGACTCTTTTACACTTTTATGGTCCCTAGCATTTATAAATATAACATTGCCACCGTAACATTCTTTATGGTCGTGAGCATATTTTTTTACAAATTCAGTTTTACCTACCCCACTTGGACCTCTAATAACAATTATCTGTCTCGCACTTTTTTGAAGTCCACAATGTACAGCATTTAATTTGTCACCCCTCCCAACAAAATTATCTATTGGGTCCATCACATTATGCCAAATAGGTGTTTTTAAGACTTCCTCTCTTATTTCTTCAAGAAGAGCTTTTGCTTTCTCATATGATAGAAACTCTTCTTCTTCTTTTTCCAGCAAAATCAGCACTTCTTCCTGGTAACGGCTGTAGAAGTGACTTGCATCAGTATTGCTGAATTCCTTGCCCAATTCACTCTTAATAATTTCACTAAGTTCAGTTCCGCTTGGCAAATTGACTGCAAATACTAATTTATTTAAAAAGTCTTCTATTTCTTTATCACTGACTTCTCTACCTACCTCACGCTTTATAAAATTCTTATTCTCCTGCAAATATGAGATAATGCTATCATCAAATTTATATCTTAGAACCTGTTTAAAATCTCGGAGAGATGAGGTAAAATAGTGGTAGATTAAGAATGAGGTATATCTATGCGTAAAAATTATCCAAGTGATATGAGTCGAGAGCAATTTGAAAAAATCAGACCAATACTAGAGAGTAGCAGGAAGAAAACGAGACCAAGAAAACTTGATTTGTATGATGTATTTCGTACAGTGTTATACGTCCTAAAAAGTGGTTGCCAGTGGAGAATGTTGCCAAAAGATTTTCCAAGGTGGGAAAGCGTATATTACTATTTTCAAATGTGGAATAAAAAGAATGGAGAAGAACCAAGTTTGTTGGAATTAGTTTTAAAAAAAATTGGTTGGAGAGATCCGTATCAACAATGGTCGGAAAGAGAAAACTAGCTTCTGTATAATTGATGCTCAAAGTGTTAAAAACACAGATACTGCTGAAAAAAAGGGCTATGATGCAGGTAAAAAGATTTCAGGCATAAAGCGTCATATTGCAGTTGATACTCAAGGTCTACCACATGCAATTTATGTAACAACAGCAGAAGTAACTGATCGTAGTAGCGCTGTAAGAATGGTTGAAAATGCTAAAGATACCCTTTCTGAAGTCAAAAATATATTGGTTGATGCAGGCTACACAGGAAAAATTTTTGCAACCCAAATAAAAGATATTATTGGTGCAACTGTTGAGGTAATAAAGCGCAGTGAATTACATTCTTTTGTTGTATTGCCAAAGAGATGGGTTGTTGAGCGTTCTTTTGCTTGGTTAGAAAAGTGTAGACGGCTATGGAAAAATTGCGAACGTAAACTCAATACCAGCTTGCAAATGATTGTCCTTTCCTTCATTTCTCTCCTATTACGAAGATTTTAAACAGGTTCTTACACCATCACCTACATCCAGAAACTCATCTTGTGTGTCTATTCTTATGACTGAAATTTCCTTTCCTTTATTCTTCCCACTCGGCATCATTCTCAGCTTTCTTACTGGATGCGATGTCGAATCCGCGGAATCAAAATCATCATTTGTAATAATGACAAAATCCTCTATTTCACCCTCAAACTCTCCACTACTTTTGATCTTTAAATAAGCAATGAGATATTTTATTAAGCCAAATGCACCATTCTTTCCCGGTGTTAATAAGTCACCTATACTGATCTTTTTGTGCCTACCCTGCCTGTGCTTGACTTGTATGAATCTATGTACTATTTTCCCATCTTGTTCATACCGAAGAACAATATCATCAAAATCCTTAGCTGATTTTTTCTCTGTGAATAGGCGGAAAGAATACTCTCTATCTACTGCATGTTTAGGAAACAGCATTAGCCATCTTGCTTGATACATAATACCATGAAAGGTGCGCTTAACCGCCGAGCAGGATAATCTTACAGGCATCCTCAACCTCACATAATTTTAAAGATGGTGCCGACAAATGGTAAAAAAATAATAAAATTATATGTCATGAGATTAAAGATATCGTAGCGTAAATCTGAGAATATCTACGAGATGTGCTGTTATGTAAATAAAAAAATGTGACTAATTACTTAATCTTTCACTCAAAATTGAATTCACGACATCAGGGCTGGCTTTTCCCTTGGTAAGTTTCATAACTTCGCCGACAAAGAATCCGTATAACTTTGTTTTACCGCTTTTGTATTCTTGAACTTTATCTTGGTTGTTATTGATGATTTTGTCGATAACTTCTGATATTTGACCTTTATCGGTTATTTGCTTTAGGTCCTGCTCTTCTATAATAAGGGATGCAGGCTTTCCAGTTTCAAACATAATATCAAAAACTTGTTTACCAAGTTTAGCAGAGATCGTTCCATCAACGATAAAATCTAAGAGTTCGGACAAAGCATTTGCTTTGATTGGGGAGCTCACAATATCAATATTTGCTTTATTTAAACGACCGAAAAGCTCTACAGTTAACCAGGTGACCGCGAGCTTTGAATCATGTTTTTTTATCAATTCCTCAAAATAATCAGCAATTGCTTTATCGGAGGTAATGACGTTTGCATCGTATTCGTTGATACCCAATTCCTCAATGTATCGCAGCTTTTTTTGATCTGGCAACTCGGGCAAAGATGATTGAATTAAATCAATTTTCTCCTGGCTTACCTCAACAGGTAATAAATCAGGCTCAGGGAAGTATCTATAGTCGCTTGCATCCTCTTTGCTTCTCATCACTTTTGTTTTTCCCAAAGCAACATCAAACAATAAGGTATCTTGACTTATTTCTTCTCCACTTTCTAAAATTTCAATTTGTCTTTGTATTTCATAGTCTATAGCTTGCACAATATAACGTATCGAGTTCAGATTTTTTATCTCACAACGAGTGCCAAATGTGCTACTGCCTTTTAGGCGGACAGAAACATTTGCATCACAACGAAGTGATCCCTTTTCCATATCACCATCACATGAACCAATGTAACGCAAAATCTGCCTCAATTTTTTCATGCATTCTGCAGCTTCCGCAGATGAACGGAGATCTGGCTCTGAAACAATTTCCATTAAAGCAACCCCTGCACGATTTAACTCTACATAAGTTCTGCTTTCCTCATGAACGCTCTTTCCTGCATCTTGCTCTAAATGAATTCTCGCGATTCTTATTTCTTTTTCATTGTCGTTGATAAATACTCTACCGTTTTTAACTATTGGCTCAAAAAACTGAGTTATCTGGTAACCTTGTGGTAAATCAGGATAAAAATAATTTTTCCGATCAAAGTAAGAATACTTATTAATTTCTGCAGAAAGTGCAAGACCAGTGCGTATTGCTTGCTCTATGCAGTAATAATTTAGTATTGGCAGCGTACCTGGCATTGCCGCATCAACTAGAGAAACTTGAGTGTTATGCTCAGCACCAAACTCCGTTGATGAGCTAGAAAATAGCTTCGTATTAGAAGAAACTTGAGCGTGCACCTCAAGCCCAATTACCGCTTCCCAATCCTCTTTCGTCATGTATTTTATTTAAATGATAATCTTAATATTCTGCAAAATTAACACAAAAAGTCAAAACAAAACTCATGTTAGCTAAGTGGTATGCAACCCGTAGAAACAAGACGAAAAATTAAACGAAAAACTTACTTGACAAGCCTCACCAGCCCCCTTATCATGAAACTGAAGCTATTTATTTATCTTCGCAATCTGCAGATTAAAACGACAAAGGGAACTTTGTATTTGGCGTAAATCATGCTTAATTTTTTGCACTATGTGCACCTCATGTCTTTATAAAACTTTTAGGTTTTTACCTATACAAGCAGAAACGCGCTTATAAAGCGTTCAAGACATCAAAAGACGTCAAATAGAACAAGGGAGAATTTGAATACTAGCCACCCTAGGGTTTCTTTGCCTTTTTTTTCTGCATAGTAAATTTCTTAAACATTTATAGCTAAGGTTAGTTGCATTTAAAAGCAGCTAAATTGCAGTGTTTAAGACTTAAAAAACGCCAAATACTGAAAATAGACAATGACTAGGGCTTCTTTTGCCTTTTTTTTATTTGGTAAATTTCTTAATGTTTATAGCTAAACGACAACCGTCATCCCTGTAAAGATCAAGTATCCCGCTACTTGTTAGCGGGACCTAGAGATACCGCGGCGGTATGACGTAGGACTGCTGTCATTCCAGTGCTCCTTTTTTTGTCATCCGAGTAGCCCTCTTCTTGTCATCCCAGTGCGTGACACTGGGATCTAATTTTTTATGCAAAATTACTATATTTATATATTTGCAAATAGATACAATTTGAAATAATTTATACTATGAAGTTACGAAATGAGATCCCAGTGTCACGCACTGGGATGACAAAGTGTGCTTCTGTCATCCTATGATAGCTCTAAAAAACCTAGATCCCAGTGTCAGCTACTCGGATGACAGGGGAGGTTGCACCATAAGGTGAACCAGTGTCAGCTACTTAGATGATACCTTTTTTCTACTTAGTTTGGGTTATGCAAGAAGTCTATTGCATTCCTGAGCAATTTGATTCATTATTCTTTTTGTAAAAAATTTTCTTGACTTTCTCTCTACTTTTTCTGGGTAAGGTCACTTTAAAGGAAGTCTAATAGATGCTACATAGAAATCCAGATGAGTTTCTAAAGTCTATTCCAAAAGATAAGCGCATAATGTGCCTTGACATGGGAGAAAAGCAAATAGGCATAGCATTTAGCGATAAAACACAGCTCATAGCCACAGCTCATAGCATATATCACAGAAAAAATATGAGCAAAGATTTAGGTTATCTGCATAGAATATTCAAAGAAAATGAATCTGGATCAATGGTAATAGGACTACCATTAAAAATGGACGAGCAAGAAACTAAATGGTGTAAAACTATAATCCAATTCGCAAATAAAATAATAAAAAAATATAAAGTAAATATATACTTACAAGACGAAAGCTTCTCAACATCTATCGCAACTCATACACTAAAAATTACTGGAATATCAATCACAAAATCGAAAAAAATAGATGATAAAATCTCCGCATGTATTATTTTGCAACGAACGTTAGACAAGATAAATACAATCAAATAGTTTTTCCAGATCTGGAAATCTTCAAACTGAATCCCATATAAAAGTTACTCAACAAAACAAGAACCTTTCGTATAAGCATGACAAATTGCTACAGCAAGAGCGTCAGCAGCATGGTGGCATTTTATACTCAAATTTTTAACTATTTGCTTCACCATAAATATAATCTGATCCTTATCAGCATGGCCATTTCCGGTAATGCTTTTTTTTACATAGTTTGCATCATATTCATTCATAGTTAGCTTTGTTATTTTTAACGCTAAAATTACAACCCCTCTTGCATATCCTAAAGTTAGTGAAGATTTAGGATTTTTATTAACAAAAATTTTCTCCACCGCAGCTTCATTCGGAGAGTATAGGGAAATTACTTTCTTTAATTGTTCAAAAATTGTATGTAGGCGTTCACCTGTACCCAATTTACCATCAGTTGATATGGTACCGCCGCCCAAAAATTCAATATTATTTTTTTCGTTCAGGCTGATAATGGCCCACCCAGTCTTGCTTATTCCTGGATCTAGACCTATTATTTTAACCACTTAATAAACGCTTAACCAATAGACAAACAAAAATAAAAATATCCAGACTACATCTACAAAGTGCCAATACCAGGAGGCAAACTCAAAGCACAAATGGTCCTGAAGTGTAAATTGGCCTTTCCGTGCTCTAAATAAACACACTGATAAAAATATTATTCCTATTATAACGTGTGCGCAGTGAAAACCGGTAATCATATAAAAATTGGATGTATAAATAAGCTTTTCTCCTGTTTCTTGTAGAGAAAAACTCGCTTCATGATACTCTATTGCTTGCACTATTATAAAAAAAACTCCAAGCAATATAGTTATGGACAGCATTTTAATCATGCTCTTTTTATCATTTTTAAGTAAAGAGTGATTTGCCCAAGTAATTGTTGTACCAGAAAGCAATAATATTAATGTATTCATGAATGGTAGTGACCACGGATCAGGTGGCAAAATTCCCTCAGGGGGCCATTCAACTTTTTTTGCAGGAGAAAACGCCTCAAATAAAAAAACTGGATCAAGCCAGGCTTTAAAGAATGAACAAAAGAACACTATAAAAAATACGACCTCCGAGAGAATAAATAAGTACATTGCAAATTTGAGTCCATGTTTTACAATGGCAGTGTGACATTTGTCATAAATGGCCTCCCTTATTACATCTCTCCACCAGTAGAACAGCACCCCTGATACTGCGGAGATTCCCAAAACTAAACAAAACATTCCGACAATTTGTTTATGAAGCGTGCCAACTAATCCAAGTGCAAGAATAAGAATTGCTGCTGATACAGCAATTGGCCAAGGGCTTGGATCCACTAAATGAAAATCATGTTCTTTACTTTTCATAGCATTTTAAAAAATACTTATTAAGGATACAAATTAGCTTAAAATTGTCAATGTTCCTTAGGAAATTGATTGAATCTTGAAAAATTATATGCACCGTTCAAAAAATCTAACACAAATTGTGCAGTTATTCTAAACAACTCAAGCATTCTGCTCTTTTCGTTTTCTCTTGCTCTGCTGCAATATCCATCAACAATATTTTCCAAAATAATGCATCCAGACTTTACTGAATCACTGTAACAAAAATTAAACCAATCCCTATATCTATTATTTTTCTTGAATCTATTTTTCATGCTATCAACGACAGTCTCGTATATAAACATGCAAGAATACAAAACCGTCATAGCCTCATAGGTATTACTATACGAGATGGATAAAAGAAAATTAGTGAAATTAAAACACTCAAGAGATTTCTTTCCACGATTTATACCGTATATAGCAAAGCAATAGTCATGTAGCACTTTACTAGCAGTCACTGCTCTTTGGGCTACTTCAGCAAGCAAGATAATACTACTATAATCTTCCATTCTGGATGCAGCAATTAAGGTGGCACGAATATAATCACCTAAGAACCTGTTTAAAATCTCGGAGAGATGAGGTAAAATAGTGGTAGATTAAGAATGAGGTATATCTATGCGTAAAAATTATCCAAGTGATATAAGTCGAGAGCAATTTGAAAAAATCAGACCAATACTAGAGAGTAGCAGGAAGAAAACGAGACCAAGAAAACTTGATTTGTATGATGTATTTCGTACAGTGTTATACGTCCTAAAAAGTGGTTGCCAGTGGAGAATGTTGCCAAAAGATTTTCCAAGGTGGGAAAGCGTATATTACTATTTTCAAATGTGGAATAAAAAGAATGGAGAAGAACCAAGTTTGTTGGAATTAGTTTTAAAAAAAATTGGTTGGAGAGATCCGTATCAACAATGGTCGGAAAGAGAAAACTAGCTTCTGTATAATTGATGCTCAAAGTGTTAAAAACACAGATACTGCTGAAAAAAAGGGCTATGATGCAGGTAAAAAGATTTCAGGCATAAAGCGTCATATTGCAGTTGATACTCAAGGTCTACCACATGCAATTTATGTAACAACAGCAGAAGTAACTGATCGTAGTAGCGCTGTAAGAATGGTTGAAAATGCTAAAGATACCCTTTCTGAAGTCAAAAATATATTGGTTGATGCAGGCTACACAGGAAAAATTTTTGCAACCCAAATAAAAGATATTATTGGTGCAACTGTTGAGGTAATAAAGCGCAGTGAATTACATTCTTTTGTTGTATTGCCAAAGAGATGGGTTGTTGAGCGTTCTTTTGCTTGGTTAGAAAAGTGTAGACGGCTATGGAAAAATTGCGAACGTAAACTCAATACCAGCTTGCAAATGATTGTCCTTTCCTTCATTTCTCTCCTATTACGAAGATTTTAAACAGGTTCTAAGAGAATTGAGAGCTTTTGCAACTAATGATGGTGCTCACATGATACTCGAATTTGGAACAGAGTATGATAATAAAGAAGTGCTCGATAATGTTCGTTCAAAGCTTTCAAACATAAAATCGAAGTTACCTGTTGAAGCGGAATCTCCGATAATCAATGAAATAAACTTGAGCTTATTTCCGATACTCAATGTCGGCTTAATTGGTAATTTGCCAGAAAGAGCCTTAACTGAAATAGCACGCAAGCTAAAGAAAGAAATAGAATCTCTGCCAAATGTTCTCAAAGTTGAAGTGGCAGGTATGCGTAAAGAAACAGTGGAAGTGATAGTTGAGCCCACAGTTCTAACAAAATATAACATTCAATCAAACGAAATATTCCAAGCTATATCAAGCAATAACAGACTAGTGGGAGCTGGGTCACTGGAAAATGATACCGGTAAATATTCGATTAAAATATCAGGGTTATTAAAAGATATAGAAGATATTATGAATATTCCTATTAGATCTCAAGGCGATGCAGTTTTGAGAATCAAAGATATAGCAAAAGTATACCCTAGGTTTGAGGATCACCAAGGATTTGCTCGCATTAATGGATTACCTAGTGTCATGCTAGAAATTTCAAAACGTAACGGAAAAAACATAATAGACACAGTAAATCAAGTAAAATACTTAATGGATAAGGCAAAAGATCAATTACCTGAAAATTTAAAAGTGGTGTACTTAAACGACCAGTCAAAAAACGTCCGCGATGTGCTTGATGACTTGGAAAACGGCATAATATTTGCTGTGTTGTTAATATTGATCATAATGATGCTTTCTATGGGAACAAGGATTGCTATTCTTGTGGCACTCTCGATACCCGGTTCCTTTCTCATTGGGATAATAGCTCTTTACTTTATGGGTATAACCTTAAATATCGTTGTGCTCTTCAGTTTAATTATGGCTGTTGGCATGCTGGTTGATGATGCAATTGTGATCAGCGAATATGCCGATAGAAAGATGATCTGCGGAATGAACAAAGTAGAAGCTTTTTACACTTCAGTTCGTGATATGTTTTATCCGGTTCTATCATCAACGTTAACTAAATTAGCAGTGTTTTTTCCTCTATTATTCTGGCCTGATACTGTTGGTAAATTCATGCAGTACATACCAATTACAATAATCCTAACTTTGACTGGATCGCTCATTATGGCTTTGGTTTTTATACCAACACTTGGTGCAATATTTGGTAAGCCTTCGATAACTTCAAAAAAAGAAATAAAAAAAATGAGTGCTATAGAAAGTGGTGAAATAAAAAATGCTGGGCCTATAATAAGAGCTTACGTACGCATGCTAGAGAAGGTTTTGGATCATCCTAAAAAATTCGTATGTGCTACTGTATTCGTTTTGTTTTCATTTAGTGTGCTGTACTTTACTTTTGGTCCTGGAGTAAAGTTTTTTCCGAAAGTGGATTCAGATAATATTTTAATCAGTGTTAAAGCAAAAGAAAGCTTATCAGCCAAAGAACGAGATCTGATACTCAAAGAAGTGGAAGAACGCATTTTGAGCATTGAAAAAGAAATTCATGTTTCTTATGCTAGATCAGGAGCATTTTCAGACAACGTTATCGCCAGAATACAACTAGAACTTATGGATTGGCGCTTCAGGCGCAAAGCTAAGCACATACTAAATGATATAAGGAGCAGTGTGCAAGACATGAAAGGAATAATAATTAATGTTCAAGAGGAAAAGCCAGGACCGTCGGCTGACAAGCCAATACAAATTAACCTCAGCGGGAGTGTATCCAGTTTGAATTTAGCAGCAGAGAAAATTCTAGAAATTATGAACCAACCTTCATCCGGGTTTATAAATATTCAAGATAGCAGATCAGCACCTGAAATAGAGTGGAATATGAGTGTTGATAAGAATAAGGCTACAAGCTCTGAAGTAAGTGTTGCAACCATTGGCGATTTTATAAAGATGGTTACAAATGGAGTGTTGATTGGAAAATATAGACCAAATAACACGGATGAAGAAATCGATATTGTACTCCGTTTCCCTGGAAAGGATCGCAACATGAAGACTATAGACAATCTTTTTATCAATACAGTTAATGGCCCGTATCCTATGAGCAATATAGTAAAATATGCTCCCGAAAAAAAGGTAAACAAACTAAACAGGATTGATGGATTACGCACAGTGACAATCTCTGCTGACGTTGATACTGGCTATCTTGTTGATGAAAGAGTAAAGTTCATTCAGAATTCTATTGCCCAGGATTGGGACAAGGGAGTAAAAATTGATTTTAAAGGCGACAAAGAAGATCAACAAAAATCAGGAGCATTTTTGTTAAAGGCTTTTATATTAGCGATTACACTAATGATATTGGTATTAGTGACACAGTTTAATAATGTATACCATACATTTATCGTAATGACAGCAGTGTTTTTATCCACAACATGTGTGTTTTTTGTTTTCTTTCTTATCCAACAAGTTTTCGTAGTTGTTATGTGTGGAGTGGGGATAATTGCTTTGGCGGGAATTATAGTAAATAATAACATACTATTGCTTGATGCCTTTCATCACCAAATTAAGGTACACAAAAATGACATCAAGCGATGTGTAATAAACGCTGCAATTTCTCGCGTTAGGCCAATATTGCTTACCGTTGCAACCACAGTTCTTGGTTTAATACCGATGATTACCAGGTTAAATATCAATTTTTTTACGCTACAAATCACATATGATGCTCCATCAAGCCAGTGGTGGGTTGACATTTCAACAACCATAGCAAGTGGAATATTGGCTGCAACGGTTTTAACTTTATTCTTTACTCCTGCGTTGCTTGTTATACAAAAACATGAAAAAACTTGACTTAAATTAGCAATCATTTAACATTTAAGATAGTGTTCTTTGCCCGTTGGAGCTATAATTATAACTAATTACATTGGATTTATTTATTATGATTGCTAATCGTAAAAGCAGTGTTAAGCAGAAAAGTAACAAGAATAACATAGTTGGAAGCCTTGATGTAATAAAAACAGCAGGAGAGCTTTCACTTCAAAAAGGTTTAGATTTTGATGTTGTAATAAAGGCACTAGAAAGTGCTATAGAAGCAGTGGCTCATCAAAAATATGGTAGCAAAAGTAAAATTGTAGTTGATATAGATAGAAACACAGGCAAAGTTACTTCATACAGAAAACTAAAAGTTATTGATGATGAATCAAATGAAAAAGAGAATACTGAGTGTGAATCAATTACGCTTACACAAGCTAAATTAATAAAAGGAGATGCAAAAGTTGGAGATACTGTTAGTGAATTGCTCTCTCTTAACACTGATCTTGCTTCAGCAAGAATTGCCCAGCAAAAGATTGCTCAAGTAATTAAAGATGAAGAGTCAAAAAAGCAATATGAGGAGTTTAAAGATAAAGTGGGAGAAATAAGGTATGGTATTGTTAAACAAGTAGAATATTCAGATCTTATTATAGACATAAATGGCACTATGGCATATCTTCCATTGCGAAATTTAACTGGTGGTGAATCATTTCGTGAAGGTGATAAGGTTAAAGCTTACATACAGACTGTTAAGCGCTCTGATGATGGACGTCAAATTATTCTTTCTAGGACTCATGAAGGCTTTTTGGAGGCATTATTAAATCAAGAAATACCAGAAATTGCTGACGGATTAGTGACAATTAAAGGTATAGCTAGAGATGCTGGTTCAAGGTCTAAGGTTGCCGTTTTCTCTCCCGACAAGAACATTGATCCAGTAGGTGCTTGTGTTGGAGTTAAGGGAGATAGAATAAAAACTATTATACACGAATTAAATGGTGAAAAAATTGACGTTATAAATTACTCCTCAGATTTGGGTCAATTTGTTATTAAAGCCATTACTCCTGCAGAAGTATCGAAGGTTATTATTGATGAAAATGAAAATTGCATAGAGTTAATAGTTGCTGAAGATCAATTGAGTTTAGCGATAGGAAAAAAGGGCCAGAATGTAAGATTAGCTTCAGAGCTTGTTGGATGGAAAATTGAGATATTAAGCACTCAGCAAGAATCAGAAAGGCGAAGTAAAGAACTTAGTCAATGTTCAGCTTTATTTGCTGAAGCTTTAAACTTAGAAGAGATTATGGGTCAGCTATTGGTAACAGAAGGTTTTTCAAGTGTAGAAGACATATCTAGCGCTTCAATTAAAGAGCTTGCTTCAATAGAGGGCTTTAATGAAGATATTGCAAACGAACTTCACAATAGAGCAAATAAGTACCTGAAAGCAGAAAATGATAGAAAAATAGAAGAGCTAAAAAGTTTAGGTATGGAGGATGATGTAATCAATTTAACTTTATCAATAGACAATAAAATTGCTCTTAGTAAGCATGATATTAAGACTTTAGAGGACATAGCAGATTTATCAAGTTATGAGTTTTGCAGCATACTCTCTTCCTCATCCGATAGCAAAGAAGATCTAAAAGATACAGTAGATTCAATAATCATAGAAGCACGTAAAAAGCTTGGATTAATATAATAAAATAATATGAATAATGAAGATATCAGTGATAAAAAATTAACGCTCCAAGGTTTAAGCAAGCTTAAATTAGACCTCAATTTAAACTCTTCAGCTAGCCCAAGTACTGGAGCTACAGTAGTAAAAAAAAGAAGAAAAAAATCTCATGATGCAGAAGAACATAATTTATTTGACGAGAGTAAATTAGGTTCTTTAACAGAGAAAGAACAAATTTTTCGCATTAATGCTGTGCAGAATGCTGCTTTGCTGAAAGAAAGAAATCAGAGAGAAGAAAAAGAGAAAACAGCAAAAGAAGACAGCAATAAAGAGATTGACGAGAAAAATGAAGCGGACGCTTTATCTAAGGAAATAAATAAGCAAGTTTTAAGTAATACCCACTTAGTTGAACCAAAAGAAGATAGTATTGACCATGAGGACAACGATAAAAAGTCTTTTAAAGTCAACAAAGATATATATTCTAAGCATTCTAAACTGGTAATTGCACAGGCAATAGATGAAAAAACTGAACAACCCCCTGTATTTAAGCAAAGGTTTGGTATAAGAGGTAGAAAGTCAAAGTTTACTAAGGGTAAAAATATATCAAGAGAAGTTATTATACCAGACAAAATAACTATCAGGGAGT
This sequence comes from Wolbachia endosymbiont (group A) of Chalcis sispes, assembly GCF_964026765.1. Taxonomy (NCBI): domain Bacteria; kingdom Pseudomonadati; phylum Pseudomonadota; class Alphaproteobacteria; order Rickettsiales; family Anaplasmataceae; genus Wolbachia; species Wolbachia endosymbiont (group A) of Chalcis sispes. The sequence continues at coordinate 408,426 of NZ_OZ034697.1, forward strand.
TATCTATTCGCATGGCAGAAGATAGCAAGAGTGTGCTAAAAATGTTCAAAGAAGAAGTCGGTGAGAGTTATAGAGTAGATGATCTGGTGGATCCAGATATAGCATGTGAAATAGTGGAAAAATTTAATCATACGGCTAAACGAGTGAGCGATACCAACAGAGAAAAAGATTTATTTTTTATAGAAGGCAGAGAAAGCCTGCCTAAAAAACCTAAACCACCAATCGTCACTTTTATGGGACACGTCGATCATGGTAAAACCTCATTGCTCGATGCATTTCGTGAATCTAATGTTGCAGAAAGAGAGTCAGGTGGCATAACTCAACACATAGGTGCTTATCAAATAATAACAAAAGATAAGCAAAAAATTACTTTCATTGATACACCAGGACATGAAGCGTTCACTGCGATGCGTGCATGTGGTGCCAATATTACTAATATAGTTGTAATAGTAGTTGCAGCTGACGATGGAATCATGAAACAAACAGTTGAAGCAATAAATCATGCAAAAGCAGCAAATGTTTCTATTATAGTTGCTATTAATAAAATTGATAAATCTGAGCCTGGTGATGTGGAGAAAGTAATGAGTAGCTTACCTCAATATGATCTCATTCCTGAAGAGCTTGGTGGTGATGTTATGATTGTGCCAGTATCAGCAAAAAAGAAAACTAATTTAGATAAACTAGAAGAGACGATTTTGTTAATCGCTGAATTAATGAAGCTAGAAGCAATAGAAGATTGTCGAGCACTTGGATGGGTAATAGAATCCAAAATAGATAAAGCGAAAGGAATATCAGCTACATTGATAGTTGAGGAAGGAACGTTAAAGGTTGGTGATATATTGGTAGTTGGTACAACATACAGTAAAGTACGTAGTATGGTTAATCACCTTGGTCAAAGAGAAAAAGCAGCACTACCCTCCGCTCCAATTGAAATTACTGGTCTAAATGGTGTACCAAATGCTGGAGATAAATTTGTTGTTGTAAATTCTGAAAAGCAGGCGCGTGAAATTGTTGAATACAGGCTAGAGTTAATCAAGAAAAAGAAAGAAGATTTGGGCGACAATAATTTAGATATATTCAGTCGTAATAACAGCGAAACAGAAGAACTATCTGTAGTTTTAAAGTGCGATGTAACTGGTTCTATTGAAGCAATATCAAGTTCAATTGATAAACTCGGTAAAGACCAAGTGAAATTAAATATCCTACACAAAGCAGTAGGAGGGATAACAGATTCAGATGTGCTGCTTGCAGAAGCATCAAGTGCAGTAATTTTAGCTTTTAATGTAAAAGTGGACTCAAAAATAAGGGACTTGGCAAAACAAAAAGGTATAGAAATACATACTTATAACATAATATACGAGCTCATTGACGACATGAGAATGTATTTAACTAAAATGTTAAAGCCTGTTACACGAGAGGTTCGTGTTGGTTCTGCATCTGTAAGGCAAATATTTAATGTATCTAAAGCTGGTAATATCATTGGATGTTATGTAAGTGATGGAGTCATAAAAAAAGATTCTTTAATTAAGGTAGTGCGTGGTGGCAAATTGGTGCATGAAGGAAAGTTAAAAGCACTACGTAGATTTAAAGATGATGTTAAAGAAGTAGGTGTAAACTTTGAATGCGGAGTATCACTAGAGGGTAATGTCGATATTAAAGTTGGAGATATTTTGGAAGCTTATCAATTAGTGCAAGAAGAAAGGGTGTTATAGTAGCTGGATATGAAAAAGGAAATTAGAAACCTAAAGATAGCATCGGTATTGCATAGAGCAATATCAAGAATTCTAATGGAAGGTAAGGTGTTCAATAAAAATGTAGCGGTATCTGACGTAAAATTAAGTAAAGATTTGAAAAAAGCAGATGTATATATTGTGTTATCTTCATTGAATATTCAAGTAGCTGACTACTTAGATCCAGAAAAAAGACGCACTGGAGATCCTTCTGAGAATAATTGTGATATTAACACTGTTGTTAATGAAATGAACCAGTCTGCATGGTCAATACGTAAATCTATATTGTGTTATGTTGATTTGCGATTTATACCTGAGTTAGTTTTCAAGCCTGATTTAGCGTTCGATAATTTTGTTAATGTAAGCAAAATATTACATAATCACACTTAATTAATGCATTTCAATCGTTACTTTTCATTAATGAGGTTGCACAGTTTAACGGGTTTGTGGCTTGTGCTATTTCCCAGTTTGAGCGGTATTCTTTTAGCCTCAACTTCTCTATCGTATCAGGCTCTTTTTCTCCTTGTTTTGTTTACTATAGGTGCATTTTTAATGAGACCCGCAGGGTGCATAATCAATGATATCTTCGATAGAAAAATAGATGCGCACGTTGAACGAACAAAATATAGGCCACTTGCAAGTGGTGCATTAAACATAAAGCAGGCTTTAGCTTTACTTTCACTGCTACTGTCTATTGCCCTGGTAATCTTATTATTAACTAATAAAACTACACTTATACTTGGAATAATCTCAATGTGTATGATAGCTACTTACCCTTTATTAAAGCGGTATGTTTGGTGGCCACAATTGTTCTTAGGGTTTACCTTCAATATGGGATCGCTCATGGGCTCAGCAGCAATAACAAACCAGATCAGTATAGAATCCTTGCTGTTTTATATAGGATGCGTCTTCTGGACACTGAGCTATGACACCATATACGCCCATCAAGATAAAAAAGATGATGAAAAACTCGGGATGAAATCTACCGCATTATATTTTGGTGATACAACAAAATCTTGGTTGAAAAGATTTTATTTAATATCTCTTATGACGTGGCTATATGCTGGTATCTTATCATCATTAAATAACATTTTTTATATTGCTCTACTTGCTGTAGGGTTCATATTTCACCGCCAATACAAAAATTTCAATCCTGACGATCCCAGTCAATGCATGTCCATATTTAAAAATAATTCCTACGTAGGGTTGCTTCTCTTTTTTGGCATCCTTTTAGATAGAATTATCACCTAGGTCTCAAGAGTTTTGGCTCTAATGAAGTCAATAAACTCAGGTACTCGCAGAAACGAAAATTGCTTGACACCCTTCGCCAGCCCTCTTATCATGAAACTGAAGCTATTGTATTTGCTTTCGCCAATCTGCAGATTAAAAGGTAAGGATTACTTAATGTATCGGCGTCTTATGTTCAATTTTTTGCAGTATATAGATACTGTATGTCTTTACAAAACTTCATCTACATCTAGATTTTTATCTAAATAAGCTGAACGCGCTTATAAAGCGTTACAAGACATCAAAAAATGCCAATACTCGACAGAGATAGTAAAAGACTAGCTAACTCGGGGATTCTTTGTCTTTTTTTCTGCTTAGTAAATTTCTTAAACATTTGCAGCGTAAGTTAGTTGCAATTAAAAGCGGCTGAATCTCGCTTGTCAAGCGTTTAAAACATAAAAAACGCCAATATTTTAAAGCGGATAATAACCCCAGGGCTTCTTTTGCCTTTTTTTTCATTTGGTAAATTTCTTAATATTTACAGCTAAACAACAACCGTCATCCCTAAGTATCCCGCTGCTTGTTAGCGGCTGAGATACCGCGAATGAATCGCGGTATGACGGTTCGCGGCAGGATGACGATAAGCTCGTCATCCCACTACTTGTTAGCGGCTAAGAGATACCGCGGCGGTATAGCTATAGGATGACAAAAAAAGGGCACTGTGACGCACAATTATCAGTTAATGCAGCATTATAAAAAACGCCAAACTTTTTTCTGCTTTTATGCAAGAAGTCTAGTCCATATATTCCTCCCACTTCTCCGCGACTTTCCTTACTATTTCCTCACTCATCTCAATTTTCTTTCCCCACTCTCGTTTGGTTTCAGGCGGGATTTTATTTGTCGCATCAAATCCCATCTTACCTCCAAGTCCACTTTCAGGGGAAGCAAAGTCTAAATAATCAATAGGTGCATTTTCTATCATGATTGTATCACGCACAGGGTCCATCCTTGTTGACATTGCCCACATCACTTCCTTCCAATCACGTATATTTATATCATCATCAACAACGATAATAAACTTCGTGTATAAAAATTGCTTTAGAAAGGAAAGTATGCCCATAACAATTCTTTTTGCCTGCCCTGGATAGGATTTTTTTATCGACACTACCGCTATTCTATATGAGCAACCTTCCGGTGGCAGATAAAAGTCCACTATCTCTGGAAATTGATTGATAAGAATGGGCACAAAAATTTCGTTGAGTGCTTCACCAAGAATCGATGGTTCATCAGGTGGCTTGCCAGTGAAAGTGCTGAGATAAATTGGATTTTTGCGCATAGTAATTGCAGTAATATTAAATTCTGGAAATTGCTCAACAGAATTATAGTAGCCAGTGTGGTCTCCATATGGTCCCTCATCTTGATATCTATCCAAACTCACATAGCCTTCCAGAACGATTTCCGCGTGAGCTGGCACTTGAAGTGGAATAGTCTTACAATTTACAAGTTCAAGCGGCTTCTTTCGCAGCAGTCCAGCAAATTGGTATTCTGACAATGTTTCTGGCACTGGAGTTACCGCAGCAATAATCGTTGCAGGATCACTACCGATCACAGCAGCAGCAGGAAATTTCATATTTCTGCCTTCTTCCTTCCAACGCTTATGGTGAGTTGCGCCACCCCTGTGTGCAAGCCAACGCATTAGTGTTGTTTTTTTATCTATAACCTGCATACGATATATTCCAAGATTAAAATTATCTTGCTTTTCTTTCGTGGGTCCTTTCGTTACCACAATTGGCCAGGTGATAAGTGGTGCAGGTTCATTTGGCCAGCATGTTTGAATGGGCAGTAGACTTAGGTCCACTTCATCTCCGGTTAGCACTACCTCTTGACATGGAGCCTTGCTCACGACTTTACTTCGCATCGATAACACGACTTTCAACAAAGGAAACATTTTTATAGCATCCTTAAAGTTTTTTGGCGGCTCAGGTGATTGCAAAAATGCTAAAAGTTTACCAAGATCTCTTAGTTCATCAGGGTTTATGTTCAACCCCAATGCAATCCTCTTAATAGTACCAAATAAATTCACCAAAACTGGAATCGAATTTTTGCCATTTTCTGTGATAACATTTTCAAAAATGATCGCTGGCCCTTTGCTTGACAAAACTCTGCGATGAATTTCTGTCATTTCAAGAACTGTTGAAACTTCCTCCTTAATCCTAATCAGATCTTTTTTTTCTTCTAAGGCTTTGATGAAGTCACGTAAGTTGTTGTACATATTTTAAAGATTTTAAGTCTTTTAAGAAGTGTTTTTCCCAGCACAACCTATTCACTTATTATTATAGAGGCTCTAGAAAAATTATTCTCCAGCTCGCTTTTTAAGTTTTTATATTCAGTAGTGTTTAACTCTTCATTGGTAATAAAGCTTTTCTGTATAGCTACTATATCATTTAATTCTGTGCTGCCATTTTGATGTTTACATGACCTATTTACATATAACCATGGAGAATTTATTTCAAAATTCAATTCTGCACAGTTTTTAATCGCAATGTCTTTTATTACCGTATGCGTTTCACGAGTATGAGGAGTACCTATAAAAATGTCTGACACTTGGTCAGAAACTGTATTTACGACACCATTAAGCAAATTATTTTCTAAAGTTAAAACAAGTCCTAGGTTCGTCCTAAAAACTTTATTTTTTTGTTGTAATTCATACTTAATTGTAAGATCCTCTACATTACGCGAAGTAAGATCAGGCAATTCTAAGAATTTCTTTTCTTTTTCATTAAGATATACCCCACTAATTATATAAAAAACAGAATCTCTTAACTGCTCGTTTGAGTAATATAATCCAGCACTTGCTAAGCTCATAGCTGACTCCCCTTGCATAGTAAGCTGACCACGTTCGTTTACAACATTATCTTGTATAGTTAATTCACTATGGGATATAATTTTTGAATTTTCAGCTTGTACAGCAGGAATTTTTGTGTAGCTAACTTCTTTAGAATCCAATACTAAAGCAACTTTGTCAGCAACATCTGGAAAAATACCTTGTGCCATACTAACCTTATTAGTCGGATCAATCCAATATATTTTTCCACCTTTATTTGTTACTCTGAGCATCGTATGATTAAAATTACCCAGATTAGGTAATGCTTCGGAATTAGGAATGCTAGTAATTCCTCTCATAACTAGAGTAGGTTGAACTCTGTAACCAAGTTTTTGTAAAATAGCAGCCGTACTAACAGAAAAATCCTTACAATCTCCAGTTTGATAATCAGCAATTTTCTCTAAATCTCTTGGAAAAAATCGTCCTGACACTGTACGCCAATCTCCCGTGTATTGAATTTTCTCATTCAACAAAGAAGTAACAACGTTAATTTTCTCTTCATCAGTACCCTCATTGGCAGCAGATTCTGCTATGGCCGTAAAAATTGTAGGAAGTGGCTGAGTAATGACGTTATAATATCCAGGAGCTAATTTTTTTGCTAAATCCTCCCATTTAGATAGGCTTGACAGTGATACCCAAGTATTGTGCTCAAAATTCAATATTCCATTATGTGGCTCATTTATCAAACCTTCATAAATTGCCTTTTTTAAAGTAATGCTTATAGAATGTACACCATTCTTTTTCTCCTCAGCGATCTTTAATACGTTTCTTGGATCATTCACACTAATCTCTAGAGGCAACTCAGAATTGATTTTAGTATTCTCTGCTTGAAAATACCGCCCATAATAAGAAAAGTGCAAACCATAAAAATTATCAATAGGAACTTTTTTATGAATTTGTTTATATTTTAGATATACTTCTGCACCAATTGTCATTTTAGGAAATGATATGGTTACTTGCCTTAGCTGATCGAAACCTTGAGGACTAGCCAACGCCTTGTCCTCTATCATGTTTTTAGCGACTACGTATTCCCTCCCATTGTAAGCTGTTTTAGCTTCTAAAATAGTGAGGTCTGCACTATCACCATTATAAATAAGACTGTATGGGGAGAATGCACTACGCCCAGATTCCTTGAGTACTTTTGCTTGGAGTTCTGATTCTAATTCATAAGTACCATCCCCATTAATATTAATGGTACTATTAGAAATTTTGATCTCAATGGGAGCATCTTCATACTTAGTCCACCTTGCTTCAACTGGAGGAGTTATAAAAAACACTAACAATGTTAAGTTAAAAAGAGTTTTTAAAAATTTCATTATGACACTCATATAGAATATTTAAAATTATCGGCATATTGACTGAAAAATTGTTTTATTACACCCACACGACGCGACCATACACTGCAATAAACTCAGCAAATGGGAAAAAGAGAAGCTTACTTCCTAGAATGGCTATTTCCTTTTTTTTACCAATATTTATCGCCGCGTTTGTTAGCATTATACATGGCAGTTATAAGATAATCAACTACCAAAATGTTTCACCACCCTCATCACCAAGTCTTCTGATGAACTTTGTGGTAATGTGCTTGAGTTTTATTGTGTAAAGTTTGCATTTGAGGCAAAACTGGTTATAAAATACACTTGATACAAATGTTTTTATATATTAACATTAGATGCTTCTTTTAATATACAGATAAATGTGTACTAAAAGTTTTATGTTGTAGGTTTTTAAATAAATTGTATGTCTAGAATATCGTTTTTATTAATTTTAATAATAGCAATAGCAAGCTTGCCGATAATAAACAATTGGCTTTCAAATCGCAGCCAAATGCTAAACGATGATTATATAGGTGAGAAATTAGATAATTATATAAGCAGAAATTTTGATAAGATCGTAAAAACTCTCAAAGAGGAGTCGATTAAAAGTAGTTACGCTGCTCGAGATAATGTAACCAAAAGTAAAATTTCACAATACAAGGATCAAATATTTGACCTTACTTATCCTTACTCCGGAAATGAAAATAGTAGTGTTATAGCTGTAGGCTTCCTTGACTATTCTTGTGGACATTGCAAAGCTATAAAGAATGATATAAAGCAGTTAATTAACGACGGCAAAATTAAGTATATCTTTAGGGATGCTCCAATACTTGGTAACGCTTCTTTAAAGGCAGCAAAAAGTGCTTTAGCTGTCTATTTTCTCGATAAAGAAAAATATTTCGATTTTCACCATGCTGCTTTAAGTCACAAAGGAGAATTTTCAGACGAAAGCATATTGGATATAGTGAAAAACATAGGGATTGATGAGGACGATTTTAATGATTCTATAAAAGATAACGCGGACAAAATTGAGCAAATGATAAACAACAGTAGGCTTCTAGTAAGAGATTTGGGAGTAGGTGGTACACCTTTTTTAATAATTGGAGATAGCCTGTTTGTAGGAGCAACTGATTTGAATGTATTACGCAAAAAAGTAGATGAATTAAGTCACAAGCAAGGCTAGTTACAATTTGCCATAAAATTTTATTTTTTTTGCTTGACAACTCAAATGAACCTGAGTATAGTAATTGTGGGTATGACAGCAGTTTAACTCAGTGGTCTCATCCACTTTCCATAGCGTCATTTGCTATGTGAAACGCTTTCAAATTACAACATTTTCTTCAACCAAACTATTTTACTTTCACAGGAGGACATATGTCATTCACAGAAATTAGATTTCCAGAAAATATATCTTATGGTTCCACTGGAGGACCGGAATTTTCCACTGACGTTGTAACAACTCACAATGGTTGTGAACAGCGCAACATCAATTGGTCTCATGCACGCACTAGATACAACATAGCTTACGGGGTCAGATCAAACGAGCAGCTACTAGAACTAATAACATTTTTTCATGCACGAAAAGGTAAAGCAATAGGGTTTCGTTTTAAGGATTGGTCGGATTTTATAGCCATCAATCAAGAGATTGGTATAGGAGATAACAAAAAAACGACTTTTCAGCTAATCAAAACTTATGTAAGTGGGGAAGATAAGCATATACGTATGATCAAAAAGCCAGTACATGGGACAGTAAAGATTTATTTAAATGGTAAAGAAGAGAGTGAATATTCAGTAAATTATTCAACGGGAGAAATAACATTTATGAAGCCACCAGTAAAAGATGTGATAATCACTGCGAGCTTCGAATTTGATGTGCCCGTGCGCTTTGATACAGATTACTTAAACGCTTCTATTGATGACTATGGAAGCAATAGCTGGAATAACATTCCACTAATAGAGGTAAAATTTTAGTTATAAGCGAGCATAGATCTACATCATAGTAGGGCTACCATAAATTGAAAAAATTAAGCACCACTGAGGCTCTATATTTAAATGAGCCTTAGTATATGCAATTATTTTAAACTTTATCACCAGCTATATACTACAATGTTGCTGAGCTTTGCTAACATTTACACTTGAAGCTTGGGGAGATTCTAACTCAGTGCTTTTTTCTTCCTGCAAAATAGAAAGCTTCAACAACTCCTTTAGAGTTGATTTTGCAAGTGTTGTATCATCTTTGTTTAAGATGTAGTCTAGCATGTTGTTTTTCTGTAAGCGATTAACAAAATATCTATCTTCCTCATTAAGAACCTCTATCTTGTTAATACAAGATAATACTAAATCCGAATTCTTTGTTGCTAAAATTCCATTCAAAAAGATATCTAATTTTGTTTTGTCTTCAGTCAAGTCTCTAGCTAACCTATTTCTGATATTATCATTATCAAGCACAGTGTACTCGAGGTACGAGCAAGGCTCAATAAGTATAAAGTCTTCTAAAGGCACTAGTTCTGGATAGGTGCCAGCGTAATCAAGTATGCCACACTCAGTAATACACCCTCCTTTTCTTATAACACAGCAATTGAGACGATCATGATACATTGATAACAAAGAAAAAAGACGTATTATACTTGTACCTCTATCTTTCATTTCCTCGAAAAGCTTCCTATCATTTATTAATTTGTGCAAAATGTAATCGATAGCAGGACCTGGTTTGCGGAAATGAAACATATTATTCTCTTCAAAAATGGCCTCAGCTAATTCGATAGATTCTTTATCCTCATCTACAAAAGCTTTTTCATTTCTATTTAACTGTATGATCTCAGCTTTGCTATCTCTGCGTAGACCAGTTCTCCTTATTAACATCTCAAATATTTTTGTATTCATATATATCCTATATTAATTAAAGTAAATATTAATAATGTTTACTTTTTAAATAAAAATAAATGAAAATTTTAATAAAAATTATATTTTTTTTAATAGAATAAAAATCTTTTATATTTGCTTGAGTACCAAAAGGGCTTTATTGGTGTAATGCGTTTTCTATTGCGCCTGGCCGCAGCGCGTGATGCAACCGGATTCAAGTGTCAGCTACTTTTATAGCACCACTTCTGCTTCAATAACTGTAAATACTAAGCGATCTGTCTTAAAATCTCCTCTTGTTGCTGAGCATGGACACTAGCATAACCACATGCAGGAGATGCAGCAGCAGGTCTTGCGATACACTTAGGTCTCTTTGCTTGAATATCGAGATTGGACAACACTTCTTCTATCAATGGGTTGACAAAAAACCATCCTCCCATATTTTTTGGTTCTTCTTGACACCATATAATTTCAGCGTTTTTGTACTTTTCAAGTTCATTACTTAGTTTATCTGCAGGAAACGGATAGAATTGTTCTAAACGTATCACTGCTATATCGTTTATTTTTTGTGCTTCACATACTTCAATTATGTCGTAGTAAACTTTACCACTGCATATTACAACTTTACGTATTTTATCATTTAGAACCAAATCTGTTCTATATTCTGGGATTACCGTGAGGAATTTTCCTTCAAAGTCAGATAGGTTAGAAACTGCTCTTTTATGACGCAATAGTGATTTAGGTGTAAACACTACTAAAGGCTTGCGAAAGTCTCTGTGGATTTGCCTGCGTAAAGCATGAAAATAATTTGCTGGAGTAGAGCAATTAACAACTTGCATGTTATCTTCTGCGCAGAGTTGCAAAAATCTCTCTATACGAGCAGAACTATGCTCAGGTCCCTGTCCTTCATAACCATGAGGCAGCAACAAAACTAGACCGCTTGATCGCAACCACTTTGTTTCTGCAGATGCGATAAACTGGTCGATCATAATTTGCGCACCGTTTGCAAAATCACCAAATTGTCCTTCCCAGAGCACCAGTGAATACGGGGAATCAAGGCTATATCCATATTCAAAGCCCATTACAGCATACTCAGATAGTGCGCTATCTATGACCTCAAAGTGAGCTTGCTTTTCATTTATATTGTTTAGCGGAATAAACGCTTCTTCTGTTACCTGATCAACAAGCCTTGAATGACGGTGCGAGAAAGTTCCACGTCCAGAATCTTGTCCTGATAAACGCACTCCTATTCCTTCTGTGAGCAGTGATGCAAATGCAAGACTTTCAGCAGTTGCCCAGTCTATATCGTGACCGGAATTTATACTGTCTATTCTGCCATCGAGTATTCTTCTAACTTTATTGTTGATATTAAAGCTACTTGGGATATTGCTATTTATATGAACACCCAATTTTTTCAGCTCATCTGGCGGAACACCAGAATCCGTGTAGTATTCGCTCAAATCGTTCAACTTTGCTCTTCTTAATTTTGACCACACTCCACCGAACCAGTCAGCTTTTTTTGGAGTATAAGCCGCTGATTCAGCAAGACTTTTATCTAATTTTGCCCTGAATTCACTGCGCAATTTATTTACTTCATCGCCATCTAATACTTTCTCTGCAGTCAATTTTTCTTCATACAATGTTCCAGGAGTTTTATGCTTTGATATCGCCTTATACATAAGTGGCTGAGTGAAATTCGGTTCATCACCCTCATTATGGCCATATTTGCGGTAACATATTATGTCAATCACTACGTCCTTTTTGAATTTCTGCCTATATTCCATCGCCAGACTTGTAGCAAAACTCACAGCTTCTGGGTTATCTCCATTAACGTGAAACACTGGAGCTTCTATTGATTTTGCTACATCAGTACAGTAAAAAGAGGATCGCGCACAACACGGATTAGCAGTAAAACCAACTTGGTTATTAATGACAATGTGCACAATGCCATCCACTTTATAGCCTTCAATATTGCTTAAGGTTAAAGTTTCAGCAACCACTCCTTGACCGATGAAAGCCGCATCACCATGAATTGATATTCCAAGCACAGATCTTATATTCTGTTTTGCTCTTATTCTTCCAGCCAAAACCGGATTTACCGCTTCAAGGTGAGATGGATTAGGGCATAAACTTAAATGTATTTTTTTGCCACTGGCAAGTGCTCGATCAGAAGAATAACCAAGGTGATATTTAACATCACCAGACACCTCAAGACCACTTGGGTATGCAAGGTTGCCTTGAAATTCAGACAGCATTGCCGCATATTCTTTCCCCATAACTTTGGTTAGAACATTGAGTCGTCCGCGGTGAGCCATGCCAAGAACTATTTCTTCAATACCAAAAGCTGCAGAATCACTAATAACTCTTTCAATTGCAACAATAGCTGCCTCTCCACCTTCGATAGAAAAACGCTTATATCCAGGAAATTTCATATGGAGAAATTGCTCGAACATTTCGGATTCGACCAAGTGCCTCAGTATTTCTTTTTTGTCTTGTGAGCTCAGCATATAGGTTTGATTTTCGATCTTTTCCTGCAGCCACATTCTCTCTTCATAAGAGGAAATATGCATAAATTCAAAACCGATATTCTTGCAGTAAATATCTCTATAGATTTCAGCGTCACGTGCTGGGGATAAATTTGAATATTTTTGATAATCTATTTCTTGATTTTCATTTGGTGATAGCGGGTTAAGGTCTGCAAAAAAATGACCGTAGGACCTAAAGAAATTTGCCAAATCAGAAGCCGAATCATCCGTCTTGGTTACATTGCAGGTCTCCGTTTTCTTAACTTCTAAATTACTTGAAAAAATTCTGTTCCAATCTTCCCCGATTGATTTATCGCCCTGCAGATAACGGCTATACATCTCTTCTACAAATTCTGCATTATCACCATGAAGGCAGCTTAAACTCGACATAATCACTATAAAAGGTATCAAATATTATAAGTATAACTTAAGTTTTTTAAAAAAGAACCTTTTTTGACCTTTATAAGTTAAACCCAGACGTTCCGAGAGCTACCAGCAGCACCTTGTTCTTGGCTATTTATTACTTGTTCAGCATTAACTTCATCAAAATTAGGAGAAGGCCATTTTGTTTGTACATAAAACACATCATGTATAGCTTTTGCAACAAGAAGAACTCCAGCAAGAGCAAATGCTGCCACTCCCGCATAACATACGAAAGAGGCATCACATGAAGAGTAAATCGCAAAAGCAACATAACTTGTTAGAACTGCAAGAGCTAACTGACAAAATACACTGGATTTATCAATTCTCCCATACTCGACTAACAACTTCTCAACTTTATTCCTATAAGCTTCACTTTTATGGATGTTTAAAAATCCATAAATGTTTGTATTAGGATCTGCACCATTTTTTAAGAAAAGCTCTACAATTTCAATATTTTGAGACAATATAGCACAAGTTAATGGACTTACCCCTGCATAAGATTTGTTTATATAATCACCAAATTGTCCATTCTTGCTACTCTTGAACTTAGAAAAAAGCTTCTTTAGGTATTCTACATCTCTGCCTAAGGTAGCAGCACTTAAAGAAGAACTCAAATCGTCAGCAGAGTTAATCTCATCTAAGTTCTTCATACAACACTGCATTGTCTTCTTCATGAACATATCAAATCTCTCATCTGACATCCCCATCACATCTTCAAATTCTTCATCTGTCATCTCTGCGATTATTTTTGAACTTCGTACAGTAAGGCACTCATATGCAGCACCTAATTCTTTAAATTTTTCCTCATTTTGTTTTTGCACATCCTTACTCTTACCTGAATGTTTATCAGGATGATATTTAAGGGCTAATTTTCTATATGCTATTGTAATTTCTCGTTCACTGGGATTTGCATTTAAGTCCAATACTTCTAAAGCTTCCTTTCTATTCACAATAAATTTCCTACTGAAATATCTTAAGTTAAGTATAACCCAAAATTTCAAAAAGCAAAGCTTTTTATATTAAATTGTGCCTGTTGCACAATTCCATAACTGTACAAATATTGTTCCACCGGAAAGGGTATCATCCCAGCGCCCTAACTACTTGGATCCAGATTGGCTTTGTTGCATCGCTCTTCGGATAGTAGGTAACGCACAATAAATTTATGAAGCTATCTCAAATTTAGCCATACCAATATCAGTGAACTTATTGAGCAAATAGCATTTAACAAGTAGTTCCTTCTCACGATTAATCTCAGATTTGCTCCTAAAACTAAACCCAAATATTCGCTTCAACCTTGAGAAAAATCCTTCAATATACGATCTTTTTCCGTAATTTACTTCTTCTTTCCATCTTTTTATACCATTCTCACCATGTAATTTCATTAACTGAATAGCGGCATTTCTATCAAGCATATAATCCAATTTTGGATGCTCTGCTGCGTTGTTTTTCGGAGGAATTTTCGTTTTTATACCATATTGATTACACAGCTTATAGAGCTTTTCTCTATCATATGCCCTATCTGCATATAGTACTTTTATGACATACTGAAAATCGACTTCTTTTAGCAAATCACAAGCTCCATAGTGATCAGAGTAGACACCATTACTGTATTTTACAGCTATGGCTTTTTTGCTGTTTGTATTCAACATTACATGCAATTTTCTTGTCTGTTCATAGCTGCGATACTTTCTATCTTCGCTATTTTCCTTGCTATGACCAGGAGTGTTGTTGTATATACTAATTCCTGTACTGTCTATAGCAATTTCGATATCTTCCATATTATTTTTATCAATTCTGCAATCATTGATCTTAATATTAAGTTTCTTAAACCTTCTTGATGATTGTGAATAGCTGATAACTTGCAAATTTTTCCCAATTTGCTCAAGGTATCCTGCTATAAACCCAACTGTTTGCCTCAGGCCTATTCTAAATAAACAAGTTATTATGTGCACCAAAATTACAACTTTATCGCTATAAATATTGTTGCCACCTGGTATTTTTGGACCATTCTCGTACCACTTTTCTATGGCTTCGTTGATATAATGAAAAATATTTCCTCTTTTTTCTAGAAATTTGTTATATTCGCTATGGTTACTGACCCTCATTTTTTGTGGCATATTTTTTCTTTCAAGGTTAAATGGCTATTTTATAATGAATTTTGTCAGTAGCCACCAGATTTTTTCAGTTGCTATGCAACAAAGCCTAAGGGGACTGGCGGAGGGTGTCAAGTAAGTTTTTTCGTTTCTATTGAATGACAGTTGTAACCTACGAAAGAAGTCTGTTGTAATTTGTACGATATCTTTATAAAATGGTTCGCATAAGTTATCTAGCAGTGCAACTAAACAAATATAAAAATCAAAACGTCGCGGTTTTTGGTCTTGGTAAAACTGGTTTATCCGCCATTAACGCTCTAACAAAGAGTGGTGCAAGAATATATGCATGGGATGATCATGAAGAGCAAATAGCAAATGCAAAAATGATGTATAAAAAATGTAATTTTATTCATCCCAAGGAATACAATTGGCATGAGATCAGTGCATTGGTTTTAAGCCCTGGAGTGCCAACAGAGCCACATTGGATAGTAAAACTTGCAAGGAGATTTGATTGCAAAATAAAATCAGACATTGAGCTATTTCTTGAAGCTAAAACTACGAACCAGAAGGTAATAGGCGTCACAGGAACAAATGGTAAATCAACCACTACATCACTAATAGGGCACATATTAAAATCTGCAGGGAAAAAAGTAGCTATTGGTGGAAATTTAGGCGTTCCTGTTTTGGATCTAGAAAGAGATGCAGAAATTTATGTAATCGAACTCTCCTCTTTTCAATTGGAGTTGATGAATGAAATTAACGTGGACATTTCAGCACTGCTCAATATTACACCAGATCACATAGATAGGCATGGAAGTATGGAGAACTACATAGCAACTAAATTAAAACTGATAAACGGTAGTGAGGTTGCCGTAATAGGATGTGACAATGAGATTACTGCTGATATATTCAACAAATTCACTGGAGACAAAATTCCAATCTCAGTAACATATTCCCCGATGTCATTCCAGCGCGTGACGCTGGAATCCAGAAAAGAAAAACCATTGCCAACTACTCAGATGACAGAGGGTGGTGCAAGAGATCTAATATCATTGGCAGGTAACAATTTGCTTGATTATAGTGAACAGATTACTGTTATAGATCGAAATTATCTGGATCCCAGTGTCAGCTACTTGGATGACAAAAGGGGCACTGGGATCCAGAAGATCTCGTTAAAACTAGAGAATCATAGCTTATCAGTAAGCGACGTGAAAATAAACCTAATATCCAACGCAGAAAACATAGCAGCCACATATGCCGTATGTAAGGTACTTGGAGTAGATAGCAACACTATTATCAATGGAATCAAGTCCTTTTCAGGACTGAGGCATAGGAATGAACTGCTTGGCAAAATAAGAAATGTGTTTTTCGTGAACGATAGCAAAGCAACTAATGCAAAATCGAGCGAAAAGGCGATCTTATCTTATGAAAACATAAATTGGATCGCTGGTGGAAGAAGCAAAAAAGGTGGAATAGAATCATTAAGCAAGCATTTTACAAGGGTTAGAAAAGCTTTTCTTATTGGAGAATCAACCGAAGCTTTTGCAAATGTTATGGAGAATAAAGTAGATTATGTTAAATGTTGCAATCTAGAAGATGCATTCAGATTGGCTTTTGAAGAGGCCTTAAATAGCGCAGAAGAAGTAACAATATTACTTTCTCCCGCGTGTGCTTCTTTTGATCAATGGAAAAATTTCGAGGAACGTGGTGAAGCATTTTGTAGAATGTTTGAAAATCTCAGGTACAATCACACATGCTGTTTAGTATGATGTTGCGTGGAACAAAAGTTAATAATAGATAAGCTAATTAGGGTTATTCCATTTGAAGGGATAAGCGATGAAACCCTATTAAAGGTGTGCACTGACCTTAATCTAGCTAATAGCTTTTGCAAATTTCAGAATGGAATATATAGCGCTTTGGAGCACATAGCAGAGGACTTAAATAGCTCAATGGAAGCTGAACTAAGGAATTCTAATTTAGAAGATATGAAAGTGCGAGAGCGAGTAAAGTTAGCCATTCAAATACACCTTTCAAACTATGCTAAGCTACCGAATTATAGAGAACTTTTAAAAAATGTTTTATCATTCTCCGTATCACCAAAAAATACATATTTTTCTAGTAAACTTTTATACAGAACTATTAGTGCGATTTGGTATGGCATTCATGACCAATCAACAGATTTTAACTACTATACAAAAAGAGCAATATTAGCTGGAGTGTACTTAAGTACGATACTTTTTTTTATCAATGATTATTCAGAAGATTTTGCGGATACTTTATCGTTTCTTGATAACCGTATCAACAATGTCATGACATTTCAAAAATTCAAAACTCGCTTAAAAGGAATCATAGGAAATTTCTTATAAGCTATTGATTGTTGGTAGAAAAGTACTTGAGCACGATCCTGAAAAGGTTTGTGAAAATAAAAATATTCATGCTGATCATAAAGAACATTTAGTTTATCGTGAGGATAATAATGGTACAACAAAATACACCAGTTACGAAGAAAAAGAAAATAAATTTATTGAAGAAGCACATGAATATTTAATAGACTCTGAATTTAATAAAAATTTTGATCTAGGGCAGTACAGAATAAGTAATTTCTCCGGAAACTTGACGAAAATAGAACTGGAACTCATCAATGAAAAGTATATGCAAGTTCAAGTTAATAGAGAAAGAAAAATTATTCTCGCTATACCGTAGGTGCGTTCCAAGATTATACTGAAGTTTTTATTGCACTCAAAATCTTCGTTTTTCCTAATCTCTAGAATTATCAATGCATCATCACTTAACCAGCCTGAGTGAGCTAGTCCATTCAACGTTGATTCAACTAGATTGCTATTGTAAGGTGGGTCTATAAAAACTATGTCACATTTTGAAATAGGTTGTGGTAAGCAGTTAGCACTGCAGCAAATTAGCGTAACATTGTCCGTAATTCCAAAATCTTTTGCTGTTTTTTTAGGCAATTGCAAATTGTAATAATCTGAATCTACCATAAATGCATGTTTAGCGCCGCGAGAAAGCGCTTCAAATGAAAAAGAACCACTACCACAGAATAAATCAAGTACATTCAAGTTATAAATAGGTTTTCTTGAGGAAAGCATATTAAATATTGCTTCTCGGACAATACTCATAGTTGGCCGTGCAGCTAAATGCTTACCTGTAGTTATTTTTCTTCCGCGATATTTGCCTGCAATGATGCGTAGCATATTAAATAAGCTCCAAAATAATTAATTATTTATACTATATGATTAATGTCAATATGGCTTTAGCAGTTTAATAGAGAGAAGCTATCGAGTCGCTTGTAAGAAAAACACAAACACAAGACTCATCAGTTATCTTTTTCTGATTTGCCTGCTGCATTAATTGCTTGACCAATCTCATCTTGTAAATCATCATGATCATTTTTTTCATCATGATTTAGCCCTTCAATTCTGCTTTCTAACTCTAACTTAATTATAGTATTGATTTTATCTATATTATCAAGAAAGCCTCTACATTCTTCTTCACTATACTCTTCACCAGATGCTTTTTTTTCAATAAATAGGTTTTTAAATCCTGCTAGATCAGAATTCTGATCGGTATTTAGTACAACATTTCTCTCTATGAAGCTAAGATCTGACAGCAGTAAGCTAACCTCTAACAGATCTTCACTTTTCACGCTTTTAAGGTCTTCAAGACTTTCTAAAATACTAAACACCTTAATCCTTTCTTGTACAATCTCTTTGTCTTCCTTATCAAATTCAGACAATAAACCATGATTATCTACAAATTTCTCACTCAAAGCTTTATTCAATTTAGCAAAATTGACATCCTTGTCAAGTGATGTGTTATCCCGCAACAAGTCTACCCTTGCCCTACGCGCATTTAAAATGTCGTCGTAGTCATTTAACTTTATGTTGCCATCTTTGTCTTGCTGCAATTTATAATAATCAAGGCCTTTGAAATTTTTATTAGTCTTCATCTTCAATCCTCTTCTCATCTCCTTTTGCATCTGGTTTCCTCATTGGTTCCGGTAATTTCCTTTTACTGTCTTCTCGATTTCTTTTTTCCTCTCTTTCAGCACGTTTTTTTATAGCTTCCTGGGTATTCATTTCAAAAAGTGCCTTAACGTACTCTTCTGGATTTTTTGGTTCTTTAAATAAAGGCTTAAGATTATAAACTTCGTCTTTTCGATCTCTTTCTTCTTTTCTTCTAGCTCTTTCAGCACGTTTTTCTACAGCTTCTGGAGTGTTCATTTCAAAAAGTGGTGAGAGGTTGTAAACTTTATCTTGATTTCTTCTGCCTTCTCTTTCAGCACGTTTTTCCATACCTTCAAAAGCAGATCCAAAATCATCAATTTCATCTGAACCTTTTGGTTCCGTGCCTAAATTTCGTGTCACTTCATTTGATTGATCAGGCTTATCTTCTTCTGTTGGCTGATCATGCTGTAGTTGATTAGGCTTGTCTTCTTGTTCTGTGCTTAGTTCTCGTACTACCTTATCTGGCTGACCTCCCCCTCGTAGTCGAAGAGGGTCGCCTTCTTCTAGTGGCTGATCATGGTTATCTCTTACTAGTTCCGTGCCTAACTCTCGTTCTACCTTATTTGATTGATCAGGATTGTCTTTTTCTGGTTCTCTCTTACGGCCGATAGTGTAATCATGAAGCTTCTCTAAGAAATCTCGCCTATATTCTTTTGCTCTATAGAGTAGGTTATGATCATAGCCATGCTTTCCTATAGAGTCAAGACCATGCTCCCAAGTAAACTTCATAGCATCTTCTATTGTATAGCCCAAATGTGATCCTACGTATCCTTTATAATAATCTAAATATTTACCGATCCTTCTGTGTGTAATATCTTCCTTATCAACTCCAAATGCCCTGTAAATTTTTTCCTCGAGCTTATCAACATCATTTTCAGGCGATGTTGCAAACTTCGTTGCTTCAATAGTAGCACCTACAAATTTACGTGGCACATCAATAGCGTATTTCAGCACTCCTCCAACTCTTGGTATCCTACCCAGTAGATTAGCTGTACCTCCGGCTAATCTATCCGGTAAATGAGTAGCCCAATTACCTAAAGATTCTAGTTTTCCACCAATTGCGTCTTGCCAATAATGCTGTTTTAATCCTTCCATTATGCCAACCAAAGGCGATGCTTCATACATTCTAGATATATTGTAAACGCTGAATCCACCACCAGCTATACTTGAGCCCATTTGTTGTACGAACTCGCGTAAGGAGAACATTAAAAATGAAAGCAAGAATAACACAAAGATTTCCCCTGCATTGATTAAATAACCTCTCTGTATGTCTTGCACCCTTTGGTAATCGCTATTTTCTTGATAATTTTTGCAATCCTCACAATCTTTACATTTCTGACAGTATTCACTGTTGGGATCCTTATATAAATCATGAAGTTTCAGTATTCTACAACCTTGTTTTTCTACCGCACTCCGCACTAAAGATCTTATTTCATTAATTATTTCCCTATAACTATTGCATTTATTTATATCTTGACAGTAGCGTTTTATTATTTCACTAACATCACCTATCCTTTTCTCTATATTGTTGATCAGTAATATAATGTCAGCCCTCTCTGATGCATGAGATAAACTATTTGTTAAGCGCACTAGATCTTTTTCACTACAGCCATTACTAACTACCATATCACTTTCTGCAATATAGTGGTCTGCTGGATTATCTTTAGTTCCAGGAATTGGATTAAAGAAAGGATAATCTATATAACGAAACCCTTTTATATGCTCACCATTTTTATCTTTAGGGTAATCTGGTGGAAGCGGGATATATCCAGCACCACCAGTAAATTTTATTGTACCACCTTCTCTGCTTATCTTTTCTATACCTTCTATACTTTTATCTATGTTAAGAGAAGAAGCTTCTCCAAGAGTGTAAGGTACAAAAATTTGCCCTGGGGTCCAACCAAAGTACTGCTTATCAACGATACAAAAACCGCCAAACACCCATTTTGGAGCACATAACTTTACCTCGAACCATTTATTGTAGCATACAGTAAAACCTAGTTGTCTATAAAAGGTGTTCATTATCATTGAAGCCAACAATGACAAGAGAGTAAATATCATAATCGATTGTAAACAAAAACTGATGCAGAATTTTATCCAACCTTCAAATAGACTTTTCAGCGGTGAAAATAAAATAGAAATTAGAAACAGTGGCATGATAGCTATAAGAAAAGCTATACCCATAAAGCCAGAGAGAAATATTATGTAAGCATACAAGCACAACAAGAAGTATAGTACAATCCCTATGAAAATTGCCGGTATCATAAGAAGGCTTGCCCACATTTGGTAATGTAAAAACGCTGCAAACTTTTTCCAAACAGAATAAGCAAAAAATTTATTGAACATGTCCTCCATGAAGCTAAACAACTTAGCTTCATCTCCTTGAGCAATACTTCCGGTGTTCATGTTGGGAGCAAAGTTAGTAATTACACTTATCAATTGTTCAAGACCTTTAACGAATAAAACAAGAAAATGATCATAGAAAAATCTAAAACTTCCAGGAGATATAAGCACTATTACTAGAGTGATTTTCATCATTCTGATGAGCATATCATGCTTAGTTTCTCGTATCATGCCAAAAAGATAAAGAAGCGATGAAATCATTACAAATAGAACAAGCAAGGAAAGAACAAAATTGTGAAAGCTCGTACTTTTTTCAGCTATATTTTCGAACATAGCTTGTGCAACTGCAGGATCATTGCTATTAAAATGTTCTTTGCAATTTTCGTTAATCAATAATACACATTTTAGATAGTTATAAATGTAATCAAAAAACCCAAAACTACTTGGCTGCTGCACTCCACTTAAGAACTCAAAAGAGTAGCCACCTACATTATCTAAGTAATATCTATCTAATATTTTTACATATATTTTCCATCCCTTTTTTAACTTCAACTCATTACAATTTCTGTCCTTTAATTTAGTGTTATCTCTGTCTAAAGTAAAAAATCCATTGTCGCCCTCTGCTGTGGAGTTATAACCTAGATGTACAGTAGGATATTGAGGATCGCGCATTAACTTTAGATTTTCGTTAGGATCATCTTTCCCCGTTTGAAACAAAAGATAAGCACCATGACCGTTGGTAAACCAACATGGAGCACCACGTGATACTGTATTTGCACTATCATCTTCATTAATGCACTTGCAATTTACAGTGCAACTTGCATTAGGCTTACTTGAAAATTTTTGTATGCTAGGTTTATAATCATTACAAACTAAGTGAAAATTAGGTAAACTATTATCACTTTGTTTACCTTCAAATTTAGTTGCATATTTTAACTGCTCCAAGCTTTGTAAGGTATAACTGCCTTTTTTAGATTCCTTCTTGTTATTATTACTCCAAGATGTCCATGCACCATTAACTCGCACTTTTAAACTATCTCCATTGGTTTCGAGTCCGGTATCCTCCCACTTCACCACTTGGTTATGGTGAAAACCATAATTAATTTCGCCAGTTTCAGGATCAATAACTTCTCCATCTCCTGGAATAAACGCATCGTGGTCGCTTGAAAAATGAGCGCTTACTGCAATAGGTTTAGGACCAAAATAGTCAGCAGATATACACCTTGGAAAAGGCATATCGTTTTTACTACAACCTGTGATCAGCACATAAGCTGCAAGAAGTAATACCCTAAACCAACATTTGCCTAAACGTGATTGCATATCTAAACTTTTTCCAAATACAGAATAAATTTCTAAAACTTTACTTAAAATATCTTTTTATTTAGTTACTCCATAATATCATTTATATCTTACTCCTCTCCATTTTCTTCCTTGTTTTTAGCTTTAGCACTAGGATCACTTCTTATTGTTTCATCAGAATTTTTTTGCTGATCTGATTGTTTTAATGTTTTAGGTCTATCACTCGTTGTTTTATCAGAACTTCCTTTAGAATCTTCTTTTTTGTCTGGTTGCTTTGGCGTGTTAGGTAATTTAGCCTCAATTTTTCCCCGATCTTTACTCATTTTCTGCTTGATACTCTGTATCATACTTTGGGTCTTATCATCAAGGCCAACGGTTGACAGCATAGCTTGCGATGCGCTCTTAGCAACTGTACCAACACCGCCAGTAACTCCATAACCAGAGCTAAATAGTGTTTGTACCATAGTTTCCGATATAGAAACAAAAGCTTTCATTGCATAGGCAATAATGAAGTATATAAACGCCTGGATTAGGTCTATAGGTAATGCTGCAAAATGTCCACCAGCCCTTTCTCCGGTACTGAGTGCAACATCAACGCTAGTGCCAGGACTGTATCCAAGAGGCAGTATTGATTTCATCAAGCACAGATCATACGATAAGAAATTTACGCTAATTAAACATTGATAGCATGCAGAAAAATTTGTGAGGTTATATAAAACTGAATACATCAACTGATTTAAAAGAGATAAAAATGAAAATAAAATGACTGGTTCTAATGAAACATGAGCCAACGTTTTTATCCAATTATCAAACAAGGGTTTAGTCTTTTGAAATAGAATAAATACGATAAATAAAGGTGTTAATGACAGTAAAAACGCCACTAGAACAGTAGATATTACATATTTAAACGTAGCGCTAATAATGCATTTTAAAAACGCATAAGTAGCGCAGAATATTACCCAAAATGCAATAAAGCCAAAAGGACCAGAGAGCATCAATGATAAAAACTTTAACCAAGTTTCTGCTGTGAATAATACTCCTGCTGTCAAGTCTAAGAATGCAAATTTTCTCTCCCCTTCTCCTACATAGCCAGAAAAACTATCAACTAAATAAATGCTACCATCTACAAAAAGTCTGGATAAAGTTGTACCAAAGAGTTCCCAGCTTCTATCGCTAAAGGCAAAAGCTATAAATGCTATCTTGAACATCCTTACAATGAAATCAAATTTACTTAGCTGTATTGTTCCAAGCATATAGCCAATGACAGTAAATATAACGTATAGAGTAAGCAAAGCTCTTACTCCCTGAAGAAGACCTTTTATATATCCTTTGTATGAATCTTTAACGCTGTCACCAATTACTTCTTTTTTCATAAAATCAAATATCTTGTTTATATTCGATGAAATAAAATCATTAATTTTTCTTTTGACAAATAAAGTTACACTATACTTATTGTTTTCGTAATATTTGCCATTTTTGTCCGTAATGTCATCTTTCTCTACGTTGCTTACATTGATGCCGAAATATATCTTCTTAGGTTTGCATTCATCTGTTATAGGTTTTTTGTCTTTGCATTCATCTGTTAAAAGACCTCCATCTATTATATAATATACCTTATCCTTTGTTTTATCTAAGTTCTCTACTTTTTTGAAATCATTAGTCTTTGGAGCAGATGGATCCCCTGGCGGGTTATCACCCAAATACACATACAGTTTTTTGCCATTGATATATTCACACGATCTAGTCACTTTAACATGGTACCCACCTCTATTAGCTCCATAGTGACCATAATCTGCAATGGCAAGCATCACACTGCTACCAGGTGTTACACTTCCTATTGGATAGTCATGATTTAATTTTAAGGAAAAATCTTCAAAATTATCACTGATTTTTGAGCATACTAGTTTATCATTTTTCTCCTTTCCTGCTCCTCCTCTTTTTGGAAGACATTGAATACCTTTAGCATCGCCCTTCATATCATTACGCTTGCCTTCAGAAATACTTGCATCACCTGGATCGCTTATTTTTGCAACAAGAGCCTCAGCCCAAGATTTATCATCTTCAGTAAAACTACCTGCTTTAACATTCCCTTCCATTTTTTCTAGATAAGAATACATATCACATTTATTTCCTTTATCGTACTTCTTATACCTTATAGAGGAGACACAGTTCCGTTCTCCTGCTTGACCTAAACCATAGTTCCATATACCCTTCTCAGTATAGCATATATTTTGATGGTAACAGTTAAGCTCATAGGAGGAGTACTTTTTTCTCTCATCAAGACTACAGTTTTTTCCATCACATAACTCGTTCAATCCTATTTTAGCGCGGCGTAAATCAAGTAGTGAACCATATACCCATGGTTCGTTGTCTTGAATATAACCTTTATTAAAATGCACCTTATTATCATATGGGGTATACCCATTGCCAACTAGCACTTTGCTTTCCTTTGCTTTTGTTTTATCAAGAGGTAAAAATTGTATTTTATTTTTTGTACCATCTTTACCATCACAAAAAAACTCTCCCCCCTGATGTACTTCACTCACTGTAGCTTTCTTATATACAGTTTCCTTACGGTCATTTTCTACAGCTTTATAACAATTGTCATCAAAATTGATGCCTTTCCCTTCTGGATTGTCGTAATCAATTGTTATTTTTCTGGGAACTAAGCTGAAGCTTAACTTGTCACCAGGATTTACTTTAATTCCAGTGTCCACATAACGTCTATTGCTGCCAAATCCTTTGCCACCACATAGTTCGTTTTTACTTTCATTAACACCATAATTGTTAGGTACACTATTAATATCCGCAGCCTTACTATAATTTGGTTCTGAGCCATCAGCACAAAAGCTAGCTGGCACAAGTACTTTCCTTGGATTTTTGTCTTCTTTAAAAGGGCAAAAATTTACTGATCCATCGAGGGTGAATTTGATTTTCTCACCCTGACTAATTACCTGACCAGAATCAACCCAATGAATTTTAACTCCTTTATCGGCTTTATGAACTGGAACATCCACGTTAACACTAGTGTTTCTGCTCTGTAACCCAGGCTCAACACAATCCATAGTACAACCAGTGATTGCAAGACACAGTATCAACAATAGTGATCTTTTACTTATCATTGCTGTCTTCCTTGTGGTATCTGAGGCGTTGACCTTTGAGTCCCTTGTGGTATTTGAGGTCTTGACGTACCTGACTGTTGAGAGGCATCTCCTCTTTCTCTTCTTTGAACGCTTTGTTCATCTAACCCTACTGTTCCCATTAAGCTTTGTTGATACTGTCTTCCAGGTTCGCTTGCTACATAAGCACCAAACAACGAGTCAGATATTGCCGAAGAAGCTTCAACTAAAGCTTTCATAGCGTGTCCCAAAATAACAAAAGCCATCATAGCGGTAATATTAGGTGTATATTTGGAAGCATAACCATAAAAAATACAAGGGTTAAAAATCTTTAGGTTAATATTAAGTATACATGTAGAGCAGACCTCAAAATCAAATACTGAATACACAATATAATCCATAACCTGACTTATCAGTGATATAAAAATTAAAAGGACCACTGGATGAATTGCAAATCTTGCTAAATTTTTAACCCAGTTTTGAAACATCTGCCTAGTATACGCAAATAAAAGACAAATAATAAAAATAGGTGCTAAAGAAAGTAATAACGCAACTATTGCTATAGATGTAATAAAAGAAAATAAGGCATTAAAAATAGATAAGCTCACTGTGATTAAACCCCAAATCACCAAGCAAAAAGATACAATGCCCAAAGGGCCAGAAAATATAAGAGATACTATTAACAATACTGAATGCGATGACAAGAACCTATTGAGCGGCAAATCAAGAAACTCAAAAACATTTGAAGTAGTGCCTCTAAAATTTGCTATTTCTATTAGTTGTTTTGGAGTGTTAATAAATATAGAGAATGCGTTGTTATAAAAAAAGTCCCAGCTATTATCCTGCAATAGCTGGGCGATGATTCCTATCTTTACGCATATAATTAAAAACTCATATATAGAAATATGAGTTAATCCAAAAAAGTAATAAAGAGTATATAAGATTATATATAGTACTAATAGTGATATTATAGTAGATCTAATGGTATTTGTTCTGCTTGATTTTATAAAACTTTCGTAAAGAGACTTCACAGGACTAGTATCAGAGTGAATTGCGTTAGGGTCTTTATAATTAGAGCCGAAAAATGCAGTTTTCACTTTTTCATCAAAGAAATTATATATTGCACTAAAAGTTTTTGTAGGTGGCTCTTTAGTTGTTAGGTTAATACTAAACTGACCTTCATTTTTGTAATCGCAGCCATGGTCTCTTATTCCATAATATATGGTGCCTTTTTTTTCTTTTAACTTTTCCTTTAAGCCTTCCATGTACTCAGTATCATAAACTTTGCTGATATCTACAGATATATCCGCTTGGTTTTCACCAGGCTTATGCTCAGGAAGTTTGTCAGAGACGCTTATATACAAGCTATTTTCTAGACTGTGGTTCTTTGTTACTCTTATATTGAAACCACCTTTGTCATTTCTATCATAGCAGTGCTCGTCATTTCTACTACATAAACTAAAAGTTAAACTTGGTGTTCGATGGTATTTTTCTATCTTATAATCACAGTTAGTGCATATGCCACCTGTTGGAATGTGTTCAAAATCTTCACCATCCATGTGAACACGTAATAGTGTAATGTCAGTTTTTACCTGTTTTCCCTTTAATACGTTACTAATAATTTCAGCAACAACAGATTCACCACTAGAATTTAAAGCATTGAATAGCTCAATTTCTATATTATTATATTCAATATACACGCAATCCTCGCCTCCACGACCAGAAGAAAATTTACATATACGTCTACAGAGTGAATTTAAAATGTGCGTATCTATCTTACTTGCACTGCTCTCTGAAAGCTTGCTGCAATCTATATTCTCTCCTTGTTTTATAGAGTTAATAATATTTTCAATTTCCTTTTTTCTTTCATCTTGATCTAACTTCGAAAACCAGTACTCTCTTCCACTCAACCATTGCGCATCGCCTATTATATATTTATTAGGACATATCCCATCCTTGCCACCTTGGCATTTCTCTTGATTTAAAACATGTACAAAATGTTCCGTTTCTTGCTCGCTACACTTTTCGTCGATTTTCAAATACCTGATTTTTGTCTCACTCTCTTTATCTTTACACACTTTACTTCCAATCACACTAAAGCTTATCGTATCGCCTTTTTTAAGTGCAAATGGTAATGCAACGTCATTTCTCCCAGGCCCAATTGCAAAATCTGCATACTGCTTAGGACAAAAATTAACCTTACTAGGCACTATATCAATCTCTGTTACTCTTATTCTATCTGAGATATTAACACCAGAATCAACCCATTTCTGCTCTGTTGACACTATATCTAGTTTTTCACGCAAACCTGATAAATTTTCTGGCTTAATACAGTGATGTTCCCCGCAGCCTGACAGAAAAAAAAACGGTATTATCAGCAAAAATTTTAGCATAAATCCAACTCATTCAGTGCTTTTGTTAACACTCTCGGAGCTACTAGAACCAGAACCTCGAGATTTACTCTTGTCTCCACCACTCAACTTCTTAGCAGCAGCACCAGCAACTCCAGCAACACCCCCAGCAGCAGCTTTGGCAGCAGATAAAGCTTTGCCCACCATTTGTCCAGGTGTCTGACCTGAGCCAAGTGCTGCTCTATGGTTACCAGCAAGTTCAGCAGCCATGCCAGGAAGAATGTTTAAAAAGTGGTAAAAGAGGAATAATACTAAACACAATTTTAATAATTCTCCGATGAGAGAGCTGCCAAACTCCATGTATGTAAAGTCGAATAGACCAAGTATGCTGCTCTTTTTAAAGCTATAATTTTGCATCATACATGCAAGAGTAGTTTCATTTTTATCACATTCCCCATCTTTCAATTTAAACCACTGTTTTTTCTTACTATATGAGATTTCTGCTTGTTTCTTTTCATATGACTTATCCGGTTCAAAATTTAAATTTTTATAATAGATTTTATCACATGCTATAAACATAAAAGACAAAAACGCAAAAAGGATAACCGGGTATAAGCTATAGGTGATCAATTCTCTTACCCAGCCGTCAAAATATCCTTTGGTGTGTTGGAATAAAACCATAGGGATGAACAAAGGTGATAAAATGATGATTACACTCAAAGCAACTAGAGATAAAATAAATACATAGCACAGCCACAAAATAACCATCATCAGCAAAATGGCCATAAATATAGCAACAAGAGCTATTAAAATCTGTCCACCAGCAAAAATAATACCGATTACCGAACCTGCAACTAATAAGACAGGAGCAGCACCAAGCAAGACTGCTAACGTTGCAACACCTCCAGTACCAATTTTGCCACCAATTCCATCTAAAGGGGCACCTAAATAAAATAAAATTCTACAATCAAGCCTATCCCAAGGTGCAAGATAACTGTAAGATACCCTCTTTCCTGCACGAGTATATTCATAATCTGTACCTGCTTTATAATTACATATGCCTTTACTTTCAGATGATGCTTTTAGCACTATCTCTGACAAACCATTTGAGAGACGAGTTAATTCTCCATAATAATGAGACATGGTACTGCCTGTTGTGAAGTAAATCACTAAAGCGAATTTTATGATCAACATATACATTTCTTGAGGCCTCTGAACTCCACCAGACATGGCTTTTATAGAGAACAGTATTAAAGCTAAAACTAAAACAGCAGTTACAGTGTTTTTCAGCCTTTTCTGTGCTACAGATATAAAACTCTCACCATTTGGTGCACCTTTACCTGCAACTAAATTATCTAACGATTCCTTAATGCATTGCACTATCATAGAAGTTACGGGAATAGGAGCTAATGATTTACTCCCTGCCTGGTTATAACAAGCTTCAGAAACATACGAGCTAAAACAGCCAGCATTATCATAACCTACAAAAATTTTCCCCCCTTGTCCGTTGAGTCTTTTTTCTTTAGATCTGATAATAGTTTTATAGTCATCATTATTACCAATAGGAACTTTTTCCTCTCCCGTACCATCTTTATTTTTGAATATCATCACAGATTTTTCACACATAGGAGCAAGTGGGTCAGGTGGCAATTCCGTGCACCCCATATCAACCCCTTGCGGCCAAGGAGTCATTTCGATACCAAGCATTTTCACACTTGCTAACTCCACACATAATCTGCCCATTTTTCTTACTGCTTTAAATGTAGCTCCATGTATGGGTTCGCTCTGTCCTGCTTTGAGAACTCTACATTCCAGACCACCATCAACCTTCGAGGACCATGACCCATCTACGTATCCAGTGTCTTTCTCCCTGACATCAAAGTCTATGTATCCAGGTTTTCCTCTGGAATTAAAGTCTACCTTATTAAAAAGATTACCAAAAGTTAAAGGGTTTCGATGACATACTTCTATATATTCACTGTATTGCACACCATTTTTTGGCCAGTAATAACTCTCTGTACTCTCCTGAACGTTAGAATTTAAGGCTTCTTTTTCTGCTCTTTTCCCGTCATAATCTTTTTTGTTCACGTCTTCCCGAGCTTTATTTTGCAAACAAGAAAAATATTCCTCTTCTGTTTGGTAATTTTCATTGGTGCAGCCACTATAACCTGTGTCTTCTAATTTAAAATTTTTGTATTTTCCATCATGATCACGTGCAACTGGGTGTTTAACAAAACTATGTTCACAAACAACAAGCCCTCCTATCGCTTTCCAGACTCCAACAATTGCAGCTATCATTCCAACAATAACAAGAGCGGTAAACAAACCAGCAGAAGAAACGATCAAAACAATGCCAGTAAATATTGCGCCAACAGCAATCGCTATTCCAGCAAGTGCTGCAGCTGTTTTAAACGCTCCACAATCAGGATTAGAGGCACGACTAAAACTGCCAGTGGAATTAAATCTGCTAACAAATTCTGTCTTGTCAGTACCACTTACTCCATCTGCAAGCACTGGATATGAGAGTAAAAAGTCTATATTTAGTAAAAATATCGCAATTAATAGCAATGACAGCTTAGTCTTAAACATTTTTTACCTTCTGATAAAATATAGGCAACCATACTTTTGGGTTGTCCCCAACTTCATTTAATATATCGTGTAACAATAGAACACTTTCTGCACGTCCGGATAATACGTTGATTATATCATCCAGGCCTTTTAAGTCTATTCTAGCTACTACAGCATTGACTCCTTGTTTCACCAAAAAGAATCTAGTACTCGGATCTGTGTGCTTAATTAATATATATTCACGTTCAGTTAACATAAAAACATCCCGATAGACACTAGTAGCTTTCAGATTTGGTAAAAAAATCTGTGTCGCTGTTTGTTGTACAAGCGTATCGCTAATAGTACTTTTACTTGCATCCTCAACACTCTGAGTAGCAAAAATCACAAAAGCATTTAGTTTTCTCAGTACCTTCAACCAGTCTTTTATCTTGGGTGCAAAAACTGGATTATCTATTAACGCCCATGCCTCATCAAGAACGATAATAGATGGAGTGCCATCAAGAGATATACTAATCCTATGAAATAAATAAATCAAGACCGGTCCAAGAGCAACAGGATCTTTGAGCAAGCTAGCCATCTCAAAACCAAATACTCTTGCTCGTGAAAAATCTAGCAAATCTTCTTTATTGTCAAATATTGCAGCATGAGAACCATTATCATGCCACATAGATATTGCCCCAGCTAGAGTATCAGGACCTGCAAGCCCTAAAAACGGTACGAGGTTTCTCAAGAATCTGTCTTCTTTTCTTAATTTAAAATTTCCTTCAATTGCATCATTAATTCGTGCAATATCTTCTGAAGTAAATTTATCATTATATACCGAAATTAAAGACTTTATCCACTCCATTAAAAATGTTCTATTATCAGAGGTATCATCAAGTTGTAAAGGATTAAAATTTGTTTTAGTTCTTGGTTCTATTACAGTATAGATACCACTAAGTGCTCTTAAGAAAATCTCTGCACCGCGATCTTTATCAAAAAAGAATATCCTTGGAGAAAACTTCATCGCTTGGGCACACAGGAAATTCATTAAAACAGTTTTACCAGCACCAGTTGGGCCAATTATCATAGTGTGTCCAACATCCCTTATATGAAAGTTGAAAAAAAATGGAGTACCAGATGTCGTGTCAAAAACTGTAACGGCATCTCCCCAGTGGTTATTGAATTTATTACCAGTAGGATAATTATGTTGAGATGCAAATCCAGCCAAATTAAGACTACTTATTGTAGCTTTTCTCACTATATAATCGAAATTACCAGGAATTTGCGCCCAAAATGCTGGTTCAAGGTTAACTCTCTCACGTATAGGGTAAACACCGCAATTAGAAAGCTCTGATTCTACCAACGACAGAGCGTTATCCAATGATTTAGGACTTTTTTCTATACATAAAATAGTCAGGTGATGTTGACCAAACGCAATCTTACCACTCATTGCGTCATCAAGCGCTTGAGAAATTTCTGCTATTTGAGAAATAGCTTTATCTGCAGACTGTATCATTCGATTTTGCTGTATCTGCATTTTTCCAATCGCCATTTGCCTGTTTATAAATTGAAAAGATTGCGTAATTATAAACTCGTAAGGAAGTTGTAAAAACGAATCAAGCATTCCTGCAGAAGTATGATTTCCATATTCTTTGATACTAATTATTCCAGCATATTTACTCTCATTATGAGTCACAACCTGTATCATCTTACGGCCAAAGAATAACCTATGTACTGGTAAGTATCTTGATATTTCAGTTCTTAGCGGAAAAAGCGTATTTGTAACGAAGCCACAATTTACGATTCTAGATAGAAACTCCATTATTTCGCAGAACAAACCATCTGGAGTTTCTTTTACTCCAAGAATTTTAGGCGAATAATTCCTAAGGCTTGTCACTACACGATTTGTCGTTTCCTCTAAATCTTCATATGTGGTACGCATATCACTTTCCCAAGCATGTTTTGAAGTTACATGCCCGAATTTTTTTAGTAGATGTGACAAAAATTCTACTCCTTTCGTGTCCGCTCTACGAATAATCGTAATGTATAGGTCATTAATAAATGATTGCCTTGTTGCGTGTTTTTCTCTCCATTTTAGATTTACGTGATTAGCGAAAAAATTCGGCAAACCTTGACTTGCAAATTCATCAGAAAAAATATTTTTCTTACGTCTGATAGTATGAAAATACAAACTAAATGCCGGAGATGAAATGCTTCTTAGCATCTGATTCCTGATGTTGTTCTGTATGACTAAATCCTCGTCATCGGCAGTTTCAAATGCAAAACCACTTAATTTTATAACCTTAACCAACCAATTTTCTTTTGTCATCAAGGTTGTGCTATTCCAATAGCAAGAATAAGGAATAAATTCAGCAGCGTGAACTTCCCTGTTCAGAGTAGATTTATTCTTTGATTGAATAGCCCTAAACCTCAGCATCACACAACGTTAAGCAATATCATAAGAATTGGCTCCATGGTAAAAACGATTTAAACATTTCGAGCACTTTCCCAATTTTACCATAAATAATTCAATAAACAACGGTTCTTTTGCAGAAGCTATATAACCAAGTCCATGTGTACCTGGTAACATTAAGAGAATCACTCTTAAATCATTTGAATTAATGAAAATTAGCATGCAAATCAGGACGTTTAATATTGCAAACATATAACTCACACCAAAGAGCATTGCAGGTCTTGTAAGACCTTTAAATAATTGATCTGTTTGTATACTACCTGTGGACATATCTTTAACCTTCTAATAATAGCTCTAACACTAATACTATATCATTATATTAAAAATCCATTGAAACTAGTAGCACTTTAAGTTAAGATACATTATTTAATCCCGATAATGACAAGTTGGCCATTTCAAGAAGCAGAAAAAATATTGCAAGAGTTTCCTAATAAAAAAGAAATAATATTTGAAACTGGTTATGGACCCTCTGGTTTACCCCACATAGGAACCTTTGGAGAGGTTTTCCGCACTACAGTTATTGTAAATGCATTAAAAAAAATAGCTCCTGGTATAAAAACCAAAATCATTGCAGTTTCAGATGATATGGATGGTTTGCGAAAAATACCAGATAATGTGCCAAATCAAGAGATGCTAAGAGAGCACTTAAATAAACCATTGACTATGATACCTGATCCATTTGGCACTCATCAGAGTTATGGTCATCATATGAATTCATTGTTGTGTAAATTTCTTGATATGTTTGAATTTGAATACGAGTTCAGGAGTGCAACAGAGTGTTATAAATCTGGCGTTTACGATGAAAAACTTTTACTCTTACTGAAAAATTATGATAAAGTGATGGACGTAATGCTTCCATCATTTCGGGAAGACAGACAGCAGACTTATAGTCCATTCTTGCCAATATGCCCAAAAACTTCTCAAGTTTTACAAGTTCCAGTAATTGAAACAAATACAGAGAAAGGAACAATCACATATGAAGACCCAAACGGGGAAAAAATAGAAGTTCCAGTGACAAAAGGAAAATGTAAACTGCAATGGAAACCTGATTGGGGAATGAGGTGGGCCGCATTTGGAGTAAATTACGAAGCTCACGGAAAAGATTTAACTCCATCTGCTGTGCTTTCAAGTCAAATATGTGAAATACTTGGAGAAAAGCCACCACTTCTGTTTTGCTACGAGCTTTTCCTTGATAAAGAAGGAAAGAAAATATCAAAATCAAAAGGAAATGGCATTTCAATTGAAGAGTGGCTAACTTACGCACCAACAGAGAGCTTAGCATTGTACATTTTTCAGAGTCCTAAAAAAGCTAAACGTTTATATTTTGATGTGATACCAAAATCAACTGATGAATATTTAGAATTTGTAAAGCGTTATCATGAGAACAAAGAAAAGGATATAAATAATCCTGCTTGGCACATTCACCAGGGCAATGTTCCCAGTATAGAAACTTCAGGCATAAATTTCTCACTACTTTTAAACCTAGCAGCAGCTTGTAATGCTGAAAACAAAGAGATCCTATGGGGTTTTATATCCTCTTATGCACCAAACGTTACACCAGAAAATAATAAAATGCTTGATAGACTTTCAGACTTCGCAGTAAAGTATTATCACGATTTTATCAAGCCAACAAAATCATATAAAACTCCAAATGAAAAAGAAAAAGCAGCGTTACTAGATTTGAAGGACACTTTACATTCTCTATCTACAACTGCTACTGCTGAAGAAATTCAATCTCAGGTATTTTCTATTGGAAAAAAATATGATTACACCAACTTACGTGACTGGTTTCAGCTATTATATGAAACGTTACTTGGCCAAAAAACCGGTCCAAGAATGGGATCTTTCATAAAGCTTTACGGAATAGGTAATACGATTTCTCTCATAGAAAGCGCTACTAAATGTATACTTTAGAGTTTACCTCCTTTCATTTGAGCTCTTTAGTTTTAATAAGAATTCCTTGACAAACTCCGCTAGCCCCCTTATCATGAAAGTGAAGCTATTGTATTTGCTTTCGCCAATCTGCAGATTAAAAGGTAAGGATTACTTAATGTATCGGCGTCTTATGTTCAATTTTTTGCAGTATATAGATACTGTATGTCTTTACAAAACTTCATCTACATCTAGATTTTTATCTAAATAAGCTGAACGCGCTTATAAAGCGTTACAAGACATCAAAAAATGCCAATACTCGACAGAGATAGTAAAAGACTAGCTAACTCGGGGATTCTTTGTCTTTTTTTCTGCTTAGTAAATTTCTTAAACGTTTGCAGCGTAAGTTAGTTGCAATTAAAAGCAGCTGAATTTCGCTTGTCAAGCGTTTAAAACATAAAAAACGCCAATATTTTAAAGCGGATAATAACCACGGGGCTTCTTTTGCCTTTTTTTTCATTTGGTAAATTTCTTAATGTTTGTGGCTGAACGACAACCGTCATCCCGCTACTTGTTAGCGAGATCTCTTGTTAGCGGCTGAGATACCGCGAATGAATCGCGGTATGACGGTTCGCGGCGGCATGACGATAAGGTTTATACCTTGTCATCCCAGTGCTTGACACTGGGATGGCTTTGTTGCATCGCTAGCTATGATGGATTAAAGATAAAAAAGGTGGAGAATATCAGTAGCTTATTATTCTGGTATTTATAACAAGAACGGTCAGTGAATACCTAAATTTGAGTAAAAGAAATTTCACTACCATTTACCAATCCGGCTAAAATTCAAGAATTTCAATGCTTTAGCTATTTTCAATAGAATTAAATTTATTAATATAAATAACAAATTACTATTCTTAAATTTGATCAGATTGATTGCAAAAAAACAAGATTTTCAATAGGTTGCTTATAATCCTAACTATAGTTAGCCTTTCATAAGTAGCGATGCAACAAAGCCCACTGGGATCCAGCTTTCTTTATAAATTCACCAAAAGTGCTTCATTCTATAACGCAAAACCCATACTCACCAAATCCAATGCATTACTTGCAATTAAGTTTCCTGGATCCCAGTGTCTGGGCACTGGGATGACACCATCATAAAGGAATCAGTGTCAGCTACTTTCATGACACCATTCTTTTTCCTGGATCCAAGTAGTCGAGCTACTTGGATGACAGCTAGCCTGACAACCGTCATCCCGCTAACAGGTAGCGGGATCTATGCTAAGAGATACCGCGAATGAATCGCGGTATGACGGTTTGCAACGGTATGACGGTTCGCGGCGGCATAGTAATTCGTCATCCCGCTGCTTGTTAGCGGGATCTCTTGTTAGCGGCTAAGAGATACCGCGAATGAATCGCGGTATGACGGTGTAGACGATGGTTAAGTATCCCGCTGCTTGTTAGCGCCGCGGCGGTATGACAGTTCGTGGTGGTATGACGTAGAGTGCTTAGAAGCTGCTATTTTGCTATAAATGGCTGTAATGGCATCATCTATTTTATTGCTATCACAGCCTGTTTGTGCAAGTTCAGCATTCCCACCACAGTTCTTTTTAACTGCTATGGATATTAGTTCTTTTGCGCTAATCTTATTGATTAAGTCTTTACTTACTTTAATAATCAAGACTGTTTTATCTTTTTCTGTTGCCGTAAAAGCTATTACCGTTTTTGGTTTTTGTTGCTGCAAAACAAACTCTCTTATTACATTTGCTGGAATATCAGTGAAAGTGTGGCTTATAAAATTTATTCCATTTATTTCGGTGCTTTTTATATTCTCTGCACTCACAAGCTTTTTATATAGGTTTTTTATTTTGGTTTCGGATTTTTTGTGTTCTTGACTTAAAATACTTAATCTGCTTGTTATTTCACTCACTGGCGCTTTTACGAATTCTGCAACTTTTTTTAAGTTAATTTCATTATCACGTACATAATCGATTGCTTCTTGACCAGTTAAAGCTTCAATTCTTCTCACTCCAAAAGCAACAGAACTTTCTGTTACTATCTTAAATAAACCAATTTCTCCAGTATGTTCAACGTGTGTGCCACCACACAGTTCCCTTGAATCTCCAATCTTCACTACTCTTACTTGGTTGCCATATTTTTCACCAAATAACGCCATAGCTCCTTCGTCTATTGCCTGATTCATGCTCTGAATTTTTGTAGACGTAGAAAGGTTTTCTCTGATTAGAGAGTTTACCATATCTTCTACTAAGAATAGCTGATCCTGAGTAACTTGAGTGTTATGACTAAAGTCAAATCGTAACTTATCCGGTGCAACTAGGGAACCTTTTTGAGTGACATGGTCACCCAAGATTTTTCTCAATATAAAGTGCAAAAGGTGTGTAGCTGAATGATTTCTTCTTAAGGTTTGCCTTCTTTCCTTGTCAATGCTTGCTGCAACTGTGTTACCTTTACAAATTGAACCGAACTTAACTATGCATCTGTGCAAATATAGGTCATTAACCTTATTGGTATTCTCGACTATAATAATACTTCTATCAGATTTGATCAGACTGCCAGTATCTCCCACCTGTCCACCTGACTCGCCATAAAAAGGTGTTTTATCAAGTATAATGGTTATCTTTTCTCCCTCCTTTGCAGAATCAATTACTTCATTTTTAGAGGAAACTATAGCTAGTATTTTCGCATCACTTACTTCATTGAACTCATAACCAACAAATTTTGTTTTGCCAAATTTATTGATCAAATCAAACCATACTTGCTCAACAGATTTTTCACCAGATCCAGCCCATTTAGCACGTGCTCTCTCTTTTTGTTCTCCCATTGCATCATCAAAACCCTTCTGGTCAAAATTTATTTTTTTCTCTTTTAAAATATCAAGTGTAATATCCAAAGGAAATCCATAAGTATCATATAGCTTAAACGCTAATTCTCCAGGCAAAGTATCGCCCAATTTTAAATCTGTAGTGAATTTCTCCAGGAGATTGATACCTTTCATCAAAGTGTCTTTAAAGTTTTCTTCCTCTGATTTTAACGTCGTTTCTATTAAGCTTTTAGCTCTGACTAATTCAGCTCCCATATAAGCCGAACTCGTGCTATCTATCAACACTGGAAAAATACGATGGAGTAGGGAATCATTATATCCAAGCAGGTGAATATAACGTGTGGCTCTCCTAATTAATCTGCGTAATACGTAATTCCTGCCCTCATTTCCAGGAAGCACTCCTTCTGCGATGAGAAATGCAGCCGCGCGAAGATGATCTGCTATGATCTTATGCGCTATTTTATTTTCCGTTCTTCCACAGTACTCTTGTGATTTACTTATCAGAGCAGAAAATAGATCAATATCATAGTTATCATGGACGTTTTGCATAACAGCCGCTATTCTTTCAAGGCCCATTCCAGTATCGATGCATTTTTTTGGCAATTTGTGTAAATTACCTTCTTCATCTTTGTTAAACTCCATGAATACCAGATTCCAGATTTCAACAATTCTATCGCCCTCTTGTAAATTAGGACTCCCATGGTCATAAAAAATTTCAGAACATGGACCGCACGGACCAGTGCTTCCCATACTCCAAAAGTTATCATCCGTTGTAATTCTTATGATTTTATCACTTGAAAAGCCACTTATCTTACGCCAAATCTCGTACGCCTCATCATCAGTATGGTAGACGGTTATGGATAGTCTGTTTTTATCAAGAGATAACTCTTTAGTGATAAATTCCCACGCAAATTCTATCGCAGTTTCCTTAAAGTAATCACCGAAGCTAAAATTTCCGAGCATTTCAAAAAATGTGTGATGCCGAGTTGTATAGCCAACATTTTCCAGATCATTGTGTTTACCGCCTGCTCTTAGGCACTTTTGACTTGAGACAGCACGTTTCATTTCAGTTTTTTGAGCACCAGTAAAAATATTTTTAAACTGCACCATACCAGCATTTGTGAACATGAGCGTTGGGTCATGTTCTGGAATCAAAGGAGAAGAAGAAACCTGCTCGTGGTCATTATTTACAAAAAATTTTATAAATCTTTCTCTGATTTCGTTTAGCTTCATCGTTTTTATTGAGGTTATCTATAAATAATAAGTTGTAATGGAAATAAAATCAATACCACTCTCTAGATCTCAGAACTTCTAGTGACATGCACCTTGTGGTAAGAAAAAATCAATATATTCACGATAAATTTACCTCATATCTGTGTTTTATATGTGGAAATTGGAATGGAAATTTATGTAGGCAAAGAAAAAAGAATAGCAAATGTGGTGACTCAACACTGGAATGACATAAAAGGATCAGACAGAGATTGGCCAGAAAGGCATGAAATAGACACTGCAGAAATAATGGAGTCATGGCAGCATTGTTTTATCATTGAAGTCAAAGATCAAGGTTATATTTGCGAAAATGCAGGAGAAAAGGCTGTTGAATTCTATGGTTTTGAGAACAAGACGCGTATTGATAATAAGTATGCAATTGATGCACCATTTTTGCGACTATATAAAATAGATGCAGTTATTGATAAACTTGATACTGTAATAGAGAGTAAATGTCCAATCAACGAAGAGGAAGAAAGTGAAAGTGTTAAAATGAGGCAAGTATTGTTGCCACTTGGGAATAAAGAAGGTATAACACACATATTGGGCGTAATTACTTTTAAACTCCTTTAATATACAATTTTAATTTGATTCTTTAATAAAATTATTTATACTAATGCTTAATTACTATTAAAGAACTCAATAGTAGTGCTTGTAAATTTATTTGGAATATGAAGAAAATAAAATTAAAAACCAAATCTTCTGTGAAAAAGCGCTTTCACCTTACAGCTAAGGGTAAAGTTATTTCTACTCAGTCAGGCAAAAGGCATGGCATGGTAAAGAGAAGTAAATCTAATATTCGTAATCAGCGCGGTACAACGATTCTTGGTAAATCTGACTCGCGTATAGTTAAGCTTCATATGCCTTACGGTATTTAACAAAATGGAGGTAAAATAAAATGGCTCGGGTAAAACGTGGAGTCACTACTCACGCTCGTCATAAAAAAATATTGAAACTGGCAAAGGGTTATAGAGGGCGCGCAAAAAGTTGTTATAGAATTGCATTACAAAGAGTTGAAAAAGCACTGCAATATGCTTATAGAGACAGAAGAACCCGTAAACGTGATTTCCGTAGCTTATGGATAATACGTATTAATGCAGCAACAAGAGAGCATGGGCTTACTTATGGTAGGTTTATGCATGGTCTTACACTTGCCGGCATTGATTTAAATAGAAAAATTCTTGCTGAGATGGCAGTTAATTATAAGGATGATTTTGCCAAATTAGTAGAAACTGTAAGTGGTAAATTAGCGGAGAATTCTTAAAGCAAAAACACCATGAGAATTATTTTCATGGGATCACCAGGATTTGCTGTTAATTCTCTGAGCTTGTTACTGAAATCAAAGAGCGAAGTGGTGGCAGTATACACCAAGGCTCCAAAACCTTCGGGGCGTGGACAGAAGCCAACGAAATCTCCAGTACATGTTATCGCTGAAGAAAGTAACATAGAGGTATGTACTCCTATCTCTCTAAAGTTTTCGGCAGAGCAAGAAAAATTTAGAAATTTCAAACCAGACGTTGCAGTTGTAGCCGCGTATGGGTTGATACTTCCAAGAGAAATTTTGAATATTCCAAAATATGGTTGTATTAATATTCATCCTTCATTACTACCAAGGTGGCGTGGTGCAGCCCCGATACAGCACACAATTTTAGCAGGAGATCAAGAAACCGGGGTTAGCATTATGCAATTGGATGAAGGATTAGATTCCGGCCCTATTTTAAAACAGGAAAAATTTCTTATCGAAAAGAACGATAATTACAAGACATTGCATGATAAATTATCTAAGCTAGGCAGTGATTTACTGCTGAAAGTGCTAAACGAAATTGAAAAACAGCTTCCCTT
Organism: Wolbachia endosymbiont (group A) of Chalcis sispes; assembly: GCF_964026765.1. Classification (NCBI taxonomy): domain Bacteria; kingdom Pseudomonadati; phylum Pseudomonadota; class Alphaproteobacteria; order Rickettsiales; family Anaplasmataceae; genus Wolbachia; species Wolbachia endosymbiont (group A) of Chalcis sispes. The sequence continues at coordinate 449,462 of NZ_OZ034697.1, forward strand.
AAAACAGAACGATAACGATGCATGTTACGCTGACAAAGTGGAAGACTATAAAATTTATGCAAGTGATGCCTGTGAAGTTGCTTATAGAAAGGTTAAAGCGTTTTACCCAAAAGCGTTTATCAAGATAGAGAATAAACGTATCAGGATACTTGATGCTGACTTTGAAGCTCTCGCTTCAGAACAAGGTAAGATTGTTAACGATAATATGCACATAAGTTTAAAAGGTGGCACTTTAATTCCTAAAGTTGTACAAATGGAAGGGAGAAATCCTTGCAGTATTGAAGATTTTATTCGTGGCTTGAAATCAAGCATGGTAAAAAAATTTATAGAATAGGCTGCTTTAAATTAGTGTAGAAATGTAATAGCTAAATTTCCTTTTCTTAGATATAATCTTAAAAAACTTTCCATATAAAAATGAAAATAAAAAGAGCTTTAATATCAGTATACGATAAAACGAATATAATTGATCTTGCATCGTTTTTAACGCAGCAACAAATAGAAATTCTTTCAACGGGAAATACTTATAAAACGCTATCTAGTGCAGGAATAAAAACACAAGAGGTCTCAGATTACACACAATTTCCAGAGATACTTGGTGGTAGAGTAAAAACTTTACACCCTAAAATTCATGGAGGAATACTTTGCAATAGAGAAAAACACAAAACGGAAATACAAAATCTAGGTATTAAGCCAATAGACCTGCTTATAACTAACCTATACCCATTTTGGGAGACAGTAAATAGCGGCTCAAATGAAGAGCAAATTATAGAACAAATTGATATCGGCGGAGTGGCGTTAATTAGAGCTGCAGCAAAAAACTTTCGTTTTACTTCAGTTATTTCTAGCATTCAAGACTACGAAGCACTAAAAGCTGAGATGATAAAAAATAACAATAAAACAACATTGGAATATAGAAAACACTTAGCAACCAAAGCATTTGCTCTCACTGCACACTACGATTCTAATATTCACAGTTGGTTTTTATCCCAGAGTAAGAATAATGAGTTACCAGAGTTTTTTGCACTATATGGACATAAAGTACAAGAACTCAGGTATGGTGAAAATCCTCATCAAAAAGCTGCATTTTATAGTAATCAATTTACAGAATATCCGTTGGAAAAACTACATGGAAAAGAGTTGAGTTATAATAATATAGTAGATATAGAGTCCGCACTTAACATAATTTCTGAGTTTAAAGAGCCTGCAGCAGTGATAATCAAGCACAATAACCCATGTGGCGCTGCTATTGGTAATAATGCTTTGGAGGCATATGAAAAAGCTCTATCGTGCGATGAAGTAAGCAGTTTTGGTGGTATAGTTGCCTTAAACCGGGAGATAGATTTAAAGCTAGCGGAAAAATTAAACGAGATATTTTTAGAAGTTGTGATAGCACCATCAGTAAACAATGAGGCACTAAAAATTTTGCAAAGAAAGAAAAATTTAAGAGTGATTATTCATAAATCTTTTCAACAAAATGTGAAATACCAAACTAAAAATGTTGTTGGTGGGTTTTTGGTGCAAGAAAATAATGACCACACAATAAAAGCAGAACAAGTAACAGAATGCACTGCAACAGACAAAGAAAAAAAAGATCTTATTTTTGCCTGGAAAATATGTAAGCATGTGAAATCCAACGCAATAGTTATAGCAAAAGATGGTTGTGCTATTGGCATCGGTGCAGGACAAACAAGCAGAATAGATAGTGTTAACATTGCAGTGAAAAAAGCAGGTGAAAAATGTAAAGGTGCGGTGCTTGCTTCAGATGCATTTTTCCCATTTCCAGATAGCATAGTAGAAAGCACAAAACATGGAATTACAGCTATAATTCAGCCCGGTGGCTCGCTAAAAGATCAAGATGTGATAAAAGCTGCAAATGAAAATAAAATTGCTATGTTTTTCACTGGCGTTCGCAGTTTTTTCCATTAGGCTTTGTGTCTTATCGTCATACTGCCACAAACCGTCATACCGCCGCGGTATCTCTCAACATAGATCCCGCTAGCGGGATGACAAATATACCGCCGCGGCGCTAACAAGAGATCCCGCTAACACGTAGCGGGATGACGAGCTTATCGTGCTGCCACGAACCGTCATGCCTCTGCGAACCGTCATACCGCGATTCATTCGCGGTATCTCAGCCGCTAACAAGAGATCCCGCTAACAAGCAGCGGGATGACGAGCTTATCGTCACGCCGCCACGAACCGTCATACCGCCGCGGCGCTAACAAGAGATCCCGCTAACACGTAGCGGGATGACGAGCTTATCGTCACGCCGCCACGAACCGTCATACCGCCGCGGTATCTCTTAACATAGATCCCTTACTTAACCGTCATACCTTAACATAGATCCCGCTAACACGTAGCGGGATGACGAGCTTATCGTCACGCCGCCACGAACCGTCATACCGCCGCGGTATCTCTAGATCCCGCTAACAAGTAGCGGGATGACGAGCTTATCGTGCTGCCACGAACCGTCATGCCTCTGCGAACCGTCATACCGCGATTCATTCGCGGTATCTCAGCCGCTAACAAGAGATCCCGCTAACACGTAGCGGGATGACGAGCTTATCGTCACGCCGCCACGAACCGTCATACCGCGATTCATTCGCGGTATCTCAGCCGCTAACAAGCAGCGGGATGACGGTTGTCGTTTAGCTATAAATGTTTAAGAAATTTACCAAATGAAAAAAAAGGCAAAAGAAGCCCTAGGGTTATTATCTGCTTTAAAATATTGGCGTTTTTTATGTTTTAAACGCTTGACAAGCAAGATTTAGCTGCTTTTAATTGCAACTAACCTATGCTGCAAATGTTTAAGAAATTTACTAAGCAGAAAAAAAGACAAAGAATCCCCGAGTTAGCTAGTCCTTTACTATCTCTGTCGAGTATTGGCATTTTTTGATGTCTTGTAACGCTTTATAAGCGCGTTCAGCTTATTTAGATAAAAATCTAGATGTAGATGAAGTTTTGTAAAGACATACAGTATCTATATACTGCAAAAAATTGAACATAAGACGCCGATACATTAAGTAATCCTTACCTTTTAATCTGCAGATTGGCGAAAGCAAATACAATAGCTTCAGTCTCATGATAAGAGGGCTGGCGGAGTTTGTCAAGTAAGTTTTTTCGTTTCTGTGACCAGTTGGACTTAAAGTCTACACAAAAAACGTTTACAACCAACGTTCAACATGGTAAATTAAAAACGGTTTATTCCTCGGTAGCTCAGTGGTAGAGCAGTTGGCTGTTAACCAATTGGTCGCTGGTTCGAATCCGGCCCGGGGAGCTCTTCTCTGTTGAATTTTAGTGTTGATTTTATATGGGCATTAAATCAGTCGTTTTATGTATACTAGATGGTTGGGGAAATGGAGTAGAAAACAGTAAATACAATGCTATTAGCAACGCAAATCCACCCTGTTGGCAATATATTAGCTCTAATTATCCAAAATGCAGTTTATCCGCCTGTGGAACTGATGTGGGGTTACCTGGTGGTCAAATAGGTAACTCAGAAGTTGGCCATATGAATATTGGCAGTGGTAGAGTGGTAATACAAAGCCTTCAGCGCATTAATCAAGAGATTGGAACAATAGAAAACAATGTAAATCTACAAAGTTTTATTAGTAATCTAAAAAGTAAGAACGGAGTATGCCATATAATGGGATTAGTGTCAGATGGCGGTGTTCATTCGCATCAAAAGCATATTTCAACTTTAGCAAATAAAATATCACAGCATGGAATAAAAGTGGTGATACATGCATTTTTAGATGGCAGAGACACATTGCCAAATTCAGGAAAAAAATGCATTCAAGAATTTACAAAGAGTATAAAGGGAAATGACACAAGAATTGCTACTGTTTCTGGGCGTTACTATGCTATGGACCGTGACAACAGGTGGAAGAGAACAATCGAAGCTTATGAGGCTATCGCATTTGCAAAGGCACCTTGTCATGATAATGCAGTATCGTTGATTGAGAATAACTATCAAAATAACATAACTGATGAGTTTATCAGGCCCGCAGTAATAGGTGATTATCAAGGTATAAAACCAGAAGATGGAGTGCTGTTGGCTAACTTTCGTGCTGATCGAATGATACAATTAGCAAGTATTTTGCTTGGCAAAACAGATTACGCTAAGGTAGCAAAATTCTCTTCAATTTTAAGTATGATGAAGTATAAAGAAGATCTCAAAATTCCTTATATTTTTCCTCCTACTTCTTTCGCTGATACTCTAGGACAAACAATAGAAGACAATAAATTACGACAATTACGTATCGCCGAAACCGAGAAATACGCTCATGTGACTTTCTTTTTCAATTGTGGAAAAGAAGAACCTTTCTCTGGTGAAGAAAGAATACTCATTCCCTCACCAAAAGTTCAAACTTACGATTTGCAGCCCGAAATGTCAGCCTTCGAGCTCACAGAAAAGCTTGTAGAAAAAATTCACTCCCAAGAATTCGCACTGATAGTTGTAAATTACGCTAATCCTGATATGGTAGGACATACAGGTAATATAAAAGCAGCCGAGAAAGCTGTGCTAGCTGTAGATGATTGTCTTGCAAAAGTGCTGAGTGCTGTTAAAAAGTCAAGCAACACCGCGTTAATTGTCACTGCAGACCATGGTAATGTGGAATGTATGTTCGATGAAGAAAATAATACACCTCATACAGCACACACTCTAAATAAAGTGCCATTTATTGTGTCTTGCGATAATCTAAAACTAAGAGACGGAAGGTTATCTGACATTGCCCCTACTATTTTACAGCTACTTGGAATTAAAAAACCAAACGAAATGACAGGCAGTTCGTTGATTTCTTGCATTACCCTCTGTCATTCCAGCTAGGCAGCGTTATGCACCGGAATGACATCAAATAGATGTGTTTTAACTTAATCCAACTTTTAAATTTTTCGCTGTTAGTACTAATGATTCATTAAAGAAGCTGTCAATATCACCAATACTATCTATATTTTTTGTACTGATAGATTGGTCAATTCTTTTGACCAAATTAGATAAAACTTTATTAGGGCCAATTTCAACAAATTTGTTAATGCCACGGCTTGACATATACAAAACCATTTCTCTCCATTTCACTCTGCTTACAACTTGCTTGGCGAGTAAAGTTTTTATAACTTTGGGATCACTCTCCTCTTTAGCTGTAACATTTGATATCAAAGGAACTATAGGACGGGTTATTTTAATACCCTTCAAAAACTCCAAAACTTTTTCATCAGCAGGTTTCATAAGAGATGAATGAAAAGGCCCACTAACCTGTAATTTAATTAGTTTCCTCACACTCGAGTTTTTGAATAAATCGGGTAACATTTCAAGAGCTTCTCTAGTGCCACTTATAACCACTTGTCCGCCACCGTTATCGTTTGCAATTTCACAAATTCCGTCAATTTGAACTGATTTCAATATATCTTCCACTTCATTTATCTCTGCTCCAAGCAACGCAACCATTCCGCCTTTACATTTCAGTGAAGCTTCATGCATTGCTTCGCTGCGAACTTTCAGCAGCTTGATCGCAGACTCAAGCGTTAACGCTCCTGCAGAACACAGCGCTGTATATTCGCCAACTGAATGCCCACAAACATATTTAACATTGTGATCAGTGAAAAGAGATTTGCCAAACATATGCTCCATAACACGTAGCATTGCAATTGATACTGCCATTATAGCTGGCTGAGCGTTTTCTGTAATGGTTAATTCTTCAATAGGACCGTTGAAGATTAAATGAGACAGCTTTCCATCCAATATGCTATCTACTTCATTAAATACTTGTCTTGCAACAGAAAACTCACTATATAAGCTCTTTCCCATTCCTACAAACTGAGAGCCCTGACCGGGGAAAGCAAAAATCATGATAGTTATTATTTATTCCTTATTAAATATACTACTTTATTTATTTTTTGTCAATATTTTAGAATAATGATTGACTTAGTGAATTAAGTTCACTAGAATATTAACTGACTAAAAGTTTATAAACAACAATGAATTATCATAAAATTATTATAGTTATGACAGACGGTCAAGAGTTTGAAACTCGTTCCACTTATGGAAAGGAGGGAGATAGGGTAAAACTTGATAGAGATCCTCTTACTCACCCTGCATGGACTGGAAGTTTGACAAGCGGGTTAGCAAGTAAAACTAGCAAATTAGCTAAGTTTAACGATAAATATGGAAGCATTTTCTAATTTTCCTCCTCTTTAAGTTTTAGAGAGTTTACTGAAGCATGCATAAATACAAAAATATAGGCTATGTTGCTTCTCCATCACCAAAATCGCAGGAAGTATCTAAACTATTAAAGAAACTTAATTTTATCAATATAACAGAAGAAAATAAGTCCGAAATTGATCTACTGATAGTTATTGGCGGTGATGGCTTTATGCTACGCACTTTGCACAATTACGTCATAGAAAATAAAAACATGCATGTGTATGGGATAAACACTGGCAATGTTGGGTTTTTGATGAATAAATGCTTTAGCTGCAGTGAAGATTTAATTGATCATATAGAGCATGCAACTTCAACTCAGTTAACTTTGCTAAAAATGGAAGCAACAGACACAAGTGGCAAGAGATATCATTACATAGCAGTAAACGAAGTATACGTTTTTAGAAAAGCGAACCAAATAGTAGAGATGAATATTACTATCAACGATAAGCTAAAAGTAGAGAAATTTAGAGGGGACGGAGTAATATTATCTACCCCCACAGGCAGCACTGCATACAACTTCTCTGCCGGTGGCCCAATCTTGCCGCTAAATTCAAATTTACTTGCATTAACCTCTATCAATAGCTATTACCCAAGGCATTGGAATGGAGCGTTAATATCAAACGATACAATCGTACAAATTGACATTAACGACACAAAAAACCGTCCAGCACTTGTAGTATCAGATTACAAAGAATTTCATGATATATCACAGATAAAAATACAAAAAGACCATGAGAACACAATCACTTTGCTTTTTGACAAAGATTACCCTCTGAATGAAAGAATCTTTGATAGACAATTTCTATACTAATAATTATCCGTAAATTGGTATTTACTATATCTTAATAACTATAGCGTAATCAATGCAGCATAGTAATTAATTTTGGAGTGAATATGCCTGGACCAGTAAATGAAGAACAAACAGTAACATTAATTTCTTCCACATCAATAAGTGAAGATGGCGAGATAACACCAGGAATTTTACCAATACCAGCACTTAGGACAAGTACTCCGAAAAAAAATGATGAAAATACAGCTTTAGAAGCTTTGTTAGAGGAAGAATTTAAAGAGAAAAAAAACAGCAATGCTAATTCAAGAGATCCGTTAACTCTTGAGACTCAAGTATCACCTCCTTCCCTAGAAGAAACAAAAGGTGAAGAAACTCATGTTGACGTGCCACAAAATCCCACTCTAAGCAGATCACCTTCTCAAGAGACAGTATTTAGTCCACCTTGGAATAGTGAAATATTAGAAGATTTACAAAGAACTAACAGCTCAAATATACCTCCAACTGGCTCACTACCATCATACACAAGCGCAGCAGATGGCTCTAAAAAGTCTTTGCTTACAAATAGTAAATTTAACATAAATGACGATGCAATTTTAAAAAATAAAAAAACAAACAGATTCTTGCCAAGAGCAAAGTATGCCATGCAGCAGAAGGGTTTTATAATTTTTGGTGCAAGTGCTATTATACTCAGTATATCTGCAGCTTTATTATATTTACAAGATAAAGCAAAATTTATTGCATTTTTTACAAACAGCCCAAAATATATCACTATACCAGTTATCGCACTTGCTGCATTGCTTGCAATTGGTCCAATATTTTTTGCAACAAGGCAATTTATAGATACTGAAGAACATTCCATTCAAAAAAAAGATGCGGATAAAATTTTAGCTGAGGTGTTGGAGCACCAGCCAAAAGATAAAGCTATAAAATCTGTAAGACTGGAATATAGCAATGGCACTCATTCAAATTTTGTACTTAATGCTTGGGAAGCTAAACAAGGCTTCACTAACATTGACGAAAAAGTAATTACTAGAACTAATAAAATAAAATCAGTAATTAACGACAGACCAATATTTACTGCATTATTTACTGGTGTAGTTGCTGCAAATATAGCGTTTCCTCTAGGGCTACTTGCAACACATGGTGTTAATGGTGTACAAAAATTTTACCAAAACCCTTTGACTAATAACATAGGATTATCATTACTTATAGGTTCTGGTATACTTGCATTATCAATTATATGTCTTGGCGTGCATTATTATAGAAAAACAAATTGCACTAACCTTATATATTCTGAAGAAGAGATTGATCCTAAAGATGTTAATGGGAAATTCATTGAGGAAATAAAACGAGAAAGAACAAATGTTCTTGGGGAAAATCACAGTAAAGACGCTAAACGCAGCAGCTTAACGCTTGAGCAAGTTGTGGTTCAATCTCATAATTGTAAGGATATTGTTTATAGTGTCGGTTAATAAAATGCATGATATAGCTAGTGCAGCCCTACGTCATACCGTTGCAAACCGTCATACCGCGATTCATTCGCGGTATCTCTAGATCCCGCTAACACGTAGCGGGATGACGATTGTCAGGGTAGGACCTCCCTCCCCTGTCATCCAAGTAGCTGACTGACCTTACCCAGAAAAAGTGGAGAGAAAGTTTGGAATGTTTTTTACAAAAAGAATGATGCATCAAATTGTTCTGGAATGCAATAGTTAATAGTGACGTTGTTTGTTATAAAAAATTTCTATATATTCAAATATAGCAGTTTTGATATGCTGTTTAGAGTGCCGAGAGGTGTCTATTGGTAACTCCCTTTTTAGAGAACTGAAGAAGCTTTCCACAACAGAATTGTCGTAACAACAACCTTTATGACTCATCTATGTTTTTTATGGATAAGAGATATTGATAACCTTGCGAAGTATATTGTGAACCTTGATCACTATGTAATAGTAGATTTTTGGCAGGTTTACGCTTGTTAACGGCCATTAATAAAGAGTCCATAACCAATTGTTTATTTATTGAACTGCTCATTAACTACCATGCGTGAATATAGATCGATTATTGTTGCCAAATATAGCCATCCTTCTTTGGTTTTTATATAAGTAATCCCATACTTTATTTGGTTGATCGACAATAAAGTTTTGGTCTAATATATTGGGAGCTACTGTCCGTTTGTTGTTTCTTAATTTTAAATTTTCTTCTCAATATAGCCTGAATACCATTTTTCTGCATAATACTTTGCACTGTTTTTAAGTTGCAACTTTTACCCAAAGCCTTTAATTCAGCATGAATTTTAGGAGCTCCATATCTACATTTAAAAGCTTTTTTTGAATATCTGCTTTTATTTGTTGATTCTCTACTGCTTATTTTCCTTGTAGTCCACTTATAGTAGCCACTAGCAGAAAACCCTACATAATTCCTGCACTTTATAGTGTTTACTATGCTCTTTTATGAAAAAATATTTTACTCTTTTTGACTGGCCAGGGCTTTTTTTAAAATGTCTCTTTCTCTTGTTACTTTTGCTAACTCTTTCTGTAAATCAAATCTCTCTTTGTCATAAGGTGCTACATCTGGAAATGCATTTGCCGCTGACTTTTTTTCGTTATATTTCTTCATCCATTTTCCTAATACACTATCCCTTATTCCTAGATCTCTTGCTACTTTTGCAACTGGTTGACCTACCTTTCTTTGTTCATTTGCCAGCTTAACAGCTTCCAATTTGAATTCTGCCGTATATTCTCTTGCCATTTCTAATCCTCCAAAATTTTATTTTACCCAAAAAAACTCTTTTCTTTCTCTCCACTTTTTCTGGGTAAGGTCAGTCTGTCCAGGTTCCAAGATCGGTGTCAAAAATTGCTCAAACCATCCATTAAAAACATCCATATTACAGTGGCCTTCAAAGGTTAACGGAACAACTATCTTTCTTCCACTTAAGGCTGCAACCATACTGATTCGTTGAGTTTTCTTTCCAGATTTTAAGGCATAAAACCGCTGTCCTTTCTGGCAATATCCGTAGGGGTAGTCTTCGGTGTTATCAATGCCAGACTCATCTATATACACTAAGTTTTTAGGTTCTTTTGTCGCTATAATTTTCAAAAATTCAGCACGTTTTTCTTCGTTTCTTTCCTTGTATCCATATGTCTTTTTTTGCGCGTAAATCCAATTTTTTTAAGGGCTCGATAGATCGTTTGGATACTAACGTTGTTCCAAAGTTTAGCCATTTCCGATAGAGTCTTTCCTCCGTGTTCTCTGGCAAATTTGGCAAAGGTACCCCAGTCGGTAATTTTGTGATTGTAACCCCCATTTCCAAGTTTTTTTGATTGAAAGTCTCCTGTTTCTTTTCTTCTTTGCTGCCACTCCCATAAAGTAGTTCGTCCAATCTTAAATCTTGCTGCCACTGTTTCTCTGCTTTCTCCTTCGTCTAGCGCTTCCATTGCTTTTTTTCTTAAATCATAACTATATGCTGCTGGCATTCAACCTCCTTATCATCATCTACCCTTATCCTATCACATCCAGACTTTTATGGAAAGAGCTATAATATGGAAGATATCGAAATTGCTATAGACAGTACAGGAATTAGTATATACAACAACACTCCTGGTCACAGTAAGGAAAATAGCACTGACAGAAAATATCGTGGCTATGAGCAAACGAGAAAATTGTACGTAATGTTGAATATAAACAACAAAAAAGCCATAGCTGTAAAATACAGTAACGGTGTCTACTCTGATCACTATGGAGCTTGTGATTTGCTAAAAGAAGTTGATTTTCAGCATGCCATAAAAGCACTATATGCAGATAGAGCATGTGATAGGCACAAGTTTTATAAGTTGTGTAACGAATATGATATAAAGACAAAAATTCCACCAATAAACAATGCGGCAGAACATCCAGAAATAGATTATATGTCTGACAGGAATGCTGCTATTAGGTTAATAAAATTATATGGTGAAGATGGCATGAAAGAATGGAAAAAAGAAGTAAATTATGGGAAAAGATCTTATATTGAAGGGTTTTTCTCAAGATTAAAGCAAATATTCGGATTTAGTTTTAGGAATAAATCTGAGATAAATCGAGAAAAAGAACTGCTAATCAAATGCTATTTGCTTAATAAATTCACTGATATTGGTATGGCTAAATTTGAGATAGTTACATGAATTTACCATAAATCACCATCTCATAAAGTGTGATGCAACAAAGCCATCCCAGTGTCTGGGCACTGGGATGACATCATCCTTTTTTGGATTCCAGACTGGAATGACAGCAGTCCTACGTCATACCGCCGCGGTATTTCCAGATCCCGCTAACACGTAGCGGGATGATGGTTGTCAGGGTGTTGTCCAAGTAGCCTCCTTCTTCTGTTATCCAAGCAGCCTCTTTCTTGTCATCCCAGTGCTCCTTTCTTGTCATCCCAGTGCCCAGACACTGGGATCCAGGAAACTTAACTTTACACCAGGTAATAAGAACTGGATTCCAGCGTCACGCGCTGGAATGACAGCAGTCCTACGTCATACCGCGATTCATTCGCGGTATCTCAGCCGCTAACAAGAGATCCCGCTAACACGTAGCGGGATGACGGTTGTCGTTTAGCTATAAATATTTAAGAAATTTACCAAATGAAAAAAAAGGCAAAAGAAGCCCTGAGGTTATTATCCGCTTTAAAATATTGGCGTTTTTTATGTTTTAAACGCTTGACAAGCGAGATTCAGCCGCTTTTAATTGCAACTAACTTACGCTGCAAACGTTTAAGAAATTTACTAAGCAGAAAAAAAGACAAAGAATCCCCGAGTTAGCTAGTCTTTTACTATCTCTGTCGAGTATTGGCATTTTTTGATGTCTTGTAACGCTTTATAAGCGCGTTCAGCTTATTTAGATAAAAATCTAGATGTAGATGAAGTTTTGTAAAGACATACAGTATCTATATACTGCAAAAAATTGAACATAAGACGCCGATACATTAAGTAATCCTTACCTTTTAATCTGCAGATTGGCGAAAGCAAATACAATAGCTTCAGTCTCATGATAAGAGGGCTGGCGGAGTTTGTCAAGGGATTTTTGACGAAATGATTTTGAAAGTAAAGAGCGGGAGAAGGGGTTCGAACCCTCGACCTCAACCTTGGCAAGGTTGCGCTCTACCAACTGAGCTACTCCCGCAATTAAATTAACCTAAATTTACTTAATTATAGGCATATACAGCAATTTGTAAACCCCCGTGTACACGAAAAATGTGAGAGCCCATAAATTTGCGTGGTTCCTTCTATGATCTTTTCGTATACTTAAGGCTCATTTTTGATTATCATAAGTTTTTAATTATTCCACAAAGCTTTATGGGAATATTTTTATATAAAGACGACTTGCCAGCTAGTTCAATACCAGATGATGTAAGGTCTATAGCTGTTGATACCGAGGCAATGGGGCTACTTCATAGCAGAGATAGATTATGCCTTGTGCAGCTCTCTTTTAATGATGGCAACGCTCACTTAGTTCAACTCAAGAACAATTATACAGCTCCAAATTTGAGAAAAATATTAGAGGATAAAAATATAACTAAAATATTTCACTTCGCGCGATTTGATGTGAGCATAATACGTTATTACTTGGAAACTTGGGCACTTCCGTGCTATTGCACAAAGATAGCTTCACGTTTAGTTCGCACTTACACAGATAATCATAGCTTAAAAGAGTTGTGCTTAGAGCTGCTTGATACCAAACTAAATAAGCAGCAGCAATCTTCTGATTGGGGAAATGAAAATTTAACAGACAAACAAAAAAGTTATGCTGCATCTGATGTTTTGTATCTCCACAGGATAAAGGAAAAGCTAGACTTAATGCTGGAACGTGAAAATAGAAAAGAATTGGCCCAAAAGTGCTTTGAATTTCTTCCTACTCGTATTGAGTTAGACTTAATGGGTTGGGAAAACGTGGATATCTTTAACCACCAGATGTAATAGAAGTTTTTTGTTTGTGCAAAACACTTTAGGGCAATTTTTCAAGCTCTGCGGTAAGAATTTAGTTGATTAACTGCTAATAGATACGCTATATTTTACAAAAATTTAGGTATTTTATGAGTGATGATATTACATCGGTAAATGATCAAAATTTCAAATCTGAAGTCACTGACTATAAAGGGTTTGTTCTGATAGACTTTTGGGCAGAATGGTGTGGGCCATGTAAAAGTCTAATGCCACGTATCGAACAATTGGCTAAAGACAGAAAAGGCAAGATTAAGATCTGCAAATTCGACATAGATGAAGGGACTGAAGTGCCAAGTAAGTATGGAGTGCAATCTATACCCACTTTAATCATATTTCAAGATGGTAAGGAAATTGCACGCAAAATTGGTGCAACAAATGATTTGTCAAGTTGGGTTGATAGTGAAATAAGCTAATAGACAAATTTGCTTTTGTGTGTATTATAAATATTGATAAAAGGGATTGTAGCTCAGTCGGTTAGAGCAGTTCGCTCATAACGAATTGGCCGTAGGTTCGAGTCCTACCAATCCCACCATTGTATTGATCTTAGCATGATCGTAACAATGAGAAAGCTGTAGTATATGAACTATATGTTGATATAATGGAGGAAATAATGAAATTTACTAAGTCTCTAAATAACAAGTTAGATGAATTGCACTTACTAAATCATCCATTCTACCAATCATGGAATACAGGAAGCTTAAGCTTGCAAGCTTTACAAACCTATGCTAAAGAATATTATCACCACGTTGCTGCGTTCCCTCGTTACATCAGTGGTATACATTTTTTGTGCCCAGATCTAAAAATGCGACAGGTTTTACTTGGTAATTTAATAGAAGAGGAACAAGGTGATGAAAATCATCCAGAGTTATGGAAACGTTTTGCTGAAGGGCTTGGCGTTGCGCGATCTGATCTTCGTGAAAGTGCACAGATTAAGGAGACACAAGAATTAATTGATGGTTACTTTGACATTGTAAGATCAGGTTTTGCGGCAGGTCTTGGAGCCTTATACGCTTACGAACGTCAAACTCCAGAGGTTTCTAAGTCTAAAATTGAAGGTTTAAAAAAACACTATTCAATAAGTGATGAGCGTTCTCTTCAATTTTTTACGGTTCATATGCATGCTGATGAGTGGCATTCTGAGGAATGTGCAAATCTTATTGAAGATCTAGATGAAAAAGAGCAAGATAAAGTTATGCAGGGTGCTCAAAAGGGAGCAAGGCTCTTGTGGGGTTTTCTTGATGGAATGATGAATGCTAGCGTGTGTTAGTAGTTTAAGTAGCTTAAACTCAGTGATGTTGGAATGCAATGTCTGCATGTAATCTTCTTATATCTGACTTACGGCTTTGGGTTCATTTAGGCTATAGTGCAGAAGAGAAGTATCATTCTCAATTAGTTAGTGTTAATATTGATTTTACCTTTAAATCCCCCTTTAGGACTTACAACTGACCGGCTTGAGGATACTATATGCTACTTGGAGGTAGTTCAGAGTATTCAATCTCTCGTTCAAAGCAAGCAATTCAACTTAATCGAGCATTTAACTCATGATATATACAGGACCATTAATAACCTTGTGATGCAAAAAAAGCTTATTATTTCTTCTATAGGCGTAACTATTCACAAAGTTGCACCACCTGTCCCCAGTGTGCATGGAGGTGTTTTCTTTACTTATCGTAATGCGTTGCAAGAATGATTTACATTTCTATTGGCTCAAATATGGGGAATCGCTTTTCCCATTTACAAAAGGCTGCTCAGTTACTGCAGGAACGCTATTTTAAAAATTTAAAATCTTCAATTATTCTGGAAACTAAGGCTATTTTACCAAATGATGCTTCACCTGGGTGGGACAGGCCATTTCTAAATATGGTTGTGTATGGAAGTTGTTCTTCTTCTCCTGAAGAGCTGTTAAAGGGCCTTAAACAAATTGAATGTGACATTGGCCGTCTGCAGGTCTATGAAAAATGGGCACCTCGCGTTATTGATTTGGATATTTTGTTATGGGATGACCTGACACTTGATACACCCTACCTTAAGATTCCTCACCCAGAATTGATAAACAGACCATTTTTGCTTCACTTGATGACAATGCTGAACCCTATGGCAGTAGTTAACAAAACGTTTGGTACTGTTAACCCTAACATTAAGGATTGCTTTTTAAGGAGTTTTACGCTTTCACCAGAGCTTGTAGGTATTGTCAATATTACTCCTGATTCATTTTCAGATGGTGGTCTTTATTATGATGCAGATCAAGCAACCAAGCAGGCACTGCGGCTGTTATCAGATGGTGCAAGCATAGTTGAACTTGGTGCTCAATCAACAAGACCTGGCTCCTCAATACAAACTCCAAAAGCAGAGTATGCACGCTTAAAACCAGTGCTTGATGACCTTAATCAATATATGAAAGTTGGTGACATTAAAGTCAGCATTGATAGCTTCTGGTCAGACGTTATTTTAAATGTTTTGGAACACTACAACATTGCCTGGGTAAACGATCAGAAGGGAGATCTAGATGATAATACCTTAAAAGCGATTGCTAGCAGTGGATGTAGTATCGTTATTATGCATTCACTCTCCATACCACCACATAGTGACAACATTATCCCAAGTGACATTGATCCAATTGATACCATAAATAATTGGGCAGAAAAGAGCATTAACAGGTTACTTGCCCTAGGTTTTGATCAAAGCTCGATCATTATTGATCCTGGTATTGGTTTTGGCAAATCTATGTACCAGAATATCCAGATTTTACGCAGTATAGAAACGTTACAAAATTTTGGCTGCAAAGTTCTGGTTGGTCATTCTAGAAAGTCATTTATTTCTTCTTTTTCTACAGAACCTGTCTTTAACCGAGATTTAGAAACAATTGCTTTATCATCTGCATTGCACAACAAGGTTGATTTCCTTCGAGTGCATAATGTGCGTGATCACATGCGATTCTTTGTAGCTCAAGCTGCTTTACAGGGATGATAGTTATCGGAATTATGGCTGTTGATCCCAAGGGGGTAATTGGAATAAATAATGGATTGCCCTGGCATTATCCAAGTGAGTTAGATCATTTTCGTCAGGTGACTGACAAACAAGTTATTGTTATGGGAAGAAAAACATTTGAAACTATGCCTCAAAACATATTGAAGGATCGTATCCCTGTTGTTTTTTCTCGTAACAAATTAAATTCTTGTTTTAACAGAGGAGTAAAATGCACTATTATTTCTTCTATGCAAGAGTTTTTGTCAATCCAAAGTAATTGGAGTTACCCTCAAATCTTTGTGATTGGTGGAGCACAAATAGCGCATCTTTTTTTAGAATATAATCTAATTTCAGAGTTCATCATGACAGAAATTTACAAACCCTATAAAGGTGATGTATATTTCAACTTAACACTTCTTGATGGATGGCATAAAACTATTCTCACCAAAACGAAAGATTATACTATATGTAGGCTAACACGTTAATATGCATGTTAAAGCAATTTATACCCACCGCATTGAATGTGGGGAAGTATTAGAGCAGGTTCTTGATCGCTATGTTTCAGAGTTGCTAGGAGAGGAAGTTGTTCTTGCTATCACATCAAAAATCATTTCTATTTGTCAAAAACAAGTGGTTTGCAAAACTGCTTGTTCTAAAGAAGAGCTAATCAAAAGAGAAGCTGATGCAATTGTTGATGTAGACCATAA
Organism: Wolbachia endosymbiont (group A) of Chalcis sispes; assembly: GCF_964026765.1. Taxonomy (NCBI): domain Bacteria; kingdom Pseudomonadati; phylum Pseudomonadota; class Alphaproteobacteria; order Rickettsiales; family Anaplasmataceae; genus Wolbachia; species Wolbachia endosymbiont (group A) of Chalcis sispes. The sequence continues at coordinate 466,106 of NZ_OZ034697.1, forward strand.
TTCTTACGGCATCTATTTAACAATCAAAGACAATATCTTAATTCCATCTGCTGGTATTGATGAATCAAATGGTAATGAAATGTATATTTTATACCCAAAGGATGTTCAGAAAACAGCTCTATCAATATGGAACTATCTCAAGACAAAACACTGCATAAAACATCTTGGTATTTTGATTACAGATAGTAACATAACACCTATGCGCCTTGGGGTTACGGGCGTTGCTCTTGGTTGGTGTGGATTTGAACCATTTTATTCCTATATAGGCAAGCCAGATCTTTATGATCAACCACTGCAAGTAACACAAGTCAATCTTCTTGATGCGCTGGCAACGTCTGCTGTTTTAGTTATGGGAGAAGGGGCGGAGCAAACACCAATGGCAATAATTAGTGGCGCACCAAAGATTCACTTTCTTACTCGTCTGCCAACTACAGAAGAAGAAAAAAGTGTGAAGATATCTATGGAAGAGGACCTTTACTCTCCTCTCCTCATGCGAGCCCGCTGGTTAAAGAGTTAAAGAGGAACTTAAAAATTTGCTATTAGACTTCTTATACCAATTCCCGCTACACAAGTAACGGATAGACAATAATAGAAAAAAAGCCATACTGAAGTAAGTAAAGTAGCGAGGTTTAAATGGCATTAAGATCAAAATTATTGGATGAAAAAGTGGTGGAATCAGCAAAAGAAATGCTGAAGAAAGTAAGAAATAACGCATATGTTGCAAAAAAACTAAATGCTGTAATTGCAGCAAAAAAGCACAGTATAACAGCCGTAGCAAAGATATGCTGCATTTCAAGAAAGGCACTTACTGCATGACCTAAAATTTGGCAGAGAAGAAAAATTATTTGCTCCGCCTCAACGCCGTAGAAAAACTATATTGAATCAAAGTCAACGTGAACAAGTTGAGGTGTGGATAGAGGAAAACCCCAATATTACTATAAAAGAAATGAAAATAAGAATTCAAGAAAAGTTTGGTTTGAATATCAGCAAATCTACAGTACACCGTAATATGCAAAGAATGAAATTCTCATATATCACACCAAGACCAGTGCATAACGGACAAGATAAAAGTAAACAAGAGGAATTTAAAAAAAAATCTTAATGAAACTATTGTCATGTATCCTGAAAAAGAGCTATTTTTCTTCGATGAATCGCGGTTTGGCACACATTCAAAGATTGGACACGGGTGGTTTAAAAAAGGCATTAGGACACAGGTTAAGGTAAAACTAGGTAGGCAAAATTTTTATCTCTATAGTGCAGTTAATCCCAGAAATGGAGAAAGTTCTAGCTCAAACGTCAATACTGATTGTATGAATATATTCCTTGAGCAGATGTCACAATATTTAGGAACAAGGGAGGCATTTCTTATCATGGATTGTGCTAGTTGGCATAAGTCAAAAAATTTAAAAGTACCTAAAAATATCGACATTATATACCTACCACCATACTCACCTGACCTCAATCCTGTTGAGAGGTTTTGGTTATATATAAAACAGAACATTTTGCGTAACAAAATCTACGACACAATTGCTTTGCTTGAGAGCGCTTTGTGCAAATTTATTACCTCTCTTTCTCACTCCACAATTAAAAAACTCTGCAATGCCGCTTATTTGATTCACTAGTAATGAGAATTGGTATTACATAACCATATAACATTGGGAATAGAAACGAAAAACTTACTTGACAAACTCCGCCAGCCCTCTTATCATGGTACTGAAGGTATTCAGTTATCTTCATCTGTGCAGATTAAACAGCAAGAAAACAACGTAGTTGGCGTCTTATTTTTAATTTTTTGCACTATGTGCACCTTATGTCTTCACAATATTTCTAGCTATATAAGCTGAAACGCGCTGTTTAAGACAGTATAGTACGCCAATTTGCAGGATTAGAGAGTGACAACTAGCTAACACGGGGTTTCTTTTGCCTTTTTTTCTGCTTAGTAAATTTCTTAAACATTTATAGCTAAGGTTAGTTGCATTTAAAAGCAGCTAAATTGCAGCGTTTAAGACTTAAAAAACGCCAATACTGAAAATAGACAATGACTAGGGTTTCTTTTGCCTTTTTTTTCATTTGGTAAATTTCTTAACATTTATAGCTAGCATATTTAAGAGTAACTTCTGCTAGTAACGCTAATGTGGAAAGTGTTGAGGATAGGCAACAAAAATGCTTATATAAAAAATTATTGCTAAAAACGGGAAAACCATGAACAAAGAGCATAACTAAACTACTAATGACTGCTGAGTGAACTCAATATCCAATATAGACTGCTTAGTCTTTAATACAGGCTCTTTACCACGAATAATGCATTGATAAATAACTGCCAACTCTTTTTTTGAGCATTCTTTTTCTAAGAACCTAAAAGCAGATGCAGCAAGATATTCTCTATTTTCTTCAAATGCCAACCAGTAACGGTCTTCTTGCTCACATACAAAACCTGTTGTGTTAGAACCAGCAAAAATATCTAAAACAACATCTCCTGGTTGTGTTAGAAACCGAATAAAAAATTGAGGTAATTTAGCAGGGAATCTAGCTGGATGTTGTTTTATACCTAGTTCCTTACATGCAGCAAGATACCGGCTATTGGACTCTGAATTGGGAATCTGTAAAAGATTGGATGGAATAGCTCCTCCATTGTCTTTGCCAAAGCTACTGCCAATATTATGTCCTGATGGTCGTTCTTTTGGAGTATAATAAGCCTTTGGGTTCTCGATAAGTTTTTTCATGCGGCCACTGTATTCCACTAGCACCTTTGTGACATCTGCTTTAGGCCACTCAGTTTTGCTAAACCACCATACTGTATTAACAGAATCTTTTGCTCTGATTTTTCTCTTATTTACCCATTCAATTGGACTTGGCAATTTAGAAGGATTATACCAATAGAAATCTTCTGCAAGGAAGAAGCCTATGTCATCACAGAAATGTATAAGCACTCTAAAATTATATAAACTTCTGGATGGCACGCCTTTTTCATAAGCCCCACCCAGATCAAGTACAAAACTGCCTGTATCTTTGAGTTTGCTATGTACTAATTTTGCAAATTGACTAAGCCAGGCAACATATTCGGCTTGGGATTCATTTCCGTATTCTTTTTTTCTTTGCAAAGCAAACGGTGGGCTGGTTATTACGAGATCTAAGCTATTATCTGGTAATTGCGGCAATAGGTTAAGAGAGTCTCCACAATATGCAGCTCCCCTATCTGTAGTATATGTAGGTTTATTATTAAATTTAAATTTTTCCAATATATGTACCATATGGAAGATACTTATAGTCTGTAGACTTATAATTGTCAACTATTATCTTACAAAGATGACAAAAATAAAAAAACAACCTCTGCGGTTACTTCTTTCCCAGAATATACGAAGAATAAGAAATATAAAAGGGCTTTCCCAAGAAACTCTTGCTGATTTATGTGAATTACATAGAACATATATAGGCTCCGTTGAACGTGGTGAGAGAAATATCTCTATAGATAATGTTGAGCGCATAGCAGATGCCCTTGGTGTTGAACCTACTGCACTTCTAGATCAGGATCAAGACAGAAAATGTCTGAAAGATATATTTCCTCATATACGGAAGTATCAAGAGTTTGCTGTTAAGCATGGTATAAATGATATCTTTCAGGACAACGGCGGAAAAATCCTACAAGTCTTATTACTAACTGGACTCACTATTCTTCCAGCACGCGAGGGAAATGATGCCATTGATGAGTATGGTAATGAATATGAGCTTAAATCAGTAAATGCTCTTCTTACAAAAAGCTTTTCTACTCATCATCATATGAATCCTACAATAATTGCAAAATACCGAAAGGTGGATTGGATATTTGCTATTTATGAAGGAATAGAGCTAAAAGAAATATATAAATTAACGCCGCAAGACCTTGAGCCATATTATATTACATGGGAAAAGAAATGGCATGATACTGGTGGTAAAGACATCAACAATCCCAAAATTCCTTTAAAATACGTCAGAGATAAAGGTAAGCTTCTTTATCATTGTGATGAAGAAGTATGTGACCGCCACTAACTTTCTCCATCCCAGGTTGATTTTGAATTGTCCGGAATGCTGAAAACCCTAACATTTAACTCTTTTTTTGATAAACTTGTTTATTTGCTGTTTATTAAAATTTTCACTTCAAAATTTAACCTCACCAAAAGTATAAGAAGCCTGTCCAATGAAAAATTCTTAATCTATCTAATACGTAAAGTGTCTGAGAGAGCTATCTGTAACGCGAATTCTGGATTAGATCTAAGACTTAAAAAACGCCAAATACTGAAAATAGACAATGACTAGGGCTTCTTTTGCCTTTTTTTTTATTTGGTAAATTCCTTAATGTTTATGGCTAAACGACAATCGTCATCCCGCTGCTTGTTAGCGGGATCTAGAGATACCGCGAATGAATCGCGGTATGACGGTTTGCGGCGGCATGACCTCGTCATTCCCCTACGTGTTAGCGGGATCTAGAGATACCGTGACGGTATGACGGTTCGCGCGGTGGCATGACCTCGTCATCCCGCTACGTGTTGGCGGGATCTATGCTTTGAGATACCGCGAATGAATCGCGGTATGACGGTTCGCGGCGGCGTGACGATAAGCTCGTCATCCCGCTACTTGTTAGCGGGATCTAGAGATACCGCGAATGAATCGCGGTATGACATAGGGAACCCTTTCTTGGGTTAGCTATAGATTTACTTCGCATATTCAGCTAATTTTTATTACAATTACAACAAAATAATTTTGGCTTTGATGAAAACTGTATATGTATGTCAATCCTGTGGTCACAGCACTGGCAGGTGGGTAGGGAAGTGCATCGCATGTGACAATTGGGATACAATTGTTGAGGAAATAGCAGTAAAAACGGGCAAAAGAAGTATATCTGCACCAATTTTAATAAAGACGTTATCGGGTAGCGAAATTATCACTCCAAGTCGTTTTTTAACAGGAATAGAAGAATTAGATAGAGTTTTTGGTGGGGGTATCGTTCAAGGTGCTAGCATTTTAATTGGTGGCGAACCTGGAATTGGGAAATCCACCCTTTTGCTTAGAATTGCAGCTAATGTTGTGCAACTTTCCTCTTTTGAATGTCTTTATGTATCTGGCGAGGAATCTTTAGAGCAGGTGAGTCTTAGAGCAAAGCGTCTTAAGATAAATGAACCTAAAATCAAGCTTTTATCTACAGTGTCTTTAACTGATGTAGTAGCAACAATAAAGGAAAACAAAAGTATTAAATTCTTAGTAATTGACTCTATACAAACAATGTATGATAGCAGAATTACATCAGCACCAGGAACTGTAACTCAGGTCCGCACTTGCGCACATGAATTAACCATTCTTGCGAAACAATATGGTATTTCCCTCTTAATAGTTGGCCATATAACTAAGGATGGACAAATAGCTGGACCTAAAACTTTGGAGCATATGGTAGATACGGTATTATATTTTGAAGGTGAAAATAGTAATCAATATCGCATTTTACGCACTATTAAAAATAGATTTGGCCCTGCAAATGAAATTGGTGTTTTTGAGATGTCTGAAGCAGGACTTGTGCCTGTTGATAACCCATCATCATTGTTTCTGATGGCCCATGACAGAGAAGTAGTTGGCAGCGCCGTATTTGCAGGAATTGAAGGTTCAAGACCAATTTTAATGGAAGTGCAAGCATTAATAGCAGGGACTAATATGGCAACCCCAAGAAGGGCAGTAGTTGGGTGGGATATTAATCGATTGGCTATGATCATCGCGGTGCTAAATGCTCGTTGCAAAATGTTTTTGCATGATAAAGAGGTATACCTAAACATTGCAGGAGGACTCAAAATACAGGAACCATCGGCTGATCTTGCTGTTGCTGCTTCCCTTATTTCAAGTGTAGTAAATTTACCGCTGCCAACTTCTTCAATAATCTGCGGTGAAGTTGCACTTTCAGGAGAAATTAGGAATGTCTCACATGCTGATCTCAGACTAAAAGAAGCACAAAAGTTAGGATTCAAAAAAGCAATTATGCCTAAAAATGGTAATTACTCTTCTCATGATATTGAGATAATCAAGCTTGGTCACGTAAGGGAATTAAGAGAAATTTTTAATTACAATTAAATAGTGCTTCAGCAAATTCTTTGCTAGTAAACTCCCTTAAGTCCTCTATACTTTCGCCAATTCCTATAGCATATAACTTTATCTTATAAGCTTCTGCAAGTCCAATTACCACTCCGCCCTTAGCAGTGCCATCTAACTTTGTTACGATTAGCCCGGTAACATTAACCATTTTGCTAAATGCTTCTAATTGGCTATAAGCATTTTGGCCGGTAGTTGCATCAAGAACTAAAATAACGTCATGAGGGGCAGTATCATCCAATTTCTTTATCGTTCTATATATTTTTGATAACTCCTCCATAAGGTTCACATTATTTTGCAGCCTTCCTGCTGTGTCAATTAGAACAACATCAATGTTATCTTTTATAGCTTGACTTACAGCTCTATATGCCACACTTGCAGAGTCGCTACCGTACTCTCCAGTAACAATCAAGCAATCAGAACGTTCTGCCCAAATGTTTAATTGTTCACTAGCAGCAGCTCTAAATGTGTCACATGCAACAAGCATAACGGATTTTCCCATCTCCTTATATTTATATGCGAGCTTACCTATAGTCGTGGTTTTACCATTACCGTTTACTCCGCATACCATTATTATGTGGGGTTTTTTATCCAAAACTAACGGCTGCACGACTGGATTTAATATAGCTTCTATTTCATTCACTAATTGCTGCGTGATAATATTATACTCAACTTCCTTGTCAAACTTGATGCTTGTGAGCCTGTCAATAATCAACTTGGAAGTTTTATGACCAATATCCATGCTAATTAGCAATTCTTCTAGCTCATCTAAAAGCGACTGATCTAATTTTTTTTTGCCAGAAAAAATACTTTTCACCCCGTCGCTAAAGCGAGAAGAAGTTTTCAACAAGCCTTTATAAAGGTTACCAAATAAACTCAAGAGAATACTCCTTTTTAATTACAATATAGAGAATGACATGCACTACATGTATTTGTAAAGTAAATACACTCGTAACCCATATATTTTGTGAGTAAAATATACTGTTTGCTAGTGCATTTTTCTTTAGTTTTTAACCTAAATGTGTTATAATGTAGAATAGCGGTTCACAGGTAATTTTATGAGTTATAATGAGAAAATTTTAGATCATTACGAAAATCCAAGGAATGTTGGCTCTCTGGATAAAAATGATCCAAGTGTTGGCACTGGTCTAGTTGGTGCACCATCGTGCGGTGATGTAATGAAATTGCAGATAAAGGTCAATGACAAAGGTGTTATTGAAGATGCAAAATTTAAAACTTTTGGCTGCGGTTCTGCCATTGCTTCAAGTTCCTTGTTAACAGAGATGATAAAGGGAAGAACCATCAGTGACGTTACACAGATAAAGAATACTCAAATAGTGGAAGAGTTGTCTTTACCTCCAGTGAAGATACACTGTTCGGTACTTGCTGAAGATGCTATAAAGGCTGCTATTCATGACTATCAAAGTAAACAAAAGAATTAAGAAGCTACGAACATGGGTGAATATCAAGAAGTAGGCGGAGGTGAAACTGTAAAAAAGAATAAAAAACTTATCACTATAACTGCGGAAGCAGTAGAAAGGATAAGGTATTTATTGGACCAAAAGAAGCATACTAACCTTGAGAAACCGGAAGAAGCAATAGGAATAAGAGTGCTAATTAAGCAAAAAGGATGTTCTGGTTTAAAATATGACATTGAATATGCATATGATACTCGTCCTTTAGAGTCGATAATTGAGGAAAACTGTAGTGATGGCCAAAAAGTTAAAGTGTTGATCGACCCAAAATCCGTCATGTTTATTCTTGGCTCTGAAATGGATTATGTAGAAGAAAAATTTTCATCGGGTTTTGTTTTTCAAAATCCTAATGAGAAAGGAAAATGTGGTTGTGGAGAAAGTTTTCATGTCTAGCAACTATTTTACATTGTTTGAAATTGAACCAGCTTTCAATATCAGTTTTGATGAGTTAGAGAAAAAATATATTGAGCTAAGCAGGACTGATATAAATGAAAGACAGTCCCAAAACATGGAAAATATTAACAGAGCTTATCAGATACTAAAGTCACCGCTAAAACGTGCTGAGCATTTGCTGGATTTTTTTAATGTGAAAAGCCAAAAGGACCACTTAAATTCTGAAATATTAAGTGAATCAATGGAAATAAGAGAGTACTTACTAGACTGCGACGATCTACAATTTGCAAGCAGGATGATTGATGAAAAAATAAAAGGTTGCATTAAAAACCTAATTAACACTTTTGCTGTAAAGAATTTTGATGGAGCTGCTACACAAGTCTTAAGATTGAAATATTTATATAAGTCATTTGAGGAGGTGAAAAAGAATGCAACCAATTCAAATTTCTGAACCAAATTCAAGTGAAGTAGTTTTTGGTATAGACCTTGGCACCACCAATTCTTTGATTGCTATGGTGAATAAAGCTGGCAATGTGGAGATATTTAAAGATAAACAGGGAAGAGAGCTACTGCCTTCTGCTCTTTCATATGAAAATAATACATTGAAAACTGGCTACGATGTCGGTCAAAATGCAATCTACTCAATAAAGCGTTTAATGGGTAAAAGTGTTGAAGAATTAAATAAAGAAGGCGTCAATTTTGAAATAGATCATGAAAGCGAAAAAGTTATTAGAATAAAATGCGCAGAGGAAAAGTATCTTACTCCTATTGAGATTTCTGCTGAGATATTAAAAGCTTTATGTGAGAGGGTAAAAAAGTCTAAGGGACTGGAAGTAAAAAAAGCAGTGATTACTGTGCCAGCTTACTTTGACGATTCAGCACGTAACGCAACCAAATATGCAGCAAGATTAGCCGGCATAGAAGTTCTTCGCCTCGTTAACGAGCCAACCGCTGCAGCGCTTTCTTACTCCATTGAAAAGAACAATAGCAGTGGAATATATGCAGTTTATGACCTTGGTGGTGGAACATTTGATATTTCGATATTGAAATTGCATCAAGGAGTATTTCAAGTCCTTGCGGTTGGTGGTGACACCAACCTCGGCGGTGATGATTTTGATCATTTGCTGAGTTCAATTGTGATTGATAAGTATAGAGAAAAGACGGCTAAGCAACTAAATTCCTTACTTATCGAATCACGCTCTGTGAAAGAGTACCTAAGCAATCACACTATAGGTATCTTCGAATTTAATGTTAACGGCAAGCCATTTGAGTGCGAAATTACCAGAGAAGAATTCGAGCAGGCAATCAGTTCTTTGGTCAATAAGACTATCAATATAGTCACTCGTACTATAAGCGATATAGATCTTAAAATTGACGATATAAAAGGAGTAATTTTAGTTGGTGGTGCAACTAGAACACCATTGGTTCAAAATTCACTAGTCAAACTCTTTGGAAATAAAGTACTAAATGACGTGGATCCAGATAAAGCAGTTGCCATTGGGGCAGCTCTGCAGGCTCATGATTTAACTTCGAGCTCAAAAGATAGGAATATTCTCCTGGATGTTCTACCTTTATCACTTGGCATAGAAACTATGGGAGGCATAGTTGAAAAAATCATACCAAGAAATACGCCACTGCCAGTTTCAGAAACAAAAGAGTTTACAACTTATATTGATGGGCAAACAGCAATGAAAATTCATGTTTGTCAGGGAGAACGTGAAATGATAGAGGATAACAAATCTCTAGCGCAGTTTGAACTAAAAGGTATACCGCCACTGCCTGCAGGTTCTGCAAGAGTTGAAATAGAATTCACAGTTAACGTTGACGGAATCTTGACTGTTACTGCAAGAGAAAAAACTACTGGAATTGAGCAGACAGTTAAAGTAAATTCAAGTTTTGGCTTGAGTGAAGCTGATGTTCAAAATATGGTTAACCAGTCAATAAACAGTTTTGACGAAGATATGAAGGCTCGTTCCCTTGCAGGTGCTAAAATTAATGGAAATAAACTCATACACTTGGTTGAAAACAATAATAACCTTTCCACTGATCAAAAGTTGAAAAACCTATTACAAAATGCAAAAAACGCTTTACAAGGCAATGACTTGAATGAAATTAACAACACTATCGCCGAGTTAGAAAATTCTTCTTTAGAGTTGTGTGAATTAACAAATAGGTAGAAAAAGCTTACACAACCTTGTGCAATACCCTATTTAATCTCAAAGCAACAGGTAATCTGAAATTAAATGGTAACCAATCGACCTTTCCCAATTTAAACGATAAACCAACTATGCTTACACGCCCAATGATATTTTCCATTGGTACAAAACCAACTTCAGGAAACCTACTATCTAAAGAATTATTTCTATTGTCTCCCATAACAAAAAATTGATCGTTAGGTACATAATAAACCGGAGTATTATATGATAGCTTATTAGAAATGTCATCTACCAAAATCTCATGTTCCTTGCCACTTAAAAGCGTTTCTATATATCTTGGTATGTTACGATTTGACTCATAATCAAAAAAACTTTCAATTTGCCTTCGCTCTACTTTCTGATCATTTAGGTATAATTCTCCCTCTATCATTTGCACTTTGTCACCTGGTGTTCCTATTACTCGCTTAACAAACCTGATGCTGTCATTTCTCGTGGGTTTGAAAACTACTATGTCGCCACGCTTTGGAGGGGTATAAAAAATCCTGCCGCTAAAAATGTTTGGAGAAAATGGAAAGGAGTGTTTACTGTAACCGTATGAATATTTACTGGTAAAAATGTAATCCCCTTCAAGTAGGGTGCTTTTCATTGAACCAGAAGGTATATGAAATGGCTCGAATAAAAAACTACGTATTGACAGCGCAATCAACAGTAAAAAAAACAATGAAGATAAAAATCTTCCCGTTCTTATCACCCAGTTTTTGCTTAGTTCTTCCAACTTTTCCAACTTTGTTTTTCTTATAGATTAAGTTTATTATAATACATAAATTAAAAAATGGTAATATGAAATTTTACTTGTGAATGTTATTCCTCTATTCAAAACGATTTTGGTTCATTTCTTTCAACGGTGTCATCCAAGTAGCGTGACACATAACTGTACGAACATTGCAATTTGCAGGTGGCAGATGAAAGTAGCTGATGCACATCTGTACGAACATTTGCTTTTGTTAAGGTAATATGGTGTTATGAAAGTAGCTGACACTGGAATGGCTTTGTTGCATCGCTACTTATGAAAGGCTAACTATAGTTAGGATTATAAGCAACCTATTGAAAATCTTGTTTTTTTGCAATCAATCTGATCAAATTTAAGAATAGTAATTTGTTATTTATATTAATAAATTTAATTCTATTGAAAATAGCTAAAGCATTGAAATTCTTGAATTTTAGCCGGATTAGTGAGTGGTAGTGAAATTTCTTTTACTCAAATTTAGGTATTCACTGACCGTTCTTGTTATAAATACCAGAATAATAAGCTACTGATATTTTCCACCTTTTTTATCTTTAATCCATCATAGCTAGCGATGCAACAAAGCCCGCTGGAATCCAGGTTGTAACCGTTCACGGATTGTGAGAATGAATAAAGAACTAAGCAGTCGTAACTTTTGGAAGGGATTTTGGCCATTGAGACGTGATGTCAAAAATATCGACAACATTCTTTCCACAAATCTTTCTCCATGTTCCGACCAGGTGAAAAAGCTGTTTTTACGATAGCCGTCTAATTTGCCGTTCTGCAAGGTTGTTGATTGACTTCAGGCTTTCGTAAAAAATTCCACATCATATCCTCAGCCTTAACATCTTAGTGGCCATTCTCGTCATTTCATGAAAAAACCCTTCTTTCGCATTAGTTGTGTAGCATTTTTTAATATCTATAATAGTGCAGCACTGCCTTACGTATTGCCAATCCGAATTCTACTTGCTGTAAAATAACACAATCTGCTACATCACTGCTAATCTCAATCCCTCTGTTTATTGGCCCTGGGTGCATAACAATCGCATCTGGTTTTGCGTATGATAGCTTTTGTGAATCAAGTCCATACAAATGAAAATATTCTTTCTCTGAAGAACTATTATTCATGCGCTCTCTCTGCAGCCTTAAAAGCATAATTACATCAGCATCTTTTATACCTTCAATTAATGAATAATGGACTGAATCTACTTCAGGAAAATGCTTACAAATTAAAGTTGGTGGTGCGACCAAGCTTATCTCTGCTCCAAACATTTTTAGCAACCTTATATTTGACCTTGCAACTCTGCTGTGCAGAATATCTCCACATATCACAACTTTGAGATCCTTTATTTGCTTTTTATGACTGCTGATTACAAGATAGTCTGCAAGAGCTTGAGTTGGATGTTCACTGCTTCCATCGCCTGCGTTGATTAGCGAGCAGTTAACATACTTTGCCAGTGTATTAATGATACCACTACTTTTATGCCTGATTATTATGTAATCAGGATTCATTGCATTTAATGTTTTGATCATGTCTTTTAGATTTTCTCCCTTGTTAATAGAAGAAGATCTTATTGGCAAAGTTACAACATTTGCTCCAAGGCTTTTTGCTGCTATTTCAAAAGACGCAAGTGTACGCGTTGAATCTTCAAAGAATAAATTTATTACTGTCTTATTTTCCAAGATATGACCATTTGCAACTTCTTTTTTAAGGTACTGGCTAGCCAACTTAGTTATATTTTCAACGTCATCGACTGTGAGGTCTGAGATGTTTAACAAATTCCTTCTGTTATTCATAATTTCCTTTTAACATGCAATTGTTGTCCAACTACTTGAACCAATTCTACTTTCTTATTATCGTTTTTCAATAGACCTCTTGTGCAGCAATTGTTTTGGTGGAAGAACGGAAAAAGATAGTAAAGTCAAAATTAAGTTAGAAGGAAGAAAAAGTCCAGCAAGTTAAGAGTAAGGTACATTAGCATAAATCTTTCATCCCAATGTTTAGTGGCGCTGGGGATTACTTCCACTTACACTCATCCGCTATCATAACAGCCTCAAAAAGATGCTTCTCAAGTTCACTTAGAGGCAAATCACTTTGTGAATAATTTCCCCAAGATTTTAGTATATCGGAAGTTTCAACGCCTTCAATAATAGGATATTCTTGGTTTTTTTTAGCGTATAACTCTTGAGCCTGCTTGCTTACTAAAAATTCCAATAAGACTATAGCATTTTCCCTGTTTTTTGCGTTTTTTGTTACTGCTGCACCACTGATGTTTACCATTACACCGTGATCGTTGCGATTAGGAAAAAAAGCCCCTAGCTTGTCTGCAACATTCTTTTTATTTTCTGATAAAAGAATTCTCGCAAAGTAGTAGCTGTTCACTATTGCAACATCTCCCTCACCCGCTGCTACGGCGTAAATTTGATCAGTATCACCACCACTTGGTTTTCTTGCCATATTGCTCACAATTCCGCTTACCCATTCTTTCGTCTTTTCAAAACCATTATTTGCAATCATAAAAGCAATTAACGATCTGTTATATGGACTTGTAGAAGAACGCACTAATATTTTTCCTTTCCATTTTTCATTTGCTAAATCTTCATAAGTACTTAAGTCCTTAGGGTCTACTGACTCTTTATTGTAAACCAATATCCTAGCTCTTTTTGTAAGACCAAACCAATAATCTTCACTGTCTCTAAATCTTGCAGGTATAACACTTTTTAAAACCTCTGAATCTACTTGAGATAAAAGTCCTCTTTTTTTTGCTAGAATTAAGTTGATTGCATCAGCAGTCAAAAATAAGTCAGCTTCACCACCGTTTTCCATTCGTGAAAGTAGCTGAGAATAATCATCAATGATGTAACGTACTTTAATACCTGTATTTTTCGTGAATTCATCAAACAAAGTACGTACTAATTCTTCTTTGCGCGATGAATAAACATTTACCACTTGTGAGTCATTAGTTCCGTCGTTTCTGTATAAATAAGTAATAACTATCAATATAATTGCTATTAAGGATGTGAATATAAAGGCTTTTTTCATATTGGATAAAAAATAACTTCTTTCAGTTAAAGTTACCAAGATGGTACAACTTTAGCAAGTGTAAAGTTCGTTAGATAAATCATAAAAACTTCCTTGACAAGCTTCGCCAGCCCCCTTATTATAACACTGAAGCTATTTATTTATCTTCGCAATCTCTGCAGTGGATTAATGACAAAAAACTTAATGTATTTGGCGTAAATCATGCTTAATTTTTTGCACTATGTGCACCTTATGTCTTTATAAAATTTCTAGGTTTTTACCTACATAAGCTGAAACGCGCTTATAAAGCGTTCAAGACATCACCCAACGTCAAATTTTAAAATAGAGAGTGTAATAACTAGCTACCACGGGTTTTCTTTGCCTTTTTTTTCTGCCTAGTAAATTTCTTAAACACTTGCGGTGTAGGTTAGTTGCAAGTTAAAAGCAGCTAAATCGCTCTTAATCAAGCGTTTTAGAATAAAAAAAACGCCGATATTTTAGTACATAGTAAATAGCCAACCACCACGGGGCTTCTTTTGCCTTTTTTTTCGTTTGGTAAATTTCTTAACATTTATAGCTAAACAACAACCGTCATCCCGCTGCTTGTTAGCGGGATCTATGTTAAGGTATGACGGTTCGTGGCGGTATGACGGTTCATGGTGGCATGACGATAAGCTCGTCATCCCGCTACGTGTTAGCGGGATCTAGAGATACCGCGAATGAATCGCGGTATGACGTAGAAGGATGATATCATCCCAGTGCTTGACACTGGGATCCAGTTTTCCATATAATCTCATCGAAAATGTTGTAACCACTTTCTATGCTAGTTTGCTTGCTCACAAGCAAACTTTCCTGGATCCAAGTAGTCAAGGCACTGGGATGACAAAGAAATAGGCACTGGGATGACAGGAGAAGGAGGCTACTTTCATGACACCATTCTTTTTTCTGGATCCAAGTAGTCAAGGCACTGGGATGACACCCTTTTGGATGGAAAGCTACTTGCATGACATCATCATAAAGTAAACCAGTGTCAGCTACTCGGATGACACCCTCTTGGATGGAGACCAGTGTCAGCTACTTTCATGACAAGAAGAGGGTACTGGAATGACAAAGTGGAGGGTCTGCTTCTGTCATCCTATGATAGCTAAAAAGACCTGGATTCCAGCGTCACGCGCTGGAATGACATTGTAGGGTGTTATCCGAGTCCTTTTTTTCGTCATCCGAGGACCGTATGACGTCATCCAAGTAGCGTGACTACTTGGATCTAGCGCTGAATTACCAATCCGCAGAAATTGGAACATCTGCTTCGCCTGGAATCTCAAATCGCGGTTGTGACATTACTTCCCTTAGAACCTGTTTAAAATCTCGGAGAGATGAGGTAAAATAGTGGTAGATTAAGAATGAGGTATATCTATGCGTAAAAATTATCCAAGTGATATAAGTCGAGAGCAATTTGAAAAAATCAGACCAATACTAGAGAGTAGCAGGAAGAAAACGAGACCAAGAAAACTTGATTTGTATGATGTATTTCGTACAGTGTTATACGTCCTAAAAAGTGGTTGCCAGTGGAGAATGTTGCCAAAAGATTTTCCAAGGTGGGAAAGCGTATATTACTATTTTCAAATGTGGAATAAAAAGAATGGAGAAGAACCAAGTTTGTTGGAATTAGTTTTAAAAAAAATTGGTTGGAGAGATCCGTATCAACAATGGTCGGAAAGAGAAAACTAGCTTCTGTATAATTGATGCTCAAAGTGTTAAAAACACAGATACTGCTGAAAAAAAGGGCTATGATGCAGGTAAAAAGATTTCAGGCATAAAGCGTCATATTGCAGTTGATACTCAAGGTCTACCACATGCAATTTATGTAACAACAGCAGAAGTAACTGATCGTAGTAGCGCTGTAAGAATGGTTGAAAATGCTAAAGATACCCTTTCTGAAGTCAAAAATATATTGGTTGATGCAGGCTACACAGGAAAAATTTTTGCAACCCAAATAAAAGATATTATTGGTGCAACTGTTGAGGTAATAAAGCGCAGTGAATTACATTCTTTTGTTGTATTGCCAAAGAGATGGGTTGTTGAGCGTTCTTTTGCTTGGTTAGAAAAGTGTAGACGGCTATGGAAAAATTGCGAACGTAAACTCAATACCAGCTTGCAAATGATTGTCCTTTCCTTCATTTCTCTCCTATTACGAAGATTTTAAACAGGTTCTTACAGCGCTACTACGATCAGTTACTTCTGCTGTTGTTACATAAATTGCATGTGGTAGACCTTGAGTATCAACTGCAATATGACGCTTTATGCCTGAAATCTTTTTACCTGCATCATAGCCCTTTTTTTCAGCAGTATCTGTGTTTTTAACACTTTGAGCATCAATTATACAGAAGCTAGTTTTCTCTTTCCGACCATTGTTGATACGGATCTCTCCAACCAATTTTTTTTAAAACTAATTCCAACAAACTTGGTTCTTCTCCATTCTTTTTATTCCACATTTGAAAATAGTAATATACGCTTTCCCACCTTGGAAAATCTTTTGGCAACATTCTCCACTGGCAACCACTTTTTAGGACGTATAACACTGTACGAAATACATCATACAAATCAAGTTTTCTTGGTCTCGTTTTCTTCCTGCTACTCTCTAGTATTGGTCTGATTTTTTCAAATTGCTCTCGACTTATATCACTTGGATAATTTTTACGCATAGATATACCTCATTCTTAATCTACCACTATTTTACCTTATCTCTCCGAGATTTTAAACAGGTTCTTAGAATTTTGACCACGAGATATAGTAAATATGTAATTTATGCCAGATCCACTATCATTGTCAGGTTTACTCTTTTCCCACTCTTGACATAAATCTGGATCTTCTTCTTGTAACTTAGCTTTTATTTTTTCAACTATATTGTCCTTGCTCAAATCTGAAAGGTCATTTATTTTTTTTAATATTTCCATAAATTTATCATATTCCATAACTTCCTCACTTAAAAGATATAACTTAGTTGTTATATCTTTTAACATAGAAGTCAAGAACCTAAATATTCGTTATTATCTTTCCTTAAAGAGTCATTTTAGTTATATTACAGACTATGAAAAACCTCAACTTTAGGAAGGAAATCAAGTTTTTTTCTCTGTCATTTATAATTTTATTTGTTCTATGGACTGTATTGTCTGGTGATTTTGAGCCGTTTTTTATTTTTTGTGGAGTGTTTTCCTGTATATTCACATCGTTTATCTTTAGAAGGTTGATAAACGCTGAAAGAGCTCTTAGCCAGATTTTAAATAGTACGAGTAGACTGTCGTTTTATAAGTTAGTAAGTTATATACCATGGTTAATGTACCAAATCATTTTATCAAGTGTTTATGTAACAAAAAAGGTGCTACAACTCAAATCTAAGCTTGAACCGATTATTATCCTAAGAAAATGCAAAGGGCATAATGACGAAAGCATTGCGTTATTTGCCAATTCAGTCACAATCACTCCCGGAACTTTAACTATCAATGTTGAAAGTAAGCAGAAAACATATTTCTCTACCATGTATTTGATAGATAAAGATCTTGAAAGCGGCATTTCTGAAATAGAAAATAAAATCTTAAAAATACTACGTTCAGTTAAGTAATTGCTTTAAATAAGTTAACAGCATCCTTATATTCCCTTACAAGACTTTCAAGCATTTCTTTTGGAAGGCTATTGTTAACAATAGAACATAAATAATTATACAAATCTTCTAACCTTAATACGTTATTTCTCTTCTTGCTGTTGAATTTATACGGAAAAATACCTTCCATAACTTCAATAGTAGTAGCCTTGTTTAAAAATACATTTTCACTTGTCACGCTTATTCTTGCTAAAACAGTGTTAATTTCAGGTTCGTCACTCGTATAAAAATCTGATAGCTGAGTTATTCTAATAACGTACAAAGTTACTATTTTTGACAAGCAATTATCAGCATATTCACAATTTTTTATTACCTCCCACTGAGTAACCTGAGATTTACCTATTTTTGCATTGTTCGGTAATTTACTCATTGAACTTTCTCCATTTAATCCAGTGTAATAAATTATACTAATACTTTGTTAAATAAATAATAACGCGATTACAAAAATATATACTTATAGTGGTATATTATACAAAAATAGCACAATATCTAAGCATTAAAGCTAGTTTTAGCTGGGTACATGGGGCTATTCGTTATTTTGTGTTGTCCAGTGAGGTCCAAAATTAGAGGTCCACTTATATAAAGAGTTTAGTCTGCCTTCTTTGCTATAAAATAAGTTTTCCTTTTGAGCTGTTTTGTTAGTATTAACTAAATTCTAAACTAACTGTGCTATAATGAAAAAGATAAAACTCGGAATACTAATTTCAGGTAGGGGGTCGAATATGCAGGCCTTAATAGAAGCATGTCAAGATCAGAATTTTTCCGCAGAAGTTGCATGTGTTATCACAAATAATAGCGAAGCTGCTGGTCTGAAAATAGCAGAGCAAGCAGGAATCTCAGCGTTTATTGTTAAAGATAAACCGCTTGATGCTGGTAAAATTCACGAAATACTTGTTCAACATAAGGTTGATTTAATTTGCCTTGCAGGGTTTATGAGAATTCTCAAAGCTGATTTTCTGAGTAAATGGCATAACAAGGTGATAAATATTCATCCCTCTTTACTTCCGTCTTTTAAAGGTCTAAACGCTCAAGAGCAAGCTCTAAAAGCAGGTGTAAAAATTACAGGTTGTACTGTACATTATGTCACTCCTGAAGTTGATGCTGGAGCCGTAATTGCTCAAGTTGCTGTGCCAGTGCTACCGAATGATGATGTTCAAAGCCTTTCAGAACGCATTCTAGCTGAGGAGCATAAGTGTTATGTAGAAGCAGTAAGGTCAATAGCAGAAGATATATGACTGTAATAATTATTGACCTTGAGTGTTTCTTCCAACTTCAACAAAAAATAAATTTTCTGGTTCCAGCAAAGAACTTGCCAGTTCGTTTACTTCCTCTAATTTAACATCATTAATGATATTCGCATAATTATTTATACGGTTAACATCACGATCATTTATCTGCATATTATCTAGCAGCGTTGCTGTATTTGTGTTATTGGACAGGAAAAGGACAAGATTATTTACCAAGCCAATTTTTGCATCCTTGAACAATTGTTCGTCAATTCCTTGCTTTTTTATTCTGCTAAATGTATCTTTTACTGCTGATATAGCTTTGCCAGCAGTAGAACTATCAGTACTTATAAATCCAGATATAATATTTCCATGTTTATTGGAAATAATACTTGCATAAACACCATAAGTAATACCCAAGTTTTGCCTCAGTTCTGTCATTAATATTGAATTCAGCCTCATGCCACCAAGTGCATCAATTAAGACACCAGCGTTATAATAATTAGGATCTTCATAAGCTATACCTTTTTGAGCAAAAAGTATCACACTCTGTGGTATATCCATAAAAATATTCTTACTTTCTGCAGAACCAAAATTATTTTTTACAGGTATTTTTCTAACTTTTGATCTTTTTGACGGCAATTTAGATAAATATTTATCTAATAGCGTAATAATTTCTTCTTTTTTTGCACAACCAGCAACACTGATAACTATGTTATCTTTAGCAAAATTACGCTTTATGTATGTTAAAACATCGTCTCTAGTAATGCTCATTATAGTATCAAGAGTACCGTACACACTTTTTGAGTAAGGATGTTTTTTAAACAATAACGTATCTAATTCTTTTCCAGCAACAAAATAAGGATTTTTTTCAAGATTATTAAAATCAACTTTGGCTTTCTCGAAAACTCTATTCAACCCTTCAGGGTCAACTTTAGGACGCATTATAGTATCGCTCAGTAATGAAATTGCTTCCTCTAGATTGTCAGACAAAGTATTTAATGAAACCCTAAATGCTTCTAAATCAGCAATAAAATTTAAACTAATCCCTTTATCTTCAAGCTTTTTCGCAAAATCTTTGGCATCATTTTTTCCTGCCCCTTCTTGGATTACAAGAGAAGTAAACCAAGCAAGCCCCTGTTTTTCCTTATTCTCATACACATAACCTGCATCCTTGAACGATATATTTAGTGAAACTTTTGGCAAATCATGATTTTCTACAAATAAAAACTTAAATCCTTTACGGGTAGTGACCTCCTCTATATTTAGGTTACCACTTGCTTGTAAATTAAAGCCTAGACAGAAAAAAAATAGAAATATAATTTTACTTATTCTCATTATTATCTCCTTTTGGTAATAAACGACCAATTAACTTATTGGAAGAAAAGATAGTACGAATTTTGTTATTTACATCCTCTAAATTAACATCATCTATTTTGCTATATGAAATATCTATTTCATCAAGTGGAATACCAAGTGCAAGGTGTGGCACATAGAACATCGCTATATGAGTTAAGTCAGATAGATTATCAAACTGTGCTGCTTTGTATCTATATTTCGAGCTTTGCAACTCCTCATCCGTTATTCCTTTAGACATGAAGTTATTAATAGCATTATCTAACTCTCTTTCAACAATATCTAAATTAACTCCGCTTTTTGGAATGACCTGAATATCAATGTAGCCATCACTAAAAGCTAGGCTATTATAATAAGCAAACACTGATACTGCCACATCTTCATCTAAAACCAGATCATTATACAGTTTGCTGGATTTGCCGCCACCTAAAATTTCAACCGCTAAATGAGCAGCGGAAGCTTCATTTATATGCTCAAATAAGGGTACACGATAACGAAAATATAAAACTGGTTCTTTTACTTCAGTGCTCTCTAAGGTCACCGATAGACCTGCATTATGCACTGGATCCTGATTTGGGTAATTTCTCATTACAGGCTTAGCTTTAATTTCGCCATATTTTTCTTCTGCTAATTTCACTACTTCATCAAGTTCCACATCACCCACAATCAGTAATATTGCATTGCCGGAGTGATAATAGTTATCATGAAACCTCGTTATGTCATCCAAATTGTAAGTTTTGATATCGCTCTCCCAGCCGATAACAGACCTACCATAGCCAGTACGGTAAAATGCACTATTCATTTCTTCCCATAACAAGTTGTTAGGATGATTATCAAATCTCATTTTTCTTTCTTCCAACACAATGTTTTTTTCTCTATCTATTTTGTCTTGAGTAACATTAAAGCTGCCCATTCTATCTGCTTCAACTTCCATTGCAAGTGGTAAATCTTTTTTGGGGATCAACTCAAAATAACAGGTATATTCTTTAGTGGTAAATGCGTTAAATTGAGCCCCAATGCTACTCATAGTGGCTTCTATATCTGTGAACTTCCCTGTAGTTTCAAACATTAAATGTTCAAAGTAGTGAGCCAATCCTGCTTTGCCGATTGGATCATCCATTCCCCCAACTTTGTATATTACTGCATGTAAAACGGCTGGAATCCGATGATTAGAAACAACATAAACATCTAGTCCGTTACTGAGTTTAGTATATTTTATGTTGTGCTCTATGTTTAAAGCATTCGAAGAAATTGGGTAAGTAAAAAAAAGTACAGGTAGTATAAGAAAACTAAAAAACTTATGAAGCATTATTTCGACCTAATATAAAAACAATTATTTTATTCCTCATTTTGTTTAGAAATAAGCATATCGTATATATACCACTTATATAACAATGTAAACATTCCACAAACTATAGATAAATCTGCTAAATTAAAGGCTGGCCAATACCAATCATCAATATGAAAATATATGAAATCATATACAGCTCCCCAATAGATCCTATCAACTACGTTTCCGATTGCTCCACCAATCATCAGAGAAAAACCAAGGTAAGTTGACTGATCGTCAGACTTGTATATCAAATATGCAAGTATACCAATTATTAGTATTGAAAATGCTGAAAAAAAGAAACCGCCATGTGGTAAAGCGCTACACATTCCAAAACTAATACCTGAATTCCAAACTTCAACTAGTTTTATAAAACTAGCGATCTCAATTGATTCTCCTTCATCAATCAATGAGTTTATGTACAATTTGCTCGTTTGGTCAATCAATACTATAATTAATATAACAACTAAGCATAACTTTTTCATAAATTTGCCTTTAACCTATAAACTTTAAGTATATCATAATTTATCTGTTTTGTTAACTCCTCAATACTATGGAATTTTTTTTCTGACCTTATGAATTTTAAAAGTTGTATATTGACTTTATGACTATATACGTCTTCATCAAAATCGAATATGTGCATTTCTATTATAGGCTTTTTCAGATCCTTAAATGTAGGTCTCATACCAATATTGACTACTCCATATAACCAATTTGGATTACTATCAGGAAAAGTCACTCTAGCGTAATATGTGCCAAACTTAGGTTTTATCATGCAATCTTCTATAGGAATATTTATGGTTGGAAATCCTATTTCTCTACCTCTACATGCACCTTTTGTCACAACACCAGAAACTTGATAAGGCCTGCCGAGCAATTTATTAGCAATTTCTATTTCGCCCCTTTGTACATACTCCCTTATTGAAGAAGAAGAGCAAATTTTGCCGTCAATTGTTAATGGCTCTAATTTAGTCAAAGAATATCCATATATTTCAGAATATTTCTCTAGAGTTAATATATTACCCAATCGTTTATGACCAAAAGTGCAATTTTCTCCGACAATTATGTGTTTAGCGCCATATTTATCTATTAAAATCTCACTGATAAAGTCATCGCAGCTAACCTCAGAAAAACCTCTATTGAAATTAATAATATATAAGTAATCTATACCATAGCTGCTGATTAGTTCCTTTTTTTGTTCTTGGTCTATTAACCTAAAATTGTTTCTACCAAATAAAACAGTTGATGGGTGAGGCTCAAAAGTTAAAACTGCAGAGGGTAATCCTCTTTCTTGTGCTACCTTCTTTAGAGTAGAAATTGCAAACTCGTGTCCTAAATGAATGCCATCGAAATTTCCGAAGGTTAGTGCTATATTATTTTCTATTCCTTGCTCACAATTATAAATAATTTTCATACAATTTGATGTTTTTACATGTTTCTTATATATAATAACTATATTTTAGTAAGCTACGGAGATAAATTGTGAAAAATACTAAAGAAAAAGTTATAATATATGTAAAGCAGCACTGCCCATTCTGCAAAAAAGCAAAAGAGTTGCTGGATAAAAAAGGTGTGAAGTATGAAGAAATCGATGTGCTCAAAAGCTCAGATCTATTTAACGACATAAAATCAAAGTATAACGTTAGAACAGTTCCACAGATTTTTATCAACGATAAGCACATTGGGGGGTGTGACAAATTGATGGATCTTGAAAAAGAAGGAAAGTTGGATGATATGCTAAATAATAATGACAATCACATTGATGTCACAACCTACACAAACAGCAATGATGAATGTGGAGAGTGTGTTATACCACATGATGATTTTATGTAACTTTTTATCTTGTTTTGTCGTGTAATACGTAAATGAAAACTAGTATGCTCACTTTAAACAATTCTTAATGAATTAAAAATACAATTCATTCAGTGAGTTTTTTTAGTGGGAAAAAATGACAAAAAATATTTCAATTATTAGCAGAAACTTAATTAGTATCGAATTAGTTAACAAACAAGATTTAGAGAATTTCATCAAGATTTTCACAGTGCTTGATAAACATATAGCAGCTAAAACACTTTTTACAGAAGAAGTGAGAATAGAGTATAAACAACACAACGGCATAGAAGTTGTTGAATTGCTAAAAGATACAGACTTTACATATCATGAGGTTGAAAATGTATTGAACCACCTGAGTAAACATGGAATGAAGGTGCCCAGCAGTGTTATAACACACACCCTTTTTGCTGCATACAATCATGCACTTGAATTTAAGGATGTAGCATTTTCCTTTTCTGAAGGCTCTCCACAATTTAACATCAGAGTGAGTAAGAACACCTTCATAATAACTCCTATGAGTGAGGAGAATTTGGAATTGAATTCACAAAGTAGCAAGAAATTAATAGAGTCGTTACAGAGCGAAAAAAATATTTATGATTGTATAGTAGAAGAAAATACCATTAAAGTTATAGTGCATTCTGAAATACATCAAGCTATAAATTTGATTATAAAATCACTGATAAAGTCTCGCCTTTTAGCAAAAGAGGAAGAAGGAAAATTCAAAGAGAAATTGAGACAACTTGCTTTTAAGGATCAAGCTTTTGTTGAGTATTCCAGTATCAAAACCATCAGTAGGTATCCACATAATCATCCTCTGAGAAAGCATGAAAGTGTTACTAAGGATATAGAAAATATTTTATGTGATTTCATAGCAAATGAGAATAGCGAGTTCGCTATAGAGCGGTTAAATAGGCTGAGCTCAGCAGTTTCTCCGGATACTCCAAGAATCATCACTAAAACTATAGATAAACTTGTTAAGTTTCACTAAGATATACGAGAGCCAATAGATTTCTTGTATTACCTTTTGTCATCCAAGTAGCCAAGGCTACTTGGTTCTTTTTTTGGGTTCCAGCTATGTACATAGCTGTATGAACATTGTAGCCGTTATTCAAGTAGCCCGCAGAAGCGAAAAACTTACTTGACAAACTCCGCCAACTCCCTTATCATGAAACTGAAGCTATTTATTTATCTTCTCTGTACAGATTAAATGACAAAAAAACTCACGTATCTGGCGTCTCATGTTTAATTTTTTGCACTATGTGCACCTTATGTCTTTATAAAACTTCTAGGTTTTTACCTAATATAAGCTAAAATGCGCTTATAAAGCATTTAAAACATAAAAAAACGCCAACTTAAAAAATGGATAGTGAATAACTAGCTACCCTAGGGTTTCTTTTGCCTTTTTTTCTGTTTAGTAAATTTCTTAATGTTTATAATTTAGATTAGTTGCGGCTTAAAAGCAACTGAATCGCGGTTATTAAACGTTTAGAATAAAAAAACGCCATACTTGAAAGTATAATGTAAGTAATTAGCCAACCACGGGGCTTCTTTTGCCTTTTTTTTCGTTTGGCAAATTTTTTAACATTTATAGCTAAACGACAACCGTCATCCCGCTACTTGTTAGCGGGATCTAGAGATACCGCGAATGAATCGCGGTATGACGGTTCGTGGCGGTATGACGGTTCGCGGTGGCATGACGTAGAATTTTATACTCACCAACTCAGTATTCCAACCTGGATTGTATCTTATCGGTAAAAAAGAAGAGCTACTTTAGGAAGTTTTTATAGGACTAAAACCAAAGAAAACTTGCATATAAGTTTATCAAGATGTAAAATTGAAGTTATTTTAAAAGAATAGGTTAATTATGAATCTTGTAACAAAATCTGCTATCGATTTTACTGCTTCATCTGTTCTCTCTGACGGAGAAATTGTTGATGATTTCTGTCTGAGTAAGCGCATAAAAAATAAGTATGCTGTCCTTTTTTTCTATCCACTTGATTTTACTTTTGTTTGCCCAACTGAATTGATATCGCTCAATAATAGAATAAATGAGTTTGCAAAGCGTGGTGTTGAAGTGATAGGAATAAGTGTGGATTCAAAATTTTCACATTATAAATGGCGAAACACTCCAGTTAATGATGGTGGTATTGGAGAGATTAGCTACACTTTAGTGTCTGATATCAAAAAGTCTATATCAAGAGACTATGGGGTCTTATATGATGACTCAATTGCGCTGAGAGCAACTTTCGTTATTGATGATAAATTTATTGTACGTCATCAATCGATAAATGATTTGCCTTTAGGGCGTAATATCGATGAATTCGTTAGAATCGTTGATGCAATTAAACATAATGAGGAGCATGGTGAAGTATGTCCAGCAGGGTGGAAGAAAGGTAAGCCAGCAATGCAGGCAAGCGATGAAGGAGTAGCTGATTATCTAAACTCATACAGTGAAGAATTATAAATTTAGTACAAAAGTTCTTATTATTGGATCTGGGGCAGCGGGTTATGCTGCTGCTATATATGCAGCACGTGCAAACTTAGAGCCAATTGTAGTAACGGGAATGCAGCCTGGTGGTCAGCTTACAATTACTACAGATGTTGAAAACTATCCTGGTTTTGTTTCAATACAGGGTCCAGAACTAATGGAGCAAATGAGGTTGCATGCAGAAAAGGTTGGAGCAAAAATAATAGATGATGAGATAAAAAGCGTTGAACAACTTGAGGATTCTAATGAGTATAGGTTTAGATCTTCTGGTAATATCAATGACTACTATTCAGATGCAATTATAATTGCATCTGGTGCGCAAGCAAAATGGCTTGGTCTCAAGAGTGAAAAGGAATTTCAAGGTTACGGAGTTTCAGCTTGTGCAACTTGTGATGGTGCATTTTTTAGGAATAAAGTTGTAGCTGTGATTGGTGGTGGAAACACTGCTGTTGAAGAAGCAATATTTTTAACTCGATTTGCCAAAGAAGTGATATTAATACACAGGCGTGATAAATTAAGAGCGGAAAAAGTAATGCAAGATAGGCTCTTTAAAAATGATAAAATAAAAGTAATGTGGAACCATACCGTAGAGCAGATTCTTGGAGAAGAAAATCCAAAAAGGGTTGCTGGTATTGCGATTAAATCAGCAGAAACCCAAGAATTAAAAGTGGATGGAGTGTTCATTGCAATCGGGCATGCACCAAATACGGGTATTTTTAAAGGCTTTGTTGAAATGGATCAGCAGGGTTATATAATTACAAAACCTGAAACAACTTTAACTAGTAGGGCAGGAGTGTTTGCTGCAGGTGATGTTCAAGATAAGGTATATCGTCAAGCAGTAGTTGCAGCAGGAACAGGATGCATGGCTGCGCTTGATGCAGAAAAGTTTTTGGAGTCGTAGTTAATTCTAGGATTTTAGATAAATTGCTTGCAATTTTCCTTTTCTTTTACATAATTATATTAGTAAATCATTAATAAAGAGGGTTTAGTATGCCTTATAGAAACGGTGTAGCATATTATGGAGCTTATGGAGGTGGTGATAACACGGCATCGCAAGCTCGAAATCTGACAACTTCAAGACAGCTAAGTGAATCAACAAAACAGCTATTTAAGGCTATTGATGATGGAAACCTAGAAGATTTTAAAGAAGCTCTGGCAGAGGGTGCGGATGTTAATGCGTTTGATAAAGAAGGCATGACACCTTTGATGTCCATAGTTACTAATTTGTCTGCAGGCTCTGAAACAGAAAAAGAATATCAGAATATGATTAGGTTGCTCCTACTGCACCGGAGCATAGATGTTAATATTTCTGAACAAAATAATAACAATACAGTTTTGCATCTAGCAATGTGCTTTCAACAAAAGAAAACTTTACAACTCTTACTAAGTCATCCAAACATAAACACTTATCTAACCAATAAAAACCATCAAAATCCTGAGGAATGTGCTAGACAAAATCGTGCTGGGCATTTGATAATAGAAATACAAAAAGCACAGAAAGGAAAAGAATTATTAGCTGCTCTTTCTAGCGGAAATATTTACCAAGCGAAAAGACTATTAAATCAAGAGCTTAACCCTAATTGCTGGAAAAGAACCTACAATGAAGAAATAGAAACACCGCTTAGCTTAATTATCGAATCGTGTTTACGAGGAATAACACAAGATAACGAAGAAGTATTGACTAAACTTTTAAAACATAAAGACCTAGATTTTAGTCAAATAAAGCCAATACAAGATATAGAGAAAAATCCATGGGTGAAGCAAATAATTGAACAAGCCATTAAAGAGCGATTAACCGGTACTATTAATAGAAAAGATCTAGATGATGTAAAAGAATTGGTAAAGGATAATTGCTTCATAAATCGTGCAATTGTTACTGCTGCATTGAGAAATGCTAGTGAGCCAACTGAGTCCATTAAAAATTATCTAAATGAAAAATTTCCTGCAAGTGTGGAACAACCTGTGGCAAATACGAATAATATACCAGCAGGTTTTGAGCGAGCTTTTCAAGAAGTTGTAATTGAGCTTGAAAAAATAAAAGCTCAACTTGCAGAAACAGAGCAAGAGCTGGATAGTGCAAAGCAAGAGAAATTAAGTCAGCAAGCAAGGATTAGCGCTCTTACTAATCAAGTAGCTCGACTGACTGAAGAAAGAGATAGGCTTTCATCAGAAAATAGACGGCTCTGTACTGAAAGTCTGAGTAATAAAAACGAAAAATCCTCGCAAGCAATTTCTCCTGGTAAAAAACAAAGCAACTACGCTTCTGCTTCTTTTGTGTTGTCTGGAGCGTTTGCTGTTGGTGCATGTTTAGCAGTTTTATACGATTATCCAGTAATAGGTGCTTGTCTTACAGCAGTTGCACTTGTTCTTCTTTTAGTAGGATATTTTTTATACAAAGGAGATGAAAAAGACATAGGACCTGGTAGTGCCACAGACAATCCTCAAGTTACAAGGGTTTTGACTTTTTCTCCAAACTCTGCTGAAAATTCTTATACATATTAAAAACATCTTGATAATTGAGGTGAGTGTAAACTTGAGTGGTCTCAAGACTCGAATGACCAAGCAGTTGTTGTATTGATCTTATGTCAATATCTTCCTGAAGCAAATGAGTAGCAAAACTATGACGAAATGCATGTGGAGATAAAATTTCTGGTAAATTTAACATTCTCCTTATTTTCTGCAAACGATTGGCCACATAAGTTCTTCCCAGTTTTTTTCCTCTTACTCCCAAAAAAAGATATTGTGTTTCATTATTAATGCCAAGATAAGGACAGGCTTTTACATATTCCTGTATACACTTTTTTACTACTGGAAGAATGAATACCTGCCTTTGTTTATCTCCCTTACCTGTTACTATTAAACTTTCATTGTTAATATCACTAACCCCAAGGTTCAACGCTTCACTGATTCTTAAGCCTGTACCATATAGCAGGACGATAATTGCAATTTCTCTTTTTAACACCCAAGGTTCACCCAGGTCGGATAGTTTCATTTCTTTCAATAAAGTTTTTATATTAGGTATTGATAATGCTTTGGGCAGAGTTCTTCTCTGAATTGGCCTTGATAAGGAAAATACAGCTTCATTGTCTATATTGTGGTTATTTTTTATGTACTTGAAGAAATTTCTGATTACTGAGAGTGCTCGAGTGTTGGATCTTGCATTTACACCTCTTGCGTAACGAGAGGTAAGCCAACTTCTTAACTCAGGCATACTTAAATTTTTCAGAGTACCAACATTTACTTCTCCACCAATGTGAGTATTTAGGAAACTTATAAGATCCTTCAAGTCCCTCATGTATGACTCTAAAGTATTTGGTGAATAAGATCTGTTGCACCTCAGCCACTCATACCATTTTTCAATGATTGAACCGAGGTCCACAATTATTTTTTAAAGAAAGCATCGATGCACGCATCTCGAAAGGCTTCATTTATATCAGGATGAGAGTGACAAATTCTGTATATATCCTCTGCTGCTGCGCCATATGCCATTGCAACCGCTGCTTCGTTTATTAGCGTGTCAGCGTATGCTCCTATGATATGCACACCTAGTATTGTATCTGCTCTGCTACAAGTCAGCACTTTCACGAATCCTTCAGCATCATCAGTGATTTTTGCTCTGCCGTTTGCAGCAAATTGACATTTACCAACTTTGTACTTACGGCCAACACTTTTCAACTCCTCTTCAGTTTTACCGATTGAAGAAACCGCAGGGTGAGTGTAAATGACAGATGGTATGATTTCATAATCAACGTGAGGTACTTGCCCAGCGATTATCTCTGCAACTGCCACTCCTTCTTCTTCTGCCTTATGAGCAAGCATTGTTCCACCGATCACATCACCAATAGCAAATATTCCTTTTACATTAGTTTCATATCTGTTGTTAACTTGAACGAAACCACGACTGTCTTTCTCTATTTTTTCAAGACTCTCAGTGCATGGTTTGCGACCTACTGCAACCAGCACCTTATCTGCCTCTATAGTGTTTGTTTGATTATCTTTTACAGAGCAAACTTTCACACTCAAAGAATTACTACTTTGTTTTATCTCCTCGACTTTAGTGCTAAGTAAAAATTTTATTCCTTGTTTTTGTAGACTAGAAAGTAGAGACTTACTTAATTCTTCATCCATTGCTGCAGCGATTCTATCAAAAAATTCTACTACAGTGACTTCAGACCCTAGCCTGCTCCATACAGAAGACATTTCAAGCCCTATTGCCCCGGCTCCGATTACGACAAGTTTTTTTGGTACTTCAGTTAAAGATAATGCACCAGTTGATGAAATAATATTTTTCTCATCGATATTAATTCCTGGCAAAGAAATAACGTCAGAACCGGTTGCAATTACTATATTTTTTGTCTTCAGCACCTTACCTTCAACTGAAACTTCAAGATTACCTTGGTCAAAAGAAGCAAGCCCATTGATTTTAGTGATTTTGTGAAGGTTAAACAGATATTCTATACCTTTTCCAAGTTCCTGAACTCTGGCGTCCTTATAACCTAGCATTTCTTTTAAATCGAAACTTGCGTCCTTAATTTTTATGCCAAGCTTCGACAGATCATTTTTCGTGTGAGCATACTGATAGGAAGAATGGAGCAATGCTTTGGAGGGTATGCACCCAACTCTGAGGCATGTGCCACCAAAAATGCTATTTTTATCTATACAGGCAACTTTTAATCCAAGCTTTGCAGCAGCGATAGCACACTTATAGCCTCCTGGGCCACCACCTATAACAATTAAATCATAATCAGTCATAAAAAACAAACCTATTTTCTAAAGAATAAACACCATTCTTCTCAGTTGTT
The DNA here is from genome assembly GCF_964026765.1 of Wolbachia endosymbiont (group A) of Chalcis sispes. Classification (NCBI taxonomy): domain Bacteria; kingdom Pseudomonadati; phylum Pseudomonadota; class Alphaproteobacteria; order Rickettsiales; family Anaplasmataceae; genus Wolbachia; species Wolbachia endosymbiont (group A) of Chalcis sispes. Next base: position 496,737 of record NZ_OZ034697.1, read on the forward strand.
ACATATATCTTATTGCGAGTAAACACTGGAGTGTGAAACACATTACCAGGTACTTTGACTACCTTTCCTGCACTTTCAGATCCCGGAAAAGCAAACATTGAACCTTTATTGCTTGTCACCCACAGTGTATGAGCATGCATAATTGGAGCAAATAGTTGCGTATTTTCTATTAAATCAGATGCCCAGACTATTTCTCCATTTTTTATATCCAGGCCAATTATTTTATCATCTTTAGTAACTATAAAAATTCTTCCGCCTTCTTTTTGTTTCTCTGCAGGAATAAGAGGACTATAATATGACTCAATGTCTGATACACTTTTTACTTGCAGTGACTTTGACCATAAAATATTTCCTGATTTTACGTCAATACCATAAATATAAGAATTATTTGTAGCTATTAAAGTATCGCCAAGCACTCTCGGTGTAGTAGTTACATCTGTGAGCTGTGTATCCAAAAGGTTTGTAGCCAATTTTTGGCTCCACAATTTTTTACCATCTTCATTAAAAGCTATTAACTCACCATTTGAAAATGGTGCTATTATTTTATCGTTAGAAATTGTTGGCGATATGGAATACAAACCTCGAACCTCATTGATACCGTTTTGATAAGCCCAAGCGGAGCTGCCATCTTTTATATCAAACACGTACAGATAATTATCAATAGTCAATACTACCAATTTATTATTTATTACTGCTGCTTTTCCTCTTACTGGAGCTCTCAATTCTTTTTCCCACTCAATCTTGCCAGTTTTTGCGCCTATTGCGTGTAAAGTGTTATCCACTATAAAGAAAACATTTTTTTCATAATGTGATAGGCTCATGTTACCAATTTTTTTCCTATGTGAGAGGTGTAATTTCCAATTCATAGCCTTTGAGTTATCAATATCAAAGGAATATAAAGCGCCGTGCTTGTCTGATAAAATAACGCTATTTTCTATAAGCACTGGAGCTACATATCCTTGAGATAGTTTTTTATCCACTAGACTTATTCTCTCGCTTGCCATTGTGTAACTGCTACACAATAACATTATCATGACAATTATTACTTTCATTATTTATTGAAAACAAGATTCATTAATATACATCTTAAGAACCTTAATTACAACGGAAATGTTCTTGCTGCATGTTAAAAACGTTGATTTATGAACGAAATATTATATTATTATGTGAGATAATGTATATTCTTAGAGGTAGTACACCTCATCCACTATGCAGCAACGTGCATAGCTGTATGAACATTGAGATATAAAATAATTTATACCAAGAAGAAAGATGTCATCCAAATAGCCTCTTTTCCTGTCATCCCAGTGCTTGACACTGGGATGGCTCTGTTGCATCGCAACTGAAAAAATCTGGTGGCTACTGACAAAATTCATTATAAAATAGCCATTTAACCGCTTAAGGAAAAATATGCCACAAAAAATGAGAGTTAGTAACTGCCATGAATATAACAAATTTCTAGAAAAAAGAGGAAATATTTTTCGTTACATCGATAAAGCTATCGAAAATTGGTATGAAAATAGTCCAAAAATGCAGGGCGGCAACTATATTTATAGTGATAAAGTTGTGATTTTAGTGCATATAATCGTTAATCTTTTTAGAATTGGCTTAAGACAAACAGTCGGGTTTATAAAAGGATATTTGCAACAAATAGGAAGAGATTTGGCAGTTATCAGCTATTCGCAAGCTTCAAAAAAAACTTAATATTAAGATCAATGATTGCAGAATTGATAAAAATAATATGGAAGATATCGAAATTGCCATAGATAGCACAAGCATCAGCATTTATAACAACACACAGCAAGGAAAATAGCGCTGACAGAAAATATCGTGGCTATGAACAGACAAGAAAATTGCATGTAATGTTGAATATAAACAGCAAAAAAGCCATAGCTGCAAAATACAGTAACGGTCTGATCACTATGGAGCTTGCGATTTACTTAAAGGAGTTAATTTTCAGCATGCCATAAAAGCACTATATGCAGACAGAGCATATGACAGACATAAACTCTATAAATTGTGTGATGAATGCGGCATAAAGACAAAAATTCCTCCAAAAAAACAATGCAGCAGAGCATCCAAAGTATGGCAGAGAGAAATGCTGCAATTAGACTAATAAAGTCATACAGCGAAGATGGAATGAAGAGGTGGAAAAGGCAAACAAACTACGGAAAAAGATCTTATGTAGAAAGTTTTTTCTCGCGACTGAAACAAACATTCGGGTTTAATTTTCGGAACAAATCTGAAATTAATCGTGGGAAGGAACTGCTACTCAAGTGTTATTTGCTTAATCAATTTACTGACATTGGTATGGCTAAATTTGAAATGGCTACATGAATTTATCGTAAATTACCACCGCATAGTTGTAACATTGTACCATATTACAATGTTCGTACAGTTGTGTGCGCGACCGAGGGTTTTATACTATTCTAGAAGTAACATACGGAAAGGGGGGGATTTGAACCCCCGACATATTTTCATATGTGCACGCTTTCCAAGCGTGTGCTTTAGACCGCTCAGCCACCTTTCCATGCTTATTCATAATATTGAAAATTGTACTGCTAAACAATATAAAAACCTGGTATATAGGGTTCACCACGAAAATTCACAGTATTGTTAAACTTGCTTCTGCAAGTTGGAAATGTTTTATCGCAACCTGCGAGTATTGAATATTTATCTCCAGCAAAAATTTGGTATGGAGGCAAAGTAAACAACGTAACTACTTTATTTTTATATTCTTTTACTACACCTTCAAACGCTATTGAGCCAAAGAATTTTACTACTCCGTGCTTATAATATTCATCACTCTCAGTTAAATTCGTGTCTTCAAATCTTCTTTCATCTATTACTTTAGTGATTGTACTTATTTTACTAAATTTTTTAGTATCGGCTTTACATTTATCATCGCAAAATTGTGCTCTGCATGCAGGAGAGTATAATTCTGCTATGCTTCTCTCAAGCTTTGCTGAGAGCCCTCTAATTTCAGCAATAAATCTTCCACTACTTAATGTCACTTTACCAAAAATTCCTGAATGTAGATTCATTGTTCCCTGGGTCAAGTCTTTATAATTCACAAGAAATATTTCAATATTTGCAAAGTCGTACTTTCCTGATAAAACATCTTCTTCTTTAATATCAGCACTATTTAATATCCCTTCAATTTCTAGATTATCAGTTTTTAAATCGCTGTTTAATATTATACTACTGGCTGTAAATCCACTTGAAGATTTATAGAGTATATTATCAATATTTAAATCTTCATCATAGTCAGTGAATCCCATTACTTCTCCACCTGCGAGCTTTAATTTCCAGCACGTAGCGGTGGTAAGTAATTCTCCAGCTAAATGATTTTTTAGTGTGGTTTGCATAGGGGCCTCCTGCTTAATTGATTAAATTTGAAAGTAGCTATACGGCCAAGAATAAGGGCAGTGTGTTCTTTTCTCATCATCTAAGTAGCCATAAAGCGTCATTCCGGTGACCATAGGGTGTCATTCCAGTGCTTGACACTGGAATCCAGGAAATTTTGCTTGTAAGTAAGCAAACTGATTTGGTGAGCATAAAAAGTGGCTGATCTTATGCTGAATAAACGCTTTTGATGAAGTTGCATGGAAAGCTGGATCCCAGTGTCTGGGCACTGGGATGACATCCTTCTTGGTGGAGTGTCCTCAAATCACAATGTTCGTACAGTTGTGTGTCACGCACTGGGATGACAGGAGAGAGGACACCATATGTTTATTTGATCGACAAATAAACACTAACAGACAAGAATACACCACAGTTAACTGTGGTGTGTACTGGCTGGTTAGAAAGAAAACTTCACACCAGTAAGAAGGAGCATTCCTTGGTTAGAAGGTACATCAGCATCAGACTCATCTTTCAGCTTACCTGTTTCGTTAGTCATAAAATAATGGAGAGCTGCGTAAGGAACAAATTTGTTCTTACTGCATGCAGGAGACAGATCATATTGAACGCCAAGTGCACCATCATGAAGCATATCTTTGTCATTCATTCTGCTGCCAAAATACGTCAAACTTGTGTAGATATTCTCATGTTGATACCCAGCTCCTACAGTCCAATACATGGTATCTATACTATCTTTACCAAATTGAGCTTTCAGCCCTTCCACTCTTTTGCCATCAGTAGCATCTTTACTATCAATTTCCGTATAGGTATCACCAATTAATTTTTTAATACCCTTCGGTTGACCAGATTTGCCCAAGTATGCAAAAGAGGCAGCAAACTTTACGCCTTGATCTTCATTAATCTTATAATCAGCGCTTACACCAAAATTAACACCCATCAGGTCATTATACTCCACAAATTCCTTATAAAGATGCTTATCTTTACTTGGTTGCTTTGGAAAGCCATATTCACCAACTGCAGAAGTTTTAACTTTTATGTTATGTTTATCAAAGTCATATTCATATGATGCACCAGCACTTACTATGTGCTCATAGTCTGGGCCGACATGCTTTATCGTTTCCTTATGTTCTATCTTACCGCCTTTATCTTCTGAAACTGTTTCTTTTACAGTAAACAAACCACTATCATAACGAGGTGAGTAGCTGATACCAAATCTTGCGCCCATATAATTTGGTGAGTAGTAAGCAACTCTAAATGGCAGTGTAGTCATAACGCCTTTGTTATATTTCCCTGCCATACGGAAAGAGAATTTTTCACTTTCACTCGAAAAACTTTCAGTGTAAAGACGTGGTGTTACATAAAATGGAAAGCTAGCAGCGCTTCCTTCTAAGTTCACTTTTCTGAACCAGTCACTATCTGCAGCTCCGTCAACAGTCGCAATTCTTGTTGCATCAAGCCTCATCAGAGCCTCAGGACCAAATTGGTAACCAAGCTTCACGTCACCATATTTTGAGTTAACAAACACATGCGCACTTCTGCCTTTTGCAGCATAAACACCCTGTGAAGCTCCCTTACCTTCGGTCACTGGGACATGAAACTGCACGTCAGCACCATAAAGAAGACCTAAATCTTCATTCTTATTTTCTGCTCTGAGGTGCAATATTGCATCAGCAATCATACCCATATCGTTGCTGTAATCACCAATATTTCCTATTCCTTCATAGAATATTGGATTTGCTCCTTTTGTTATATCTGGAGTGGCATTATAATACTCTGTAGATCTGTTTGGCATAACGTTATAACGTTTATAATTTGCGCCACTTGGTCCAGCTTTGCCATAACCTTGAGCATCAACAACACCACCAAAAGTTATTCTTAAATTACTTTGCCCTTGATTGGTATCGATAATATCAACTCCACCAACTGAAACAACAGGACTTGCCTTACCTTTTTCCTCTGTATTTTTGTTAACAACTTTTATATCCTTCTTTACATCTTTAGCTTCAACTTTAGCATTCTTAGTTTTAGAACGCTTAGTTTTTGAAACTTTACCTTTTTCTATATTAGAATTCTTAGCGTTTAGAGCTTTCGCTTTTGAATCCTCTATAAGCTTTGCTTTTTTCTCATTTGCTAGCCTGATCTCCTCTTTTTTCTTCTGCTCGGCTGCTAATCTTAGCTCCTCTTTTTTCTTAAGCTCTTCAGCTTTTTTTCTTGGATCAGCATTACATATTCTGTCCATCTTTTCTTTCAGTTTTTTATTTGATGTTTTCATAACTTCTGTTTTTCCAGAAGTTTTTGTGCTCTCTTGCTTTTTTATTTCCTTCATACTCTCATCAGGAAAGTCAGCTGCAAAACTGCTGAAAGAACATAAAGTTAATAAAGAAACTAGAGCAGTTCTAGTATACATAGACTTTTTCATGAAGTGCCCCCAAAAAATTTCGAAATCATATCTTAAATGTAAATAGTATAAAAATGTTGAAAATTCAACTTAAAGCAACCTTATAACGAAAATAAAAGTAAAATGCAATACCTTAAAAGCAACTTTCTTAATATGCTCAACGTGTATATTAACCAAAATTTAGTACAGAGGTTCGCTTGTTAGTGCATTATAACTCGACTATTTATTCTATGGAAGTAAAATTTTTCCACCACAAGTTCTTTCCCATTCTTCTTTAAATTTCTTTAGGTATTCTTTTTTTTCGCACTCTAAAAGCAGCTCTTCCGCACTTTTGTTGTAGCTTTCAGTAGTAATCCTTCCCTGATGATGCATGAACCTTAAGTAAATCAAATAAGTGTTAATTACATCCGTTTCGCAATAATCTCGAATCTCTTGTATTTTGCCGCTATCGTATAAGTCCATAACTTGTGACCCATCAACTCCAATCTTACCAGGAAGATTAAATGCTGCACAAACTTCGTTCATTTTTACTCTCGCAGAAGCTCCAAAATCAGAGAGGGATTCAAGCAAATCACAATGCCAATCACTGCTATATCTCTGATTGTAACTATTCCACTTATCGCCAGCTTTATGAAAATATTCCGCTTGAATGCCATGGACCATAGCACGATACTTCAGCACTGGTATATCAAAAGTGCGTCCGTTGAACGAAACTAATCTTGGCTTTTTCTCTGATATGTAGTTAAAAAATCCTTTCACTAGCTCCTTTTCACTGGAATTTAGTGTGCCTCCAGATCTTATTTCTTGCAGTGTGAACACCTCATAACCACTCTGGTAGCTTATATTGCAAAGTAAAAAACTAATAACTACAACAAGGTGAAAAGGCTGACGCAGAAAAGAGTTTTGCCCGTTTGTTATTTCAAGATGATATTTTGTTAATGCATCCCTCTTCTCTTCTACACTACTATCATCACTAATATTGAGTAAATTTTTGCAGGAATTTACATCTGGTATAGTTTCAATATCAAATACCAATAAAGAATTAAGCATTGCCTATATACTCCTCCGGACGGTCGATCCAAGGTCGCACTTTCACAAATAAAAAGAGGTGTACCTTGCACTCAAATAATTTTTCTAGTTCAGCACGCGCTTCGATATTAATTTTTTTAATATTACTGCCATCTTTTCCTAGTACTATTTTTTTATGACTATCTTTCAACACAAATATGATCTGTTTGATGACTAAACTCTTATCTTTTTTTTCCTCAAATTGTTCAGTTATAATAGCTGTAGAGTATGGCAATTCTTCACGCAAGTTCAAGAATAATTTTTCTCTCGTAATTTCTGCTGATAAAAAATTTGTCGAGGAATCGGTTATTTGATCTTCTTCATAAAACCAGGGGCTCACCGATGCAACTTCAGACAAGTAATTCATCAAATCAGAAAGTCCATCATTCTTTAATGCTGATATCATAAAAACCTTTTCAAATGTATAAAGCAAATTCAGATGCTCATGCGCCATCTTTAATTCAGGCCTTTTTACCAAATCAGTTTTATTGATAACCAAAATGCATCTGCCTTTTGTGCGCTGCAGCCGCATAAATATAGTCTTAATTCTTTCTATATTTTTCAAATAATTGCTTACATCAACAAGCAACAAAGTGATGTCACTATCCTTAACTGCCGACCATGCAGATTTGACTAAAGCTTTTTCAAGTTTTGTTTCTGCTGAGAAAATTCCTGGGGAGTCAGTAAAGACAATTTGTGTGTTGTTACATGTTGCAACACCCCTTATTTGCGTCCTTGTTGTTTGCACTTTAGGGGTGACAATTGCAATTTTCTTGCCTATGATGCTGTTAATTAATGTAGACTTCCCAGCATTTGGTAAGCCAGCTATGGTTACAAATAAGCATTTTTGTTCTTTCACAAAGAAAATTATAAAGAAAACTGAATGCCCGCGTCAAGCTACTTATATGACAAGAAGGATGACAGAACCCTTTTTGGTTAGCATGCAAAAAGGAAAAAAACTTATTCTACAAATTAAAAATACAATATACTCAAAAACTTTTCAGAAAATCCATAGGAGGGTTTGCTAATGAAGGTTCTTGAGTTGACGCCATTGCCTGAACGACTGCTTGATTTAAGGGTAACGTTTTAACCATAAGGTCACTAACTCCTTAATATGTGTGTTCATAATTTGATTTTCCACGAAAGACATAATAGCAATAACCAGTGTAAGTTAAAATGATTGGTAAAAGCGGTATTATAACAATGAGCATTAAAGATAAACTTGGCCCAGAAGCGGCTGCATCCAGAATGGTATATTGAAAAGGTATAATCCATGGGTAGATACTAATTTCTAAACCTAAATATCCCATAAAAAAAATAGCAATACTGAGAAAGAATGGACGGTACTCCCGTTTAGTATTCTGAAGATCAAACCACAGCATGAAAAATAGCCAAGATGTGAGTAATGGAATAGAAAATAAATAATAAAAATTTGGCATGCTAAACCAAAAGTTTTTAATACGTTCATTTAAAAATGGTGTCACTACACTCACTAGTCCCATGAAAATACCTACAAAACCAAGCGTATAAGAAGCAACCTTGCGTGCCCATTCTTGTGTTATATTTTCTGTCTTCATTATGAGCCATGTAGAACCTAAAAGTGCATATCCAAATATCACAGCAATGCCTGTCATTACACTAAAAGCACTTGCCCAATCAAATTGGCCACCAGAAAAGTTGCGTCCGTTTATTTCTACACCATGTATAAATGCACCTAAAATCATGCCTTGGCAAAATGCAGCACCAAGTGACCCAAAATGAAAGGCATAATCCCATAATCGCCTGTATTTTCCTTCTGCCTTAAAACGAAACTCAAAGGATACTCCGCGCACTATAAGGCCAAGCAGCATAATAATGATTGGAATATAAAAAGCAGGCATTAATATTGAATATGCAAGAGGAAAAGCAGCAAACAACCCTCCACCACCCAATACCAACCATGTTTCGTTTCCATCCCAAAATGGTGCAATTGAGCTTATCATGTGATCACGGCATTTATCTGACGGTGCAAAAGGAAGTAAAATACCAATACCTAAATCAAACCCATCCATTAAAATATACAGTAAAACAGCTATGGCAATTAGTAATCCCCAGATTAGGGGTAAATTAATTAAGGAAGAAAAATCAAACATGATTGTTGTCCTTTCCAGATGTACCAGCATCAATCACTGAAGCTCCAATACCGTGTTTATAAAATTGCTCTTCTTCTTTAATGACAGGAATTCCTTTGTATATAAGTTTCAGAATATAGTAACTACCTGCTCCAAATATAAGGGTATACATAACGATAAATGCAATCAAAGACCATGCAACCTGAGGACCGGTAATCGCAGATGAAAATGATTCAATTGTGCGCATAATTCCATATACAGTGTAAGGTTGACGGCCAATTTCAGTAGTAAACCAACCTGCAAGTAACGCTATGAACCCAGACGGCATCATTGATATCCACCATCCATGTAAGAAACAACTTTGGAATAATTTGCCACGAAGATACTGTATAACACTTACTGACCCAATTATGATCATTAAAATTCCAACTCCAACCATTATACGGAAGGACCAGAATACCCATACTACAGGTGGTCTATCTTCTTTTTTCCATTCCTTTAATCCTTTTACTTCTCCTAAAAAATCATGTGTTAAGATCAAGCTGGCAAGATTAGGAATTTTTATCTCGTAGTGATTAATTTCATTTTGCTGATCCGGATAAGCAAATAAAAGTAAGCCAGCCCCTTTTTCGGTTTCCCATATACCTTCCATTGCAGCAATCTTAGCAGGTTGATGCTTTAGTGTATTTAATCCATGCCTATCTCCCATGAACAGCTGAAATGGTGCAGCTAAAGCTACCATAATGGTTGCCATACCAAGCATAATTCTTGCTTGAGGAGCATGTCGTTTTCTCCAAAGATAAAATGCTCCTACACCACCAACCACAAAAGCTGTTGTAAGATAGGCTGCTGTTACCATATGAATAAAGCGATAAGGGAAAGAAGGATTAAAAATAATCTCTAACCAATTGGTTGGATATAGGAGACCATTCTCACCAATCGTGAATCCAGCGGGTGTTTGCATCCAACTGTTGGCCGCAATAATCCAAAAAGCTGAAATAAGCGTTCCCACTGCAACAATACAAGTAGAAGCAAAGTGCATACGAGAACTTACTCTATTCCATCCAAATAGCATAATACTCAAAAAAGATGCCTCCAGAAAAAAGGCTGTTAAAACCTCAAAGGAAAATAGAGGGCCGAGAACATTGGCTATGCGGTCAGAAAAAATCGACCAATTGGTACCAAGTTGATATGACATTACAACTCCAGATACCACTCCCATGCCAAAAGCAACGGCAAAAATCTTGATCCAGAATTTATAAACATCACGGAAACGTGTATCACCAGTCTTAAGCCAACACCATTCCAAAAAGGCTAGAAAACTTGCAAGCCCGATCGTGAAAGCAGGAAATATAATGTGAAAGCCTATTGTGAAGGCAAACTGAATTCGAGCTAATAATAAAGGATCAAATTTAAACATTTTACCTAATACCCATGTATTACAAATAATAGCCAAATCTGCCTATAATTCAATCCATTTTTTCACAAAATTGACCTTACCCAGAAAAAGTAGAGAGAAAGTTAAGACGTTTTTGTCATGAGAATAAATTGTGCAGGAATACAACTGTTCTCCCTTGTCATACCGTCACGGTATCTCTAGATCCCGCTAACACGTAGCGGAATGACGATTGTCAGGCCAGCGCCCCTATGATGTCATCCCAGTGCTCCTTTTTTTGTCATCCCAGTGTCAGCTACTCGGATGACATCATCCTTTTTTTGGGATTCCAGCGTCACGCGCTGGAATGACACCTTCCGTATAAACATTAAGAAATTTACCAAGCGGAGAAAAAGGCAAAAGAAGCCCCGTGGTTGGCTAATTACTTACATTATACTTTCAAGTATGGCGTTTTTTTATTCTAAACGTTTAATAACCGCGATTCAGCTACTTTTAAACCGCAACTAATCTAAATTATAAACGTTAAGAAATTTACTAAACAGAAAAAAAGGCAAAAGAAACCCTAGGGTAGCTAGTTATTCACTATCCATTTTTTAAGTTGGCGTTTTTTTATGTTTTAAACGCTTTATAAGCGCGTTTCAGCTTATGTAGGTAGAAATTTTATAAGACATAAGGTGCACATAGTGCAAAAAATTAAGCATGAGACGCCAGATACGTGAGTTTTTTTGTCATTTAATCTGTACAGAGAAGATAAATAAATAGCTTCAGTTTCATGATAAGGGGGTTGGCGAAGGGTGTCAAGTAACTTTTGCATTTAATCCATTTCTATGGCTTATATGATAATCGTTATTGTAGTATAATTTAGAATAATGCAATAGATACCTAAATGTTTTAGCTATTAATTATATGTTGCACAAAAGCATATATTGCCCTACCATCCAAGTAGGTTAGAAATAAAGAGGTTTTTATGAGTTTTACTTTACCTGAATTACCATACGATAAAACAGCTTTGGAGCCTTATATATCTGCAAAAACCTTAGATTTTCATTATGATAAGCACCATAAAGGATATTTAAATAAACTCAACGAGCTAGTTGAAAATACAGATTATCAACATGTAAAAATTGAGGAATTAATAACAAAAGTGCATGGTAATAGCGGCAACTTGCCTATATTTAATAATGCAGCACAAGTTTGGAACCATACTTTTTATTGGAATTCAATGAAAAAAAATGGTGGTGGTAAGCCTAAAGATGGTAGTCTTCTAGCAAAAAAAATTCAAGACGATATCGGTGGCTTTGATAAATTTTATGAAGAATTTTCGAGTCATGGAGTAAGCCAGTTTGGCAGTGGATGGGTATGGTTAGTGCTCGAAAAAGGTAGGTTAGGAAAGCTCAAAATCACCAAGACTCCAAATGCAGATTTGCCAATAATTTATGGCCAAGTGCCACTACTCACTATGGATGTGTGGGAGCACGCCTATTATTTAGATTGTCAAAACCGTAGAATTGACTACATAAAAGTTTTCCTTGATCATTTGATTAATTGGGATTTTGCAGAAGAGAATTTAAAAAAGAACACATAAGATGAATGTACCCCAGGTAACAAAATTAGATAATGGTCTGCGCATAATAACTGAGCAGGTGCGTGATGTTGATTCCGTAGCTTTAAGCATACGAGTTGGTGTTGGCAGTAGAGCGGAAAGTGCAAATCAAAATGGAATATCCCATTTTCTAGAACACATGGCTTTCAAAGGGACGAAGACAAGAACTGCCTTTGAAATTGCAAAAGCTTTTGATGACATAGGTGGGGTTTTCAACGCCAGCACTGGTAGGGAAAGCACCACCTATTATGCAAAAGTCCTCAAGAAAGACATCAAAACTGGTATTGATATACTAATAGATATATTGATGAATTCAACATTTCCAGAAGATGAATTGGAGCGTGAGAAGGGCGTTGTAATACAAGAGATTTTTCAAACTAATGATTCACCAAGTGACATTGTTTTCGATAAATATTTTGAGGCAGCTTATAAAGATCAACCTTTCGGCAGGTCAATCTTAGGCACGCAAGATACTGTAAAATCTTTTACTCGAGGAGATCTAGATAATTACATAAATGAGCATTACTTTGGCGAGAATATGCTATTTGCCGTTGCAGGAAATGTTGAACATGAAGAAGTTGTTGCATTAACCAAAGATTTTTTCTCAAAGATTCATTCTAAAAAGCTGAAAAAAAGCCAAAATGCGACGAGCCACACTGGTGGTGAGTATTTAGAACATCGTAAATTAGATCAGGTGCACTTGCTAATTGGTCTACCTAGTGTTTCTCGCCATGACGATAAATATCACACGTTTCAAGTGCTTGATTCTATATTAGGGAGCGGAATGTCATCACGTTTATTCCAGGAAGTAAGGGAAAAGCAGGGATTAGCTTATTCTGTTTATTCATTTAATTCCAGCTATACTGATACAGGAATGTTTTCCATTTTTGCTGGTACAGACAGTAGTAACTTAGATAAGCTTTTAAAATCTATAACGACAGAGTTGAAGAAGTTGTCCACAGATGATTTGAGGGAAGAAGAAGTAAATAGAGTGAAAGAGCGAGTAAAATCCCAAATTTTAATGTCACGCGAAAGTGTGAGCTCACGTGCTGAAACATTGGGGCACTACTACGGTAACTATAATAGGTACATCAGTAAAAATGAATTAATAGAAAAAATTAGTGCAGTTACCACTGCTAACGTAAAAAAAGCAGCAGAAGAATTATTATCTCAGCATGAAAAAGCCACTCTAGCTGCAATTGGAGAAATTAAGTCACTGCCAAGTTACGATAAAGTGGTTTCTATGCTTAAAGCTTAGTGTATTCTGTTATATTGATTTGGCTGCTTTACAATAGATCTTCATAATTTATAGCTAAAGTGACTTAAGTTTACCGATAATTTGAAAAACAAAAATTCGTCATTCCGCTACTTGTTAGCGCCGCGGCGGTATGACGTAGGAAAACCTTTCTTGGGTTAGCTATAGCACAGTGATTAAAGAAGCGTAAAGTTGAAACAATGTGCTATGAACCACACATATAAGCAATTATATGTATTAAACAAGAGCCTGACATTAGTTTTAATTCTTCTGTCAGTTAACTCTTGTCTTTTATACATGAATCACTTACCTATTTTAATCCCACCTGCATTTCTGCTTTGCGTAACTTTTTCCGTATAATTTTTAGGAGGTACTGGTGGTGCAAGTGGTTTTTTGCTTACAGGGTTTGAGTCTATACCTTTCTTTTGCCGATGATAGTTCCGTGCTTCTTGAACGGTCTGATGTGTAGGCTCTCCACCATTATAGTTTCCTCTCACAGAGTTCGAGTTTATGTCTTTCTTTTGCGGAGGATAGTTCAATGCCTCTTTACGAGTCTGGAATATAGGCTCTCCATCATTATAGTTTGAGTTTATATTTTCCTTTTGCGAACCAGCGTTCAATAATTTCGATATCTCTCGCCCTAGCTGATCACCTTTATAATTATTGTTAAGATCTTTGATTTTCTCCTCACCCAATTCCATTATTCGAATTAGAGAGGTATCAATAAAATCCGTTTTTATTTTGTCAATATCTATCAATTTATTACCATAAATCGTAATTTCACTTTTACCTTTTTCACTATTCACATCATAGCCTTGCTCTTTAACTCCTGTTATTACTTCCTTCTTTAGTAATCTATGAATAGTATTTATTATTTTTTGACCACAATCTTGAAAAAAATCTCTGATTGTATCAAATGCCTTTGATAAGGAGATGGTTTCAGTATGTGCGTATTTTTTACCTAGTGGTGGCTCTTCAGCATTCTGGTGTATAGATTCTATTTGCTGAGGGTCAAGCATCATTGCATGACGTTTTGAGCGTGTTGGGTTTGCTTGTGTTTCAGATGACAACATGCCCTTAATATCTTGTTTTTTATTCTCACCATCAGCAACCATACCATCACTTGATTTCCTTTTTTTAGGAAGTAATGGTGGTCGATTTTCATTGTTCCGATATATAGGTTCTTTTGGTACCGTTTCAGACAATGATCTCTGAATATCTTGAAGATTTTGGTATATAGGTTCTTCTTTCTTCAAATTTTCATAAATTGGTTCTTGTACCAAGTTAGCATTGACAAACTCCTGTACCCTTTCTAGATAATTAGCATCTCCTACCACTTTACCATTTCTGTTCATAGGTACTTGTGCACCTTCAAATTTAATGTTTTTTATATCTTGAAGACTAAGTCCATTTTCTTCAAGCCATCCCTCTCTTTTGCTCATTGATTCAACAAACTCATTAATTTTTTTTATATTACCTGCACTATCATCAACCAACATTACATTTTTTGGCAACTGACCATTGTGATTGTTCTTAGAACCTGTTTAAAATCTTTGTAATAGGAGAGAAATGAAGGAAAGGACAATCATTTGCAAGCTGGTATTGAGTTTACGTTCGCAATTTTTCCATAGCCGTCTACACTTTTCTAACCAAGCAAAAGAACGCTCAACAACCCATCTCTTTGGCAATACAACAAAAGAATGTAATTCACTGCGCTTTATTACCTCAACAGTTGCACCAATAATATCTTTTATTTGGGTTGCAAAAATTTTTCCTGTGTAGCCTGCATCAACCAATATATTTTTGACTTCAGAAAGGGTATCTTTAGCATTTTCAACCATTCTTACAGCGCTACTACGATCAGTTACTTCTGCTGTTGTTACATAAATTGCATGTGGTAGACCTTGAGTATCAACTGCAATATGACGCTTTATGCCTGAAATCTTTTTACCTGCATCATAGCCCTTTTTTTCAGCAGTATCTGTGTTTTTAACACTTTGAGCATCAATTATACAGAAGCTAGTTTTCTCTTTCCGACCATTGTTGATACGGATCTCTCCAACCAATTTTTTTTAAAACTAATTCCAACAAACTTGGTTCTTCTCCATTCTTTTTATTCCACATTTGAAAATAGTAATATACGCTTTCCCACCTTGGAAAATCTTTTGGCAACATTCTCCACTGGCAACCACTTTTTAGGACGTATAACACTGTACGAAATACATCATACAAATCAAGTTTTCTTGGTCTCGTTTTCTTCCTGCTACTCTCTAGTATTGGTCTGATTTTTTCAAATTGCTCTCGACTCATATCACTTGGATAATTTTTACGCATAGATATACCTCATTCTTAATCTACCACTATTTTACCTCATCTCTCCGAGATTTTAAACAGGTTCTTATAGTTCACAATTGCTTTACAGATGTGTAAATTCTTTCCAACTTGACTTTGTTGTTCTTTGAGATCTTTTGGAAGCTCATTATCATAATCTGCTGGAAATCCGCCAAATACAGAAATACTGTCTGCTTGTTCTTTAGATAAGCCCAAATGATTTTCTACAACCCTTTTTACAGCATTTGGATATCCTGTATATGATGCAATATTCACTTCTATTCCGTTTGAAAGTGCAGACTGTAATGTAGATTTCAGCCCCTCTTCATTTTTTATTCCGTCTGTATTTTTTAGAAAATCTTTTATATTGTGATCAGTCACTGCATTTTCCACAGCAGAATTAAAATCACTTTTTTTAATTCCGGAGTGTCTACCAAAGAAAACACCATGCATGTGTCCATTAGTGATAGTGTTATCAAAATCAAATATTAATAGGGTATTATTTCCTTTAGCCATATCTTCACCTCTAATCCTTACAAATCATATGGGTAGAGACTAACATTAATAGATTAATTATTTATTATAACCTTTCTAATTAATAGTGTGATAAATAAAGTAAATATAACAAGAAGTAAAAATCAACGGCATAAAGAAAAGACTTAAAGAGAGGCCAAATCAAAGTGCAATGGTATTTCACTAATCCAGTTATTCTTCTCTTGATCTAACCTATCATCTAATATTGCCTGTCTTATTGATTCCATAAGCTTATTCATGAAGAAAACATTGTGAATAGTGATGAGCGTGTAAGCTAGCAGTTCTTTAGCTTTCAGTAAATGGTGTATATAAGCTCTTGAATGTTTTCTGCAGGTAAAACATAAACAGTCACTTTCAATTGGGTTATTGTCCAGCTCAAATTGTTGATTCCGCAAATTAACATGCTCTTTGCACTTTGAAGAAATAGAATCTCTATTTTTTACTTTAATAAGTGCACCACCATGCCTTGCCAAACGAGTTGGATGCACACAATCAAACGTGTCAATTCCAAGACTTACTCCATGAAAGATGTCCACAATTCCACCAATACCAAGCAAATGAGTAGGCCTGTCTTTTTTTAGGTGGTCCATAGTGAAAGAAACTACATCGTACATCTGCTCTTTACTTTGACCAAGTGATCCACCTATTGCTTGACCAAAAAATGGCAAATCGTTGATAAAATCACAACTTTCTCTACGTAAATCTTGATACACTCCGCCTTGACTAATTCCATACAGTGCCTGCTTGCCATTATTGTTTTTTTCAAATTCATTTAAAGAACGTTCAGCCCATCTGTGACTCATGAGCATTGATTTTGCTGTGTATTCTTTGCTGACGTGGAATGGAGTGCATTCATCTAAAACTAGGATTAAATCTGCACCTAATTTTTGTTGAATTTGTATAGACTTTTCAGGAGTTAAGCAATAAGTTTTACCATTAATGTAAGAACGGAAAATTGCCCCATCCTCATTAATTTTGATCAAAGTTTTTTGTTTTTTTCTTATTCCTTTTATCTCTTCCGAAACTGATCCGTGGCCTAAGCTAAATATCTGATATCCACCTGAGTCAGTTAGCATTGGCCCATTCCATCCCATCATCTTGTGCAAACCACCAAGTTTTGCAACAGTATTCTCTCCTGGTTGAAGCATTAGGTGATAGGTGTTGGAAAGTATGATTTTGGTACCTGCTTCACTTATTCTTTCGGTATCTACAGCTTTAATTGCAGCTTTTGTTGCACAGAATATAAAAGCGGGGGTTTCTACGCTTCCATTTGGAGTTTTAATTGTTCCAACTCTTGCAGAACCTGATTGCTTGATTATCTTAAATGCAAATTCTTCTTTCATCTATTTGCCTAAAAGTTCTGCTATGATGTTTTCTACTTTCTCAGGAGTAAGATTTTCATAGAAGTCATTATTGATCTGCACAACGGGAGCATTAACGCATGCACCTAGGCATTCAACTTCTTTTAAAGTGAACAAATTGTCTTTAGTAGTCTCACCGATATTGATTCCAAGTTTCTTTTTAAAGGTGTTTAAAACTTCTTCACTATTGCACAACCAGCAAGGAGTTGTTCTACAAATTTGTATTAGATATTTGCCTACTGGTTTTAAATTATACATGGTGTAAAAATTTGCCACTTCATATACACGAATACGTGGAATATGCAGCATATCAGCAACATAACGCATAGCAGGTTCAGAAACCCATCCGCATTGCTCTTGAACCAGATATAGTAAAGGCATGACAGCACTACCTTCTCTGCCTTTAGGATACATCTCTATAAACTTTCCTGCTTTCTTGAGGTTTTCTGATGTAAAACTAAACTGCTCTTCTTTTTCTATCATTCATGAGACTCGTGTAAACTTTAACAGATTATACCTGTAGAACCAATGATTGCAATTGTTGGTTTTTTGAGAAATAGCATAAAGCTTCTTAGCCCTCTTCAAGCTTATATTTACCTTTTAGTATAAAATATTATATTAATTTTTTAATTTTAGTTAAAATTTTCATTGACATTAACACACAGGAGTAATCATAATAGCATTTTATTAATATTTTAAATAAAATTATGTCTATATTAAGAAGATTGCTCGGGATCAACTCAAATACACCGGAAATTAAAGAAGCGATAGGTTTTAATCCAACAAACGTAGAATTAATTGAGGGGAATGGAGTTGCTTACGGACTCAGCTATCAAGATAATGGTAATGGGAGCAGTAAAGTAAAATTACTTATTAGTCCATTATATCAATCAAAAACATACGAATGTGGTACAAATATCAGCGTAGCAAATGAATTCAAAGATCAATTATCTCTCACATTAATAGAAGATTCAGCTGAAATAGATAAAGTTGGAGTTATCTTTCCTGAAGAAGGAATTAGCGAAGAAGGAGAAAAATGCGTTAAAGGCTTATCTTTTAACACTTACGGAATTAAACAATCAGTTAATACTCCTTCAGTTGAACATTTAGATAAAAGAAAATTACAAAAGAATATTGATAATAATAGTCTTGCAAATGTGGGCAATAGTTACTTTCAACCAAGAGCAGTGAAAGTTGGTAATGGTGACGTAATTGTAATCGCCCATAACTTAAAGGATCAAACTTTAGTTTCTTGGTACTTAAAGTCAAGCGAGAGCGGAAAATTTAAGGTATTGACTGGAGAAAAAGGTGTTACAGAAAGAAAATTGTTCAATTTTGATAATCAGGGGCAATTGGCATTAAATGGAAACACGATGCTTTATTCGCAAGTGAGCAAAAGGATTACTAAGGAAAATCAAGAGGTGAGAAAAACACGTATTTTTAAATTTGATATGGCTAAAGTGATTCAGGGTCTGAAGGATGGAGTTAATGGCTTTTTACTTGGTAATCGAAAAGGTCAAATAGATAATAAAGCACTATCTCTTTCTAGAGAACATGAAATAAGCTTTTTGCAGTATGTTGAACAAACGGAAGGAAATGATCTAGTTGCTTTTCTTGAAAATGACCAATCAGCTAATGAGCAGAGGTTACATATAGCAACTCTACTTAAAAATGGATCAGTGTCAGATTTTCCTATCTATCAATTTACAGATCCTATAGAGCAATTATATATTAAAGGCAACGGTCAGGGTGGTTTTATCGTAACTGCGGTAAGTGGAGAAAATATTGTAACTTTTAATCAAAACGGCTCTGGAAAATCTTCTGAAGCAACAATAATACCGGCAAATAGCATCAAAACTCTCAGTGATTTTGTTAATATCATTAACGGTCGATTAACGCCAGATATTATTTCTAGTAGTACCGTGGCTCCTATAACTGTTGCAGAAACGGTTGTGACTTCTAAGAAAACGCCGACTGCTGCAATTACTAGCACAGCAGAAACCGACGCTGTGAAGACTACTAAATTGACAACGGAAGCCGTTGCACCTACTTCTACAATAAGTAAACCTTCAACGGGGTCAACGACAGTAGCAAAAACAACTACTACTTCACAAGCGACCACGGTTGCTACAACGTCAACTAGTGTGCCGATAGTAACTTCAGGGACTGAGACAAGTACTGTAAAACCTACAGCAGCGACTGGTGCGTCGACTTCTACGATGAGTAAACCTTCAACAGAGTCAACGACTCAAACAAGTACAGTAACAGTGAAGCCAACAACAGAAGCCGTTGCACCTACTTCTACAACGAATAAACCTTCAACAGAGTCAACGACTCAAACAAGCACAGTAACAGTGGAACCAACTGCGCCAACAACAAGCTCAGAGAAAACTACACAAACAGTATTTAGTATACCAAGTACTAGAACAAAAGAGTCAACAACTCCTATATTCACCACGACTTTACTTCCTCAGTCTACTTCTTCACCACAACCTACTCAACTTGCTATAGGGTCTAATAAGGCAGGAATGATAGGGGGATCTTTGGTTGGAGCAATAGGTATTGTTGGAATTATAGGATTCATAGCATATAGATATGTTAAGGGTCGTAATGCTGCTCCTGTATTAGAACTAACTGATTTGGGTTATAGAAGGCGATCATCTTCAAGTAGCGATGAAGAAATTTTTACCACTGGTAACAGAATGCGAACTATATATCAATCTGAAACAGTGCTAAATAGTATATCAGTAGAAAGTAGTAGTCGATCAAGAAGTAGCTCATCGTCTTCAAGCGGTGGACCAGGCTCTTGACTAACTGAAGCGGAGTCTAAAAGTGAAAAAAGCTTATCTTGGGATAGTGATGATGTGCCGGAATATCACCTTTAGCTATTTGTCTAAATGTTTTTAATATGTAGACTGTTAGGAAATTGTCTTTTGCTTTTGTGATTTTCATGTTAAAGTATAATTCCTAGGTGAAATAAGTAGCTGCTGTTGTGTGATAAACATAGCAGAGGAAAGTCCGGGCTCCAAGGAAAAATAGTGACGGGTAATGCCCGCCGGAGGTAACTCCAGTTATAGGGCTACAGAAAATTACCGCCTAAAATATTTTTAGGTAAGGGTGAAAAGGTGTGGTAAGAGCACACCATGGCAATGGCAACATTGGTAGTCGAGTAACCAACACTAGGAGCAAGATTAAATAGAAGTAGATTTTATGTTTTCCTCATATCTACTCGGGTAAATCGCATGCGGTAAATGGTAACATTTACTCCAGATAAATAGCTACATAAACAGAACTCGGCTTATATTTCACCTAGGCGTTCACATGATACGTGCGATATAAGCCATGCTATATTTAAATGTGTAGGCATTTCATGCGTTGTCCTTCACTTGTTCTGCTTGATAGCCATCACTACTTTCGCCTACATTAACATTAGAATATTCATCATCATCAATATACTCTTTCAGAACATACCCTCTGCCCCAAACGGTTTCTATGTGGCTTTTTCCATCATTTGCACTTTCAAGTTTCTTACGTAATTTGCACATAAAAACATCAACTATCTTGTTATCTGAAGGTTCATCCAAGCCATTGTAAAGATGATTTAAGAACATTTCTTTTGTTAGTACTGTTCCTTTACGCAGTGCTAGCAATTCTATCATAGAATACTCTTTATTAGTAAGGTGAACCGTTTTACCTTTCACCTCAACAACCCTGTGATCAAAATTGATATTTATATTACCAATCTTTATCACCGATTCAGGATGGCCTTTAGTACGACGCACTATGGCCTTAATTCGAGCTAATAACTCGCTTTTATGAAATGGCTTGGTTAAGTAATCATCGGCACCATACCCGAGTCCTTTAGCTTTGTGATTGACAGCGGATATGCATGAAAGTATTAAGACAGGAACTTTGATTTTTGCACTTCTTAGTCTTAACAATATATCATATCCGTCAATATCACCAGGTAAGTGTATATCTAAAATAACTAGGTCATAGTAATCTCCGTTTGAGGAAACCATATTATTGTTATAATCTTGTGCAGAAGTAACAACGTCACAGAAGTGTCCATCAGAAGTTAAGGCGTTAACCACAGTCTTTGCACTTACTTGATCATCTTCAATTAATAATATACGCATATTTTACACCCCATAAATAATTTATAATTTTAGTAATATATATAACTAAGGAAAGTAATAAATCAAATTTTTATTAACAAATGATCAAAATTACACTTATTAATTAATAGTAAATATATTGTTCCAAAGTTATATAAATAGATCTAAAATATAATAGACATACCATGATAGTAATAATATTTTTAGTAAATATTGAATTAAAGTTACTATTATTAAAAGAATACTTCGGTTAATAAATATTTAACTATTCTATATGTCTGTGTTATATTTTTAATTTACTTATCCTACTATTTTAAAGTATAAGTAATATTTTCAGGAATATTGTGTGGCAATATCAATTTTAGGTGCTGGTGCATGGGGTACAGCAATCGCAATTTCATTAGATAGTAAGAAAGATGTGATTTTGTGGACTCACAATGAAACTACATTTGAATCAATCAACGGGAAAAGAGAAAGTGACAAGCTACCCGGTTGTCGAATTTCTGATAATGTGTCAGTAAAATTGGCTATTGAAGACACAATTAATGCTTCAGTAACAATCCTCGCTGTTCCCACTCAGTCTCTGAGGAAGGTATGTCAGCAATTGCATAATTGTAATCTGAAAAAAGATGTAGCAATAATTTTAGCTTGTAAGGGAATAGAAAAGTCTACATTAAAATTACCTAGTGAAATAGTAAATGAAATTTTACCTAACAATCCTATTGCTATTTTTTCAGGTCCTAGCTTTGCTGTAGAAGTTGCAAGAAAATTACCCTATTCAATGGTTCTTGCATGCCAAAATAACACATTAGGTTCAAAGCTAGTATCAGAGCTGCAACAAGAAAATGTTAAATTGGAGTTTGGTAACGACATTATAGGAGTACAGATTTGTGCAGCGTTAAAGAACGTTTTTGCTATAGCGTGTGGGATTGTTCTAGGTAGTAAACTTGGGTTTAATGCTCATGCAGCATTGATTACGAAAAGTATGAGCGAAATTAAGGCTTTATACTCAGCAAAAATTGGTGACGGTAGTGTGGATATAAATACACTACTTGGGCCAGCATGTCTGGGTGACCTAATTATGACATGCACATCCTTGAATTCAAGAAACTTATCTTTTGGGTTTAAAATAGGTAATAGTGACAATGGCTTTAATGTTCAGCAGATTTTGTCAGAAGGCAAGTCAGTGATTGAAGGTTTTAGCACTGCTGAGTCCATATTTAATTTAGCAGGAAAGCTAAAGATAAAAATGCCTATATGTGAAGCGGTCTATAGATTATTGTATGAAAGCGCCTCTATAGAGGATACTATTTCTGTTCTTATAAGTTAATTTTGTATTTGGATATATTGTGAAATTTTTATATAAATTAATATCAACGTGGTGGCTGTCTGGAACAGTAAAAAAAATGCCAGGTACTGTGGGTAGTTTGGCTTCTTTTCCGCTTGTTCCTGTAATCCTGAGCAACAAAATTTTAGGTGCAGCAATTATTTCTTTTTTATTCTTAATTGGATTATGGTCTACAGGTAATTATATAAAACATTACAAGACTTCATGTGATCCAAAAGAGGTAGTAATTGACGAAGTGGTTGGTCAATTGCTGACGATACTTTTAGTTTCGATATTGTTAAGCCAAGAGATGAATTGTTCTTCATTGTTGTTGTGCTTTTTTTCTTTTAGGTTTTTTGATATAATAAAAACGTGGCCTATAAATTTAATCGATAAAAATACCAAAGGTCCTTTAGGTATTATGCTAGATGACGTTATAGCTGCAATTTTAGCCTGTGTTCTTATAGGAGCCTTTTATTGTTTATTGTTGGTGTATGCAGGATAAAAAAATTTATTATTCAAGCTTAATTGTTCAAAATCTAAAGGATTATATACTGTACACAGCGAATTTATCTGAGTGGGAAGTACACGATGAATTTGATAACATCATATTTACAATAAATGGTACCAGGGAGTCATTATTTAATTTTGTGTTCTGTGGAGATCAATGTACCGAGCTTTCTATACAAAAAACTCTAGATTATCTCAGAACAAGAGATATAGAAGCAACATGGGTAATAAATTCACATATGAAAATAAGAGATATTTTAGAAAAGTGTGAAATAAAACACGTTAGCACACCAAAAAAAGCTTTACTTAATATGAAAAATTACTTTTTACCTGCTGATGTTATTCCAAACTTGAGGTTAAATGCTGTGAATGGTAGCAACCTCTTAGAACAGTTAGATCTACACACTTCTAAAATTTTTTATCATGGCGTTGGAATTGTCAGCACATTTTTTCGCGGATTATCAAATTATGATGATAAGAACTCAAGATTAAGATTTTTTCTTGTAACACTAAATAATGAAATTATTGGGACATGCGGTCTTTATGTTCAAGATAGCGTAGCTGGTTTTTATAGTGATGGAGTTTTACCAATTTACAGGAATCGTGGAATAGGTACCCAAATGGTTTTAGAAAGAATAAAGATAGCTAAACAGCTTGAATGCAAATATATAGTAGCACATTGTATGAAATCTTCTGTGAACCTTTATAAGAGATTGGGCTTTCAAATGTTAGGCAATCTTTACTTATATACCTCTTCAGCATAATTCTGAGCGGTTACAAATTTTTACATTTGTTTTAAAAGTGCTATGTTTTTTTTGTATGAAGTGGTTTTAATATTGATTCTAATATTATTCTTTCTCTCTTATTCTAAATTAAAAATTAGTAATAAGATTAAGAACTTACAGCATCAAAATGTTATCATAAATAATTTAATTGATACTGTGAATGATGGGTTTTATATTTGGGATGCAAAAAAACGTATAGAAAAGTTCTCTCCCAATTTACTAATTTTGCTTAATACTGTTTTTTACTCATTTAATGAGTTTGTGAATTTTTTTGAGCAATCAGAAAGCTTAATCAAAAATTTTGTTGAGGCAAAGGAAATAAATAAATCTTTTACTCTAGATTTAAAGTCAAAAGACAGTGAGGTTTATTGCATATGTTACGGTAGAAGCATAATAGATGATTCTAACAATGTGATAGGTGTGCTGTTATGGATAAGGAATGTCTCAGACTGTAAGATAAAGGCTAACGGACTTGAGTTAGAAAATAGTAAGCTTACACAGGAAGTGGAGAGCTATAAAAACGTTTTCAACTCTTTACCATTTCCAATACTAAGATATAACAAGAGTAGAAAGGTGGAATTTTATAACTTGTTTTATGATAAATATGTAGATGGTTCTAAGAAATTTGCTATTACCGGTAGCGCTCATAGCACAAAACCAGGAAGACATGTCATAACTTATAAGAACGAACCTAAGGTTTTCGATTTTGTTAAAATTCCAATACAAGGTTCTGGTAGCATAGTAATGTATGGGAAAGATGTTAGTGATGCAGAGAAATTATATACTGAATTAAACAGTTATTTAGCTACACAGAAAAATTTGCTTGAGAGGTTACCGGTTGCTATAGTAATATATAGTAAGAATCAAAAGCTAAAATTTTATAATAATGCTTTTATAAAAACCTTTCAATTTGACCCAAAATTTTTGGCATCTTACCCAACTTATCACGAAGTTATGCTTTACCTCTTCGAATCTAAAAAGCTTTTAGAAAAAGAGGATTTTCAAACTATTAGTAACCAAAGACATGAGTTGTTCAAAAAATTATTTGAATCGTACGATGATACGATGCACTTCACAAACGGAAAAGCGTTCAGGGTATTAACAATACCCTACGCTTCGGAAGGTTTGCTGTTCTCTTACGAAGAATGCAAAAGGTAATACTTAAACTCCTTCTCTCTCTACCATGAGCTGTTTTACTTTCGCTATTGCTCTTGCTGGATTAAGTCCTTTAGGACAAGTTTTTGTGCAATTCATTATTGTATGACAACGATACAACTTGAATGGGTCGTTTAAAACATCAAGTCTTTCACCTGTCTTATTATCACGGCTGTCAGCAATCCATCTGTAAGCTTGTAATAGTATTGCTGGTCCTAAAAATTTATCACTATTCCACCAGTAGCTTGGGCAACCAGTCGAACAGCAAGCACATAATATACAGTCGGACAAGCCATCTAATTTTTTTCTATCTTCAGAAGATTGAGAGTATTCTTTATTTGGTAGGGCAGGCTTATCTGCTTGTAACCAAGGTTTAATTGATTTGTATTGCTCATAAAATTGGCTCAAATCCGAGACTAGGTCCTTTATTACATACATGTGAGGTAATGGATATATTTTTACGTCACCTTTTATATCATGTATAGATCTAGTACATGCAAGAGTATTGGTTCCGTCAATATTCATGGCACAAGATCCACATATACCTTCTCTACAAGAACGTCTGAAAGTTAAAGTCGAATCTATTTCATCCTTTATTTTTATTAATGCATCAAGTACCATAGGGCCACAACTATCCATATCAATAAAAAATGTGTCTATTCTAGGGTTTTTCTCGTCATCAGCAGACCAACGGTAAATTTGAAATCTTCTGATGTTTTTTGCTCTAGCAGGAATAGGATAAATTTTGCCCTTTTGATTAATTTTAGAATTCTTTGGCAAAGAAAACTGAACCATATCACTTACCTTTTATTGTTTATAGCTAAAACCCTTTGTAGATAACATATTTTATTATCATCTACTATATTTTTATTAAATTCCTTTTAAATCGCACACATATTGTAGCCAAGCGAAGCTAAAATCTCTCTTTCTAGATTTTTCATTATAATTTCTTCATCTTTTTTTTGGTGATCATAACCAAGTAAATGCAGTAATCCATGCACTAACATGTGTGCAATGTGAGCAAGAATGGGTATATAATACTCATGCGATTCTCTTTTTATTGTGTCTATTGAAATTGCTATGTCTCCTAAATCGCACTCATTAGACAATTGTTCATACGGAAATGATAGTACGTTAGTTGGCTTATCCATTTCTCTAAATTTTAAATTAAGTTGATGTAGCAAGTCATCATCAGCCAGAGCTATTGATATATTTGGTTTATAGTGGTCTATTTTTAATTCTTTTAGAGAAGCATTGATGACACCTAATACAAAATTTTTAGGATTTTCTATAATGCTGCACCATTTCTTGTCAAGAATATTTACTTCTAACATGAGTGACACATCAGTAAGGGTGTCATGCAAATAGCTGACACTGGAATCCAAAAAAGAAGAGTTATAGACCCTTGTGTCATGTACACAACTGTACGAATATTGTACACTAGAAGGATGTCATCCCAGTGCCTAGACACTGGAATCCAGGAATTTTGATTAGACATCAAGTTAGTGAATATAAAAGTAGCTAATCTTATATTAAAACACAACGGCTTTAATGTGGTTGCATTAAGGCTGGATTCCAGTGTCAAGCACTGGAATGACACCTTTGTGTTTGATGCAAAATCGGCTATAACGTTTAATGCACTGCCTTCGAGACAAATATTCATACAGCTGTGCGTTGTGTGCTGAGATGACATCATTTAGGAACTGAAATGACAGGTATTACACATCACTCATCCTTATTATTTCATTCCATTCAATTTCCGAAACTGGGGCAATTGATAAACGTGGTTGTTTTAATATAGTCATATTTTTCAAAAGTGGGTTTTGTTTTATATTATTTAACGTTACTTGGTTATTTAAAGGTTTCAAAAACTTTACATTCACTAATCCGAACTTGGGATCATTAACATAATAATACTCTTTAAATACTTCAACGATTCCAAGTATTGCTTTCTCTTTACCTGTATGATAAAAAAACGCAAGATCGCTTGCTTTCATAATTTTCATGTAATTTTGAGCTTGATAATTGCGCACACCATCCCACTCAACTACCTGATCCTTTTCCATTTTTTGCCATGAGTATTCACTTGGCTCTGACTTGAGTAGCCAAAATTGCATTATTTTTTTCTTCTTAAGTAAGCTGGTATATCATAGATATTGCTGCCCCACTTAGCTCCTTCGCTTACCTGTTCAGCTGGTTTTGTTTCCAGTGTTTTGTCTTGCGTACTTTCACTTTGACTATATGGCCACTTAAATTTCTCTTTCTCTGAGTCTTCGCTCTGACTTATAGGTGAAGTTTCTGATTTATTATTGCGACCATCAATGCCAGTTGCAAGAACAGAAACTCTAACTCTTCCCTCCATCGCTTGATCAAAAGTAGCACCAAATATTATATTTGCATTTTCATCTACTTCTTCACGCACTCTATTGGCTGCAGCATCAACTTCAAACAGAGTCATATCTCCGCCACCAGTAATGTTAATTAATATTCCTTGCGCACCTTTCATTGATACATTATCAAGCAATGGATTAGATATTGCAGCCTCTGCAGCGCTAATTGCTCTATCTTCTCCTTCTGCCTCTCCGGTGCCGATCATCGCTTTGCCCATCTCGCTCATTACTGTTTCTATATCAGCGAAGTCAAGATTGATAAGCCCTGGCATGACCATCAAGTCAGTTACTCCTCTGATGCCAATGTGCAGAACATTATCAGCAAGTTTAAATGCATCAGAAAATGTAGTTTTTTCATTTGCAATTCTAAATAAATTCTGATTTGGAATGACAATAAGTGTATCCACGTATTTTTGCAGTTCTTCAAGTCCAAGCTCTGCAATGCGCATACGGCGCACACCTTCAAAACCGAACGGTTTAGTTACAACTCCAACAGTCAATATCTTTTTTTCTTTTGGCGCTCTATCCTTAACTGCGGCTCTTGCTTCTCTGGCTGCTTTTGCAATTACCGGTGCTGCACCGGTTCCAGTACCACCGCCCATTCCTGCTGTGATGAAAAGCATATGACTATCTTTTATATGCTCCATAATCTCATCAATTGACTCTTCTGCTGCACCTTTGCCAACATCAGGCAAAGCACCAGCACCAAGCCCCTTAGTTAAATTAATGCCAAGCTGAATTTTTTTATCACATAACGACTTTTCTAGTGCTTGAGCATCGGTATTTGCGACAACAAAATTCACTCCTTGCAAATTAGATTGGATCATGTTATTCACAGCATTTCCACCAGCACCACCCACTCCCACAACGGTAATCCTTGGGTGCAATATAGGTAACTCCGGCAGACTAAGATCAATAGACATTTAAATTACTCAAATTTAGCGAATTCACTTGATAATAAGTTACCGCTTTTTTAATAATATGCAAATACTTTTCACTTCTATAGGCGTAAACAGTAAACGGGATTTACTTATTCTTAACATTTATACCAATAAGTGCCGTTAATTATAATAACTAGATTCTTAGATGACATCACTTAACCGATGCAAAAAATAGAAAACGTTTATAAAAAGGGACAGAAACCTATCCCTTTTTATTTTGTTGAAGATTATTATACTTCCTGATCTTTCCCTTTCCCTTTCAATGCTTCAACTGCAACATCTTTTAATTTTGAGGCAACTTGATATGTTCCATAAAGAACGGCAGCTGCAGCAATTGCCATTATGGCACCCGCAACTATCTGACCAGCAACACCTGTTCCGATAAATCCAGGTAATGAAGCAGCTATTGCTTGATTTGTTCCAACAAAGTAACTGGCAGTCTTAGCAAGAAACCCAGAAGCTTCTGCTGCACTAACAAAGCCTGCTTTCATATGCATTGCTGTAAAGACAACACTTGCAACTGCAAGCGGAAATAATGCTGTTCTCCCTTTATTATGCATAGCGTACTGACCAGCTCCACCAGCAGCACCAGGAATTCCCCAGTATTTTTCAGCTTGTATATATCCTTCTGAAATAGCATGAAAAATGCCATCCCCTTTTCCATACTCATAATTTGTTAATGCCATAACTCTACTCCTTAAATAGAATGTTAAAATTTCATTAAGGAAGCATATAGTAAAAAAAATTGCCTGTCAAGTAAACTAATTTTTTAATATACCTTTATTCTGTAATTGAGCGCTTCAGCAATGTGTGCTCTTTTTACTTCTTCACTTTTTGCAAGATCTGCAATAGTTCTTGCAACTTTTAATACGCGTGTGTAGCCTCGATTGGAAATGTAATTTTCTTTCAGTACGTATTTTAGCAATTCTAACCCTGCCTGATCTGGTTCAGTAAATTTATTAAATGCTTCACCGCTTACTTCTGAATTGCAACGAATATTTAATTCACTATAGCGCTCAGTTTGAACTTTTCTTGCTGCTATCACTCTTTCTCTTATAATTTTAGTACTTTCTCCCTCCACAGAGATTTCAGGAGAGAGTATGCTAACGTTTGGCATCTCAATGCATATGTCTATTCTATCAAGCAATGGCCCTGATATTTTGTTTTTGTAATCTGTGCCACACTTTGGAGCTTTGTTGCACGATCTGCTTGCATCACCTAAATAACCGCACCTGCAAGGGTTCATTGCAGCTATCAGTTGAAAATTGGCAGGGTAGGTTATGTGAGCATTTGCCCTTGCAACGGTAACTTTTCTATCTTCAAGTGGTTGGCGCAGAGAATCAAGCACAAGTCTTGGAAATTCTGGCAACTCATCAAGGAATAACACGCCATTGTGAGCCATGGTAATTTCTCCAGGTTTTGCATTCTTTCCTCCCCCTATCATCGCTGGCATAGAGCATGAATGATGAGGTTCACGAAAGGGACGAGTTACTTTGAATATTTCGTTACCAGTTTTTGTTATGCTGGAAATAATATTAACATCAATCATTTCCTGTTCAGTCAAATCAGGTAATAGCCCTACAAATCGTTTAGCAAGCATTGATTTTCCAGTACCAGGAGGGCCAACAAGAAGCATATTATGCCCACCTGCTGCTGCAATTTCAGCTGCTCTTTTTGCAACAACTTGGCCTTTGATATCCTTCATATCGGGAACCAATCTTTTTTCTTTGGGTGCATCACTATAATTAAAAATTACTGGCTGAATTAATTGCTCACCCTTAAAGTGTCTGATAATATCAGTTAATTTCTCTATAGCCAGAATTGAAACATTCTTTACCCATACAGCTTCTACACCATTTCCTCTCGGGCAAATTACTCCTTTATTGTCCTTTTTTGCATTAATTGCTGTTGGCAGCACACCTGAAACTGGAATAACTCTGCTATCAAGAGCCAGTTCACCCATGATTATATAAGACTGAACTTTTTCAACTGGTATCACATTCATTACAACAAGTAGTCCAATAGCAATAGCCAAGTCATAATGACTGCCTTCTTTCAGCAAATCCGCAGGGGAGAGATTAACTGTAATTCTTTTTGGAGGTAGTAGTAGATTGATTGAATTTAACGCTGCTCTGATGCGCTCTCTGGATTCTGCAACAGTTTTATCCGGCAAGCCAACAATATTAAAAGCTGGAATACCATTTGCCATATGAATTTGTGCATTGACATTTACTGTGCTAATTCCCTGAAGCGCAACGGTATTTATATTTGCAATCATAATATATTATATAAAATTGTTAATACAATATATTAAAGAAGCGATGAAGTAAAGGCTACAGCAATTAAAGATGGCTTAACTTAGCAAAAAAGTGTAGTATTCTATCACTTTGCTGATTACAAATGTTTATAAGGATAATCACTTTTTTCTTACTATATTCAAGTACGGCTTTTTGTAGTGATTGTAATTTTAATTTACCATACTGTGGGCTCAGTTGTAATCTAGATCTATCATATAGAAATTTAAGTAATATAAAAAAATTATTGAATAACGACGATAAGTTTGTTGCGCTTACGTTTGATGATGGACCTTCCAACAATAGAATAAACGATATTATTAATGTTCTGGAAAGCTATGAAGCAAAAGCAACATTTTTTGTGCTTGGTGAACGTATAAATGAAAAAACGTCTGAAATAGTAAAGAAAATTCATGAATCAGGTCATGAGTTAGGCAATCACTCTTGGTCGCATAGGAAGTTGACATCACTTTCAAGTGAGGAACAATTGCAAGAATTGGAAAAGACAAATACAGCAATTAAAAATGCAATAAAACAAGATGTAAAATGGTTTCGTCCGCCATATGGATGTTATGACGATAATCTGATTGAAAATACTGATCAATTAAATATGTATTCAATATTATGGACAGTTGATTCGCTAGATTGGCAAGGTGATAAGCCAGAAACTTTAGTTGAAAGAGTTTTAAGTAATGTACATAATGGAGCAGTTATACTGTTTCATGATCACAATAACAGGTCAAACACAATTGAAGCTTTACCTCATATTATTAAAATACTAAAAAAATCAGGTTATAAGTTTGTGACCTTAAGTGAGTGGGAAAAAAGGGTTTGTAATACGGTAAAAGCCAGAAGTGTAACAATAAAAGAGGGGAAAAAAGTGCGTTTTGAAGGAATGTTATGTGGACAAAAAACAAAGTCTTTAACCGCAGAGCATTCATATTAGGTGGTATTCAGCTTACCATTTCTGCGGTTTTTAGTTGCAGGTTATATAATTTACAAATACGAAACAGACAAAAGTACGAAGCACTATCTAATAGTAATAGAATAAGAGTTGCTACTATTATGCCTAAGCGGGGCAAAATTTTAGATAGGAATAGCATTGAACTTGCGATGAACAAAATTTCGTATGTTGTTTTGTTTGATGGTTCTGGTAAGGAAGTTGATTTGCAGACATTATCAGAAGTCGAGTCTAAAATAGCAAAATCGTCAGAAAAAATAACTGCTCTTTATAAACGTTATTACCCGTTTGGTTCAATGTGTTCTCATGTAATCGGATATACAAAAAGACAGCAAGGCATAAGCGAAGTAGGAATCAGCGGTATTGAATATACATATGATCATATATTGAAAGGCAAGTCAGGAAAATCTGAGCAGGAAATAAATTCTAAAAAACGCGTCATAAAAGAATTATCAAGCATACCACAACAAGACGGACAAGATGTACAACTGACAATTGATATTAATCTGCAAGAGAAAACCGCAGAGGTATTTAAAGATCACCAAGGCTCCGCAGTGGTAATTGATGTAAATAATGGAGAAATTTTAGCATTATATAATTCACCTTCTTACGATAATAATCTTTTTGCTAGCAGGCTATCAAATGAGACTTGGGAGAGCTTGAATGCTCCTTCATTGCCGCTCGTGAATCGTGCGTTATCATATCAAATTCCACCTGGTTCAATATTTAAAATAATAGTTGCGCTTGCAGCTTTAAAAGATGGAATAATAACACCAGAAGAAAAATTCTCGTGTAAGGGCTATATGAAAATAGGCGAGCGGAAATTTCGTTGCCTGAAAAGCAAAGTCCATGGATATGTATCTTTAAATGAGGCAATGGCATTATCATGCAACACTTACTTTTATAATATAGGAAAAAAAATAAGTGTAGACTCTCTAGTAGAAATGGCCAGAAAATTTGGTATTGGAAGTGGGCCACTGATTGGAACGTTTAAAGAAGAAGCTCCAGGGTTGTTGCCAGATAGAGATTGGCGTACACGAAAGCTATATTCGCAGTGGTATTTAGGTGACACTATCAACTTAGTTATAGGACAAGGGTATATGCTTACAACACCACTACAGCTTGCAGTTCTTGCAGCGAGGATTGCAACAGGAAAAGAGGTAATTCCCCGCATTAAGATGAATGAAACGATACAAGATTTTCCCGATATTGATGTGGATTGTGAGCATCTTAGCATAGTTCGAAAAGCTATGTTTGATGTGGTGAATTCTAAAACTGGAACCTATAAGAAAGGGCTAAGCGGTATACAAATTGCCGGTAAAACCGGTACACCAGAGATAAACTCTAAGGGTGAAAGTCATAAGTTATTTATCGCTTATGGCCCTTACCATAACCCGCGCTATGCAATCTCTGTGTTTATAGAACACGGCAAAGCCCCACGCCAAGATGTTGCTATAGCTAATGAAATATTTCAGTATATGCTTGAAACTATGAGTATTAAACTTCTTGCATAACCATATAACAAACTTTTATTGGGAATAGAAACGAAAAAACTTGCTTGACAAACCTCGCCAGCCCCCTTATCATAAAACTGAAGCTATTTATTTATCTTCGCAATCTGCAGATTAAAACGACAAAGGGAACTTTGTATTTGGCGTAAATCATGCTTAATTTTTTGCACTATGTGCACCTCATGTCTTTATAAAACTTCTGGGTTTCTAGCTATACAAGCCGAAACGCGCTTATAAAGCGTTTAAGACATCAAAAGACGTCAAATAGAACAAGGGAGAATTTGAATACTAGCTACCCTAGGTTCTCTTTGCCTTTTTTTCTGCTTAGTAAATTTCTTAAACATTTAAACTAAGGTGAGTTGCATTTAAAAGCAGCTAAATTGCAGTGTTTAAGACTTAAAAAACGCCAATACTGAAAATAGACAATGACTAGGGTTTCTTTTGCCTTTTTTTTCGTTTGGTAAATTTCTTAATGTTTATGGCTAAACGACAACCGTCATCCCGCTGCTTGTTAGCGGGATCTCTTGTTAGCGCCGCGGTGGTATGACGTAGGATTGTTGTCATTCCGCTACTTGTTAGCGGCTGAGATACCGCGAATGAATCGCGGTATGACGGTGTAGATGATGGTTAAGTAATTCGTCATCCCGCTGCTTGTTAGCGGGATCTATGTTAAGGTATAGTAGGGGATCTATGTTAAGAGATACCGCGAATGAATCGCGGTATGACGGTGTAGATGATGGTTAAGTAATTCGTCATCCCGCTGCTTGTTAGCGGGATCTATGTTAAGGTATAGTAGGGGATCTATGTTAAGAGATACCGCGAATGAATCGCGGTATGACGGTGTAGATGATGGTTAAGTAATTCGTCATCCCGCTACGTGTTAGCGGCTGAGATACCGCAGCGGTATGACGGTTCGCGGCGGGATGACGATAAGCTCGTCATCCCGCTTTGTTAGCGGCTGAGATACCGCGAATGAATCGCGGTATGACGGTTCGCGGCGGCATGACAATAAGCTCGTCATTCCGCTACTCGTTAGCGGAATCTATGCTGAGATATCGCGGCGGTATGACGTAGGGAAACCTTTCTTGGGTTAGCTATATCAATAGCATTGCTTTAAAAAGAGTGCCCATATTTTCAGTCAACCTTAAGAATTCACTAAAGATCCTATTCTTTTGTTCATCACTTGCGCTTTTCATTAAAGCCTGGGTTCTTTCTTTTATGCCAAAAAGATATAAAAATTCCCTTTGAGTTAAAATCTCACAATCTACATGCTTTAATGGATCTCTTAACGCTTGAAAGTTCACAAGTGCGGTAATATCACTATTACCAACATTCTCAAGAAAATTAGCATACTTATGTTGTTTTATCGATTGCAAAGTGCTCTTATATGCGGGGTATACATAACCGTAATCTACAATCAAAGCAGCTCCTTTATTATTATATATCTTCTTCTCAAGTTTTTTTAATATTTCAACCCCAACTGAACATATTTCCACCACTGCACCATTAAAAAATTTTCCATTTGTCATCTGAGTAGCTGACACTGGAATCCATGATTCTTTTTTTCTGGATTCCAGTGTCACGCACTGGCATGACACCAAGAGACTGCCATCATCTTGTTTTGTCACCATATTTTCATACCACCCCTCATCATGATATACAAACTGATCTATCGGAAGAGCGTCAAAGAACTCATTTGCTAAAAAAATGGTTGGTTGTTCTGGTAGGTTGTCAATATTTTTGTGCCAATTAACATCTAAGCTTTTTAATTTTTCCTTTTGTATCTTCCGTAAAGTAGGGCTTATTTCAACTAAGTGGATCAACATCGAATTAAAAAAGCTGCTGTATTTTTTAGTGACTCTTATTATATCGTGAATGAGTGTTCCTTTGCCTGGCCCAAGTTCAACTAGAGAAAATTTTGATGGCTTTCCTAATTTTTCCCATGTATGCATTATCCAAACTGCAATTACTTCACCAAATAATTGGCTGATCTCAGGTGCGGTAGTAAAATCACCATCCTTACCAAGCGGTAATTTACTTGTATAATAGCCGTATTTTTCATGGTACAAAACGGCATTCATGAAATCACTGATGGATATTGATCCTTGACTTTTGTCAATTAATTCGTGTATATAAGTGAGCATGTTATTAATAAATGTTTAACTATAGCGTGCCATAATATAAAATAGTAGAGTATTTATATATATAGTATACACTTAAGTTTGTGAGTAATAGTGCTTCAGTTATGGACGACAAAAACACCGATTATGTTGCCCTTATAGCTCAAGATGATAGTATTGAATACAAATTTGAAGAAGCTGTCAATTTTATAGAAAACAAGGTTATAAATGCTGATGGGCTAACTTTAGCGGAAGTGTTTCAAGTGCTAGTTCAAATGCTAGATGGTGATCTAGCATTGGTAAAAAAAGTACTAGCATATGCTAATATTATGGCAAAGCATGGAATGAAGGTAGCAAAAGAGTCGCAATTAAGCAGAGCTGATGTTCGCCGAGCTTTGGAAGGTAGAGAAAGTGTTGTCAATAGACAAGATTTTATAAAGAAACCACCTCTTCCACCTGCTATAAAATCGACCAAAAAGAAAAGTAGAGGTCTTTAGATGGCTGAATCTATAAAAAAATTTACTGTACAATGTGACTTCAAAGGACAAAGTTCACCTTTTGCAATATACATAGGAAATCCAAAAAGTGATGCTCATCCAATTCATCATCAAGATTCCTGGCTTGTAAAAGAACGTGGAGGGAATATTCCTAATAAAGTAAAAGAAAGTCTACAAAAATTATATAAACTATCTCAAGAAAATGGAGTCTCTTTCTCAGAGTTATGCGCGTATGCCATTACTGTGGTTAGTAATAATGATAAAAAAAGTGACGACAAGGAGTAAGATAGTTTAATCCCTCAATATTTCATTTATAGAGATTTTCGATCTCGTCTTTTCATCCACTTTTTTTACTATGACTGCACAATAGGTTGAAATATTATTTTTAGATGGAATAGACCCTGGTACCACTACAGAATAAGGTGGCACTTCGCCGTAAAATACCTTGCTAGTTTCTCTATCAATAATCTTTGTTGATGCCCCAATAAACACACCTATGCCAAGGACTGATCCTTCTCTCACTACCACACCCTCGGCCACTTCGCTACGTGCTCCAATAAAGCAATTATCTTCTATAATGACAGGTGAAGCTTGAATAGGCTCAAGAACTCCACCTATTCCCACTCCACCGGAAATATGACAGTTTTTTCCTATTTGCGCACAGCTACCAATCGTTGACCAGGTATCTATCATTGTTCCTGAATCAACATATGCACCAACGTTGATAAAACTTGGCATTAGAACAACATTTGTACCTATATAAGCAGATCGGCGAACAAAACACCCAGGAACTGCTCTAATTTTTAACTGGCGAAATTTCTCCTCATTCCATTCACTAAATTTGTTACCGATCTTGTCAAACCAGCAATTAGTATTATCTATTATTTTATTTTCTTCGGTGAGAAAATGTAATAATATTGCCTGCTTTATCCACTTATGTACTACCCATTCTCCACTTGATAGCTTTTCTGCTACTCTAATTTTGCCACTATCAAGGAGCTCAATTACCTCTTTAATTGCTATTCTTGCTGTTTTCTTTAGATTACAGTCATTAAATTTTTCTCTATTTTTCCAAATATTTTCTATCTCACTCTGTGTTTTTTTTAGTTGCAAACCTTCCATTTGTTATATATATATTGATATTAAATTTGTAGCTCTGTATCATTTGAGCTTGTTACTACTTTATATGTAAGTGCTATGAAAATACAATGTAATAGTTGTACTAAAACTTACTTAGTATCTCCTAAGCAAATTGGCGCGTCTGGAAGAAAGGTAAAGTGTACGAACTGCAATCACATATGGCATGAATATCTAGAAGAAGTGTCAAACAAACAGCACTCTGCTAATATACAGGAAAAAAAAGTTAGTGGAAGGAATTTTTTACAAAATCTAGCATTTACCACTCTAGCTTTTGCAACAGCTACAGGGTTATGCGTCGTAATTGCTAACGGCATCTTTCCTAGAGAGATGAACAAAGCATACAAAACGATCAGTTCATATAAGGATTCAATAAGCTATAAATTAGGGTACAAAAAAGAACAAACAGAAAGTCCAAATGTAAAAAAACTTGCTGTAAATAAGTTTTATCAAGACTACCTTTTTTTATCTAATTTAAGATCTAGTTAAATAGGCATACCGATATCAGTATCCAGTTTCTATAGCTACTCAGATGGTGCGCATAGTATTAGGGTGACAGAGTTTTAAAAATAAGTTATTTTTTAGCAAAAAAGGCAGCTCATGAGTATTAAAATTGCACCTTCTATACTTTCAGCAGATTTTGCAAAATTAGGGGAAGAAGTAAGAAAAATTAGCGATTTAGGTGTGGATTACATACACAT
Source organism: Wolbachia endosymbiont (group A) of Chalcis sispes (assembly GCF_964026765.1). Taxonomy (NCBI): domain Bacteria; kingdom Pseudomonadati; phylum Pseudomonadota; class Alphaproteobacteria; order Rickettsiales; family Anaplasmataceae; genus Wolbachia; species Wolbachia endosymbiont (group A) of Chalcis sispes. The sequence continues at coordinate 534,604 of NZ_OZ034697.1, forward strand.
AGACGTTATGGATGGGAATTTCGTTCCAAATATTACAATTGGTCCTAGCGTTGTCTCTGCAATACGTAAATATAGCAATCTTCCTTTTGATGTGCATTTAATGGTCAAATCTCCTGGTAACTACATTGAAAGCTTTATAAATGCTGGTGCTGATATTATCACTGTACATGCAGAAGCAGAGATACACCTTGAGAGGTTGATAAGAAAGATAAAGTCATACAAAAATGTAAACGACGAAAAAAAACCGATTCAAGTTGGAGTTTCAATTGTTCCTTCAACTTCTCCAAGTGTGCTTGAATATATAATACATGAGCTAGATATTGTGCTGATTATGACAGTCAACCCTGGCTTTGGAGGACAGGAATTCATTCATTCACAGTTGAACAAGATATCTACTATAAAAAAAATGATACAAGAGCGTAACCTTAAAACACAAATTTCAGTAGATGGTGGAATTAACTTTTCTAACGCAGCTGATATAATAAAAGCAGGTGCAGATATTTTAGTTGCGGGATCGGCGATATTCAAGGCTGAAGATATTAAGAAGGCCGTAAACGATCTTAAAAATCTATTGTTGTGACCCTATATAGCTAAAGTGGCTTAGGTTTACCTACAATTTGAAAAACAACAAATTCGTCATTCCGCTACTCGTTAGCGGAATCTATGCTGAGATACCGCGGCGGTATGACGTAGAAAAACCTTTCTTGGGTTGTATCCGTTCAGCTAAGCGGTGTGAGAGATGATAGATAAGAGGTTTTGGAAAGCCCATTTGTTTCCATGTCAAGTATAATGAAATTATCCGTTCAAGTTCCCCACTTCGATTGGGTAAAATATGAATTTTTGCGATAAACGACATAATGCCGTATCTGCTGTTCAGCATGGTTATTTGTCAGCGGAATATTTTCTGGGTCATCTAAAAAATTCCACATTATTCTTTCAGATTTCAAAATATTTTTTGCAACTCGAGAAGCTCCAATTGCTTCAGGTAAACGGCTTCAAGTAATACCTTGTACGTTTTCGCAACTTTCTGGCACGTCTGGTAAATCTAAAAACATCTATCTCATTTTTTAGCAAGGCCTTTTTTAGTGCAAATAATTCAGTGGCTACGTTTCTTAAGTAACAGCCCAGAACTTTAACTTCAATGTTCCAACTATGCGCTAACCTTTCAAAATCTCTTGATAAATGTGCCCAACAGATTTGCCTGTTCTTATCGGCAAAGTAGTTGTATGCTGCGTACCTGTCGTAAGCTATTGCGATTGCAGAACTTACTATTTTGTAAAACCTTCATTCCTCTTGACTCTGTCAATTTTATAAAACTTGCTGTATTACTGGCAAACATCCAGCACCAACCAAGTTTACCTTTGTTATAATGGCTCGTTTCATCGATATGCAGAACTTCACTTTTACTTACTTCTTGCTCGATTTGCTCATACGCTTCTTGGCATTTTTCTGCAACTCTAGCCTCGCTATTTGACACGCTACCAACACTGATGTCCAGGTTGAAAATATTTTTTATAATATTTGCTACTTCTCTTTTCGAGTTCTTATAAAATCCGCTCAGCGCCGCGATTGTTGACTTAACTTTTGGACCAAATGTATCCGCAGTAACACCTTCTGGTAGCCTGCTACTTTTTCTTTTTCCACACTTGCAACAGCGGCCATTAGTATTCCACAACATAAGCTGGCAAATCAACTTTTTGATGAATGTATGGCTCTTTCGATATCGCAATTTCTCCTCCGCACTCGCAAGAACTCTATTTTCACCACTTCATCTGCTTCCATTTTAGGGCGATACTTTCCTTCATGCCCAATCTGTGCCCCTATTTTCCTGTCACTTTTTTTCTTTTTCTTCTTTAGCTTGTATAACTCTTTTGAGCTCGGTATCGATGAATTTTGTGAATTCAGACCTAGTCTTTCTTTCAATTCAGCATTTTCGATTCTTAGCGCCTTATTCTCAGATCTAAAATTTTCGTTTTCTATCTCTAACCTCTTTATCTCTGCTTTTAGTTGCTCTATCTCTATTTTAAAGCTTTCACAGAGCTTGAGAAGACTAGCTAGTAGATCAGACATATTTACCACACATACTACTTGTGATATTATGTTTTTAGCACTCCTTGTCTACTTTTTATTTTACCGCTCCGCTGAACGGATACCTTTTTTTTACTGTTTGAGTATGTAAGGATTATGACGACCTATCCCAAACCTCAACTATATCCTCACTAAACTCTATTATCTTTGTTTTTTTAAACTGATAACAGTTGTTAATGAATTGAATCCCTAAATCTCCTACAAAAGGAGTGGCATCATTGCCTAAAATTTTACCACTGCGGCATATTATCAACCTGTCGATTAAATTACACTTTAATAGTTCTGTGATTAACACTCCTCCACCTTCAACTAATAATCTTGTTATACCAATTTCTGAAACAAGTTTTAATGCCATGTCCTTTAGGCAAACCTTACCTGCGTTGCTTGAATTAACTACTAAGTAGTTAATGTTTTTTATTTTTTTCTCTACTTCTTTATTTGTGATGACCCAAGTTATTACTTTGTCTGCAGTCTTTGCAATGTTATGCTCTTCCTTTAATCTCCCTTGGCTATCTATAATTAGCCTTATTGGCGATCTACTTCCAAGTCCTGGTAATCTGCAAGTTAAGAGTGGATCATCATTAATAAGAGTATTGCTGCCGATCATAATTGCATCATATTTCGTTCTGAGCTCATGCACCCAGTTTCTCGTATTTTCACTTGTTATCCATTTGCTATCGCCTGTAAATGTTGCGATTTTTCCGTCAAGAGTTGTTGCGACTTTGCAAGCTATAAATGGTCTATGTAATTCTTTAGTGGTGAAAAAACCGACATTCAGTTCTTCTGCTTCTTTTTGCATAATACCTTGCTCAACTTCAATTCCTGCTTCTTTCAGAGCTTTAATGCCTCCACCTGAAACTCTACTATCTGGGTCAATAGTTGCAATTACTACTCTTTTTATGCTAGCTTTTATGATTTTTGCAGTGCAAGGCCCCGTGACTCCGTGATGACAACATGGCTCAAGAGTGATATATATAGTTGCGCCATGAGTTGAATCTTTAGCGTTTTGCAAAGCGACTACCTCCGCATGCGGACGCCCACCAATCCCTGTGTATCCCTCACTAACAATTGTACCATCCTTTACAATAACACACCCGACAGCAGGATTTGGTGCAACATTTCCAAGATTTTTTTCTGCAAGCCTTAATGCAATTGACATGAAATGATCATCAGTCATTAGAAAGAAGTCATTTCGTATGAGGTATCAAAAATTCTTCTGTGCTCGTGTATAGCAAATCTATCTGTCATACCTGAGATATAGTCACATATTATTACTGAACGCTGAGATTCACAAGCGAGTTTGCTCCACTCTGTGGGAAGTAATCCTGGGTTTTCATAAAAACATTGAAAGAGTTCCTGTATTATGCGTTTTGCTTTGTTCATCGTTCTACTCAGTTTATAGCTTCTGTATATTTTCTCCATGTTGAATCTTTTCATTTCTTTTGTAGCATTCGCAACTTCTGGTGAAAATGTGACTAGCATTTTATTTAGACTTCTTACGTCTTCTACGCTTTTTATTTTGTGATCTTCAATATTTCTTTCAGTCTGAGAAACAACATCACTTATCATAGTTCCTATAGTTCCACTCAGTGATTCATGTATGAGTTTGCTCTGAGGCAATTCTGAATATCTGCTCCTTATGTCTTTAAACATTTTTTCAATTAAAGGAACATTCAGCAAATCTTCGATGGTTACTAAATTCGCCCTGAGTGCATCATCAAGATCGTGAACACTGTAAGCAATATCATCGGCAATTGAAGCAACTTGCGCTTCAATGCTTGAAAATTCTTCAAGTTTTAGATCATATTTTTTGTTGTATTCTAATAACAGCTGATTATTTGTAGAAGACTCCGCGTTTTGACCAAGCAAGGGACCGTTATGTTTTGCAACTCCTTCAATCACCTCCCAACTTAGATTCATACCATCAAAATCAGCATGTTTTTGTTCGAGGTAAGTTAAAATCCTTATAGCTTGAACATTATGATCAAACTCATACTTCTCGTTATCAAGATTCAAATCTTGAACTGATTTCTTTAGAGCATCTTCACCTGCATGACCAAATGGAGGATGACCAAGATCATGTGCGAGCGCTATGCATTCAGTGATATCCTCATTTAAGCCAAGTCTACGCGCAATGGACCTTGCAATTTGTGCAACTTCAAGGCTATGAGTAAGCCGAGTGCGATAGTAGTCGTGCTCATAATTGATAAAAACTTGTGTTTTGTACTCCAACTTTCTAAACGCATTAGAGTGAATGATACGGTCCCTATCACGCTGAAAGCAGCTGCGATTCTCATCTTCTGGCTCTTTGAAGTATCTCCCTTTTGTTTTGCTTGGAAAACATGCATAATTTAATAGAAAATTATTGTTTGACATGTAAAATTTCTACTATAATAAGTTATCAATAATAAACGGTGGTTACTATGTCAACAAATTACAACATCAACTTAACTGATAATGCACTAAAAAAAATCCACTCTCTTGCAGAGCAGGAAGGGGATAAGAGTTCCATTTTACGGGTTGCAGTTTCAGGTGGTGGATGTTCTGGCTTCAAATACAATTTTCTTATGGATCAAATGAATAAAAATCTATCTTTGGATGATGAAGACGATGATTACGATGATGAGTTTGATGACGAAGACGAAGATGATGACTATGAAGAAAGCGAGGACTACAGAAGCCACTCCAGTTTTAGCGAAAAAGGTAAAGATATAGTAATTAATGATGAAAATGGCAATCCTGTATTAATGGTTGATAATTGTTCAGCAAAATTTTTAAATAACTCAGTTATAGATTATACTGAGGATCTCAGTGGTTCTGGTTTTCAAATAAAGAATGCCTTTGCTAAGTCTCAATGTGGTTGTGGTAACAGTTTTTCGGTTTAATTATTACTAAAACTTAGATGCCTTCTGGATCTTTTAAACATGGGTGGTAATGTAGCACTAGAACTAACTTCCGTAGATAAAAGCTTCAAGAACAATTCTGCTGTTGTAAAGGATATCAACTTAAGTGTCACAAGAGGGCAAGTAGTAGCGCTGATTGGCGATTCAGGTGCAGGGAAAACAACTATATTGCAAATCGCAGGCTTGTTGGACAAGCCAACTTCAGGTATAGTTACGATAGATGGAATAAATTGCACACAAGCCAGTAATAAGCATAAAACTCATGTAAGAAGAAATTTTCTTAGTTTTGTTTATCAATTTCACTATTTGTTACAAGAGTTATCGGTGTTGGAAAATATTATGCTTCCTCAACTCATTGCAGGAAAAAGCAAAGCTGAAGCAAAAAAAAATTCGCAAGCAATGTTGGAAAAATTTGGTCTGGAAAACAAAGCAAGTAGCATGGTATCTGAAGTTTCGGGTGGGGAAAGGCAGAGAGTTGCAATTGCAAGAAGCATTGTAAATTCTCCAAAGCTTTTACTTGCAGATGAGCCAACAGGAAACTTAGATCCAACAAATTCTTTTAACGTGTTTTTACTGCTACATTCATACGTAAAGGAAAATAACAGCTCTATGCTTATAGTAACACACAATCATCTCCTTGCAGAAAAGGCAGACTGCATTTTCCAATTGAGAGATCGATCATTAGTGAAGTTGTGAATAGGAAAAATAGCACAATTTCTATGCCTTATACTTATCTAACCAATGATCATTAACAGAGTACAACTCGCATGAAATGCTTTCATTGCTTTTTATACACGGACTTTTTAACTTACGCTGTTTACTTAGGGAACACCCCGATAACATAAACACAGCTAAAACAAAAAATAATAGCTTTTTAAACATAACAAAACCTTTTCATTTATATTACTACACTCATTTCTCTTGTTTGTAAAGATTAGGCATATTCTTTTACCCTTACCTCTTTTTTGACCTTTTGAAAAGAAATAGTTGCACTATTCAAGCGCAGTTTTATATAATTGTCCACGATTTGAGTCACTTCCTCTTCTTTATCCTTTAGAAAGTGATTAGTATCATCTATTAGATGGTATTTCATGTGATCACTTCTTACTGAATTTATCAACCTTTTTGCTAATTCTGTTACATCGCTTTCTTCTGAGATTGTATCATTACTGCTTTGTATTATAAGCCCAGAAACTGGACAGGGAGAAAGAAAAGAAAAATCGTACTTAGTTACCGGAAGAGAAAGAGCAATAAAACCCACTATCTCAGGGCGGCGCATTGTTAGCTGCATAGCCACCCATGCTCCAAAAGAAAAACCAGCGATCCAAATTGGAACATTGCTAGGATTATGTTCCTGAAGCCAATCAATGGCTACCGCAGCGTCAGTTAATTCTCCTATACCCTTATCAAAAGTTCCGGTAGATTTTCCCACACCACGAAAGTTAATCTTCAATGCAGAAAAATTGTTATCGATAAAAGACGTATATGTACTATGTACAATTTTACTATCCATATTACCACCATATTGAGGATGATGATGTAAAACCAGCACAACCGGCGCGTTGGCATCTTTGCTTTGGTGGTATTCACCTTCTATCTTTCTTGTTGCATTATTCAAAAAAACTTCAACCATAGTAACCCCTAATAAGAACCCGCTTGACAGGTATTAATGACGTGAGTTATTAATTATGTATTAATTTCGCTGTTTTTGCAATAAATTTTTTATCGTGTTAAAGCTAACGTACATAGTTATGGCTATAGTTGATGGTAAACTTATTTAAGTGACAGATGAGTCCATTCTCTTTAGAAAATAGTGGTTGCGTATATGCTGATTACAATGCAACTGCTCCAATTAGTGAAAATGTAAAAAAAAGTATATTTGAGGTCTTGTCAAAACAAACGCTCAATCCATCATCACTACATAAAAGAGGACAAGAAGCGAGGAAGATTCTTCAGGATGCAAGAGATAACGTACGTGGTGCTATTGGCGTCTCAAGTGATAAAGAAATAGTTTTTACGTCTGGTGCAACTGAAGCGAATAACCTTGTTATGAGAGGAATAGCAGGCTACCTGCATATAATTTCAGCTATAGAGCATCCTTCAATTCTTAATTCTGCATGTAATCCATATATAATACCTGTTAATCAGGAGGGCATTGTTGACTTTTTAGAGCTAGAAAAAATTCTAAGCGAACTTAAAGGAAACAAAGCAATAGTTTCAGTTATGATGGCAAATAACGAAACCGGAGTTATTCAACCTATTGAGGAAATAGCTAAAATAGTACACAAGTTTGGAGCAATTTGCCACACTGACACTGCTCAAAGTGTTGGGAAAATTAAAGTTAATATGGAAGATTTAGGAGTGGATTTACTCACTTTATCCGCCCATAAATTTGGCGGTGTAGCAGGCAGTGGAGTTTTAATATTCAATAAAGAACTTGCGATAGAACCTATTATAATAGGTGGTGGACAAGAGAAGGGATTTCGTGGTGGTACGGAAAATATTGTTGCGATTGCAGGCCTTTCTGCTGCACTGCAAAATATTCCAGACCTTCTATCAAAAATGGATGAAGTAAAGGAGCTACGTGATCAATTAGAGTGTGAATTATTAAATCTTGCCAGTGACATAAGAATCTTCGGTAAAAACTCTAAGAGGCTGCCAAACACAAGTTTTATTTATATGCCAGGAGTAAAGAGTGATGTGCAGCTTATGCATTTTGACTTGAATCATATTGCAGTTAGTAATGGCTCCGCATGTTCTTCTGGAAAAGTTGAGCCTTCCCATGTTTTGCTTGCAATGGGGGCAACAAAAGAGCAAGCAGAGTGTTCAATTAGAATCAGTATAGGTCCAGAAACTAAACCACAAGACATAAAAAAAATAGTGGATTGTTGGTATAATATCTACAAGCAGAACACCTTGGTATAGATAATACGTGATATCATGCAGGGAGCTATAAATTAGATGTAAAAAATTCCTTTACAAGTTTCGCCAGCCCCCTTATCATAACAGTGAAGCTATTTATTTATCTTCGCAATCTGTGCAGGTTAATGACAAAAAACTTAGGGTATTTGGCGTCTCATGTTTAATTTTTCGCACTACGTGCATCGCATGTCTTTAAAAATTTTTAGGTTTTTACCTATATAAGCCGAAACGCGCTTACAAAGCGTTTAAGACAGCAAAAAACGTCAAATTGACAAGGGAGAATTTGAATGCTAGCTACTACGGGGTTTCTTTGCCTTTTTTCCTGCTTAGTAAATTTCTTAAACACTTGCGGTGTAGGTTAGTTGCAAGTTAAAAGCAGCTAAATCGCTCTTAATCAAGCGTTTTAGAATAAAAAAAACGCCGATATTTTAGTACATAGTAAATAGCCAACCACCACGGGGCTTCTTTTGCCTTTTTTTTATTTAGTAAATTTCTTAAATATTTATGGCTAAAGCAATTTAAGAGACCGAAAATGGTGTCATTTCAGTGCCCCTGTAATGTCATCCCAGTGCCCTGACTACTTGGATCCAGGAATTTTATTAAGTTGGTGAGCATAAAAATAGCTGTTTTACGTTAAAATACAATGTTTTGATGATTATGGAAAGGCTGGATTCCAGTGCCAAGCACTGGAATGACATCCTCCCTTATGGAAATTGCTCTCAAATCACAATGTTCGTACAGCTATGGAATGAATCGCGGTATGACGGTTATCAGTAAACATGAATTACTTTAGCTATGCAATCAGGCTTCCTAAAAACACTTTGTAGCCAATCAATTCTTGAGTATAAAAAGAATTCCTTTAATAATAAGGTATGCTAATCAGGAATTTAATAAAACAAGCAACTCAAGTAGGAAGCAGTGAAAATGCAATACGGTATGTCGAATATCTCTATCAATTTGAGAAGTTTAGAAACACATTAAACCTCACTTTATCACTAATAAAGCAAAATAGGCTCTCATTTGAAATATACCAAGAGGGATTAGTGGATATGGAAGAGGGAGTGTGTAAGACAATCAGGTCTTCCAGTGTAAATAGATATGTTATTGTACTGAGGAAGTCAAACCCATACATTATAGTGCATGAACTTTCACACATGGTTGAAAATGAACTGAACTTAAATTTGGAGCAGGAATTCCTCCATAAAGTTTACCAGGATATTGAGCAGAACCTAAAGCAAGCAAATATTCTTGTGCAGAAAATTATCGGCCAAGTTATATTTAAGGAGATACAGGCTTATCAAACTGCAAAATCACGTGCATCTGAATTATTTGCACGCTATTTTGAGCTATTTGCTTGGGCGCAGGAGGTTTACCCTAAAGATAAAGAATACTTAATCCGCACTCAAGACTTAAACAAAGTGTTCCTTGCTACTGGCCAATGGAAAAAGAGCTACCTTGATTCACAAATGATGGAGAGAATAGATAAGGAAATCAAGGAATACAGCAATAAAACTGCCACTAAAGACGTAACCAAAGTGCAAAGCAGTTGGACTAGTAAATTTTCTCCTGGGGGCAAAAAAATTAGCTCTATATTTGGAGATGATGATTAGCTTATAGTGCAGGTTTTCCTACGTCATCCCGCGATTCATTCCACGACTGTACGAACGTCTAGTTTAGTGATAAAATGTATATAACTATTGATGTCATTCGAGCATTTACATTTGTTACATCAGCACTCACATTTGTCATCTCAGTCTCCTCTTCCTGTCATCCCAGTGCGTGACACTGGGATGACACCATCATAAAGGAATCAGTGTCAGCTACTTTCATGACACCATTCTTTTTTCTGGATCCAAGTAGTCAGGGCACTGGGATGACGAGAGAGGAGACCTGGAATAACAAGAAAGTGCTCCATCTCAATAGCGCAATGTTCATACGATTGTAGATTCATTCGCGGTATAGATCCCGCTAACACGTAGCGGGATGACGGTTGTCGGTAAATCTTTTAGCTGTAGAAGTTAACTTTGCAGTTAACTTCTACAGCGTTTCAAGATATAGTTTTGATAATAAAGTGCTCGAATATACATGAAAACCATTTTAGCTGTTGAAACAAGCTGCGACGAAACTGCAGTAGCGATTGTAAATAGTGACAAGCAAGTCCTTGCTCACGAAATTCTCTCCCAAGCAGAACACAAAAAACGTGGTGGGGTGATCCCTGAAATAGCTTCACGTGCTCATATGAAGCATTTAAGTGGTCTAATAAAAAGCGCCGTGGAAAAATCTAACCTTAACTTTTGTGACCTCAATGCAATTGCAGCAACATCAGGACCAGGACTCATAGGTGGATTAATAGTTGGTACAATGATGGCTAAAGCGATTGCGCATGTAGCACAAAAACCATTCATTGCAGTGAATCACTTAGAAGCGCATGCATTGGTTATTAGGTTACTGCATGAGGTAAAATTTCCATTTTTAGTCCTACTAATATCAGGTGGTCACTGTCAATTTTTAATTGCACAGGATGTAGGTAAATACATTAAACTTGGAGAAACGCTCGATGATTCACTAGGAGAAGCATTTGATAAAGTTGCTAAGATGCTGGGTTTAAGCTATCCCGGAGGGCCATTAATTGAAAAGTTAGCTAAAAAAGGCAATGGTGCAAGATTTAAATTGCCAAGGGCAATGATAAAACGTTATGGATGTAACTTTTCGTTTTCTGGAATTAAAACAGCAGTAAAAAACTTAGTGCAAGAACTTAAAATGAGCGAGCAAGATGTGTGTGATGTATGTGCTTCGTTTCAAGAGTGTATTAGTGACATACTGCTGGACAGGGTTAGTAATGCGATTATTATGGCCGAATCTTTAAATATCAAAATCAATGACTTTGTGATTACCGGCGGAGTTGCAGCAAATAATTTCTTGAGAGAAAAATTAAAACAACACATAAACTTAAACATATTTTTTCCCCCTAACGACCTATGTACAGACAATGCAATTATGGTTGGATGGACAGGAATTGAAAGGTTACAGAAAAATTATATAGATCCACTTAATTTTGCACCAAGACCTAAGTGGGAGTTAGAGAGTTATTAAAAGCTCTCAATTCTGAATTATAGCTAAAGTGACTTAGGTTCTCTAATTGCACATAAGTCAACAATAATTTTCACACAAATCAAAACAGCATATCTTCTCCATAATCCTTGGTAATTTTACATAAGTTAAAAGTAGCATATGGTTCTCTCCGCGGTCTGAGATGACAATAAATTTGTCAAGCCGCATTATACTTGTTAGGCGGAAGTGGACGGCAACATATTTACCACGAAGTCTAACTAAGTTCTTGCTTGTCCCTTCCATCGGCATTGCTATCTTTATTTTCAATAAAATTATTGTCCTATGCTCTTTTGATGTTTATTGATAATAAAATTCTGTTTTATCAACCAACATCCTATGCATAATTACAGCTAATTTTCTTGCTACTGCTACAATTGCTTTTTTCATTCCTTTTTTCTTTGCAACCCCAGTTTTTTAATTTAAATGTCCTCTTGGTAACTGTAAGCATTGTTTGTGCAGCTTCATATAACATACTTCTACATTCCGCTGGTCCCATCTTTGATATGCTGCCATGCCGATCAACTTCTCCAGAAGAATATTGCCTTGGTGTCAACCCTATATATGCTCCAACTGTATCAGATTTCTCAAACCTATGTGGGTTATCAATTGCAGCTTTATACGTCATTGCTACTATAATCCCCACTCCTGGAACAGTAGTTAACAATTTACAATCATCGTCTTTTTCACCTTGTTCTGAAAGCATTTTGTCAAGCTTTCTTAATGAATTTTCTATTGCTTCCAAACTACAAACTAACGCTTCAATTGAACTCCTACTGATTTCATCCAAATTATTTATTGCCTCTTGTATTCTTAAAGCGAAAGTTTCAAATTTTGATCCTTTACCGACCATGTATCTTCAACAACCCTCTTATTGTTCCAATAACCTGCTGTTTGCTACACATTAGCTGTCTTCTGCTTCCAAGCGCTATTTTAATTTGACAACTGATTTTACTAACACTTCTCATCATCTGCGCTATACCCCTCGCATCGTTTTTATCATTCTTATTGATTCTTGCAGACAACGCTGCTGCCATATGCCTTGCATCTACACAAATTACTGGTAATCCAAAACTCCTTAACTCTTTGCACATTGATATTGACAACTATCCACTTTCTATTCCTATGGGTTCGTATTTTTTGCCTTGGCTAATCTGCTATTGCCTTACTTTCGCTTGCAACAACTTCTTCCTTAACAACTTTTCCTTTCTCATCAACGATACTTATAAAAGTTTCTTTTAATGAGATCGCTATAATATTTCATGACCTACTGTAAAAGTTTAAATTATTTTTGAAGAACCAATTCATTGAATTTGTTACTTCGTGCTAAAATAATGGAGTATGTCTCTCCATCATTCAATAGCAATTACAGTATGTTTAGCTATAATTTGAAAAACAAAAATTCGTCATTCCGCTACTAGTTAGCGGGATCTAGAGATACCGCGGCGGCATGACGTAGGATTGCTGTCATCCTGCTGCTTGTTAGCGGCTAAGAGATACTGTGAATAAATCACGGTATGACGGTTAAGTATCCCGCTACGTGTTAGCGGCTGAGATAACGCGAATAAATCGCGGGATGACGTGTTGCTTGGGTCAGCTATAGAAGCAAAACTCATCATTTTGAAAGAGGAGGAGATTTTTCCGGACCCTCAGCAGGGATTGATTTTGGATCTGATAATTCTGTATTTACCTTGATTGGCTCTAATGGAGTTTTCTGCTCTTCCGGTTTATCATCTGGAATTGGAACAGGCCAATCCATAATGTTTTGCGGTATAACTTCTGCTTCTTTAGCTTCTTTTTGACCTGTTGAAGATGATGCATCAACTCCTGCATTTTTAGTAACTTCTTGTTTGAGTTGTTTATTTTCTTCTTGTAATTGCTTTAAATTTTTCTTTAACTCGTCAATCTCTCTTATTTTTTGTTTTAATTGTTCAGATATAGTGAGTTTGTCTCTAGTCAATTTTTTGTTTTCTTGTCTTAACCCACTAGCTGTTCTGCTTGAGTTGTTGTTTACAGCTTGTATACCTTGGTCTTGCTGCTGCATGCTTGTTCCTCTACTTTCATATTCAACTTCAGTTTGAGTTGCCTGACCTTTTTCCTGCTGTAATATGTTCTGCAGTTGCTCTAGACTCTCTTTGACAGATGCCAGCTCTTCCTGTGTACACGTTAACATCCCTTCCTTTTCCTTAAGTTGATATTGAAGTTTTTCTATTTCCCTCTTCGTATTTTCTTCGCTTAGCTCATCTGCAAGTGATCTTCCAGGTTCAAGTTGTCGAATTTCCCTCTCTAAATCTTCCTTTTCTCTCTGTAATTCATTTAATTCTTTAGACAATTGGCTCGCCGTTTCAGCCAATGTATTGTTTTCCTTTTTTGTTTCCATTAACTGTTCTGCCAACTGCTTTTTATGATCATCGTTTAAACCTTCCACTATTTTCTTCAGGTCATTCTCCAAATTTGCATTCTTTTCCTTTAGTACAGTTAAATTAGCTTCACTTTGCTTCAATTTTCTCTGTAATTCTTTATTTGCCTCATTTGTTTCACCTTCCTTATCTTTCAACTGATCATTTAAGTTCTTTATTACATCATTTTTATCCTGTAGTTCTTCCTCTTGTTCCTTTATTCTTTGACCTCTTTCAAATATCGCTCGCTGTTGTTCATTGACTTTATCTCTCAAGGAGTCACGTTCTAATCTTAGATCCTCAAGCTGCTTTGCCTGCACTGCAAAATATTTAGCAAATGTTTCTTTTTCTTCCTCTAATTCCTCAACTTCATCTTTTAATCCTTCTTGCTCATACTCTTCTTCATCACCAGACATATCATCCTCAAATATTTCATCTTCATCACTAAATTCACTGCTGGTGGATATAGAACTTCTACGTGAAGAAGGTGTGCTAGGAGAGGAATACCCACTGCTGCTTGGTGTAGGTGACTGTGGTGATGTATGTAGATCTTTTGTAAATATTTCCTCTGCTGGTACTTGCTGATCGTCTACACTCTTGGATATGCCAGTAAAAGCTTGATACAGAGTTTTTCCGTTGATAAAAACTTCTTTATTTTGTCCAACTAACTTTAATACTTCTTCTGAACTCGTTATTCCTCCAAATTTTGGCTCACCAATAACACTCTGTATACCGCCAGAATCCAATTTTACGGTCATGCTACAGTCTATGCTGTTACCTTCAGAATCCTTAGCCTGCCAATTAATGGTCATTTCACATGAGCTTGAACCAGTAAAATCATAGTGCCTTTCGCTGCCTTTTTTGGTTGCAGTTATTTGACTATCTTTCCCTAAAGATATGTTATAAACCTTACCTTCACTGCTAGCTCTTAAAATATTGCTAATTTCTATTGGTTTTTCTTCATTTTCAAATCTAATTTTGAAGTCATCATCTTTTGTTGAATACGCTAAGAAATTTTGATTTGGTAAAGATGCTTCAAATTCTCTATGTGTTTCATTTATTGATTGCTCAAATTTTTGGAACTCCTTTTCCCACTTTAAATTTATCTGTCCTGTAATGTTCTCATCTTTGCGTAAAGGGCCAATAAAATACCAGATTAAATTTTTTTCCTCCAATTGTTTTATAGTCTCTTGAAAGCTGCTACAAGATTCAATCACATCTAAAATATCCTTTTTCTGCTGTTCATCTACATCTAAACTTTGACTTTCAGCTATAAATACATTTTCGTTTTCCTGTGGCATAATTTTACATTTTAAAAAATATACTATAATATTAACAGATTTCTTTAAAAAGTCAACTAATTGTTGGATAAATAAACTTGAGCATTTGGCCAAAATGTTATATAGTAGTCACTTCAAGAAGTACAGTATGGACAATACCATTATAAGAAAATACGATATTAGAGGTATAATAGGCAAAGACTTGCAGATTAATGATGGGTACGAGATAGGTAGAAAGTTTGGCCAAACCGTAGCTAGTGTTTGTGTCGGCTACGACAGCAGAATAGATTCACCAGGTATAGAAAGAGAATTAATTAGGGGCTTAACTTTATCCGGTGCAAATGTTATACGCGTTGGACTATGCTCTTCACCTATGCTTTACGCTGCAACACAAATCACACAGGCGGATCTTGGTATCATAATAACTGCCTCTCATAACCCCAGCGAATATAATGGCTTTAAATTTTTTAGTAATAAAAAAGTCTTCTCAGATCAAGAGATAAAGGAAATTATAAGCATTCCAATTAAAAACAGCACAAGAATTGGAAGCTTAATTAACATCAATATATATAGTGAGTACATTAGCATATTAAAAAGTGCAGTGAAGAACGATACTACACAGAAATTAAAAATAGCCTGGGATTGTGGAAATAGTCCAGCAAGTGGAATTATAAGGTATATTGAAAAGATCTTGCCTGGTCATACGCACATCGTAACCAATAACTCTATAGATGGGGCATTTCCACTGCATGATCCAGATCCCATAGAGGAAAAAAATCTTGCTCAATTAATTGACATTGTGAAGGAATATGGATGTGATCTTGGCATTGCGCTAGATGGCGATAGCGATAGGGTGCGCTTAATTGATGATAAAGGCAGTGTTGTTTCCAATGACCATTTATTTATAATTTTTGCACGTGAAGTGTTGGAGGAATATCCAGAAAGCAAAGTTATTGCTAACGTAAAAATGAGTATGAAAGTGCATGATTTTGTTAGCAAGTTAGGAGGGCAAGTTATCACCTGTGCTACTGGACATTCACTAGTTAAGAAGAAGATGGTAGAGGAAGAGGCAAAGTTTGCTGGTGAATTAAGCGGGCACTTCTTCTTTTCTGAGCTAAGTTTTGATGATGGGCTATATTCTGCTGTTAAAGCAGTTGACATTTTGCTTAAGAAAAACCAAAGCCTATCTCAGGTGATTGAGGATTTACCGAAGTTATATATCACTCATGAAGTGAAGATTGTAGTGAAAGATGAGAAAAAGTTTCAAATAATTGAGTCAATAAAGAAAACACTGGAGCAGCAAAATATTGTATTTTCAGATCTTGATGGTGTTAAGGTAACCGATAATAAAGGTTGGTGGCTTCTTAGGGTATCAAATACGCAAAACTGCATTACAGCAAGATGCGAAGGAGAGACTTTAGAAGGTTTTGAACTTACTAAAAAGGTTTTGTTCCATTACATTGATGAAGCAAGGTCTTTAAATTGTAGCTACTCACAGAAATAAATTTGATTTATAAAATTGGCATGAAAGTATAAAGATAAATAGGCTAAATGTACTTATCATCTGGTCAGGCTGCAGCATTATTTCGTGTAACCGTTTGCGGGTCCACTTAATTCTGCAATTTTTTGATCTCACTCATGGAGAGGCCAGTAAACTTAACAATAGTGGTGACATCAACATTATTAGCTAGCATTGTTTTTGCAACTTCAATTTTTCCTTCCTTTTTAGCATCATCAAGTTTTTGTTCAAGAACAGCCCGTTCATCACGAATACGTTTTATTTCCTGTTCGTAGGCAATAAATTCTTTCTCTGACCAGTTGAATCTATTTAGTTCTTCATATGCCTTTTTAATTATTACATCACTACCTATTATCTTTTCCAATTCTTCTTCGCTAGTTTCATCTGCATATTTAAAATAATAGATCCATTTTTCAACTATACTCTCCAATTGGTCTTCTTTAGTTTTAGGAAATTTTGGTAACTCAATAAATGTAAAATAAAAATCTTTTAAATCATGTTCATAGCTATCTTTGTCTAACATTACATGATCTGACTTATACTCAGATTTATTAGGAAAGAGAATACAATCAGCAATAGCTATAAAAATGATTTCTTTAAGATCCTGATATTGATCACCTTTATCAGCTTGCCTTGAATAAGCTTTAGCAGCGTAATATTGAGCGCGTTTTTCAAAGCCTTTAGTTTTGGCAACTTGCATTTCGACTATTACTTGCACCCCATTTTCATCCCTGCAAAGAACATCAACGATACTTTGTTTTTTAGAGGCAATTTCAGCATCTTGAATAGTGCTGAGGAATTCTATTTCTTTTATTTCATCTTTGCCAGTGAACCCCAAAATATCATTGAGAAAGTGAATGAGGATGTCTTTATTTTTTTCAGTACCAAAAATACGCCGGAACGCAACATCATTCTTGGGGTCGAGAAATTTAGAAAGAGCCATAAAAAAATTTTTAAATGTATCTTTATATTATATATTCTTATTGATAATAATTCAATAATTTGTCATCTTTTTTGTTAACTTTACTGATGTTGCCAGAAGGAACGTTGTTGCCAAATTTTGTAAAATTTATTATCCTAAGGTTTCAAGTTCTCACAGGTTTATTGGAGCTATATGTACAATGTGTTTATCAGTGAAAATCAGGAGAAAATGATGGGGGAAAAGTTAATACATTACTTTAGCCAGGGTAAATGCGAAGGCAATGCAGAAATGAAAAATCTGCTGGGAGGAAAGGGGGCAAATTTAGCAGAAATGTGCAATGTTGGCATTCCTGTTCCACCTGGTTTCACAATTTCCACCTCTGCTTGCAAAGTCTATTATCAAGATAATAGATCTTCTGTTATCCAAGTAGCTGACTACTCGGATCCAGAAAAAAATGTGGTCACGCACTGGAATGACATATGTAGTGAAATCAAAAACTACATGGCGATGCTCGAAAATGACATCGGTTGTAAGTTTGGGGATTTAAATAACCCCTTATTAGTTTCAATACGCTCTGGTAGTGTTAGTTCAATGCCGGGCATGCTTGATACTATTTTAAATGTTGGCCTAAATGATGAAACCGTTGTTGGGCTTGCAAAAAAAAGTGGCGAACGTTTTGCTTACGATAGCTACTGCCGTTTCATTATGATGTACTCCAATGTTGTACTACAGCTTGACCATCACCTATTTCAAGATGTTGTTGATAATAAGCAGCAAAAGAGTGGAGCAAAAAGCTTAGCTGATCTTGATGTTGATGTTTTAAAAGAAATTGTTAACAATTTCAAAAGGATAGTACATGAAAAAATAGGAAAACATTTTCCGCAGAACGTTGAAGAGCAATTGCTCAGCTCAGTGAATGCAGTATTTGCTTCTTGGAAAAATGATAGGGCTGTTTCCTATAGAAAAATACATAATATTCCTGAAAACCTTGGAACAGCGGTCAACGTGCAAGCAATGGTTTTTGGTAATTTAAATGATAATTCTGCAACTGGTGTGATATTTACACGAAATCCTTCAACTGGGGAAAAAAAGCTTTTTGGTGAGTTTTTGGTTAATGCTCAGGGTGAGGATGTGGTTTCTGGTGTTTATACTCCTATGCCAATTGACGGAGAGCAAAAAAACACCATGGAGAAGTTGCTGCCAAGTGTCTACCGAGAATTATGCGTGGTATGTGAAAAACTTGAAAGGCATTATAAAGACATGCAGGATATCGAATTTACTGTGCAGGACGGTAAGTTATGGATTTTGCAGACTAGGTCTGGTAAGCGCACGGCTGAAGCTGCTATTCGCATAATAGTTGATATGGTAAACGAAGGAACGATTACAAAGGAAGAAGGAATATTGAGAATTGATCCAAAAACCTTTGACAATTTATTGCATCCAGTTCTTGACGTTGAGAGTGACCAAAAAGTAATAGGGAAGGGGCTACCTGCTTCTCCAGGTGTTGCTTCTGGATATGTAGTGTTTAGTGCAAGTGATGCTGAAAAAGCTGCAGAGCAGGGCAAAAAAGTGATTTTAGTAAGGTCAGAAACGAGTCCTGAAGATATTAATGGAATGAATGCTGCAAGTGGCATAGTAACAGCACGGGGAGGGATGACCTCGCATGCTGCTGTTGTAACCCGTGGAATGGGTAAGCCATGCATTTGCAGTGTAAGTGGACTTTATATCGATAAAGATGGAATTTTCTTTTCTGTAGGGGATACAAAAGTAAATAAAGGTGAACCAATTACCATCAACGGAGGAACAGGGGAGGTTATGCTTGGCATTCTTCCTACAATTTCACCTGAATTATCGCAAGAATTCAAAACGATAATCAACTGGATAGATGAAATCAAAACGGTCAAAGTGAGAGCGAACGCTGATACTCCAAAAGACGCAAAAATTGCAAAAGAATTCGGTGCAGAAGGTATAGGCTTATGTCGCACAGAACATATGTTTTTCGCTAGTGATAGAATCGAATTCATTCAAAAGTTGATAATAGCTGACGATGAAAACGAAAGAGCGAATGCGCTCATTAAACTAGAAGAAATGCAAAAGTCTGATTTCAAAGAAATATTTTCTATTATGGAGGGCAGGGAAGTCACTATACGGTTGCTTGATCCACCTTTGCATGAATTTTTACCCAATAATCAGTCTACTATAGAAAAAATCGCCAAATCACTTAGTAAGTCAGTTGAGTCAGTAAAAAATAAAATAGCACAGTTATCAGAAAAGAACCCAATGCTTGGTCATCGAGGTTGTAGACTTGCTATTTCTCATCCTGAAATATATAGCATGCAGATTAGGGCAATACTTAGTGCTGCAAGTGAATTAAAGAAAGAAAAGAAGATAGAAGTGGAGCCTGAAATCATGATTCCTTTTATAATGAATGAGAAAGAGTTTGTTCTGATATGCGAGCTAGCAAAGAAAGAATCCTCTGTCATCTCACAGACGCAGATTCCAGCATCACGCGCTGGAATGACATCAGACAAGGCGTACTCAATTGGAACAATGATAGAGCTACCACGAGCGGCACTGATTGCTGATAAGTTAGCAAAACATGCAGAGTTCTTTAGTTTTGGCACTAATGATTTAACGCAAACAACCATGGGACTTTCAAGAGATGATTCAGTTAATTTCCTCGATTCCTATAAGAAAAACAACATATTTGACAATGATCCATTTGAAGTGCTGGACATCGAAGGGGTAGGGGAGTTAATCAAGATAGCCATTGAAAGAGGCAAAAAAACCCGAAAAGAAATAAAACTGGGTATATGTGGAGAGCATGGAGCAGATCCAAAATCTATAGAGTTTCTCATCGAATCAGGGGTAGATTATGTTTCATGCTCACCCTATAGAGTACCGATTGCAAAGTTAGTGGCAGCACAGTTTAGTGTTAGATCTAAATTTGCTAGGTAAGTATAGTGGCAGTGTTGGCTACTCATATGGTTTGAGCCCACCAGAGGGTGTCATTCCAGCGCGTGACGCTGGAATCTAGTTTTTATTATGACCTTCTGGATCCCAGTGTCTGGGCACTGGGATGACATCCTGTTACACGTTCAACTTCATTCTCTCTCATCTCCCTATAACTTGGTAATGTAGAATTTTTTACATGCAACCCGGTATATATTGCAATCAAAGCAGCTATGACACTGCAAACTACTGCACCAGCTACAAATGGAACCATCACAGCAGCAGTAATGAATAATCCTGTAATAACAACTCCAACAGCATCTTTCGTTAATGAGGTGTAAAAACCCTTTTTGCTCTCTTTATATTTAGTTTCTTGTTCATTTGGCATAGAAAATGGAGCCTACAAAGCCGTTAGCTTTATTATCATTATTTGGTGTGTCAGTTTGCTTAGTCTCTGGTATTACAGGCGTTTTATTTTTGTTATTATGATGCTGACCGTTACCACTATTTGGTGTAACAGTTTGATTGGTATTTGTCTTCTTTGTTAATATAGAAGGCACTGTTACTACAGGCGTTTCATTTTTGTTATTATGATGCTGACCGTTACCACTATTTGGTGTAGTAGTATGATTTGATAGACCATCGCCGTGAGTTCTTATATTACTAGACTTATCATTACCGCTTGACATAGCGGATGTGCCGGCGTTTGTTGATACTACAGGAGATACTGGTTTATTAATAACACTCCTACCGTTACCACTATTTGGTACAGTAGTTGGATTTGTTTTTTTTGTTGATGTTGCTATAGATTTACTAGTGGCATTACTATTACTGCCAGATCCTACTTTAATTTCCTCATTAGATATTTTTTGCTTTTCTTGTTTCTCCTCTATCGCTGACACGAGTAACGTAACAAGTTTTTCATTGTTTTTGTCTATAGCCTTATCTAACGCATTACTCTTTAATTGTTGACACAACTTGTACAGCTTGCTTTTAGGTATTAGCTTTGATTGTTCTGCGTTAACATTTTGTAAGAGTAGATCTAAAATTTCGGTATTACCAAAATGGACAGCATAATTTAATATAGATTGACCATTTATAGTTTTGGGAATATGGCATGTTTCTTCTTGTTGGGAAATGATACTAATAATTTTTAGCTCATTTTTAAAGAGAAATTTTATAAAATCTAGATTACTTTTTTCAATTGCAAGTGCTAATAGTAAATCTCCCAACACACAGCCATTATGAAATTTTTGCTTTAGATCAATTCTTGCATTTAGCTCTTTACTTAATTCTTCAAGACTTGCTTGAGGCTTCTGTTTTACAGTCTCATTTATATTTAGATACAACTCTCTAATATCATCATTACTATATATCATAACTAACCCTACTACTATATGTTAGTTTATTATAGCAACTTTCCCACAACCAGTCAAGACATATTGCAGTTTCAAGCAGCATGATATATATTGAATATAGTTCTTAAAGCAAATGATGGAAGATTTAGCCTATAAATTAGTTAAAGTGACCGAAGCTGCAGCACTTGCTGCGTATAAATTGGCAGGCTTTGGTGATGAAAAAAGGGCTGATCAGGTTGCAGTTGATGCAATGCGTACAGTATTAAATTCAATGGAAATAAATGGTACTATCGTAATTGGTGAAGGTGAGAGAGATGAAGCGCCGATGCTATATATTGGCGAGAAGGTTGGCACTGGAAATGGTCCTGAAATCGACATTGCCGTTGACCCACTTGAGGGCACTACGATTTGTGCTCATTACAAACCAGGGGCAATGTCTGTTCTTGCTGCAACGAAAAAAGGTAATTTTTTACATGCACCTGATGTTTATATGGAAAAAATAGCGGTAGGAAAAAATCTTCCAGAGGGTGTAGTCTCACTAAAAAATAGCATTGAAAAGAATCTAGACAATTTAGCCAAGGCAAAAAAGTGCAAAGTGAATGATCTCGTGGTAACTGTACTTAAACGTGAAAGGCATAGTGAATTAATAGAGAAAATCAGGAAATTAGGAGCAAAAATTAAACTAATAGATGATGGTGATGTTGCGGCCATAGTTTCACTAATAAATGGCAATCATGATATGTATATCGGTATAGGAGGAGCACCAGAGGGAGTGCTTGCGGCTGCAGCGCTAAGCTCTATCGACGGACAGATGGAGGGAAGATTAGTACTTGATACGGATCAGTTAAGAGAAAGAGCAAAAAATTTAAATATTGATGACCCAGAAAAAGTCTACGCCGTAAAAGATATGGCAAGAGGTGAATCAGTGTTCATTGCAACTGGAGTAACAAGCGGAGAACTTGTGGATGGAGTTAAATTGAATCATAATACCTATTCAACTAATTCTTTAATAATTCTGCCTAATAGGCTGATAAAGCTGCAAACAATGCAGAACTTATGTTAGCTTTTTTAGTTTCTAATTTTAGCTTTACAACATTTAGCATTAAGATATAATCAAGTTTACTTATAACAATAGAGGTGTGAAATGTTTTCTAGTATTATAAATCTATTTAATGGTTTGTACAAAAATTCGAGTACCAAGGAAAGTGAAGAAAAGTTGACTCTTCTATCTCCTCAAGCAAATCTTCAATTCGATGAGACTCAGGTACAAAGTGTGCTCTCAGATTTTGAGGAATTGGAGTTTAAGGATAATAAGTGTTTTGACAAAATAGCAGACGATTATGAAAAGAAGGGGGAGAGTGCCCTTTTTAACTATGTAATATTGAATAAGCGGAAAGAAATAATCGATATATTAGATAGGAATCTTCCTCTCCTCGAAGAACAGGAGGAGTTTAGAAAGAAATATGGTCAATATGTTCTTCAAATTGACAAAGGAATGAGTTATGGAAAAGAACTTCAAGATGGACTTCGGTCTTTTGAAGATAGGGCAGAAAAAGTATTATCAGATTTTGAAAGATTGAATTTTGATTTTAAGGATAATAAGTGTGAAGATTCTTCTGATTTCGTAAATTATAATAACGGTTGGCCGGCAGATCCATTTGACAAGATAGCAAATTATTATCGAGAGATGATATTTTCCTTTTCAATTATGTGGTATTGAGTAAGCGAAAAGAAATAATGGGTATATTGGATAAGAAGCTTACTTCTAAAGATCAGGAGGAGTTAAAAGAAAATTTTAAAAAGAGGTTGGGTAGATATCTTATTCGAATTGGTGAAGGAATGAGCGATGGACAAGAATTTCTAAAAACTGGTAGTGCAATTGCTTTCTTTGATGGGTGTTATGTGCCATGTCCATATGCAAACCGTCTTCTTAATCATTATGACCATCTTAATATCAACATTACTAAACCTGAACAAAGTTTAGAAACCAGTCGTCTTTTCACTGAAAAAACTAAAAGAATGGAAGAAGAGAAAAGCGAGGTAAAAAGAGCAAAAATATACAGCAATGGTGAAAGAATAGTAACAATTGAGAAGAATGAGAAACAACAGAGGAACTACTCCTTTACAAAATTTGCAATATGTGACATCGAAATTAGTTGGGGTGCAAAAGATGAATCTGGAAAAGACCTTAACTGTACTGTTGTTCTAAATATAAATTTAGGTCAAGTTAGTATTAAAAAATCAACTATTGACGGTAAAGATGTTGAACCAAAGAAAATTTTAGAGTTAGCTAAGCAAAACGAGGCTGTGCTTATAAAAGGTAAAGCTTTACATGAAGTTTTAGCAGCACATTTCATTAAGCAAACACCATGTGAGGAAAAGAAGGATATGCAATCGCACGAGAATATCGTTGTACCTGGTTCCGGTGCACCTCGCTCTATTAATGAGGAAATAACTGTAGAGCATCCGTTCGGGAAAGCGGCAAATAAAGATAATCATAGAGAAATGTGAGTTTACAACAAATGGTGCCATGAAAGTAGCTGATACATAACTGTACGAACGTTTGTTTGCGAAGAAATGTTATAGCAGGTTTTGCCTCAAACACAAAGGTGTCATTCCAGTGCTTGACACTGGAATCCGGCCCTTTTACGCAGTCCCATTAAAAACGTTGTATTTTAACGTAGGATTAGCTACTTTTATACTCACCAATTTAATCTCTAATCAAAATTCCTGGATCCCAGTGGGCTTTGTTGCATAGCAACTGAAAAAATCTGGTGGCTACTGACAAAATTCATTATAAAATAGCCATTTAACCTTGAAAGAAAAAATATGCCACAAAAAATGAGGGTCAGTAACCATAGCGAATATAACAAATTTCTAGAAAAAAGAGGAAATATTTTTCATTATATCAACGAAGCCATAGAAAAGTGGTACGAGAATGGTCCAAAAATACCAGGTGGCAACAATATTTATAGCGATAAAGTTGTAATTTTGGTGCACATAATAACTTGTTTATTTAGAATAGGCCTGAGGCAAACAGTTGGGTTTATAGCAGGATACCTTGAGCAAATTGGGAAAAATTTGCAAGTTATCAGCTATTCACAATCATCAAGAAGGTTTAAGAAACTTAATATTAAGATCAATGATTGCAGAATTGATAAAAATAATATGGAAGATATCGAAATTGCTATAGACAGTACAGGAATTAGTATATACAACAACACTCCTGGTCATAGCAAGGAAAATAGCGAAGATAGAAAGTATCGCAGCTATGAACAGACAAGAAAATTGCATGTAATGTTGAATACAAACAGCAAAAAAGCCATAGCTGTAAAATACAGTAATGGTGTCTACTCTGATCACTATGGAGCTTGTGATTTGCTAAAAGAAGTCGATTTTCAGTATGTCATAAAAGTACTATATGCAGATAGGGCATATGATAGAGAAAAGCTCTATAAGCTGTGTAATCAATATGGTATAAAAACGAAAATTCCTCCGAAAAACAACGCAGCAGAGCATCCAAAATTGGATTATATGCTTGATAGAAATGCCGCTATTCAGTTAATGAAATTACATGGTGAGAATGGTATAAAAAGATGGAAAGAAGAAGTAAATTACGGAAAAAGATCGTATATTGAAGGATTTTTCTCAAGGTTGAAGCGAATATTTGGGTTTAGTTTTAGGAGCAAATCTGAGATTAATCGTGAGAAGGAACTACTTGTTAAATGCTATTTGCTCAATAAGTTCACTGATATTGGTATGGCTAAATTTGAGATAGCTTCATAAATTTATTGTGCGTTACCTACTATCCGAAGAGCGATGCAACAAAGCCATCCCAGTGTCTGGGCACTGGGATGACATCCTCCCTAGTGGATTCAAATCACAATATTCGTATAGTAAGCACTGACCACTTTTGCTTCAATATTTGCGATGCCCCTGAACAGATACAATTATTCTATTATCAGGAGGATGCCATTAATCGCTTTATATAATGCTACTTGTAACACTTATGCCCTGAACGGAGACAGTTTAGGCTGTTATGCCTGGCGGCTTTGTTGGAATAAGTTTTTCAACACTGCTAACAATAAAATTGATTGTATCGTCAGCTACCTTATCGAATTTATCATTTATCTCTTTTCCTATTTCTTGATTTTTAACATATTCGTGTAGAGCTAAAGCAGTTATAGCTGCACATGCTGCAATTAAGCCAGTTTGTGCTATAATGAATAGTGATAATCCTCCTACGAATATAGATGTTAATCCAATAGCCAGGTTTATAATTTTACTTTGTGTTGTTTGTTGCGTCGCTTGGCTTTGATCTGCCTGTTTATCCTCTAAAGCATTCGATATTGTTTTTAAGGCAACTTTTATCGCTATTGCTGCAACTGAAACCATAATTAGCCCTATAGCTATTTTTGCTAAAAGAAGAATCGACGGTAGCATCATTACAAATAATAGCGCGCCAATTCCTCCAGCTAACCACTTCTCATTTATTTTTTTTGATTGATTTGTACCAGTGTTCATTATTACCCTCCACTTTACTTATGATTTACCTATATCTAATACGAAATATGAAGGTAGTCAACTATATATTTTATATGAAAGATTGTATTAAAAGTTTTTCATGTTATTTTTTGCTGCTTCGTGGTTAAATTTGGAATTTTAGAAAGAGTTACGTATTATTTGAAATTCTTGTATACTGTTTTGAATCAGTTAAATAGATAATGAAGTGCAGGACGCAGTTTTAATTTTACAAGATGGCAAGTGCTTTTGGGGAAAATCAGTAGGTAAAAAAGGCAAATGCATAGGTGAGGTCTGTTTTACCACTGGTATGACCGGTTATCAGCATACTATAACTGATCCTTCTTTTGCCGATCAAATTATAACGTTCACTTTTCCTCATATTGGTAACGTTGGAATAAACCATAAGGATAATGAAGGAAAGAAAATTTTTGCAAGTGGTGTGGTTATGCGTGAACTTTCTTCTATGTCCCACCCTTCTTCATATATCAGTTTAAATGATTGGTTAGAGAAAAATAACGTGATTGGGATATCAGGAGTTGATACTAGAGCTTTAACGAGACATTTGAGAGAACATGGATCTCAAAATGGAATGATATGCTCATCGAGTAAGGCGCATGCGTTGGACAAATTGAAGGAATACAAATCTGTAAATGGGATAGAAATAACCAATAAAGTCAGCTTGCATAGTAATTTTAAAAGTGACCTTAATGCAAAATATAGGGTTGTAATCGTTGATTTTGGCGTAAAAATCAGTATAGTTTCACGCTTAATAGAACTTGGTTGTACAGTTGAATTAATCAGACCAAGCACAAGTTTTGCTCAAAAAGTGTTGAGTATGAATCCAGATGGGATAGTGCTTTCAAATGGTCCTGGTGATCCGCAAGAAATAGGAGAAAGTGTAGTTTCAGAAATAGACATTATTATAAAATCTAAAATACCAATTTTTGGCATATGCATGGGCCATCAATTACTTGCGATTACTTTGGGGGCAAAGACCATCAAGATGGATATAGGTCACCGAGGGAGTAACCATCCAGTTTATGATGTAATTAGTGGAAAAGTTGAGATCACTAGCCAAAATCATGGTTTCGTTGTTGATTCAGCTTCTCTTCTAAGTAATGTTGAAATTACTCACATTTCTCTATTTGATAATAGTGTAGAGGGAATAATGATGAAGGATTACCCAGTCTTTTCTGTGCAATACCATCCAGAAGAAGCGCCAGGTACGCATGATTCGCATTATTTGTTTAAACGTTTTATTGACAATATTGTGTTGTATAAAATGAAATCTGCGTGATTTTAATCAGGGTAGGTTTTATTGCTTGATTTTTTAATTTTAGGCGTTTAGTATTAAATACAATAAGAGCTTAAGTTAAGATGCTAAAATAGTATTCTCTTAACAAATTTTTGCGGAGGAGTGACCGAGTGGTTAAAGGTAACAGACTGTAAATCTGTCCGCGTGAGCGTACGTAGGTTCGAATCCTACCTCCTCCATTGTGCGGGTATAGCTCAATGGTAGAGCTCTAGCCTTCCAAGCTAGTGACGTGGGTTCGATTCCCACTATCCGCTCTTTTTTTTGTTGTATTTTTATAAAATCAACATATTATTTATTGATGTATTTGTATTTTAGGTAGAAAAGTTTAAATTATGACAGCAGTAGTGGAAGCATTTGGAAAGCCACATGTAAATGTGGGAACAATAGGACATGTGGATCATGGGAAGACAACGTTAACAGCAGCGATAACAAAGCATTATGGAAATTTTGTAGCGTATGATCAGATAGATAAGGCGCCAGAAGAAAGGAAGAGGGGGATAACGATAGCAACAGCGCATGTTGAGTATCAGACGGAAAAAAGGCATTATGCACACGTTGATTGTCCTGGACACGCTGACTATGTAAAGAACATGATAGTAGGTGCAGCACAGATGGATGCGGCGATATTGGTAGTGTCAGGGGTTGATGGGCCAATGCCACAAACGAGAGAGCATATATTGCTGGCGAAGCAGGTAGGTGTTGGATATATCGTGGTGTATATAAATAAAGCTGATGTTGCTGATGCTGATATGATAGATTTAGTAGAAATGGAAGTGAGGGAATTACTGAGTAAATACGGATTTCCAGGGGATGAAGTGCCTGTGGTGGTTGGTTCAGCGCTCAAGGCGCTGGAGGATGACAGCAGCGAATATGGAAAGAAATCAATAGACAAATTGATGGAAAAGTTAGATGAATATGTAGCGGTTCCACCAAGGCCTGTGGATTTACCATTTTTATTGCCAATCGAAGATGTATTTTCGATATCGGGGCGAGGAACAGTGGTAACAGGAAGAATAGAGAAGGGAGAGATAAAGACGGGAGAAGAGATAGAGATAATAGGTCTGAAAGCGACGCAAAAGACGATATGCACAGGTGTTGAGATGTTTAAGAAGTTGCTGGATAAGGGAAGTGCAGGACTCAATGTAGGAATATTGTTAAGAGGAACAAAAAGAGAAGAAGTGGAGAGAGGGCAAGTATTAGCGAAACCGGGGACGATAACACCGCATAGAAAGTTTAAGGCGGAGGTTTATATATTAAAGAAAGAGGAAGGAGGAAGGCATACACCATTTTTTGCGAATTACCAGCCACAGTTTTATTTAAGGACAACGGATGTAACTGGGAGCATAAAATTGCTAGATGGGAAGGAGATGGTAATGCCAGGAGATAATGTGAGTGTAGAAGTAGAATTGCAAGTACCGATAGCAATGGATAAGGGATTGCGTTTTGCGATAAGAGAAGGCGGTAGAACTGTTGGTTCTGGTGTTGTTTCTGAAATTTTGGAGTGAGTGTAGTAACTAAGATGAAGCAAGATATATATATTAACATTAAGGCTTTCGATTGTTCTTTATTGGAGGAGTGTGTTCGAAAATTTGTTGATGAATTAAAGCGGTCCAGTGCAAAATTATCTGGTCCGATTGCGTTGCCAAGGAAAGATTCTAAATTTATTGTTAATAGATCTCCTCACGTTGATAAAAAATCTCGTGAACAGTTTGAAATGAGAACTTCTAGGCGTTTGATTGTTTTACATGATCTTACTCCTACTATGATGCAGATGCTTACAGGTTTATCTTTTTCTGCTGGCGTAGAAGTGGATTTAAAAGTCAAGGAAGTTAAGGTTTAGGAGAAGGAAATGAAGAGAATAAATTCGCTGAGGAGAATTGGTTTACTAATGATGAATATTGGTCATACTGCTATGTATTCTGACAATAGTCGCATGGCTGTAACTTTATTGCATCTCAGCGAAACTTATATTATTGATATAAAAGGACAAGATAAATGTGGCTATAATTCAGTCATTTTAGGCACAGGAGATTTTAAAAATATAGCAAAACCTCAGTTGGAATATTTAAAGAAAAAGGGTATAAATAATAAATGTAAGTTATACGAAAGTAGATTAAATGACCTGTCGGGAATAGAATGTGGTAAAAAAGTGGGAATCAATCATTTTGTGGTTGGTCAATATCTTGATATTACGGGTTATTCTATAGGTAAAGGATTTGCTGGTGTGATGAAGCGGCATAATTTCAGTGGGCTTAGGGCATCTCATGGTGTTTCTATTGCTCACAGATCACAAGGTTCCACTGGCCAATGTCAGGATCCTGGTAGAGTATTCAAAGGAAAGAAAATGGCTGGTCATTTAGGTAACAGCAGGATAACTGCACAAAATATGAAGATATTATCCATTGATCATGAAAGTAGTATAATTGCTGTGAAGGGTAATAATGTTCCTGGGTTTAAAAATTCCTATGTTTTTGTAAGAGATGCAGTTAAAAAATCTTTACATAAAGATGTTCCTTTTCCGGTAGGTTTACTGTTAGATGTAAATGATGATGCTAGTAATTTGGTAAGTTAGTTATGGAATGTAATTTAGTTAATCTATCTAATGATAATGTAGGTACTGCTCAGCTCAATCCTTTGATATTTTCTGCTAAGCAAAAATTGAGTATTTTGCATGATATAGTGAGATGGCAATTAGCGAAGAGAAGAGCTGGTACTCATAAAACAAAAGGTATTAGTGATGTCTCTGGTACAACAGCTAAACCTTATGGTCAAAAACGTACCGGTAGGGCAAGACAAGGGAGCTTGCGATCTCCTCAATTTAGAGGTGGTGGGATTATTTTCGGCCCTGTTGTGAGGAGTCATACTTATTCTCTTAATAAGAAGGTACGCAAATTTGGTTTAAAAATTGCTTTATCTCTAAAGTATTTAAATAATCAAGTAATTATTCTGGATAATTTAAATATTGATGTGAAGAAAACGTCTGAAATGTGTAAATGTATTAAAAATTTTAAATTTTCTTCCTTTTTGATAGTTGGTGATTATGGAGATGATTTGTTGCGTGCGGCTAAAAACTTGCACTATGTAGACTTAATCAAACCTATTGGGTTAAATGTTTTTGATATATTGAATCACGAATGCGTGATGTTGACAAAGGATACTTTAAAGCATCTTGAAGGTAGATTGTTATGATCAAATATAATAATATAATAAAATCTCCTATAATTACAGAAAAGGCCTCTTTTTTGAGGGAGAAGTTTAATAAATATTCTTTGTATGTTTTTGTAAATGTAAATAAGCGTCAAATAAAGTTGGCAATAGAGTCTCTATTTGATGTTAAAATTTCTTCTATAAATGTTGTTAGAATTAAGCCTAAATATAGGCGTTTTAGGGGTGTGATTGGTTGTGAAAAACAGAAAAAGAAAGTTTATTTTTCTTTGATGGATGGTCAAAAATTAGATATAATGAGCGTTTAGTATGGGTATGAAATTTTTTAATCCTGTTACTCCGTCTTCTCGTGGGACTGTGTTAGTAAGTAAAGTTGGTTTATCAAAAGATGAGCCAGAAAAGTCTCTTACATCCGGTAAAAAGTCCAGTGATGGAAGAAATAATCATGGTAGAATTACAACTCGTCATAGGGGTGGTGGTCACAAAAAGAAGTATAGAGTGATAGATTTTAAGCGTAATAGAAGTGGTCAAGGTATAGTTGAAAAAATAGAGTATGACCCAAATAGAAGTGGGTTTTTGGCGTTAATATCATATAAGGAAGATGATATTAAGTCTTATATATTAGCTCCTCAAGGTATGAAGCCAGGTGATGTTGTTACAGCTGGGAATGATGCTGATATTTTGCCAGGGAATTGTTTACTACTCAAGCATATACCTGTTGGTTCTTTTGTTCATAATGTTGAGCTGAAGCCAGGTAATGGTGCTGCGATTGCTAGAGCTGCTGGTTGTTATGCACAAATCGTTGGTCGTGATGGCCAATATGTTTTATTACGACTCAGGTCTGGTCAAATTAGGTTGATTTTATCTTCTTGCAAGGCTACTATTGGTGTAGTATCTAACCCTGACCATAAGAATAGAAAGTTGGGTAAAGCTGGGAGAAGTAGGTGGCTTGGGATTAGACCTACTGTACGTGGAGTTGCAATGAATCCGGTTGACCATCCTCATGGAGGCGGGGAAGGAAAAACCTCTGGTGGTCGTCATCCTGTTACTCCTTGGGGTGTTGCAACAAAAGGAAAGAAAACTCGAAGGAGAAATAAATCTAGTGATAAGTATATAAAACAATTGAAAGGTTAGTTTATGAGTAGATCTGCATGGAAGCCTCCTTTTTGTCATCCTTCTATATTAAAGTCGGTGAATAATGCTTTAAACAAGGGGTTTGTTAACATGGCTATAAAAGTTCATTCCAGGGCTTCTGTAATTCTTCCTAATTGTTTAGGTTTAAAGTTTGCTGTTTATAATGGTAAGGATTACATTCCTGTGAATGTTAATGATCAGAATATGATAGGTCATAAGTTTGGTGAGTTTTCACCCACTCGTAAATTTACTGGGCATAGTGGTGATAAAAAGGCGACAAGAAGGTAATTGATATGAAAAACAGAGATGTAATAGTTAAAGCTGGTTCTAGGGTTTTAAAATCAACTCCTCGTAAATTGAATTTGGTTGCTGGTTTAGTACGTAATAAAAAAGTTTCTTTTGCCACTGTGCAATTAAGATTTTGTGAAAAGAAAGCTGCAGGTCTTATAAGGAAGGTATTAAATTCTGCGATTGCTAATGCTCAAAATTATGGATTGGATATCGATAATTTATATATAAAAGAAATTTTAATAGGTAAGTCTCTTACTTTGCGTAGGGTATGTCCAAAAGCTATGGGTAGAGCTAATAGAGTTAGTAAACGTTATAGTAATATAACTGTAAAATTGGGGGAAATTATATGATTCATAAAAATAGAAAATTAATAAGGAAAGTGCAAAAATATGGGAAACGTTAATCCTAAAGGATTTAGGTTAAAAATAATTAATACTTGGTCATCTATTTGGTATGCTGAGAAGGGTTATAAACAAGGGTTGCATCAAGATTTATCTATTCGCAGTTATATAAATGAATCTTTTAAGCATGCTGGTGTTTCTAAAGTAATTATAGAGCGTACGATCGATTTGGTATCTGTAATAATACATTCTTCTAGACCTGGAGTGATAATAGGTAAGAAAGGCTCGGATATTGAGAAGATAAAGCAAAAGATAGCTGAAAAAGTAAAAAATAATGTGGAAGTGAATGTAGTAGGGGTTAAAAGGTCTGAAATAGATGCAGTTTTAATATCAAACAGCATTGCACAGCAGTTAGAAAAAAGGGTTTCATTTAGAAGAGCGATGAAAAAAGCTATTCAAAGTTGTTTGAGGATGGGTGCTAGAGGTATTAAAGTAAGTTGTTCTGGGCGCCTTGGCGGAGCTGAGATAGCTCGTACTGAGTGGTATAAAGAAGGCCGTTTGCCTTTGCATACTTTACGTGCTAATATAGATTATGCTTTTGCTGAAGCAAAAACTATATATGGCATCATAGGAGTTAAGGTCTGGGTTTATATTGGTAACTAATTAGGTATATTGAAATGTTTATTCCTAAAAAAAGTAAATATAAAAAAGTATTTAAAGGACGAATTAAGGGTAACACGAAAGGTGGTAGCACATTATCTTTTGGAGATTATGGTCTAAAGGCTATGGAAGCAGGTAGGATTCAATCTAAGCATATTGAAACTGCAAGGCGTGTAATATCTAGAACATTAAAACGCTCTGGTAAAGTGTGGATAAGAATTTTTCCTGATACCCCTGTTAGTAAAAAGCCGGCGGATGTGCGTATGGGTAAAGGGAAAGGTAGTGTTGAGTTTTGGGTATTTAAAGCTAAGCCCGGTAGAATGTTGTTTGAAATTAGCAGTGATGTTCCCATGCATTTAGCAAGATTGGCGCTTGAAAAGGCAACTGCTAAGCTTCCTATGAAGTGTAAATTTGTATCTAATCATAATTAAATGGAGTTGCAATGGATATAGCTGACATTGAATCGAGGTCCTCGCAAGAATTGCATGAAATTCTTGTGAATTTGAGAAAAGAGTTTGTTAATTTGGTTTTTCAAAAGAAGCTGGGCCAGTGCAACAATATTTCGCGTTTTAGCTTAATAAGAAAGAGCATAGCTCGTATTTTAACTACATTAAATAAAAGAAGAAGAGAGGAAAAGAATGCCTAAAAAGGTTTTTTGTGGTACTGTAACTAAGGCTAAGTGTGATAAGACTGTAAAGGTTTCGGTATTACAAGTGTATAAGGATGAGCTGTATAAAAAGGTTATAAAAAAATACAAGAAG
Organism: Wolbachia endosymbiont (group A) of Chalcis sispes; assembly: GCF_964026765.1. Classification (NCBI taxonomy): domain Bacteria; kingdom Pseudomonadati; phylum Pseudomonadota; class Alphaproteobacteria; order Rickettsiales; family Anaplasmataceae; genus Wolbachia; species Wolbachia endosymbiont (group A) of Chalcis sispes. Next base: position 568,246 of record NZ_OZ034697.1, read on the forward strand.
TATACAGCACATGATGAGAATAATAGTTGTAAAGAAGGGGACAAGGTTTTAATACAAGAACACAAGCCTATTTCTACTACTAAAAAATGGGTTATTGTTAATAGCTCACATTGAATAGGATATTTATATGATTCAAAAAAATACATTGTTGGAAGTAGCTGATAATTCTGGCGCGCGTGCAGTGCTTTGTATTGGTTTATTGGGTGGTAGAAAGTCTGCATCTATAGGTGACACAGTTATTGTATCTACTAAATCTATTACTCCAAGAGGGAAAGTTGAGAAGGGAAAAGTATATAGAGCAGTTGTGGTGAGGGTGAAAAGCCCTATTAGAAAATCTGATGGTTCTGTAATTCGTTTTTCTAGCAATGCTGTAGTTTTGATTAACGATCAAGGTGAACCACTTGGCACTCGGGTGTTTGGTCCGGTAAAAAAGTTATCATCTGGTTCTTTTATGAAGATAATGTCATTAGCTGTTGAGGTTTTATAATGAGTGCTAAAATAAAAAGTGGTGACGACGTTATAGTTTTAACTGGTAAAGATAAGAGAAAAATTGGTAAGGTAATCAAAGTTATAGCACGTGATGCTAAAAAGAAAGTAATTGTTTCTGGAGTGAATGTGCATAAGAGACATACTAAACCAAAAGCTGGTAGTAGTGGTGGTATATTAAATAAAGAGTTAGCTATTGATATATCCAACGTTGCAACATTGGACCCTAAATATAAAACTCCAACTAGAGTGGGGTTTAAGGTTATAGACGGTAGAAAAGTGCGTTTTGCAAAAGTTTCTGGAGAAGTGATAGATTAGGTTGATATGTTTAAAGAATTGTATAAAGATAGCATAGTAAAGTCCTTGAAGGATAAGTTTAATTACGGCAATATAATGCAAGTGCCTAAACTTGTCAAGGTGTGTATCAATATGGGCGTTGGAGATGCTGCTACAGATAGTAAAGCAATAAATGAACCACTTGATAGCCTATATTTGATTGCTGGGCAGAAGCCTTTATCAACTTTTGCAAAAAAATCTATTTCTGGCTTCAAGATCAGAAAAGGTGCTACAGTAGGTTGCAAAGTAACTTTGCGTAGAGATAAAATGTATGAGTTTTTAGAAAGATTGATATATATTGCTTTGCCAAGGGAAAAAGATTTTAGAGGATTTAGTGTGAAGCAATTTGACGGTAATGGTAATTTTTCCTTTGGTATAAAGGAACATATCTCGTTTTTAGAAATAGACTATGATAAAATAAGTAAAATTAGAGGTATGGATATTAATATTATAACAAGTGCAGTTAGTGATAAGGAAGCAAAGGAATTATTACTGGCTCTTAAATTTCCTTTTTTTGATTAATTGAGAGGAGAAATATATGGCAAAAAAATCTATGATAGAAAGAAATCTTCGCAGAATAAAGTTGTGCGATCAATATAAAGAAAAAAGAGAAAAATTGAAATCTATAATAAATAATAAGAATTTGTCTATTGTAGAAAGGTTTACAGCTCAAAATAAATTAATTAAAAAATTGCCTAGAAATTCTTCTAAAACCAAAATTAGAAATAGGTGTGCTTTAACTGGGAGACCAAGAGGAGTATATAGAAAATTTGGTTTATGTAGAATTGTTTTGCGTGATTTATGTTCTTTTGGGCAAATTCCAGGAGTTACAAAGTCTAGTTGGTAAATATAATATAAGGAGTATATTGTGGCGTTATCTGATAGTATTGGTGATTTTTTAACAAGGATACGTAATGCTCAATTGGCAATGCATAGGGCAACAAGGGTACTATTTTCTAAGATGAATTCTTCTATATTGGAGATTTTAAAAGAGGAAGGGTATATCCTTGATTATGAAAAGCAAGTTGTAGATAATTTACCTTCTTTCATTGTAAAATTGAAGTATTATGAGAAGTCACCTGTAATTAGTGACATAGTGAGGGTGTCAAAGCCTGGTTGTCGTCGTTATTCTAAGTATAAGGACATTTCTAAAGCATATAATGGTCTTGGTATTTTTATTATATCGACACCCAAAGGAGTGATGACTGATTATAATGCACATAAGTTAAAGGTTGGTGGAGAAGTTTTGTGTCGTGTGTTTTAAATAATAGGAGAAATTCATGTCTCGTATAGGTGCTGCTCCTATCAATATTCCTGCTGGTGTTTCAGTTGAATATAATAATGGTAGTATGTTAATAAAGAGTGCTAAGGCTGAAAAGGAAGTTAGCTTGATCAGGGATGTTGTGTGTCAGATTATTGATAATCAGCTATTGCTTTCTGTTGATCAAGATAAAGATAATTATGATAAAATAAAGCCTATGTGGGGCACTTATAGGAGTAATATTAATAATATTATTAACGGCATGGTTGATGGTTTTTCTGTTAATCTTGAGATTAACGGTGTGGGATATAAGGCAGAGTGTGATGGTAAGTATTTGACTTTATATCTTGGTTATAGCCATAATGTTAAATATAAAGTGCCTAAAGATGTTGAGATTAAGTGCATAAAGCCAACTCACTTAGTAGTTAGTGGTATGGATAAGCAGAAGGTCTATATGGTGGCGTCTGATATATGCAAAATTAGAAAATATGATCCTTATAAAGGTAAGGGTGTTGTAATAAAAGGCAAATTTATGCTGCGTAAGGTTGTAAGTAAAAAGAAGTAATAAAAATGAAAAGATCGTATAATTTTTTAAGTAATTCTGAAAAAAGGAAGTTACGTAATAGAGCGAAGCTTGACAAGAGCGCTGAACGTTTACGTATATCCATATTTAAATCTAATAGGCATTTTTATGTCCAGTTAATTAATGATGTAAAAGGAATAACTCTCACTTCAGCTTCTACTTTGGATGCTAAAATTAAGGATGTATGTAAAGGGAAAGTCAACGCTGAAACTATAAAACAGGTTTCTTCTTTAATGGTTGAGCGTCTGTCTGGCATGAAATTAGAGCAGCAGCTTACGTTTGATCGTGGAGCGTATAAATACACAGGATTAGTTTCTCAATTTGCTGAGGCTTTAAGAAGTTCTGGATTTGAATTTTAGAAGGTTTTGAATATGGCTATAAAGAATTTACAAAATAATAATGATTTATCAGAGCTTTTAGTTTCGGTACGAAGAGTGACAACGGTTACCAAAGGTGGTAGAAGATTTTCATTTTCAATTTTGGTTGTTGTTGGCGATGAGAAGGGTAGGGTAGGGTGTGGAATAGGTAAGCACGCAGAAGTTGCTGAAGCAAGAGTCAAAGCTGTAAATGCTGCAAAGAAATCAATGATTAGAGTGTACTTGCGTGAAGGTAGAACTTTGCATCATGATATTAAAGCTAAATTTTGTTCTGGTGAGATAGTTTTAAGAACCGCAAGAGCCGGAACAGGTATTATTGCTGGTGGAGCGATTAGATCAGTTTTTGAGGTGTTAGGTATAAAGGATGTGGTAGCTAAATCCACTAGATCAAATAATCCTCATAACGTTATATGTGCGGTGTTTAAGGCTTTTGATAGTATGTTATCTCCTCGTCAGGTAGCAAGCAAAAGAGGCAAAAAGATTAGCGAGATAGTTGGAAACAGGTAAAGTATGAATAATGCTGTAAAATTAAACTCTATATTTACTAAATTATCTAAGAAAAAGAAGCCTAAGTTGCTGGGTAGAGGTATCGGTTGTGGTAAAGGTAAAACATCCGGTAGAGGGCATAAAGGGCAGAAGGCTAGAAGTGGAGTTTCTATAAATGGTTTTGAGGGTGGACAACAGTCTATATATACTCGTTTGCCTAAAAGAGGTTTTAAGCCTATACGTAGGAGCATATACTCTATAATTAATGTTGGCGATATACAGCGCTTAATGGAAGCTAAAAAAATAGTGAAAGACTCTGTTATAGATAAGGAGAGGCTGTATAAATTAGGTTTTATAAAGTCTATTAAGGATAAAATTAAACTTCTTAATAAAGGTAAGTTGAGCGAAAAATTTGTGTTTCATGTTGATTTTGCGTCAGAAGCTGCAAAAAAATCTGTAGCTTCAGTTGGTGGTAGTGTGGAAATACTATCGTAAGTCATGGGCAATAAATCAGCATTTAATAGCTTGGATCCTACGTTGTTATATAAAGGCGATTTATTAAAGCGTATATTTTTTACGCTAATAGCTTTAATTTGCTATCGCTTGGGTACTTATGTGCCTATTCCTGGAATTAATCTTGATGTAATTAATGATATATTTCCCAAAGATGGCTCAGGCGTTTTTGGAGTATTTAATTTATTTTCTGGTGGTGCATTGGCTAGAATGACAATTCTAGCATTGAACGTTATGCCATATATAATGGCTTCTATCATTATTCAGTTACTTTCTTCTGCGATTAAAGGAATGAAGGAAGTTAAGAATGATGGAGAGTCAGGCCGTAGAAAGATGAATTCTTATATACGCTATCTGACCATAGTAATTTGTGTATTTCAATCAATTCCAATTTTGGTTGGATTGGAAGGGATGAATAGGGAAGGGGTATTGGTTGTAATCGAACCTGGTGTTATGTTTCGTACAATAGGTGTTTTCAGCCTTTTAGGTGGAACTATGCTTTTAATATGGCTTGGTGAACGAATCAGCGCTAGCGGTATAGGCAATGGTATCTCATTAATCATTTTCACGGGTATAATATCAGAGTTACACAGCGCTTTGTCATCTTTGTTAACGTTAAATAAAAACGGTAGCGTATCGTTATTTATTATCCTTTTTGTTTTGGTATTGTTTTTTTTGCTGCTACTCTTAGTCATTTTTGTAGAGTCTTCTTATAGAAAGGTTATTGTTCAACATCCTAAAAAGCAATTTAAAAGATTACATAATGACGATTTTACTTATATTCCATTGAAGATTAATTTATCTGGTGTAGTACCAACCATTTTTGCTAATGCAATTTTATTGACACCTATTTCAATTGCAAATTTCTATAAGGGGCACGCTTTTTCTGATTTTATTTTGAATTACTTTATGGCAAATAAAGTAGTATATATTGTAGCCTATTTGGTGCTGATAGTATTTTTTAATTTTTTCTATACCAATTTTATATTTAATCCAGAGGAAAACGCAGATTTTCTTAAAAAAAATGGTGGTTTTATACCTGGTAGAAGGCCTGGGAAACATACTTCTGATTACCTTCAAGATATAGTTTTTAAGTTGACATTCATTGGCTCTGCGTATTTGGTAGTCATATGTACTGTACCTGAAGTTATGAGATATTATTATGATATACCATTTATTTTTGGTGGGACGAGCTTACTGATTATAGTGAACGTTATTACTGATACTATTATGCAAATACAATCTTATATTTTTTCAAATAGGTACGACAACTGGATAAAGAAATATGAGTCTAAAACGAGGAAAGTAAGATGATCATTACGATTTTTGGTCCTCCAGGTTCTGGTAAAGGTACTCAGTCAAGCTTGTTAATAGCAAAATATAATTTAAAATTAATTTCAGTAGGGGATTTATTAAGGAATATTATATCTAGCAGTAGTGAGTTAGGTAAAAAAATAAAGGGTACCGTGGAATCTGGTAATTTAATTCAAGATGAAATTATATGTGGATTATTACGTGACCAGCTTGCATTAGTGGATGATAATTGCTTATTAGATGGTTTTCCGAGAAATTTAAACCAGGCTCATTTTTTGACTCAAGTTTTGCAAGAAAAATATAATAGGGATGTTGACATTGTAGTTGAGCTGCAGCTTGACGATAATATTGCAATCGATAGGTTAAAAAATCGTCTCGCGTGTTTGGACTGTAAAAGCATATATAGTGTATCTTCTTTTAAGAGTACTACTTGTGCTAAATGTAAAAGTACGAGGTTAGAGAAAAGAATTGATGATGCTGATATGTCTGCAATTAATAAGAGAATAAGTGAATATCACCTTCAAATGAAAGGTTTACGCGAGTATTATAAAGGCAAATTATTAACAATTGACGCTAATTTGAGTGTTGATGAGGTAACGCAAGAGATTGAAAGTAAAATTTCTTGTAATTTGGTTTGACTCTGAGTTGTTTTATGGTATAAATTAAGAGTTGTTATTAATAAAGTATCGAGGTACCAGTGGCACGTATTGCAGGCATAAATATTCCAGTGAGGAAATGTGTTCCTTTTGCATTAACTTATATATATGGTATAGGTATTGCTACTGCGAATGTAATTTGTCACGCTTGCGAAGTTGATAAGCGCAAACGTGTTTCAGAATTACGAGATGAAGATATAGAAAAGATCAGCGGTTTCATTAGACAAAATTATGTTATAGAAGGTGAGCTCAGAAAAGAAGTGGCTATGAACATAAAATCTTTAGTGGAAATGGGATGCTATAGAGGGGTGAGACATAGAAAAGGTTTACCTGTGAGAGGGCAAAGGACTCATACTAATGCTAAGACTCGTAAAGGTAGATCTCGGTTGCCTATTGCTGGGAAAAAATAAAATTTATTATTATTGTGAGTTTTAATGAAAAAAGTCAAAACGGTTAGTAAGAGTAAGAAGGAGTTTATTACTGGTGTTGTCCATATTCGTGCAACTTTTAATAATACTTTTGTAAATGTAACTGATGTTCATGGTAATACGCTATGTCAAACTTCTGTGGGTGCATGTGGTTTTTCAGGTTCGAGAAAATCCACACCTTATGCTGCAGGTAAGGCTGCGGAGTCTGCTGCGAAGAACGCAATGGAGAGATTTGGTATGAAGGTTGTCTCTGTAATAATTCGCGGTCCTGGCTTTGGTACCGAAGCTGCGGTTAAAGCACTTCAGAGCTGTGGGTTGACTGTGACTTCAATTGCAGATAAAACCGCAATTCCTCATAATGGGTGCAGGTTAAGAAAAAAAAGAAGAGTATAGGATATTTGAAAAGGTTGTTTTATGTATTATAATAATGATGTTTCTCTCTGTAGCAATTTAGATAAATTGATTAAACCTAGTTCAGTTAAGGTAATATCAGATGATTCAAGTGAAAAAAGTGATATAGTGCTAGAACCGTTGGAAAGTGGTTTTGCTTTAACATTAGGTAATGCATTAAGACGTGTAATGTTATCTTCTCTTAAAGGTAGTGCTGTTTATGGAATAAAAATTGAAGGTGTAACTCATGAGTTCACTTCAATTCAAGGGGTGAGAGAAGACGTAACTGATATAGTATTAAATATGGGTATGTTGAGGTGTAAATTAAATGGTGCTTCTAATAAATGCTTAAATTTAAACGCTAAAGGGCCTTGCCAGGTATTAGCTGGGATGATAGAAACTGATGATCAATGCTCTATTGTTAATAAAGATTTGTTAATATGTACGCTGGGGCAAAATGTGGAGCTTAACATGACCATATATGTGGCTAGCGGAAAAGGTTATCTTCCTGTAACTAAATATAAAGAAAATGAACTTTTGAAGCTTATGAGTGAACAGGATTTAATTGGTTTTATTCCAGTTAATGCTTTGTATAGCCCTGTCAACAGGGTTTCGTACAGGGTAGAGAACAGTCGTGTTGGCCAAGTGACTGATAAGGATAAGCTGATATTGTCAATTGAAACTGATGGTACAATTTCTCCGAGTCAAGCTGTTGACTCTGCTGCAAGAATATTACAGGAGCAACTTCAGCCCTTTATTAGTTCTGATGTAAGTTATAAAAAATCGCAGGTTTCTTCGTCTAGTGGTGCTAAAGATTTGGGTTATGACCCTGTCTTATTGCGTAAGGTAGATGAAATGGAATTATCTGTCAGGTCTCATAACTGTCTGAAAAACGAAAACATCACTTATATAGGTGATCTTGTGCAAAAGACAGAAGGTGAAATGTTAAGAACTGCTAATTTTGGCAGAAAGTCTTTGAATGAGATTAAGGCAGTTTTGACTAATTTTGGCTTGTCTTTGGGTATGAATGTGCTAAACTGGCCACCTAAGGATATAGATGAGTTGGCTAAACAACATACTGATGAAGATTAGGTGATATATGAAACATGGAATAAAAAAACGTAAACTATCTCGTTGTACTGAACATAGATTATCGACGTTAAAGAATCTATCTATCTCATTAATTAACCATGAGCAGATTGTAACTACTTTACCAAAAGCTAAGGAACTTCGTCCATATGTCGAAAAGTTTATTACAATTGCTAAGAATAAGAATACTTTACATGGTAGAAGACTTTTGCTTTCACGCCTTCATAATAGTAAGTTAGCAGTTGATAAGTTATTAAACGTCTTAGCCAGCCGTTATCAAGATCGTAAAGGTGGGTATTCTAGAATAATAAAATTTAGCACTCGAAAGGGTGATTGCGCTTCAATGGCAGTGATAGAACTGGTTGATAGGGATATTGCAGCAAGAGGTAAGGTTTATAGTAAAAATAAAGAAGGAGGCAAAGTAGTTACACAAAGTTAATTGTTATCATAATTGTTCTTCTTGTGGTAAGTAGGTTACGCTACTTTGTAGGTTACTTTGGCGAGTTATTAGTTTTAGTATATTTAAAACTGAAATGGTATAATGTTATAAAACGCCGTTACCGTTGTAAGTTCGGTGAAATTGACTTAATTGTATCTAAAAAAAAGGAGCTGATTTTTATAGAAGTTAAAACAAGTTTACTTGGAAAAGAAATACCGATATCTCATCTTCAATGTCAGTCTATTATAAATTCTTCTAAGTATTTCTTAAGTAAAAACCTTAGTTTTTTAGATTATTCAGTCAGATATGATTTATATTTTCTTTCCTTAAAGAGAAGACCTGTTTATATAAAAAATGCTTGGATTGAAGAATGAAAGATTTGTAGCTGAATTAATTTAGATTTACTGGATTTAATATGAAAAAGACCCAATACAATAATTTAGTTTCATCTTACGCTAGAGTGCTATTTCATGTCTCAGGAAGCAGGTTAGGTATTATAAGGGAAGAAGTAGAATTTTTGTTGGCTTTTTTTAAGGATCAACGTGATGTTTTTGTGTACCTATCTCATCCTATGATTTCTTTTGCACACAAAAAAGAAGTGATGCTTTCTATAAATGAGCACTTGAGTGAGAATTTAGTAAAATTTATTATGGTTATATTTGCAAATAAACGCTCTAGTTTATTGATCCTTATATTAGAAAAATTCTTAAGTCTTGCAAGAGAAAATGAAAATGAATTCGAAATTACTATAAAGTCAGCAGAAACTTTAAAGGAATCTGATATAAAAATAATTACTGAATCTTTGAGCTTTCTTGGTAAAATAATAAAAGTAAGCAATGTGGTTGACCCTTCTATACTAGGTGGCTTCGTAGTTAGGTATGGTTTTAATTTGATCGATGCTTCGCTAAAAAGTTACTTGGATAGGTTAGTTGACTTAAGTAAAATGGAAATATTAAAAGTAAGGAATTTTGTATGAAGAACAGTATGAATGTTTCTGAGATAGCAAGTATAATAAGAGAAAAGGTTGAGAGGTTTGATAATCCTATAAAGCGGGAAAATATAGGTGAAGTAATTTCAGTAACAGATGGTATCGCATTGGTTTATGGGCTGGAAAAAGCAAAATTCGGTGAAAAGGTATTTTTTGCAAGTGGTGTAGAAGGAATAGTTCTCGATTTAGATCATGATACGGCTGGAATAGTTGTGCTTGGTAATGACCGTGATGTGAAAGAAGGGGACGTTGTAAAATGTAGTGGTGATGTTGTGCAGGTGCCTGTAGGGCATGAATTGTTAGGGAGAGTTGTAAATGCGTTGGGCCATCCTATGGACGACGGTGGGGAAATTAGAGCCAAAAACAGAATGGATATAGAATCTAAAGCGCCAGGCATTATTGATCGTAAGTCTGTGCATGAGCCACTGCAAACAGGAATTAAAATTATAGATTTGCTAATTCCAATAGGTAGAGGGCAGCGTGAATTAATTATTGGTGATAGACAAATTGGTAAAACTACTATTGCGCTTGATACTATTATCAATCAGAAGAAGATTAACGATGAGGTAAACGAAAATCAAAAAGTTTACTGTGTTTATGTTGCTATTGGGCAAAAAATTTCAACAGTAGCAAAAGTGGTAAATAAGCTGAAAGAAAGCGGAGCATTAGAGTATACAACTGTAGTTGTGGCTAGTGCATCTGACTGCGCGCCTATGCAATTTTTAGCACCTTATGCTGGTTGCACTATTGGGGAATTTTTCCGTGACAATGGAATGCATTGTTTGATTATATATGATGATTTATCTAAGCATGCTGTGGCATATAGGCAGATGTCTTTATTGCTCAGACGTCCTCCTGGTCGTGAAGCTTACCCTGGAGATATATTCTATGTACATTCTCGCTTGCTTGAAAGAGCTGCTAAAATGTCTGATAAAAAAGGGCAGGGTTCTTTAACTGCTTTGCCAATTGTCGAAACTCAAGCTGGTGATGTATCTGCATATGTGCCAACAAATGTTATTTCAATTACCGATGGGCAGATCTTTCTTGAGTCTGAATTATTTTATAAAGGATTTCGACCTGCAGTAAATATAGGTTTGTCAGTTTCACGGGTTGGTTCTGCTGCACAACTAAAGTCTGTGAAGAAAGTTGCTGGTTCTATAAAGCTAAGCTTAGCTCAGTATAGAGAATTAGAAGATTTTGCAAAATTTGGTTCTGATCTTGATGCTAGTGTTCAATTATCCTTGAATAAGGGTAAATATCTTGTCGAGTTATTAAAGCAAAAACAACATTTACCTATGTCAATAGAAGAGCAAGTAGTGCTGATGTATATTTTTTCTAACCTATATAATCAGTTAAGTAAAATACAAATAAGTTACATTAATAAATTTGAACATGATCTTATTAATTATTTTCATACTGTACACCCTGGGGTTTTAAAAAAGTTGTCAAATGACATGAGTGATGATATAAAAGGTGATATTTTTAACATTGTGAGTAATTTCGTTACTCAATTTAATTGCGTTTAGGTGGTGATTATGGCTTCATCCATTATTAATAAATTTCCTATGACGAGGGAAGGTTTTGAGAATATGCAAGCCGAACTTGAAAAATTAAAGGAAGAAAAACCTTCTGTGATACAGGCTATTTCTGATGCTCGTGATCAAGGTGATTTGTCTGAAAACGCAGAGTATCATGCAGCACGGGAAAGGTTAGGTTTTATTGAAGGCCGTATAATGGAGATAGAAAGTAAGCTCTCACATGCGGAAGTAATAGAAGTAAAAAATTTGTCTGGTGATTCAGTAATGTTTGGTGCAACTGTGACATTAAGCATGTTAAGTGATAATAACGGTGAAGTGGAATATGTTTATAAGGTTGTAGGCGAATATGAAGCTGATGTTTCAAAGCAGTTAATATCTACTAGTTCACCACTTGGGAGTGCCTTAATCGGCAAAAAAGTCGGTGAATATGTGGAAGTGACAGTGCCAAATGGAGAGAAATTGTATAAAATAGTTAAGATTGAATTTAAGTAAATTATTATGGTACAGGCCACTTATGCTTCAATGAGTCTACCCGGTATTTCTTCTGTGGAAGATGTATTAGAGGATGCTCGTTCCGGTAAATTATTCATTTTAGTTGATGATGAAAATAGAGAAAATGAAGGCGATTTGATTGTCTTAGCTGAGAAAATAAAGCCGGAACATATGGCTTTTATGGTTAGGTACGGTACAGGGGTTGTTTGCTTAGCAATGACTAAATTTCACATGAAAAGGTTGGGCCTTAATTTCATGGAAAAGAAAAATATTGGTGAAAATCATACCGCATTTACTACATCAATTGATGCACGTTATGGCATTACAACCGGTGTTTCAGCAGAGGATAGAACGAAAACTATACATGCTGCTATCAACAAGGATGGTACTCAGGATGACATCATAACTCCAGGTCATGTTTTTCCTGTAATTGCACATAAAGGTGGGGTGGCACAACGTGCTGGTCATACTGAAGCGAGTGTTGAAATGGCGAAGTTAGTAGGGTTTGATCATTCAGCAGTTATTTGTGAATTAGTGAATGATGATGGCTCTATGATGCGCTTACCTCAGTTACTTAAATTTGCTGAACAACATAAAATTAAGTTAACTACCATCGACAAACTTATCAGTTACGTTAAAAATTTAAACTAGCGTTTATAAATTTGTATAATTTAAGTGTTAAAATATAGAATTTCTATAAATTATACAAGCACAGAATTTTCATGTTTAGAGTTGCTAAGTTTTTGACCTTATTGTTCTTTCTTGCATATTATAATAATGCTTACTCTATTAACATTATTAGAGATAGTGAGGTGGAAGCAATAGTGAAAGAGCTAGCGCAACCTTTATTTTCTGCTGCAGATATTGATCATGATCAAGTGAAAGTTTTTGTAATTAATGACAGTTCGATTAATGCTTTTGTAATTAACAATAACAGTATCTTCATTCATTTAGGGCTTTTACGATATTCGGCTAAACCTTATGTCTTGCTTGGTATATTAGCACATGAGATTGCTCACATATCTGCTGGTCATATATTGCAAATGAGTAGTGCTATGGGTTATTTTCAATCGATAGCAATGATTAGTTATATGGTAGGATTAGTTTCTAGTATTATCATTAACCCTCAGGTTGCTGGTGCAATTTTGCTTAGTGGTGTAGCGTTTAGTTCAAGGCTATTTTTTAACTATTCTCAAGAGCAAGAAAGTGTAGCAGATAGCTATGCTTTAAGGTATCTTGATGAATCTGGCTATGATAATTCAGGTATGAAAGAGATTTTTGATTATTTTAAAAGTATTGAGCATGAGAACACCGAGGAATATTTCCGCACTCACCCACTTAGTGAGAAACGTATATTTGCTGTACAAAATTATAAGGTTAAAAACAACGTAAAACCAATTTTTGCGGATAAGTTACTAAAGTTTGAGCGTGTGGTTGCCAAGCTAGACTCTTTCTTTGCTCCTATTCATGTGTTATCTAATAAATATGAAAATAATTCTGAGTATGTAAATGCTATAGTTTGCTATAGGCAAGGAAAGATAGAAGAGGCTATTGCTAAAATGAATTCATTGATTCAAGAGTCACGCAATGACCCATACCTATATGAATTAAAAGCAGAAATGCTATACAAAGCTGGAAACTTAAGTGAAGCAATAAAAATGTATGAAGAATCGCTTAGGTATTTATCTGAGAAAAACAGTTATTTAGTGAAACTTGCATTATCTCATACTTTATTATTACACGGTGATGCAAAAAAGGCGATTTTTTACCTGGAGCAGATTTTGAATGTAGAACCAAATAACGCTTTTGTCTGGAAATATTTAAGCATTGCATATAAATGTGACGCTGATACGGCAATGCATTATTTTGCTTTGACAAAAAAGGCTTGTATTGAAGGTAATTCAAAGCAATTTATGAAATACGCTGAGTTAGCTGTTAAAACTCTACCAAAGAATAGCCCTTACTTGTTGCAAATTGAAGATATGAAGCAATTTAATGGGTAACAAAAAAGCATTTCTGCACTTTTTGGGTTATTTTTGTCCACACTTTTCCAACATAGTTTTTGCTTCATCGCTTACGTTGGGCATAATTTTCGTTATGATAGTTTTAGCGCCAAAAAATACAGCACAAAACACGCCTAGAGCAAAAAGAGCAGGCCAAGGCATCCTGCCAAATATTGCAAGCAAAGCTGCACCAATTATTACTACCGTCATAAGTGGACCGCCTATCCCCCAAACATAACCAATAATATTGCATATTACTTTAGTTGTGTCATCCATATCAACACCAGGGTTATCTGCATAACCTGAGAAAGAGAAAAGCAATACTACACAAAAAATACCAAAAAATTCTATTATAGAGCTCATTTTTTTGCCTCTAAATAATAAATTAACGTAAACCTAAACCTACACATATTTTTATTTTAAAGTAAAAATTATAATTTGTCCATACATAAGTGTTGCTACATAAATAACCCACCATTAATGTTAAGCACATGCCCTGTTATATATTTTGCTTCATCACTTGCTAAAAATAAGACCCCTGCTGCTATTTCTTCCCCTGTTCCCATTCTTTTCATTGGAATATTATCTAATATTTTTCCCTTTTGTCCTTCATTTAAAACTTCAGTCATTTTAGTATCTATAAATCCAGGAGCAATACAATTTACTGTTATATTACGACTTGCAACTTCTTTTGCTATAGATTTGCTCATAGCTATTATTCCAGCTTTAGACGCCGCATAATTTGCTTGCCCGGCGTTTCCTGTCAGCCCTATTATTGAGGAAATATTTATAATTCTTCCCCAATTGTTCTTAATTAGTCTCTTACATGCTTCTCTACTCAGCTTAAATGTAGAACTCAAGTTAATATCAATTACTTTTTGCCATATTTCATCTGTCATTCTCAGTAATAAACTGTCTCGCGTAATGCCCGCATTGCATACAAGCCCGTCAAAGCCTTCCATCAACTCACTTGCTCTATTTATTAGTTGATTTACTTCCTCAGCATTTGATAAGTCACAAGGGAGTATGTGTATGTTTTTTTCATATTGTTTAGCAACTTCTTCGAGCACTTCTTTTTTTGTGCCAGAAATACATAAAGTTGCTCCAGCTTTGTGCATAATTTTTACAATTGCTTGCCCTATTCCGCCTGATGCGCCAGTGATCAGGAACTTTCTGCTTTCCAATCCAAACATAATAACTTTATATTATCTTAATTCCTAACAGAATATCGACTGGTTGGCAATAGATTTCTTACATAATATAAGTAACTCAGATATTCACAAAATAAAGGAAAAGTTATAATAAAGTTAAACGTCAAAAAATTTTAAAAACATAATTGATGCAGGAATTGTTACTAAATAGTTTATTCTGGTGCTCTACAGTCTAAATGGAATGCTTAAATTATAGATTCTTTGTTTTTGTGTGTTATCTTGAGTTAACACAAATTCACAGTAGTATTATGATAAGTAAGTTAAAAAAGCTTAGCGCTGGATTTTCTTTGACAGGCTTGATTGGCCATGGTGATAATATAAATATGCAAGGAGCAAAAAATAAAAAGAAGAAGTACCCAAAATTTTTGGATAAGACGTTTGCATTGATTGATGCAGTGATAAATTTTATTTTAAAACGCGAAAGTAATAACGTAAATGAAGTCCTGAAAGTAACATGGGGACCACTATTTTTTGGTCTGGTAGTAATACTCATCTTTTTTGGGATAGGTGGTATTTGGTCGGCTATAGCTCCAATTGACGGTGCGGTGCATGCAAGTGGAGAAGTTATTGTATCTTCAAATAGGAAAATAGTTCAACACTTGGGTGGAGGAATAATAAGCAAAATTTTAGTAAAAGAGAGCCAAGCGGTTAAAAAAGATGAGCCTTTAGTTTTATTAAGTGATGTTAACGAGAAGGCGAATTTAAGTATCATCAAAGAGAAGCTCTTATCATTTTTAGCAACAGAAGCAAGGCTTCTTGCAATCAGAGTAGATTTGGACACACTAGAATTTTCTGATGAGGTTAAAAAATTATCTAACGATGAACTTGTAAATAAAGTGATAAAGAATCAAGTAAAGTTGTTCAACTCTCAGAGAAAGAGCATATTGGGAAAAACAGACATACTGCAACAACGTATAAAGCAGTTAAATGATGAATTAGCGGGGCTAAACTTTCAACTAAATGCAGCTCATAAGCAATATGACTTGATAACTGAGGAGTTGGAAACAAAAAGACAATTACTTGATAGTGGCCATATAAGCAAACCACATATTTTAGCTTTAGAAAAACAGTTTGCTGAAATTGAAGGCAGAGTTGGACATTACCGTTCTGCAATATCTCAAGTGCAGCAAAAAATTGGAGAGAACGAATTAGAAATTATAAACGTAAAAAATGATTCTCAAGAAAGA
This sequence comes from Wolbachia endosymbiont (group A) of Chalcis sispes, assembly GCF_964026765.1. Classification (NCBI taxonomy): domain Bacteria; kingdom Pseudomonadati; phylum Pseudomonadota; class Alphaproteobacteria; order Rickettsiales; family Anaplasmataceae; genus Wolbachia; species Wolbachia endosymbiont (group A) of Chalcis sispes. Next base: position 584,023 of record NZ_OZ034697.1, read on the forward strand.
GCAAACGCTGAACTTAAGGAAGTTAGTACGTCTATTGCAGACTTGAAAGAGAGGCTGATGGTTGCTGAAGATTCATTGGCACGTACAATAATTAAATCGCCTCAAGATGGGATAGTTACAGATATAAGATACCATACTGAAGGTGGTGTTATACAATCTGGAGTTCCGATCATGAGCGTAGTGCCATCGGATGATGACCTAATAATAGATGCTAAAATTCAGACCAGAAACATAGAAGAGGTACTGTCAGCACAAAAGAAAGATAGCAACATAGTCTCTATTGATGGGCTAGAAGGGCTAAAGGTTAAAGTCCGGTTAAGTGCTTACAGTGCACGTCGTTTAAGTTTAATTAGTGGTATAGTAAGCCATATTTCTCCTGACGCTCTTGATGATCCAAGACTAGGGCGTTATTATTCAGTGCGCGTAGTGATACCAAAGTCAGAGCTTGCTCAATTTAAAAATGTATACCTATACCCTGGTATGCCAGCAGAAGTGTACATAGTTACTCAATCTCGTACTCTTTTATCATTCTTGTTTACGCCTATAATTGCAACAGTCGATAGGTCTTTTATAGAAAGGTAGCTCACTCGTTAAAGTAGTAGTGAAAGTGCCGTAATAAAATTTAGGTACATAATTAGACAATAGGCTTCTTGACCTTACCCAGAAAAAGTGGAGAGAAAGAAAGGAGTTTTTTCGGGTAAAATAAAATTTTGGAGGATTAGAAATGGCAAGAGAATATACGGCAGAATTCAAATTGGAAGCTGTTAAGCTGGCAAATGAACAAAGAAAGGCAGGTCAAACAATTACAAAAATAGCAAAGGATTTAGGAATAAAGGGTGGTTTATTAGGAAAATGGATAAAGAAACACAACGAAAAAAAGTCGGCAGCAGATGCATTTCCAGGTAGAGGTAACATGGCTCCTTACGACAAAGAGAGGTTTGATTTACAAAGAGAGTTAGCAAGAGTAACAAGGGAAAGAGACATTTTAAAAAAAGCCCTGGCCAGTCAAAAAGAGTAAAATATTTTTTTATATAGTAACTGCTATAAAGTACAGGAATTATGTAGGATTTTCTGCTAGTGGCTACTATAGCATTTCTCATAATAGTCCGAACAGGTCATAGGAAGGCAGAATCAACAGCACGACGAAAGGATTCGAATAGAGGAATGTTTTTCCTGGCTCTGTTTTTTATAGCAAACCAATGATGCTCAATTTTGTTGAAATCTGGAGAATAAGGCGGCAGATACAAAATTTCTGCACCAACCCCTTTAGCAAGCTCGATAATCTTATCAGACTTATGAAAAGTAGCATTGTCAAGAATGACAGTCTGTCCAGGTTCCAAGATCGGTGTCAAAAATTGCTCAAACCATCCATTAAAAACATCCATATTACAGTGGCCTTCAAAGGTTAACGGAACAACTATCTTTCTTCCACTTAAGGCTGCAACCATACTGATTCGTTGAGTTTTCTTTCCAGATTTTAAGGCATAAAACTGCTGTCCTTTCTGGCAATATCCGTAGGGGTAGTCTTCGGTGTTATCAATGCCAGACTCATCTATATACACTAAGTTTTTAGGTTCTTTTGTCGCTATAATTTTCAAAAATTCAGCACGTTTTTCTTCGTTTCTTTCCTTGTATCCATATGTCTTTTTTTGCGCGTAAATCCAATTTTTTTAAGGGCTCGATAGATCGTTTGGATACTAACGTTGTTCCAAAGTTTAGCCATTTCCGATAGAGTCTTTCCTCCGTGTTCTCTGGCAAATTTGGCAAAGGTACCCCAGTCGGTAATTTTGTGATTGTAACCCCCATTTCCAAGTTTTTTTGATTGAAAGTCTCCTGTTTCTTTTCTTCTTTGCTGCCACTCCCATAAAGTAGTTCGTCCAATCTTAAATCTTGCTGCCACTGTTTCTCTGCTTTCTCCTTCGTCTAGCGCTTCCATTGCTTTTTTTCTTAAATCATAACTATATGCTGCTGGCATTCAACCTCCTTATCATCATCTACCCTTATCCTATCACATCCAGACTTTTATGGAAAGAGCTATATCTTGGAAGCTTTCACTCAGTATTTTCAACAACATAGTATGATCAATTGAGTCATAACATGCACTGAGATCTCCCTCTATAAACCATTTTGTACCTCTGCCTTTTTGCATTACTGCTCTTAATGCAGTGTGGCATCCACGCTTTGGTCGAAATCCATGTGAACATTCACTAAATTTAGGCTCATAGTAGGCTTCCAATATTAATCGAATTACTTCTTGAAGTAACTTATTTGACCATGTTGGCAACCCTAACGGCCTGCGTTTACCACTCTTCTTTAAAACATAGATACGTTTTACTGGTGTCCACCGATATCGCTCATAGCGTAAACCCTCTATGATTTTATCGATCTTTTCCAAAGACATACCATCAACTGTTTCAACTGTCACACCTTCTGTCATAGCACCTTTATTACGACAAAGTTTGCCATACGCCCGAAGGTAAAGATCACGCTGATAGAGTAGGCGATATACGTTTTTAACCGGCAAATTTCTTTGTCCACGTTCACGTATAATGTTAAGTATTGTTTCAGCTTTCCGCATCTTGCGTACCTCCCAATTTCAACATTCAATTATCTGTCACCCTTTGCCCTGTATGTGGCTTTCCCACACTCCCCGGTGATTCGTTACTTTCACGACTACTACGATGACTCCGTAACCATAGAACTCGCGTTCCTTAGGTCATCCCATGTTCCGTCACTAAGAACTGTTCTAGATCAACTTAGGTTTTCTATTCATCCTCTTAAATAAGTTCACTACTTATCGTTCTACAGCCAGAATGTCACACAAACGAAAGTTTAATTTGTGCTTACTGTAGACATGGGGTTTTAAATGTGATACCCATGGATGTGAAATCCCACCCCTGAAGATTAGAATTCAAGCAGTTTAGCTTTAACCATATTGATCAGGTGTTGCAAGCCGTTACCTTACACATCTTCAGATAACTCTCGCTTTACATACATGCTCTTGTCCTCCTTCCCTTTCGGGTTAAAGTTAGTTGTTCACCTCGAGGCCATTTATTCTGAACCCCGCTTAGCTCCGCTAAGTATTTCTTAATGCGTACCACGGCGCACCCTCTCGACTCACACAGCTCCCATTATTCAGCCTTTTGTCCCAAACCTAATGTCCAGTGGGGGAGTGTTAAATAAACCATACGCGTCAAGTTAAGGAATGTAGAGAGCTTAAAGTAGATACCCTGGTCTTCCTATATCTGTCTTTCAAAGAAAACTTTGACCAGATTATAGTAAGCTTTTTTAGAAAAATTTTTAAATTATTGACAATATTGTTTAATATCAAAAAGAGCTCTCTAACCCGCCTTTTCAATTCAATAAATGCCTTTGTTAAACTGAGCTCCGTGTTCTTTTTTAGTTTTACACAGCCAATCATTCCGTGAAATACGAGAATAGCACATAATTTTGCGTATAGCTCGCACAATACTCTAAATGGATTTGTCTTTCCTTTTAGTTTATCAAGATTGATATGACTTTTATATAGTTTAAATAGTAATTCGATTTGCCATCTTACTCTATAAACCGTCAATATTTGTTCAGCATTAATTTTACTCTCTGGAACATTAGTTATAAATATTGACCAATCTAATAACTTTTGATTCTTTTGAGAAGATATATATCCATGTGACTTTGCTAATTTATTAGCCTTTCTTCTTCTAGCCATAGACTGTTCTTCAGTTAGCTTTTGACATATAATTCTTACCTTAATTTTTACTTCCTTTCCTAATAATACTTCTTTTTCTGAAGATAATTGACCTTCTAAATACTCCAATAGCTCTATTTTTTGATTTGTTTCTATATCATATATATTGGTATCAGACTTATAACGACTAACAAAATATGCACCTGCTTCATCAATCTGTTTAAAAGAACTAGGCACAAAGTAGCCCAAGTCAAATATTAGCAAATCATTGGCTGGTAAACCGTTCAGATAATCCCTATAACCTTGATCCGACCTTATTCCTTCCATAAAATTTAACTTATCTAGCGCTTGATTCAGGTAATCAAAGACTAACTGTAGCTTTATTCCTGATTTGGTATTATTCTCACAATCTCTATAGCTACTGCCATATCCTTTGTACATATCTTCCATGCTACTGGGCAGGCTAATGTAGCTGCTATCCAATAATTTAACGCTTCCAAATTGCTGTAAAATTTTGCAATCAATCTGTAGACTTTTTTTAAATAAACACAAAGCTTCGTTATACATTTTTTTCATGAACTCAACTGCTTCTTCACTAAACCTAAAATCTAAACCCTGTTTTGTAATTTCTATCGAGTCTTCATTTAGCAATTGGCACATTGTTTCTATGCTGCAATCATCAACTCCTATGTTACCAAAAACCATAGCTTTTATGAATGATGAGCCATTAAGTTTTCTCTTTCTTTTTATAAAACCTACTGCAATTGATATTTCGTCTGCTTTTTCATTAAAGAATTCATTGAGGTCTTTTGATAAGCAAGCTATTCTGTCCATTGTAAGTTCTCTCATTCATATATCCAAGAGAATTTATACCTTATTATTTTCCTTCACTCTATCAACTTTACTTACACTTTTCCTTAACTTGACGCGTATGGTTTATTTAACACTCCCTCACTTCATTATAGAGAACGGCCTACTGTTTCTTCAAGACTTGAAGCTTTTCTCATTTTTTCGCGCTTTGCCCAAGGGCCCACTTTTGTTGCATCAGATTGACTAATTGTTTCAGAACGAATCAACTCTCCAGATCTAGTAAAAAAACCTCGTTCAATAGCATCACGTACTGAACACCCACCAAGCAAACATTTTTCCCCTATTCGTTCCTCACAATTCTGTAATTTTTTCCACTTTTCTTGATCTTCTACTTCTACCTTTATTAGATTTTGCTTATCAGGGTATAATCTCACTTCCAACTCTCCCAAGCCAGTATCGAAAGTCAATACTATATTACTACCATCTGCTAGGCCTACATAATTCCTTATAGCGTTTTCCGTTATAATTTCTACCTCACTCTTACCTATCTTTATTATATTTCTTCCGTATTGTACACCTTCCTGAGTGATACCTAAACCCCTTGCTCCATTTGTAATCTTTGCAACATCTACTTTACTATCCTGTGAATATTCAAGACAGAGAGTAGAGTTGTCGATTTTTACGTCTCTTACCTTACCACTTGTTGCGCTTTGAACGATTGTTATGAAATCTAAAGCACGATTCTCATAATCTGCATAAGCGTTTTTCATATTAGCTTTGTGGCTTTCAAACTCTTCCAGTTCGTCAATTACATATATACTGCTTATGTTGTACAAAATTGCCCCTTTTGATATCAATTGACATACTATACCACTAGCAACCTCTATATTCCTTGAACCTTCGGAACTCTTTCTTAATTCACTAATCTTTCTTATCACAAAATCTGTAAAACTATATTCCTTTTCATATACCTTTCCGTATATACTACCCTGGTTAGGAAAGTTCAGCCTTACCCCAAGTTCTATAGCTTCGTTTACAACGCGTTTTAACTCATCTATATCTTTGGATTTATTTACCCTACCCAAAAATATTTTCAACTTTTCCGACTGATCTAATATTAAATCATCCCATAGAGTTCTAAGCTTAGGCAAACGTTTTTTGTCCTTCCACTCTTCGTAATCAATCGCTCCTGCTTCTAGCAGCAACTTTTTTGCTTCTTTGAAATGAGTTTCATTACCATAACAAGCCTCCCTAATCTTTTGAAAAACTCGAGACTTTCCTTCGCAATCACGAAGATTGAGAATCTCTTTAAGACCTTCATTTCCTTTGTGCTGATTGAAAAACTTTCTTAGTCGATTAGTGTTAAAGCTATGACCGCAAATACCTTCTAAATCATTTTTTGCTTCCAATTGCTCCTGAGTTAAAAAGATCTGTTCTAAAAGATTCACTTCAAAAGGTTTTTTGTTAATAATTACAATGTCTAGAGGAGTTTTTCCTTGTCTGTCAGTTTGACCACGTGCTCCTTTTTTCAGAAGCAAAGGTATATTTAAAGTATTATAATAAGCAGCATAGTGCAAAGGTGTTTGCCCTTCACTGTTAACTATGTTAGGATCAGCACCAGATTTTAAAAGTAAAGTCATAAATGCACTAACTGCACAACCTATGTCTTTTTCCACTGCTAAATACTCCATACCTTGTATTACATGTAGTATTGTCAATTTGGATTCTCCCCTTTGAAGATTGAGAACAGCTTTTAGATCATCACCTTTGTTATCGTGTAAAAAGTCCTCAAACCTTGTAATGTCACAAAATGGAAAGTCTGTAAGAAGATTTAACAGTGCCTTATTCAAATTTTTTTGGTTATCTTTTAAATCAGGTACGTTGAAAGACCAATCAGATATTAAATTTTTGAATTTTTCCCTTTTAATAATAGAGGTCAAAGAGCTGTTATCACTAAGCAGCAACGAGTATTTAATTGACTCATACTTATCATCTACCCGCCCCTCCTTCTGTTCCACCTTTACCTCCTTTAAATACTCTGTATCATCATCTTTGATGCGTTTAACTAGATCCTTTAAAAATTCAATATCTCTGTTTTCCAGTAAAGGTAATGCCCCCTTCTTCATGAGAATCGAGACCATTTTTGTACTTCGTCCAGCTAAGTATAATGGAGTGCGCCGTTTTTCATCTAACGCATTAACATCAGCTCCATTGTTTATAAGATACTCTACTATTTTTATTTTTTGGCTCAAGACAGCATGATGTAGAGGAGTGCTTCCGTCATTATACTTCTTATTAACACTTGCTCCATTTTTTATTAGGATCTCTACCATTCTTGTGTTCCCTTGTGAGATAGCATAATATAATGGATCACGATTGTACGCATCAATTGTGTTAACATCAGCTCCTCCTTTTATAAGGGTTTCTACCATTTGTTTGTTGTTTTTTAAAACAGCAAAACTTAATTGGCACAATGTACCTGGATCTACTTGCTTTAATCTCTCTTCTATTTTACTAACTACATTACTCTTACTGAAACCAACATCAGCGTTAGCAGAATTTAATACTTCCTGCAATTTATTCAATTCCATAACTCCACCTCGGTTAAAAATACTACACACCATTTTCACACGCATGACATAAAATGCAAGAACTAATATGACATGCAACATTCGTCCTTAGGCATTTGAGGTAAGCTTTGCCTATTCACTTCACATTCATTTAGCCTACTATTAGGCTTTAATACTGCATATGTAATGCCACCAGCAATGGCCCCAACAATCAATGCAGCAGTAGCTGATATTGATAAACTAAGATGAATAGCAATACATCCAATAGCTACACTTGTCAACATGGTCATTATGCCTACACAGAAACTGGTCTTTATTGCTCTATTAGTTATAGTTAGGTGTTTATTTTCTGTCACTTTTTGATACTGTATCACATTTTTATCGTCAGCCAGACTTCCCGAGGTTTTGGGACACTCCCTTACTCGAAGACTAAGATACTTAACTATATCTTTGTAACCATTGGAATCCGCCAAATCGGAAGGAGTCTCACCTCTAAAGTTTTTTACATCAATAGTAGCCTTTTCTTCCTCTACAAGATATTCAACTATATCGTAGTGATTCATTCTAGCAGATTCATGTAATGGAGTATCGCCATTTTTTTCGCTTACTACATTAACATCAGATCCCTTTTCTAACAGAGCTTTAACTATGCCTAAACAGCCCACCTCACAAGCAATATGCAAAGCAGTGCATCCTTCTTCGTTTCGTGCTTCAAAACTAGCTCCTTTTTTTAACAGAAATTGAACTACTTCTAATTTGCCTGCTTCAGCAGCTTCATTTAAAGCAGTATCGCCGTCATAGTTTGTTGCATTAATATCAGTACCTTTGTCTAATAGAGCTTTAACGATTTCTAAGTAACCCTCTCGAGCAGCAATATGCAATACACATTTGAAACTATTCTTTCGTATGTCAGCATTATTCATTTGGCCCAATAAAAACTGAACTATTTTCAAGTTTCCCCCTTTAACAGCACATTGCAAAGCAATGGGTTCAATGCCTTCTCCCACATTAACGCTAGCACCTCTGTCTAACAGAAATTGAAATATTTCTAAGTGCCCACCTATAGCAGCACAATGCAAAGCAGTGCAGTCTTGATAACCTCGTATCTCAACAGTAGCTCCTTTTTTTAACAGAAATTGAACTACTTCTAATTTGCCTGCTTCAGCAGCTTCATTTAAAGCAGTATCGCCGTCATAGTTTGTTGCATTAATATCAGTACCTTTGTCTAATAGAGCTTTAACGATTTCTAAGTAACCCTCTCGAGCAGCAATATGCAATACACATTTGAAACTATTCTTTCGTATGTCAGCATTATTCATTTGGCCCAATAAAAACTGAACTATTTTCAAGTTTCCCCCTTTAACAGCACATTGCAAAGCAATGGGTTCAATGCCTTCTCCCACATTAACGCTAGCACCTCTGTCTAACAGAAATTGAAATATTTCTAAGTGCCCACCTATAGCAGCACAATGCAAAGCAGTGCAGTCTTGATAACCTCGTATCTCAACAGTAGCTCCTTTTTTTAACAGAAATTGAACTACTTCTAATTTGCCTGCTTCAGCAGCTTCATTTAAAGCAGTATCGCCGTCATAGTTTGTTGCATTAATATCAGTACCTTTGTCTAATAGAGCTTTAACGATTTCTAAGTAACCCTTTCGAGCAGCAATATGCAATACACATTTGAAACTATTCTTTCGTATGTCAGCATTATTCATTTGGCCCAATAGAGCTTTAACTATTTCTAAGTGGCCCTCGCTAGCAGCACAATGCAAAGCAGTGCAGTCTTGATAACCTCGTATCTCAACAGTAGCTCCTTTTTTTAACAGAAATTGAACTACGTCTAAGTGACACATTTCAGCGGCAATATGCAAAGGAGTGTCATTATCATCGGTTGCTTGGTTAATATTGATTTTTTCTTCACTTATAAAGTACTCAACCACTTTTAATTTACCCATTTCAGTAGCAGAATGAAGAGCAGTGCATCCTTCTTCGTTTCGTGTCTCAACACTAGCCCCTTTTCCTAATAGAACTTGAACTACTTCTAAGTGGCCCCTGCCAGCAGCAAGATGCAAAGGCGTGTTACCATTGTTGTCTTTTATCTCAACACTAGCTCCTTTGTTTAATAGATCTTGAACTTTCTCTAAGGAACCATGAAAAGCAAAATTAAGTAAGTCAGTATGTATATTACTTTTGTGTACACAATGCTCATCTGTTTTTAAGTGACTATCGAGCGTAGCTAAATATGAATACGTAATATTTTGATTAACTTGATAAATTGGTATGGTCTGTGTTGCATAAAAACCTTGTTCTTTTGACCGCTTTTCTATTCCATCAACCATACTGTTCTCTTCTAAATCTGCTTGAATATTTATTGGATTAGATACTTCTTTCAATTGATTATTCACAACACTACCTTAACTTAAAAACTTATGTTTTAATTATTACACAATTATTATAATTAGCAATAGTTTTATATTTTTTTCAGAATTACAAATTTATTGTATTCAGATATAGGAAAATACCTTTTGTCTCTAAAAAACATTGCAACCAAGTATTACAAAGATTTCAATTATTTACTTCTTCAAAGATCCCAAAAAGATCGTATCTTTGTGAGAACAAGCTACGTAAAAGTAGGGTTATGAAAATAGGAACTTGCAATCTTTGCAACAAAGTTAGGTAAGTTAGTTCGTATATAAATGTGGCGAAAGTAGGCTAATATAGCTGACTTCACGATATAGTAGAATTATTATAAAGAAAAGTTCGCGCGGATCTAGCGGTAGTCCAATCCATCCCAAAACAAACTCTTCTCACGACCCTTGGTTTTGAATGCTGGAAATGGTTGTGTTATTTGAGTTAGTGGTAATTAATGTTAAAGAGTGAAAATTAGTTTATTTGGAAATAAAAGGAAAATTCATTGCAATTCTATATTTAAAATAGAATAAAGCTCTTTTTGCATCATGTATTAATAAAAAAATATATTTTTTTGCGTATCCTTTCGTTTTAATTAATATGAAGTGATATGACACCTAATGTAGAGTTTAAAGATAATCACGGCACATCAATATCAAATTTGGAAAATGTTAAAATTATAACCTTGAGCGATGAGAAAGGTAATAAGTATACTTTAGATGCAAGCAATGGTAGTCTGGAATTAAAATATAAACAAGATGGTCAAGGTGAAATAAGCTATAAAGTAGGAGGTTTAGCGGCAGCTTTTAAAAGTCTACTTGATATGAAAAGTACTAACAATGATGAACATACAGTACTTGAAGAGAAGTTAGCAGAAAAGTCCATAGTGGAGGCGATATTTTATGCAAAAGATTTTGATAAGGGTGATAGAATCTCTAACTTGATACTAGATAGTACATTTCCTAGGCGAGATGTTCTGCCTGCTTACCTAAATAAAAAGGCTGATGTTGAAAATGTATATACTAAGGAAGAAGTAGATGAAGGATTAAATAAAAAGGTTGATGTTGAAAATGTATATACTAAGGAAGAAGTAGATGAAGGATTAAATAAAAAGGTTGATGTTGAAAATGTATATACTAAGGAAGATACAGATAGAGGATTTATTTCTCGTGAAAGTGATGGAATCAATAGATTAGCAAGTGAATTATTTTATAAACATGAACCCGATGCAACTTCAATTTTAGTTAATACATTAGGGAAGCTTCTTGATGAAAAATATGAAATATATGGTGATAATAAAACAGCAAAAGATTTTTTGGCAGAAAAGGGTAATTTTGCTAAAGCTGATGGCTCTAATATAAAAATTTTAGAATTCACGAAAAAAATACTTGATGCAACAGAGGATATAGGAGATGGGAAAAAGAAATCAATTTTAGTGGAGAAATTAGGCAGATTTCTTGATCAAACTGCTGATAACGAAAATGCTTATGACGGTAAGGTAGCAAAAGCTTTTTTAGGAGACAAGGGGATGCAGGGATCAAAAGGTGCAGATGGTCCTCAAGGTCCGGCAGGTAGAGATGGAAAAAGCCCATCAATTGAGGAAGTCGCTGTACAGCTACTTACTGATGAAAATAAAGATATATTGGGAAAAACAGTACTTGATATAACTGATAGCACTGGTCAAAATCTTGCTACTCATGTTGCTAATAAAATAAATCTTAATTCGCAGGATTTTATAAATAAAGCTGATCCAATAAAACTCGCTGAGTTGCTTTTTAATAAAAGTAACTTAGATCAACTTGCAGCCAAAAAGATTGCCGAAGATAAAGTTAGCTCGTATAAGATTTCTGAACTAGTATTTAACGATGCTAAGAATGCACTAGCAGAGAATTATCAGTGGGATCAAAAGAGCTTTATTGAAGATATAATAAAAAATGTTGGCACTTCTAGGTTAGCTGAGTTGTTATTTAATGCTTGCAGTATAGAGAAAGGTGAAGCAAAAAGAATTACTGAAGGGAAGGTTAGCCCTGAAAAATTAGCTGAATATTTGTTTAATGCAAGTGGCTTAGGCGATAATATAGATGAGTCGAAGACGTTAGTCAATAACGTAACTCAGCACCTTTTGAATACCAAGGTAGATGAAATAGGGAAAGCGGTTGTGAAGGATAATGAAAATAGAGAGATCTTAGCAGGTAGTCGTATTTTGCAGGAAGGAGTGGCAGAAAAATTAATTAGTAGCAACACAAATAAATTGGGACAAGCTATTCTGAATGTGAAAAACAAATTTGGTAATGACGCAAAACCTGTGCTGGAAACTCATCTTGCCAATAACAGCAGCTTTCAGGAAGCTGTGGCAGGAAATCAAGATTTAAGGACTGCAGTAACAGCTAATTTTGGGAGCAATAGAGATTTTTGCAATATTGTAACAAGAGATCTTAGTAGAGATGAAGAAAGTCTGTTAATTGATAGGCTGCCTTTTTATGAAATTCCAGATGATCCAAATGCTCCGCTTTCTTGGAATTAGTAATGTAATTTTTGCTAGACCAACCGATTCCAAGAAAAATTGTTCTCACGCTTGCTGGTTTTGGGTGCTGGAAATGGTTATATTGTTTAGGTTTTTAACAGTATATATTGCTAAATTAGTAGCAATATATTAAAGACTTTCATCAAAAATTATTCCATAAAAAATTTCTAAATAGGGGTTGATAAGTTTTAAAAATGGAGTATTGTACTGAGTAGGAAAATAGTTTTTTTTATATAGTTTATGAAAGATCAAACGAGCCTTACAACGGATTTTACGCATGCTATAGAAAATGACGACTTTAAACGGTTGGAGGAATATATTGATCAACATATTGATAAATATAATGTTAATCGTGAACTTTTAGATAAGTTGCCTTTGCTGTCCTGGGCTGCCTGTAAAAATAGTGTAAATGTAGCTCAACTTCTTCTTAGTATTGGTGCTGATATTGACATTAGATGTGACCAAAATTGGACACCTCTACACTATGCTGTTAGTGCAGGTCAATACGATATGGTTAGATTTCTTGTTGATCAAGGTGCCAGCATTTTAGCTAAGGATAATAATGTTAAGACACCTTTACGCATAGTAAATGAGCTTGGTAACACAGAAGTAGCAAACTTTTTGAGAGCAAAGCTAGATAAATATTTATTTTCTGCTATAGAAAGAAAAGATATTAGAAAGGTTAGTGATTTTCTTGATGGAGGTGCTAATATTGAGGCTAAAGGTATAAACAATCAAACGCCTTTGTGTGTAGCTTCTTGTAAGGGTAATTTGTATGTCCTTAAACTTCTTCTCAGTAGAAATGCTAAGGTTAACGTTCAAGATGATAGTAGAAAAACACCTTTACATTATGCTGCTAGGGAAGGTCATTCAGATGTAGCTGAACTTCTTCTTGGCCGTGGTACTATGATTGATGCTGAAGACTGTTTTGGTATGGCTCCTCTACACTATGCTGCTTACCACAATAGAAAAAATATGGTTAGCTTTCTTATAAAACAAGATGCCAAAATTGAGGCCGTGGATAAAGAAGCTAAAACACCTTTACATTATGCTGCTGGGAAAGGTCATTTAGATGTAGCTGAACTTCTTCTTGACCGTGGTGCTATAATTGATGCTGAAGACCGTTTTGGTATGACTCCTCTACACTATGCTGCTTGCTACAATAGAGAGGATGTGGTTAGCTTTCTTATAAGCCGAGATGCTAAAGTTGAGGCCATGGATGAAGAAGATAAAACACCTTTACATTATGCTGCTGGGGAAGGTCATTTAGATGCAGCTAAACTTCTTCTTGACCATGATTCTATAATTAATGCTAAAGACCGTTTGGGTATAGCTCCTCTACACTATGCTGCTTACTACAATAGAGAGGGTATGGTTAGCTTTCTTATAAGCCAAGGTGCTAAAGTTGAGGCCATGGATGAAAAAGCTAGAACACCTTTACATTATGCTGCTAGGGAAGGTCATTTAGATGTAGCTAAACTTCTTCTTGAATGTGATGCTATAATTGATGCTAAGGACTGTTATGATCGGGATCCTTTATATTATGCTGATTCGTATAATAAATTAGATGTAGTTAGACTGCTTGAAGGTAGGAATGGTGTGAACACTTGTAACCCTCTTACTAATTTTTTAAGTGCATGTATCCATTCCCCTATTGCTCGTTACTTCGGAAGTGTTTGCGTAGAAGGAGCGCCAATTTTATACAGAAGGCAACGTGCCTCTGCAATTGATCACAATGCTTTGGAAGGTAGTTTACGACTCTTCAGTATCTGTAAAGGAGGAAGAGAAGGTATAGATAAAACACGTTTCAATAAAGAGATTAGTTATCTACATGAAAATGCTTATTTGTATGATGTTTTACTGTTACAAGATGAGGAAAATCAAAACACACTTTTGCATGTGGTTATTAAAGAAAATCAGGTTGATCTTGTAAAAGAACTTTTGTGTATTCTTAAGGAGCCATATCGTTCGAATAAGGTGTATAAGTGCAAGTATTTTGAAGGTAAGCAAGAAAATGAAAAGCCGCTTTCTAAAGTTATTAATTCTAAGAACCTGTTTAAAATCTCGGAGAGATGAGGTAAAATAGTGGTAGATTAAGAATGAGGTATATCTATGCGTAAAAATTATCCAAGTGATATGAGTCGAGAGCAATTTGAAAAAATCAGACCAATACTAGAGAGTAGCAGGAAGAAAACGAGACCAAGAAAACTTGATTTGTATGATGTATTTCGTACAGTGTTATACGTCCTAAAAAGTGGTTGCCAGTGGAGAATGTTGCCAAAAGATTTTCCAAGGTGGGAAAGCGTATATTACTATTTTCAAATGTGGAATAAAAAGAATGGAGAAGAACCAAGTTTGTTGGAATTAGTTTTAAAAAAAATTGGTTGGAGAGATCCGTATCAACAATGGTCGGAAAGAGAAAACTAGCTTCTGTATAATTGATGCTCAAAGTGTTAAAAACACAGATACTGCTGAAAAAAAGGGCTATGATGCAGGTAAAAAGATTTCAGGCATAAAGCGTCATATTGCAGTTGATACTCAAGGTCTACCACATGCAATTTATGTAACAACAGCAGAAGTAACTGATCGTAGTAGCGCTGTAAGAATGGTTGAAAATGCTAAAGATACCCTTTCTGAAGTCAAAAATATATTGGTTGATGCAGGCTACACAGGAAAAATTTTTGCAACCCAAATAAAAGATATTATTGGTGCAACTGTTGAGGTAATAAAGCGCAGTGAATTACATTCTTTTGTTGTATTGCCAAAGAGATGGGTTGTTGAGCGTTCTTTTGCTTGGTTAGAAAAGTGTAGACGGCTATGGAAAAATTGCGAACGTAAACTCAATACCAGCTTGCAAGTGATTGTCCTTTCCTTCATTTCTCTCCTATTACGAAGATTTTAAACAGGTTCTAAGGATAAAGATGGAAAAGATGCAATTACTCTGGCTATTGAAGGTAATGACCCAGAATGTATTTCGGCTCTTTTCAAGTATTTAACTTATGAAAATATTAACAGAAGGAAAGATGTTAAAAGCGATTACACACCTCTACATGAAGCTGTGCGTTCTAGAAGTAGTAACGCAATTAGTGCGCTTCTAAAATCAGAGCATGTAAACGTTGAGCTCATAGATGGAAGATCTTACAGAGCATGGAAATATGTTAATAATGAAGAAACAAAACAATTGTTTATTAGGTATTATAGTGATAAAATTAATGATTTGCGTAAAGAATTAGCACATTGCAATGAAAAATTAGCGCAAGTCGAGTATTTCCTGTGCAGAACAAAACTTGCTTTTGTATGCTCTGCAGCTTTTGGCTCTTGTCTTAATATGTATAAAAATTTTCATGATGCAAGAAGTGGAGATATGCCAGGTGTTACCATTCATCCTCTCTTGTTGTTATTTTCTAGTGCTACAGGTCTAATAGTGTTGTGTAATCATTTTATCGATTTAACACTTTCAAAGTATAAAGAAGAAAGTGTTAGCTTGCAAAAAAAATTGGACAGTTTTAGAGAAGCAAGAGATAAGTTGGAAAATAAATTACTTCATTTTCAAGAAGGTACATCTCAGGGTATTAGGACGAATTCAATTTCTACGCAACTATCTGATTATGATGACGTACCTGGAACATTAGAATCACCTACCTCTATAAAGAGCTTTGAAAGCTCAGCAAAGGTATCCGTTTATAACCTGCCTAAGGAATTTAAGTAGCCTAATTTAGTAAGTACATAGAAGTAATCATATTAAAGAAGATATTGGTTTTTGAAGTAAGAAGAGAAAGCTCACAATCTTTGCTCATGTGTCTAAATTGGAGAACCAAGAGAAAGTTTGTTCCACAATAGAGATGTTCAAAAAAGTGTGTCAAATCAAAAAGAAAGTAATAAATTGATATAAAAAGGTGAAATAGAAAACCACTTATTGGCTGAAAGTGAAGAAAATAATAGAAAAAATGGGAGAAATGCAAAGGCTTTACGTACAAGTGCAGATTTATTTGAACTTTTAACACCAAGAGATAGAGAAGGAACCCCAATAGTCAAAAAAAGGCAAACAAACTTACATCCAGGGCTTGAAACGAAGATTTTAAGCACATTTGCAATACCAATCGATTTCCAAAAAAATCTTCTCATGCTAGCTAGTTTTTATTGCTGAAAGTGGTTGTATTATTTAGGTTCTTAGTAATATTTAATATTAAATTAATAGTAATTCATTAAAAATTTTCATCAAAAATTATTTCAAAAAAATTTTAAATTAGGGGTTGACAAGTTTTAAAAGTGGAGTACTATTCCTGAAATACATTAGATTACTAATTTTTTATGGTATGTAAGTGTGTGATGGCTAAGGTAATTTTACGTTTGTGAGTGGGCTATGTTATGTGAAGGCATTCCAGAATTCTTGTTTGAGGGAAGATGGTCCTTTCTGTGTTGCTTGAGGAAAGAAAAAAGCTCAGGGTAAGAGTGGCTTGTTATAGTGTGATTGCTTAGTTAAGTTAGGTAAGTTTTTATAAATGTGGAGGGACAAATGACTTTAAACAATGATGATTTATTAGTTAGTGCTGCAGGAGTAGGACGCCTTAGTGACGTTAGAGAACTTCTTGAGAAAGGGGCTAATATTGAAGCTAGAGATAGTGATGGTTACACATCTTTGCATAGGGCTGCTGAAGGAGGTCATTTAGAGATAGTTAAATTTCTTATAGATAAGGGGGCTAACATTGGAGCTAAAAATAAGGATGGTAAAAACCCTTTAGATGCAGCAAATACCTATCGTCAGTCAGAAGTAGTAAACTTTTTAGGACCAAAGCAAAGTGAGTATGATAGACTTTTATTTGCTGCTGTAGAAAGTGGGAATGTTAGTGAAGTTACAAATCTTCTCAATATTGGAGCTAGTATTGAAGTTAAAGGTGTAGAAAATGCGGAGTTTAGGTTAGCCCGTTATGTAAAAAGAATTATGGAGATGAGTAATTACCATAATGTTCATTCGGAAAAAAAATCTGAGCTTGAAAGGATAAAAGGAGAATTACCAGAGTCAGTAAAGAATGCAGTATTTTCATCGGAGGTATGTATTAAAAGTGTTTACTATAGTAATGAGTATTTATATCCTGCTAGTGATTATCTTAGCCATGATAGGGATAGAAGGAGAGTATTTACTTGGAGGCCAGGGGGCAAAGATAGTTCATGTCAATGGAAATTTGAACCTGAAGGTAACAACATATATATAAAAAGCACTTATTTTAATGAGTATTTATATCCTGCTGGTAATGGTCTTAGCCATGATAGGGATAGAAGGAGAGTATTTACTTGGAGGCCAGGGGGCAAAGATAGTTCATGTCAATGGAAATTTGAACCTGAAGGTAACAACATATATATAAAAAGCACTTATTTTAATGAGTATTTATATCCTGCTAGTGATTATCTTAGCCATGATAGGGATAGAAGGAGAGTATTTACTTGGAGGCCAGGGGCAAAGATAGTCCATGTCAATGGAAAATTGAGGATTGTGGATCTACTCGCAAGAAGCGTGATGTACAATATAGTATTACAAAAGAAGCTAAGTGTGATCTATCTTATGATAATGCATCAGACAATTCATCGCAAAGTGACGAAATAGGCTATAACAAAATAGGAGCTACAAGCGGAGCAAGTAAGCCGTCTTCATGGATAGATGCTGTTAAAGGTGTTTTTCAGTTTATCTCTTCCCCTTTAAGGGCTGCGTTGCCTTCATTTTCAGAAAATAGCTCTAGCCGTTCTGGTACAGCAGGAAGTAGCTCCAACCATTCTGATACAGTAAGAAACCCAAATATCCAATATACTAGCCAATTTAGTCGTGAAGTTTGTGCGAGTAATAATGCTAGCTTGATGTTTTTCTTGTTACAAGCTTTTCTAGATAAAAAGTGTCCTCTTCCTAAGTTTTCTGATGTTAATCCTGTAAAGGCTCTTTTTTACACATCGGATATTATAAAGTCGTTCAAGGAAGTATTAGAGAAGCAAGCTGAATCGAAAGGTGGTATAAAAATGCACCGCTTAGATATTAATTTTGAGAAATTATTTGAGAAGATTAATGAAAAAATTAGGAGTGGTGAATTTAATGAAATTTCAGGGATTTTAAAATCATACGCAGAGGAAGCATTGCCTGGTAGAGAACCCGGAGATCCCGGTAGATTAAGTCCGAAAAAGTTTGATAAGTTTATGGCTGAATTTAATAGAAGAATAGACCCAGTAATAAATCAATTAATGCAACAAATGTTAAGCAGATTAGAAGTGAGTGACGTAAAAGAACAACAAATAAGCTTGGAGCCTAAAAGTTATCTAAATAATACTTCTGTTCAATGTCATTTAACTCAAGCTAGAGGTCAAGGTAAAGTATTAATTCCTTAATTTTTGAATTTCATCTATCGAAAGGCCGGTAATTTGAGCGATAACATCAATAGAGATACCGGCCTTAAGTGAGTTCTTTGCCACTTCGATTTTCTCTGCTTTTCTGCCTTTTTCATGTCCGATTTGGATGCCTTCTTCTTTACCTTCTTCTCTACCTTTTTCAGTAGCATCATCAAGTTTTTGAGCGAGGACAGCCTGTTCATCAAGAATACGTTTTATTTCCTGTTCATAGGCAATAAATTCTTTTTCTGACCAGTTGAATCTATTTAGCTCTTCATAGGCCTTTTTAATTATTACATCACTACCTATTATTTTTTCCAGCTCTTCTTCACTAGTCTCATCTGCATATCGAAAAAAATAAACCCATTTTTCAACTATATTTTCCAACTGATCTTCCTTATTCTTTGGAAATTTTGGCAACTCAATAAATATAAAATAGAAATCTTTTAGATCATGCTCATTAGTGTCTTCATCTCGAATAGTATGCTTTGATTTGTACTCAGATTTATTAGGAAACAGTACACAATCTGCTATAGCAATGAAGATAATTTCCTTAAGGTTATGATACTGGTCACCTTTATCAGCTTGCCTTGAGTAAGCTTTAGCAGCATAGTATTGGGCACGTTTTTCAAAGCCTTTAGTTTTAGCGACCTGCATTTCGCAAATGTATTGAGCACCTGTAGAATCTCTACAGAGAACATCAACAATACTTTGCTTTTTAGCGGCGATATCGGGGTCTTGAATAGTACTTAAAAACTCTATATCCTTTATTTCATTTTTACCAGTAAAGCCAAGAATATCATTGAGGAAGTGAATAAGGATATCTCTATTTTTTTCAGTACCGAAGATACGCTTAAACGATACATCATTTTTGGGATCAAGAAACTTAGAAAAAGTCATAAGAAAGAACCTTAAAAAGCATTAATAATTATACACAATTCTGAAGAAATGTTCAAGTTTTTTATTTTTTTAAGTTTTGAATGCGTTGATGAAAAAAATGTCTCCCATAGATGGCTTTAGAATGCTACTACGCACCTTAGACGTCCTTTTTACATCTTTTATTAACCCTTCTATAAAGCGCCTTAAAAGGCTGGCAAATGGATGCTATGAGTTTGGAGCTGTAGGAGACATCAAAGATACCCTTTTTGGTGTATAAAAATACGAATCTACGACAACATCGTTTAAAGAAATTAGCAGCTATTAATATCTTCTACCTTTTCATAAAAAAATAAACAAAAAAAAATTGAAAATTTGATTTGACTTCACCCAAAAGCTATGGCTTTATGCCAATACTGCTAAGAAAATAACAGTAAACATTTAAAAATAATTTATTATTAGTGAAGGGTATATTATATGAACAATAAGAATAAAAGTAAAGATCGTAAAAAAGAAATAGAGTTCCGAATTGACCTTACCCAGAAAAAGTGGAGAGAAAGAAAGGAGTTTTTTCGGGTAAAATAAAATTTTGGAGGATTAGAAATGGCAAGAGAATATACGGCAGAATTCAAATTGGAAGCTGTTAAGCTGACAAATGAACAAAGAAAGGTAGGTCAACCAGTTGCAAAAGTAGCAAGAGATCTAGGAATAAGGGATAGTGTATTAGGAAAATGGATGAAGAAATATAACGAAAAAAAGTCAGCGGCAAATGCATTTCCAGATGTAGCACCTTATGACAAAGAGAGATTTGATTTACAGAAAGAGTTAGCAAAAGTAACAAGAGAAAGAGACATTTTAAAAAAAGCCCTGGCCAGTCAAAAAGAGTAAAATATTTTTTCATAAAAGAGCATAGTAAACACTATAAAGTGCAGGAATTATGTAGGGTTTTCTGCTAGTGGCTACTATAAGTGGACTACAAGGAAAATAAGCAGTAGAGAATCAACAAATAAAAGCAGATATTCAAAAAAAGCTTTTAAATGTAGATATGGAGCTCCTAAAATTCATGCTGAATTAAAGGCTTTGGGTAAAAGTTGCAACTTAAAAACAGTGCAAAGTATTATGCAGAAAAATGGTATTCAGGCTATATTGAGAAGAAAATTTAAAATTAAGAAACAACAAACGGACAGTAGCTCCCAATATATTAGACCAAAACTTTATTGTCGATCAACCAAATAAAGTATGGGATTACTTATATAAAAACCAAAGAAGGATGGCTATATTTGGCAACAATAATCGATCTATATTCACGCATGGTAGTTAATGAGCAGTTCAATAAATAAACAATTGGTTATGGACTCTTTATTAATGGCCGTTAACAAGCGTAAACCTGCCAAAAATCTACTATTACATAGTGATCAAGGTTCACAATATACTTCGCAAGGTTATCAATATCTCTTATCCATAAAAAACATAGATGAGTCATAAAGGTTGTTGTTACGACAATTCTGTTGTGGAAAGCTTCTTCAGTTCTCTAAAAAGGGAGTTACCAATAGACACCTCTCGGCACTCTAAACAGCATATCAAAACTGCTATATTTGAATATATAGAAATTTTTTATAACAAACAACGTCACTATTAACTATTGCATTCCAGAACAATTTGATGCATCATTCTTTTTGTAAAAAACATTCCAAACTTTCTCTCCACTTTTTCTGGGTAAGGTCATCATAGCATTAGTTAGATGCATTAGAATTGATCATGATGATGTACATATAATGTTTAGGTTTCAAGAACTTGCTCTGGAAATGCAAAAAAAAATGTTCAACATTATGTCGCGAGTCAAACTTAGGGTATTTGGCGTCTCATGTTTAATTTTTCGCACTACGTGCATCGCATGTCTTTAAAAATTTCTGGGTTTTTACCTATATAAGCCGAAACGCGCTTATAAAGCGTTACAAGACATCAAAAAATGCCAATACTCGACAGAGATAGTAAAAGACTAGCTAACTCGGGGATTCTTTGTCTTTTTTTCTGCTTAGTAAATTTCTTAAACATTTGCAGCGTAGGTTAGTTGCAATTAAAAGCGGCTGAATCTCGCTTGTCAAGCGTTTAAAACATAAAAAACGCCAATATTTTAAAGCGGATAATAACCCCAGGGCTTCTTTTGCCTTTTTTTTTATTTGGTAAATTTCTTAATGTTTATGGCTAAACGACAATCGTCATCCCGCTACTTGTTAGCGGGATCTAGAGATACCGCGAATGAATCGCGGTATGACGGTTTGTGGCGGCATGACGATAAGGTTTATACCTTGTCATCCCAGTGCTTGACACTGGGATGACAGCTAGCCTGACAATCGTCATCCCGCTACGTGTTAGCGGGATCTATGCTTTGAGATACTGCGAATGAATCGCGGTATGATGGTTAAGTAAGGGATCTATGCTAAGAGATGCCAAAGACCTTCATGAAACTTTGCCCATTTGGCTTCTCTAAAGATTTCGTTTACAGAATCTAGTAACTCAGCTATGCAGAATAAAAAAAGTTTGTATGGTATACAAATAGTGTGTTTTTTTTATAATTATTTTCTATAATACATAAACCTTTGGTCCAAGCTGTAAATGCCACCATAGGCATTAAAAGTTAATTAACAAACTGCAATGTATAATGAAATAAAGAAACTTGTAAGACTTTGATCTTACAGATTATAAACTTGTCATAAAGTTTAATAGTGTCTGTTACTGCTTTTAGGTGTGAGGCTAGAGGGTTATTAGCAGTAACAGACACTATTAAACTTATTATAGAATTTACTTAAAGTAAATACTTAATTTAAAATATTATAATATTTTTACTTACAATAGATTTATGTAAATGCTTTTTTCCTCAATTAGTATTGTACTATTATACTTGTTGAATGCTAAAAAATTATTAACCATCACTAATCTCTATTTGCATAGTAAGTTTATATATACTATTATACAGTATATCACTTAGTTTTATAGCAAACAAACAAAAGATATGGTGAAGTTATTTGCACTATTGATAATATTTTACTCAAATATATCTGTTGCCTCTGCTCCTACTTCCTGGCAATTTGGATTTCCTGCTCCTGCAACTGAAGTAATGGAGGCTGTAGTTAGGTCACATTCGTTTGTGATGCTTGTGATGGTTACAATAATGCTTTTTGTGTGGGCGCTGCTTGCTTATATAGCGTTTCGCTTTCGTAAAAGCAAAGTAACAAACATAAGTAAAACTACCCATAGTGTTCCTTTAGAAATTATTTGGTTTGTTATACCAACTATCATTGTTGGAATATTAGCCTTTGAAAACGCTAAATTACTGAAGCTACAGGAAGAAATACCGAAAGCTGATATAACACTGAAAGTTATTGGCCATCAATGGTATTGGAGTTACCAATATCCAGAATATCAAGGTGTGTCATTTGATAGTTATATTAAGGGAAAAGAAGACTTTATCGAAGGAGATTTAAAGCTATTCTCTGTTGATAACAACGTCGTTTTACCCATTAATACTAATGTTCGTTTACAAGTTACAGCAGGAGATGTGATACACAGCTGGGGAGTACCGGCTTTTGGTGTAAAAATTGATGCGATACCAGGTAGGCTGAATGAGGCGTGGTTTAATATCAAAAAGTCTGGTGTTTATTACGGGCAGTGCTATGAATTGTGTGGTCAAGGCCATGGATTTATGCCAATTGTTGTTGAAGCAGTAAGCAAAGAAGATTTTAATGAGTGGATTGAAAATAGAAAATTAGTGAGTTAAATTTGGAGTATAGATATGAGTGACGTACCAAAGGGCATAAAGCGTTGGTTGTTTTCCACCAATCATAAAGATATAGGGACACTGTACATTATTTTTTCCATATTAGCTGGAATTATTGGTGGATTATTATCGGTGATTATTCGCACTCAGCTAATGCACATTAATATACTTAACAATAACTATCAATTATATAACGTAATGGTTACAGGGCATGCGTTGATAATGGTGTTTTTTATGATAATGCCAGCCCTCATGGGAGGATTTGGTAACTGGTTTGTACCTCTCATGATTGGCGCACCAGATATGGCATTTCCTCGTATGAATAATTTAAGTTTTTGGTTATTAGTGTCATCTTTTATTTTGCTCATTCTCTCAGTGTTTATTGGTGAAGGTCCAGGTACAGGTTGGACTTTATATCCACCTTTATCACAGGTAATGTCCCATCCAAGTGCAGGAGTTGACATTGCTATACTTGCACTTCATGTTGCTGGTATGTCGTCAATTGTTGGGGCGATCAACTTTATAGTTACTATATTTAACATGCGCACAAAAGGAATGTCATTAACTAAGATGCCACTGTTTGTTTGGTCTGTCTTGCTAACAGCATTTATGTTGATTGTTGCCTTACCAGTGCTTGCCGGTGCTATAACTATGCTTCTTACTGATCGCAATGTTGGCACTTCCTTTTTTGATCCTGCCGGTGGTGGCGATCCTGTGTTATTTCAACATCTATTTTGGTTTTTTGGTCATCCAGAAGTTTACGTAATTATTTTTCCTGCATTTGGCATCATAAGTCAGGTTGTATCAACTTTTTCTCACAGACCTGTATTTGGTTACATAGGGATGGTTTATGCAATGATAGGTATAGCAGTATTTGGCTTTATGGTTTGGGCTCACCATATGTTCACTGTTGGGCTTAGTGCTGACGCTGCTGCATTTTTTAGCACTACCACAATTTTTATTGGTGTTATAACTGGTGTAAAAGTCTTTAGTTGGATTGCAACTATGTGGGGCGGAGCAATTGAGTTTAAGACCCCTATGCTATTTGCACTAGGTTTTATTTTTATGTTTGTTGGCGGTGGCATAACGGGAATAATTCTTTCTCATGGTGGAATAGATAAGCTCCTGCACGACACCTATTATGTTGTTGCTCACTTCCATTATGTCATGTCACTTGCTGCATTATTTGGAGCTTTTGCTGGCTTTTATTATTGGATTGGTAAAATGTCGGGTAAACAATATAATGAGCGCTTAGGTCAAATCCACTTTTGGCTTACTTTTATTAGCACCAATATCACTTTTTTACCTCAACATTTCTTAGGATTAGCTGGTATGCCAAGGCGTATACCTGATTATCCTGATGCGTTTATCCCTTGGAATTATATATCCTCAATTGGTTCGTATATGTCCTTTGTTTCAGTTATGTTTTTTGTGTTTATAGTTATACATCTTTTTAAATGGGGCAAGAAAGCTGGAGATAATCCTTGGGGAGGTGACACCTTGGAATGGACGGTATCTTCACCACCGCCTTTTCATACTTTCGAAAAACCACCAGTGGTAAAATAGAATGTACACAAGTGTTTTGCTAAATGTTGAATCAACAATACTGGATTTTTGGCGTTTGCTGAAGCCAAGGATAATGTACCTTGTGGTATTCACTGCAGTTGCCGGTATGGTTGCTGCACCAGGTAGTATACACCCTTTTCTAGCACTAATATCTCTTATATGTGTTGCTCTTGGCTCAGGATCTGCAGGTGCTATAAATATGTGGTATGACAAAGACATAGATCTGCTCATGGAAAGGACAAAAAACCGCCCTATACCCTCAGGCAGAATTCTTGCAGAAAGTGCGCTTGAATTTGGTATAACTCTTGGAATATTGTCAGTATTTATCATGGCAATAGCAGTAAACTATATTTCTGCTGCTTTACTTGCAATCAGCATATTGTTTTACGTTTTTGTATATACGATCTGGCTCAAAAGACGCACTCCGCAGAATATCGTTATCGGTGGTGCAGCAGGTGCTTTCCCTCCAATGATTGGCTGGGCAGCTGTGACTAATTCTGTAAGTTGGGAAAGTTTCATTTTATTTTTAGTAATTTTTATGTGGACTCCACCACACTTTTGGGCCCTATCTTTAAATAAGTCTGAAGACTATGCAAGAGCATCGATTCCTATGTTCAATATTGTTTATGGTCCGGAAAAAACAAGAAAATATATATTAATTTATAGTGTGTTGCTGGTGCTAACTAGCTTGCTTCCAGCTCTATTCTTGAAAAAGGCTTTACTTTATCTAAGCATGGCAATTTTTGCAGGTTGCATCTTTATTTGGTACGCTATATCAATTCTCAGATTCAAGAACCACAACTCACAGAAACAAATGTTTTCTTACTCAATTTCTTATCTATTTTCCCTATTCGCCAGTATTATTTTTTGTTCTATTGATTTATTTTAATTATGAAAGAACGGCAGAAGCATAAAAACTATTTTTTACTTTTCCTTTTGGTAATGCTCGTTGTCACACTTTTTTTTGTTTCTATAATAAAATTTAAAGGTGCAGCTTAAACTACCTTTAGAAATTGTGCTTTCATAGAAGCAACTATATACTTTATTAATTCATTACAGTTAAAGATGAGCAAAAAGGAAGTGACAATATATACGGATGGGGCGTGTTCTGGTAATCCTGGAGCGGGAGGATGGGCAGCTATCATATTATTTCAAGATTATAGAAAAGACATTTATGGTAGAGAAGAAAATACCACAAACAATAAAATGGAGTTAACAGCGGTGATCAATGGGCTGAAAGTATTGAAATTTTCTTGTAATATTAATTTATATACGGATAGTCTTTATGTTAAACATGGCATAACAGAGTGGATAAATAAGTGGAAAATGAATGGCTGGAAAACAAGTAATAAAAAATCAGTAAAAAATATGGAATTGTGGAAAGAGCTAGACAACGTTGCTTCACAACACGAAATTGATTGGAAGTGGGTTAAAGCACACAGTGGCGATAAGTATAATGAGGAGGCTGATAGTTTAGCGAGAAAAGCAATAATCGATGCTTAAAAAAATTACTATATTATTTTCCGTAGTTTTATTGTTCATATTGTGCTTCTTTATTTTTTTAAAGCCTTTAGAAATCAATATTAATTATATTAATTTTTATGTTAAACATAAAATATCAAAAATATTTGTTGGCTCAAGCGTTAATATGGAGAATACCTCAGTTGTTTGGCAGAAAGGTAGCAAAGATCCGTATTTAGTCATTACAGATTTGGCAATAGCAAACCCTAATTTTACTATAAAAGTTCCTGAGCTTTTTGTACATTTTAAGTTAAGTTCCTTATTTAAAGCTAGCACAAATCTCTCTCAGGTTTCAGCTGATAATGTGCATGTATGTATCAATCAGAAAGAAGCTGACTTTAAAGCAGTAAATTTTAATCTGCAAAACTCAGTAAAAACAATAAGGGAATTTTTTTTTGACTTAAGTGCGGATTCAAAAATTGAATTTACTAACATCGCTATTGATAAAAGCACAGAAGATGAATTTTTTATTGATAAATTATATATAGGGAAGGGGGAAGATTTTAATGTTTTAGATATTCATGTGAATACAAAAGATGGAAAGGGATTTTTGGATGATTTATCAATTACGATAAAAAATCGCAACAATTTGCTAAATGTGTACGGGACATTTTATGATCTAAAATTGGGACTATTGAGCAAGTTTTCTACATTAGTTAAAAGCTACAATTTGGACAAAAATATAGGATTCAAAGGAAGCTTCTCAGTGAAAATTAATAAAAAGGATGAAATTGTAGATGGAAATATATACGTATTGAATACAGAAAATTATTTGAACAAAAATTTGGCCTTAACTAATGTAAATATAAATTTAACATATAGTGATGGAATTATTAGTGTAAAAAACTTTCATTTTAAGTTAAATGGCACGTATCTCTCTTTAATAGGCAAAATGAACTTTAGTACAAGCCATGCTTTGCTTAGAATTAATATTAGTAAGTTTGCTGCAAAAGATTTATGTACTTATGTACCAGATGGTGTAGTGAATAATAAATTTAAAAGCTGGTATTGTGATAATATTGATGGGGATGTTTTAAATACCATTGTAAGTTTCAATGGCAAATTGGTTGATGGCGATCTGTCAGACATTGTAATTGTTGCTGATATAGAAAACGGTAGCGTAAAGTTTGATGAAGATTTTGAGCAAGTAAAGGAATTAAAGGGTGATTTGATCATCAAGAATAACGATCTTGAAATTACTGTAAATAGCGCTAAGTTTCAGAATTTCACTATTAATGGTGGTGATATTGAAATGAAATCTCTCGATAAGGAAAATTCAGTTCTAACCATTAATGGCCAAGCTGTAAGTGATGCTTATGGTTTATATGAGCCTATAAAATTTAAGCCGGATGATGTGGTGAAGGTTGAAAGGGATAAAGTAAGTGGAATGGCAGAATCCGTATTTAATTTTCGCATTTTTAATCTAAACGCTGATGACAAAAAAGTAGATTTTTCGGCCAATTTTCATTCTGAAATTGACAATTTAGCCGTCTATAATGCAAGTCTTGGTAAATATGATATTAAGCTTAGTTTTGGCAGTGACTTTATAGATTTAAATGGTAGTGGTATGGTGAATAACACACAGCTATTATTTGACCTGAAAAGTAGCAATAGGAATGAAAGTTTCGCCTGGAATTTGACCGGAGATTTACCCGCTCAAATACTTAATTTTGATGAAAATATAGGTGGCTATGTCAATACAAATATAGAATCGGTGATAAATCAAGATAAGACGGGGCATGTTAATGGTAATATGGATTTATCAGAGCTTGAATCACGTTCAAGTTATTTAGGATGGAAAAATCGTTTTGAAGATCACAATAAAATTTTGTTTTCTACAAGGTTAAAAGGAGCAGGTGAATTGTTAATAGACAAATTAGATGTTGTAGGAAATGACCTAGATATAAAATTCAGCGGAAGAGTAGAAAATGGAAATTTATATTTAAATTCTAGTAGCTTTAAATTGCCTGATAATGATTTTAGTATAGAAATTGAATCAGGTAAGGAAAAAAATGCCATAACTATTTATGGTGAGGAAATTAACTTAAGTGATATTTTAGGCTTGCTTGGCAAAAACAGTAATGGATTAAACAAAGATATAGAGATTAGTATGAATGTTGACAATGCAATGATGAAAGAAGGCATCGTTATCAAAAATGCTAAGCTGAATGTAACCTGTACTAAAGGTAATTGCAATGGAAGTCAATTTACAGGGCAGTTTCTGGAAGATAGCAGCAATATACTAGCAGAATACAGTGGAATAGGGCTCGAAATATATGCGGATAATGCAGGTATACTTTCGCGTTCTTTAGGCATTAGTAAATCAATTAAAAACGGCAAATTGTCTTTTTATCTCTCTCCTCAGAGAGAAAGTGGAGAACATTATGGTACGTTATCCATTAGCAATTTCTACATCAAAGATGCTCCACTACTTACTACTTTATTGTCGATGTCTTCATTGCCTGGCATTGTAAATGCCATAAAAAATGAAGGTGTATACTTTTATAAATGCAATGCACCTTTCTCATACAAAGACGGCTCTGTCGAAATTGAAGAATCTTGGCTTGAAGGAGCGGAATTAGGCATTAGCACTAGCGGTAAGCTCGACATTAGAAATTATAAATTCCAAGTTGAAGGACAGGTAATACCAGCATATTCAATTAATAAATCTTTGTTAAAAATTCCTATAATTGGGAAATTTCTTACTGGCGGGAAAAGTAGGGGAATCGTTTCAATAGACTATAAAGCAAGTGGTGATGACAAAAACAATAACGTATCTGTTGATCTTATCTCTTCGCTAACTCCAAACCTATTAAAGAGGTTATTGGGAGTGTTTGATCGCATTATGACAAAAACTAACGAAAGTGGCTTAAAAGGTGGCGTGAAAAAGAAATTTGGTTCGATATGACCAAAAGGGAAGTTATTTAACAAAATTATGGACAAAAATGCAAGAATTTCAGAATGATCTACCTGGTTTTTTATTTAGTTGTTTAAGTAATACCACTCCCTTTAACCTCTCTATATTTGCTGAACAACTAAAAAGGGTAGGGGGGTGGTTGTAAATTGTATCTGTTCAGCAGAGTGGCAAAATAAGGTAGACGAGAAAAGACAACTATAGGAACAAATGGGTGTCATGCCAGTGCGTGACACTGGTTTCCATCCAAAAGGGTGTCATTCCAGTGTCAGCTACTTTCATGACATCGTTTACTATGTGCCATATCGTAATGTTCGTACAGTTGTGGAATGAATCGCGGTATGACGTGTTGCTTGGGTCAGCTATAGTATAAATATACTAGGGGTTATAGTTTTCTTATGCTGCCTTTTTGTTATTAGACAACCACAATATAAAGGAGTGAAACGGATGCAAACAGTAGTGCATTTCTGCACCAAACGTATTACCTTTAACGAATAGTAAAATGTGAGATTTTTTGGAACTACCGTGGAGCAATTGCTCCACGGTTTCATTCTACTTAGAATCCACCCATGCCACTCATTTCTTCTGCACCCATAGGAGATGAAGCATTTTCTTTGCTTGGTACATCAACTATCATAGATTCAGTAGTTATCAGCACACTCGCAACAGATACCGCTGTTTCAAAAGCAATACGCACCACTTTTGCTGGATCAATCACACCAGCTGTAAATGCATTAGCGTAATTCATAGCCTCAACGTTGTATATAAGCTCTTTATCATTCTGCTTAATCAAATAGTCAATTATAACAGCAGATTCAAGACCAGCATTTTTAACTAACCTTCTAATTGGAGCACTGAGAACTTTCTTGATAATGTTTATGCCTATTTGCTCTTCGTCACTTGCACCTTTTAATTTGTCGAGAACAGATGAAGCATAAAGAAGCGCAACTCCACCACCTGGAACTATGCCTTCTTCAATTGCAGCTCTTGTTGCATGCAGCGCATCTTCGACTCTATCTCTACGTTCTTTAACTTCCACTTCAGTTGCTCCACCAACTTTGAGCACAGCAACGCCACCTGATAATTTCGCTAAACGTTCTCTTAGCTTTTCTTTATCATAATCAGAAGTTGAAGTTTCAATTTGAGATTTAATCTGTTCGATTCTAGCTTTCACACTGTCAGAATCGCTATTTTCGCTGACAACTGTGGTATTATCTTTAGTAATTTTAACATTTTTAGCCGTACCAAGATCATCAAGCGTGAGATCTTCCATCTTGATTCCAAGTTCATCTTTTATGACGTACTTAGCACCAGTTAAAGTTGCTATGTCTTCGAGCATCTCCTTTCTTCTGTCACCAAAACCTGGAGCTTTTACTGCAGCAACTTTTAAACCACCACGCAATTTATTGATAACTAAAGTGCTTAATGCTTCACCTTCGATATCCTCTGCAATAATAACCAAAGGTTTACCAGATTTAACAATAGCTTCAAGAATAGGAAGTAAAGGTTGAATAATATTTAATTTTTTCTCTGTAATTAATAGATAAGGATTATCAAGCTCCACGATCATTTTTTCATTATTTGTAATAAAATACGGAGAGAGATAACCGCGATCAAATTGCATGCCAGTAGTCAGCTCAACTTCTAACTCTTTTGAACCTTTACTCTCTTCAACAGTTATTACACCCTCTTTTCCAACTTTTTTCACGGAATCAGCGATACTGTTACCTATATCCTTATCACCATTTGCAGAGATTATTGCAACTTGTGCCACTTCGTCTATTTTCTCTAGAGAAATTGTACGAGACATTGACGCAATTTCCTTTAATATTACATCTTTTGCCTTCTGTATTCCGTTTTTAATACCAACACGATCGTTTCCAGCAGCAATTGATTTTGAAGCTTCCATTATCATGTTGCTAGTTAGTATTGAGCACGTTGTTGTACCATCACCAACTTTATCGTTACATTGAGAACAACTTTGTGCAAAGATGCTTGCTATCGCAGCGTTTAATGGTTTTTCAGGCTTGATACCCTTCATCACCTTATAACCATCTTTTGTAATTTCTGGTGCTCCATAGGGCTTATTAATCCCTACTGTTTTTCCTCTAGGTCCCGCAGTTATTGCCACCGTTGAGTCTACTATTGCTGCGACTTCACGAAAGGCTTCTTGCAACTGCTCACCTGATACTACTACATTAGTCATTTTTATCACCTCTTGTTAATAAAAAATTTAGAAAACTATAATAAAATCATTCACAATGCGTCATGTTGCGCTTTGTTTAAGTTTAGTAAAATAAAGACTGCTACTTAATGACAGCAAGTATATCGGATTCCTTCATCACGATAAGCTTCTCATTATTATGTTCTATTTCTGTACCAGCCCATTGGCGATAGAACACTTTATCACCAGCTTTCACAGTTAAAGTTACGCGTTCGCCACTTGAATTGCGTGAACCTTCACCAATTGCTATAACTTCACCTTTAGTAGGTTTCTTTTCAGCACTTGATGGAAGCACAATTCCACCTTGCTTTTCTTCGCTAATAGGCTTGACCAGCACGCTATCATCTAATACATTTAAACTTATACTTGACATTTGTTTTTCCTCATCAACAAATTAACTTATAAGTTTATATATATATACTCGTAAGTTAGATTTCAAGGGCTGGAGCTTGTAAAATATGCACGCCAAAAGCAGTTTCTAAAAAAGCCTAATGTTATATAATAAAATTTAGATTTATTTATAGAGATTTCATGAGTTATATACCATTTTTAAGTCGTGGTGTGATAGTGCTATATGGGCCTGACACTAGAGATTTTCTGCAGGGTATTATAACCAATGATATTAATAAGTTGGATAGCCAAAAAGCCATTTACTCTTTATTGCTTAGCCCTCAGGGAAAATATCTATATGATTTTTTTCTTATTGAATATGGTAAATACACCCTCTTAGAGTGCGAAAACATGCACTTGCAGCAAATAATCGAGAAACTGGATTTGCTTAAAACTTACTTGAGAGTGAAGATTAAAGACGTTAGCGCACTATATAAGGTTGGAGTTTTGTTTAATACTAAGTTGGCGGAGTGTAGTGGTAAGTCACAAGTTATTTTTCAAGATCCAAGGCACAAGCTGCTAGGAATGAGGATCATACATAAAGATGAAATAAAAGAGCCGGTTGGGGATTTTACTCAGTATGAAAAAGTTAGAATTCAAAATCTCGTTCCAGATGGAGCGAAAGATATGGTGCAGAATTCATCGTTTCCGCTGCAATTTTTAATCGATAAGGTAAACGGTATAAGCTTTAATAAGGGGTGTTATATAGGTCAGGAAGTTGTAAATCGAATGAGCAGACAAGAAATATTCAGAAGAAAACTTTACCTTGTTGAGGGGGATAACGCACTTCCAGATATTGGCACTAAAGTGACAAATGAAAACAATGAGGAAATAGGGGAACTGCGCTCTAGTGTAGACAACATTGGACTTGCATTGCTTAATACTGGAAAGAGCTATGCAAATTTATATGCTGGTGGGGTCAGGTGCGTTAAGACGTTGAAGTCTTAAGGTAGCCCATATAGAAACGAAAAACTTACTTGACAAACCTCGCCAGCCCCCTTATCATGAAACTGAAGCTATTTATTTATCTTCGCAATCTGCAGATTAAAACGACAAAGGGAACTTTGTATTTGGCGTAAATCATGCTTAATTTTTTGCACTATGTGCACCTCATGTCTTTATAAAACTTTTAGGTTTCTACCTATACAAGCAGAAACGCGCTTATAAAGCGTTCAAGACATCAAAAGACGTCAAATAGAACAAGGGAGAATTTGAATACTGGCTACCCTGGGGATTCTTTGCCTTTTTTTTCTGCCTAGTAAATTTCTTAAACATTTATAGCTAAGGTTAGTTGCATTTAAAAGCAACTGAATCGCGGTTATTAAGTGTTTAGAATAAAAAAACGCCATACTTGAAAGTATAATGTAAGTAATTAGCCAACCACGGGGCTTCTTTTGCCTTTTTTTTCATTTGGTAAATTTCTTAATGTTTGTAGCTAAACGACAACCGTCATCCCGCTGCTTGTTAGCGGGATCTCTTGTTAGCGCCGCGGCGGTATGACGGTTCGTGGCGGCGTGACGATAAGCTCGTCATCCCACTGCTTGTTAGCGGGATCTAGAGATACCGCGAATGAATCGCGGTATGACGGTTCGCGGCGGTATGACGGTTCGCAGTGGCATGACGATAAGCTCGTCATCCCGCTACTTGTTAGCGGCTAAGAGATACCGCGAATGAATCGCGGTATGACGGTTAAGTAGGGTGTCATCCCAGTGTCACGCACTGGGATGACATTATAGGAGCACTGGGATGACACCCTCTTGGATGGAAATCAGTGTCAGATAATTTCATGACACCATTTGTTGTAAACTCACTTCATTCTTGATTTTTTGGTTTATCTTGTCTACCTATTTTGCCACTCTGCTGAACAGATACACTCAACTAATGGTCAATACATCTTCTATTAAAAATTGTACAAATTCATTGCCATTCCAGTAATTCATAGAGATTTTACCCAAAATAGCTTTAACATTACCCTGCATGATAGCAGAGCCAAGATGAGTATTTGCAGAACGAAATGCAATAGCTCTTACCATAACATTATCATCAGCAATAAAACATTTTATATGGTCAACTCCTATAACTTCAGGCTTTCTTATCTTTGCTCCTTGGATAATAAACCTTGGTTCAGGATTTCCAACTCCAAATGGTCCCAAGCGTTGCAATTGATTCCATAAAGACAAATTTATTGCTTTAGCAGTTACTATACTATCAGCTTTTAAAGTTTTCTCATTTATAGAATTTGAAAATCTTTCAGTAAAAAAATCATGCAAATCATTTATTTTGTCTTCTTTAATTGAAAATCCTGCCGCCATACTATGGCCACCACCTTCAATAATCAAATTTATAAACTTTGCGGAAAGGACTGCAGCACCGATATCAACTCCCAAAATTGATCTACAGCTTGCTTTTCCTATTCCATTATTTAAAGATATCACTACTGTTGGCAAGTGAAACTGCTCCTTTAGCCTTGATGCAATTATACCAATTATTCCCTGGTGCCAATTGCCACTTATCATTATAAAATTCGCACCTGATTGGGCAGACTTTTCCGCTTGTGCTGTAGCTTCCAAGAGAGCCTCATTTTCTAACACTTTTCTTGCATTATTCAAATCTATTAATTTTAGCGCGATTGAATGTGCCTCTTCATCATCATCGGTGGAAAGCAACCTTGCACCAAGCGATGCTTCTCCAATTCTTCCTCCAGCATTTATGCATGGCCCAATACTAAACCCTAATCGAGAAACACTTGGTTTTTCAAGGATTCCCAAAGCATCAAATAAAACACGCAAGCCAACGTTTTTTCTTGTTGACATAACTTTTAATCCTTGTGAGACAAGTGCTCTATTGAGGCCTGTGATCTGCATAACATCACAGACAGTTCCCAGGGCAACCAAATCCAACAGATCAAATAAATCTGGTTCTTTTTTGTTGGTAAAAAATCCTTGCTCACGTAGGCTTTTATTAAGAGCAACAATTAGCAGAAATGACACTCCAACTGCTGCTAGGTTATTATAAGGAGAGCTCTCATCAAGGCGGTTTGGATTCACAATTGCTACGGCGCTTGGTAATTTTTCCGTACCAAGGTGATGGTCAACAACTATAATATCAAGACCAAAAGCCTTTGCATCTTCTATTGGTTGATATGCAAGCGTACCACAATCAACGGAAATACATAAATCAATTCCATTCTTTTTAAGTTGTAATAAAGCATCTGTGTTTAATCCATAACCCTCATCAACACGATCTGGAATGTAGATTATAGAGTGTATATCGATTGCTCTCAGGTACCTGTTAATCAATGCTGACGACGTTGCACCATCAACATCATAGTCACCAAATATTGCAAGGTTTTCATCATTTTTTATTGCCCGTATTATACGAGAAACAGCTTTATCCATATCAAGAAGGTGAAAGGGATCTGGTAATAGCGATCTGATTAGTGGATATAAGAAGTCGCTTGCATTTTCTATGTTAACACCACGAGTAACCAATATTATTGCTAATATTTCTGGTAACTCAAATCTCTGTGTAAGAGTTAAGATTTGCCTTTGATCTGCTTCTTGCAACTTCCACAATGCATTTGTTATGCTGCGCTTTTCAATTTCAAGTAGCATATTCTTTCTTTGTAAATAAAACTACTTTACCAGAATTTTTAAGCTTGTTCTATAATTGTATTAGACTTCTGCATAACCTAAACTAAGTAGAAAAAAGGTATCATCTAAGTAGCTGACACTGGTCTCCATCCAAGAGGGCAGTAGCCCCTTCGGTGTCATTCCAGCGCGTGACCAGGTCTTTTTAGCTATCATAGGATGACAGAAGCAGACACTCCACTTTGTCGTTCCAGTGCCTCCTTTTTTTGTCATTCCAGTGCCTTGACTATTTGGATCCAGGAAAAAGAATGGTGTCATCCGAGTAGCTGACACTGGGATCCAGGTTGCTCACAAGCAAACTAGTATAGAAAGTGGTTACAACGTTTCCGATGAGATTGCAGAAAGGCTGGATCCCAGTGTCAAGCACTGGGATGACACCCTCCTAGTAGAAACGCTTTTGTAATTGCAACATTCGTGCAATCTTTAGCCATAAACATTAAGAAATTTACCAAATGAAAAAAAAGGCAAAAGAAGCCCCGTGGTTGGCTAATTACTTACATTATACTTTCAAGTATGGCGTTTTTTTATTCTAAATGCTTAATAACCGCGATTCAGTTGCTTTTAAACCGCAACTAATCTAAATTAGAAACATTAAGAAATTTACTAAACAGAAAAAAAGGCAAAAGAAACCCTAGGGTAGCTAGTTATTCACTATCCATTTTTTAAGTTGGCGTTTTTTTATGTTTTAAACGCTTTATAAGCGCGTTTCAGCTTATGTAGGTAGAAGTTTGATAAAGACATAAGGTGCACATAGTGCAAAAAATTAAACATGAGACGCCAGATACGTGAGTTTTTTTGTCATTTAATCTGTACAGAGAAGATAAATAAATAGCTTCAGTTTCATGATAAGGGGGCTGGCGGAGTTTGTCAAGTAAGTTTTTTTTGTTTCTATGGGTCAGTTGGTACGCGCTTTGCCTTTTAACAGATGTAAAAGCACAATTATTACGAACAACATTCCACCAACAACTGATATAGCGCCACCTATAATGAAGCACGTGCGTGCTAACATTGACGAAATGCTTGGCAGATCTGCAACCTTCCTTAAAGCACCATACCCACCAAGCCAAACAAGGCCAGTAATATGGAGAAAATGCCCTACACTGTAGGCATAAATCTGTAATCTTACCATGGAGTTTTTTACCTCTTTAAAGTTTAATTTGGGTAACAGCCAATAAATGAAATTCATAAAAGCTATAGTGATCCCAACTACAGAACCATGGTAATGAGCGGGAATCGTGACATTACCTTCAATAGTCAACACTCCGAGCACATCTCCATAAGTGAACAACAAAAATGAATGTAATAAATAGTTGCTTTTATCATTAGTAAAAGTCCTGATGTTGCAGCACACTAATATTATCAAAAAGCACGGCAAAACTGCTCCAGCAATCCTCATATGCCAAGTAAAAAACTGTATTAACTTGGCACTATCAACTGGATAAACAAAATATACAAACGGTGCGCCTACAGCTAAAATCGTGTTTATAAATAGTGGTAAAATAGTAATTTTATTGCTTGAAGCTAGACTAATATCATTGGAACTTAGCATTATTAAATAGACTAAAAACATTCCTTGAGTAAAAGCAAACTGCAATAAATGTCCGCCTCCCCAAAAGAGATATTCGTAAAATAAATTATTATCTGAGTGATATAGACCTGGAGGCATATTATTATATGCTAAAACAAAGCAAAGAAATGACGATACAAGTATAATAACTAGCCCAATTTGCCCAACAGAGAGAAATGAAACCTCTTTTTTTGATGTGTATGCTAGCATTGTATTTACTAATATACTGGCAATAAATAAACTGAGTCCAAACAAAAATAATTTGTTTTGTAACACGGGAATATAATTACTTTTGATAACTTCAGTGTTTGGAACGAATGCGGATATAAACATGAGCAGCATCGAAAGGGTTGATAGAACCCATGAAAAGTTAAACCAACTATTGGTATTTTGTAGGTTTATGATAAAGAGCAGAGATATTATAGAGCACATCCACACTAAAATTGACAAGTTCACGTGTATTACCAGCGCATTATCAAAAATATATTGTGCAGAAGGAACGAGAGAGGAGATAAAAGGCAATCGTAGAAAAATAACAATTATTGACAGTAACCCAGAGCAAGCAAGGGCACATACTGCTAAGAACATCCATTTTCTACAGAGCGGAGCGTTGTCTTGTATATTAAGCACAATCTTTTTTCTCAATTTTGTTCAATACAATATATAACACTGCAATAATACCTAAAACATAGCAATAGTATACGTGTGGCACGACTGCCAAAGGTGAAACTCCAGCAATAGTGCTAGCCAAAAGCAATTGAGCGCCATACGGTATTAATCCTTGAAATACACAAGAAAATATGCCTAGCCATGCTGCACTATAGCGAGGCGGTATTTCATATTTCTTAGCAATATCTCTAGCAATTTCACCACTAAAAATTATAGCGATGGTGTTATTTGCAAGTAAAATATCAAATATACTGACTATTTTTGCAATAAATAACTGCGCAGTTTTTTGTCCACCACGTTGTATCATAACCCAAGATGAAAGTTTATCTGCAAACTCCTTAGAATTTTTACCTACCAGTCCTGAAAGTCCGCCAACCATCAATGACAGTAGCATAATTTCATGCATACTCATAAACCCTTTGGTGATGTTTTGGCTTAAAAACAATAACCCATAATTGTTGTTATTTATAAATCCAATGATTCCAGCAAAAGTTATGCTTAAAACCAATGCCGTAAATACATTGATTCCAAAGTTTGCAAGCAATATAAGTATGATGTAAGGAGCCACAAGCAATAAAGAATACTCCTTAACTGAAATAGCAGCACTATTGCTTGAGCTATAAAATAATATAATTATTGTGAATATAGAAGCAATTAGTGCCACTTTTGCATTCAGTTTTAATTTTTTCTTTATATCAGCCTTTTGAGACATCACAGATGCAATGGTAGTATCAGAGATAATAGATAAATTGTCGCCAAACATTGCTCCTCCTACAACAGTTGCAACTCCTAAGGAAGGAGAAATCCCAGCTTGTGTCAGTTCAACTGCAATAGGAGCAATTGTTGCAATGGTGCCCATTGATGTACCAATAGCAGTGGAGATGAAAGCTGCTACAAAAAATAATCCTATGAGTAAAAATTGTGTTGGTATAAATGAAAGAGCCAAATTAACTGTGGCATCAGCACTACCGATTGCTTTAGTTACTTCACTGAATGCACCTGCAAGTAAAAAAATGATGCACATAGTGATAATATTACGATCTCTTACCCCATCTAGAAAGGCATACATTTTTTCTTCAGTATTGCCCTTGTATAAAACCCAACCCAGAGCTATGGCAGGAACAATGGCTACCAGTGGAGATAACTGATAAAAAGCATTTGACACGCCAAGAACAGTAAAATATATGCCGCTTCCTACAAAAAGAAATAGGAACAGTAAAATAGGCAAAAAATTTGTAAGATAAAACATACCTCAGCTCTGATAAACGCAAATCAACTATGATATAATCTATATTATTATAAACCACAGTTGGCACCTTGACCAATGTTTTTCTAGAAAGCAATCTACCAGAAAAGATTTCCATGAAAAGGACTATTATAATATATCATCTACTTGAATTAAACTGGGAGATAGAATAAGTAAAAAATATGAATGACATAACAACAAAGCAAGTCATATCCTTATGGGATGCACAAGTTGGTGGATTTTTGCCGGATAAAAGAGAAATGGAGATTGATAATATTTTTTTAATCTAATGCTTCAATGTTTCCGACATAGGAAAAGTATCATCTTTACTTTCTATAGAGGAAGGCACACTATTTTGATTATCATCACCATCAATTGGAGTAGTAGGGTGCATTAAAGCAACTTTCATAACTTCATCAATATTCTTAGCAAAAACTACGTTGATCCCCTCTTTGATGCTTGCCGGAATCTCTTGCATATCTTTCTCATTTTCACTTGGTATAATCACAGTTTTGATTGATCCTCTGAGCGCTGCAAGCAATTTTTCTCTTAAGCCCCCAATAGCTAAAACTCTACCACGCAATGTCACTTCGCCTGTCATAGCAACATTTTTGTTAACTGGTATATTCGTCATAAGAGAAACAATAGACGTACATACCGCGCCGCCAGCAGAAGGGCCATCTTTTGGTACTGCACCCTCAGGTACATGTAAATGTATATCATTATTTTGGAATTTTTCGGGCTTTATACCAAAAAACAAACAATTTGATCGAATATAACTATACGCAGCTTTTATAGATTCTTGCATAACCTCTCCAAGCTTTCCTGTGTATTTTATTTCTCCCTTGCCCGGAATTAGGACTGATTCTATCATCAAAATATCACCACCTGTTTCAGTATAGGCGAGCCCAGTTACTATTCCTACTAAACTCTCATTTTCCGCAATGCCAAAGGTATATTTACGTACCCCTAAATAATCTTGTAAATTGTCAACCCCTACGGATATTTTCTTATTTTTATCAGTCAATATTTCTTTAACTGCCTTTCTCATGAGCTTTGCAAGCTCCCTTTCCATACTCCGCACACCACTTTCACGTGTATATAAACGTATCAACTCGTATAACGCCTCATTAGTTATGTCCCATTCCTTCTGATACAAACCATGCTCCTTCTTTAACTTCGGAATAAGGTGGTGTGTAGCAATACTGATTTTTTCATCTTCAGTATACCCGGACAATTGTATAATTTCCATCCTATCACGCAAAGGATGTGGTAAATTTAAGCTGTTTGCCGTAGCTACAAACATTACACTTGAAAGATCAAACTCAACTTCCAAGTAATGATCCGTAAAGTGTTTATTGTGCTCAGTATCTAAAACCTCAAGTAATGCAGATGCAGGATCGCCACGCGAATCAGAACCCATCTTATCTATTTCATCAAGCAGAAAAAGCGGGTTGCATGAATTAGCTTTTTTCATGTGTTGAATGATTTTACCAGGCATTGAGCCAATATAAGTTTTCCTATGCCCTCGTATCTCAGACTCATCACGCACACCACCAAGAGCTATGCGAACAAAATCTCTTCCTACTGCTCTTGCCATAGACTTAGCTAAAGAAGTTTTACCAACACCTGGCGGTCCAACTAAGCAAAGTATAGGACCTTTTATCTCTTTTACTCTTTTTAATACCGCTAAAAATTCTATTATTCTATCTTTTACTTTCTCTATGCCATAATGATTTTCATCTAAGATTTTCTTAGCTGCATTTAAGTTAATTTTTGCATCTTTGTACTTTCCCCATGGCAACTCAAGCAACCAATGCAAGTAACTAGATATAACTGTAGCTTCAGGAGAAATGGGATTCATTTTCTTGTATCTCTTCAAATCAGTTATAGCTTTCTCTCTTGCTTCCTGAGAAAGCTTTGTTTCATTTATCTTTTTTTCAAATTCATTGAGTATATTCCCTTCATCACCATTCTCAAATTCGCCTAATTCTTTCTGTATAGCTTTCAATTGCTCGTTAAGGTAGTAAACTTTCTGAGTGCTTTCAACTTGCGATTTAATTGTCTTATATAAACGGTTTTGTGCGTTCAAAATACTCATTTCTCTCTCAATAAAAGCAAAAGCTTTTTTTAAACGCTCTTCTGGGTCATAAGCCTCAAGTATACTTTGTTTATCTGATACTTTTATATTTAAATGTGAAGCTACCGTGTCTACAAGTTGATCAACTTCTTTGATTTGATCAATGGAGTTAATGGCAACCTCGGGTTGATTTTTCTTGTTTAGCTTACACCAGCTATCGAACGCGTCTACAACAGACCGCCTTAAAGCTTCTAAATCAATATTGTCTTCATCTTCTTTATAATGATTGTCTAACTCTACCCTGGCTTGTAATAAAGTATGA
The DNA here is from genome assembly GCF_964026765.1 of Wolbachia endosymbiont (group A) of Chalcis sispes. Classification (NCBI taxonomy): domain Bacteria; kingdom Pseudomonadati; phylum Pseudomonadota; class Alphaproteobacteria; order Rickettsiales; family Anaplasmataceae; genus Wolbachia; species Wolbachia endosymbiont (group A) of Chalcis sispes. Next base: position 625,196 of record NZ_OZ034697.1, read on the forward strand.
GAGCTAATATATTCTACAACTCTTCCCCTTCTTATCCCCCGGATTATAACTTTTACTGCATTGTCAGGTAATTTTATTAACGGTTGTACAATGCTTGCTAACACACCTACTTCATAAAGATCTTCAGGCTCTGGATTATCAACAGAGCCATCTTTCTGTGCTACAAGAAAAATCTCATTTTGGTGATTACTACTACTTATTGCATACTCTAGTGCATTAACAGATTTTTCTCTGCCTATGAATAAAGGCACCATTATATTTGGAAAAATTACTACATCTCTTAAAGGTAATACTGGCAATGCAGTAAAACTAGAGCTTACAGCACGTTCAATGTTCATAATATATGCCTCAAATTAATCATTAACCGTTATAACATTGCCATTGTTATTATGATTAACCGTTGCTTTTCCTAATTCTACCATTTTCTTAGTGATTACTATAGTGCTACCTTCAAAGCCTCCGTTTCCAGATGTATACATAATGTCAAGCAAAAGTGACTCCAAGATAGCACGTAACATTCTTGCACCTGTTTTGTAGCTTATAGCCTTTTTAGCAATAGCTGATATTGCTTCATCTGAAAACTCAAGGTTTACTTTGCTAAACGCAAGCAATGCTTTGTACTGTTTTATTAGTGCATTCCTTGGCTCTGTCAACACATGTATTAAATCTTCATGATCCAGCTCATCTAAAACAGCAGTTATTGGAACCCGCCCTACAAATTCGGGTATTAAACCGAATTTGATTAAATCTTCAGGTTGAACATCATGTAAAGCATTCTTTTTCTTTTGCTCTTTAGACTGACTTATATCTGCTCCAAAGCCAACTGACGTTCCCTTTTTTCTCGCTTCAATAATTTTATCGAGGCCTTCAAAAGCTCCTCCACAAATAAACAGTATGTTACTAGTATCCACTTGTATAAACTCTTGTTGTGGGTGTTTTCGCCCTCCTTGTGGCGGAACATAAGCAACTGTACCCTCCATAATCTTAAGCAGAGCTTGCTGGACCCCTTCACCTGAAACGTCACGGGTTATTGAAGTGCTTTCAGATTTTCTTGTAATCTTGTCTATTTCATCTATAAACACTATACCACGCTGTGCTTTTACAACGTCATAATTTGCAGCTTGTAATAAACGCGACAACACGCTTTCTACATCATCACCCACATAACCTGCCTCAGTTAAAGTTGTCGCATCAGCCATAGCAAATGGCACATCTGAAACTTTAGCAAGTGTTTTGGCTAGCAAAGTCTTACCAGAACCAGTGGGACCAATAAGCATTATATTTGACTTCTCGATTTCAATATCACTTATAGCATGAAATTGTACCATGGATTGACAATGGTTATACATAGCTACAGATAAAACGTGTTGCGCGTGTTCTTGACCTACAACATGCTTGCTGAGAAAGTTTTTTATATCCTCAGGTTTCTTTAGTAATAGCTTCATATCAGATATACGATCTGAATTAAAAGATCTATCTTTCTTTTGACTTATTGCTTTATGGGATAATTCTATGCACTCATTACAAATAAACACCTTTAAACCATCCGAAGAGTTAGTAATCAATTTATCTACTTCATCTTGCGCCTTGTTGCAAAAAGAACAGTAGTGTAAATCATTATTGTTATCCATTAACCCACCTTTTGTTTAACTTTAATATTTTCAATTTCAATATCTGTACGCTCAGCTATCACCCTGTCAATTAAGCCAATTTTCCTTGCTTCTTCAGGATCCATGAATTTATCTCTTTCCATCATTCCTTCAATTTTCTTCAGTGAATTTCCAGTATGTTTTTCATAAATTTGATTTAGTTTTTTCTTAACTCGCAAAATTTCATTAGCATGTATTTCTATATCAGTTGCTTGACCATGATAACCACCAGATGGCTGATGTATCATAATTCTTGAATGAGGTAGAGAGTAGCGCTTACCTTTTGTACCAGCTGCAAGCAATAAAGAACCCATAGACGCAGCTTGACCTATACATAAAGTTGAAACGTCTGGGTTTATATACTGCATTGTATCGTAGATCGACAAACCAGCAGTTACAACACCACCTGGTGAGTTGATGTACATACAAATGTCTTTATCGGGATTTTCCGATTCTAAAAATAAAAGCTGTGCTACTATTACACTGGCCATATTGTCTTCAATAGGACCTGTTACAAAAATTATTCTTTCTTTCACTAGTCTTGAATATATGTCATAAGCGCGCTCACCGCGACTAGTTTGTTCAACTACAATTGGTATAAGAGTCATACCTTTTCCTATTAAATATTATCAAATAATTCCTTTAATTCTTTCACAGAAACAATCTGCTCTTCTTTACTAACTTTTTCTATTATATAATCTGTCACTTTATACTCAAGCGCTTGCCCTCTAACTAATTCTTGAAATTGTTTATTTGATTCAAAATGCTTAAGTACTCTGTCAAATTGCACATCTTTACTGACATATTGATTTACAATAACACTCAAAACATCATTTTGAGTTAATGATATTTTATGTTCTGCACTAAATTTCATAAATAACATAGCAAGCTTTACACGTTTTTCAGCTTCTTTACGAGAATCATTTTGAGCACCCAATTCTCCTTCCATTCTTTGTTGCTCCTGTTTTACTATGTCTGTGGGTAAATCAAAACTATAATTAGCATCCAAATAATCAAACAGCTCCTTTTTAATTAAGAGATTTCTCATTTCGGTGCACTGATCACCAATCATTTTTTTTGCATGATTTATTAGCAAAGAATAATCTTTAAACCCAATACTCTTAGCTATTTCATCATCATTTTCAAAATCTTTGGCAATTTGAATCTCATTAACTCGCACAGAAAAATCAGCTTCCTGTCCTGCAAGGGAAATGGCTTGGTAATTTTCAGGAAATTTCAACTTAAAGTTCTTTGTTTCTCCCTTTTTCATACCAGTTAATTGATCTTCAAAACCATTAATAAATGTGCCAGACCCTAAATTAACGGCAAAATTTTTGCTACTTCCACCTTGAAAGAGCTTATTCCTAATCCGCCCTTCAAAATCAATTATCAATTTATCCCCATCTTTCGCTTGATAAGAAGCATCATCAACAGAGGCAAAATTGGGGAACTTTGTTTTGATAGAATCAATAAATTCTTTTATATCTTCCTCTTCAATCTTTGCTTCAATTTTCTTTAAGTTTATTTTGTCAAGATCTATCATCGGTACTTCAGGCATCGACTCAAAAGATAGCTTGTATACAAAATTGCCCTCCTCATTTTCTTTGCCCAGATCTGGTAATGATATAACATCAACCTTAGGATAAATGTGAGACTTGACTTCAATTTTTTTCATCAAATCACTTGAGCAATAATCAATTGTATTATTTATCACATATTCCAAAGCCTCGTTTTTATAATTTGCAACAACAAGGTCATAGGGCATCTTTCCAGCCCTAAATCCAGGTGATTTTGCATTTTCTGCTATCTCTTGCAACCTGGAATTTACCTTTTGTTTTATATAATCACTACCAACTGTGATTTCATACTCATACTTTAGTTTATCTATACTAAGCTCTTTGTAGGTATATACGCTACTTACTTCGACTGTATTTTGAGGTATATTATTAGACATCATAATTCATTTATTAACATTTTAATTCATATCTTAATAGAGTCATTTTACCAGAATTTAAGTTAAACACAATCCTTAAGAACAGGTTTTTACACAAACAAAAGTGTATTTAGTGATTATAAATTTTCCCTTAAAACCTAAGTTACATGACTTTAAAGTGCGGATAGAGGGACTTGAACCCCCACGAGCAAGCTCACCAGGACCTAAACCTGGCACGTCTACCAATTCCGCCATATCCGCAAGAAATTTTCAGTACCCTATTATAGGTATTCCATTAAAAATATTCAAGGTTTAAAGTCTTACTTAATTTATGGTATTTACACAATCAAAAAAGCTTATTAACATTTCTTAATGAAAGCTCTAAACCCTGAAAATCAATAATGAGATTAATAACAAGCTTCTTACTCGCAATTTTTTTGATTACACAAAGTGGTTGCACAACCCTTATAATAGGTGGTGTGGTGGCTACAGCGACAGCAACAGCAATAACAATGCAGGACAAATCCTTGGGAAATATCATTGATGATACGACTATGGTCATCAGAATTAATAAGGGGCTCTTAAAACATGGGCTATTTTCATCCATAAAGGTTAAAGTAAGTGAAGGAAGAGTATTGCTCATTGGAAGTGTTGACACTCCTGAAAAACAACTTACAGCAGAAAAAATAGCTTGGCAGCAAAAAGAAATTAAAGAAGTGATAAATGAAATAAGAGTAATACCAATTCAAATGGCTTCCATGCTAGACACCACTGTAGATGGCATGATAACAGCGGAAATAAGAACAAGACTCCTGGGAAAAAGAAATATTAAGTCAATTAATTATAGCGTTAATACGGTTGATAGAGTTGTTTATTTGATGGGTATAGCCCAAAATAAAGCGGAATTAAAAGCTGTAATAGCAATTGCAAGAAAAGTAAAGGGAGTAAAACAAGTTGTAAGTTATGTACGATATAGGTACAGTAAGTTACGCCATTAGGCAAAAATCGCTTTCAAATTATAACATTTGTACAATTGTGACAATAGGTAGAGAACATAAATGAAAGTTGCCTTTCAGATGGATGAAAATATAAATTTTGAAACTGACACTACATTCGTGCTAATAAAGGAAGCACAAAGGAGGAAGCACGAAGTTTTTGTCTATGCTCCTAACAATTTAGCACTAAAGCTAAACCATCCAATTGCTCTGGCTCAGAAAGTCAGCGTTGATGATTTTAGTTTTATCTCTAAAGAGGATGTAGCAATCAACTTGAATGAAATGGACATCATATTTATCAGACAGGATCCACCCTTTGATATGCGTTATATTACAACAACATATATCTTAGAAAAAACCAGCGCATTGGTAATTAACAATCCAACAGAAATAAGAAATTGTCCTGAAAAATTGATAACTTCATTATTTCCAGAGCTAATTCCGCCAACTTTGATTACTGAAAATATATCAATGATTAGAGATTTCTACTACAACTATCAAGATATTATTCTGAAGCCATTGTATAGTTATGGAGGAAACGATGTGATAAGAATACAAGATGAGAATAGTATTCAAGTAGTAGTGGATCTCATGATAGCAAAATACGAATGCCCTGTGATTGCACAATCATTTTGTAAAAACATAGATAAAGATAAAAGAATATTGCTACTTTATGGCCAACCAATTGGTGTAATGAAACGAATTCCAAAAATCAGTGGAGAGATCAGAACAAACATGCGACTTGGAGCAAGTTTTGAGCCCGCTCAAATGAACGATAGAAACAATGAAATATGTAACAAAATTGGTCCTGAATTAAAGAAAAGAGGGCTAATATTTGTTGGTATTGATATTATAGATGACTTCCTGCTCGAAATTAACACAACTTCACCCACGGGAGTAGTTTATATCAATAAATTGTATAATATATCGCTAGAAAAGGATCTTTGGGACGTGTTTGAAGAAAAAGCAAGCAGCCATCAACTAAACCTGTGAACAATCACCTTAACAAACTCAGTAGTCCCATTCTTTATCCCTGTTTTTTCTGTACTATTGGTCATATCACGCAATTTTTGAGAATTATTTAATAGATCAAATAGTACCTCTGTTAGATTTTTTTTTGCTTCACTATTCTGCTTAACTATTATAGCTGCTCTCGAGTCTTCAATATATTTTGCGTTATAAAATTGGTGATTATCTTTTGAGTAAGGGTAAGGAATATATATAGCAGAACGCCTAGCAAGAGTGATCTCTGCTATTGAAGTTGCTCCTGCTCTGCTAATTACCAAGTGAGCATTGGCCAGTCTATTCTCCATATCATCAAAAAATTCACTCAATTCACAATCGATCTTTTCACTTTTGTATAGACTTTTGACCTTGTTTACATTTTTCTTCGTACATTGCTGCGTCACTCTAATTTTCTTTTTCATTTTAATAGGTAAATCACAAATTACGCTGCTTACTACATCATCAAAAAAATTTGCACCTTGGCTGCCTGCTATGACCAATATATTTAGGATTTTCTCAGTGCTAGAATGGCTCTGTGCTTTTATATCAACAAAATTTCCTGTAAAAATACATTTATTGCCCTCTGCATATTTAGTCTCCGGAAAGCTGGTTGCAATTAATTTTGCACTCTTGAAAAAGAATCTATTTACTCTCCCTAAAACTGTGTTTTGTTCATGTAAAATTATAGGTATAGAAAGAACTCTTGCTGCAAGAAGAGTTGGAAAAGAAGCATAGCTACCAAAACCAATGACCGATTTTGGTTTTAATTTTCTTACTTGATACAGTGCTAACATAGAGCTGTATATCAAGAAAAGGAAAAACTTAAATTTGTTGCTGCTTGGTCTACGTAATGGTAAGGTGTAGCTTTCTATGTCGGTATTTTTATTTGTTTTTTTATCAGTGAATAATATGCAATTGTATCCTTGTGTCTTTAGTGCTTTTGCTAAAGCTATGGCCGGAAAGATATGCCCACCTGTGCCACCTGTTGCTAAAATAATATCCATCTGTAAATAATAAATCCTAGATTGTTAACTGTTATTTAACAATTTGCACGTAGAATTTTATTAAGCGTTATGATAGTTGAGTTAAAAATGCCTAAAAGTAATAGTAAAAAAGAACCTAATGAGAAAAATAAACCTCAAGAACAAAGAGAAGGCAGAAGCGGAGGTTTTTTAGAACTGCTAAAAAATATAATAAAAATTCTTTTCAATTCGGTCGTTGACCTACCTGAGCACGAGCAGCATAATAAAATGAAAAGCACTAATCTACAACAAGGTTTGGATACTAAAGGAAAAGGCCCAGAAGATCTTCATCCAAAGGCAAAGCTTGAAGTTAAAGAAGCAGCTAAGGGATTGAAAGAAGAGTTACAGAATTCTGATGCTGGTGGTAATCAATCTATTGAAACTAAAGTGCCTAATCAAACTACTACTCAAGACATTGACAACTCTAAAACGATGGAACGTTAGTTCAACTATTTAACATCTGCAGCAAGCACTGATTCATGTATCATCTCTGAAATGGTTGGATGAGGAAAAATCGTAGATTTTATGTCGAAGTCTGTTCCTTCTAGTTGCTTTGCAAGAGCAAAATTGCTAATTAACTCCGTTACTTCTGCACCTATCATGTGGCTACCCAGAATTTCTCCGGTTTTTTTATCTATAATCGTTTTCACTAACCCTTCAGTTTCACTGAGTGCAACAGACTTACCATTAAAGTTAGAGTGAAATTTTCCTATTTTTATATCATACCCACCTTTTATTGCCTGTTCCTCAGTAAGGCCGATGCTCGCTATTTGTGGATGAGAATAAGTGCAATTTGGTATGCATTCTTTTTTTAACGCATGAGCATTTTTACCAGCAATCTTTTCAATGCAGATCACGGCTTCATGGCTCGCTTTATGTGCTAAACATGGTGGGCCAGCTACATCACCTATTGCATACACATTTGATTCACTAGTTTCATACCATTCATTCGTTTCAATAAAGCCAGAAGGGCTTAATTTAATTTTTGTATTTTCTAAACCTATATTTTCAATATTTGCTTGAATTCCAACCGCAACAATCACCCTCTCAAATTCTTTGCTCTCACCACTACTTAGTAGCACTTGAGCAGAGTCTTTACTTTTAGTAAGAGCTTTTACGCTACTGCTTGTATATATTTCTATCCCCTGTTTTGTGAATATTTCTTGTGCTAAATCTGAAATGTCCTTATCCTCCAGCGGCAAAATAGTGCTCTTTATCTCTATGATTGTTACATCAACACCCAAAGTACTATAAAAACTTGCAAATTCTATTCCAATTGCACCAGACCCTATAATTAGTAGCGATTTTGGTAATCTCTCTGGAGTCATAGCGTGCTGCGCATTCCATATTAAATCTCCATCTGCCTCTATTCCAGGCAGATTCCGTGCCCTCACGCCTGTTGCTAAAATGATATGCTTGGAAACAATTTCTTGTTCTTCCTTATCGCTAACGACTTTTATAGTACCATTGCCTGCAAGTTTACCAAAACCTTGATGAACTTTGATATTATTTTTTTTCATCAAATATGCAACACCGCTTGACAATTTATCAACAACGTTTCTTGAGTATTTCACTATTGATTGTATATCAAAATTCGCTCCCTTTACTTCTATACCAAACTCTTTTGATCTTTTTATTAGCCTATAAACCTCAGATGCTCTAAGCAGTGATTTTGTTGGTATACATCCCCAATTTAAGCATATACCGCCTAAATTTTTTTCTTTTTCCACAATTGCAGTTTTAAACCCAAGCTGTGCCGCCCTAATTGCCGCTATATAACCACCAGGACCGCTACCTATAACCGTAATATCATACTCATTCATCAGTTTTCTTCGTATTCAAAAAGATTATATATAACAGATGGAACCCATACAATCAATGGTCTGTCATCTACCGTCTTAAGAGTCAAGATAAAAGTTGTTATTTTTTATCATGGCATTTAAACAAACGATAATTTTTCTCATGACAGCAACTAATGCAACCTTAGCAGCTTTGCCAGAATCAACCAAACGCTGATAAAACGCTTTCATTTTTCTGTTGTGGCGCATAGCAACAAGAGCTGACATGTATAGTGCTTTCCTTGCATAAAACCTGCCTCCTTTGATTTGAGCTTTGCCAACTTTTCTTCCACTTTCACTAGTTTTAGGTGCAACTCCAACTAAGCATGCAATTTCTCTATTCTCTAATCTACCAAGCTCAGGCACCTCTGTCAGTAGAACGCTCGCCGTCTTTGACCAATACCTTTATAGCTGATTAAAAGCTCATTTTTTCCTTTCAATTCAGGGTCAGAATCTATTGTGTCTTCTATGTCTTGCCTAATTTCTTTCAATTGTTTTTCAGCAAACCCTATCTGTCTTTCTATGTATTCTCTAGCTTTTCCCGTCGCACTTTGCAGGCGACACTTGTTTGCATGAATTGCATCATTTAAATTACGCTCAACTGCCCCCAGCTCCTTTAATTCCTCTTGCTTTTGTGAAATTATACATCCTTTTACTTCACCGTCTTTACTGACAAATTCAGCGTATTTTTCCAGTAATTTAGCATCTAACTTGTCAGTTTTTGCAAAATGATTGCAAGCTTTGGCAAATGCATATACCCGATTCGGGTGAGCTTTATGGACAGTTATCTTGCAACAATTTTATAATGAGCTTTTCATAGCCACCAGTTTACACATAACTTGATGGGTAAATCGACTATATTTGTTTCTATAAACTTAGATATAGCATCACTCACGTTTGCTATGCGCTTATGCTTGCCATTAATTGAGATGTCCAATGCTTCCTTGGAAACATCTACTCCCATGAAAATTATTCTAGCCATTTTTGTACCTATAAATATAATCAAACAATAATGCAAAATGCTGTATACAGGATTGTAATTCGATCTTTTAGATCCACCTACCGTTCGTACTACATTTTGCTTTAAGCCTTACTATTACCCACAAATAAAAACATAGTATTGTATTTACTCAAATAATTTAATTTTATTAACCTGAAAGCTTATTAGATTAAAATTATTAAACTAAGAGTTATAATTTTAGCAACTAAAAGCTGTAAATTGCACCATATAAACAGTTATTTCAAGCAAAAGTTATGCCATTAAGAGCTATGCAACAAACATTTATATTTGTGGGTAATAGTAAGATCTAAATCCGATAGAGCATTGTTGGCACACCATCAAAAGTCGCCTCAGACCTCTAATGCATCAATGTACAGACTTACACCTTTTAGTTGGTAATACCATTTTAGACGTTTATCATTCGTTTTAGAAAATACTATAGTAGCGGAATGACGAATTTTTGTTTTTCAAATTGTCAGTAAATCTAAGAACCTGTTTAAAATCTTCGTAATAGGAGAGAAATGAAGGAAAGGACAATCATTTGCAAGCTGGTATTGAGTTTACGTTCGCAATTTTTCCATAGCCGTCTACACTTTTCTAACCAAGCAAAAGAACGCTCAACAACCCATCTCTTTGGCAATACAACAAAAGAATGTAATTCACTGCGCTTTATTACCTCAACAGTTGCACCAATAATATCTTTTATTTGGGTTGCAAAAATTTTTCCTGTGTAGCCTGCATCAACCAATATATTTTTGACTTCAGAAAGGGTATCTTTAGCATTTTCAACCATTCTTACAGCGCTACTACGATCAGTTACTTCTGCTGTTGTTACATAAATTGCATGTGGTAGACCTTGAGTATCAACTGCAATATGACGCTTTATGCCTGAAATCTTTTTACCTGCATCATAGCCCTTTTTTTCAGCAGTATCTGTGTTTTTAACACTTTGAGCATCAATTATACAGAAGCTAGTTTTCTCTTTCCGACCATTGTTGATACGGATCTCTCCAACCAATTTTTTTTAAAACTAATTCCAACAAACTTGGTTCTTCTCCATTCTTTTTATTCCACATTTGAAAATAGTAATATACGCTTTCCCACCTTGGAAAATCTTTTGGCAACATTCTCCACTGGCAACCACTTTTTAGGACGTATAACACTGTACGAAATACATCATACAAATCAAGTTTTCTTGGTCTCGTTTTCTTCCTGCTACTCTCTAGTATTGGTCTGATTTTTTCAAATTGCTCTCGACTCATATCACTTGGATAATTTTTACGCATAGATATACCTCATTCTTAATCTACCACTATTTTACCTCATCTCTCCGAGATTTTAAACAGGTTCTAACAAGCAGCGGGATGACGAATTACTTAACCATCATTACACCGTCATACCGCGATTCATTCGCGGTATCTCTTAACATAGATCCCTTACTTAACCGTCATACCTTAACATAGATCCCGCTAACAAGCAGCGGGATGACGAATTACTTAACCATCATTACACCGTCATACCGCGATTCATTCGCGGTATCTCTTAACATAGATCCCCTACTATACCTTAACATAGATCCCGCTAACAAGCAGCGGGATGACGAGCTTATCGTCACGCCGCCGCGAACCGTCATACCGCGATTCATTCGCGGTATCTCTAGATCCCGCTAACAAGCAGCGGGATGACGAATTACTTAACCATCATCTACACCGTCATACCGCGATTCATTCGCGGTATCTCAAAGCATAGATCCCGCTAACACGTAGCGGGATGACGAGCTTATCGTCACGTCGCCGCGAACCGTCATACCGCGGTTCATTCGCGGTATCTCTTAACATAGATCCCCTACTATACCTTAACATAGATCCCGCTAACAAGTAGCGGAATGACAACAATCCTACGTCATACCACCGCGGCGCTAACAAGAGATCCCGCTAACAAGCAGCGGGATACTTAGGGATGACGGTTGTTGTTTAGCTATAAATATTAAGAAATTTACCAAATGAAAAAAAAGGCAAAAGAAACCCTGGGGTTATTATCCGCTTTAAAATATTGGCGTTTTTTATGTTTTAAACGCTTGACAAGCGAGATTCAGCCGCTTTTAATTGCAACTAACCTACGCTGCAAATGTTTAAGAAATTTACTAAGCAGAAAAAAAGACAAAGAATCCCCGAGTTAGCTAGTCTTTTACTATCTCTGTCGAGTATTGGCATTTTTTGATGTCTTGTAACGCTTTATAAGCGCGTTCAGCTTATTTAGATAAAAATCTAGATGTAGATGAAGTTTTGTAAAGACATACAGTATCTATATACTGCAAAAAATTGAACATAAGACGCCGATACATTAAGTAATCCTTACCTTTTAATCTGCAGATTGGCGAAAGCAAATACAATAGCTTCAGTTTCATGATAAGGGGGCTGGCGGAGTTTGTCAAGTAAGTTTTTGTTTCTACTGAATGACAGTTGTGGCTTGGGAGGTAGTGCAAGAAGTCTATTGTATTACTGAATCATTAATAATTCAGTAATAGTGCCTGCTATGTAGCTAAAATTTTCCTTTAACTTAAGCTATATGTAGCTAAAATAACTTGGGTTTACCGACGATTTGACAAACGACAAATTCGTCATCCCGCTACTTGTTAGCGGGATCTAGAGATATCGCGGCGGTATGACCCTGACTTGCATTAGCTATGTATAATAAAGGGAATCTATGACAAAAGAATCATTGGTAAAAACTGATATAGTGAAAGTTGAAGACAAAAAGGCGGTAAGAAGCTTTTTTAAAATACTAGGTGGAGTGGCAGATGCTGTAAGATCGTGGATTGGTAACATCAGTCCTGATTTAAGCAACAGTCGCGATATCGATAGTTTAGTCTTGAAGATGAACGAGTGCTTAAATCCAAAGGGAGGGGAGGTTTCAGCACGTAAGAACGCTGTATCTCTTGGTAACCTGTACTTGAGCTTATCAGAGAAAGGTAAAATAAAATTTCTACAAACCCTGGCAGAAAAATTTAATCCGAATAAAGCGGAAATAGATGAGAAAATTAAAGAGTATAAGAAAAACCAAGATCCCGAGTTAAACTATAAATTTGAACAGGATTTAATAAAAATTCTTGAATCACCGCGTTCTAAAATATTGAAGCAATTTATTTCTCTACCAGAAGGCCTTAAGTTTATTGTTGATATGCGTTCTGATGTGCTTAAGCTAAAAAACCAACATAGAAGCTTGAATCCACTAGAGAACGAATTAAAAAATATACTCTATACTTGGGTTGATGTTGATCTACTCGATCTTCGTCAAATCACTTGGGATTCATCTGCATCATTGTTAGAAAAACTTATAAAATATGAGGCTGTGCATAAAATTTCCTCTTGGGGCGACCTAAAAAACAGACTAGATTCTGATCGTCTCTGTTTTGCTTTTTTTCATTACAAGATACCAAACGAACCTCTAATTTTTGTAGAGGTTGCATTGGTGGATAAGATTGCAGATAGCATTCAACACCTTTTAGATGAGTCAGTACCTTCAAATGATCCGAGTAATGCAAGCACTGCTATATTCTATTCAATATCAAACACTCAAGCAGGGTTATCTGGAATCAGCCTTGGTAATTTTTTGATCAAAAGGGTTGTAGAAAAGCTATCACAGGAGTTTAAAAGTATAAAAACATATGCAACTCTTTCTCCAATACCTGGCTTTACGAAATGGCTAAAAAACAATCTAAACCAAGATGTCACTTTATTGGGCAAACTAAACATAAAACAATCTAGTGCAGAAATTTTAGAAAGTGCAGAGCAATTAAAAACTAATGTTGAATGTACAAATGAAACTAAACAATACATGCTTAAACTATGTGCATATTATTTACTAAAAGTGAATAATAGTAATGGAAATACTTATGACCCGGTGGCGCATTTTCATTTAAGCAATGGTGCATCGATAAAACAACTAAACTGGATGGCGGATACTTCTGAAAAGGGCATTAGTCAGTCGGCTGGAATGATGGTAAATTATCTGTATGAGTTGCCTAAAATAGATAATAATCATGAAAACTATATGGTTAATAAAGTGATTTCCTGCTCGAAAAAAGTGTCGTCTATGTTGAAGGAGTAAATAGTCTCTTAATAAAGGATTGCCCTCACAACACTTAAAATGTAAAATGGTTCTACTTAAGTAAAATAGCCATAAATGAACAACATAAGAAATTTTGCAATAATAGCGCATATAGACCACGGTAAGTCAACGCTTGCTGACCGTTTAATAGAGGAATGTAACGGCCTTGAAGCAAGAGAAATGATCAATCAAATACTCGATTCAATGGATATAGAGCGTGAACGTGGCATTACAATTAAAGCACAGACGGTAAAACTTAATTATACGGCAAACGACGGTAATCAATATTGCCTAAATCTCATGGACACCCCAGGTCACGTTGACTTTTCTTACGAGGTAAGTCGAAGCTTAGCAGCGTGCGAAGGTTCACTTTTAGTGGTAGATAGTAGCCAGGGCGTTGAAGCACAAACCCTTGCAAATGTATATAAAGCTATTGACAACAACCATGAAATAATAGTTGTGCTCAATAAAGTTGATCTTCCTGCTGCAGATCCAGAAGGGGTAAAACTCCAGGTTGAGGAAATAATCGGTATTGATGCAAGTGAGTCAGTTTTAATATCAGCAAAAACTGGACTTGGAATAAAAGATGTACTGGAAGCAATAGTAGCAAAACTTCCAGCTCCTCAAGGTGATGTAAATGCTCCATTGCAAGCAATTTTAGTTGATAGTTGGTATGACACTTACTTAGGAGTAGTAATTTTAGTGCGAGTTAAAAATGGAGTGCTAAAAAAAGGCATGAGAATTGTTATGATGTCTAATAATGCTACATATCAGATAGATAATATCGGTATTTTCACCCCTAAAAAAGTGATGACGGGTGAACTTTCAGCGGGTGAAGTTGGTTTTATAACTGCTTCAATGAAGGAAGTAGCAGACTGCAAGGTAGGGGACACTATCACTGAGGAAAAGAGACCTTGTAGTAAAGCACTTCCTGGATTTAAAGAAGTGCATCCTGTGGTATTTTGTAGCATTTTTCCTCATAAAACGGATGATTTTAAATATCTAAGAGAAGCTCTAGAAAAGTTACATTTAAATGATGCAAGTTTTACCTTCGAAGCTGAAACTTCAAATGCACTAGGCTATGGATTTCGTTGTGGTTTTTTGGGAATGTTGCATCTTGAAGTTATTCAAGAAAGACTCGAAAGAGAGTTTGATTTAGATCTAACAGCAACTGCGCCGAGTGTTATATATAGGGTTACAACACGAAGTGGTGAAGTTTTGAATATTCATAACCCAAGTGATATGCCAGATCCAACGAAAATTGAAATTGTGGAAGAACCATGGATTACCGCAACCATAATGGTCCCTGACCAATACTTGGGAGAGATTCTATCTCTATGTGAAGAAAGGAGGGGAGAACAGGAGGATTTATCTTACATTGGTAACACAACAACAGCATTGTTAAGATATAAATTACCACTGTCTGAAGTTGTTTTTGACTTTTATGATCGATTAAAATCAATTTCCAAAGGATATGCAAGTTTGGATTGGGAAATTTCCAGCTATCTGGTAAGTCAAATAGATAAATTAAGCTTTTTAATTAATGGAGAGCCCGTAGATGCACTGGCTTGTATCGTTCACAAAAGTAGGGCAGAAAAAAGAGGGCGTGAAATATGTGCACGCTTGAAGGATCTAATACCACGTCAGCAATATAAAATCGCGATTCAAGCGGCAGTGGGCGGGAAAATTATTGCCAGAGAAACGATTAATCCATATAGAAAAGATGTAACAGCTAAACTCTATGGTGGAGATGTAACGCGAAGAATGAAACTACTTGAAAAGCAAAAGAAGGGTAAAAAAAGGTTACATTCTATAGGGAACGTAAATATTCCACAGAATGCTTTTATTCAAGCCTTGAAGATAAGTGATTGATCTTAAAAGACTTCTTGTATAGTTTTTGGCAACAACCGTTAGAAACGAAAAAACTTACTTGACAAACTCCGCCAACCCCCTTATCATGAAACTGAAGCTATTTATTTATCTTCGCAATCTGTGCAGGTTAATGACAAAAAACTTAGGGTATTTGGCGTCTCATGTTTAATTTTTCGCACTACGTGCATCGCATGTCTTTAAAAATTTTTAGGTTTTTACCTATATAAGCCGAAACGCGCTTACAAAGCGTTTAAGACAGCAAAAAACGTCAAATTGACAAGGGAGAATTTGAATGCTAGCTACTACGGGGTTTCTTTGCCTTTTTTCCTGCTTAGTAAATTTCTTAAACACTTGCGGTGTAGGTTAGTTGCAAGTTAAAAGCAGCTAAATCGCTCTTAATCAAGCGTTTTAGAATAAAAAAACGCCGATATTTTAGTACATAGTAAATAGCCAACCACCACGGGGCTTCTTTTGCCTTTTTTTTCATTTGGTAAATTTCTTAATGTTTATGGCTAAACGACAACCGTCATCCCGCTACTTGTTAGCGGCTGAGATACCGCGGCGGTATGACGTAGGACTGCTGTCATCCCAGTGCTTGACACTGGGATGGCTTTGTTGCATAGCAACTGAAAAAATCTGGTGGCTACTGACAAAATTCATTATAAAATAGCCATTTAACCTTGAAAGAAAAAATATGCCACAAAAAATGAGGGTCAGTAACCATAGCGAATATAACAAATTTCTAGAAAAAAGAGGAAATATTTTTCATTATATCAACGAAGCCATAGAAAAGTGGTACGAGAATGGTCCAAAAATACCAGGTGGCAACAATATTTATAGCGATAAAGTTGTAATTTTGGTGCACATAATAACTTGTTTATTTAGAATAGGCCTGAGGCAAACAGTTGGGTTTATAGCAGGATACCTTGAGCAAATTGGGAAAAATTTGCAAGTTATCAGCTATTCACAATCATCAAGAAGGTTTAAGAAACTTAATATTAAGATCAATGATTGCAGAATTGATAAAAATAATATGGAAGATATCGAAATTGCTATAGACAGTACAGGAATTAGTATATACAACAACACTCCTGGTCATAGCAAGGAAAATAGCGAAGATAGAAAGTATCGCAGCTATGAACAGACAAGAAAATTGCATGTAATGTTGAATACAAACAGCAAAAAAGCCATAGCTGTAAAATACAGTAATGGTGTCTACTCTGATCACTATGGAGCTTGTGATTTGCTAAAAGAAGTCGATTTTCAGTATGTCATAAAAGTACTATATGCAGATAGGGCATATGATAGAGAAAAGCTCTATAAGCTGTGTAATCAATATGGTATAAAAACGAAAATTCCTCCGAAAAACAACGCAGCAGAGCATCCAAAATTGGATTATATGCTTGATAGAAATGCCGCTATTCAGTTAATGAAATTACATGGTGAGAATGGTATAAAAAGATGGAAAGAAGAAGTAAATTACGGAAAAAGATCGTATATTGAAGGATTTTTCTCAAGGTTGAAGCGAATATTTGGGTTTAGTTTTAGGAGCAAATCTGAGATTAATCGTGAGAAGGAACTACTTGTTAAATGCTATTTGCTCAATAAGTTCACTGATATTGGTATGGCTAAATTTGAGATAGCTTCATAAATTTATTGTGCGTTACCTACTATCCGAAGAGCGATGCAACAAAGCCATCCCAGTGTCTGGGCACTGGGATGACACCTATGGGTATTTGGTATGACATAAAGAAACACGAGTGTCATTCAGCATCTTTTTTTGTCATTCCAGCGCGTGACGATGGAATCCAGACTGTGCATTGGGTTTGATAAATGTAGGGTTTTATGTTAAAAAGGAGCGTTTTTGATGAAATTGCAAAAAAGACTAGATCCCAGTGTCTGGGCACTGGGATGACAAGAAAGGGTAGCGCGTGACGCTGGAATCTTGAAAGTTGAGTTTTATGAAAAAGAGTGAATAAAGTTTTTTTAAAAAAAATATAAAAAAATGCTTGCACTTAATTTTATTTTTAGTATATTAGTTACATAATATTTTTACTTAGGAGGCAATATGCATAGCGGTAATGATAAAAAAGGTTTTGATGCTGAAAAGTGGAAGCGTGAGAATACAGCACCAGGTGGTGGAAAATTACTTTCGGTGGAAAAAGAAAGGTTTGATGATCATCGTGATACAGCTAGGAAAATAGAAGAAAGGAAACGTCAGTCTGAGCAGCCTAGCAGTTCTATGAGCGGGTCAAGCTCTAGTGGAGTTGGTAGCGGTAACAAAAGGTAGTAATAAAGAATAGTTGTTGTAATTTAAAAATGGGGAGGTTGGTATGCCTAATAGAGAAACAGTAAGAGCATTGGTTAGTGCTTTTAATGTACATAATTATGCTCGTAATACAGTTAAAACTAATTTTACGCTGCAAAGCAGGGGCAAGGAGGACTATATTGTAGTCTCATTTGATAAGAGTATGGGTACGTATCAGTGTAGAAGATATCTGGACAGTATAAAAAGGAAGATAATACGTGAATTCTACGGCATTGAAAAAGGTAATAAAGCAGAAATATTGGATACAGCTAAGCTAATTTTTGATGTTAATTCTTTTCCGTTTGAAAACTATAAAGATGTTGAATCTTTTCCACTTAAGAACTATAAAGGAGATTGGTTCGTAGATAAACAAGGTAGTATTAAGTTTGTAACACCTATAGATAAGGGCGTGATTTTTAATTTGAAGTCTCACTTGGCTTCTTCACTTAAAAAGGATGTTCTAGAAGATATGCAAATTAGCAGCACAACTGTACCATTTAATAAGGGAGAATATTTGTGTTGTTCTAAATTTGATAATAAAGAATTAAGTCAGCAATTTAAGAGTAAGTTTTTATCAAGGATGAGAGAAAGATATGAAAATGTTCCTAAGAAGCCTTTAGAGGTTAATGGTAAAGACAATAGTGTATATATCAAAGATGTTTTTGATAACGCTCGTTTTATTGATAGTGTAACACGGTATAAGGCATGGCTTGTAGGTATGTATCTTGGAGTTGAAAGTAGTGCTAATTATAAAGTGAAGTTATTTAAAGATATGATAATAGAATCTATTGGTCAAGCGACAAGAGTGACAGTGGCTGGCTTTATTCGTAATTTCCCTTTAAATGAAAAAACAGCCAAAATTCTTATACCTGTTGTATTAGATAATGGAGAGCCTAGGATATTAGCAAGTGAAGAAGCTCTTAAACTAAGTTATGCATTCAATTATGCTGTATTTAATAATCTTTATAGTAAAGTTCAAGCAGAATTACCAATATGTGGAAACAGTGGAATATATGGCATAGACTTTTCTAATAAAGAAATTTCTCACTGTGTGATAACCAAAATAATAAAAAACTCTGTAATCAACAAAGACCATGAATTGTCCATTGACCCTGAGCTTCGTTTTCGAGCATTGTCGCGATCACCATCGACTGAACTGTTAGATATGAAATTGGAGTCTCCCACGTGTAGTCAGGGTGTAGCATCAAAGGATTCTCCCAGGCAAGGATCAGAAAGAGAGGGAGGAAAAGGGGGGCTGTTTCAGTTGGTGCCGGGGAAAATAGATTCAAGTCAATCCACTGGTGATCAATCACAGCTATCTTTATCGATTCCTTCTCCTATAGCATGGAATGATTCAATGTCCTTAAATTCTGTGGCTTCTAATGAGGAATCTGAAAAACAGCAAGTTACTGATGAAAGTGATCGAAAAAGTAGTGATGAGTATTCTGAAGCAAAGTCACAAGATGCCGTAAGCAAGCCAAATGTGCCCGGGGACCGTAATTCTAAAATTTCTAAAGATAGTGGTTTCGAGTCGCTTGAGCGGCCACAGTCGAATTCTTCTATCACTACTAGTACTGTTCCAGGGATATCTGAATCAAGGAAAGATCTAAATCCTCCCGTAGACAATAAGCGGCCACAGTCACTGCCACTTGCGGATTTTTCTACTTATGCTAGTAATAAAACAGTAAAAGCTTTTTTGTGTTTTCTAGATTATTTTTCTTCTCCTGAAGGGAAGAAGCAACTACCCTTACTTCTTTCTTCTGAGGCGGGAAAGCAGTTATCCTCGATTTCGGATCCTCGTGAACAGGAAAACCTACTAGACTTTCTTTTTTCTACTGAGGGGAATAAGCAACTATGCTCGCTTTTTTCTTCTGAGAATAAACAACAACTGCATTCACTTTTTTCTCCTAAGGGAAAAGAGCTGCTGTTTTCACCTTCTCCTGAGGGGCAAAAGACGATACCTTTAGTTCTTTCTCCTGAAGGGAAGGAGCGATTACCCTTACTTTTGTCTCCTGAGGGAGAGCAAATATCCAAACCTTTCTCTCCTGAGGCAGGCAATATAATATCCTTACTTATTTGTTCTCGTGTAGAACCTAAAAATATGTCACACCGTTCATTTCGTGACAAATTAGCAAAATGGCTTCACCGTAATTCTTCACTCTCAAAAGTGGCTTCTTCTCAAGAAAAACCTCTTACTAATGACGAGAAGAAGGAACTACGCCCATTTCTTTGTCCTAAGCTGCAGAAGAAACTAGATTCCAACTCTCTTGAGGATGCACAGTTAAAATACTTGCTGTATACTCCTGGTGGGAGAAAGAAGCTAAACTTACTCCTTTCTTCTCCTGAGAAGGAGGGAAAGCAACTACTCTCAGATTTACAAAAAGTTGGTGGTAACGCTTCTACAAGTTTTGCAGATAGTGGTTGTTATTCAGGATCGTCTTCACAAAAATCGACTAGTGATACTGGAAGTGATGAAGATGGACTAGAAGCTAGTGGTGGGTTTTCGCAGAGTGGTAAGTCTTCGGTCTCATCGAGCCCCAGTTCTGAGTCGGTCTCCTCTGTTATAGAAGAAGTCAGAGTTGGTAGTTCTTTCTCTTTGAAGGGTAAGTAATTTAGGTTTATTAATCTGATCTAATCCACTGCTCTCAGCCACCCAAGCGTTTTATTAGCTGACCCTGAAAGCACTGGTGTTAGTTTTTCTTGTCCATTGTAAGTATTGTGCGGTACTAAATATTTAAAAAGTATTAATATAAAGATATCAATAAAATTATTTACATTTTTACAATATGCACATTACATCATGTGTTATTTAACCTTACAATAATTTTTTTATTCTTGCTGCTTCTTCAAACTCTAAATTTTCAGCATGCTCTATCATTTGCTTTCTCAAATCATCCTTATTAATATTTACTTTCGGTTCTGCTATTGCCCTCTCCTGTAAGGTGTTTGATATAGGTTTTATTATAGTCTTCGGGATAATATTGTGCAATATATTATGTTCTTCTTGTTTTTTTCTTCTTCTTTCGGTCTCTCTTAATGCACGGTCCAGAGAACCAGTGATTTTATCTGCATACAAAATTACTCTACCTTCAGCATTACGTGCAGCACGACCAATCGTTTGAATTAATGAAGTTTCCGATCGCAAAAATCCTTCTTTATCAGCATCCAAAATTGCAACCAACCCACACTCTGGAATATCAAGACCTTCCCTAAGCAAGTTAACACCTACTAAAACATCGATTTCTTTAGATCTCAATTTGTATATAATTTCTATTCTCTCCAGCGCAGCAATATCAGAATGCAAATAACTCACTCTCATATTCAATTCACTCATATATTCAGCTAAATTTTCAGCCATCTTTTTCGTCAATGTAGTGATTAAAACACAAAATCCCTTCCCTATTGTCACTTGTGCCTCATGAATTACATCATCAATTTGACTCTCTATTGGTTTTACAATGCAGATTGGGTCTGTAAGCCCTGTTGGACGGATAACTTGCTCTATAAATACATTATTGGTCTTTGCCAACTCATACTTTCCTGGAGTGGCTGAAATGTAAACAGTCTGCGGCCTAACTCCCTCCCACTCTTCAAATTTTAATGGACGATTATCAAAAGCGGAAGGGAGCCTGAAGCCATAGTCGATCAATTTCTTTTTACGCGCCTCATTACCACTGTACATCGCACCAACCTGAGGAACGGTGACATGACTCTCATCAACAAATAAAATTACGTCTTTGGGTAAATATTCAAACAAAGTAGGCGGTGGATCCCCAGCTTCCATTCCATAGAGATAACGCGAATAATTTTCAATACCTTTACATATTCCTGTTGTTCTCATCATTTCGATATCAAAATTAGTGCGTTGCTCGAGGCGCTTTGCTTCAACAATCTTGTTTTGCGAGTAGTAATAATCCAAGCGTTCATGCAGCTCTTTTTTGACTAGTTCAATTGCCTGCAACAAAGCCTCACGCGGGGTTATGTAATAGCTATTTGGAAAAATGGTGATTTTATTTACGCCTTTGGTAACATTGCCCGTTATAGCATCAACTTCAGAAATTTCTTCTATTTCATCGCCAAATAACGATAAACGCCAAGCTTTATTTTCATAATGGGAAGGAAATATATCAACAATATCGCCGCGCACTCTGAAATATCCTCTCTCAAACCTGGCATCAGAGCGCTTGTATTGAAGATCAGTTAAGTTGCTCAGGAAATCATTAATACGAATTTTATTTCCAACACTAAGCGGTATGATCATGCTGCGGTAGCTCTCAGGCGAACCAAGACCGTATATGCAGGAAACACTGGCAACTACGATCGTATCCCTGCGCTCCAAAAGGGAGCAGACGGTGGAATAACGCAGCATCTCAATTCTTTCGTTAATTGCAGAATCTTTTTCGATATAAGTATCAGTTTGTGGTAAATAGGCTTCAGGTTGATAATAATCATAATAAGAAATGAAGTATTCAACAGCATTATGGGGAAACAATCCTTTCATTTCCTCATAAAGCTGTGCTGCTAAAGTTTTATTGTGTGCCATAATTAATGCAGGCCTGTTTGTCCTTGCAATAACATTTGCCATAGTAAAAGTTTTCCCAGAACCAGTAACTCCAAGCAAAACCTGATCTCTTTTATTGCTATTTAGCCCTGCAATTAAGCTATTGATTGCCTGTGGTTGATCCCCAGCCGGTTGAAAATGTGTAGCGATTTGAAATTCCATAGACTTTACTTACTATCTTTGATTCATTGTATAGTAAACACTATATTGCTTTTAAGATAAGTTGTATAGCTATCGTAAAGCCATAAAACATTAACCAACAATGTCATGCAAGTAGCTGACACTGGAATCTTGTTTCAATGTTAAACAAAATACCATAGAATTCAAGAAGACAATTCCTAAAAAATCCCTACATCCAAAAAAAGGCAAAATGCTGCTTGAATAAGCTAAATTTTTTTAGATGCAAAAACAATAAAACATAGTTGATACTAAAGTTATAGTACTCCTATGACAACGTTACAAAAATTAAGGAAATGGATAGCTCTGATCAATTGGAATAGTATTTTCAGGTACCGGTGGTCAATATGACATTTTTAAAATAAAGATTTAGAACCTGTTTAAAATCTTCTCAATAGAAGAGAAATGAAGGAAAGAACGACCATTTGTAGGCTAGTGTTAAGTTTTCGCTCGCAATTTTTCCACAATCGTCTGCATTTTTCTAACCAAGCGAAAGATCGCTCTACAACCCATCTTTGTGGCAATACAGCAAAGGAATGTAATTCACTTCGTTTTATTACTTCTACAGTTGCTCCAATAATCGTTTTTATTTGAGTTGCAAAATTTTCTCCTGTATAACCTGCATCGACCAGTATATTTTTAACTTCCGAGAGGTTTTCTTTTGCGCTTTCAACCATTCTCACAGCACTGCTAACCCCAGTTGTAAATTAGAAAAAATAAAAAAGGTAAGGAAATAGGGTAAACTCCGAGGTATTTGATATTCATTCCTAAAATAGGAGGTTACCAATGAAAGAAAAAGTAACAGAAATCTTTTGTATAGTCGATGATTTTTGCAATACAGTCGATGAAAATTTTGCAGAAAAACTTCTACCAAGTGGCAAAAAACCAACCAGGACGCCAGAGATTACGCATTCAGAGATTTTTACCATAATATTGCTATATCAAGTGCGACAATTTTAAAATTTTCTATGTGCATTATTTGAAATTATTATACGAATCAGCGTTTCCAAAATTGCCATCCTATAGTAGGTTTATTAGGCTAAAATCGCGGGTTTTATGGTATTTAGCGCTCTTAATGCAATGGTTTTGCGAACAGTCAAAAGTGACAGGGATTTCGTACATAATCTATCGCTGTTTGCCATCCAAAAAGGACCTCGAGA
The DNA here is from genome assembly GCF_964026765.1 of Wolbachia endosymbiont (group A) of Chalcis sispes. Taxonomy (NCBI): domain Bacteria; kingdom Pseudomonadati; phylum Pseudomonadota; class Alphaproteobacteria; order Rickettsiales; family Anaplasmataceae; genus Wolbachia; species Wolbachia endosymbiont (group A) of Chalcis sispes. The sequence continues at coordinate 648,826 of NZ_OZ034697.1, forward strand.
AACAAAGTTTTCAAAGGGTTGGCAAAGATTGGAAAGACTACTTATGGGTGGTTTTTCGGTACATCTAGTAATCAACGAAACTGGCGAAATTCAAGGGGTTACGGTGACAAAAGGCAACGTTGATACCTGTGCCAAATTTAACTCAGAAATTGACTGGATTATTGTTTAGAGATAAAGGATATATCAAAAAAGATCTTTTTCACGAATTATTCGATAGAGGGTTAAAGCTTGTAACCAGTATAAAAAGGGTATGAAAAACTCATTAATGGCGCTAAATGAGAAGATTTTGTTAAGAAAAAGATCGATTATTGAGACAGTTTTTGGCTCTCTGAAAAACAAATTTGAGATTGAGCATACTCGCCACAGATCACCGATAAATTTTTTGGTACACATTTTTTCTACGCTTGTTTCATATTCCATGCAGCCGCTGCATTTCTAAGCTTTACTTCGTTGGCTAATCCGCAACTGGGGTATATAGGGTTGACACCAAGGCAATATTCTTCTGGAAAAGTTGATCGGCATGGCAGCATATCAAAGATGGGACCAGCGGAATGTAGAAGTATGTTATATGAAGCTGCACAAACAATGCTTACAGTTACCAAGAGGACATTTAAATTAAAAAACTGGGGTTGCGAAGAAAAAAGGAATGAAAAAAGCAATTGTAGCAGTAGCAAGAAAATTAGCTGTAATTATGCATAGGATGTTGGTTGATAAAACAGAATTTTATTATCAATAAACATCAAAAGAGCATAGGACAATAATTTTATTGAAAATAAAGATAGCAATGCCGATGGAAGGGACAAGCAAGAACTTAGTTAGACTTCGTGGTAAATATGTTGCCGTCCACTTCCGCCTAACAAGTATAATGCGGCTTGACAAATTTATTGTCATCTCAGACCGCGGAGAGAACCATATGCTACTTTTAACTTATGTAAAATTACCAAGGATCATGGAGAAGATATGCTGTTTTGATTTGTGTGAAAATTATTGTTGACTTATGTGCAATTAGAGAACCTAAGTCACTTTAGCTATATATAAAAGGTTTAAGTGGTTGTATTGATGTATCTTTGTATTAAAAAACACCCAATAAGCAGAGTTGTAAGTGGAATAAACCACAAAATGTAAGTGCTAGGTGGTACGATTATAATTGAATTGCCGTAAGAATTTTTTAACTCTGAGATTATCTCTTCATCAGTGTATCCATCATTGATTTTTTTACGAATTGCTTCTCGCATATCATACGCGATCTGAGATCCAGATTCAGACAATGATTCGCCAGAACATATTGGACACCTTATTATTTCAAATAAACTTGTTGCTCGTTTTTCCATGCTTTTATCTCTGAGTTTATTATCCAGAGTAAAAGCGTTTACGCCTGAGTGGAATATCAATATGAAAAGTAAACTAACTACTGCTCTCATCCTTGGTTAATTGGGTTATTTTACTGAGCTGGTTCATAAAATCAGTGGTGGATAACTTTCCAATAAAGCTTGACCCTACATCATCATCGTACTTTATTGAAAATTGAATGCCATCATCAGTTGTTTTTTCTGATAAGGAAGACATTAATTTTTCAAACGCATCTGAAGTTTTTGAGTCACCAATCATAAACGAGATTAATTCTTTATAATTTGATATAGCCACGTTGATTTTGTCTTTAAATGAAGACGTAACCAAATTATAATTTCGCACTCCACCATCTGCAGCAAGAGAAAAATTATTACTTTGAATTAAAAATTTCTCTATGTTGAAATTAATTCTGGAAGCTGAGATGTGGTTTACAAATTCGTAATCAAATTTAGTGTCGATACTAAGGTAACTTTCAGGACTTGCAGTATTTTTATACCGATAAGTATAAAAATCAAATCCTAGTTTAGTATTTCCACTTGGTTCTTTATCGAGGTGAAATTGAATGTAATTGCTTTTATCATTCACTTCAGTTATAACACTTTGCTGATTTTCTAAAACATCACATTTTAATCCATAATCTTCGTAACGAAGTGTATCTATATAGTCTATCACGGTACTATTTTTGTTGAATCGCAATGAAGATGGTAAATCGTTTAGTCTAACAACAAAGTGGCTGCTATCGTTTGTGTGGCATTTTATATTCTTTTTCTCATCATCATGAACAGCAATGTTGACTTCATTGCTTGGTATGTAGATATATACTGATTTATCAAACAATCTATTTTTTATCAATAAAGCATCAGATGAGATGGTTAATTGCTCATTGGAAAATTTTGGGTTTGTCACACGGAAAATTAGGTTAGAAGGAAATCCACTAAAATCATGTGAAATATCAAATTTTTCGTCGTTAATGTATAGTATTGTTTCAGCTAAAAGATTTTTTACCTTACATGCAGAAAAATACCAAAAACCACTATACGCTACAGGAATAAACAAAAGTAAAGAGATGATAATATAGATAAAAATCTTACGCATGATTCCCCTATTTATCTAATGATATGTTTCTTGTACCCCTTGGTATGGTTACACACAAGCCGTCGATATCTTTTGTGATTTTTATTTGGCATCCAAGCCTCGACGTCTCTGTTAAGCCGAAAGCTAGGTCTAACATATCATTTTCCTCATCAGATATAGGGTTATGTATTTCTACAGCATTATAAAACTTTGGATCAACAATTACATGGCATGTAGAGCAAGCAAGAGAGCCTTCACATGCACCTTCAAGCAGATCTGGATCACTTCTATGGGCTAAATTGAGCAGAGTTTCTCCCTCTGCAGCTTCATAGCTTTTCTTACTCCCATCAGGTAAAATAAAAGTAACAGATGGCATATTATTCCTATTAAAATCCTTACTAATTTCTCTATATCCTACAGGTAATAACTAATATTTGCAAACTCTTTGCAATTCCAGTGCCTATATTTCTTGTTATCCAAGTAGCTCTTTGTTGTCATCCGAGTAGCTGACACTGGTTCCTTTATGACGGCAGTGCCCTCTTCTTGTCATCCCAGTGCCCTGATTACTTGGATCCAGAAAAAAGAATGGTGTCATGCAAGTAGCCTCCTTCTCCTGTCATCCGAGTAGCTGACACTGGGATGACACCCCACTTAACCGTCATACTGCCGCGGTATCTCTTAGCCGCTAACAAGCAGCGGGATAACGAGCTTATCGTCACGCCGTCGCGAACCGTCATACCGCCGCGAACCGTCATACCGCGATTCATTCGCGATATCTCAGCCGCTAACAAGAGATCCCGCTAACAAGCAGCGGGATGACGATTGTCGTTCAGCCATAAATATTAAGAAATTTACCAAATGAAAAAAAGGCAAAAGAAGCCCCGTGGTTGGCTAATTACTTACATTATACTTTCAAGTATGGCGTTTTTTTATTCTAAACGTTTAATAACCGCGATTCAGTTGCTTTTAAGCCGCAACTAATCTAAATTATAAACATTAAGAAATTTACTAAACAGAAAAAAAGGCAAAAGAAACCCTAGGGTAGCTAATTATTCACTATCCATTTTTTAAGTTGGCGTTTTTTAATGTTTTAAATGCTTTATAAGCGTATCTCAGCTTGTGTAGGTAAAAACCTAGAAATTTGATAAAGACATAAGGTGCACATAGTGCAAAAAATTAAACATGAGACGCCAGATACGTGAGTTTTTTTGTCATTTAATCTGTACAGAGAAGATAAATAAATAGCTTCAGTTTCATGATAAGGGGACGGCTTTGTTGCATCGCTCTTCGGATAGTAGGTAACGCACAATAAATTTATGAAGCTATCTCAAATTTAGCCATACCAATATCAGTGAACTTATTGAGCAAATAGCATTTAACAAGTAGTTCCTTCTCACGATTAATCTCAGATTTGCTCCTAAAACTAAACCCAAATATTCGCTTCAACCTTGAGAAAAATCCTTCAATATACGATCTTTTTCCGTAATTTACTTCTTCTTTCCATCTTTTTATACCATTCTCACCATGTAATTTCATTAACTGAATAGCGGCATTTCTATCAAGCATATAATCCAATTTTGGATGCTCTGCTGCGTTGTTTTTCGGAGGAATTTTCGTTTTTATACCATATTGATTACACAGCTTATAGAGCTTTTCTCTATCATATGCCCTATCTGCATATAGTACTTTTATGACATACTGAAAATCGACTTCTTTTAGCAAATCACAAGCTCCATAGTGATCAGAGTAGACACCATTACTGTATCTTACAGCTATGGCTTTTTTGCTGTTTGTATTCAACATTACATGCAATTTTCTTGTCTGTTCATAGCTGCGATACTTTCTATCTTCGCTATTTTCCTTGCTATGACCAGGAGTGTTGTTGTATATACTAATTCCTGTACTGTCTATAGCAATTTCGATATCTTCCATATTATTTTTATCAATTCTGCAATCATTGATCTTAATATTAAGTTTCTTAAACCTTCTTGATGATTGTGAATAGCTGATAACTTGCAAATTTTTCCCAATTTGCTCAAGGTATCCTGCTATAAACCCAACTGTTTGCCTCAGGCCTATTCTAAATAAACAAGTTATTATGTGCACCAAAATTACAACTTTATCGCTATAAATATTGTTGCCACCTGGTATTTTTGGACCATTCTCGTACCACTTTTCTATGGCTTCGTTGATATAATGAAAAATATTTCCTCTTTTTTCTAGAAATTTGTTATATTCGCTATGGTTACTGACCCTCATTTTTTGTGGCATATTTTTTCTTTCAAGGTTAAATGGCTATTTTATAATGAATTTTGTCAGTAGCCACCAGATTTTTTCAGTTGCTATGCAACAAAGCCATTCCAGTGTCAAGCACTGGAATGACACCGTTATAAAGGAACCAGTGTCAGCTACTTGAATGACACAGTCTTTGCTTAAACCCGTAACGTTCGTACATTTTGCTAAAAGTTCAAATATCAACATCATGCACGTTGAGTGCATTGCTATTAATAAAATCACGGCGTGGTTCAACTATATCACCCATTAATATTGAAAATATGGAATCAGCTTCTTCACAATCTTTTATTTCAACCTTCAGTAAAGTTCTAGCCTCAGGATTTAACGTAGTATCCCATAGCTGATCAGCATTCATTTCACCAAGACCTTTAAATCTCTGCAGAGTTAAACCTTTTTTACCATAGTCCATTATTATTTTTGCAAGCGTACTTGGAGAAGTGATTCTTATTTCAGTTTCTTGTGACTTTAAAAATGAATCACCATTAAATAAATTACTTATACCATCAAGCAAACTTAATATGTTTTGCATATCTTTGCCTTCAAGCATACTAAGTGCAAATATATATTTGTCTGCCAATCCTTGAAATAATTTAGAGATGTGAATTTCTTTTTCTTCATCTTTTATTTCCACTTCCCAAGTGTATTCGCTGTACATTAACTTCAAATACTTTAATATCTCATCAGCCGATGATAGAGCATTCTTTTTGCTTAAAATTAGCAATGACTCTAAGAGATTTTGTGGTATTTCTCTATCATAATTTTTGCTAATATTAGAAGTGCTAACGCATTTATTCAAAATAAGGCGCAAGTCGTTAAATTCTGTAGCTGTACCACTTAGTGTTAATCTTTTAACTGCTGAGTTTATTATATACTCTTCAAAAGTTTCGTCATCTTTAATATAAGTGTCTTTGGCATTCTTTGTAACTTTATAGAGGGGTGGCTGTGCTATGTATAAGTAACCTTTTTCAATAACTTCACGCATATGTCTAAAAAAGAAAGTTAGAATCAAAGTTCTTATATGTGAACCATCAACATCTGCATCTGTCATGATGATAATTTTATGATATCTAGCTTTTTCAATATCGAAGTGTTCACTCCCTATTCCAGCACCAATTGCAGTGATTAAAGAGCCTATTTCTGCAGATGAAAAAATACGATCTAAACTTACACGTTCTACGTTTAGAATTTTTCCTCTTAAGGCAAGCACTGCTTGTGTTTTACGATTACGCCCCTGCTTTGCAGTACCACCTGCTGAATTACCCTCTACTATAAATAATTCCGATAACTCAGGGGCTTTTTCCTGGCAATCAGCAAGCTTTCCTGGCAGAGTTGCAATATCAATATTGTTTTTGCTTTTAACTAGCTCGCGCGCTTTTCTTGCAGCTTCTCTTCCTTTTGCTGACCTGATTGCTCTTTCTACTATGCTTGCTGCCAATTTGGGATCAGTTTCAAGGATTGTGCTCAATTTATCAGAAACTATACTTTCTACAACTGCACGTGCTTCAGAACTAACTAGTTTATCTTTTGTTTGTGAAGAAAACTTAGGATCAGGCATCTTAAGAGATAAAACACAAGTTAAACCTTCTCTAACGTCCTCTCCAGTTAAATTTACTTTTGCTTTCTTTAAAAACCCTTCATTAGTTGCATAGGTATTGATACATCTAGTTAGTGCAGATCTAAATCCTGCCAAATGCGTACCACCATCTCGTTGCCGTATATTATTAGTGAAACACAACATATTCTCATAGTAGGAATCATTCCATTCCATCGATATTTCCAAGCTGATGCCAAGATCTTCTGCATCTCCTTTCATACTGGCAATTTTAGTTACATGTGTCTTATTCTTATCTAAATACTGCACAAAATTTGCTGTACCAAAATTGTCTTTAGATTGATTGCTCTGATTGAAATGAGATTCTGTATATGGTTCATTGCGCAAATCACGTAAAGTAATGTCGATATTTGAATTTAAAAATGCTAATTCTCTTATACGACTTTCAAGCGTTGAGTAACTGAAATTAATGCCATTAAAAGTCTCTGTTGATGGCATGAACGTGACTTTAGTTCCTCTTTTGTTTGTATTTTCGTTGACTACCTTTAAAGGTTCAATAGACTCACCATCTTCAAAACGCATAAAGTGTTCTTTCTTATTGCGCCAAATAATTAATTCCAACCAGCTTGATAATGCATTCACAACTGAGATTCCAACACCATGTAATCCCCCAGAAACTTTATAGGTATTGCTGTCAAATTTACCACCAGCATGGAGTTGAGTCATTATTACCTCTGCTGCTGATATTCCTTCTTCTTCATGAATGTCAGTTGGAATGCCACGACCATTATCAGTTACAGATACTGAACCATCTTTATTTATGCTAACTTCAATTTGATCACAATATCCAGCTAAAGATTCATCTATTGCGTTATCAACAACCTCATATACCATGTGGTGCAAGCCAGATCCATCGTCAGTGTCACCAATGTACATACCTGGACGTTTCCTTACAGCATCAAGACCCCTTAAGATTTTTATTGCATCGGCATTATAACTATTTTCCATGGTATTGCTTCGTTTATGAATGTTAATTAATATTACATTCATATATGCTGATTAGCAACATTTTTAAACTGATAACCCATATTAAAAGCACAACTTTACGAATGTTTATTTTTGAAGACAGCAAATAGTGTCATTCCAATGTGTCTTCCATAACTGTACGAACATTCATTTTTGAAGGTAAATTGCACAACAGATGATGTCATTCCAGTGCTTGACACTGGAATCCAGAAATTTTGCTTATAACTGAGCTGATGAGCTAAAGGTAGTTGTCTTACGCTAAAACAAACGTTTTTAATTAAGTTGCATAGAAGCTGGATCCCAGTGTCTGGGCACTGGGATGACACCCCACTGGTGGGAATTGCTCCCAAACTACAACGTTCGTACAGTTGTGTGTGTCTTCCCATGGAGATTGCTCTCAAATCATAATGCTCATGCAGTTGCATGCTCGACTAATTAACAGAAAAATCTATAATTCAGTTTACGTATTTTCTTATCTCAGCCAAAATCTTATCAGATTGACTTTCGTCTGAATTTAAATCAGCTGCAAAGTGTGTAACATATTTTCCTCCAGGGCCAATAAGGTACATTATTGAAGAATGGTTGATTTCTTCTTCTCCACCAACTTTGCTAGCATATACTTTATACTTTGCAATTACTTCGTCTATTTTTTCTCTTTCACCAGTTAACATTTGTATTCTGTGGTCAAATTGCTGCTGAAATTCTTTAAGTCTTTCCGTGCTATCGCGCTCAGGATCGACTGTGATGAAGAATGTTTGTAGCTTGTTGTTAGTTTTCTCATCTAACTTTGCAAGTGTTTCTGAAATTATTCCAAGGTTCATAGGGCAAATTCTTTTGCATGAGGAAAACCCAAAGAAAATCATCATGTATTTATCTTTAAAATCACTACTGCGCAAGATCTGTCCGTCCTGATTAATTAAAGAAAAATCTCCGCCTATCTTAACTTCTGCGTTGTGAATCGCTGCTGGGGCAAATATGCCTTTTTTAGTGAAATAACAATAACCTAAAAAAACAACTGCTAATGCTGCTAGCACATTAGATAATAATCTTATAAACCTTACCATTAGAATGCTCTCAGTAAAATTGAATTGTATCTTTATTGGTTAACCTATTCAATATATTTATTCCAAAGTGTATTGTTAATTTTGTCTAACAGTTTCTTATGTTCATCAATTTCTTCACTATTTGGTAAATGTTCTCTGGGAGTTAGATTACGTACTTTATGCTGAACGAATGTGGAGTTACTGTCCTGATTGCATTCATTATCAAACAGAAAGGTTTGTAACCCTCCTGTAAGTTCAACATATACCTTTGCAAGCAATTGAGCATCAACTAGTGCTCCGTGCAATTCTCTATTCTCTAGCGATATATCAAAACGCTTACATAATGCATTCAAAGAAGCAGGTGATCCTGCGAATTTTTTCCTCGCAAGAGGTAATGTATCTAGCACTCTGTCTGAGGAAATTAACCCAGCATTCAGCTTGCTTAACTCCATGTTAAGGAACTTAACATCGAATTCAGCGTTGTGAATTACCAAAATATCATTAGATATAAAGTCAAGAAATTCAAGTGCAACATCTGAAAATAATGGTTTATCTTCTAAAAATTCTTCACTAATACCGTGAATCTTAAACGAGTGATAAGGTATATCTCTTTCTGGGTTAAGGTACCGATGGAATACTTTACCTGTTGGAATGCGGTTAATTAATTCCACACACCCTATTTCAATAATTCGATGACCAGATTCAGTGTCAAGACCTGTCGTTTCAGTGTCAAGTACTATTTCGCGTAGCTTGCTTTCCATTTCAAATAAAACTCATCTTACTTATCATTTGTCTTATCGTTACTTGTCTTTTTATAGTGAATAGAAACAAGCAACCAGCTTGGGTCTGATGAATTAACATTTTTTTTGAATTGCCATACATCCTCAACTTTATTAATAGTGGATGTACTACCTGATATTATATCTCCTTCATTGTTCTTAACGAAGTTAATTTGCTCTGAAAGGAAATATACTGCAATAAACACTGCGTTTTTTACTAGCTTTATTTCTAAAATCTTTTGTGAAACGATAGAAACAATTATAGACTCGTGCACCTCTTTACGATGTTTAATCTTCTCTGCAAAATTATCATATAAGTCTTTATCGAGAAGTGGTTTTAACTGAGACAAATTTCCTTGATTGAAACATTTTATTATTAATTCAAAAGCTATGCTTGAACCTTCTATAAAGTGGGAAATAGAAAAATCTTTGTTTTTTTTTAATATTTGTTTATAAGTAACTTTTATTGAATTTTCATCATTGCTATCAATGTAACCCTCAATGTTTTCTACTACATCTTCTCTACTTCGGCTTACATCCAATACATTAGTTAGCTTTTTTAGGTTGAGGTTGGCTGACCTTCCTAAAGAATTATACAAACGTGAAAAAATGAACGCCGCTAATAAAGCATATATTACAAGCTCTATCATAGTAACTCAACTCCTTGGCATATAAAGTATCCGAACATTATTAATTATTAATGAAAATATGTTTTTCATATCAACTTATAATCAGGTTTGCTATTCGTTTGTAAATGAATATATTATATAAGAAAGTATTAAATATCTCAACTTAATTAAAGGAGACGTAAGAAATGCCACAACAAAAAATGAGAATTCACGGTCAATATGTTAAAGATCTATCATTTGAGAATCCGAATTCGCCATTCCTTTCTTCTAGTAAAGCTCCAGATATTAATGTAATGGTTAATATCAATTCAGCAAAATTAGAAGGGACGAAAAACAAAGAAGAAGTGAATGAAGAAAAATCTTTCCATGAAATTACTTTGCATATAGAAGTCAAAGCAACGGTAAAAGATGAAGGCATAAAGGATGGCGTAGCTTTCATTTGTGAAACGAAATATTGTGGCATTTTTTCAATAGAAAATTTAAAAGAGTTGAGTGAGGAAGAAGTAAGACAAGCTTTGTTTATTGGTGGACCTACTTTTCTTTTTCCTTTTGCAAGAGAAATAATTGCAAGAGTTACAAGTAGTGGTGGATTTCCCCCACTGATGCTAGATCCTATAGATTTTGAAACTATGTATGAGCAGCAAGGTCAACAACAAAAAAGTAACGGTAGTAATTCCAATTTTAACTAATATAGTGTGATAGGATGAACAATTCTTTAAACGCAAAAACGACTTTAAACATTGACGGGAAGTCATACAACTATTTTAGCCTAAGTAGTGCTAGTGAATTTTTAGGAATAGATGTGACTAAATTGCCTTGCTCACTTAAGGTTCTGCTTGAAAGTTTATTGCGCAATGAAGATGGAGTAAACGTAAAGCTAGATGACATAAGAGTACTAGCAGACTGCGTTAATAAACACACTAATCACGAAATTAGCTATAAACCAGCAAGGGTGTTGATGCAAGATTTTACAGGGGTTCCTGCTGTTGTTGATCTAGCTTCAATGCGGAGCTATGTTAAGAAAAATGGAGGAAACCCGAGCAACATAAATCCTTCTGTACCGGTTGATCTTGTGATTGACCATTCTGTTCAAGTAGATAATTATGGAAGTGTTTCCGCATTCAGTAAGAATGTTGAGCTAGAAGTAAAAAGAAATTTGGAGAGATATCAATTCTTAAAGTGGGGAGAATCGTCCTTCACAAATTTTAGAGTAGTGCCGCCTGGTACAGGGATTTGCCACCAAGTGAATCTTGAATATTTAGCGCAAGTTGTGTGTAATAATGATGGAGTCATATATCCTGACACTTTAGTTGGTACTGACAGTCATACTACAATGATTAACGGGTTATCAGTCCTTGGTTGGGGTGTTGGAGGCATAGAAGCTGAGTCTGTGATGCTTGGTCAACCAATTAGTATGGTGATTCCAGAAGTAGTTGGATTTAAATTAATTGGCAGATTGTCGGAAGGAGTAACTGCGACTGATTTAGTGCTGACGGTTACCAATATCCTAAGAACAAAAGGCGTTGTTGGTAAGTTTGTAGAATTTTGTGGTGATGGTTTAGATTATTTATCTTTGGCAGATAGAGCCACTATAGCAAACATGGCCCCAGAGTATGGTGCAACTTGTGGGTTTTTTCCAATTGATCAGAAAACACTCGATTATTTACATTTAACAGGGCGACCAGAAAAGCTGATTAAGTTAGTTGAGGCTTATGCGAAAGAGCAAGGATTGTGGCGTGGCAATAATGAGTTAGCATTTTTTGACGCACTAGAACTTGATTTATCGAGCGTGAAGCCAGTAATGGCTGGTCCTAAAAGACCACAAGATAAGGTTTTTCTTTCACAAGTGGCAGAGTCTTTTTCTAAATCATTTTCAGTTAATGAGTCAAAGGAAAGCGATAAACTCCAAGATGGAAGTGTAGTTAGTGCAGCAATAACAAGCTGCACTAATACCTCAAATCCAAGTGTGATGATTGCTGCAGGTCTTGTAGCTCGTAATGCAATTAAACTTGGATTAAAATCAAAGCCTTGGGTTAAAACTTCTCTTGCTCCAGGGTCACAAGTTGTAACAGAATATTTAGAAAAGTCTGGATTGCAGGTAGATCTAAATGCTTTGGGTTTTAATCTAGTTGGATATGGTTGCACAACTTGCATTGGGAATTCTGGTCCACTTAATAAAGATATAGAAAATGGCATTAAAAACAAAAACTTAACCGTTGCTGCAGTTTTATCTGGCAATCGTAACTTTGAAGGAAGAATTCATCCGTTAGTCAAAGCTAATTACTTGGCATCTCCGCCACTTGTTGTTGCATATGCACTTGCTGGTACTGTGCAAATTGATCTGACAAAAGATTCAATATGCAAAGATAAGAATGGAAATGATGTCTATCTCAAAGATATATGGCCAACAAACAATGAAATCGAAGATTGTGTTAAAAGTGTGGTAACACGTGAGATGTTCATACAAAAGTATAAGGATGTTTTTTCTGGTGATGAACATTGGCGAAAGATAAAGTGTGAAAAAAGTGAAATCTATAATTGGGATGCAAACAGCACTTACATACAAAATCCGCCTTATTTTGATAACTTATCACCTAAAAATAATAAAATCGATATAAAGGGTGCACAAATATTGGCAATGTTTGGCGATAGCATAACTACTGATCATATTTCCCCTGCGGGAAATATTGCCTCGAGTAGTCCTGCCGGTCTATATTTAAAAGGGCTTGGAATTGAACCACAGGATTTCAATTCATATGGGTCTCGCCGTGGTAATCACAATGTAATGATGCGTGGCACTTTTGCTAACATTAGAATAAAAAATGAAATGGTTAGCACCGAAGGTGGATATACAAAATATATTCCTTCTCAAGAAATTATGTCAATTTTTGATGCAGCAATGCGTTACAAGGAAAATAATGTACCTCTAATCATTGTTGCAGGAAAAGAATATGGCACAGGTTCAAGTAGGGATTGGGCAGCAAAGGGTACTTTATTGTTGGGGGTTAAAGTTGTCATTGCAGAAAGCTTTGAGCGTATACATAGGTCCAACTTAGTTGGTATGGGTGTTCTTCCACTTGTATTTCAAAATGGAATAACCAGAAAGATATTTGATGGTAGTAAGGTAATAAGCATAAAAGGTGAAATAGTGCCAGGTGGAAATCTAGAATGTATCATCAAAAGAAAGGATAATTCAAGGCAATCAATTCAACTCAAATGCTGTGTACAAACCGCAACTGAGACTAAATACTTGATGTGTGGTGGAGTGTTGAGCTACATACTTGCACAATCTTTTTGATTTAGTGAAGTTATTGCATGGACTTCTTTTAGCCAGCCCTGATCCCTTTGTAAATAGCAATTTGCTCTGCGCAAAGTTATGATATAATTTCACCATACATATGGTGTCGGAGTATTTTTTGGAGATAATTATATATGATAAGCTCTATACAAGAACCTAATGAACTCAGAAAACGTTTACAAGGATTTTATCGTACTGATGAAAAGAGTTATATACGTTATCTTGTAGAAAAAGCAGAGCTTTCGGCTGATTCAAAAAATAGAATTTATAATATTGCAAAACAAGTTATTGAAAAAATCAAACACAATAAATTAAGTATTGTAGATTCCTTTATGCAGCAATACTCGCTTTCCAATGATGAAGGAATAGCGCTTATGTGTCTTGCTGAGTCACTACTTAGAATACCAGATGATTATACAATAGACGAGCTAATCAAAGATAAAATTGCCAATCAAGAATGGAGTAAATATTTAGGATATTCTTCTTCATTGTTCGTCAATGCTTCCACGTGGAGTTTAATGATAGGTAGCAGTATATTGAGAGATAATGAAGGCGATTCGAAGTTCTATTACGCAATTTCTAAGTTACTTAAGAATTTAGGAGAACCGATCATTCGCAAAGCAGTAAAACAAGCAATGTCTATGCTTGGTAATCATTTTGTTGTTGGAGAAACCATAGAAGAAGCTTTAAGGTACGCAAAACTAGATGACAATAGTAAGTTTTTATACTCTTTTGATATGCTTGGCGAAGCTGCTCACACAACTGAGGATGCAGAAGAGTATTTTAATTCGTACATGCACTCAATAAAAGCTATAGGTGAATCCACTGAAATAAATGATTGTTTTAAATCCCATGGAATTTCAATCAAACTTTCTGCTTTACACCCACGTTATGAATTTAGTCAATTTGGCCGAATTGCTGGTGAGATATTCACTAAGGTTTTAGAGCTCTGCCGCGAGGCAAAAAAATACAACATTTCACTATGCATAGACGCAGAAGAAACAGAAAGGCTTGAAATTTCCTTAATCTTGTTTGAACAATTACGGCTTGATGAATCACTTTCTGAGTGGGAAGGGCTCGGCTTGGCTGTACAAGCATATCAAAAACGTGCTTTATCTGTTCTTGACTTTGTAGAGGATGTTGCTATTCGATCAAAGCACAAAATTATGGTGAGGCTTGTAAAAGGTGCATATTGGGATTCAGAAATCAAGTGTACGCAAGAATTGGGATTAAATGATTACTCAGTATTTACAAGAAAAAGCTATACTGACGTATCTTACCTCGTGTGCGCACAGAAACTTTTGAGTAAACCAAACAGCTTTTACCCATGCTTTGGAACTCATAACGTCTATACTTTTGCTTCTATCATGGAACTTGCTGATAAAAACCACCCTGGATTTGAATTTCAACGCTTACATGGAATGGCAAAAGACTTATATGATTATGCAATGTCAGAGCTTGCAACAAATGTTAGCTGTCGTGTCTACGCACCCGTTGGGGAGCATAGTGACTTGTTGCCTTATCTTATAAGACGCCTTCTTGAAAATGGAGCTAATAGTTCGTTTGTTAATCAAATAAGTGATCCTAACGTTAAAATCGATGAGTTAATTTCAGATCCACTGGAAAAAGCTATAAATTTTAATTATGAACCTCATCCAGGCATTCCATTACCACAAGATATTTTGGGACCAGAAAGAAAAAATTCTTTGGGAACGGATATTAGTGATTCTGTGATAGTCTCACAATTTGCAGATGATATAAAGGGTTTTAGTGAAAAAAAGTGGCAAGTTGGACCAATAATTGATGGAAAAGCACTATTTGATAGTGCTGAATTTATCGAAGTAGTGAATCCTGCACATTTAGAAAATGTAATTGGAGAAGTGTCAAATACAACAAGTGTTCAAGCTTTAAACGCTCTTGAAATAGCACATAGTGCTTTTACTAAGTGGCAGAATGTTTCAGCAGTAGAGCGCGCTAAATACCTCGAAAAAGCTGCAGATTTGCTTGAAGAAAGGATGAAAGAGTTGATTTATATTCTGATCGTAGAAGCAGGAAAAATTTTATCTGATGCAATAGCGGAAGTAAGAGAGGCAGTGGATTTCTTACGTTACTACGCAACGATAGCAAAAAATGAACTGAGCGACTGGAAAAAATTGCCAGGGCCAACAGGTGAAGATAACTTCATCTTTTTTGAAGGTAGGGGAGTTTTCCTGTGTATATCACCGTGGAATTTTCCGCTCGCTATCTTCATTGGGCAGGTTTCAGCTGCACTTGCAGCAGGTAATGCAGTGCTGGCAAAACCGGCAGAGCAGACACCTATTATTGCCTATGAAGCTGTCAAAATACTACATGAAGCTGGGATACCAAAAAATGTGTTACACCTCATTCTTGGGGATGGTGGATATTTAGGCAAAATATTAGTTCCAGACAATAGAATTGCCGGAGTAGCTTTTACTGGCTCAACACAAACTGCTCAAATAATCAATAAAATGCTTGCAAATAGGGATGGTCCTATCGTGCCACTTATTGCTGAAACAGGAGGGCTCAATGCTATGATAGTTGATAGCTCTGCTCTCTTAGAGCAAGTGACTACGGATGTTTTGCTTTCTGCGTTTCGCAGCGCTGGCCAACGCTGTTCTGCGCTTAGAGTGCTGTTTATTCAAGAGGACATAGCAGAGAAGCAGATAAAAATGATATGCGGTGCAGCGCAAGAACTCAAGATTGGTGACCCAATACAACTTAGTACTGATATTGGTCCAATAATTGATAAAGCATCTATCGATATGCTCACTCAACATACGCAAAAAATGTCAGAGGATAAAGATTCAAATCTGTTATTTAAAGTACCCATGGATACAAATTCTCATAATGGTTATTTCTTTCCTCCATATATTTATGAGATACAAAAAATTTCGCAATTAAAGCAAGAAGTATTTGGTCCTATTTTACATATCATACGTTTTAACAAGTCACAATTAAATGAAGTTATAAGTGATATAAATAGTACTGGATATGGGCTTACGTTTTCTTTGCAGAGTCGTATACAAAGTCAAATTGACACTATAAGTAAAAAAATATCAGTTGGAAATGTCTACATCAACCGTAACCAGATAGGTGCAGCAGTTGGGATACAACCATTTGGTGGTAGAGGACTATCTGGCACTGGGCCAAAAGCTGGTGGTCCTCATTATTTACAGCGTTTTTCTACAGAAAAAGTTGTAAGTGTTAACACTACAGCATTTGGTGGTAACACTACACTTATGTGTTTGGATTAATTTGCGGGCCCTAATTTTTCTTACCCCTAAACTAGACGTTCGTGCAGTTATGTACACAGCGCTAAAATCCGAAAAGGACCAGCTCATGCACTGAAATAAATCGTATCCGTTCAGCCAATGACGTCAACTTAAGAACTTTCATTAGCAAACTCTCCTAAAGACATGATGGCGTTTAGGCTTATCTACTTTATTGCGGCTGTCCCGGTCGGATTTTAACTTTAGCGCGTATACTTAAAAAGGGCTTGAAAGTTTTTTGGCGCAATAAGTACCTGATAGAGTTTCTGCCTCATTACACCAAATAAAACTGAAAAATTTAAACGATACTCAGTAATTTGATCTGGGTTCCAAGGCCCTTGTGCATCACACATATGGAGCGATAATATATTGCACATGACCAAGTTTGCCCAAAATTCTTGTAATACAGCCTCTCCAGAAAAATTCTCTAACTCTGCTCCTACTTTGAGTCGTTTATAGCACTCCTCTATGTGCCACCTTAACACATAAGCTTTGCTCCAAAGTCTCGGTCAAAAACTCTGTTTCTCAGTTGGCTAATGTCAGCACTATAACTCTTACTTTCTGTCCTTTCATTTTATTTTTTAGCTTTTCATTTTCTAATATAAAATCAAAATCTAATTCGCCAGCGTTCCCATAGCTTACTATAATTTCTTTTTTGCAAGCGAAAAATAAAATCTACTTCCAAATCATAATGCTGCTGAATGAATTTTACTGAAGACGATCATAGATAAATAATAATTTCTCTTGATTTAATAAACGCATTTGAGTGATAACTTCGGGTAATTGCTCTGCCGCCAACGTTTGTTCACCTATATTCCAAGCTGTAAGACGAGCACTACAAATCAGCGAAGTACACAAATCAACAAACAAATTGCCAATGGTGCCTGTTGTTCCATTTGGTTCAAACTCGGATACAATTTCCCCAGAGCTGGGTAATCTCATACCAGAACCATCTGCTGCAATAAGTCTATAGCCTCTCCAACTCAGGTTCATCCTGATAGGCTGTTTGGATGCTTAAATTCTTGAAAGCCTGTATGGCAAATCTTATATCTTGCTTTAGAACCTGTTTAAAATCTTCGTAATAGGAGAGAAATGAAGGAAAGGACAATCATTTGCAAGCTGGTATTGAGTTTACGTTCGCAATTTTTCCATAGCCGTCTACACTTTTCTAACCAAGCAAAAGAACGCTCAACAACCCATCTCTTTGGCAATACAACAAAAGAATGTAATTCACTGCGCTTTATTACCTCAACAGTTGCACCAATAATATCTTTTATTTGGGTTGCAAAAATTTTTCCTGTGTAGCCTGCATCAACCAATATATTTTTGACTTCAGAAAGGGTATCTTTAGCATTTTCAACCATTCTTACAGCGCTACTACGATCAGTTACTTCTGCTGTTGTTACATAAATTGCATGTGGTAGACCTTGAGTATCAACTGCAATATGACGCTTTATGCCTGAAATCTTTTTACCTGCATCATAGCCCTTTTTTTCAGCAGTATCTGTGTTTTTAACACTTTGAGCATCAATTATACAGAAGCTAGTTTTCTCTTTCCGACCATTGTTGATACGGATCTCTCCAACCAATTTTTTTTAAAACTAATTCCAACAAACTTGGTTCTTCTCCATTCTTTTTATTCCACATTTGAAAATAGTAATATACGCTTTCCCACCTTGGAAAATCTTTTGGCAACATTCTCCACTGGCAACCACTTTTTAGGACGTATAACACTGTACGAAATACATCATACAAATCAAGTTTTCTTGGTCTCGTTTTCTTCCTGCTACTCTCTAGTATTGGTCTGATTTTTTCAAATTGCTCTCGACTTATATCACTTGGATAATTTTTACGCATAGATATACCTCATTCTTAATCTACCACTATTTTACCTCATCTCTCCGAGATTTTAAACAGGTTCTTAGAAAAAGCTTGCTTTGAGGGTACATGTCAATGGCTCCATAAGTTCACATTCTATTCCCAAACTTTTTTTAACTAACTTTAAAATCATAGAAAATACTGTCGAAAAAGGAAGTTTTCTTGTTCGTGTAAAACTCAACACAATGGATTTTCTGAAAAGTTTTCGAGTATATTGCATTTTTAATTTGTAGAATAAGGTTTTTTCCTTTTTGCATGTTTCACCTAAAAAAGACACATTTTAAACTTTTTTGTTGCAATAAAATAGAAACAAAAGTGCTGTTTCTTGCACTCTTTGGATAATTTAATGATAAAAAATTTAGAGAGAAATTTTATACACAATCTCTGACATTTTTCCTTAAGTTGACGCCATTGTGTGAACGGTTACGGTTTCCCGTCTTCACCATGCTATATAGAAAAAAGTCTGGATTCCAATTTGCATGACAATATGGAGTATCTGCTTCTTTCATCCCAGTGGGATCTTTTATTCCATTTTATCAACAGTTTGTTTTGCAGTATCAAACAATTTTAATCCTATAATCCCGAATGTAACTAAAATAAAGCATATTACTTCGAATAAATTAACTGGTTCATCAAATAGGTAAACTCCAAGTATCGAAGCTCCTATAGCGCCCACTCCAGTCCAAATTGCATAGCATACTCCGATAGGTATAGAACGTGTAGCGAGCGAAAGTAAATATGTACTAAGAGCCATGGAGAGTATGCTAATTATTGATGGTACGAGATGAGTAAATCCATAACTATGCTTAAGTGTTATGACCCAGAACACTTCAATTAGTGACGATAAGAGTAAATATATCCAATTCATGCATAAATTTTTAGGTTTAAATAGAGAGCTTCAGCCCTATGCTTCCTATTACAATTAAAACGATACATAAAACTTGAGATAAATTAATATTCTCTGTGAAAGTGGTTGCACCAATTATAGTTATTCCAATTGTGCATATTCCAGAGGAAACTGCATAGCATACTCTAATAGGTAGAAAGCATGCTGCAAGAGATAAAAAATAAATGCTAATGATCATAATTACCAATGTTGCAATCGAAGGCACAACTTTAGTAAAACTGTTACTAAACTTTAGTGTTACAGCCCACAGTATCTCTAGGATACTAGACAGCAACAAATATAACCAGCACATTTTCGTAACACTTCAATCTTGTATTGTAACAGAAATTGTTAGTTAAAACTACACTAAAGTGCAATAGATCTCTCTTTCGAAATTGCTTTAATATCAAACTTAAAACAACATCCTAAAAAACTTTTCTACGAAATTCAATTCCTGCACGTCATTTGCTGCATAAAGTGGTGTAGTTTGTTGCTCAATACCTGGTATTTCTACAAAAACTTCGCCCACTTCTTGACCTTTTTTAATGGGTGCAGGTATCATATCTTTATATTCAATACGCACCTTAATTTGGTCATGCAATTTGCGGTTGTAAGTTATGGTAACATCGTTTGCAACTGTAATAGGCACTTTTCTATCTTTTCCATAGAGAACATTTACTTCCTCAACTACGCTATCCTTAGCGAATATTTTCTTGGTGTTAAAATGATTTAAGGAGTATTGTATCAGTCTTTTTGCTTCTTCTATTCGCTCTTTCTCAGTGTTTAAACCATTTACGACAGCAAAAATTCTCCTATCATTTCGTTTTGCAGATGCTACAATGCCGTAACCACCAGCATTTGTATAACCGGTTTTTAAGCCATCAACCCCAATATCGTGAAAAAGTAGAAGATTTTTATTCTTTTGTACAATTTCATTATATGTCAAATATTGTTCGGAAAATAAATCATAATATTCAGGAAAATCGGTGAAAATCCTTTTTGCCAGCATTACCAAGTCTTTTGCGTTCATAAAATGATCTTCATCTGGCCACCCGCTTGAGTTGACAAAATGACTGTCATTCAGATTCAAATTTTGTGCAACTTCATTCATTTCAGCCACAAAATTCTCTTCTGATCCTGCAATACCCTCGGCTAGTGTTATGCAGGCATCATTGCCTGAGACTATTGTAATTCCTTCAAGTAATTCCCTCACCGTAACGGATTGACCTTCTTTCAAAAACATAGAAGAGCCTCTCCTTTCCCACGCTTTTCTGCTTACTCGAAATTTATCCTCCATGTGTATTATTCCAGCTTTTAGATAATCGAAGGCTATATATAAAGTCATTAGCTTGCTCATTGAAGATGGGGCCATTTTTTCGTCAGAATTATGGTCAAAAATGAATGAGTCTGAAGCTAAATCTAAGACTACTGCTTGCTTTGCTTTGGTTCTAAACTGGTATGAGTATGAAGAAAAAGGAAGTATAAAAACTAATAGCAAAATTACCAATCTGCTTAACATATCTATAATTTTAAATTTATAGTGTACTAATTAATAGTATAATTTTACAGGGGCATTTCAATAGATCTCTTGCATAAAAATTCCTTGACAAACCTCGCCAGCCCCCTTATCATGAAACTGAAGCTATTTATTTATCTTCTCTGTACAGATTAAATGACAAAAAAACTCACGTATCTGGTGTCTCATGTTTAATTTTTTGCACTATGTGCACCTTATGTCTTTATAAAATTTCTAGGTTTTTACCTAATATAAGCTAAAATGCGCTTATAAAGCATTTAAAACATAAAAAAACGCCAACTTAAAAAATGGATAGTGAATAACTAGCTACCCTAGGGTTTCTTTTGCCTTTTTTTCTGTTTAGTAAATTTCTTGAACATTTATGACTAAAGGTTAGTTGCATTAAAAAGCAGCTAAATCGCGGTTATTAAGCGTTTAGAATAAAAAAACGCCATACTTGAAAGTATAATGTAAGTAATTAGCCAACCACGGGGCTTCTTTTGCCTTTTTTTTCGTTTGGTAAATTTCTTAAATATTTATAGCTAAACGACAACCGTCATCCCGCTACGTGTTAGCGGGATCTCTTGTTAGCGGCTGAGATACCGCGAATGAATCGCGGTATGACGGTTCGTGACGGTATGACGGTTCGCGGTGACATGACGATAACCTCGTCATCCCGCTACGTGTTAGCGGGATCTATGTTAAGGTATGGCGGTTAAATAAGGGATCTATGTTAAGAGATACCGCGAATGAATCGCGGTATGACGGTTCGCGGTGACATGACGATAACCTCGTCATCCCGCTACGTGTTAGCGGGATCTATGTTAAGGTATGGCGGTTAAATAAGGGATCTATGTTAAGAGATACCGCGAATGAATCGCGGTATGACGGTTCGTGACAGTATGACGGTTCGCGGTGACATGACGATAACCTCGTCATCCCGCTACGTGTTAGCGGGATCTATGTTAAGGTATGGCGGTTAAATAAGGGATCTATGTTAAGAGATACCGCGAATGAATCGCGGTATGACGGTTCGCGGCGGGATTCCAGTGTCTGGGCACTGGGATGACAGGAAAAGGGGCTACTTGGATTACAGCAGATCACCTCTTCACAAAGATTTTATCAGTAATACGCATATCAATAATACTCCAATCGCTGAAAGTAAAATCAGTTGTATTGTGTAAGTGGTTTAAATAGTCCCATGCACTATAAGGGTTATCTTCAGGCAGTTTTACTGTGGAATCGTTATCAAGTATGATATTCCATCTTCTATTCCCTATATAAGCAAAAGAAGAAATGTGGTCTCTTAATTGAGTTTTACTCTCCAACACATCTCTAACAAATTCTAGGTTTGATAACGAGTTTTGTCCTGTAATTACAACAAGATCATCTACTAGATAGTCATCTACGATCACTTTACCTTCAAAATCAATTACCGAGGTTTTGTTATTATCTTTCCAGAGAGCAAACGGTTTATGCTCATCTATATTAATGTGTAGAGTATTGGGCAAAATTCTGTGAACTCTTACGTGTTTTATCCACCTGCTTACGGATTGTATGTTACCGGCAAGTTTTGAAAGTGATATATACAGGATAGGTTGCGTTCTATCTGTCAAACTTAGAATATCCTTTTTGTTTGTAAATTTATTGCCGCTCACGACTACTTCGTCGATTGAAAATCCACTACTGAGTAATAAACTAGATAGGCAGTCATTATACCAAGTAAAGTAGTAATTAAATCGATTTATTATTTTATCAAGTGAGCTGTAAAGTATTAGCGTAAGAAAAAGTGCTGTGATAATAACCAAGGCACACTTACGCAAAAAACTCCTTTGGCTTCTAGTAATACTGCTCAACATGACTTAAATCCCTAATATTTTTGTGCTGCAAACTATCTTCAATAATAATTTTAACTAATTCATTAAAATTGATTCCTTTTGCCAATTTTGCAATTTCTGGCACTAACGATAACTCAGTAAAGCCAGGATGTGTATTAATCTCAAGCATTTTTAAAGTGTTATTTTTGGGATTATAACGGAAATCTGAGCGGGAAATAGTTTTGCATCCTAAAAATTGATGAACTTTCAGTGCGTGTTCCAAGGTCATTTTATATATATTGTTAGGAATTTCAGCAGGAAATATATGTTCTGCAAATCCATCTGTATACTTTGCTTCATAATCATAGAATTTATTTTTTGGTCGTACTTCTATAGTGCCAATTGCTTCATCCAGCAATACAGCAGTATGTAACTCTATTCCTGGGACATATTCTTCTATGATCATCAAGTCTCTTGAATAGTCTTTTGTCATCCCAGTATTTGACACTGGGATCCATTTTTCTTTTTCCTGGTCACGCGCTGGAATAACACCAAATATGTTTTTTAATTTTAAGTAATCCTTGTTTGAGAAAATTATGTGTACTCCGATACTTGAGCCTTCATTGATTGGTTTTAAGACATACGGATAATCAATTTTAATGTTATTTTTTAGTACATCTTCTCGATTAATTATGTAACCTTTTGGGGTATCAATGTTCAGGAACCAAAATATATGCTTTGACATTGCCTTGTTCATAGCAACAGCAGAAGCCATAACTCCTGAGTGTGTATATTTTATGCCTAAGATTTCCAATAAACCTTGAGTACAGCCATCTTCACCATAAGGTCCATGCAGAGCGATAAAAGCAAGGCCCGGATTAATTTTTTTAAGCTTTTCAGCAATGTTGCTGTCAACATCTATTTCTATTGCATTATATGAAAGGCTATCAAGTGCCTTCTTTACTGCTTTTCCGCTCATAAGCGACACTTCTCTCTCACAAGAAAACCCACCACTTAAAATTGCTATAGTTGGAACCATAAGCATTCTATGTTTTACTATATAGCATATATAATGGTTACATTAAGCTTATTAAATACCTACTTTGGCTAACTATAAGACCTTCTTACTTTCTTCAAGCACTTTTTTTATCCACTTCAAATAGCGTGCTCGGCAACGGTACTGGCATGTTTGCTGTACCTTTATACTGTTCACAGACAAGCTTTTCTAAATCCTCAGCAGATTGTTCTTTTGCTTCTTCTTTTTTCACTACTCCACTAGTTACTAAATCAATTAAGGCTGTAGTGTGTATTATCATTCGATTATTTAGCTCAAATATCTTTTTTGTATCAAGTGAAGAGTTTCTAATTAAGGCAGATAGTGCATGCATATATTTGTCTATATCAGAAAGACTTTTGCTTGTATCATAGTTGCTAACTAACATATATTCCTTCAAACGCTCAATTTCTTCTGGAGTAAACTTGTAAACTTCATCAAGTTTCCTATTAAAGATATAGTAAGTATTCTACTTAGAACTCTCAATTCTCTAATAAATTGTATTCCTTCTCCTTCAGGATAAGACATTTCTTCTTTTTTATATTTCTTAAATAATTCTTGATCATAAGACTTTCTGAAATCTGACATCATTGCTAATGCTAACTCTTGTGAACCTAGCTTAAAAACTTCGTTGAAGCTGTTTGCGTTGGCATCTTGTGCACCGCCTGCAGTAATTCCACAACTATAAGAAATCTTTTCAGATAAGCTATGATACTCTTTTATCATCTCTTCCAGCAATATTTTAATATCATCTTCGGTTAACTCTACTGTTGATAATAGATCACATGTTTTTTCAAGATTACCGTTTGCTTGAAAAAGTAACCCTTCAATCTTTTTAATGGTTTCTCTTTTATTTATACTCATAACTTACCCCCAAGATTTAATGCTAACAGCTAGTTTTATAATCAAATATTTCAAAAGTCAATAAGCCTTTTTCCTTAATCCTTAAATTAATCGATACTAATTTATCAGCATAACAACTTAGATAACGCAACTATTTTCAGCAACCAAAAACAATAACCCTGAAATACAAAAAGTTTCTTCCTCTTTAGCAGTATTATTCTAAATTTTCATCAAAATAAGCTGTTTTATCCTTTTTTTCCTTATACTCTTCTGCAGTATAGAGAGGTTGCTTCTTAGCTGTGATATTTGGCCATTTTTGTGAGTATTCTACATTTATATCGTAAAATAACTTGAAAGTTTTTTGTTCTCTGCTCAGCAACTCTTCATCTAGTTCTAAAATATCTTTTACGGAATCATCAGTTACAATTGCATCTACTGGACACTCAGGTATGCACACTCCGCAATCAATACATTCATCTGGGTTAATCACGAGCATGTTTTTACCTTCATAGAAGCAGTCAACGGGACATACTTCCACACAGTCCGTATATTTACATTTTATGCATTTATCTGTAACAAAATGCGTCATAAAACACTGTATATTTGCATTATCTTGGGTACACTAAATTGATAAGAAATTCAAGCCTTTTATGAAGATAAATAAATTGAACAACAAAGAATTAGAAGTATGGTTAAGCTTGGCTAGAACTATAGGACCAATAAAGTTTTTTAGTATACTAAAAACACACGGATCGCTAGATGAGGTGCTAAAATATCTCAATAGGGTGGCTAATAATAAGGTGTATGGCATTCAAGATGCACGAGAAGAAATCAATAATGCAAAAAGAATTGGAGCTAAAATTATACCCGCATGTGACCCAGATTACCCTGATCTTTTAAGAAATATCTCTAGTTGTCCTCCTGTAATAACTGCGCTTGGTGATATATCATTATTAAGCCGTGAGATAATTGCAATAATCGGTGGGCGTAACTCTTCAATGAATGGAAGAAATTTTGCCAATAAGTTGGCACTTGATTTAAGTGAAGCTGGTTTTGTTATCGTTTCTGGACTTGCAAAAGGAATCGATACTGCAGCAAACAGTGTAATATACAAAAATCATCCCACTATTGCTGTTACAGCAAGCGGAATTGATGCGGTGTATCCGAAAGAGAATTTTGATCTATACAAAAAAATCACTGGGAACGGTGGGTTAGTAATTACTGAGCTTCCATTTGCTACTAAACCAAAGCCTCAATATTTTCCTCAGAGGAATCGAATTATATCTGGTCTATCGCTGGGTGTTGCAGTGATTGAAGCATCGAAACGTTCTGGCTCTCTAATAACAGCAGATTTTGCTTTAAATCAAGGGAGAGAGGTGTTTGCAGTTTCTGGTTTCCCTTTAGATTCACGCTGTAGTGGTAGTAATTATTTAATTAAAAACGGTGCTAAGCTTATCGAATCCGCTGATGACATAATAGAGAGTATTAGGTTTAGTTTACCTCCGCAGCAAAAAAACCTATTTGATGTTGAGCACCATTTTGTTAACCAAAAACAAGAAAAATTACAACAGGCAAAATCTGTTATAGTTGATCATATTAACTCTGTACCTGTTGATATAGATGAACTTATATTAGCAAGCGGACTTTCTACCAACATAGCTCTAATGGCTCTTTTAGAACTAGAGTTGGAAAACAAAATAGAGCGTTCACCGGGGAATAAAATATCGTTAATTTTCTAGATTACTTTAGCTATACTAGATGTTCGTACAGATATAGCTAAAGTGGCTTAGGTTTACCTACAATTTGAAAAACAACAAATTCGTCATTCCGCTACTCGTTAGCGGAATCTATGCTGAGATACCGCGAATGAATCGCGGTATGACGTAGGGAAATCTTTCTTGGGTTAGCTATATATGCTTGACACTGGAATGATGACATTTATCATAGGATTCTTAGTTGCTGATTTTAGAATTGATAAGAGAAAACTTTTTTTCAACTTGTTGTATAATTTTATAAAAGTGATCGAAATCTAAGCTTGCACTGCCAATTAAAACTCCTGATAAATTTGAGATACTGAGCAAATTTTCTATATTTTCTGAACTGACTGAACCACCATATATAATGTGTTTTTTACTAGTACACAATTTTATTACCTCTATCACCTTAGCAATTGCATCATTATTTGGCACATGACCTGTGCCTATTGCCCATATTGGCTCATATGCTACGGTATATTCACCGTGTGTTGGCAAGCGGTTTTTGCATTGATATTCTATTACTTCTTTTGTTTTTCCACTTTTATAATCTTCTGAATTTTCGCCTACACAAATAATTGGGTGTAGGCCTGATTCTATTGCTGTTTCCGACTTAAGTTTTATTTCACTATCTTTTTCATTGGCCCTTTCAGAATGCCCAAGTATTACGTAAGTACACCCTAGTTCTTTTAACATTTCTGCGCTAATTTCACCTGTGTAAGAACCGAACTTTTTATGATGGCAATTCTGTGCTCCTATATTAATATTATTGTTCAACTCTATACTGCTTGGAAATGACGTAAAAGGAGGGCAAATCACTAGCTTAGAGGTAATTTCGTTGCTCTTGTTGTTAAGTTTGCCTATAAAGTCAACAAATGAAGAACGCATTCCATTCATTTTCCAATTTGCTACTATTAAAAAGGACATCAACTTTACTTATATGGGCGAGAGTGCCGGCTGTCGGACTTGAACTGACAACCTACTGATTACAAGTCAGTTGCTCTACCAATTGAGCTAAGCCGGCGTTAAACACATTAATAATATACAATTATCAATGAATTTTCGTCAACTAATTTTTAAAATACTGTATAATGAAAATAATATGAAAAAATTTTTACTGAAGCCAAAAAAGAGTCTAGGGCAAAATTTTATTTTATCGAGTGAGATAACAAAAAAAATCGTCGCTTTAGCTGGTAGTCTGGAAAATTTTAATGTCATTGAAATTGGTCCTGGATATGGTGCATTAACAAGAGAAATATTGGCCCATAATCCAAAATCTCTACTTTCTATAGAAAAAGATAGAGATTTAGTAAAACACCATGACCAACTGCTAAATGAGCATCAAGGAAAGTATAGAATTATAGAAGCGGATGCACTGCATGTTACAGAAGAAGAGCTGATAGAGCGCCCAGTTAAAGTTATTGCTAACTTGCCTTACAATATCTCGGTAGTGTTATTTTTAAAGTGGTTAAATAATATAAAATTTTTTACGAACTTGACATTAATGTTTCAAAAAGAGGTAGCAGATCGCATTACGGCAAGACCCAATTCTAAAGATTATGGTTCCTTATCAGTGCTAAGCCAGTTACTATGTGATATAAAAAAGGAATTTGATATTGAACCTAAAGAGTTTTTTCCAAGACCAAAAATACATTCTTCAGTAATTACAGTAAATCCTTTGCCTACCCCAAAGTTTGTAGTAAACTTGGAAACCTTAATAAAATTAACACGTGCTGTTTTTGCTCAAAGAAGAAAGATGCTGAGAAATAGCTTGCAAAATATAACGAACCACGCTGAAACTGTCCTTGAAAACGCTAAATTGAGCGGAAACCAGCGTCCAGAAAACTTAACTATTGAGCAGTTTTGTTTGCTGGCAAATAATGTAGAATGCTTATTTTGCAATAAAATGTATTAGCAACTATATAGCTTTTCTATCTCCTAAAAACAGTTAGAGCTATACAATTAAAGGCTCCTAGCTAATTTTGCCTATTGCAATTTAATTAATTGGCGTATAAGCTTTAAATAAAGCCTATGAAAAAAATGGAAGCTTGTTATTCGTTTGACGATATACTTCTTTTGCCAGCCTATTCTAATATATTGCCTTGCGATGCAGATACAAAAACTTATTTAACAAATAGTATAGAACTAAATATCCCTCTCATATCCTCTGCAATGGATACTGTTACTGAATCGGGCTTTGCAATAGCTATTGCCCAACATGGGGGAATAGGTTGCATACATAAGAATTTATCAATAGATGAACAAATTTTAGAAGTGAGAAGGGTGAAAAAATATGAAAGTTGGATCGTGTATAACCCAATTACGATTTCACCAGATAAAACGGTTGCGGAAGCAATTTCATTAATGAGAGAGCACAATTATTCTGGCATTCCTGTAGTTGATCAACGCAAGTTAGTTGGAATTTTAACTAACCGAGATGTGAGGTTTATTGAAGACCAGAACATGAATATAAAAGTCTCCGAAGTGATGACAAAAGATAAGTTAATCACAGTATGTGAGCAGGAAGTGAATAATGCTTCAGCAATGAAATTGTTGCATGAAAATAGAATAGAGAAGCTTTTGGTCGTAGATGAAAATTCTTGTTGTATAGGTTTAATTACGGTTAAAGACATTGAAAAATACAATAGATACCCAAATTCATGTAAAGACAGTAAAGGGCGGCTCAGAGTTGCCGCTGCAATTGGCACTGGTAAAAAAGATGGTATAGAAAGATGTGAAGCTTTGATCGGAGAAGAAGTTGATGTAGTTGTTGTGGATACTGCTCACGGTCATTCCGAAAACGTTATCAATACCATTAGGGAAATAAAAAGGATGTATCCTAATACGCAATTAATTGGCGGAAACATTGCAACAAAGGAGGCTGCTGAAGTGTTGATTGATGCGGGTGTTGATGCAGTGAAGGTTGGAATAGGACCAGGATCAATCTGTACAACCAGAATAGTTACAGGCGTTGGTGTGCCACAATTCTCTGCAATCAAGAATGTTGCAGAGGCGTGTAGAGCAAGAAACGTAAGACTAATTGCTGATGGTGGGGTAAAATACTCAGGAGATGTTGCAAAAGCTATTGCAGCTGGTGCTGACTCTGTGATGATTGGTTCGATTTTTGCTGGCACTGACGAAAGCCCAGGTGAGATTATCATGTATAAGGGCAGAGCATATAAAGGCTATCGAGGAATGGGATCTATTAGTGCAATGAAACGAGGTTCAGCTAGCCGTTATTTTCAAGATAAAGATTCAAAACTTAAATTAGTTCCACAAGGAGTGGAAGGAAGAGTTCCATTTAAAGGTCCAGCTTCAGGAGTGATCCATCAATTAATTGGCGGATTGCAAGCTGCAATGGGTTATACTGGTAACAGGAATATAGAAGAAATGAAGAAAAACTGCAAATTTATGACTATTACTGCATCAGGATTAAGAGAGAGTCACGCTCATGATATAGTCATTACACAAGAAGCTCCAAATTATGCTTATCAAACGTCCAATTTGTCAACCGATTCGGAGTAGTCCAGAAAAAGTAGAGAGAAAGTTAAGACGTTTTTGGAGTAAAATAAAACGTTTTTTCAAAATATGACAAATAGAAGAGAATATACAGCAGAGTTCAAATTAGAAGCTGTTAAGCTGGTTAAAGAAACAGGTCAAGCAAGTACAAAAATAGCAAAAGATCTAGGTATAGATGGCAGTATGTTAAGTAAGAAAATATGATGGAAAAATGTCTGGAGCATACGCATTTCCAGGCAAAGGCTCCTTATAACAAAGAAAGATTTGATCTAAAAAAAGAACTAACAAGAGAAAGAGACATCTTAAAAAAAGCCCTGGGCAAAGAAAAAGAGTAAAGTATTCTTTTATATAGAAATTGCTATAAAACACAGGAACTATGTAGGGTTTTGTACTGGTGGTATTGGTTGCTAAGGAAAAAAGCAGTAAAGAATTAGCAAAAGAAGGGCTTCTAGCAGATATTCAAAAAATACATCAAGCTTCTAAATGCAGATATGGAGCCCCTAAAATTCACGCTGAATTAAAAGCTTTAGGCAAAAATTAAAACAGTACAAAGTGTTATGCAAGAAAATGGCATTAAAGCCAAGCTTAGAACCTGTTTAAAATCTTCGTAATAGGAGAGAAATGAAGGAAAGGACAATCATTTGCAAGCTGGTATTGAGTTTACGTTCGCAATTTTTCCATAGCCGTCTACACTTTTCTAACCAAGCAAAAGAACGCTCAACAACCCATCTCTTTGGCAATACAACAAAAGAATGTAATTCACTGCGCTTTATTACCTCAACAGTTGCACCAATAATATCTTTTATTTGGGTTGCAAAAATTTTTCCTGTGTAGCCTGCATCAACCAATATATTTTTGACTTCAGAAAGGGTATCTTTAGCATTTTCAACCATTCTTACAGCGCTACTACGATCAGTTACTTCTGCTGTTGTTACATAAATTGCATGTGGTAGACCTTGAGTATCAACTGCAATATGACGCTTTATGCCTGAAATCTTTTTACCTGCATCATAGCCCTTTTTTTCAGCAGTATCTGTGTTTTTAACACTTTGAGCATCAATTATACAGAAGCTAGTTTTCTCTTTCCGACCATTGTTGATACGGATCTCTCCAACCAATTTTTTTTAAAACTAATTCCAACAAACTTGGTTCTTCTCCATTCTTTTTATTCCACATTTGAAAATAGTAATATACGCTTTCCCACCTTGGAAAATCTTTTGGCAACATTCTCCACTGGCAACCACTTTTTAGGACGTATAACACTGTACGAAATACATCATACAAATCAAGTTTTCTTGGTCTCGTTTTCTTCCTGCTACTCTCTAGTATTGGTCTGATTTTTTCAAATTGCTCTCGACTCATATCACTTGGATAATTTTTACGCATAGATATACCTCATTCTTAATCTACCACTATTTTACCTCATCTCTCCGAGATTTTAAACAGGTTCTTAGACGAAGGTTCAAAAATAAAAAACAGCAAATAAGCAACCGAGTTGTGGCTCCGAACACATTGGATCAAAATTTTACTACTGATCAGCCAAATAAAGTTTGGGATTACCTACATAAAAACTAAAGAAGGTTGTTGGCGGCAATAATTGACCTATATTCACGCATGGTGGTTAATGAGTAACATGATAATTAGTTATAGATTCTTTATTGATGGCCGTTGATAAACGCAAACCCGATAAAAATCTGCTGTTACATAGCGATCAAGGGTCACAGTATACCTCTCAAAATTACCAATTTCTATTGAATACAAAAAACATCATTTCCAGCATGAGCCATAAGGGCTGTTGTTACGATAACTCCGTTGCAGAAAAGTTCACTTAAAAGGGAGCTGCTTATTGATACTTCTCGCTCAACAAACCAGAACTGCCATATTTGAATACATAGAAATCTTTTATAACAAATAACGTAGACATTCTACTATTAACTATTGCATTCCTGCACAATTTATTCTCATGATAAAAACGTCTTAACTTTCTCTCTACTTTTTCTGGGTAAGGTCAAATAGAGAATTTTACAAAAATCTATTTTTAACTTACACTGCAATTTTAAACCTACAACTTATGTACAACAGACTTATAATCAAATCTTTTTCAGTATTATGCATCTGTTTACTTGCTTTATACATAACACTGCCAAATTTCTTTGATAATAAGCTTTTTATTTCGAAAAAAAGAATAAACTTAGGCCTTGACCTGAAAGGAGGGGCATCTTTGCTTCTAAACATAGACTTAGACTTCTATTTTAAGGAAAAGCTAGGCATGCTAGCAGGTGAGATAAAAGAGACATTGCTAACAAAAAATATTGAATCTAACGTACAAAATAGCGTTATAACTTTAAATAATATTGATGATTATAAAAAAGCATCTGTGTTGGTTAATACGATAAATCCAAATTTAGAGCTAAATAGAAAAGATTCTTCGATTCTCATTTCGTATAAACCCCATTATAAAAATTCTTTGATCAGTGAAGTAGCTGCAGAATCAATAAACAATGTCCAGCGCCGTTTGGACAAACTTGGCACAAAGGAAGTCAGCGTTCAAAAACAAGGGCAGAATAAAATATTAGTGCAGGTGCCTGGAGTAGAAGATACCAAGCAGATAAAATCTCTGCTTGGCAAAACTGCTAAGCTAGCTTTTCATTTGGCAAACACTAACATAGCCAAGGTGCAGGATATAGATCACGAAACTACTGTCATGCTCAAGGATTCTTTAGGTAATTCTTATCCAATATTCCGCAAAACTGAAATAGGTGGTGATTCGCTGGTTAACGCATCAGTTAGATTCGGCAATTTAGGTAAACCGACAGTGCATTTTAAATTTGACAGTATAGCGAGTAAAAGATTCGCGAAAATCACTAAAGAAAATGTGGGAAAACCTTTTGCAATTGTTCTGGATAACACAGTCTTAACAGTACCTACAATACGTGAGCCAATTTTAAATGGAGAGGGAGAAATTAGCGGTAATTTCACTGAAAAACAAGCAAGCGAACTTGCAATACTTTTAAAATCTGGAGCACTGCCAGCACCACTTAAAATAATTGAAGAAAAAAACATTGGCCCAAGTCTTGGAGAAGAATCAATAAAGGCAGGGGAAATGGCAGCAACAATCTCTATTATAGCCGTGGCTTTATTTATAATCATCACTTACGGTAAATTAGGTGTATTGGCCTCTGTTGCGCTTTTTTCTAATGTAATTCTTATATTATCAATTCTCACTCTGCTTGAAGCAACTCTAACTTTACCTGGAATTGCCGGTATCGCACTCACTGTCGGTATGGCAGTGGATGCAAATGTTTTAATATTTGAGCGAATTCGTGAGGAAATAAAATCTGGCAAGAGAGCGGAACGTGCTATTGAAGAAGGGTTTAAAAACGCTATAAAGACAATACTGGATTCAAATATCACTACATTAATTGCTGCAGGAATAATGTTCATTATTGGCAGTGGAGCAATAAGAGGCTTTTCTGTCACTCTATCAATAGGAATTTTATGTTCGATGTTTTCTGCAATCACAGTCACAAAACTCCTGATAGAGTTGTGTATGAACCCGAAGGAACTAGTGCTTTGTTAGTCAACTACCTTCATTCCCACAACGTTATATCCTGAATCAACGTGCAAAATTTCTCCAGTAGTGCCACTACTTAAGTCGCTTAATAAGTATAACGCTGCCTTGCCAACATCCTCTATTGTAACATTGCGTCTGAGCGGAGAATTATTTCTATTCCATTCTGATATGGAGTGAAAATCGCTTATTCCAGAAGATGCTAAAGTTCTGATTGGACCAGCGGAAATTGCATTTACTCTGATATTTTGTGGCCCGAGATCACATGCTATATATTTTACACTTGCTTCAAGTGCCGCTTTACATAAACCCATAACGTTATAATTTGGCATAACTTTTTCAGCGCCATAATAAGATAAAGTAAGTAAACTACCACCATTTGACATCATTTTTTCAGCTCTTTGTGCTAAAGCAGTGAAAGAATAGCACGATATATGCATTGCATTGAGGAAGTTATCCAGTGAAGTATTGACATATTTACCATCTAACTCATTTTTATCGGAGAATGCTATTGCATGCACCAAAAAGTCAAGAGTACCCCATTTTTTCTCTATTATTTCGAAAGCGTTATCTATGATTTTTTCATTTGAAACGTCGCAGTGTAATATTAGCTCCACATTTAGTTCATCTGCTATTGGTGATAGTTTTTCTTTTATTATTTCATTCTGGTAGGTGATTGCAAGTTCTGCTCCGTGCTCTGAGAGAGTTTTTGCTATACCGTATGCTATTGATCTCTTATTTATTATTCCGGTTATTAATCCCTTTTTGCCTTGTAATAGACTTGTCGTCATAGAACTATCTGTTTTTTTATAATTTGGAATATTAACTAGGTAAAGTCAAGATATCACTATGTTTTAAAATATTTTTTGCAGTAACTTGAAGTCTATAAACAGTAATCTTGATTCTTCTACAACAAAGCCATCCCGTATGACATTTTGTCTATACCTAATTAAGCATATCAATAAGTAAGTAAATCTTAATATAATCTTATTATACTTATAAATACGCTGTATAGAATGAAAGTATGGATGATTTCATAACTGCAAGAAGAAAAGATGATGCTGTGGTATCTGTTTGTCAGGATAATAAGAAAAAAAACGTGTTAATTTTAGAGCTCAATCAAGCCGCAAGGAATTTGTTAAAATACGAGGAAGAGAATTTACTTAATAAGCCGTTAATCAATATTTTAAGTGCAAGAGCAGCTGACGACATGAAGAATTATTTAGAGTATACCGAAAATGGGCACGATTTACTTGATATATTACCTAAAGTGATAGATTTTTCCTTAACTGATGCTAAAGGAGAAGATATCAGGACAAAAGTAAAAGTTTTCCGCACTGCACAATTTGCCAGTAATAAAATAAATTATGAGCTATTAATACGTGATATCAGTTTGTCCCATAAACTAGGAATCTTTAGAGATAAATATCTAATGGGTAAAAAATATAAAAACCATGACTTATTCGATATACCGGGCAATGAGTCCACTATTCTAGAGTTATACGTTATATTGAATTTCGCCTTTCAACATCAAATTAATGCAGCTATAGGAATAATTGGCTTAAATAGTAGCTGTAGCGAGACAAATGATGCACTGAAAGTTGTCATAGAACATTTTTATAAAAATTGCCGTAGTGATGATTTTCTAGGGTATATTGATGAGAATAAAGTGCTTTTTGTTTTGATTAACTGCGATGTAAAAAGTACATCTAAAATAATTAATCGTATACATTCTGCCATTAATAAGCAGTTATTAATGCAAAAATTACCAAGTGTATCAATAATTTATGGGAATATAGCTCAAAAATAGGCAGCAAAATCTACCAGCGGTGCCTTCTGAAAAGTTGTTTTTTATTTATATTGAGTTTAAACTTAAATTTTTATAAAGATTTAAGTTTATTTATGAAGTTAAAGTACTACCTGGTAGCACTGCTTTCATCATTGTTTTTGCAGAATAGTGCTAGCTCTAAAACAATTTTGGATAAGGAAATATTTTATGCAGAACTAGACGGAAAAATAGATTTGAGATTCGGCTACGCCTTCAACAGAGATTCTTTCAATGCTAAGCCTAAGGATAAAACTTCAAGTTATTCATACTTGCGCTTTCTTTATTTACAGCAAGTTTATCCAAATACTCAAATGGGGGTTAATGTTAAGGCAGGGGTTTCTGGTATTGCAAACCTAAAAGCGTTAGACATAGAAAAGTTAGACATGGAGGAATGGTATTTTATCATAAAAAACCAGGAACTTGGATCAATTGAATATGGTAAAAGAAGTTTAGTTGGTCAGAGCATGTTAATTAACACTTCAAAAATTTATGCAGCTGCTGGAGGAGTAAATGGTCATTGGACAAACTATGCAAATTTGCGCGGTGATCATAAAAAGGATGGTGACCCTGGATATGATCAAGACAAGGTGTTCTGGGTCAAGCCCAATATTTATAGCGATTATAATGAACTCGAACTAGGGTTAAAACAATCATCAATTAACTACATCTCCCCTGAAATCTATAACTTTCAACTCGGATTCAGTTATGTTCCAGGAAAAAATAACTTACAGTACAGCAATTTAATTGCTGCTGGCCTTTCCTATAAAAACAGCTTGTCAGATGATATAGGTTTTACTACTGCCTTAACTGGTGAATTTGCAAGAGAAAATTTAACTGATTGCTCAGATGGGACTTCTAAAAATTATGAATGCCGCAATCAATTACTACACTGGAATTTTGGTTTGAAGCTAAAATTGTTCGATCTTGATTGCATTTTTTCGTATGGTAATGGTGGTAAATCTGGTGAGAAGCGTAATCCTGAAATAAATAATACGTATTATATGAATGCAGGTATCGCTTACCATTCTGATTCTTACAAATCAAGCTTAACATATTTTAGTAGTGGTAGGGATATTGCAGGCGAAGGTACAAACGAGTTAACATCATATGCTTTAAGTCTTGAAAATTCTCTTTTTTTAGGTACTTCATACTATTTCGATATTGTAAAATTTAGTACCAAAGAACCTAAAATAGAAAATAACAACTCTGGTTATGTGTTCTTGGCTGGACTGAAATTAAGTTTTTAATATTGCCTCCTTCCAACACTCTTTTCTGTCATCCAAGGTAACCGTTCACAGATTTCCACTTAATTTTTCAATCTCACTCATGGAGAGGCCAGTAAACTGACCTTACCCAGAAAAAGTGGAGAGAAAGAAAAGAGTTTTTTTGGGTAAAATAAAATTTTGGAGGATTAGAAATGGTAAGAGAATATACGGCAGAATTCAAATTGGAAGCTGTTAAACTGGCAAATGAACAAAGAAAGGCAGGTCAAACAATTACAAAAATAGCAAAGGATTTAGGAATAAAGGGTGGTTTATTAGGAAAATGGATAAAGAAACACAACGAAAAAAAGTCGGCAGCAGATGCATTTCCAGGTAGAGGTAACATGGCTCCTTACGACAAAGAGAGGTTTGATTTACAAAGCAAGAGTAATAAGGGAAAGAGACATTTAAAAAAAAGCCCTGGCCAGTCAAAAAGAGTAAAATATTTTTTTATATAGTAACTGCTATAAAGTACAGGAATTATGTAGGATTTTCTGCTAGTGGCTACTATAAGTGGACCACAAGAAAAATAAGCAGTAGAGAATCAGCAAATAAAGAGCTACTCGAAGCTATTCAAAAAATATATCAAGTTTCTAAATGTAGATATGGAGCTCCTAAAATTCATGCTGAATTGAAGGCTTTGGGTAAAAGTTGCAATTTGAAAACGGTGCAAAGTATTATGCAGAAAAATGACATCAGGGCTATACTGAGAAGAAAGTTTAAAATTAAAAAACAACAAACAGATAATAGAGCTGTAGCTCCCAATATACTAGATCAAAACTTTATTGTTGATCAACCAAATAAAGTATGGGATTACTTACATCAAAACCAAGGAGGGATGGCTATATTTGGCAGCAATAATTCTCACGTATGGTAGTTAATGAGTAGTGCAATAAATAAACAATTGGTTATGAACTCTTTATTAATGGCCATTAATAGGCGTAAACCTGTTAAAAATCTACTGCTGCACAGTGACCAAGGTTCACAATATACTGCGCAAGGGTATCAATATCTCTTAGCTGTAAAGAATATAGATGAGTAATAAAGGCTGTTGTTACAACAATTCTGTTGCAGAAAGCTTCTTTAGCTCATTGAAAAGAGAAATACTTATTGATACTTCACAACACTCTGCTCAACACACTAGAACTGCAATATTTGAATACATAGAAATTTTTTATAACAAACAACGTCACTATTAACTATTGCATTCCAGAACAATTTGATGCATCATTCTTTTTGTAAAAAACATTCCACACTTTCTCTCCACTTTTTCTGGGTAAGGTCACTGACTCAATACCCAGTCAATATCCTTTCCACCAGTTCTTTTACTGCCGGTACGTAGCCATTCTCATAAAATGGATCTTGCTTAAATTTGTACACATTGTGCCCGGAAAACATGAGTTCGTTCTCAATATCACCACCCTGTATAATGTTTTGCAGTGTTTTTTGTATGCAAAAACTACGCGGATCTGGCTTTCGTCCTGTTGAATGGTCACCATGATCTTTCCAATTGCTAAACAAACAATGACTTAAGCATCCCATACAATTGATTTGATCTTGTCTTATCTCTGCAAACCTGCCTGGCGTCACAAAAATAACAGTTGTATCTGGAGTTTTCATTGCTTCTGTATACCCTGCTTTAGTCCATGTATTTGCCAGTTCTTTGTCTTTTGCAGTAAGGTAGATCTTCCTACCTCTGCTACCCATTGCAAATTCATTATTAAATTCTTCGCTAGCATTTTCTGAAAACTTTATTTGACGTGAATTCCGTTCCTGCAACTCACGTATGAAGTTATTTTTTACTGCAGATGAGTAAAACCCTGTTGGACTGAATTTATTTAAAAATACATCACCTTCTTCTAAAGTGAGTAGCTTCTTTTTCCACTCTGCAGAAATTGGACTTTCTTTCGTCAAAAGTGGACGAGTGCCAAACTGAAAAGCTATTGGTCCAATTTGCAGATTGTCAAACCAATGTTCCCAATCTTTCAAATGCCACACTCCTCCTGCCATAACAATTGGTGTTTCTGAAAGACCGATCTCGTTCATGAAAGATCTAAGCTCTGCAACTCTTTCAAATGGAGCCTGTGGTAGCTCTGGGTCTTCACTGTTACTCAGTCCATTGTGCCCTCCAGCGAGCCATGGATCTTCATACACTACTCCACCAAGCAAATAGGAAGATATTCTTTGGTAAGCACGCTTCCATAATGCTTTAAAAGCACGCACCGATGAGATAATAGGGTAATAATAAACCTGATATTTAGCTGCAATTTCCCCAAGCCTATAAGGCATACCAGCACCGCAGGTAATACCATGAACTAAGCCTTTTGCTCTTTCCAATATGCCATGAAGCACGCGTTCTGCTGCCCCCATCTCCCAAAGTACATTCATGTGTACTCTTCCATGACCTTTTGATATTTCATTTGCTATTCTTGCCTGACTAATTCCAGCTTCAATACTATACTCAATCAATTCACTATGCTTTTCATTTCTTGTTTTGCCTTTATAAATTAGTGGCACTAACTCGCCATTATCATCAATAAGCTTAGCATTTGCACCAGAAAATGTACCCACAGCATCTGCTGCAGCAAATGCTCCGCTTGATCTTCCATCACTAACTGCAATGCCTTTGCCGCCCTCGATGATTGGCCACACTTCCTTTCCTGAAATTACTATCTTTTTTATCTTATTTTTCAAAACTTCCTCGCAATCTTTCACTCTATTTTACTTAATTACTAAAAAAATGATAGCTGTTTATTTTTTCTTGTATCATCAGAGCCTCTGCATAGCCAAATTTGGGTTTTTAGTAGACACAGCAGCTACTGTAAATATAGTTTCAAAAGAAGTTAATGCATTTTGCTATATGATTATAGGTCTAACAGGCGGAATTGGGGTAGGAAAGAGCTTTGTAGCTAATTGCTTTCAAGAGTTTGGTGCTGCTGTATTTGATGCTGATTCTGTTGTACACCAACTTTATAAAGTGGATAAAAGCATAATAAGTTATGCAGAGAAAAATTTTCCTGGAGTGGTAGTAAATGGTGAAATAGATAGAACAGTACTGTCTAAATATTTCTTAGCCTATGATGAAAATTGGAAACAATTTCAATCTTTGGTTCACTCTGCTGTGCTGCGTGAATTAGAATTTTTTATTGCCAAGGAAAAAAAGATCGATAGAAAGCTTTTAGTTTTAGATGTGCCGCTTCTATTAGAAACAAAATTTTATTTATATTGCAACCTTATTGTTTTTGTCCATGCAGATAGCGTTGTGCAAACTCAAAGACTTAACGAACGCGACATAGATAAAGAAAAGCTTAATCTAATCTCCAATGTTCAGTTATCTATTGAGGAGAAAAGGAAGGTGAGTGACTGTATTATCGATAACAGTGTAAGCAAAGAGTATGTTTTTTCTCAAGTAAAAGATATAGTAGATTCATTAAACCTAAACACGTAGCTTTACGTCATACCGCCGCGGTATCTCTAGATCCCGCTAACAAGCAGCGGGATGACGGTTGTCAGGATCCCAGTAGCCTCTCTCTCCTGTCATCCCAGTCTGGGATCTAGCTTTTTGGTAATTTTATCGAAAATGTTTGCTCGTTTACAATCAATTTTCCTGGATCGAAGTAGTCAAGGCACTGGGATGACACCCTACTTAACCGTCATACCGCCGCGGTATCTCTTAGCCACTAACACGTAGCGGGATGACGATTGTCGATAAATCTAAGTTACTTTAGCAACAGTTATTCTCCACTAAATTACTCTGAATTTTGGTTATATTATTTGCGGATTTCACTGCTGAAATCTCAAATTTTGAGCTTGTGTTCAAAAATGATTCAACTGACCTGCCAAAAAAATCATATCTCCATCCCTTGAATAATTTATCTGTCTGTCTAGATATTGACCCGGTTAACTCATCTTTTGAAGAAACTAATTTCCTTGATATGTTACTTTCTTTACATTTACTATCTAAAATAATTGAGAGTATATCAAGTACAGATTTATCATAATTACTCGATAAGGTGTTGTTTTGCTGCATCCAATTTCTCTCATTTTCATTAAAAATATTCACAAACTCTAGTAAATCCGCATCTTTTATATTTTTTGTATTCCTCTTGAGATCATCTAAAATCTCATCAACATGCTCTACATTTTTTTCAATAAAATCAGCTATTACAGCATTATTGATTATTTTATTACGGTTCATATTATAGCGCTGTGCTAAGGTTTCTTGCCACTCACTAACTGCTTTAACAGTTAGTATCAATCTTGGATTTACTTCATAATTAAATTTAATCCTCTTCCATGCATCTTTTGGGCTATGTAAATACTTATTTATATCAACTATTGATTCCATCTCTTCTTGAAACCAACCCATCCTATTATTTTCTTCAAGTTTATTGCACAATATTTGGTATAGGTCATATAGGTGTACCACGTCGTTTACTGCATAATCTAACTGATCTTCGGACAACGGACGCCTTAACCAATCTGAATTTTTAGCTTTAATTTTATCCAGTGCTATTCCTTGATATTGCTCCACTACTTTTGAGTAACCAATAAAGTCATGATAATAATGACAAAACATAGCAGCAACTTGGGTATCAAAAATGGGAGTGGGAATACATTTAAATACAGTGAGTAAGGATTCTATATCCTGCCGGCAGCTATGAAACACTTTGGTTATCCCCTGATTTAGCATTATTTTCTTAATGAATGATAAATCAATTTCTGGCACTAATGCGTCTACAATAAAACTCTTCTCTCCGTAAGAAATTTGAATTAACGATAATTTTGGGTAGTAGATTAAATTATTTCTAATGAACTCCGTGTCAACTGCTATAAATTTTGGCTTTTTTGCTATCAACCCCTCACATATGTCCTCCAGCTCCGACGTTGTATTAATTAACATATGTTTTTTATTCAGTGGTTCTATTTTACTACTTATATTAAATTTTGCAATTAGAGTCACTACGAAATTAGTAATGGAGCTTGCTAGTTACTTATAATATTATAAAGTGTTTGTTATGTAGTGGTGAAGTGTTATGGTAGATTTTATAGACCTTTTTCAAGGAAGTAAAGATTTTACGATGTGCATGCACAACGGTTCAGGGGATGCAATATATAATCGATGTATATCTGCTGTAAGAATGGACCCGCCATGTATGCATGGTGAATCTATTCAAGGTTTGTTTGAAAGTTCGTTTGAACAAGGTGTTGTGACTGTTAGAGTGAACTTAGACTTAGAAACTTTAAATGTAGTGGTATATAAATCTCCTCCAACTTCTGATAAGCTTGACGCATTTTCACTAGCATATCAAATAGACAGATATCACATAGATGAGAATACTATAGTTTTTGATGAGAAAGTAAATACAATAAAATTTGATATATCAAATCCTTTAAAACATAAATTTATTACATTTGAGATTTTTAAAAGATAAATTATAATTCTGGTTCATTTATAAAAGGCTAGACTTAACGTGCCGGGCAGGAATTAACTGAAAGAAAAATTGAAGTAGCAAGAATTGATCTAGTTTGATATTACTAATATAGTAAATCTCTGGATATATAATAAGAACTAGATTCCAGCGTCACGCGCTGGAATGACAGGGCTATAGGTATCATCCAAGTAGCCTCTTTCTTGTCATCCCAGTGTCCTGACACTGGTTTCCATCCAAAAGGGTGTCATTCCAGTCTGGAATCCAGATTGGACACTGAATTGGTGAGTGTAAAATTCTACGTCATACCGCCGCGGCGCTAACAAGAGATCCCGCTAACAAGCAGCGGGATGACGGTTGTCAGGCTAGCTGTCATCCGAGTAGCCTCCTTTTTTTGTCATCCCAGTGCCCAGACACTGGGATGACACCCTACTAGCGGAAGTTACTCTCAAATGTTTGTTCATGTTAGCCACAAACATTAAGAAATTTACCAAATGAAAAAAAAGGCAAAAGAAGCCCTGGGGTTATTATCCGCTTTAAAATATTGGCGTTTTTTATGTTTTAAACGCTTGACAAGCGAGATTCAGCCGCTTTTAATTGCAACTAACTTACGCTGCAAATGTTTAAGAAATTTACCAAGCAGAAAAAAAGACAAAGAATCCCCGAGTTAGCTAGTCTTTTACTATCTCTGTCGAGTATTGGCATTTTTTGATGTCTTGTAACGCTTTATAAGCGCGTTCAGCTTATTTAGATAAAAATCTAGATGTAGATGAAGTTTTGTAAAGACATACAGTATCTATATACTGCAAAAAATTGAACATAAGACGCCGATACATTAAGTAATCCTTACCTTTTAATCTGCAGATTGGCGAAAGCAAATACAATAGCTTCACTATCATGATAAGGGCGCTGGCGAAGGGTGTCAAGTAAGTTTTTCGTTTCTATAGCTACTACCACGATTGTATAGGTAATTCTTCACTTATAATAATGATTCAAGCCTTCAGCTCCTCAAACACTTCACTTGCTCTATTTAAAACAGAATCAGGAAAACCAGCAAGTTTTGCTACATGTATTCCATATGACTCATCTGCAATGCCTT
Source organism: Wolbachia endosymbiont (group A) of Chalcis sispes (assembly GCF_964026765.1). Taxonomy (NCBI): domain Bacteria; kingdom Pseudomonadati; phylum Pseudomonadota; class Alphaproteobacteria; order Rickettsiales; family Anaplasmataceae; genus Wolbachia; species Wolbachia endosymbiont (group A) of Chalcis sispes. Next base: position 691,621 of record NZ_OZ034697.1, read on the forward strand.
CAATTACTTCATGTAGAAAGATAACCTCTCCGTTCCACTCTCTTATTTTTACACAAAAACATTTCACGTTCTTCAAGTATTTGCTTACTTTAGTTAATTCATGATAATGAGTTGCAAAAATGGCGCGGCACTTATTTACATTGTGAATATGTTCAATCACCGCCTGTGCAATAGATAATCCATCATACACCCCTGTGCCCCTACCAATTTCATCAAGTATCACCAAGGAACGGTCCGTTGCCTGATTTACTATCGTTGCTGTTTCGATCATCTCTACCATGAAGGTAGAATAACCAGCTGTTATATTATCCGTTGCGCCAACCCTGCTGAATATCTTGTCAATCACTCCAATATGTGCACTCTCTGCTGGCACAAATGACCCCATGTGAGCTAAAATTGCAATGAGAGCGTTTTGCCTCAAGAAAGTGCTTTTTCCAGCCATATTAGGACCAGTAATTAGATGTATACCAGCTAAATTGATGCTATTTGCAATGAATTTATCGTTAACTTCAACCACTGGATGTCTTCCGCTACAGATATTGAACTCTTTGCTGTCATCAATAATGGGTTTTACGTAATTATTTTGCACTGCAAGCTCTGCAAACGCGGTTCTAATGTCAAGTTTTGCCAAAGCATTTGCAGCAAGAGCAATTTTTTCAGACTCTTTAGCAACTTCACTACACAGTTCACTAAAAATTTTCATTTCTAAGCCGATTGCAGCATCACGTGCCGTAAGAATTTTATTTTCTAATTCTTTCAACTCATTAGTAGTGTAGCGCATGCTATTTGCTAAGCTTTGCCTATGAATAAATATATCCGAAGTTATTTTGTGATTTGCCGACACTTCAACGTAATAACCAAGTATGTTGTTGTGTAATATTTTGAGTGCGGCAATGCCAGTTAGGTCGCGATAAGATTCACGGAGTTTGGTTATTAGTTTATTACTATTATTTAATATGTAGGATAACTCAGATAATTCTGAGTTGTATTTTGAGTGAATAAATCCTCCTTCTTTCACGGAACTGAGGTTATTATCGAGTATAGCACTATTTAACAGTTCAAATAGGTCTTTATGATTGCCAAGGCTTTTATGTATTGTGCTTAGTTCACTCTCGTCTGATTTTACTGTTATTCCAGCGCGTGACGCTGGCTGGATCTCAGTTTGGATGACATATTGTTGTGGGAGAGATCCATTTTCACCTGATTCAATTTTACATAAGAACTCAGACAATTCTAAAGTCTTTCCTAGGCCTATTTTCAATAGGTTCATATCCTTTGGTGAACCACGCCCTAGTATTAAGCGCGATAAAGACCTTTCAATATCCGGAATGTTAGATAATATCTCTCGTATTTTTTTGCGTGAATCATGATTATTTACAAAAAATTGAGCGGTACTGATCCTCAAATTGATTGCTTTGGAGCAAGCAAGGGGTGAAGCGAGCATTTGTTTGAGCAGGCGTCCACCAGAAGCTGTAACTGTATGATCAATAACTGAAATTAGTGAACCTTTCTTTTCACCAAATTGAGTTGAAAACAACTCAAGATTTCTCCTTGCTGAAGCATCAATAAGCATGAAATTTTGTTGCTTATAGGTTTTTGGGAATTCAAGCCTTGGAATAGAGCCCCTTTGTGTTACTCTGACATATTCAAGCAGTGCACCGCACGCCATGATTTCTACTTTGCTGAAATTTCCTATACTCCCAAGTTCCCTGATTTTATAAAACTCGCATAATGTTCTGTGAGATTTACTATACTCAAAAAAGCTCTGTGCGTGTTGCGTAATTGATATTTTATAATTTTTTAAAATCGATCTAATTTTTTCGTCCTCAGTGAATTTTTCAGAAATTAATAATTCTCTTGGTGATATACGCAATAAATCACTATCTAGAGCTTTCAAACTCGTTAAAGTGTGAAAAAATTTTCCCGTCGATAATTCAAGCCAACTAATAGCATATTCGTCATTTTGTTCAACTATGGACGCGAGATAATTATTGCTTTTATCCTCCAGTAGTGAATCTTCTATAATTGTACCTGGAGTTACAACTCGCACTACATCACGTTTTACTATGGATTTATAGCCCCTCTTTTTTGCTTCATCAGCAGTTTCTAATTGATCACAGATTGCTACTTTGAATCCTAAATCTATTAGTTTGTGCAGGTAAGACTCACTACTGTGTGCTGGCACTCCACACATTGGTATTTCTTGCCCACACGAATTACCTCTCTTAGTGAGCACTATATTCAGCAATTTCGCAGCTTTAATAGCGTCATCGAAAAACAACTCATAAAAATCTCCTAGCCTATAAAATAGCAAATGATCCTTGTATTGAGCTTTCAGGTTCAAATACTGCTCCATCACAGGGGTGTTTTTTTCTTTTACGAAGCTCATAATATTTTTTAATATATTGTATTGATAAACGTTATTATAGATTATATTGCACATGTGGATAACATAAATTTTAAATAGGTGTATAGAGGGAAAAATTTAAAACAATTAAATTTCTTGGATCCAAGTAGTCAGGACACTTGGATGACATAAAGAGTAGGGGTATTTGATGACAAAAAAGCAAAAACACAGTTGTCATTCCAGCGCGTGACGCTGGAATCCAGAATATCCTAATTACAAGGTTTATTATTTAGTTTGAAAAATACTATAGCTTTTTCTATGTAAGTTGTGGCCCCTTTTTACCATTTGCGACAGTTGTATCATCAACAGATATTTCAGAGCTAACAGTGCTAATAGTTTTTTCTATCGCTTTAGCCTGTTCATAGTCTTGACTCAAAAAATACATGGCCAGTCCAATAGCTATACTAGCAACAAGAGAAGATGCTATCATTACACCTAGTATCATACCACCAGAAAGACTTACTGCAACACACACACCAGCTCCAAGTACAACACCAAGAAAACCACCAATTATTACGCCAGGCACCAAACTGCCTACCATAGCGCTTTCTTTTTTCGTATTAGCTTGTTTTTTCATACTTTTAATAAGCACTTCTTTTGTTTCTCCTTGAGCTAAATCTAAAGGAATTTTATTATCCGCGTTTTGTATCAAAGGATTTGCACTATATGTAACAAGAAGGGTGATTATTTCTTCAGTTTTATTACCTATAACTGCATGATGTAGTAATGTATTTCCCTCTTCATCTTTAAAGTTTATATGAGTACGAAATTCTTCATCTAGATTTCTTATTGGGTTGTTTTTTGCATATATCCCAGATTGTATTGCTCTATCTAAGCATTGTATCACTTGTTCTAGTGATTGCTCGCCAGGATTTTGTATAAAATGAAGCAGAATTTCGTGTACTATCGCTTCCTTTGTAGTTTTTGGGCATCGTAAAGCGTAATTAAATGTCTGTGTAGTAATAACTTCTTCTTTTCTTTTTTTAAGAACAACCCTTAAATCTTCAATCGCCTTTTCACCATCTTTTATTCCAAGAATTATTGAATCCAAATTATTTATCATGCTATCCTCCTTGGTTTGATTGCATTGCTCATTAATAAATAATATAATAAATCCTGCTAAAAGTCAAGCAATTAATTAATAAGTTAATATAATCCTCCAAAAGGAGCTCCTTACTTTTTGTTCAGCATGTCCATTGGATCAGACTCTTTAAGCTTGCTGTTTGCTGAATTTATTCATCACAATAGCTACAATGTGCTATCGAAGTTCTCTGTAATCTTAGTTGGTTCTTCTAGAATATTCAAAATATCAGTTGCACAATAAACCCGATCTCTCTTTCCTTGAGAAGTTTGTGAAACGATGCCTAAATCTTCAAGCTTTACGATTGCTCTTTGGGCTGTTGTAAATACGACACCTAAGTTTTCAACCACTTTCCTTATAGTAAAGTAAGGGTTTAAAGACTATTAACTAAATCATTGTTACATTCAAATTTTGGTGGCAAGGGGCTTGGTATAAATGCCTGATAACCAGCGAATACTTTGCCTGATGGTGATCCTTTAATATACATTCATTCAACCTAGCACACTATTTTTATAGTATATATTATTTTCAAATAAAGTCAAAAATGAAAATAAGGCTTTATCTTATTTGCGTGCATGAAAATAAGAAACTCTCTTATTATTGATTTTGCTCAAAAACGAAAATAGAAGAAGCTGCTGAACTTTATATATCCTGTTTTTCTGGAGAACTGCTATAAAACTTCTGAGTGAAGTCACTTAATTTTTACACATCTATTGTAGAGTAAGAAGAACCGAATTTGAAACAAAAATGCTAACTGATGCTTGGACTTTACTGACACTTACACTACTTGAAACTATACTTAGTGTAGACAATTTAATCTTTATTTCTCTAGCAATAGATAAGGTACCAAATGCGCTGAGAGAAAGAGTGCGCCTTATGGGCCTTGGATTAGCACTATTAATGCGTTTTGTAATACTATTTTTTACATCATCTATATTGTCAATGCAAAAACCTATATTTCACACTGCATCAGCAAGGGATTTACTTATGATCGCAGGGGGATTATTCCTTATTGTTAAGAGCTCTATGGAGTTACGGGATGACATCTTTGTATGTAAGAAAAATAAAAAGAAAGCAAACGTTAAATCAAAATTTTTTTTAGTTGTGCTACAAATTATATTAATAGATTTAGTTTTTTCGGTTGATTCGATATTAACTGCTATAGCACTAACTTATAACATGGTAATAATTGCTACAGCATTTACATTTTCCATGCTAGCAATGCTGTTTTTATCAAGTTATACCGCCCAGTTAATCAAATCTAACCCAGGGTTAAAAATAATCGCCATTTTATTTATTTTACTTGTCGGTGTGTACCTCATACTTCATGGATTTCATATAGAATTACCAAAAGGATATTTGTATTCTTCATTTATGTTTGCACTGCTTGTGGAAATTATAAGCAAAATAAAGAAAATTAACCGTCATACCGCGATTCATTCGCGGTATCTCTAGATCCAGCTAACAAGCAGCGGGATCTTTTTGATTTACTCCCACTCAATAGTTGCGGGTGGTTTAGAAGTGATATCATAAACAACTCTATTTACTCCGGGAACATTATTAACAATTATACTGCCGACATTGCGTAAAAAATCCCAAAATACTAGCAAGTGTTGATCCTTATCTTCAAATGGAAATGCATCGGCTGTCATACCATCAGATGATGTTACAGCCCTTAAAGCACAAACATATCCATACGTACGACCATCTCCCATAACGCCTACAGTTTTTATTGGTAATAATACAGCAAAAGCTTGCCATATCTTATCATATAGATCGTAATTTTTCATCGTATTAATATATATTTCATCTACTTCTTGCAATATTTGCACCTTTTCTTTATCGACTTCACTTATAATCCTCACTGCAAGTCCGGGTCCAGGAAATGGATGTTGAAATATTATCTCGTCTGAAAGCCCAATTTCTTTTCCAAGTAGCCTTACCTCATCTTTAAAGAGGTAACGTAAAGGCTCCACTAACTTCAGATTCATCTTTTCTGGCAACCCACCAACATTATGGTGAGACTTAATTGTACTAGTGTTGTCTGAGGCATGCCCTGACTCAACTACATCAGAGTAGATGGTACCTTGCATCAAAAAATCCACATCACCTATTTTTTTTGCTTCTTCTTCAAACACTTCAATAAAAGTGTTACCGATAATTTTTCGCTTTTCTTCTGGATCAGTTATTCCCTTCAACCTACTCAAAAATAAATTTGATTTATCAACGTAATTTATCGGAATCTCTTTCAACATAGCGATGGTTTGGTTCTTGCGTAACAACCCAGTATCGATAAAAATACAGTTCAATTGTTTTCCTATAGCTTTATGTGTGAGAGCCGCTGCAACGCTTGAATCAACCCCACCACTTACTGCAGCGATTACTTTTTTCTCTCCTACTACATTTTTGATTTTTTCCTTTTGCTCCTCAATAAACGACTTCATTGTCCAGTCTCTTTTGCAATTTGCAATATCCAAGAAGTTAGAGAGCAATTTACTGCCATTTGTTGTGGGCTTAACCTCAGGATGGAACTGAGTACAGTAAATCTTCCGCTGTTCGTTGACAATCATTGCAATTGTTTGATTTATCACACCTGATGCGATAACAGTAAATCCCTGTGGTATAGTATCAACACTGTCCGCATGGTTCATTAATACATCCACTTCAGAATTAACATCCCAGGTATCCTTTACAATGGGGGATTCTTTTAGTATCTTGATTTTAGTTCTACCAAACTCCTGTTTGAAACTCTCTTTTACTTTTGCTCCAAAATAATGACAAATGAGTTGCTGTCCATAGCATATTCCAAGTATAGGAACGTTTGTTGCCTCATTAAGTTTTATAATTTCATGTACTACTCTACTTGTTTCAGAACAATCATCATTTACAGATTGTGGTCCTCCAGAGAGAATAAACCCATTGAATTTTGATATTGTTTCAAAACTGATGTTGCTTGGAAATATCTCACAATAAACACCCATTCCTCTTACTTGTCTTGCGATAAGCTGTGTAAACTGTGAACCAAAATCAATAATGGCAATTGCTGACAATTTGCTCCTCCATATTATTTAAAATGATATCTGATAATAAAGAAAATAATGGAGTAAGTAAACCAAGACCTGTTTAAAAGCTTTAACGCGTGGTACAAGTTAGCTATATAGCTAATTTTCCTACACCATACCGCTGCGGCGCTAACTAGTAGCGGAATGACAGCAATCTACGTCATACCGCCGCAGTATCTCAGCCGCTAACAAGTAGCGGGATTATCTTCATGCTGCCACGAACCGTCATACCACCGCGAACCGTCATACCGCGATTCATTCGCGGTATCTCAGCCGCTAACAAGAGATCCCGCTAACAAGCAGCGGGATGACGAGGTATAAACTTTATCGTCATGCCACCGCGAACCGTCATACCGCGATTCATTCGCGGTATCTCGGCCGCTAACAAGTAGCGGGATGACGATTGTCGTTTAGCCATAAATGTTTAAGAAATTTACCAAATGAAAAAAAAGGCAAAAGAAGCCCCGTAGTTGGCTAATTACTTACATTATACTTTCAAGTATGGCGTTTTTTTATTCTAAACGCTTAATAACCGCGACTCAGCTGCTTTTAAATGCAACTAACCTTAGCTATAAATGTTTAAGAAATTTACTAAACAGAAAAAAAGGCAAAAGAAACCCTAGGGTAGCTAGTTATTCACTATCCATTTTTTAAGTTGGCGTTTTTTTATGTTTTAAACGCTTTATAAGCGCGTTTCAGCTTATGTAGGTAGAAGTTTGATAAAGACATAAGGTGCACATAGTGCAAAAAATTAAACATGAGACGCCAGATACGTGAGTTTTTTTGTCATTTAATCTGTACAGAGAAGATAAATAAATAGCTTCAATTTTATGATAAGAGGGCTGGCGGAGTTTGTCAAGAAAGTTTTTTCGTTTCTATTCCCAATAAAAGTGCGTTATATGGTTATGCAAGAAGTCTATTTACCCATTTGCTTAACTTTCTCTCTACTTTTTCTGAGTAAGGCCGCTATTGGCATGACAGACATTCATCGTAGTCAATATCTGTTTTTTGTTGCAATATTTCACTTTTTTTGAATATGTCATGCGAGACCTTATCGGCTCTCTGCATTGATTGTGATCTGCAGTAATATAAGCTCTTCAATCCTTTTTTCCAAGCAAGCATGTGTATTTTGTGCAAGTAACGTTTATGTACGTTGGCAGGTAAGAACAGATTTACTGATTGAGATTGACAAATATACGAAGTTCTATCACTTGCATGTTCTATAATCCATCTTTGGTCAAGCTCGTACGCTGTTTTAAATGTCAATTTTTCATGCTCACTAAGAAAATCTAAATGCTGAACGGAACCCTCGTTTGTTGAAATTGAAGACCATATTTTATCATTGTCTTGATTTTTTTCTGCTAATAGTTTTTGCAAGAATTTATTTCGCACTACAAATGAGCCTGTAAGTGTCTTTTGTATGAATACGTTTGCTGCGTATGGTTCTATTCCAGGGGAGGTATTACCTGCAATAATGGAGATCGAGGCAGTAGGAGCAATAGCGAGTTTGTGTGTAAACCTTTCCATTAGATCAACTTCTTTGGCATCAGAACATGCTCCCTTTTCTTCTGCTAATTTTTTAGAAACTATATCTGCTTGCTCGCGTAAATACTTAAATATTTTTTTATTCCATTGTTGTGCTGTTACTGATTCAAAAGGAACCATTTTGCTTTGTAAAAATGAGTGAAAGCCCATCACACCAAGACCAATACTGCGTTCTCTGGCTGCAGAATATTTTGCTCGCTGCATTTCATTCGGTGCTTTATTTATGAAATCTTCCAATACATTATCAAGAAAGCGCATTATATCTTCTATGAAGAGTTTATTGTCTTTCCATTCTTCGTAGTACTCAAGGTTTACGGATGATAGACAACACACAGCAGTGCGTGACTTATTCAGGTGATCATAACCTGTGGTTAAAGTTATTTCACTGCATAGATTTGACATCTTGATGTCTAAGTTGAGCTTTTTGTAAGATTCTGGCTTATTGTTATTTGTTGCATCAAGGAAAATAATGTAAGGTTCTCCAGTTTCAACTCTTGCTGTTAATATTTTGATCCATATATCCCGCGCTTTTACAGTTGAAATAACCTTATTGTTGTGAGGGCTTATTAAATTCCATTCTTGATCATTCTCAACAGCCTGCATAAATTTATCTGTTACTATTACAGCATGATGTATATTTAACGCTTTGCGATTTGGGTCACCGCCTGTTGGCTTGCGTAAATCTAGAAACTCTTCTATCTCCGGATGAGATACAGGAAGGTAGACTGCTGAACTTCCTCGCCTTAGGGATCCCTGACTAATTGCAAGCGTTAGAGCATTTTGCACTACAATAAATGGAACAATTCCTGATGTTTTGCCGCTACCCTTTACGCTTTCGCCTATTGAGCGTAAATTTCCCCAATAACTACCTATGCCTCCTCCACGTTCAGCAAGCCAAACATTTTCGTTCCATAGATCAACTATTCCCTGCAAGCTGTCTTCGGTTTCATTAAGAAAGCAAGAGATAGGTAACCCTCTCTTAGTGCCACCATTGCTGAGTATTGGTGTTGAAGGCATGAACCACAAGTTGCTCATGTAGTCATAAAGACGCTGCGCATGTTCTTTATTATCAGAATAGTAATTAGCAATACGTGCAAAGAGGTCTTGATAACTTTCATTTTCTATTAAATACCTGTCTGATAGAACTGCTTTTCCAAAGTCGGTTAATTTGCTGTCCTTTGCGTAATTAATGGTAATGTTATTCATAAAGTTCCTTTTATTCTTTTATTATATATAGATACTTAAAAGTCATTTTGAGCGATTTTTAAGTTAGGTTTTTCGGATTTTCTTGTTGATGCTGTAATGCAAACAAGATACCGTCAACCTGACTGCCATATATTTTACAGTAACTCATATAACTTATTTGCATATTTATTTCTTTTGCAACATGTTGAACATAACTTTCTGAGTGACGAAAATAGTCTCCTTTATTTACAAAGTCAATACCTTCACCTTCCTTTCTTCTTATTAAACATACAATAACTCCTTTTTTGCTCGTAGATCTTTTTGCTAATTCCAACTCTTCTTGAAAGTCATGTAGATAATGTAGCACTTCAGCAAAGATAATTACATCATACTGCTGGTTTTTCTCTTGTTTAAGAAACTCTTTCATTTCCATATGTATTAATTCATTGTAAACAGGCTTACCTTTTATAAAGCATCCTCTTGCGATATTTAGCATTCTACTTGAAATGTCAATTCCTGTTATATGGTTTCCAATACTATTTATTTTCAAGAAATGACCACATATTCCAGTTCCACAACCAAGGTCGAGTATATTGAGCTCAGAAGTGGAGTTGTTGAAGATTTTTGTAATTATCATGTGTACAAGTTCATGCCCTCTATATTGTTTGGCAATCAACCAATGCTCAACAAAATATTCACCTGTGTAATCAAAATATTGTCTTATGAGGTTTTTTGGCAATTCTGTAATAGGCGCTGAGTTTGTCATTTTTTTTATATAGTAAGACGCCTCCTCGTGGTCATTATCTAATTTTAGTGCCCTTGTTAAATAATTATAAGCTTTGTTAGTATTCCCTACCGCAAAATGGCACCTTCCGATGTTATACCAGACTATAGGTAAATGGGGGTAAAATATGCTAATTAACCAAAATCGTAACTTTGCATCTGATATGCTAACTTTATAAAAGTGATATAAACCGATTTCAATGTTGGTGTTTAACAGGTTCTTAGATTTTTTAAGAAGCACTGTCATTTCTTTATGAAGAGTATTATATTTATTCACAATGAAGTGTTTTACTTTCTTAATATTTAATACGCCAATGAGCTTAGACATACAATTTAAAGCAACGTTTTTTATAAAGGAGAGATTACTTTTCATACGTTAGAAATACTCCGAATGTTTATTATCATTTTTAGGCAATTGATTTTAACACATTTTATCTTACAAAATATCTTTTTTATTAATTTTTACTGTATATATAAGTTTACCACATATTTCTCAGATTATACTGTTTAGGATTGCTAGTATATTGTTGTTGATAATATAAGTAAATGTTTTGTGCAAAAAGGCGTTGACATATTATTTATTAGGTTATAACATATAAAAGATTAATTTAGTTTTTAGATGTTTGACAAGTTTTATGGTAGAGATTAATTTAATCTCAATTCAATTTTAATAATATTTAACTCTGCATATTCTGCATATAGTCGGATAAATAAATTATTAAGAGCACTTGATGGATGCCTTGGCGTTAAGAGGCGATGAAGGACGTGGCAGGCTGCGATAAGCTGTGGGGAATTGTCAACAAATTTTGATCCGCAGATTTCCGAATGGGGAAACCCAACTAGTTTAGCTAGTTATTACGTACTAAGTATGTAAAGCAAACTTGGTGAACTGAAATATCTAAGTAGCCAAAGGAAAAGAAATCAACCGAGATTCTGTTAGTAGTGACGAGCGAAAGCGGAAAAGGCTAGTGATTTAAGAATAAGAATTAGAATACTCTGGAAATAGTAACCATAGAAGGTGATAGTCCTGTATAAGTAGAAAGTTTTTAAATCCTTGAGTAGAGCGGGGCACGTGAAATCCTGTTTGAATATGGGGGGACCATCCTCCAAGCCTAAATACTCCTTAACGACCGATAGTGAACAAGTACCGTGAGGGAAAGGTGAAAAGAACCCCGGGAGGGGAGTGAAATAGAATCTGAAATCAAGTGCTTACAAACAGTTGGAGCTCTATATCAATTTATTGATATTTAGAGTGACAGCGTACCTTTTGCATAATGGGTCAGCGAGTTAATCTATGAAGCAAGCTTAAGCCGTTAGGTGTAGGCGTAGCGAAAGCAAGTCTGAATAGGGCGTTTTAGTTTTATGGATTAGACCCGAAACCAAGTGATCTAGTCATGACCAGATTGAAGGTGTGGTAAAACACACTGGAGGATCGAACCAGTTAATGTTGCAACATTATTGGATGAGTTGTGATTAGGGGTGAAAGGCCAATCAAACTTGGAAATAGCTGGTTCTCCGCGAAATCTATTTAGGTAGAGCGTTGTATGTATGTTGTTGGGGGTAGAGCACTGGATAGACTAGGGGGATTCACCGTCTTACCAAATCTAACTAAACTCCGAATACCAACAATTAATTATACAGCAGGCACACTACGGGTGCTAAGTCCGTGGTGAAGAGGGAAACAACCCAGATCACTATCTAAGGTCCCAAAATTACAGCTAAGTGGGGAAGGAAGTAGAAAAACCATTACAGCTAGGAGGTTGGCTTGGAAGCAGCCATCCTTTAAAGAAAGCGTAACAGCTCACTTGTCTAAATAAGTTTTTCTGCGCCGAAAATGTACCGGGGCTAAAGCTGTATACCGAAGATGTGAGTGCTTATTGATTTCGATCAATAGGCGCGGTAGCGGAGCGTTCCGTAAGTCTGTGAAGGTGGTTTGTGAAAACTGCTGGAGATATCGGAAGTGAGAATGCTGACATAAGTAGCGTAAAAGAGTGTGAAAAACACTCTCACCAAAAATCTAAGGGTTCCTACGTTAAGTTAATCTGCGTAGGGTTAGTCGGTTCCTAAGGCGAGTCCGTAAAGGAGTAGTCGATGGCAATTAGGTTAATATTCCTAAACCTCTTAAGTGTGACGGGTTTCGTATTTGTATAGATCTTATTGGATTGATCTATGCTTAAAAGAAGCTCCAGGAAATAGCACTTATATTTATGAGGCCGTACCGCAAACCGACACTGGTGGATGAGTAGAGTATACTAAGGTGTTGAAAGAATGATGTTGAAGGAACTCGGCAAATTATACCTGTAACTTCGGAAGAAGGGTAACCTGCTTTTAGGCAACTATGAGTAGGTGGCACAAAATAGGGAGTAGCGACTGTTTACTAAAAACACAGGACTCTGCAAACACGTAAGTGGAAGTATAGGGTCTGACGCCTGCCCGGTGCTGGAAGGTTAATAGGAAGGGTGCAAGCTCCGAATTGAAGCCCCAGTAAACGGCGGCCGTAACACTGACGGTCCTAAGGTAGCGAAATTCCTTGTCGGGTAAGTTCCGACCCGCACGAATGGCGTAACGATTTCTCCACTGTCTCCAACATCACTTCAGCGAAATTGAATTCCCCGTGCAGATGCGGGGTACCCGCGGTTAGACGAAGAGACCCCGTGCACCTTTACTATAGCTTTACATTGCTATTAAAAGTGTGATGTGCAGGATAGGTGGGAGACTTTGAAGTTATGGCGCTAGCTATAATGGAGTCAACCTTGAGATACCACCCTTTACACTTTTGATATCTAACTATGTTTCATTATCTGGAACTAGGACATTGTATGGTGGGTAGTTTGACTGGGGCGGTCGCCTCCTAAAAAGTAACGGAGGCGTGCGAAGGTAAGCTAGAGCTGGTCGGAAATCAGCTTGATAGTATAATGGCATAAGCTTGCCTGACTGCGAGGCTGACAAGCCAAGCAGAGACGAAAGTCGGTCATAGTGATCCGGTGATTCTGTATGGAAGGGTCATCGCTCAACGGATAAAAGGTACGCCGGGGATAACAGGCTGATGGTGTTCGAGCGTTCATAGCGACGACACCGTTTGGCACCTCGATGTCGACTCATCACATCCTGGGGCTGAAGAAGGTCCCAAGGGTTCGGCTGTTCGCCGATTAAAGTGATACGTGAGTTGGGTTTAGAACGTCGTGAGACAGTTCGGTTTCTATCTGCCGTGGGTGAAGGAAATTTGAGAAGGTCTGACTCTAGTACGAGAGGACCGAGATGGATATACCTCTGGTGTACCAGCTGTTATGCCAATAGCATCGCTGGGTGGCTATGTATAGATGGGATAATTGCTGAAAGCATATAAGCAAGAAACCCTCTTCAAAAAGATTTCCCAATTAAGGCCGTGGAAGACTACCACGTTGATAGGCTAGGTGTGGAAGCATGGTAACATGTGAAGCTAACTAGTACTAATAGCCTGATTGATTTATTTGCTTTCTATATGTGTGTATGCAGTGTTAAATATTAAGTTAAAATTGTTAAGTTAGAAATTTTTATTGACTTGGTGGCTATAGCAAAAATGAACCACCCGATCTCATCTCGAACTCGGAAGTGAAACTTTTTAGCGCTGATGGTACTTGAAAAGGGAGAGTAGGTCGCCGCCAAGTTTATAAAAATTTCTTTGTTAATTAGACAGTAGGTATACTTATATTTTAACTTTCTTGTTTTGTTACTATTCTTTAAGTTTTTACTTTAACTACGATATCTTTTTTTTCTTATATGTTCTTGGTCATTTTCTACATTATTTAGCATTGTTCCTACTTCCCCTAATTGATTCCCTTTTGAAGGAGAATTACTGATTTCTGGTAATATTACATTACCTCCCACTTTTTTAAATAATTCTTCTTGTTGGCGAAATGCTGACCTCCAATCTGTTCCTGTTCCTTTAGGAAGAAATAAGAATTGATACATCTGACCAAAGCCTGTGTTATTTACCTCTTTTATATGCTCTACCATTCACCACACCCATTAACTATTTTTAAAAATTTTACCTATATTATCATAAAAAATATAGTTGTAAATACCTTAATTGAGATTTTTTTTTATTTTATCTTTTTTAAGCAAATAGTTAGATCTTTTTGTAAATTTTTATAGCTTGCTTGCATAATGTTTCTATGAGTTAGTATTATGTAGTAGTGCCCTATATTACTTATATTTAAAATGCTAATTTTAGCAAGCATTCGTAGTTGCCTTTTTATTTTATTTCTTTTTGCTGCTTTTCCGGTTTTTTTACTGATAGCCAGACCTACTCTAATAGTATGAATGTACTTTTCAGGTTCTCTTTCTTTTATAGCGTACAGTGATATATAAAGCCCACGATAAAAAAGACTGTTGAGTGCTAACTTATTTTTGAAAGCAGAAGAAAAATCTTTTTTTTTATACTTACTATGCGCATAATTTGTTACACCCTAATGAACGGCGCCTATTAAGGATTTTTCTTCCAGCTCTTGTTGCCATACGTGAACGAAATCCGTGTCTGCGCTTTCTTATCAAATTTTTTGGTTGAAATGTTCTCTTCATTGTTTTTATATTAATATAATTATTTATTTTAAATTGTTTTACTTTATTGTCAAATAATGGTGAACTTGTATGACATTTTCGTAGAATAAAATTTGATGCATGGAAGAATGAATTCGGTGATAGTCATACCTGTCTTACTAATCCTTTTATTTTGTTTTAGTAGGTTTCAAGAAGTAAATAAGGTTAAATCTTATCTATATCTTAGTTGTGTATGGATGCTAACTTGGTTGTTAGTATTCTATGATAATTGTTTTGTAACTTTTATTTCTATAGCGTTACTTTTTTTCATGCTTGCTTTTATCTTTAAAAATAAAAGAAATAAGATAATAAAACTTTCGTTATTTGTGGCTTTGGCCATATCATTTTTTATCACTTTATTTATAATGCTGTCTATTTTTATTCAATCCATTAGTTTTTTTAATAAAGTAGCTATTTCAGAATTCTTGTTTTGCTTGAAATGGGGCCATAATGTAGTCACTATCAATGAAGAGAAGATAGGATGTTTTGGTATAGCGCCGCTTTTAGTTGGTACATTACTTATAACTATTATAGCAATGTTAGTTGTCGTTCCGCTTGGTTTATTTTCTGCAATATATATTAGTGAATATGCGAGTGAGAAAGTGCGTTATATTGTTAATACAACTTTGCAAGTTTTGTCTGCTATTCCTACGGTTGTATATGGATATTTCGCGGTTGTGTTTTTGTCTTTCTTTATAAAGCAGGTAGCAAATTTTTTTGGTTTAAGTATACACTCAGAAAGTGCCTTAGTTGCCGGTTTATCGATTGGGATAATGATTCTTCCTTTTATTATTTCTTTACTCGAAGATGCCATAAGATCTGTTCCAAAAAGCTTGCGTTATGGCTTCATGGCACTTGGTGCAACTCCAGCGGAAACTATATGGCATATAACAATACCTTATGCAATGCCTACAATTTTAAGTGCAATTTTATTGTCAATTTCAAGAGTGATAGGTGAAACAATGATTGTGCTAATGGCTGTGGGAATCAACGCAAATTTGACTTTTAACCCTCTTAATTCAGTTACTACCATTACCGTGCAGATCGCTACATTACTTACCGGAGATCAGGATTTCAATAGTGTACAAACTCTTGCTGCTTATGCGCTTAGTTTAGTATTGTTTATTATTACTTGGCTATTAAATGCATTTGCATTGTTTGTAATGAAGCGTAACTAGTAAGCGTTTTAATGTTGCAAAATTTCTATTAATAATATAAAATTTATTTTCTTTAGAAGTTCTTTTATGGAATTATAGTGTTAGGTGATAAAAATAAAGAGATGAATATAGGTAGAGCGATTAAGGTAACTCAAGCAGTTGTTGATATAAAATTTGAAGGTGAATTGCCTAAAATATTTAATGCTTTAAAAAGCAAACTAAAATATAATGATAAGGAGCTGGTTTTAGAAGTTTCGCAGCATATAGGTGACAATATAGTTCGTTGTATTGCTATGGATAGCACAGATGGCATGTCAAGGGGGGATGAATTTGTTGATACAGGTGCACCAATATCGGTGCCAATTGGGCGTTCAACTTTAGGAAGGATTTTTAATGTTGTTGGAGAGCTTATAGATGAGTGTGGTCCACTGAAGGGAAAGTATAACTTAGAGCCTATACACAGAGCACCTTCAAGTTTTACTGAACAGAGAATACAGGAAGAAGTTTTAGTTACGGGAATAAAAGTTATAGATCTTCTTGCACCTTATCTTAAAGGAGGAAAAATTGGCTTATTTGGTGGAGCCGGTGTTGGTAAAACAGTCCTAATAATGGAATTAATTAATAATATAGCAAAAGCTCATAAAGGATTTTCTGTGTTTGCCGGGGTAGGGGAGAGAACGCGTGAAGGTAACGATCTTTATCACGAGATGATCACTTCAAATGTAATAAATATAAATGAGCATGAAAAATCTCAAGCTGTTTTGGTTTATGGTCAGATGAATGAGCCTCCTGGAGCAAGGGCTAGAGTTGCTTTAACAGCACTTACTATGGCAGAGTATTTTCGTGACCGTGAAAACCAAGATGTTCTATTTTTTGTGGATAATATCTTTAGATTTACACAAGCTGGTTCTGAAATTTCTGCTTTACTTGGAAGAATACCGTCAGCTGTTGGTTATCAGCCAACCCTTGCAACTGATATGGGTGCAATGCAAGAAAGAATAGCTTCAACAACTTCTGGCTCTATTACTTCTGTGCAAGCTATATATGTTCCTGCGGACGATTTAACTGATCCAGCCCCAGCAACTACATTCTCTCACCTTGATGCAACCACAGTGCTGTCAAGGCAAATAGCTGAAATGGGAATATACCCTGCTGTTGATCCACTTGATTCAACTTCTCAGTCTTTATCTGCTGAAATCATTGGTGAAGAACATTATAATGTAGCTTCTGAGGTGAAACGTATATTGCAAACTTATAAATCACTGCAAGATATTATCGCAATACTTGGTATGGATGAGCTATCTGATGAAGATAAAATTATTGTTGATAGGGCTCGTAAGATTCAGAAATTTCTTTCTCAACCTTTTCACGTTGCAGAAATATTTACTGGCATGCCTGGTAAATTTGTTTCACTTTCTGATACTGTTTCCAGTTTTAAAGGGATTGTTGAAGGCAAATATGATCACTTACCAGAGGCTGCTTTTTATATGGTGGGGAATATAGATGAAGCAATAAAAAAGGCTGAATTAATACAAGCTGAAGCTAAATAAAAGTTAAAGATTATGAATACTTTTAAAGTGCAATTTTTCTCTCCTGATGATCAAATTTCATTCAGTGGAGTGGTTTCTCTTTCAGTAACTGGGCTCGAAGGGGAGCTTATGATTTTAGCTCACCATGCTCCTTACTTAATTTATTTATTGCCTGGTATGATTACTGTTAAAATGAGTAACCAAATAGAAAAGAAGGTTGTAATTGATAGTGGCGTATTAGAAGTTGCAAATAATAATTGTAGCATTATAACAAGTCAAATTCAGGTTTTTGATCGTGCAATTCATGATGAGAAATCGTTTAAAAATAAGAGAATTAGTATATATTTAAGTTATCTTGATGAGAAGTTTCTTTCTTAGTTATTTTAGGCAAAAAGTCAATTATCATTCAAGTGGCTATAAGATTTTTGCTCAGGGGGCTCTTTTTTGTCATCCCAGAAACCCCGGGGTGTCATCCCAGTGTCGGAGTACTTTAGGTGTATGATCCCAGAGTGTGATGGTATGGGACCATACACCTAATCAAATAAAAATTAAAGAAGGAGAGTTGGTTGTAACGGTTGGAGATAACGACTTTGTTTTACCTGGAATTTACGTTGGATAAACTACAAAAAATAACAGGTAAAAATCAACGTAAATTTAAGATAAATCGATTTTATTAGTATTATCAAATCAAAATCTGTTTTTAATTAATCAATAATACTTTTTTACATATTTTCATCCCCTTTCATGGATTTTTTAATTTTATAGATGATATCTAATATTATTAGAAGCATTGTAAAATATCTTATGAGAAAAGTTATAAAATATATTAGCATTATTGGTATTGCATGTTTAGTATTGTTATTTTTTATATCTAATGTGGAAACACGCGTAAAAACACAGGAAGAACAATTATTCCTAGCTGTAGAAGATGGTAATGCACAAGAAGTAAAACTATTACTCAAAAATGGTGCAGACCTAAATTGACCTTACCCAGAAAAAGTAGAGAGAAAGTTAAGACGTTTTTATCATGAGAATAAATTGTGCAGGAATGCAATAGTTAATAGTAGAATGTCTACGTTATTTGTTATAAAAGATTTCTATGTATTCAAATATGGCAGTTCTGGTTTGTTGAGCGAGAAGTATCAATAAGCAGCTCCCTTTTAAGTGAACTTTTCTGCAACGGAGTTATCGTAACAACAGCCCTTATGGCTCATGCTGGAAATGATGTTTTTTGTATTCAATAGAAATTGGTAATTTTGAGAGGTATACTGTGACCCTTGATCGCTATGTAACAGCAGATTTTTATCGGGTTTGCGTTTATCAACGGCCATCAATAAAGAATCTATAACTAATTATCATGTTACTCATTAACCACCATGCGTGAATATAGGTCAATTATTGCCGCCAACAACCTTCTTTAGTTTTTATGTAGGTAATCCCAAACTTTATTTGGCTGATCAGTAGTAAAATTTTGATCCAATGTGTTCGGAGCCACAACTCGGTTGCTTATTTGCTGTTTTTTATTTTTGAACCTTCGTCTAAGCTTGGCTTTAATGCCATTTTCTTGCATAACACTTTGTACTGTTTTAATTTTTGCCTAAAGCTTTTAATTCAGCGTGAATTTTAGGGGCTCCATATCTGCATTTAGAAGCTTGATGTATTTTTTGAATATCTGCTAGAAGCCCTTCTTTTGCTAATTCTTTACTGCTTTTTTCCTTAGCAACCAATACCACCAGTACAAAACCCTACATAGTTCCTGTGTTTTATAGCAATTTCTATATAAAAGAATACTTTACTCTTTTTCTTTGCCCAGGGCTTTTTTTAAGATGTCTCTTTCTCTTGTTAGTTCTTTTTTTAGATCAAATCTTTCTTTGTTATAAGGAGCCTTTGCCTGGAAATGCGTATGCTCCAGACATTTTTCCATCATATTTTCTTACTTAACATACTGCCATCTATACCTAGATCTTTTGCTATTTTTGTACTTGCTTGACCTGTTTCTTTAACCAGCTTAACAGCTTCTAATTTGAACTCTGCTGTATATTCTCTTCTATTTGTCATATTTTGAAAAAACGTTTTATTTTACTCCAAAAACGTCTTAACTTTCTCTCTACTTTTTCTGGGTAAGGTCACTACTTGGATGACAGATAGTAGTGCGAAAGTCTCTTACAACTTACTTTTAATTAGTCTAACCCATGCGTGCCAATCCCTCTCACCAAGATTGCTTTCAAAAGATAGGAGATCCTTTACAGCTTTTGAGCAAATTTCTTCACTTGGAATTGATAACTCCTTATTCATTGCTAACGTTAAACATTGAGTTTTGCACGCTTGTTCTAAATGATACGAGTAAAACATTGCTTCTTGTATAGTCCGACCACACGTTATAGATCCATGATTACGCATTAACATGACAAAATTTTCTTTCAGATCAGCTATTAACCTCTTTCCTTCTGTATCGCTAAGTGCTAGGGAATTATAATTATGGTAAGAGATTTTATTGTAAAAGTGCAGTGCCCATTGACTTATAGGAAGCAGCCCATCTTTGAGAGAAGAAACCGCTACAATAGAAGGTGTATGCAAGTGAAAAATTGCTTGAATATCTTTCCTTGCTTGATAAACAAAACCATGAATTATATAGCCAGTTCTATTATATTGATATTCTTTGCCTTCAATTACATCTCCATCAAATGATACTTTCATTAACGAACGTTCATCTACTTCATCAAAACGCATACCAAACGGATAAATATAAAACGACTTTTGATCTTCAGAACGCACTGAAAGGTGAGTATATGTATGATCATCGAACTTAAGGTAGGACAAAATCTGATAGGCATAGACTAGATCCCTTTTTACTCTGCTCTTTGTTAACAACACAATCCTCTGTTAGAATCTTCTGAAGGTTTATACGCGAAAAGAGACTTGTAGTAAACTAATAAGTCTATGCCACTCTGTCTTGCTTTCTGAATACCAAACACTTTTGTGTTGTAGCTTGCTTAAAAATAGTTATCGTTATTATAGAGTTTATATACAGAATTTATGTTTTTAAATTACATAATATCTTAACTACAAAAATAATTTTCTATATAATATTTCATATGTTTTAAAGCTTCATTTTTATGTTATTATAAATGTAAGTTTCAAGATTGAAAATAATATGGTAAATATTAACACAAAAAAACAGCCAGCAAGATTTTTCATATATCTCTCTGGTCTTTCGGGAAGTGGTAAACTTTCCACAGCAATAGAATTATCTAATATGATAAACGCATTAATTGTAAATAGTAAGTTCTATAACAATGTTCAAGCTTGCTCTATATACGATGGTGTCTTTGAACGTGATCAAATACCTAAAGAAGTTCAAGATAGAATATATGGCATTATGCAAATTATGCTTCAGGTAATAGAAAATTATCCGATTCACTCAAAAAATTACATATTTATTGATGAGTTGATGGAAAATAATGACCAGAACATGAGGATGTATGATTCAATAGTAAGGCTTAGTAAAAAAATGAACACAGAAATCCTTCCTGTGGTACTTAGGTGTGATCTACCGACATTACAAAAGCGTATTGCATTAAAAAGGCAAAGAAAAAATAGGAAGGTGATTAATCTAAATAGCATTGTAGAGAAATTTAGGACTGACGATTTATTTATACCACCAAGTGCCATAGAGATAGAAAATTCAGATATGAGTATAAAAGAAGTAGCTCAAGAGATAGTAAACCAGATGCACAAGCTTAGTAACATTGCATGTACGCGAAAGAATAGTCTATAATGATTTCATATACTGAGGCTCATTTAAATATAGAGCTTCAACTTCATTTAATTTTTGCTTGTTCCCTAATCTATAACGGACTAATAGCCCTGCATGGCTAGCATTTAAATTGCAATCCATATGTGTACTGCTTGTAGCGTGACACTGGGATCCAGGTGCAGATAGTGGCAATAAATTGAAATCAAATAACTGCGTATAAAACCCTTGAGCATTTTTGACTATAGCTCTGATATTTTTTTTGTTATTCGTACAAAGCAAAGATATTGCGTAGGCTTGAACTTCCAGCGCACTAACTCCGTATAATGGCTTATTTGTAGCAAGATTTATACCTTGTGCAGCTGATATACCAACTCTAATTCCAGTGAAACTTCCTGGTCCAACTACTACCACTAAATGATCTATTTTATCATAATTATAGTTGTGCTTATCAAACAAAGTATTCAGAATTTGAAAAAATGATTCTGCATGATTGTTGCTGGCGGAATTGTGCTCTACAAAACAGTTACCATCATAATCAACTATTGCTATTGAACTACCAATACCTACAGTATCAATCGCTAAAATAGACATTACTTAAGCTTATCATAGAGTGTTGTAAACATTATAGCAAAGGCACCATTACCCATAACGTTTGCTGAAGTGATTATTGGATCAAACACTATATACAGTGCTGTGATTAACGAAAGCATTTCTGGAGAAAATTTGAGGTATTTCTCAAGAATAGGTAGCATTACCATAATTCCTCCTGCCGGAACTGCCACGATAGCAAACTTAAATAACAAAAAATAGAGAAGGAAAGTTACATAGTCTGTTGTGCACAATGAATAACCGGAGGCAATTATCATTGATAATATTATAATAAAAAAGCAATCACCTACTAAATGAAAGCTAGCAGTTATTGGCACAACAGACGATGCTATGTCAGGTTGCTTTACATTTTTTTTGCTTCCTTCAAGAGTAAGCGGCATAGTTGCATTACTAGACATTGTGCTCATTGCAGTAATAAATGCCGGTATCATATTGCCTATACTAGCTATCCAGCTTGTGATCTTGAATGAATTTGCTGCTCCATATAAGAGGAAAACATAAAGGTAGGTTGCAGATGCTATAATAATGAAAATTATTGAGTAATCCTTAAATATTATAGATAAAACTTGATCATGCTGCATTTTTAAAGCAAGCCCAAGTACAAATATTGGAATAATCGGCGTCAAAAACGTCTTCAAAATAAAGAGAGTTAAATCTAACATTTTGTTCGAAAGCTCTCTGCTTTTTTTGGGTAGCAGTGTGGACACTACTATGCTGGACACAAATCCACAAGCAAGGGCATAAAAATTAGAAAGCAATGCAGGCAGTCTAAACGACCATAAGGGAACAATTGTTTCTTCATACGTTATATCTTGTATTGAATAAGTGTTTTGTATGATAAAATGCCCAACAGAATAAGCTATTAAACTTGAAGCCAGATTCGATAAGAAGATCATTATAATAAGTAACAATATGAACTTTATAGCTGACTGCTTAAGATTGTTAACACTGCTAAAGATTAACGCAAAAATAATAAAAGGCATTATAAATAGCAAAACCTCTTTTATACTAAGGCTCGTTGAGTACAAGAAGGTTTTTACTTCCATTGGAACTAAATGACCAAAGAATGCAGCTGAAGTGATGACCGTGAGTAAGATTAATAGTTGTAGCACGTTCTTATATACCAATGTCCTATGGACATATATATGGTAAGTTAGTTGTTAAGTAAAGCAAAACTGTCTAAACTGCACAGCAAATGGTGTAATGAAAGTGGAATGACAAAAAAGAGTGAAATTAGCATTCACTTATTATTCGTGTCATTTTCAGTAAAAGCTTCTTCCCACGTGCCTTGAGTTGCTGCGCGGCTATACTCTGTTACTCTATTTTCAAAGAAATTCGTATGTTCAACGCCATTTAGTATTTCATCAAGCCACGGAATAGGATTATCATTGACATCATATATGGACTCAAGACCTAATTGCATTAACCGTCTGTTTGCTACGTAGCGTATGTAATTGCGCACTTCTTCTGCGGATAGTCCTTCAACATCTCCTAAATCAAAGGCAAGCTTTATGAATTCGTCCTCAAGTTCAACGATGGTGCGACATGCAGAATATAATTCCTCTTTAAACTCGTTGTCCCAAATTTCATTATTCTCTTTAATAAATGTATTAAATAACATGATAATTGAATTGGTGTGCAAAGTTTCATCACGGGCTGACCAGGCAATTATTTGTCCCATGCCTTTCATTTTTCCAAAGCGTTGAAAATTGAGCAAAATTGCAAATGATGCGAATAACTGCAACCCCTCGGTAAATGCACCAAACACCGCTAGAGTTTTAGCTACATGTTTTTTATCGTGTTTTTTGCTTTCCTCGAATTCTAACATGTATTCATACTTCTTTCTCATAGCATCATACTTTAAGAATGCTTGATACTCGCTTTCTGGCATGCCAATTGTGTCTAAAAGATAAGAATAAGCTGCAATGTGTATAGTTTCCATATTGGAAAAGCTTGCAAGCATCATGCATATTTCCGTTGGCTTAAATATATTTGAATAATGCCTCATGTAGCAGTTATTTACTTCAATGTCTGCCTGAGTAAAAAATCTAAAGATCTGGGTTAGTAGATTTTTTTCTACACTTGAAAGTTTAGTTTTCCAATCCTTTACGTCATCAGCAAGCGGAACTTCCTCAGGTATCCAATGGATTCTTTGTTGCTGCAGCCACGCATCATACGCCCAAGGGTAATTAAAAGGTTTGTATATTGGATCTGCTTCTAACAATGACATAAGACACCTATTATTTTCTAAAGTAAATATTATATTAAGTGATATTGAGAATCAGTCAATTTAACTTTTTTGAAATTTGACGGCAGATAATTTATTAGTGTATTATAGCTTCAAGTAATTTATCAACAGAAATGCGAGTATTAATATCTTTTATTTTATTATTTACAGTGAGCTGCACTCACACTATTCACAATCACGGAGCTCCTGGCATTAGTGTTGAATTGTGGAGCAAGATAAAAGTAGGTGACGATAAAGAAAAAGTGGTTCACACTTTAGGATCACCAACATTAGTATCAAAGTTCGATGACAATGTTTGGTACTATGTCTCATATAAAATTAAACAAGCCAATTTTTTAGGAAAAAGGAAGTATAGTAGTAAGTCTCTGCAAATTTCATTCGACCAGGACGGTAAAGTTGAAGATACAAAAGAAACTGACATCTTAGAGAGATCTTTGGCTGTTTCTGATTGAAAGTTTGCTCAGATCTTCCTACGTCATACCGCGGTTCATTCCATAACTGTACGAACATTGCGATTTGGGCCTACCAGAAGGGTGTCATGAAAGTAGCTGACACTAGTTCCTTTATGACGGCAGTGCCCAGACTACTTGGATCCAGGAAACTTAATTGCAAGTAATGCATTGGGTTTGGTAAGTATGGGTTTTGCGTTATAGAATGAAGCACTTTTGGTGAATTTGTAAAGAAAACTGGATCCCAGTGGGCTTTGTTGCATCGCTAGCTATGATGGATTAAAGATAAAAAAGATAGCGAATATCAGTAGCTTATTATTCTGGTATTTATAACAAGAACGGTCAGTGAATACCTAAATTTGAGTAAAAGAAATTTCACTACCACTCACTAATCTGGCTAAAATTCAAGAATTTCAATGCTTTAGCTATTTTCAATAGAATTAAATTTATTAATATAAATAATAAATTACTATTCTTAAATTTGATCAGATTGATTGCAAAAAAACAAGATTTTCAATAGGTTGCTTATAATCCTAATTATAGTTAGCCTTTCATAAGTAGCGATGCAACAAAGCCATCCCAGTGTCAAGCACTGGGATGACACCATTTGTTGTAAACTCACTTTTACTCTATGGTTATACTACCTTGCTGCTATCCTGAACGGATACAGTGGGCTTATTAAATTATAGAATTACTTTAGCTATAGAATAAAATCTAGTGTTACTTCACGCCAAATGTGGTGGTGCTGAGTAGGCAAGCCGGTCAATGGGCTACATTTATATACTGCACGCATTGCATTATCTGCTATCGACCTGAAAAGTGGATTATTTCGATAGGAATCACTGTCTGCTACATCCGCCATAATTATCTCGCCTTGACTGGATAACAATAAGTTAATTTTTATATTAAAATTTTCTTTGTAAGCTATGCTTTCAGGAATGCTCCAGCATTTTGTGAGCTTTTCTCTTATAGAGTTAATAATTTCTGTTACAACTAATTCATCCTTTTTGCTCTCAACGCTTTTTTCGTTTCCTATTTCATTTTTTGCCCCTCTAACATCCCTTCTTAGTTTTTTCTCTACACTTTTTTTTCTTTTTGGAATTGGAATGAATTCTTTACCCTCGTTAATAATGACTTCTTCTTGCATTTCGATAATTTGCCTCGGTTGTGCTACAACAGTGTGCTCAACTATTTCTTTTTTCCTTTGTGGTATAGGAACAGCTAACGTATCATTCGTTTGGGCTTTTGTTGAAGATAACGAAAAAAGCAAAAAACAACATAAAGACAAAAAAAGAATATAATTCGAATAGAAAAAACGCATATGTTAAGCAGCTTGTTTTACTGGTTTAAAGCTAATATTGCACGTAAAGTCAATATATTTTAGTTGATGGACGAGTTTGAAGTCAATAAGGAATCCCTTCAAAGCTGAAGGCAAGCGAAAGATTGTCTTCTCGACAGACAAAGGAATTGTATAATGGATTAAAAGGAACCGTATGACAAAAATTATAGCAAAAGAATATACAGAATTTTTAGAGCAATTGAAGGATCATATTGCAACAAACCGTTATAAAGCAGCACTTGCAGTAAATAGTAAGCTTATTTTGCTTTACCACCATATTGGTACAGAGATCCTAAAACGCCAAAAAGAACATACCTGGGGAGCTAAGGTAATTGATCAATTAAGTAAGGATTTGAGAAGTACATTTCCAGAAATGAAAGGCTTTAGCATGAGAAATCTGAAGTATATGCGTAAGTTTGCCGAAGAATATCCTGATGTTGAATTTGTGCAGGAGCCTCTTGCACAATTAACTTGGTATCACAATATCACTCTTTTGGAAAAAATAGAAAGTCATGAAATAAGATTATTTTATGTAAAAAAAGCTATTGAACATACGTAACATTATGGTGATGCAGATAGAACTTGGACTACATAAACGTCAAGGAAAAGCAATAACTAATTTTAAAGAAAAATTACCATCTCCACAATCCGATCTAGCACATTACACATTAAAAGATCCGTATATTTTTGATTTTTTAAGTATAGGTAAGGATGCTCATGAAAGAGAAGTAGAAAAAGGACTCGTAGGGCATATGGAAAAATTTCTGTTAGAACTCGGTGAAGGATTTGCATTTGTTGGTAGACAATTTCATTTAGATGTTGGTAATAAAGACTTTTATATTGATTTATTATTCTATCATTTAAAGTTACGTTGCTTCGTAGTGATTGAACTAAAAGATAAGGATTTTAAGCCGGAATATGCTGGTAAAATGAATTTTTATCTTTCTGCAGTTGATGATTTACTGAAGCACTCGACAGATCAACCTTCTATAGGGTTAATCTTATGTAAATCTAAAGACGATGTACTTGCTAAATATACACTCCGAGACATGAACAAGCCAATAGGGCTAGCAGAATATCGAATAACTGAAAATCTACCAGAGAACATAAAAACAGCTTTACCGACGATAGAAGAATTAGAAGCTGAATTATCCAAAATTTCAGACGAGGAAAAGTAATGTTACTAAAATCATTCAAACAATTATTTAGCAAACCAAAAGCTCAGTATGAAATGCATCAGGCTCAGGAAGAAGAGTGGCAGCCAATAACTTACTCTCTCATAGCCTTGAAACTTTGGAAGCAAACAGTAACGGAGTAAGTGATTTTTATGGATTACACGCTCTAGGTGCACTATCCTATATATCATACGGTCAATACACTCTAAATGAGATGGAAAGATGAAGGCATCATTATAGCTGCTAAAAAATACGGCGATAAAAACTTAATTCTTTCTCTGTTTACAAAAAATCATGGAAAGCGCAGGGGATTAACTAAGCTAACAAACAATAGCAATTATAAGTTTCAGATAAGTAATCTATTACATGCAGAATGGAGTGCTAAGTTACCTGAAAATCTAGGTTTTTTTAAGTGCGAATTAATCGAATCTCCATTCCATCATTTCTTTCAAGATAGGTTAAAAAGCATTACTATTGTTTCTTTCTCCTCTATTTTAGAAAAAGTGCTTCCAGAAAGTGAACCCTGTGCCATGCTGTATGACAATTTTCGATATTTCATCGATGTAATTAAACACAACAATCAGTCTTGGCAAAGCCATTATCTTAACTTAGAGCTTCTGCTTCTTACGCAATTGGGATTCAAGTTAGACTTATCCAAATGCGCTGTAACAGGTGTTAAGGAAAATCTGCAATTTATTTCTCCAAAAACTGGTAGAGCAGTGTCAAAAAAAGTAGGAGATTATTATGCAGATAAACTCCTACCTTTTCCACAAATGTTGCATGATGTATACAATAATACCCTACAAAACAGCTACTCATTCCAAGAATTTCAGTTAGGACTGAAAGTCACAGGATATTTTTTAAATAAGTATCTATTTTTGCAGTTAAACGTGAAATTTCCAGAGCTGAGAAACCTCATGTTGTCGCTTTAATCTTAGAACCTGTTTAAAATCTTCGTAATAGGAGAGAAATGAAGGAAAGGACAATCATTTGCAAGCTGGTATTGAGTTTACGTTCGCAATTTTTCCATAGCCGTCTACACTTTTCTAACCAAGCAAAAGAACGCTCAACAACCCATCTCTTTGGCAATACAACAAAAGAATGTAATTCACTGCGCTTTATTACCTCAACAGTTGCACCAATAATATCTTTTATTTGGGTTGCAAAAATTTTTCCTGTGTAGCCTGCATCAACCAATATATTTTTGACTTCAGAAAGGGTATCTTTAGCATTTTCAACCATTCTTACAGCGCTACTACGATCAGTTACTTCTGCTGTTGTTACATAAATTGCATGTGGTAGACCTTGAGTATCAACTGCAATATGACGCTTTATGCCTGAAATCTTTTTACCTGCATCATAGCCCTTTTTTTCAGCAGTATCTGTGTTTTTAACACTTTGAGCATCAATTATACAGAAGCTAGTTTTCTCTTTCCGACCATTGTTGATACGGATCTCTCCAACCAATTTTTTTTAAAACTAATTCCAACAAACTTGGTTCTTCTCCATTCTTTTTATTCCACATTTGAAAATAGTAATATACGCTTTCCCACCTTGGAAAATCTTTTGGCAACATTCTCCACTGGCAACCACTTTTTAGGACGTATAACACTGTACGAAATACATCATACAAATCAAGTTTTCTTGGTCTCGTTTTCTTCCTGCTACTCTCTAGTATTGGTCTGATTTTTTCAAATTGCTCTCGACTTATATCACTTGGATAATTTTTACGCATAGATATACCTCATTCTTAATCTACCACTATTTTACCTCATCTCTCCGAGATTTTAAACAGGTTCTTAGCAGTCCTACGTCATACCGCGATTCATTCGCGGTATCTCTTAGCATAGATCCAGCTAACAAGTAGCGGGATGACGAACTTATCGTCATGCCACCGCGAACCGTCATACCGTGATTTATTCACGGTATCTCTTAGCATAGATCCAGCTAACAAGCAGCGGGACGACGGTTGTCAGGGTGTCATCCCAGCGCCCCTATGATGTCATCCCAGTGCCCAGACACTGGGATGGCTTTGTTGCATCGCTAGCTATGATGGATTAAAGATAAAAAAGATAGGGAATATCAGTAGCTTATTATTCTGGTATTTATAACAAGAACGGTCAGTGAATACCTAAATTTGAGTAAAAGAAATTTCACTACCACTCACTAATCTGGCTAAAATTCAAGAATTTCAATGCTTTAGCTATTTTCAATAGAATTAAATTTATTAATATAAATAATAAATTACTATTCTTAAATTTGATCAGATTGATTGCAAAAAAACAAGATTTTCAATAGGTTGCTTATAATCCTAATTATAGTTAGCCTTTCATAAGTAGCGATGCAACAAAGCCCACTGGGATCCAGAAAAGTTTGCTTGTGAACAAGCAAACTAGCATGGAAAGTGGTTACAACGTTTTCGATGAGATTATATGGAAAACTGGATTCCAGTGTCAAGCACTGGAATGACAAGGTATAAACCTTATCGTCATGCTGCCGCGAACCGTCATACCGCGATTCATTCGCGGTATCTCAGCATAGATTCCGCTAACTAGTAGCGGAATGACGGTTGTCGGTAAACTTAAGCCACTTTAGCTATAGCCAGTAACCACTCTATTTCTACCACTGTTTTTTGCTTTATATAAATATTTGTCGGCACGTACTATAAATTTTTTAATATCATCAAAGTCAGATCCTTGCATTTCTGCAATTCCAATGCTCACAGTTACATTATGGGTTGTATTTTTATCCGCAAGTACAAAAGGTTCTTTAGCAATAATTTTTCGTATTCTCTCCGCAATAGTATACGCATCTGATACATTGGTATCTGGCATTACAACAACAAACTCCTCACCACCAAACCTAGCTAGTAAATCTGTCACTCTGATATTTTCAGAAATTCTTTTCTGTATTTGCTTTAAAAGTTCATCTCCAGCACTATGCCCAAAACTGTCATTCACTATCTTAAAATAGTCTATATCAAGTATCATAAGAGACAACCTTCTATCCTTTTCCACAGAGTCCTTAACAATGTTTCTTAAGTGTGCATCAAAATATCTTCTATTATAACAGTTAGTTAATGGGTCCTTTATAGACATTTCCGCATTATTAAATAAATTCATTCTCAAGGCATCTTGATATCTTTTGCGTTTTACTTGCGAATTAACCCTTGCTATTAGCTCACCCTCATCCAAAGGTACTGTTAAATAATCATTAGCACCTACATCAAGTGCTTTTACTAAATTGTTTTTATCATAATCCTCAGAAAGAATTAGAATTGGTGTATAACGTGTTTCCACCTTACTACGAAACCCAGAACACAAACGCAAGCCGTCAGTTTTTGAAAACTGCATATCAGAAATGATCAAGTCGTAATTATCCTTAATACCAACCTTTAATGCCTCTATTGGATCACTCAGTATTTTAATTGACCTAAAGCGTTGCTTTAGTACATTATATATTTGCTCTGCCTGAAAGACGTCCTCATCTACAACAAGTATGTTAGCATCAAAAATCTGATTAGAATAATCCATAATACTGTTTCCTGCGACTCCACCAATCTCAGCGTTGGTTTCTCCTCTTAAACGCAATTCATCTATAATCATTTTTAAGCGCGTGAGAGACTTAATTCGTGCAGATAAAGCAGTTTCGTTTATTGGTTTAGTCAGAAAATCATCCGCGCCAGCATTAATACCTTGCACTCTATCATGAGTGTCATGCAGTGCAGTTACCATAATTATTGGAATATGGGTTGTCAAGGGATCACTCTTTAGCTCCTTACAAACTTGAAAGCCATTCATCTTTGGCATCATGATATCAAGTAATATAATATCAGGCTGTTGCTTTGCTACTAAATCTATAGCTTCTTCACCATCATGAGCTACGATAACCGTATAGTACTCTGCTTTTAGTCGAGCTTCTAAAAGCTTGACATTAGATAGTACATCATCTACTACCAGAATCTTCGCTGTCATTATCTTTAGATGTATTATCTATATCATAAGTAGGATAAAGCTTACCATTTTTACCAACTATGTAATTTACTTTCTCAGTATTACACTCTTTATATAAGTCTTCAATTCCGGCATCCTTCAATAACCTTTTGGCTTTTAACTTTACAATTGTAAAATACCTATATATAGTCTTAATAAAATCAATAAATACAGGTACCTTATTTTTATCAAGAACAATTATGCTCACTAAAGCTACAACTAAAATTTCTGAAAGACCTATATTGAACATTTTCCTATGAAGCAAGTACTTTAATCCTTCTGATTATAAATATTAATTTGCTTAAATCAAGTTTAGAAGCAACCATCTCATCTAAAAAACTATTATAACGTTCTATGTAGTCCTTATCATTACAAGCCCAGGTTTGAACCTTATCTTCGGGGTTATCAGTAGCTTTTATGACTTTAACAGCTAGCTTGTGATGGTAATTGCTTAAATCGTCCAATAAATCATTAACTAAGCTGCGATCCCAATAAGAAGAGCGGCTTTTCATCTTGATGGCAATTGTCCTAATCAGATCGAATCTTAACAGCGACTTTAACTCAAAGTATATTTTACCAGCATCAAGAATGGACAAAGATGTCTGTTCAGCAACAGATATAATATCCAGTGCATAAGTAAGAACGCACAGGTCAGCAATTTTTTTTGCTAGATCTTTATCTATATTAAGTTCCACTAAAGAAGTGTATCCATGATTATAGACCTTTAACAGGTGTTCATCTAAAACATCATGGCCTAAAGTTTCAATTGCATCTTTAAATTTTGTAACATCATCCAATTCTACAAAGCTAAGATTTTTTACTAACCAAAACGATACTCTGCCAATAAATTTCTGCACATTTCTCACTATTTGCAAGTATGAGTTAATATCAATTTTTCCATCCAATTCATCAATTTTCTGCCACAGGTTATTTAAATCATATAGGTGGTTAACAACAATATATATGTTAACTGCTTCGTGTACCTTAATTCCAGTATTCTCAACTAAATTATTAATAAATATACAGCCCATCCTATTTACAACATCATTTGCAATGCAAGTGGAGATAATTTCTCTACGAAGTTGGTGTTTTAATATGAAATCCTTAAACTCTGTTAACATCTTTTTAGGAAAATAACCTAGCAAGTAGTCATTAGATATAAGGTCTTTTTCAGGCAGATCGGAATGTATAATTTTATTTTTTATTGCTGTTCTAGCATAAGATATTAGAATAGAAAGCTGAGGAGAACTGAAACCTTCTGCACCGGTTAACATCCTTGCTACCTCTTCGTCAGCTGGAAGAAATTCTACGCTTCGGTTTAACAGCCCAGATTTTTCTAAACTGAGCAGTAACCTGTGGTCCTGCTCCAATCTCTCTTTAGCTTGCAAACACTCAAGAAGTAATGCTTTTGTTTCAATTCTGTTGTGGTTCTCAAGCACCTTGGATGCAACTTCATCCACCATACTTGCCAGTATTTCATTCCTTTTTTCTAAAGAAATACCCCCTGCTTTCATAGCTGAAACAAATGCAATCTTAATGTTAACTTCAAGGTCCGAACATATCACTCCGGCTGAATTATCAACAAAGTCTGCATTGATATATCCACCTTTTTCAGCATATTCTATTCTTCCAAACTGTGTACAACCAAGATTTCCACCCTCTATAAACATAGAAGCTCTAATATCTTTACCATTCACTCTTAACTCATCGTTTGCTTTGTCACCGACCATGCTATGATTTTCACTCTTTGCCTTAACAAACGTGCCAATTCCTCCATTCCATATGAAGTCCACTTTTGCTTTCAATAGATATCTAATCAAATCACTTGGAGGTAGCATATCTTCTGTTATATCAAAGCACTTTTTTATTTCTTGAGAAATGTTTACTTGCTTACTGCTACGCTCAAATACTCCTCCACCCTTAGAAATCAAATCTTTATTATAATCCATCCAAGTTGAAAATGGTAACTCAAAGAGACGTTTACGCTCTGTGAAACTCTTTTCTGCATCAGGGTTTGGGTCAACAAAAATATGCATATGGTTAAATGCGCCGATTAAATGTATATTTTTTGAAAGCAGCATACCGTTTCCAAATAGATCGCCAGCCATATCTCCAATTCCAATAACAGTTGTATCCTGGTAAATATCCTTATTCATTTTCCAAAAATGCCTCTGTGCTGCAATCCATGCACCTCTGGCTGTAATACCCATTTTTTTGTGATCATAACCTGCTGATCCACCAGATGCAAATGCATCGCCAAGCCAAAAATTGTATTCAGAGGCTATCTGGTTGGCATAATCAGAAAATGAAGCAGTGCCTTTATCTGCTGCAACTACCAAGTATGGATCGTCTTCATCATACCTAATCACATTCTCTGGTGGAATTATTTCACCATCAACCACGTTATCAGTAATATCAAGCATTCCTCTAATAAAACTCTTATAGCACTCAACACTTTTCTCTCTTAAAGTATCTTTGTCTTTATAAACTTGCTTAATTACAAACCCACCCTTTGCGCCAACAGGGACAATAACCGCATTTTTTGTCATCTGAGCTTTCATGAGCCCCAAAACTTCAGTGCGAAAATCTTCCGTCCTATCCGACCACCTTAAGCCACCACGGGCTAATTTCCCTCCTCTTAGATGTATTCCCTCAAAAAGGTTTGAATAAATATATAATTCACGATACGGACGAGGATCAGGCAAACCATTCACTTTACTTGAGTCAAATTTTATGGATAAGTAGGGTTTATTATCTTGATAATAACTGGTCCTTAAAATAGCCATTATCAAGTTAAATATCGAGCGCAAAACGTAATCATGTGAAACATTGCTGATCTCTTTTAGAAGTTCCTCAATTTTTTCTCTGACAATGTCTGTAGTTTCTGCTCTATCAATGTCTATGTTAGGATCAAATCTTGCATGAAATAGTTGTATCAAATACTTTACTACTTTTGGATACTCTGAGACTACCTTTTGGATATATTCTGGGTTGTAGTTAAATGACGTCTGCTTTAGATAGGCACTTAGCGCTCTAATCAGAAGCACTTCCTTCCACTTGAGCCCAGCAATAATGATCAAACTATTGAAATAGTCATTTTTAATTTCCTTGCTAAACACTTTCGCAAGTGTTATTTCAAATTGCTCTTTTAGAGTAATGTTGTCTATTAATTCATCGACTCTTGACAACACAAAATGGTGTATCCATATTCCACCGTTAATTTCTATGTAATAGCCATTATGAGATAGAATTTTAGCTCCCAAATTCTTAGTGATCCTTAATATCTTCGATAATTCAAGGCCTCCATTGTTTGGAGTATAAACCTTTAATTGATAATTAAGATTATCACGAGTAAGTCTTAAATCGACCTCGCTAACTCCTTTCTTCCTCACTATCTCCAATTTTTTCATATCGTAATATGCGTCATGAGGTTCGAAACTCTCTTGATAGCTTATTGGAAATGCCTTGCAATAACGGATGAATATATCCTCAACAGTGCTAAAAGTATTGTATAAATTGTCTATAAAACGATCTTCCCACTTTTCTGTAATGTTTCTTAATTTGTTTTCGATACGCAAAACTTCATCATCAAGAACGCTAGCATTTTTGGTCTTTAGCACTACATGCAATTTCATCAAATCATATTCATTGATAATGTGATTGTTATAAATATCTGAACTTCCTGCACTTGTCTCATCCTTCAATATGTCACGTATCTTGAACATTAGCCTAGCGCTAGCATAACGCATCGGTATCAGCACTATGCAACTAATAAAATCCCCGACTCTTCTTAAAAATAATCTGACCCTTGGCCTAATCGCAAGAGACATGATCGAAATGCAAATTTTAAATAATTCGTCTTCATTTGATTGGAATAATTCATCACAAGAGAACACTTGCAAAATAGAAATCAAAGCTTTATTGTTGTGGCCCCCGGTTACAAATCCTGCATTTTTTTCTATAACTTTAACTTTATCTTTTATTATTGGAATAGTTCGAATATCTTGGACCTCCGCTACAGAAGTAAATAGCCCGAAAAAACGCCGTTCCTTTACTACATTACCCTGGTCATCAAATTCTTTTACTCCTATACAATTCATGTATGTACGCCGATGGACTATTGAGATTAGATCTGATCTCAATATGTATAGGGAATCAAGGTTTGCAGAAGGAATCAACGTACTTTGACCTACTCTCATCAGGCCAAGGTCCTTTTTGCCATCACAGACGAGTTTTTCATCTTTACCAGCAATATATTCTTGATAACCTAGAAATACAAAATTATTATTCTTTAACCAAACTAGAAAATCTTTTTGCTCTTGATTTCGGTCTGGTGTCATTCCAGTGCGTGACACTGGAATCCACGTGTCCTTTTCCTGGATCCCAGTATCAAGTACTGGGATGACAGAAAGACTTGCCTCATCAAGTTTCTTAAGCATTAAGTGCCAATCTTTCACAACACAATTAACTGCTTTCAGCGTTTTTTGTAGAGATTCTTTTAATGTATCAACAAAACTGTCACTTATACCTTTGATAATTACATATATAACTGACTCTTTTATTCCATTACTTTCTTCCAAAGGGTAAATCTCATCTATTAGGCCATCTTTTCTTTTAATGTTAATTATGCTGTTGCTGTAATAGCATATGGTTAAATCGTGCGACTTAATAGTTGTAATAACGGAGTCAACCAAAAATGGCATATCATCGTTTATTATCTTAATCGTGGTAAAATCGCCTTCTATTTCTGGTATATCATCTATATTACTTACTACTAACTTACTTTCATCTTTCTCTTTTTGAGAAACAAAATTGTAAGCATCGTTTACAATATATAGCAAAAACTTATCATTGGCTTTTAGGTCGCTTTTATAAACAAAACTATAAAAATACTTAATAAATTTTTTAATTTTTTCTTTATCTTGCTGATTTTCTTGATCAGCTAACTTAAATAAAGACTCAGTGTCAACATTATGATCTATACACATTTTTTTTAACAAAAATACACAGTGAACTTAAACCTTTTTAACTAAGATTTCATTATCAAGAGCGTACACTATTAGTTCATCATTTTCTACTACTTCCCCCGATAAAACTAATTTAGCTAAATTATTTTGAATACACTCTTGTATCACCCTTTTTAGGGGCCTTGCTCCATATTCAGGGTCATAGCCAGTTTGTGCTATTAGTTCTTTAGCTTCCTGCGACAAACTTATACTCAGTTTACGCTTAGCAAGTGTTTTTTGTAAATAAGAAAATTGAACATCTATAATTTTATAGATGTCATTTCTGGTTAAACTGTGAAATATAATAATTTCATCCAGTCTGTTTAAAAATTCTGGACGAAATGTTGATTTAATTATCTGCATTACCTCATCTTTTACAGACTCAGCAATCCCCTTTAGCATTATCTCAGCACCAAGATTAGAAGTTAAAATCAGTATGGTATTGCGAAAATCAATCAATTTGCCATGACTATCAGTGAGTCTCCCCTCATCCAAGATTTGCAGCAATAGATTAAATATATCTGGATTTGCCTTTTCTATCTCATCAAATAAGATTACCTGATATGGTCTTCTCCTCACTGCTTCAGTTAATCTGCCACCTTGTTCATAGCCAACATACCCTGGAGGCGCGCCAATTAACTTTGAAACAGAATGTTTTTCCATATATTCTGACATATCAAAACGCAAAAGCGCTGATTGATCGTCAAACAGAAATTCAGCAAGGGCTTTTGCCAATTCTGTTTTTCCAACTCCGGTTGGACCCAAGAATAAGAATGAACCAAAAGGTCGATTAGTATCTTGCACACCAGAGCGAGAGCGCCTAACTGCATTACTTATCGCTTCTATTGCATCTTTCTGCCCTATTACTCTTCTTCCTATTTCATTCTCCATGTTGAGAAGTTTTTCCTTTTCGCTGTGCATCATGTTATCAACTGGAATTCCTGTCCACTTTGAAACAATGTTTGCAATATCATCTCCAGTCACTTCTTTCTTTAAGAAACTATCAGTAACCTTTTCCTGATTTTTTAATTCATTCTCAAGCTGAGGAATCACACCATACATCAGCTCTCCTGCTCTTCCCAAATTCCCACTACGCTGAACTAATTCCAACTCTTTTCTAGCGTTATCTAATTTTTCGGCTGTTTCTTGTATTCTAGCTATTTTATTCTTTTCCATCTGCCATTTGCTGTTCAAGTCAGCAAATTTACTGTTTAGATTTTTGATCTCTTCATTTATCTTTTTTAAACGCTGTTTAGAATTTTCATCACTTTCTTTTTTTAAAGCCTCTGCTTCAATCTTTAGCTGTATAACCTTTCTCTCAAGTTCATCAATAACTTCAGGCTTGCTATCCATTTCAATTCTCACCCTACTTGCTGCTTCATCAATCAAATCAATTGCTTTATCAGGTAAAAACCTATCTGTTATATATCTATTGGACAACGTTGCAGCAGCAATTATTGCACCGTCTGTAATTCTTATACCATGATGCACCTCATATCTTTCCTTCAAACCCCTGAGTATTGAAATGGTATCAGTTTCAGTTGGTTGAGAAATAAACACAGGCTGGAAACGCCTTGCAAGCGCAGGATCTTTTTCTATATGCTGACGATATTCATCTAAAGTTGTGGCTCCTATACAGCGAATTTCTCCACGCGCAAGAGCAGGCTTCAGCAGATTCGAGGCATCCATTGCACCACTTGTTGCTCCTGCTCCAACTAAAGTGTGCAATTCATCGATGAATAATATAATTTTTCCCTCCGCTCTCGAAAGCTCATTAATCACTGCTTTTAACCTTTCTTCGAACTCTCCTCTAAACTTAGTCCCAGCAATTAATGCGCCAAGATCCAAGGCTAAGACTTTTGCATCATGCAAACCAAGTGGTACATCGTTTGCAACAATTCTATTTGCAAGCCCCTCAACTATTGCAGTTTTTCCAACACCAGGTTCACCGATCAGCACTGGATTATTTTTTGTCCGCCTCAGTGATACCTGCATAGTTCTTCTGATCTCTTCGTCACGACCAATTACAGGATCAAGCTTTCCTTGCATAGCAAGCTCTGTAACATCTTTTGTATATTTCTTTGCCGCGTTTAATTTTTCCTCACTGTTTGGCGAGTCCGCACTGCTGCCCTTTCTCATTTCTGCAACAACTGAGTTCAGTTTTTGTGGAGTCACACCATTCTCTGCCAGAATTTTGCCTACAGTATCATCTTTTTGTGCAGTGAGGCCCTGCAGTAAACGCTCAACAGCAACAAATGAATCTTTATTTCTCTTTGCAATACCAATTGAATCTTCAAAAACTTTTGCTATTTCTCTTGAAAGTTGAAGGCCACCACTTCCTGGACCTTCAATTACTGGCAACTTTTTTATTGCGCTATCCACAGCATCAGAAATACTTTGCACACTTCCACCACAAGCGTTTATCAAATCCTGAACTAAACCTGATTCATCTTCAAGCATCACTTTTAGTAAATGCTCAGGCATAAAAATCTGATGCCCAGCTCCCAACGCTTTCATTTGAGCACTTTGAATTAGACTTTTTGCTTTTTCGGTAAATTTATTTAAGTCCATAACACCAGTTAAATTCGTATTTGCTGATGTATATAACAACTGATTTCATAAATTTAAACCTAAAGTTGTTTATTGTTAGGTATGAAATTTAAAACTTTCTTAAAAAAGGAACTATCATAGTAACCATACAAATATCTTGTATCTCAAGACCTTTGGTTTTTGTTGCTGAAAATGGTTGTATTATTTAAGTTATTAACAATATACAATACTAAGTTAATGTAATTTATTTGGAGATGACAGGAAAATTTATTGTAACTTTATATTTTAAATAGAATAAAGTTCTTTTGTTAGTATTGTCCTTTTTGTAAAAAATATCCCTAATTTCTTCATCATTTCTGTGGGTAAGGTCATCTGCTTCTCTACCTCAAGTGGTTAACAAAGTTTCTTGTCACGAGGGACCAAATGGAAATCTGCTCGTTTTCACGCGAATTAATGTTACAAATTCTATACATTTCGTTACAAAATGGCATTCGCTTTCTCCATTATCCTTTACCTGCATTTTCATCAGCGTTCCTTGCGGTTTGCTTGCCATATAGGCGGAAATACAGGCTTACCCTGTTCCTTCTGTCATACAACAGTGGGTTAGGTGACTTCTCTATACCGGTGATTTGCGTACATCCAGAAATGAAAAATGTCACATTACCTTTTGGTCGGAGCTTATCAGCATCTTTAGCTCTTTAATCGTTACGATACTTATGAAGCTTCACTTACGTTCACCATACCACTAAGCCTAGCTCTCCAACCACATGATGCTTGTAGTTTATGCTCCTTTCACGATTGAGCATCTTCTTTTTCAAGAGGAGGTTCATTGTCCGCATCGCTTGGCACCAACCGGTTACCCGATTCGCACTGATGCGTAGACTCAGATGGCAAAACATCTGGTTTAATAAGTTTTAGAACTCTTTTAGTTTCTTTCTGAAGGAATTCCTCTCCTTTTAAACAATATGACCGAAGACTTTCAGGTCGCACCATTTCAATAATTAGCTGGGTTCCAGCAGAATCAGTACAGAAAACATCAACAATACTTTGTTTTTTAGAGGCAATCTCAGCATCCATGATAGTGCTGAGAAATTCTATTTCTTCTATTTCATCTTTGCCAGCGAAGCCCAATATATCATTGAGAAAGTGAATGAGAATATCTTTATTTTTCTCAGTGCCAAATATTCTCTTGAACGCGAAATTGTTTTTTGGATCGAGAAATTTCGAAAAGGCCATAATTAAATACAATTAGGAGACGAATAATTATACACTATTTTTCGCAAATGTTCAACCTCTGATTACTCCTTATTCTTTGCCCTTCCTGCACGCTTACGTTCATTTGGATCAAGGAATTTCTTGCGTAAACGTATAGATTTTGGAGTTACTTCCACCAATTCATCATCATCTATATACGCTATCATATCCTCCAGTGTCATTATCTTTGGTGGAGTGAGCTTTATAGCTTCATCACTACCTGAAGCTCTTACGTTTGTTAATTGCTTACCCTTTAACACATTTATCTCCAAATCATTGTCACGGCTATGCTGGCCGACAACCATGCCACAATATACCTTATCCTGTGGCTTAATAAACATAATTCCCCTATCTTGCAAATTGAAAATTGCGTATGCTACTGCTTCACCCTTATCAGTGGAAATTAAAACTCCATTGCGCCTTCCAGAAATTGGACCTCTATGTGGAGCATAACTGTGAAATAAACGGTTGATTATGCCCGTACCCCGAGAATCAGTTAAAAACTCTCCTTGATAACCAATTAATCCTCTTGATGGCACTAAAAACGTTAATCTTGTCCTGCCATTACCAGAAGGTCTCATGTCAGTCACTTCACCTTTTCGGAAGCTGAGTTTTTCCATGATGATTCCACTATATTCATCATCTACATCAATTACTACTTCCTCTATAGGTTCAAGTTTTTTGCCATCTTCTTCCTTAAATAGCACTCGAGGGCGTGATACCGAAAGCTCAAAACCTTCTCTCCTCATATTTTCAATTAACACCCCAAGCTGTAGCTCACCACGTCCACCTACTTCAAACGCTTCACCGCTTGGTGCCAAAGTCACAGTAATTGCAACATTTGTTTCTGCTTCCGCATATAAACGATCCTTTATAGCAGTTGAAGTAAGCTTTGTACCTTCTTGCCCAGCAAAAGGTGAATCATTAACGCTCAGAGTAATCGCCATTGTTGGCGGATCAACTGGAGTTGAGCTTACTGCAGTTGTAACTTCTGGTGCTGCTATAGTATCTGAAACCGAAGCTTCCTCAAGTCCTGCAATTGCAATTATGTCTCCCGCCACAGCTTGTTCTACTGGAATGCGTTTCAAGCCAGAAAATGAGAGCAACTTAGTTAATCTTCCTCGTTCAATTACTTTGCCATCGAGGTCAAGCACCTTAAGATCTGAATTAACTTGTGCAACACCCTGATAAACCTTTCCTGTCAATATTCTGCCAAGAAACTTATCAGACTCAAGTAGAGTGACCAACATAGCAAAAGGTGCATTTTGATCATAAACAGAAGGTTTTATATAATCTATAACCGTTGAAAATAATGGGCTTAAATCTTTTCTTTCATCAGAAAGCTCCTTAGCACACCAGCCATTTCTACCTGAAGCATACAACACTGGAAAATCTAGCTGCTCATTAGTTGCATCAAGGTTAAAAAATAACTCATATATTTCATTTAATACTTCATCAATTCTGCTGTCTGGTCGATCGACCTTATTGATTATCACAATTGGCTTCAAATTTGCTTTTAGTGCTTTTGAGAGCACAAATTTTGTTTGTGGCATTGGACCTTCTGCAGCATCAACCAGCAGCAACACACCATCTGCCATGCACAATACCCTTTCTACTTCTCCACCAAAGTCTGCGTGCCCTGGCGTATCAATAATATTGATTTTTTCATCACTCCACATTATTGATGTGCACTTTGCAAGTATTGTAATTCCGCGCTCACGTTCTTGGTCGCCACTATCCATAACTCGCTCTTGAACTTCTTGATTCTCACGAAACGTGCCACTTTGTTTTAACATGTTATCGAGTAAAGTAGTTTTCCCGTGGTCAACGTGTGCGATTATTGCTATATTTCGGATCGATTTAAATTCGTTCATTTTCTATCATTTCAAAATTAATTTAGTAATAAGTATACATAAAATACACTTAGAGTAAATAACTAAAGCTGTGCTGTGCTTCCAAGATATTATAGGATTACTTTGTTAAATATTCTCTACTCCCAGGTTTTGTTATGGGTAGTTGTTTTAATTCACTTGGAAGTTCTTCCTCGCTGTAATTTTTGATGTTCAGTTCAATCAAAGATATGACAGGAAAAGGCAGTTTCGTTTCACTATTTCTCTTTATCAAAGAAGCTTCAGCAACAACTTTACCTCCTTTCCCTTCTGCACATTCCACTGCTTCAAGCGAAGATTTACCTGTGGTTATCACATCCTCAATAAGTAATATTTTTTCACCTTTTTTAATTTCAAATCCACGGCGTAATTCAAACTTGCCATTAACGCGCTCGCAAAACATTGTCTTTATTCCAAGCTGCCTGCCAATCTCATAACCCACAATTATTCCACCAATTGCAGGAGATAATATTAAATCTATGGAGCTATTTAATTCTTTTTTTATTTTATCTGCTAATAATGCGCAAACTTTCATGGCTCTGCTTGGATTTTCAAAAATCTTCGCACACTGTATGTATGTGTCACTATGCAGCCCTGACGACAGCTTGAAGTGGCCATGCAAAATTGCTTCTGCTTCTTTAAATTCTTTTATTATTAGGTTATTTTCGTCTAATATCATTTTTTAAGTTTCACTATTACATTCTTTATTAATTATCTGAGTTATGCAAATATCAGACCACACATTTATTGCAGTTTCAAACATATCGATGATTGTATAAATAGGCAAAATCAGTCCCATAATATGCAAAGGAACATTCATCGATACGAGATAACTGGTTGCCATAAAATAGCACCCCATAGGCACTCCAGCGTTACCAATTGCAGCCCCTGTAGCTAAAAAAATCCATATCAACATTTCGCTCAAGGAAAATGCGTATCCGTTCATTTCTGCAACAAACATTACAGTGATTAGTATAAATGCAGCACATGCATTCATATTAATTGTTGTGCATATTGGTAAAATAAAAGACGACAATTTCTTTGGCACCTTTAGCTTGTTCTGCACACATTCTATAGTTGTTGGCAATGTTGCACTGGATGATTTAGAAAAAAACGCAAGTGTGAGTGCCGGCATAACCCCTTTCAGCGTTTGAATTGGTGATATGCCTTTATACCACATAAGTAGCGGTAAGATCAGAAACGCCTGCACAAAATTTGCAGACATTATGCAAATAAAATACCATAAAAGATTGTAGAACTCGCTACCACCTTTTAATTCATGCAAAAAACATGTAATAAAAGACCAAACAGCAAGCGGAATAAATTTTAATAACCCTTGAGCAATTTTAAGTAGCGTATCAAAAAGTGCAGAGAATACTTGATATAATATATCCTGCTTTTCTTTTGAAAGTGAAACAATAGCTCCACCCATCAAAAAAGCGATTAATATGCTACCAATCATATTATTTTCAAGAAAAACTTGCACAAAATTAGAAGGAATGAGTGATTTTAAATATGAAAAATAACTGTGGTTATTGCTGTTAATACTCCCTATTGTATTACTTATGAAATTTTTTCTTGCTGGATCTATTAACAAATAAAACGATAATGCAACAAACGCAGCTATAATAGTTGTAAGCAGAGTATAAAATAGTGTTTTCTTAACTAAGACTTTGATTTCAATTGAGTCTTTGAGCCCGGAAATTGTGGAAACTATGGATAAAAAAACCAGAGGTAAGCTTATTAATTTGAGCAAGCTGATAAAGATATCACTAAATAGCTTTGCTATTTCAAATATGATTTCATTGTTTAGGTAGTAAGCAACTATTGCAAGCAGTATAGAAAAAAGTATTGCAAACTTGTGCATTGAAAATAAAACTTCAAAGTAACATTATACAATAATTTTGCTGTTTTGGAATCAGATTGATAGACAAAATAACTTTACAGATTAGGGAAAGATAAGAGGATGTGTTTATTCGGAGACAGTGTAAGATTTCTTAATTTAAATTTAGGTGCACTTAGCCCATTCTGGTGATAACAAATTGGAATAGATAAGATATGATAACTAACTCTTCTGTGAGTATACAGTTTTGCCGGACACAACAGTACGTACTACGTGTCCTTTTACTTTGCGACCATCGAAAGGGGAATTTTTTGATTTACTAGCAAAGTTGTCAGTTTTAATTTCCCATTCATGATTGAGGTCAACTAAAATTAAGTCTGCAGCAAGGTTTTTTTGTATACGACCACGTGGTATGTGTATTATATCTGCAGGCTTATATGTCAATTTTGCGAGCACATCAAGTAGACCCATTTGCCCACTGTGATAGAGTTCAAGTGAAAGGGGTAGCATTGTTTCAAGGCCAACAATACCAAATGCAGCATTTTCAAGTGGCAGATCTTTAGAACTACGATCATGCGGAGCGTGGTCAGTTGCAATGCAATCAATCACACCTGTCTTTAAACCTTCAACCATAGCTAAACGATCTTCTTCAGTGCGAAGCGGCGGGTTCATTTTTGCAATTGCCCCATGTTGTTTTACTATATCTTCAGTCAAAGTGAAGTGATGAGGGGTTACTTCGCACGTAACATTTAATCCCAAATCTTTTGCACGTTTAATAGCATCAAGTGAATCTTTTGAAGAGACATGTAAAATATGGTAGTGCACATTCTCCATATCTTTCATGAGCAGTATATCGCGACTTACCATAACCGATTCTGACGCACTTAAGATCCCCTTTACTCCCAATTCTTCAGAAATTTTACCTTCGTTGATTGCACCACCTGCTGATAAATTTAAATCTTCTGCATGTTGAGCAATAGGAACACCCAGCATACTTGAATAAAGCAGCGCCTGTCTCATAATCATTGGGTTCATAACTGGCATGCCATCATCAGTGAACCCAACCGCACCTGCTTCCTTTAAAAGTGCCATTTCAGTCAACTTTTCTTCCAAAGTGGTGATTTTAGCGTAAAATTCAACGTTTACATGTGAAGTTTCAAGTGCTCTATATTTCAAATATTTAGCCAAAACAACGCTATCAATTGCTGGAATAGTGTTTGGCTGACAAACTACAGTTGTAACGCCTCCTGCAGCTGCAGATTTGCTACCTGTATATATAGTTTCTTTATGTTCCTGCCCTGGTTCACGAAAATGTACGTGAATGTCAATAAGGCCTGGCATTAGAACAAGCCCTTTACAGTCTATTGTTTCATCGACCCCACTTGTTGAAAATAATGATTCGCCAAAATCAACAATTTTATCCCCTTCAGTCAATAGCGAACCTTTTATATCAAGTTTAGTTTCTGGGTCGATAATACGAG
The DNA here is from genome assembly GCF_964026765.1 of Wolbachia endosymbiont (group A) of Chalcis sispes. Classification (NCBI taxonomy): domain Bacteria; kingdom Pseudomonadati; phylum Pseudomonadota; class Alphaproteobacteria; order Rickettsiales; family Anaplasmataceae; genus Wolbachia; species Wolbachia endosymbiont (group A) of Chalcis sispes. The sequence goes on from NZ_OZ034697.1 coordinate 736,540, forward strand.
CATTAGTATACGCAATTTTATAGCCTTCCTTTTGCCCTGTTTGTAACAAATTCCAAGTCTGTGTCATTATATTTGAGTATCGATTATGCAATAAATCTAAAGTTTTTTTAATAAAACACAACCAAATTAAAACACAGACTAAGAGCTGTCTTGAATTAAAATTATCCCAAAAACCCCGCCCTTATAACCTAGTTAGCTCAGTTTTAACGTTAATGTGTGAAACTCTTAGCTCTGTTGGAGGATTTTCCAGTTGAATATCTAGCTCATTCTGCATGTTCGATAAACAAATTAAAGCTGAATCAAAATCTTCATCGAACTGTTTTGCTTCATGTATACCATCGATTATTTCCTCTAATTCTTCCACATCATCCATTTCTTGCGGCGCACTTTTTAATATCGCTTTTATTTGGTTTAAGTTTTGACGAATTTTCTCCTGATATCCAACAATTCTCTCTTGATATATATCAATCATTTTTTGACATGCGTTGCCTCTAAATGGATGTTCTTTTTTCTCTTTTATGTAAGAACTTTGAAAGTCTTTACAGTTAAGGATTGCTTCTCTATGTTTTTTTATGTCATTAATTGCGCTGATTATCGACTTATCTATTTTCTTTAAATTTTCTTCCCGTTCTTCTCTTTTAATTATACTTTTGGATTCATTTTTTATCTGGTTCATTTTGTCATAAAGGTTTCTGCATCCTTTGTAAGATGCCATTGGTTGTAATATTCCTTCTTCTACACCTTTATTGTAAAAATTCTTCAACTCATCACTTGATAGTATTGTTATAGCATCTTCCCTTTTACCTTGTGATTTAGGATACTTTTTATTCAATAAACTAACATGATTTAACAAGAAATCTCTAACTAGCCCTTCTTTTTTTACTTCGGATAATCTTTCTAGTGTTTCTATATATTTCAGAGTTTCCGCAAAGAGCTGTCCACCAGAGGGAGCAAATCCTTGAAGTGATTTACTCTGTGCTTTACAAAAATCGGTTTGTAAAAAATCTTCAGCTTGTTTTTTTATTACTGAAAGTTCACTAAAGGCTTTTTCTGGATTGATTTTTCTCAAAATACTAATAGCTTCTCTAATCGCTTTTTCTCTCTTTTTATTACCTTGCTTTTCATTTAATATCAGATGTTCAGTTTTGGTAAAAGCATTACCTTGATCACTCTTTGCAATGTTACAAACGATGTTTTTTACAACTTTTTCAGTTGCTGCATAATCTATTTCTTTTGCAAAGCAGTCAACAAATGATTGCCAAACTTTTTTATTAACAAGCTTACTTGTCTTATTTTCAAAATCTTCTATATCTTTGAATCCCAAAATAGTATAGAGATTTTTTTCGATTATTGGTTCGGCATGTTGTTTTGCCACTTTACCTTTTATATTAAATGGAAATTTACTAATCTTAGTTGTACCCACAATGTTACCTCAATATTAACGCTATCTATAAAAGTATAAAGATTTAATATTTAATTTTTAATTAATGCCAGACAGCTAACTATGGGAGCATTATGCTATAGCTGACCCAAGAAAGATTTCCCTACGTCATACCGCGATTCATTCGCGGTATAGATTCCGCTAACGAGTAGCGGAATGACGAATTTGTTGTTTTTCAAATTGTAGGTAAACCTAAGCCACTTTAGCTATAGCATCAATAGCAAGTGTCAATTAACACTTTAACTTCTTACTTGTCATCAGTAATATTGTTTATATAAAAACTATAATTTTTTATGCCTGAACTTGGGAATATATTGCTATTGCTAGCCTGCTTATTGTCTTTGACATATTTGTTTTTACCGCTTAGTTCTTGTCGGTTTATTACCACTGCCATATTTTTTTGTGTATCAACATCAATGGCTATTTTGATCTACTGCCACATTACAAATGATTTTTCACTTGAAAACGTATACTACCACTCACACACAACAAAACCTTTGATCTACAAGATTTGTGGTGTTTGGGGAAATAAAGAAGGATCTATGTTGCTTTGGACCTTAGTGCTTACCTTTTACCTATTTCTGATGGGTATTTTTATTGATAACGGCAGTAAATTGAAGAAAGTATCCTTGATCACCCAAGGCTTGATTTGCTTTTGTTTTTTACTGTTCACTTTACTTGAATCCAGCCCCTTCACTAAAATGCCAGGCATTGAAACAGATGGACTGGGTTTTAATCCGATATTGCAAGATATAGGCCTTGCTATTCATCCACCGATATTATATTTGGGGTACCTTGGGTTTAGCGTTCCTTTTTCGCTCTCTATAGCTGGATTAATTTTAAATACTGAAGGAAATGTTTGGGCTAAAATTGTCAGGCCTTGGGTACTTATTTCTTGGTCGCTGCTCACTTTGGGCATCAGCTTGGGTAGCTGGTGGGCATATCGCGAACTTGGGTGGGGTGGATTTTGGTTTTGGGATCCAGTGGAAAACGTTTCTTTGATGCCGTGGCTAATTGCAGTAGCGCTGACACATTTGTTGCTCGTGGTACGGAATTTCAATGTTTTAAGGAACTTTGCTATTTTACTTACGCTTACAACTTTTATATTGAGTGTGACTGGAACATTTCTAGTTCGCTCAGGAATACTCACCTCAGTGCACACGTTTGCAGATGACCCAAGGTATGGACTATATATATTAGCTCTACTTGGTGTAATTACAGTCAGTAGCCTTGTAGTATTTATCGCATTTGCAAAAAAGAATAGATCTCTTACACCACCACCTGTCATCCCAGTGCTTGGCACTGGGATCCAGGAAAAAAATATAGAGGGACCTAATTACACACCAAAGCAAAACTTCTCTGTTTTCTCCCGCTTTACAATGATGTTAATGAACAATCTATTATTTATCACTGCCTTTTTCATTGTGTTCGTTGGCACTTTATACCCTACAGTGCTCGAATATTTAACCGGTGAATTAATTTCAGTTGGAGCACCATACTATAATTCCTTATTTAACCCTATTGCACTGGCTATTCTAGTGCTCACCATGATCGGGCAATACTGCAGTTGGCAGGGAAATAGTCTATTGCCAATATTCCGCGAATATAGATTTTCATTCTGCAGTGCTGCAGCTATTTTGCCGTTTATCTTTCACATGGAGCTAATAATTGTACTATCAATTACTATCTCCATAGCATTATTAATCTTTGTTTTAGAAGCATACAGTAAAAGAATTCGTTTATTTAAGAGCGAATCAATTTTATTAGCAAAAAAAGTTTCTAAATCCTACTATGCAATGATGCTTGCTCATGCTGGAGTGGCAATTCTAGTGCTTGGTATAGCATATTCGGTTGGTTGGCAGGAGAAAAAAGAAAATTACTTAAAAATAGGGGATAGCATAACAGTCAATAAGTTTAAAGTTACTTTACGAAATATTGAGCTAATAAAAGAAAAAAATTTCCATGCAGTGAGAGGTACAATGGATATCAGGAATTTGCTGAATAATAAGATATTAGGTGAGATGACCCCTGAATATAGATTTTACCTTGTGGAAGGTCAGAAAAATGTTGAAAGCAGTATCTACCACAATTTGCTTTCTGATATTTATGTTGTAATTGGAGAGATTGATAAGAGTAAGAGCAAAATCGCAGCTAAAGTGCACTATAAACCTGGAATGTCTATAATCTGGCTTGGATCCTTTCTTATTGCTTTTGGTTCGCTCCTTGCTGCTTTTCCTTTTAGTGGACGAGCAAGGATTGTCTAGCTGTCGTGGATTTATTAACAACGCTCCTAGGTCCAGAGTGCAACGTATGAGAAATTACCGAGCTATAGATACTGATTTGCAAAGGTTAGAACCAAAGAAAGTTATATTTTTTTATTGACAGACCTATATATTACGATATTCACTAAGGGATTAGTGAGTGATGGTTATACAATATGAATGGTGAGGTATCAGGCAAGGAAGAAGTTATGCACACTCCTCTACAGCACTCCGATGATTCTTGTACAAGTGATAACAGTAATAATCATAGGTCAGGTGATTCAGATTCAGAAGAAGGTGATGGCCATGATTCAGGTATTAGTTCCGATGATGAGGATAACCGGACAACTTATACAGAAGTACAATTAACTAGTGATTCTCTTGGTAGCCAAAGATATACAAGAATATGCATTCCAACAACAACTGATGGTTGGGTAGGTGAAAATAATCATCAGACTGGTTTATCAGGTGATTTGCCAGACGTGAGTAATAATCCACAAATTTTTGAAAGTACTGATTCAGTAGAGCATAATTCTACCTGCAATGATCATGTAATTTGTGATTCAGGTCACAATTCTGACGATGAGGATCAGATTCCAGAGGACTTTCCTTCAAGGAAACGAGTACGATCGATTGAAATTGATCAGTTTGAACCGTTGTACAAGAAGAGGAAAATAGAAGCACAAAATAATCAAAAATATACAGAAAATGTATGTAATCCAACAAATGGTGGTTTGTTAGGTGAAAGTGATAATCAACAGATTTCTGAAGATACAGAAATAACTTCTGATTGTAATCCAGATGATTCAGATCCAAAAGGGAATGAGGGCTATGGTTCAGATGGTTCTTGTGAAAGTAAAGAAAATTTGACAAAGGGCGCTGGTGGTAGTAATCAGACTTTTGAAGGTGAACAGAAAAGCTCAGAATTTCCGAAAGTTAACAATTGGTCAGATAGTGATGGGAACTCAGAAGACAGTTCGGACTGTGGTGATGATAATGTTGGTCATTATGATACAGATTGTGGTGAACGCTACAGTCATCTAAGTTTTCATGATGAAAACACAAACATAATAAGAAAAAAAGATTCTTTTTTTTTAGCCCAAATAGAACTGAATAAAGCAGAAAGGGAGAAGTATGAAAATATTTGGCAAGAAATGGACAAAATCCTTAGTAGTTCACATGAAGTTGGTCTATGTGAAGATGATATTGAGGAGTTGAAAGGGAGACTTGATGAAGTTATAAGCCAAGCACTGGAACAAAGAATTATGTTCACTTTTCCATATAGAGACGGCGAGTCCTTTGTAGACTGTATAATTAATACAACACAAGAACTATATTGGGTCGATTCTACTGAGAATTCTAGACTTCTAGAGGAGAAAAAGATATTACAAGTAATATCGGAGGGTGCAACTTTAAATAAATTTACTAAAGAAAGGTACGATGATTATGTAAATTGTATTTACAGAGAAAAAGAGATTTTAAGTCAAAGGAATAAAAATATTTTAGGACTTAATAATTTAGCATATGAAAGTATTGTAAACAAAAGCAAGCAGACTCAAAATGTATTAGGAGTAGACAAGGATAATGGATATTTTTGTATAGAATATTTGCAAGATAGTATTGTTGAAGTTGCAGAAATCCTAAACAATGAAAAAGCCAAAGACTTAAATTTAAGAGTTGGCATACTCAAAATTGGAGAAAGTATAGTAAGAGTTGAAAATGTAGAAGAAATAGGGGGAAAAAGAAATTACATGGATGTCTCAAAAGGTGGTATTGAAATGTCTTTTACTACTGAGGTAGGAAAGATAAGTGTTTATCTAAGTCCTAGTGAGAAAGGCAGCAATAAAATAAAAGTGGAGATTGATGGGGAAAACAGAGCAAGGCTTAATGAGTTAAAAGATAAGGGAAAAAGTTTAGGGGAAAACTGTCTTTTAGGAGGAAAAAGTGTTGAGGAAGCTATAGAGCACGAAAGTTTTGAAAGGTATGGCAGTGTACCTAACACTGCTATGAAGGAACCTAGCTTAGATTGCGTTGCTAACATAACAAGGGGGGGGATAAGCTTGCAGAGATAAAATGATGGGCCAAATTGGCAGTATTTCGCTTTTGTAATGTACTTCAAAATGGTAGTATGCAAGCTAGATAGAACTTAATTGACAGACAAGAATTAACTGATGGAAAAATTGACATAATCAAACAATCACAGAATAAACTAGTGAATTTTTTGAAAAGTATATAAAATTCAAGTTTAAGTAAATAGCATGGCACTTAGACTCATTCCAGATAACCTCAATATAAAATTTAGTAAATATAGGGATTTGACTGCACTCGTTAGCATTATTCTTATCATCTTTTCAATGCTCATTGTTGTACTGCGTGGAGTGAACTTAGGCATAGACTTTGCAGGCGGAATTTTGATAGAGATAAAATCTTCAGATGAGAATCACTCTATTCTCGATGCATTGAAAGAAAATGGTTTTACAGTGCAGAGTTCAAAAGCGGGTGATAATTTAGTCATGCGTTTTAAAGATGAAGGAGATGAAGATAAAATCAAAAAGATAAAAAGCATACTAGAAGAAAAGCTGGGGAGCTCAATAAGCTATCGTAAAATAGACTATGTTGGCCCACAAATAAGCTCAACACAAATATTTGAAGGAATGTTATCCATGTTGATCGCGATTGTTGGAATATTTTTTTACGTTTGGTTTAGATTTAATTGGCAATGTGGATTCAGTGGAATAACAGCACTGATTCATGACGTGATTTTAACTGTTGGTTTTATTAGCCTAACTGGCATTGAGTTTAATATTTCATCAGTTGCAGCTCTCCTTACTGTCATTGGTTATTCAATCAATAACTCAGTAATTATATATGATCGGATTCGAGAGTATCGCAGGAGTGGTAAAAGTGGGCGGATGAGTGAGGTAGTAGATGCAAGTATCAACGCTACATTATTTCGCACTATATTAACTTCTGGTACAACCCTTCTTGCTGCTCTTCCTTTGGTATTAATCTGCACAGATGCAGTGAGAGACTTCAGCTTGATCATTTTTTTTGGTATTTTGATTGGCACTTGTTCTGCAATATTTATTTCTGCCCCTATATTGACCTACAGAGCTTTAGATTGTAGAAGTGTTTAGTCGCGGTATAATATCAACTTATTATCTCTTATAGTGAAATGAAAATACCTTAAAAAGCTCATTCCAAGTAGTGAATGAGACATAGAATGAGTGTTAACGCTTGCCTGTACATCATTAATCAAAAAATTTCCTATTTTAACTTGAGGTATTTGAACCACTCCAGCTTTTATTTGACCTTTCGCAGTTTCATATATTTTAAAATCCTGAACATTTTGTAAGTTAATACCAACATGTAATGCGTCTTTTTGTGATAGAACAATATCGGTTGCTCCAGTATCAAGCAAAAACGTTATATTGCGATCATTGACTTGAGCCTGAATATAAAAGTGTCCATCATATGACTTCGTAAATTCAATACTTCCACTATTCTGACCGCTATTTTGAATTCTTCCTTTATATGGTAAAAAAGTACTGAGAAATCTGTCGCTTAGTTTGTCCCTTTGTGAATCAATAAGCATTGCAGTAGTGGCTATTATTAGCAACCAAATAACTAGATTTTTCACCGCGTTCATATTGTTAAAATTTGAAGCTATTAAAATAAATTTTAAAGATTAGCGTTAAAAGTTATTATTAAAAATAAGTAAATTTCATTGTTTTAGTACAATATTTAGTATACACTTTAAGAAGATATGTTTGATTTAATTTCATGTCAGAAGCAAAAAGTTTAATTTTGGCAGCTATCCTTTCCATGTTAATCATGGTGTCTTGGCGTATTATTTATGATAATTTTTTTAGTACAAACCAAAATCAGCCATTGATTGAAAATATTGAACATATCGAATCTTTTAACGACCTTGCTCGTATAATACACCAAAATCGTTCTGAAATTATTAATTCTACTCGAGAACAGAGGGTTAGTTTAACCAATAACATGATTAAAGGATCAATTTCTCTGAAAGGTGCAAGGTTTGATGACTTAATTTTAACTAATTACCACTTAGAACCGAGTTCTTCTTCTCCACAAGTGGTGTTACTGTCACCTGCAGAATCAAAAGATGTATATTTTGCAGAATTTGGGTGGCTCGATCCGAGTAACAAGATTAAAGTTCCAGATTCTAAGGCAGTTTGGCAAGCAGAGAAACTCAATCAAAAAGAGGTCAATTTATTTTGGGATAATGAAAATGGCATTTTATTTAGAATGAAAATTAACCTCGACGATAATTACATGTTTAAAGTTGAGCAAGTTGTTGAAAATAATACAAAGGATAATGTAGTTTTGGTTCCTTATGGTAAAATTAACCGTAAACGTGACAATATCAACGAATCTTATTGGATATCCCATGAAGGAGTACTGGGTGCATTTGATAATAAACTAGAGGAGTGGACATATAAGGATATTTCCAAAAAACATTTAATAAAAGCAAGCACGAGTGAAAAAAATTGGTTTGGTTTTGCTGATAAATACTGGCTCACAGCCATCATACCTGAAAAATCTGATAAAATAAATGTAAGCATTAAACACACAAACGTTAATAATACTGATAAATTCCAAGTAGATTTTGTCAAACCTTACAAGAGCATACTTCCTGGTGCAAGCGTTTCTAATGTGAATTATTTTTTTGCTGGAGCAAAAAAGTTGAATTTACTGGATTCTTATAAGGACACTCTCAATATACCCCTGTTTGATAAAGCTGTAGATTTTGGTGTTCTTTACTTTATAACTAAACCAGTGTTTTTACTGCTTGAATATTTTAACTTCGTTTTAAAAAATTTTGGCTTAGCAATATTATTGCTGACTTTAGTAATCAAACTTTTGATGCTTTCCTTATCTAATAGATCATATATTTCGATGTTTAAGGTAAAAAGCCTGCAGCCTGAATTAACTCGTATAAAAGAGTTGTATAAAAATGACAGCTTAAAGCAGCATAAAGAGACAATTGCATTGTTTAAGAGAAACAACGTAAATCCAATGTCGAGCATTTTTCCCATGCTAATACAAATACCGGTATTTTTTGCTCTATATAAAGTATTATTTGTTACTATAGAGATGAGGCATGCTCCTTTTTTTTTATGGATTAAGGATCTTTCAGCTCCTGACCCAACGAACATCTTTACATTATTTGGGTTGTTTAATTATAACTTTCCTATTTCTATAGGCATTTTACCTATAATTTTCGGTGCCACCATGATAATTCAGCAGAAGCTAAGTGAGAAAGATCAAACCAGTAAAGATGATATTCAAGTAAATGTTATGAAGTTTTTACCTTACATTTCTGTCTTTATTTTTTCTTCTTTTCCTGCCGGCCTGGTAATATATTGGATATTTAGTAATATTATAACTCTAATTCAACAGTCATTAATAAAGTTGTTTTTAACAAAAAAAGTGGTAGTAAATGTCGAGAATACTAATAGTTAATTCGATTTATTATACTGAAATAGCGAACCTTTTGCTTGAAGGTGCAATTGATAAATTAAAAGGCAGTAATGCCAGTTACGATGTAGTTGAGGTTCCTGGTACATTTGAGATACCAGCTACAATTCTTTTTGCAGTCAAGAGTGGGCATACTAATTATGATGGTTATTTAGCTCTTGGGTGCGTAATTCGCGGTGAAACCGATCATTATCAATATGTTTGTAAAGGAGTAATTGAAGGCTTAAATGAGGTTGTTATGCATTATGCAATACCCCTTGGTATGGGTGTAATTACCGCTGACAGCAAAGATAAAGCACTAGTTAGAGCTGATAAAAACAAAAAGAACGTTGGTGGCCATGCAGCCTCAACTGTTTTGCGTATGATAGATTTACACAATAAATTAAAATAATGGAGGAAAAACCAGTAGATAAAAAGTGGCGCATAAAAAGAAGCACGGCAAGATTTCTTGCTGTACAAATTGCTTATTCAAATATTTTCGTAGGTTACAACAAAAGCACTTTTAAACTGGAAAATTGTGAGCTTAAGGACTACATAAGTAAGTTGAGAGATATATTTGAATGTGAAGAATTTGAACATCAGTTCTTAGAAAACTTGTTATATAAGGTTATAAAAAGCAGTGAAGAATATGATAAAATAATAGAGTCTTATTTACATCCAAGTTGGTCCCTTTCACGGTTAAATCTTATAAGCTTATCTATTTTGCGTGTTGCAATATGTGAGTTAGCTAATTGTGATACGCCAGTTCCAGTTGTCATTAATGAATATACTAACATTGCATCTGATTTACTTGATAAACCAAGCGAAATTGGTTTTATTAATGGGTTATTGGATAAGGCAAAAGATGCAGTTAAATTAAATAAAAATCCTTAGCAATTATAGCCAGCAAGCACAAGGTGTCATCCGAGTAGCTGCTGTATGAACATTGTCTACCAGATCCCAGTGCTTGACACTGGAATGGCTTTGTTGCATCGCTCTTCGGATAGTAGGTAACGCACAATAAATTTATGAAGCTATCTCAAATTTAGCCATACCAATATCAGTGAACTTATTGAGCAAATAGCATTTAACAAGTAGTTCCTTCTCACGATTAATCTCAGATTTGCTCCTAAAACTAAACCCAAATATTCGCTTCAACCTTGAGAAAAATCCTTCAATATACGATCTTTTTCCGTAATTTACTTCTTCTTTCCATCTTTTTATACCATTCTCACCATGTAATTTCATTAACTGAATAGCGGCATTTCTATCAAGCATATAATCCAATTTTGGATGCTCTGCTGCGTTGTTTTTCGGAGGAATTTTCGTTTTTATACCATATTGATTACACAGCTTATAGAGCTTTTCTCTATCATATGCCCTATCTGCATATAGTACTTTTATGACATACTGAAAATCGACTTCTTTTAGCAAATCACAAGCTCCATAGTGATCAGAGTAGACACCATTACTGTATTTTACAGCTATGGCTTTTTTGCTGTTTGTATTCAACATTACATGCAATTTTCTTGTCTGTTCATAGCTGCGATACTTTCTATCTTCGCTATTTTCCTTGCTATGACCAGGAGTGTTGTTGTATATACTAATTCCTGTACTGTCTATAGCAATTTCGATATCTTCCATATTATTTTTATCAATTCTGCAATCATTGATCTTAATATTAAGTTTCTTAAACCTTCTTGATGATTGTGAATAGCTGATAACTTGCAAATTTTTCCCAATTTGCTCAAGGTATCCTGCTATAAACCCAACTGTTTGCCTCAGGCCTATTCTAAATAAACAAGTTATTATGTGCACCAAAATTACAACTTTATCGCTATAAATATTGTTGCCACCTGGTATTTTTGGACCATTCTCGTACCACTTTTCTATGGCTTCGTTGATATAATGAAAAATATTTCCTCTTTTTTCTAGAAATTTGTTATATTCGCTATGGTTACTGACCCTCATTTTTTGTGGCATATTTTTTCTTTCAAGGTTAAATGGCTATTTTATAATGAATTTTGTCAGTAGCCACCAGATTTTTTCAGTTGCTATGCAACAAAGCCCACTGGAATCCAGAAAAATTGATTGTGCACTATACAACATTTTCGATCAAAAGCTGGATCCCAGTGGGCTTTGTTGCATCGCTACTTATGAAAGGCTAACTATAATTAGGATTATAAGCAACCTATTGAAAATCTTGTTTTTTTGCAATCAATCTGATCAAATTTAAGAATAGTAATTTATTATTTATATTAATAAATTTAATTCTATTGAAAATAGCTAAAGCATTGAAATTCTTGAATTTTAGCCAGATTAGTGAGCGGTAGTGAAATTTCTTTTACTCAAATTTAGGTATTCACTGACCGTTCTTGTTATAAATACCAGAATAATAAGCTACTGATATTCCCTATCTTTTTTATCTTTAATCCATCATAGCTAGCGATGCAACAAAGCCATCCCAGTGTCAGCTACTCGGATGACAAGAAAGGGAACACTGGAATTTTTGTTTCAGCATTAGCCATGCATCTAAACAGATACGTTGCCTTGAGAATCGCAACATCCATGCAGTTATGCGCGTAACACTGAAAATCAAAAAAACAAAGAGGCAGACTTAATCTACCTCTTTTATACTTAGTTGTCTAGTTCTTTTCCTTTTCCTTTAGCAGCTTGTTCAACAATAGGTGAGCCTAAATAAGTGTTAACCTCTTTAGCACCATCTTTGTCTAAACCTAATGTTTTATTCCATTCTGTTTTATCTACTGTCTCGAACTTACCTTCTTTGTTTTTCACTTCTAGTGAATCTATCTCGAAGAGTAAAGTATTGCCTAGCTTATTGGTAAACTGATTAATATCAACAATAATACGGTAGTTCTTGCCTTCTAAGCTGAAGTCTATATAATATTTATCCTTTTCTACCTGACCCTCTTCATCTTTAACTTGGTTATTCCTTGCCATTTCCGTAAATGTGTCTTTTGTTACTAGCAACCCATCCTTAGTGACCTTCAGAGCTTTCAACTCAGATATTTCGTTATTTTTACTGATAGCGTATATTGCTAAATAAGTCAGCGCAGCAGCAACAAATGCTAAAACGCCCATTCCAAGTGGTGTAGCTGCAAAAGCTGCTAGCTTGCAAGTTGAAGGCCTCCAAAGCGGTGTTGAAAGTATTGCTAATCCACCTATAACGTATATAGCAGTAAATGCAACAAATACAGTGTTTGCTTTGTGGAGCTGGCCACAATGATTTTTGAAAGTTAGCATAAACGACTTCATTTAATAAAATATTAATATGCTTAAATTGTGTATAAAAGAACTGTCATAGTCAAGCTTTTTCGTAAGCTACCTGCCGCTTGAGCCAAAGCCCCCTGCATTGCGACCGGTTTCTTCTGCGCAGAATTCTTCTCTGTCATCCCAAATTACCTGAGATACAGGAGAAATAAGGATTTGTGCGATTCTATCTCCTCTTTTTATTTCGTATGGCTGATTACTTAGATTAATTAGACAAATTTTAACTTCACCTCGATAATCAGAGTCTATAGTACCCGGAGAATTTAAGACAGTGATTCCATGTTTTGCAGCAAGACCAGAACGTGGGCGGATTTGCCCCTCAAAACCGTTTGGTATTGCAATCACAATTCCAGTTGGAACAAGTAATCTTTCAAGTGGATTTAAAACAGCAGAATCATTCAATGCAGCATAAAGATCCATGCCAGCACTCTGCGTAGTTGCATAACATGGAAGAGACAAGTCTTCTCCGTGTGATAATCTTTTTATTTCTACTTTAATTTTACTTCTTTGCACTCCAATTTACCATCTATGAAGACTCAATTATAGCATGTAAATTGTATCTGCAAAAGTGATAAATGTAAATGATGTCATTCCAGCGCGTGACGCTAGGCCATAAAATTCCTTGACAAGTTCAGTGCTCCTTTTTTTGTCATCCCAGTGCCCCTATGATGTTATTCCAGTCTGGAATCTAGTCCTTATTATGCAGCCACTTGGTTGAAATTAAGTCTTCTGGATCCCAGTGTCTGGGCACTGGGATGACATCATAAGGGCGCTGGGATGACACCCTGACAACCGTCATCCCGCTACTTGTTAGCGGGATCTAGAGATACCGCGAATGAATCGCGGTATGACGTAGATTGCTGTCATTCCAGTGTCAGCTACTTGAATGACACCCTCTTGGTATTCGTGTAGTTGTAAGCAGTATAGCTATAAATCACTCACAATCGATATGCTTGAATTATTCTCAGTAAATAAATCAAGCATAATGTTAGGTATTCTACCATCAACTATGTGAACAACTCCAGCACATTCCTCCGCCATTTTAACGTATGCCATAAGCCTTTCAATAAATTTTTCCCCTTTAATTTTCCCACAATCAATCGATGCATTTAAATTTTTAACAGATATCTTCCTGCCACCAATTTTATCTATTTCTTCATCTGTGTCACTCAAGATTATCATTTTAGATGCAGAAACTGCAATTGCAATTGCGCTTGCAGTACTATCGGCATCAATATGATATGTTTCCCCATCTTTTCCATGACCAATTGGTGCAATAACTGGTATAAAGTCTGATTCTTCAATAAAAAATAATATATCAGGATTGATTTCAGTGGGTCTACCGATGAACCCCATGTCTAATATCTTTTCGATATTATTTGATCTATCTTCTCTAAGCGTAGCGGTTATTTTTTCGGCTTTAATTAAGTTACCATCTTTTCCACATAATCCAATAGCTGAACCACCAGCAGAATTTATATGCTGAACAATTTTTTTATTAACTGAGCCACACAGTGCCATTTCAATGATTTTCATAGTGTCTCTGTCTGTAAGTCTGATACCATTCACAAATTTACTGTCCATACCCAGCACTTTTAACACCGAGTTAATTTCATATTCTCCGTCATGAATTATTACCGGATTTATACCAAGCTGCTTCAACAAGACAACATTATGCACAAAAGTATTAAATAGTGTTTCATCTAAGATTATTGTACCACCGCATTTAATGACAAAAGTCTCGCCTACAAAGCTAGGTATATTAGATAGCACTTCAAGTAATATTTCTGCTTTTTGTTCAAATGATACCTCACCCTTTAAAAATTCACTACTCTTCATTTTTTTATCTTGTAAACTTGAAAAACTCATCTCTTACCTTGGTTATTTTATGCTTAACACGGATGCTCATTTGATGAATTGACACATTCTCATTATTAATCCATCTTTGAATATCTTCTATAACAGCACCTAAGCTTTTTTGACTTACTTTATCTATTTTTGTTAGCACAATGTTAAAGTTAATGTTATTATATATTAACCAATAAATGAAGTCTTTGTCTATTTCTTTTAATCCTACCTTGCTATCTATCAACACAAACACTCTTCTTAGATTTTCTCTTTGAATTAAATAATACTCAATTAAGTTTAAATATTGTATAATTTCCTCCTTGCCTGCATGAGAGTAGCCATACCCTGGTAGATCAACAAGTCTGAACTTATCATCGTACATAGAGTAAAAATTTATTTGTCTAGTGCATCCAGGTTTAGAGGAAACTCTGGCAGCTTTTTTGCTGTTTATCAGTAAGTTGATCAGACTGGATTTTCCTACATTTGATCTACCAGCAAACGCAATCTCTGGAGCCGACTCATTTGGTAATGATTTTATGTCCGAAGCTCCAAATATGAAATTGCAGTTTGATGTTATCTGTTTTGCCATTATATTCAACTAGAAGGTAGTAGGTATATTATAGTGTTATTGCTTGATATAAGAAATTTTTTATTTCAGTATATATTACTTAGCTAGATCTGTGCTATATGGATATGGAAAATAATTTACAAGACTTAAAGAAAAAATTTAATGATATAGAGAGGAATTTGGAAAATCCTACCAATTTAAGTCAAAAAGAATTCATTACCCTTTCAAAGGAATACTCTGAGCTCAGGCCAATAATCAAGATAATTGATGAATATAACACGCTGAAAGAGGAAATTTCAGACTTAGAAGAAATAATGAAAGATGAAAACAGCGAAGGTGATATAAAAGAGTTAGCAAAAGAAGAATTCTTCGAAAAGCACAAGGTATTATTACCAAAAATAAAAGCAAAATTAAAGTTAGCACTATTGCCCAAAGATGAAGATGACTCAAGAAATGCAATATTAGAAATCAGAGCAGGCACAGGCGGAGAAGAAGCAGCATTATTTGCAGCAATGTTATTTCGTATGTATCAAAAATATGCAGAAAGAAGAAATTGGAAGTTCGAGCCAATAAGCATTTCTAATACAGGTATAGGTGGCTATAAGGAAGCTTCTGCACTCATTAATGGAACAGAAGTTTTTGCAAGGTTGAAATTTGAATCAGGGGTGCACAGAGTACAGAGAGTGCCAGAAACTGAATCCTCAGGAAGGTTGCATACCTCTGCCGCTACTGTTGCGATATTACCTGAAGTAGAAGAAGTTGACTTTAAAATAGAAGAAAAAGACTTACGAATAGATGTTTATAGATCCAGTGGTCCTGGAGGGCAATCAGTGAATACAACTGACAGCGCAGTAAGGGTCACCCACTTGCCAACAGGGATAGTTGTGATACAGCAAGATGAAAAATCGCAGCACAAAAATAAAGCTAAAGCGCTCAAAGTATTGAGGGCAAGGCTATACGAAATTGAAAGACAAAAAAAAGAAATGGAAAGGTCAACAATGAGGAAAAGTCAGATTGGCTCTGGTGATCGTTCCGAGCGCATAAGAACATATAATTTCCCGCAATCAAGAATAACAGACCACAGAATTAATCTAACTTCACATCGGCTAGAGCAGATTATAAAAGAAGGTGAACTAGATGAATTTATTGAGGCATTAATTTCACGTAATGAAGCAGAAAGATTGGCCGGGGAAAGTTAATCGCTCACATCTGTAAAAAGATCATTAATTATACCGGATCTTTTAAAAACAATAAACAGGCAGTAAAAACAAGTTCTAGTACTATCGCGGATAGAACAAGAACAGCTACACTAATTGTTTGACCATTGTAAACGTAGCTTGTTAAGCCGATAAAAATAGCCATGATAAAAGCTCTAATGAACGAGACTGCAGAAGAAGCTGTGCCTTTAATTTCGGGGAAAACATTTATTGATGCATTAAAAATCACTGGCTGGCAAATTGCACAACCGATAGAAAAAATAATCATAGACAGTGTTACTAAGTAGAAAGAGTGGGGTACAATTATACTGAATATTACAAGCAATAGAGACCCAATAGCACCCACGCTCGTACCAGAAATTACACACTTTATTGCTCCAAGTTTCTGCAAGATTTTGCCAGCAAATAGACTGATGAGTGAGAAGCACCCAACTATTGCACCTTGATGTAGTGCATAAATAGTGCTAGATAAACCAAAAGTCTTCATATACAGAAAAGGTCCACAAGTAATGAATGACATATACGCAGCAGAAAAGAGGCTTGACATCAAAGACAACGTAACAAACTTCGGACTAGATAGTAGTTTTCTGTAATCTTTCATCATTTTTTTCAAACTGAAAATATCGCGGTCCTTTTTTGTTTCTGGTAACGCTAAAAGCAGCAAAACCCAAGAGATCAAACAAAGTATTGCAACAGTTGCATAATTACCACGCCATCCTACAATTTCATTGATGAAACTGCCTAACACTGGCGCAATTGCCATGACAACTGTAAGAACAGAATTCATGATTCCAATAAATTTCACCGCTTCATCACCTTTATAGCTGTCTGCAACAATTACAAACACAACTACAGATGTGCTAACACCAATGCCCTGAACAAAGCGAGAGATTAAAAGCCAAAAAATCGACGGTGCAAAAACACAACCAACAGCGCCGATTAATAACAAAGTGTTACCTATGATCATAATTCTCCTTCTGCCGTAGCATTCAGACAATGGACCGAAAAACAACCCTCCTATGCAAAAGCCTAAAAAATTATAAGCAATAGTTAATTGAATTGTTCCTTCTGATACGTTAAAATAGCGCACCATATCAGGAAAACTAGGTACGGAAATGTCAATCTCAATGAACTTGGCAATTAGAGACAGGATTAATAGAAATGGTAGTAACATTTGAGATTTTCAATTAATGAATAAAAATATCACATTTAAAGCGTTGAAAGAAGAACATTTTTTACTGTTATTAAAATGGTTAGAAACACCTCACGTAAAGAGGTGGTGGGATGCGGATATAAATTGGACACCAGAGTTAATTGAGAAAAATATGACAACTATGTTAAAGCTCTTACTCTCTGTCCTAACTTTACTTATTTCCTCTTACTTTTTCAACAGTCCGTCTAAATTACTACAAGCAGTTTAATTTTTAGTAAATATGTCATTATTTAAAAATATGCAAGAAGCTTTATAGAAACTTAACATAATTTTATCATAAAAATGTCATTCTTAAGTCCTATGTAAAAACAAATTTTGGCACTAATTTAATTAACTATGAGCTGGATAAATTGGAAAATAAATTTTGTTTACTTTTACAATACCTTAAGATCTAATATCACTTTATCAGTCAAAAGTATCACAATAGGCTAGTATGTTCCTTACTCTTTTCCTAAAAATATTACCTATTTATATTACAATGTTTATTGGTTATTTAGCAGGAAAATGTCTTAAAATTGATAGAAACACTCTATCTCAAATACTCTTTTATATAGCTAATCCAATAGTGATTTTATATGGAGTCTCTCATACAGAAGTTAATTTAAAAGTAATTTCTCTGCCGATTTTGATATGGTTTATAGGTAGCACTATGTCCTTATCAGTGTATTATCTTTCTTCTTTTTTATTTAAGGATAACACGAGAAACATATTAGCATTTAGCTCGGGTAGCACAAGTATGGGTTATTTTGGCCTGCCGATTGCCATGGCTTTATTTGATGAAGATTCAGTATCTGTATATGTTGTTTGTTATATAGGAATGGCGCTATTTGAAAACAGCTTAGGATTTTACATAGCTGCAAATGGTATTTATACCGCAAAAGAATGCATATTAAAGTTGTTCAAACTTCCTTCGCTTTATGCGATGGTTCTGGGCTTCTTTTTAAGTATATACGATATACAAATACCTACTTTTTTAACAGATGTTATGATGAATATTAGAAGTACATTTGTCACATTAGGAATGGTGCTACTTGGAGTGAGCATTGCGAATATTGCAAGCTTTAAAATAGATTGGAAGCTTGCTTTGATCACTATTACAGCAAAGTACGTATTCTGGCCACTGTTTGTTTTAGGAATTGTCCTTTTAGACAAGCATGTTATAGGTATATACGATGAGAGCATATATAAAGCACTGATGTTGCTGGCTATTATTCCAGTTTCTGGGTCCAGTATAATACTTGCTAATATTTTGAATTATCAACCAGATAAAGCTACTCTGTTGCTTCTAATCAGTACTGCAGTGGGACTGTTTTATGTTCCACTAATAATATCATTATTTTTTACTAAACTTGTTCCTTTTTGATCAAAAAATTAAGCGCTTGCACAACCATTATTTGGGTAACAACACAAGACATTGATAAAACTTGAATTTATAGCTAAAGCAACTTCTACAATTTGGTAACCCGTCATCCCGCTACTAGTTAGCGCCGCGGCGGTAAATTGACCTTACCCAGAAAAAGTAGAGAGAAAGTTAAGACGTTTTTGGAGTAAAATAAAACGTTTTTTCAAAATATGACAAATAGAAGAGAATATACAGCAGAGTTCAAATTAGAAGCTGTTAAGCTGGTTAAAGAAACAGGTCAAGCAAGTACAAAAATAGCAAAAGATCTAGGTATAGATGGCAGTATGTTAAGTAAGAAAATATGATGGAAAAATGTCTGGAGCATACGCATTTCCAGGCAAAGGCTCCTTATAACAAAGAAAGATTTGATCTAAAAAAAGAACTAACAAGAGAAAGAGACATCTTAAAAAAAGCCCTGGGCAAAGAAAAAGAGTAAAGTATTCTTTTATATAGAAATTGCTATAAAACACAGGAACTATGTAGGGTTTTGTACTGGTGGTATTGGTTGCTAAGGAAAAAAGCAGTAAAGAATTAGCAAAAGAAGGGCTTCTAGCAGATATTCAAAAAATACATCAAGCTTCTAAATGCAGATATGGAGCCCCTAAAATTCACGCTGAATTAAAAGCTTTAGGCAAAAATTAAAACAGTACAAAGTGTTATGCAAGAAAATGGCATTAAAGCCAAGCTTAGACGAAGGTTCAAAAATAAAAAACAGCAAATAAGCAACCGAGTTGTGGCTCCGAACACATTGGATCAAAATTTTACTACTGATCAGCCAAATAAAGTTTGGGATTACCTACATAAAAACTAAAGAAGGTTGTTGGCGGCAATAATTGACCTATATTCACGCATGGTGGTTAATGAGTAACATGATAATTAGTTATAGATTCTTTATTGATGGCCGTTGATAAACGCAAACCCGATAAAAATCTGCTGTTACATAGCGATCAAGGGTCACAGTATACCTCTCAAAATTACCAATTTCTATTGAATACAAAAAACATCATTTCCAGCATGAGCCATAAGGGCTGTTGTTACGATAACTCCGTTGCAGAAAAGTTCACTTAAAAGGGAGCTGCTTATTGATACTTCTCGCTCAACAAACCAGAACTGCCATATTTGAATACATAGAAATCTTTTATAACAAATAACGTAGACATTCTACTATTAACTATTGCATTCCTGCACAATTTATTCTCATGATAAAAACGTCTTAACTTTCTCTCTACTTTTTCTGGGTAAGGTCACCTCTTTAGGTGCTCCTTTTTTCTTTCTTATACACACAAAAATCATATAGAATTATAAATACAGCTTTTTTATTCTGATGCTTTTCAATTCTATAGCTCTGGTTGTCTCTCTATTACTATTTTTCTACATTATCGTAAAAAAACTGAGCGAAAAGAAAGCAAACCTTGAGGGTAATTTATGTAAATTAGAGCAAGAACTTCAAGAAACAAAGCAAACTTTGCTTACGAAGAATGAAGAAATAGTTGATTTAAGGGTCAAAAAAGCAGAACTTGAAGTAACTCTGCAAAAAGAACGTGAGGAAAAGAAAAAGGAAATAGAATTACTAACAAAAGCAGAGGAGAGATTAACAAACACTTTTAAAGCGCTCTCTCTTGATGCTTTGCAAACAAATAACAATAATTTTCTGAACTTAGCAAAGGAAGTAATCGATAGTAAATTAAAAGAAACGGAAAGCGATTTCAAAAAAAGACAAGCAACGATCAACGAAGTTGTAACTCCAATAAAAGAAAAATTAGAAAAATTCGATAATGAAATACGTGAGCTAGAAAAGGAGAGGGTAGGGGCCTATGAAGGTTTAAAGGAGCAAATTGGAGCGCTGATGAACCAAACTTCCAACCTTGCTAATGCCCTGAGGAAACCTCACATTAGGGGCAAATGGGGTGAAATGCAACTCAAAAGAGTGGTAGAAATGGCAGGAATGATTGAGTATTGCGATTTTTTTACTCAGCCGTCAGTGATTGATAAAAACGAGGATAATTTATTGCGTCCTGATTTAATAATCAAAATGCCATCTGGAAAGCAAATAATAATAGATGCTAAAGTGCCGCTTGATTCTTACATGGATGCTATATCACAAAATGATTTGCAAATACAAAAGGAGAAATTAAAGAACCATTCCCTGGCAATAAAAAAACACATAAATGATTTGGGTAAAAAAGAGTATTGGAATCAATTTGAAAATACGCCAGAACTTGTGGTGCTTTTCTTAACAGGGGAGGGGGTTTTTAGCGCAGCACTGGAATATGAACCTGCTTTGATAGAGATTGGAGTGGAAAAAAAAGTGATCATTGCAACACCGATCACTCTAATTGCGTTGCTGAGAGCAATAGCGTATGGATGGAAGCAAGAGATGATAGCTGAAAACGCAAAGAAAATCAGTGAACTAGGTCATATTTTATATGAGCGCATTTGCACAATGGGTGAAAACTTTGATAATTTGCGCAGGAGCTTAAAAAGTGCTGTTGATCATTATAATAAAACTGCTGGCTCTCTTGAAGCAAGGGTGTTTCCTGCTGCTCGAGAATTCAATAAGCTTGGTATACATGCAAAAAATAAAAGTTTAAGTGCTGCAAAGGAATTAGAGTCTTTACCACGCAGTTTACATACTGAGGAGCTGAAAGTAGATTAGGCATCTTAACAGGGAATGTTCAAAAAAGTGTGTCAAACCAAAAAAAAAGTAATAAATTGATATAAAAAAAATGGAGGTTTGACAATGAGTCAGAAAGTAGTAAACAGAACTACCGGTTTGGTAGATTACAAAGAACTGGAAGCAAATATACTGTCATCAATAAGGGAAGGCAGACCATTAACAGGAAGGGATGGAGCATTTACACCATTTATAAAAAAGCTGCTGGAGGCAAGTTTGGAAGGTGAAATAGAAAATCACTTATTAGCTGAAAGTGAAGAGAGGGTTTGGTTGGAAGAAGTGGAGTAGCGAATGGATATACAAAACGCTGGGTCTATATTCAGACTACAGAATAAGGTATTACAAACCGAAAGCATCACCAGCACAATATGTTATAAACTTTGGTAAAGAATCTGCTAGGAAAGCGTAGTGCGGATGCTGCGTTTGACGAGGCGGGAGCTGGAAACGTTAACATGGGAATTTGGATTGAGGCCTATTGTGAAAACAATGGATCAGCCACCAAACCCTAAAGTAGGCGCGCCAGTTCTTGACCCTACATATTTTTTTGAAGGTTAAATCCAGCTTAGGGTCGAGAAACTTAGATAAAGCCATAGCCAAAGTGTTTAAAAATATTAATAATTATACACACAATTATTCAACCATATTTTTGAAGATAGCTATGCCGCCGCGGTATCTCTTAGCCGCTAACAAGTAGCGGGATGACGATTGTTGGTAAATCTAAGTCAGTTTAGCTATAGGCAGCAATTTTCTGTATTTATTTTAAATTGAAGGAAGCTCAAATGAAAGATCATGTTTTGCTAAAAATCACAGAATGCAGTCTAACAGTGAACGGTTACGCTTTTGATCAAAAATGTTGTATAGTACACAATCAATTTTTCTGGATCCAAGTAGTCAAGGCACTGCCTTTGTGTTTGAGGCAAAATCGGCTATAACACTTAACATACTGCCTTTGCAAACAAATGTTCGTACAGTTATGTGTCAGCTACTTGCATGACGCCATTGCCTGAATGGGTACCAATGATTACCTATCAATCTCACCAAAAACTATATCGAGTGAGCCAATAATTGCTGCAACGTCAGCAAGCATGTGTCCTTTTGCCATAAAGTCTAAGGCTTGTAAATGCGCAAAGCCAGGTGCTCTTATTCGGCACCTATAAGGTCTATTGGTACCATCTGAAACTATATACACTCCAAACTCACCTTTTGGTGCCTCAACAACTGCGTAAGCCTCACCTTCTGGTACGTGATATCCTTCTGAATAGAGCTTAAAATGGTGAATCAGAGCTTCCATAGATTTTTTCATCTCTACTCTTGACGGTGGAGAAATTTTTCTATCTTCAGTTTTTATTTGCCCTTCAGGCATTTTCTCTATGCACTGCTTCACCAAACTGATAGATTGCCTAATCTCTGCCATTCTAACTAGATAACGGTCATAACAGTCGCCATTTTGGCCGATCGGTATATCAAAATCTAGTTGATCATATATCTCATATGGCTGGCTTTTTCGCAAATCCCAAGCAAGCCCAGCAGCGCGCAACATTGGGCCACTAAAGCCCCAATCAAGTGCCTGTTTAATTGATATTTCACTAATTCCTACAGTGCGTTGCTTCCATATCCTATTTTCTGTTAAAAGTTCATCAACATCGTCTATATATTTTGGAAATTGCTCTATAAACTTTGCAATATCCTCAATCAAATCTTCTGGAACATCTGCTGCAATTCCACCTGGCCTGATGTAAGCTGCGTGAAACCTTGCACCTGAAGCTCTTTCGTAAAATTCCAGTATTTTTTCTCTTTCTTCAAAGAGCCATAAAAGAGGGGTCATTGCTCCAACATCAAGTGCTTGAGAAGAAACGTTCAGTAAATGATTTAGTATTCTCGTCAGTTCACAAAACAAGACACGTAAATACTTTGCCCTAATTGGCACTTCACATTGCAACAATTTCTCCACACAAAGTGAATATGCATGCTCTTGTGACATTGGTGATACGTAATCAAGGCGATCAAAATAAGGCAAAGCTTGAAGATACGTTTTATGTTCTATTAATTTTTCAGTACCGCGGTGCAAAAGCCCAATATGGGGATCTGCCCTCTCGATCACTTCACCATCCATCTCTAAAACAAGACGCAACACTCCATGTGCAGCTGGGTGCTGAGGTCCAAAATTTAACATCATTGTCTTTAGATCGGGCATGTCCAGTAGTTTAAGATATTAAAATTGTATAGGCTAAAGTGCGCTCAAAGTCAATAAACTTCTTGCATAGGCTACAACTATCATTCAATAGAAACAAAAACTTTTACAATGGCTAATAAGTGTTGGTAAAACCAAGTCACTTTAGCTATAGAATGACAAAAAAGGTTTGCATTAGCCAAATTTTTAGTTGAAGTAGCATAAGAGGTTAAAGGAAAAGCTTTGTGTTAATGGATTCATTTCAGGTATAGTATAGATAATACCACAATACTTATAAAATGGATCATGTTGTTAATGCGTATAATAGACTTGACACTCCTATAGTCAGGGGAGAAGGGGCATATCTTTTTGATAAAGATGGTAAAAAATATTTAGATTTTGCTGCAGGTATTTCTACAACTTCTTTAGGGCATTGTCATCCATACATTACAGATAAGCTGAAAGAGCAATCGAGCTCATTATGGCACTGCTCTAACATTTTCACTATTCCCGAGCAAGAAAGGCTTGCCGAGCGTTTAACAACCCTTACTTTTGCAGATAAAGTTTTTTTCTGCTCAAGTGGGCTTGAAGCAACAGAAGCTGCAATTAAGTTTATTCGTCGTTACTTTTATTCAAAAGGGCAAGCAAAACGTAATCGTATTATTACAATTGAAGGAGGCTTTCATGGCCGCAGTATTGCTGCAATTTCTGCTGGAGGCAATGAAAAATCACGCGAAGGTTTTGCTCCGCTCCTTTCTGGTTTTGATAAAGTGCCAAGAAATGACATTAAAGCATTAGAAGAAAAAATCAACAATGAAATAGCTGCTGTATTTTTAGAGCCCATACAAAGCGAAGGTGGAGTATATCCACTAGACGTAGAATATCTTCAAAAAGTAAGGGAAATAACAAAAGCTCAAGGAATAATTTTGTGCTTTGATGAAGTGCAGTGCGGATATGGACGCATCGGTTCTTTATTTCATTATCAAAATGTCGGCATTGAACCTGATATGCTAACCTGTGCGAAGGCTATGGGTAACGGTTTTCCTGTAGCTGCATGTTTAGTGAAAGATTATATAGCAGAAGCAATTACTCCAGGAACTCATGGATCAACCTATGGTGGCAATCCACTTGCCATGACTGTTGGTAATGCAGTGCTCGATATAATGCTAAAAGAAGGCTTTTTTGATCATGTTAAAAGAATTAGTAAATATTTAAAAGAAAAGCTGTTGCTTTTAGCTAAAGAATTTCCTGAGATGATTTTAGAAGTTCGTGGAGAAGGGTTACTAATGGGAATAGAACTAGCAACTCTTGTAGCTGATAAAATTATTAGTCGATCTCTTGATAAAGGTTTAATAATAACTAGGGTTTTAAACAACAAAGTAGTAAGGGTAACCCCACCACTTATCATTGAGGATGAGCATGTGAACGCAGCGTGTAATATGCTTTATGATTTGTTTTTTAAGATTAAAGGTATATAAAATTCGGCAATATAAATTCAGGCTTGCAAATGCCTCTCATAACATGTAAAATTAATTTTATTTTTTATCACAATAACATCGTACTTTAATGGATTGGTTATTGGTCTTAGTATCATCAGCAATTTTTGTTTTGTTAGTTTTATCGTTTTTGTTCTCAGGAGCAGAAATAGGCTTAACCTCAATTAGCCGTTCTCGAGTTAATAAGCTAAAGCTAGACGGTAACAAAAAAGCCAGGGTAATAGATCGCTTATTAAATAGGAAAGAATTGACAATAGGAACGGTATTGCTCGGCAATACAATTATTAATATTACTTGCTCTGCTTTATTTACAGCAATATTTATCAATCTTTTTGGAAATGAGGGCATTCTCCTATCAACAATTATAATGACATTTTGTATTTTATTGTTCTGCGAAGTTCTACCAAAAACTTATGCTATTCAAAATCCTGAAAAATTTGCATCATTTTCTGCTTATTTTGTATTGTTTTTTGTAAAGATTTTTTCTCCATTGACACTAGGTATTCAATTTATTGTTAACCTCATCCTAAAATTATGTGGGCTGCATAAAGATAAGGAAGTGATATCTGCAGCGGATGCAATGCGTAATATGATTACTCTTCACCGCAGTGAAGGAACTATGTTGCAACAGGATTTAGATATGCTAAGCAGCATACTTGATTTGGCTGAGACAGAGATATCACAAATTATGACCCATAGAAGAAACCTATTTTCTCTTGATATAGATCGGAATAAAGAAGAGTTAATAAGAGAGATTTTAACCAGCAGTCACAGTAGAGTACCTTTATGGCAGAAGGAACCAGATAACATTGTAGGTGTAATTCACGTGAAAGCTCTAATAAATGCTTTGCGTGAAAAGAATAATAAAGCGGAAGAAGTTGACATTACCCAAGTTATGTCAAGGCCTTGGTTCATACCAGAAAGTACACCGCTCAGCGTGCAACTTCACAACTTCCGTAAGAACAGGAAACACCTTGCATTTGTTATTGATGAGTATGGAGCACTGCAGGGAATTGTAACTCTTGAGGATATACTGGAAGAAATAGTTGGAGAAATTTCGGATGAACATGATTTGATTACGGAGAATTTTATAAAGAAAATATCTGATAATATGTATCACATAGAAGGAAAATCTACTATTAGGGACATTAACAGGCAGTTATACTGGAATCTCCCTGATGAAGAAGCTACAACTCTAGCAGGTATGATTGTGAATGAAATAGAGCGCATTCCTGACGAAGGCGAGGAGTTTTCCATGTATGGTTTTCGCTTTAAGATTTTAAAAAAAGATAAAAATATTATTACTGTTGTTGAAGTGCAAGTAAAAACTGGTAATATTAGTGGCAGCAATTAATTAGTGGAGCTTTATGGAAGATACAGTAAAAATAACGGCTGAAGAGTTGAAGGGTTACATAGAGAGAATCGAAAAACTTGAACAAGAAAAGAGGGATGTGCAAGATCACATTCGTGATGTATATGCAAAAGCCGCAGATGAAGGTTGGGATATAAAAGTGATGAAACAAATTATTAGGCTGAGGAAGATGGATGATGATGACAGAGAGGAACAAGAAATATTGCTTGATACCTATAAACGTGCATTGGGAATGAGCTACGAAGAAGAGTTAAGTGAATAGCAGAATTG
Organism: Wolbachia endosymbiont (group A) of Chalcis sispes; assembly: GCF_964026765.1. Classification (NCBI taxonomy): domain Bacteria; kingdom Pseudomonadati; phylum Pseudomonadota; class Alphaproteobacteria; order Rickettsiales; family Anaplasmataceae; genus Wolbachia; species Wolbachia endosymbiont (group A) of Chalcis sispes. The sequence continues at coordinate 763,250 of NZ_OZ034697.1, forward strand.
TAATTGGAATAAGTGGAGCATCTGGTTCTATTTACGGTGTGCGTATTTTAGAAGCGTTGAAAGACGTCGATTATGAAACTCATTTAGTGATAAGTCGTGCTGGGAAAATAACTTTAGCTCACGAGATTAAAGAAAAACTTGAAGATATTACATCACTTGCAGATTTTTACTATTCTGAAGAAAAGATTGGAGAAAAAATAGCAAGCGGCTCATTTAAAACCTCAGGGATGATTGTAGCACCATGCTCTATGAAGACAATGTCTGAAATCGCATCAGGTGTTACTTCCAATCTATTGACAAGGGCTGCAGATGTAACGCTAAAAGAAAGAAGAAAGTTAGTTCTTATGGTGCGAGAGTCACCACTGCATCTTGGGCATTTACAAAATATGTTAAAATTAACGGAGATGGGAGCAATTATTGCTCCACCAGTGCCTGCTTTTTATATTAAACCGAAATCGTTGGATGATATTATTAATCATTCTGTTGGCAAAGTATTGGATTTATTTGATATCAAATTACCCGACTTTAAGGAGTGGCAAGGAAGTGACAATTATTATTGATGGTAAAAAAATAGCAAACGACCTATGTGAGAGGCTATCACAAAAAATTGATATTTTAAAGAGAGAGTATAACATTTTTCCTTGCCTGAAAGTAATTCTCGTGGGCAGCAATCCAGCAAGTCAGGTTTATGTTCGCAACAAACAGAAAAAAGCAGAATCAATAGGCATAAGTTCTGAGACCATTGTTTTGCCTGATAATATTTCAGAAGATGAATTAATTGAAAAAATCAATGAATTAAATGAAGATCCATCTGTGCATGGCATTTTAGTGCAATTGCCTTTACCAAATCATATTAGTGCAAGCAGAGTAATTAACACAGTAAGTGTTGAAAAAGATGTAGATGGCTTTCATGATGAAAACGTTGGCAAATTAGTTAAAGGTGAAAAAAACTGCCTTATACCTTGCACTCCTAAAGGTTCTTTGCATTTAATTAAGTCAATTGAAGAGAACCTTTCCGGTAAAAACGCAGTGGTAATTGGTAGGTCAAATATCGTGGGCAAGCCAATGTTTTACCTGCTATTGCAAGAAAACTGCACTGTCACCATCTTGCATTCACAAAGCAAGGATTTAGCTGAATATTGCTCTAAAGCGGATATAGTAGTTGCAGCAGTCGGAAAGCCAAATTTTGTTCAAGCAGACTGGATAAAGAAAGGTGCAATAGTGATCGATGTTGGCATAAATAGCGTTAACGTAGGAAAGCTTGTAGGTGATGTTGACTTTGAAGGAATAAAAGGGAAAGCCAAAGCTATGACCCCAGTACCCGGGGGCGTTGGCCCAATGACCATTGCATTTCTAATGATGAACACTGTTATTGCTGCTTGCTTGCAAAAGGGAGTTGATGCTTCTGATTTCATTAGTTGAGGTATGAAGAGGAAAGCTATATGAAGATAGAATGTACCATATCACAATTAATAAAAAATTGAGATTTTTGAAATTCCTCAGTAGTCAAATTTATTAAATATTTAGGATCATCATCTATTCTTTTTTCTCTACAAGTATAGCTAAAGTGGCTTAGGTTTACCTACAATTTGAAAAACAACAAATTCGTCATTCCGCTACTCGTTAGCGGAATCTATGCTGAGATACCGCGGCGATATGACGTAGGGAAACCTTTCTTGGGTTAGCTATAGTTAGTGGAATTGCAAAGTTTCTAGGCATAAAAAGCTTTGAACCTAATATATGAGCCAAACTTGATTTTCCAACCGTAGATACACCTGTAATAAAAATAATAGTCTTCATTTTGTGAATTTACTTGCTATATGAACTATCGGAGAAATTTTTTTATAGTTTATAGTATCTGACCTTACCCAGAAAAAGTGGAGAGAAAGTTTGGAATGTTTTTTACAAAAAGAATGATGCATCAAATTGTTCTGGAATGCAATAGTTAATAGTGACGTTGTTTGTTATAAAAAATTTCTATATATTCAAATATAGCAGTTTTGATATGCTGTTTAGAGTGCCGAGAGGTGTCTATTGGTAACTCCCTTTTTAGAGAACTGAAGAAGCTTTCCACAACAGAATTGTCGTAACAACAACCTTTATAACTCATCTATGTTTTTTATGGATAAGAGATATTGATAACCTTGCGAAGTATATTGTGAACCTTGATCACTATGTAATAGTAGATTTTTGGCAGGTTTACGCTTGTTAACGGCCATTAATAAAGAGTCCATAACCAATTGTTTATTTATTGAACTGCTCATTAACTACCATGCGTGAATATAGATCGATTATTGTTGCCAAATATAGCCATCCTTCTTTGGTTTTTATATAAGTAATCCCATACTTTATTTGGTTGATCGACAATAAAGTTTTGGTCTAATATATTGGGAGCTACTGTCCGTTTGTTGTTTCTTAATTTTAAATTTTCTTCTCAATATAGCCTGAATACCATTTTTCTGCATAATACTTTGCACTGTTTTTAAGTTGCAACTTTTACCCAAAGCCTTCAATTCAGCATGAATTTTAGGAGCTCCATATCTACATTTAGAAACTTGATATATTTTTTGAATAGCTGCGAGTAGCTCTTTATTTGCTGATTCTCTACTGCTTATTTTTCTTGTGGTCCACTTATAGTAGCCACTAGCAGAAAATCCTACATAATTCCTGTACTTTATAGCAGTTACTATATAAAAAAATATTTTACTCCTTTTGACTGGCCAGGGCTTTTTTTTAAATGTCTCTTTCCCTTGTTACTCTTGCTTTGTAAATCAAACCTCTCTTTGTCGTAAGGAGCCATGTTACCTCTACCTGGAAATGCATCTGCTGCCGACTTTTTTTCGTTGTGTTTCTTTATCCATTTTCCTAATAAACCACCCTTTATTCCTAAATCCTTTGCTATTTTTGTAATTGTTTGACCTGCCTTTCTTTGTTCATTTGCCAGTTTAACAGCTTCCAATTTGAATTCTGCCGTATATTCTCTTGCCATTTCTAATCCTCCAAAATTTTATTTTACCCGAAAAAACTCCTTTCTTTCTCTCCACTTTTTCTGGGTAAGGTCAATATACCAGTGCCGAAAATAGTTGACAAAGATTGTGTATACTTATTACAATTGTTTGGGTACCAGAAGTTTTTACGGCAACAAAGTATGCACTAACTATAAGTAAGGAAGACTTTAAGCAGGCAATAAAAAAAATGAAGTAACGTTTAAAAGAGATTGAAGGAGAGAAGAAAAAGGTAAAAGGGAATACGGCAGAAAATGAATCTTATTACAAATAGCATAAAGGGCTTTTATTCTAGTGTTAAATCGGACCTAGATTGGCAAGCCAAACGTAGTCTTATTAGAACATTAGTAAAAGAAGTCAACATTGATCTTGATAAAGTAGATGTAGTATTTAAGATCAAAGAACTTGAAAACCCCGCCCAGAATGGACAAAATCAAAAGATGGTACATTGTCTAAGGGGTCTGGGCACTGGGATGACATCTTTTTTCTTGGTACAAATTACTCTTATGTCTCAATATTTGTACAGTTGTGTTATCGGCTGTTTGATGTTTACAACGCAGGAAGTTCATACGGTTGTAAGTCAAGCGGTAGGATGACAAGATTTTGCAAGGGTATTTTTTTTATAGGAGATTAATATGGAAATTTTTCTTGATAGCGTTGATTTAAATGAAATTAAAGAACTAAAGGAGTTCATTGACGGCATAACAACTAATCCTTCTTTAATAGCAAAGTCCGGGCGTAAAGATAAATACGAGGATTTAGTGCGTGAAATATGCTCTATTATAAAAGGGCCTGTTAGTGTTGAAGTTGTTGCAGATAGCCATGAAGAGATGATCACAGAAGGTCTGAATTTAGCAAAAATTGCTGATAATGTTGTGATCAAATTACCTCTTATACATGAAGGATTAATTTCTTGTAAAAAGTTATGGACAGAGCATAAAATACCTGTTAACATCACATTATGTTTTTCTCCTGGACAAGCACTGCTTGCCGCTAAGGTCGGTGCTTGTTTTATTTCCCCCTTTGTTGGTCGCCTTGATGATATAAGCTATGATGGCTTATCGCTAATAGAAGATATATGTACTATATATTCTAATTACGGTTTTGATACTAAAGTTCTTGTTGCATCAGTGAGAAGCCCAGCGCATGTAATAGAAGCTGCAAGGCTTGGTGCTGATTCAATTACTGTGCCAGCAAAAGTACTTAGACAATTAATTAATCACCCACTTACTGACCAAGGGCTAGCAATATTTGAAAAAGACTGGGGTGTAAAATAATAGACGGTTACAAATGAACATAAAAATTGGCGTATCCGTTCAGGCAATGGCGTCAACTTAAGAGCCTTCATTAGCAAACTCTCCTAAAGACATGATGGCGTTTGCTACCTTATTGCGGCTGCCCTGGTCGAATTTTAACTTTATAGCTAACCCAAGAAAGGTTTCCCTACATCATACCGCCGCGGCGCTAACGAGTAGCGGAATGACGAATTTGTTGTTTTTCAAATTGTAGATAAACCTAAAGCTATAGAAAAAAAGAAGAACCAGTTTCTTAGTTCTTCATTGACATAATCCACTTCATATGCCTTAATAAAGTTTTATAGCTTGGTAGGAAATAGTGGGATCAGAATTTGAAGAAATGCTAAAGGAAATATTACAAGAAATTAATGATCAAGGCTTCAATAAAGATAATATAATTGATAAAATTAAGGATAAGCTGCAGGAAAAGGACCCACGCGTATACAACGGGTGGAAAGATAACAAGTTTGATATAGATCACCTGTTTTTACCAGGTATCATGTTGCGTATGATAGCTAAAGATACAAAATTAACAGGGTTCTTTATAGAATATGAAAGGACTCTTTTATATGTTGCTGCTGAACATGGGCACATACAAATAGTAGAAAATCTATTAGACAATGGAGCGAAAACCGGTATAAAAAATGGATATTGCAAAGAAGCTCCTTTACATGTTGCTGCTAAACATGGACACATACGAATAGTAGAAATTTTGTCAAAAAAAGAAGCAGATGTTAATATACAAGATCGAGGAGGAAGAACTCCTTTACACTACGCTGTTCAGCGTGGATACCCAAAGCTAGCAAAACTTCTACTAAATGATGGTGCAGATCCATCATTTATTCATAGATCTAAAGCTATAACAGCAGGAGTTGCTGTGGGTATATTAGCTGCCATTGTTACTCCATTAGCACTCGTTTACGCTACTGCATTACCTGCACTAGCAATAATTGGAATTACTGTAGCATCTGCACTGATAGTTGGTGGAATTTCCTATGGGGCTGCGTATAAGTCATCAGAGCACTCATTAAACAGTAAGCTAAGTGAGGTTAGATGCAGTAATGTTGATGGAAATAAACAAACTGTATAACCATAATTATTAGCTCACCACAGTAACCGCACCATGGCAGTGTTTGTATTTCTTTCCGGAGTTGCAAGGACATTTGTCGTTTCTTGAGACTTTGGGAAGTCTGCTATTTCTAGCAGAATGTAACCTATTGCCTATCTCTTGGTTGTCTGCCAACTTAAAGTGTGCTAAGCGGTGAATGGTGAGTTCCTTCCATTTTTCAAGCATTGACTCAAACATCAAGAAAGCTTCGCGTTTAAATTCATTCAGTGGATCTTTCTGCCCCATAGCACGTAAGCTTATGCTTTGTCTTAGGCTCTCTAGAACTGAAAGGTGTTCCCTCCATAAATGATCAAGTGTCATTATCATCATTTGCTTCACGATCGTATTCCACAAATCTGTAGTGTGCTGACTGTTGAAATATTTTTCTTTCTCAGTAAAAAATTCTTGTATCTTATCATTTATATAATTCAAAGCTTCTTGTTTATTCAAAAACTTTGCCAAGTCTTCTTTATCAAGCGTTATTCCATACCTTGTATGGAATTCTTTGGCTATATCTTCAACATAATCTTCGTAATAGCCACTTTGGATTATACCTTCTACTACGCTCTCATTTACTTCGCTATACACTTCAAATATATCATTAATTTCGTTGCCTAAGATATTGTTTCTCTGCTTAAAAATAACTTTACGTTGGTTATTGATTACGTCATCAAACTTAAGTAGAGATTTCCGCACGTCATAGTTTCTAGCTTCAACTTTCTTTTGCGCTTTCTCGAGTGCCTTATTGATCCATGGATGATGAATAGCTTCGTTATTCTTTAACCCTACTTTTTGTAAAAAGCTTCTCATTCTATCAGAGCCAAATATTCTCATTAGGTCATCTTCGAGCGATAAAAAGAACTTAGAAAGTCCAGGATCCCCCTGACGACCAGAACGGCCGCGTAATTGATCATCTATTCTCCTGCTTTCATGTCTTTCGGTTCCAACCACACATAAACCACCAGCTTTTATAGCAATTTCCTTATCTTTTTTTACTCTTTTGACTATTTCTTGGTATTTTTTTTCTTTTTCATCAGCATTTTTTATCTTCTTTAGCTCTACCTTTGCGATCATTTCAGCATTTCCACCGAGTTGAATATCAGTTCCACGCCCTGCCATGTTAGTTGCTATAGTGATACTACCTGGCACCCCAGCTTGCGCTATTATGTACGCCTCTTGTTCATGATAACGAGCATTCAATACTGAATGCTTAAGAGAATGGCTTTGCAAAAGCGCAGAAAGCTTCTCAGAGTTTTCGATGCTCACCGTGCCAACAAGTACCGGTTGAAGGCGCTTGTGGCATTCTTCTATAAACTTCAACACAGCATTAAATTTTTCCTTTTCTGTACCGTAAATTTCATCATCAATATCAACTCTTTTTACAGGTACATTGGTTGGAATTTTTACTACATTTAATCTGTATATATCACGAAACTCTTCTGCCTCTGTTGCTGCTGTTCCCGTCATTCCGGAAAGTTTATTGTACATACGAAAGTAATTCTGAAATGTGACCGATGCTAAAGTTTGGTTTTCATGCTGAATTTCAAGATTCTCCTTCGCTTCAAGTGCCTGATGAAGACCATCGGAATATCTCCTGCCCTCCATCATACGCCCAGTAAATTCATCAATAATCACTACCTTGCCATCCTTTACTATATAATCTTTATCAGCAGTAAACAGCTTATATGCACGTAATGCTTGGTCTATATAATGAGTCATTATCATGCTGTCAGTATCATAGAGCGAGGAATTTTCAGGAATGAGATTGTATGACCTTAGTAGTTCCTCCACTCGTGAAATACCATCTTCAGTCAAGAATACCGTTCTACCTTTTTCATCTACTTCATAATCGGAGTCAACTAATTTGGTTACTATTTTATTGATATGCTTATATATCTGATTGTTTTCCTCAACCGGGCCAGAAATAATAAGCGGAGTGCGAGCTTCATCAATGAGTATTGAGTCCACTTCATCAACTATTCCGTAGTGAAAGCCTCTCTGAACCATGTCTTCTTGAGAAAATTTCATATTGTCTCGCAGGTAATCAAAGGCAAGCTCGTTATTTGTGGAATACACGATATCTGCACTGTAAGCCTCTTTCCTCTCTTCGTCTGTCAAGTTATTCGTAATAAACGCAACAGAAACCCCAAGAGAATTATATAATTTGCTCATCCACTCTGTGTCTCGTTTTGCAAGGTAGTCATTAACAGTTACGACGTGTACGCCTTTCCCTTCTAAGGAATTTAGATATGCTGCTAAAGTTGCAACGAGTGTCTTTCCCTCTCCTGTTTTCATTTCTGATATCATACCATTGTGGAGCACCATTCCACCAATCAGTTGAACATCAAAGTGCCTCATGTTAAGAAACCTTCGAGAGGCTTCACGCACAACTGCAAATGCAGGTACGAGAAGATCATTTAACGTTTTCCCATTTTTCAATTCTTGTTTGAATTCTTCAGTTTTACCAGCAAGCTCCTCATCAGATAAACTCTGCATTTCTGTTTCTAATGCATTTATTTGCTGAACAATTTTCCTAAAGGATTTTATTATCTTCTTATTTGTTGACCCAAATATCTTTCTTATAAAAAAGAATGACAACGTAAAAATGAAAAATATAAGAATGGCTGTCAAAATTAGCGGAGAATCTAGCATAAACTTAAGTAAAGTCTTATTTAATATGAGATTATATTACTAAATGCAGCCTACAGCAATTACATATTAGATTTGGGGAGTCTTTGGAAAGTCTTTTTTAAATCAAGAATTAAGAGTTTGCCAGGCAATTCCTACCCTCGAAGGCCTTTCTATCAACACATAAAGACTCTATTGCATTATTTTAGGTGTTTGGTAATCTTTAATTCTAGATCAAACAAATTTATAGCAGCCTGTATGAGGTAACTAGTTATGCACGGTAATATCTACCAGCTAAAGGTATTGATGCTATTTTTGCATCGAGGAGTGCTCTATCAGCACTCTTTTCGCTTAGGTACAGAAATAGAAGAGGCCAGAAAGTTCGATGATTTAGTATTTGAATGTACCCAAGGTAGTAAGAAAGTATACCGTTTTTTGCAGGCTAAACACACACAAGATGAAGATAACAAGAAAATTGGAGTAGGGAACTTACTTACAAAAGATAAAAGTGGTGAGTTTGGATTAGCAAAGTATTTTGTTTCTTACCTAAAGATCAAAAATAATCAAGATTTTGCAGATGGTAACCTGAAAGATTTTATTATCTGTACTAATATCGATTTTGATCTGGATCAAAGCACAGCACGAAACACAGTGAAGAAGTTGAGGGTAAAAACTTTAGGACCAAACGAGGAAATAGAAATTTTAGTTGAAGTAATCGACACTAGTGATGTCTTTTTTAAAGATGGTGGCACTAGATATAAGTTCTCTTATATTCACAATAACATGATTTCAGTAGTGCAACCAGCATTTGAAAGTGCTGTAGAAGAAGCGATGGAAGAATTAGAAGAGGAGATAAAAAAACTCCAAAACAAGCCAGATCAGAACTCAAAAAGGAAATTGGAAAGAAATCAGACGTGGCAACGTGAATTTGGACGAATGATGAATGAAGGTAGGTTGGAAGACAATATAAAAGAATTTTTTGATAAGTTAGTATTTGCAGTAAATCAGCCCAATGAAATAAAACTAGCGGATATTATCAAAAGTGAGCTAGGCGAGCAATTTAATGATATTGATAGACAGAATGTTTACGCTCGCTTCCAAGAAAAAATGCTAGATTGGTTGAAAGAAAAAGGGAGACGTTTTCTTACACATGAAGACGGAAGAGAATTCTTTCGCAAGATGAAAGAAGAAATCTTAGGAGGCTTTCGATTTGAGGTGAGAAATCCAGTAGGATTGTTCACTGGAAGGACAGAAGAATTACGAGAACTACACAAATTAATACAAAAAAGTCAAGGTGTAGCCACAGTAATATCGCAACTGGTTTCTATTAGTGGGTTGGGAGGAATAGGTAAGACTGAGCTGGCCAAAAAATATATTGAAGAACACAGTAAAGATTATGACAACAATATTATATGGATAAAAGCTGAAACCCATGAAACCATGGTGCAGTCTTTTCTCAGGTTAGCTAGAGATCCTTTAGGCATTCCTACAGAAGATAGGGATATTGAATCTATTGTAAGAGACATATACGCTTTTTTCGCCAAGAGAAAAAGTCTCTTTGTTTTCGATAATGCAGAAGAATATAGAAGTGAAGGTCAAGATGCTGGTATTAGTCAATTCTTACCGTCCCACTTTTTATCATCTGATGATAATAAACCTAGTGTTTTGATTACCTCTCGTAATCAGAAATGGGGAGATATAAAATCATTAACATTGGGTGCATTTACTGAACCAGAATCAATAGACTTTATTAGAAAAGCATTAGGTATAAAAGATGGGTCACAAGAAAATGAAATAAAGAATTTGGCAGAAACATTACAGCATTTTCCTTTAGCTTTGCAGCAGGCAGTTGCATACATAAAAGAAAGGGATATAGCATTAAAGAATGTAGGCTTGAAGTTTGAAATTAGTGATTATTTAAAGAGATACAAAGAGGAAGCAGAAAAATTACTTGATTTTAAGTTTCCTAAAGACAGCGACAATAGCTACACCAAGACAACTTTTATAACCTGGAGAATTACTATTGATAAAATCAAAGATAACCCAGAGTATGGTCAGCAAGCCAAAGAAATCTTGGATATCATTGCCTATATTGCTCCTTACAACATTCCTGCAAAAATGTTTTTAGGGGTAGAACGCAATGAAGAAAAGTTAGGTGATGCTATCCAACTACTTAAACAATATTCAATGATCAACTCAGGAGAAGAGCAAAGCTCAGTCAATATCCACAGGTTAGTACAGCAAGTAACAAGAATAGAGTTAGAAAAGCAAGGCAAAGAAAAAGTTGTGAAAAAGACTTTTGAATTACTGAAAGAAAGCTTTCCTTATGGCAGTGACAAATTAGAAGATTATGCTAAGAAACGACAATTATTACCACATTTAGAAGCATTTCTATCACATATAGACAATTGGCTAGAAGAAAAACCTTCAGAATCTTTAGAAAAACAAGCAATAGAGAAGGATTATCTTGTGGATTTGTTAATATGGATGGATGATGGATACTCTGATTTAGGTAATCCTAGAAGACAAAAGGAATTGCTTGAACGGGCTTTACCTATCTTTAAGGAATATTACAGCCCTGATCATTTTCAAGTTGTTAGAACATTAGGAAACCTAGGTATCGTTTATGGTGCTTTAGGTGATCATAAGAAAGCAAAAGAGTTGTTTGAACGGGCTTTAGTAATTCAAGAAAAACATTACGGCCCTGATCATTTCGAATTTGCTAAAACATTTGTAAACCTAGGTATCACTTATGGTGCTTTAGGTAATCATAAAAGAAAAAAGGAGTTGCTTGAACAGGCTTTACCCATTTTTGAGAAACACTATGGCTTTGATCATTTTCAAGTTGCCATGGTACTAGCAAACCTAGGCAACGTTTATGGGAATTTAGGTAATCTTCGGAAAGCAAAAAAGTTGCTAGAACGGGCTTTAGCAATCCAAGAGAAATATTACGGCTCTGATCATTTTCAAGTTGCTAAAACACTGGCAAATCTTGGCAACGCTTATAGGGATTTAGGTAATTACGAGAAAAGAAAGGAATTGCTTTTACGGGCTTTACCTATTTTTGAGAAACATTATGGGCCTGGTCACCCGGAAGTTGCTAAACTGCTGGCAAACCTAAGTATCGTTCATGGAGATTTAGGTAATTATGAGAAAAAAAAGGAGTTACTTGAATGGGCTTTACCTATTTTCGAGAAACATTACGGTCCTGATCACCCGGAAGTTGCTAAACCATCGGCAGAACTAGGCAAAGTTTAGGCTTTTAGCAATACTAGACTAATAACAACTCATTTGAGCTACACTTCCAAAACCAATCTATTTGGATCTTCTATGTAATTTTTTATTTTAACGAGGAAAGTCACTGCTCCTTTGCCATCAACTATTCTGTGGTCGTAGGAGAGGGCAATGTACATCATAGGTCTGATTTCTACTGCATTACCAACAGCAACTGGCCTGTTTTGTATTGAATGCATTCCAAGTATTCCAGATTGCGGAGGATTTATTATCGGAGTGGAAAGAAGTGAACCGTATACTCCACCGTTTGAGATGGTAAATGTTGCACCTTCCATTTCTGATACTTGTAATTTACCCTCACGAGCTTTTTTGCCAAGAGCAACTAAAGTCAATTCAATTTCGGCAAATGACATCTGATCGGCACTCCGAATAACCGGCACAACAAGGCCTTTGTCAGTGCCAACAGCAACACCTATGTCATAGTAATGTTTATATATGATTTCATCGCCTGAGATTTCAGCGTTAATTTCAGCAATTTCTTTCAATGCTTGCACCGCTGCCTTTATAAAAAACGACATAAAACCAAGTTTTATTCCATATTTTTTTTCAAAGGCGTCCTTATATTTTGCTCTTAGATCCATGACATTCTTCATGTCAATTTCATTGAACGTGGTCAGTATTGCAGCAGTATTTTGCGATGCTTTCAAACGAGCGGCAATTACTTGCCTTATTTTGCTCATTTTTACTCGTTCCTCTCTTTGCTCTCCACTTACTACACTTTTTGGCAATTCGTATTGTTTTATTGCAGGTTGTTCTGCTTTGTTCATATGACCTATCACATCTGCTTTTGTTATCCTGTCTCCCATGCCAGTTCCTTTGACATTTTTTGCATTAATTGCATTTTCTTCCATAATTTTACGAGCTGATGGAGCATCTTTTTTAGCAGAACTTTCGCTTTTATCTTCTTTTTTTGCTTCCTCTTTTACTTCTCCCACGGAAAGCTTCGCTAACAATTGATCAGGACTTATTACATCATCTTCTTTTACAAGAAATTCAGTTATTTGCCCTGAAGCTTCCGCGGTTAATTCGAGCGCTGTTTTGTCAGTTTCAATTTCAAAGATCAAGTCATCTACTTTTACTGCCTCGCCAATATTTTTCTTTATTTTTACTATACCTTCCGTAACTGATTCACCACCAAGAGTTTTTGGCGCTCTGATTTCTATAATTTTGCTCATAAAACAACTTCCGTATAAAACTTTCTATAGATTTATACATGAAAAGAGACATGTAATAAACTAATAAATTCATTGAGGCTCTTATCATTTAGAAGTGGACCACAACTCCCAAATGTCATTCCAGCGCAGCCATAAAAATTCCTTGACAAGCTTTGCCAGCCCCCCTATCATGGTACTGAAGCTATTTATTTATCTTCGCAATCTGTGCAGGTTAATGACAAAAAACTTAGGGTATTTGGCGTCTCATGTTTAATTTTTCGCACTACGTGCATCGCATGTCTTTAAAAATTTTTAGGTTTTTACCTATATAAGCCGAAACGCGCTTACAAAGCGTTTAAGACAGCAAAAAACGTCAAATTGACAAGGGAGAATTTGAATGCTAGCTACTACGGGGTTTCTTTGCCTTTTTTCCTGCTTAGTAAATTTCTTAAACACTTGCGATGTAGGTTAGTTGCAAGTTAAAAGCAGCTAAATCGCTCTTAATCAAGCGTTTTAGAATAAAAAAAACGCCGATATTTTAGTACATAGTAAATAGCCAACCACCACGGGGCTTCTTTTGCCTTTTTTTTCGCTTGGTAAATTTTTTAATATTTATAGCTAAACGACAACCGTCATCCCGCTGCTTGTTAGCGGGATCTAGAGATACCGCGAATGAATCGCGGTATGACGGTTAAATAATTCGTCATACCGCTACGTGTTAGCGGGATCTAGAGATACCGCGGCGGCATGACGATAAGGTTTATACCTTGTCATGCAAGTACTAGAATCCAGTAAGCTTATTTATGCATATAAAAGGTTATTATTTTGTAAAGTCAAAGTTGCTTTTGGTTTTAAGTTAAAGTACAATAAATGCAAAGGTTTATATAAACTGGATCCAAGTAGTTAGCTACTTGAATGACATCAGACAAACAATCGTACACATGCTAGTCAAAATAGGTACCAGAGGAAGCAAGCTTGCAGTTGCCCAGGCTTTGGAAGCAAAACAAAAGTTGCTGGACTCTTTTCCTAACTTATCTATTGAAATTGTTAAGATAAAAACTTCTGGAGATAAGTATGCAAACGCAAATCTTGCTGAAATAGGAGGCAAAGGATTATTCATTAAAGAAATTGAGACTGAATTGCTCGAAAATAATATAGACATGGCAGTTCACTCGCTAAAGGATGTGCCTGCGTTTTTCTCAGGGGGTTTAACAATTCCTTGTGTTTTAGAAAGGCTAAGTCCATGCGATGCGTTTATTTCTCATAAACACAATAGCCTTGAGTCTTTGCCACAACAGGCTACTATTGCCACTTCTGCAATAAGAAGAAAAGTTCAGTTACTAAATTTTAGACCAGATTTAAATATAGTACCGCTACGTGGAAATGTAACAACTAGATTGCAAAATCAAAGTTTTGATGGAATAATTTTAGCTGAAGCAGGACTCATAAGATTAGAAAAACATCACTTAATTACAGAGGTATTGCCACCAAAAGTTATGTTAAGTGCAGTGGGACAGGGAGCGATTTGTATTCAATGTAGAAGGAATGATGTAAAAATTATCGATCTTTTAGAGAAAATTAATAATAATATGTCTTTTATAGGAGTGAAATCAGAGCGCAGTTTTATGAAGACAGTGAATGGTTCATGTTTTACACCACTTGCAGCTTTGGCTGAATATGTGAGCGAAAATATGCTACACCTTCGTTGTATGTTAGCAAGTGGAAAAAATATATACTTCACTGAGCGCACTTCATTTATAGAAGATGCGGAGAAAATGGGTATGGATGCAGGATTAGAGTTGAAATCAAAATGCTTATAAGCTTACCTAAAGTACGTGGAATCTATCGTTATGACATCTTAATGTCTAAAGCAACGTGGTTAAATGTCGGTGGACGAGCTGATATATTATTTAAACCACGTGATATTGAAGATTTAACATGCTTGATTAAAAACACTGAGTTGCCAGTTAGTGTTATTGGTGCAACATCCAACATAATAGTGCGAGATAGCGGCATTCGAGGAATAACAGTAAAATTAGGTAAGGAGTTTGCATATATTAAAAGTAAGGGTAACAACTCTATTGTTGCAGGCGGTGCTGCGTTACTTAGTAACCTTGCTTACTTTGCAGGAGAGCAACAAATTAGTGGACTTGAGTTTCTAGTTGGAATTCCAGGAACAGTTGGTGGCGGAATAGAAATGAATGCAGGTGCGTATGGTAGTGACATCGCAAGTGTTGTACAATCCATAAAAGCAGTGAATCTAGAGGATGGAAACCTATATGAGTTCTCCAGCGAAGAAATGGGGTATTTTTACCGTGGACATAGCCTAAAAGGAAATTGGATTTTTGTTGAAGCTGAGTTTAAAGGAGTAAATTCAGAGTATGAGCTTATACTGCAAAGGTTAAAGGAAGTTATTGAGAGGAAAAATAAAAGCCAGCCAATAAGAGGAAAAACTGCTGGGTGCATATTCAAAAATCCAAAAAACTACCGAGCATGGGAGTTAATTGATAAATCCGGCTGCCTAGGGCTGAATATTGGTGGAGCTAGAATCTCTCAGAAACATTGTAACTTCTTGCTCAATTACGATAATGCAACTGCATCTGACTTGGAAAACCTTGGCAACAGAGTAAAAGATGCAGTGAAGGATAAATTTAATGTTGAACTTGAGTGGGAAATAAGGGTTTTGGGTAGCTGTTAGATAGTTTTTATAGCTTATGTATATTCGTTCAGGAGAACGGCAAATAAGGTAAACAAGTAATCTAAAAAAATAATCATAGAGAAACCGTGAGGTAATGTGGTTAATCTTGTAGAACTTTGCAAGAATCTAGAGAGAAAAATAGCAAAGTTATACCAATTCTCATTATTAGTGAATCAAATAAGCGATATTGTAGAGTTATTTAATTGTGGAGTGAGAAAGAAAGGCAATAGTATGGCTTTTTTTCCATTGTTATCTATCCGTTTATTGTGCAGTGGGAATTGGTATTAGCTGAACGGACACTATTGTTATACTATATCTTATATACAATTGTGCAATATGGACAATGGCAACAAATTTACTAGCGAAATTCAGTGATTTATGATTGATAATTAAAGTTCTTAATTAGTAACCGTTCACACTTAATTCTTCAATCTCACTAATAGAAAGGCCAGTAAATTTGACAATAGTGTTGACATCAACATTGTTAGCCAGCATTGCTTTTGCGACTTCGATTTTTCCTTCGATTTTTCCTTCGATTTTTCCTTCAATTTTCCCTTCCTCTTTACCGATTTTGATGCCTCTTTCTTCGCCAATTTGGATGCCTTTTTCAGTAGCAAGGTCAAGTCTGTATTCAAGAATGGCTTCTTCTTTCCGTAGATCCATTATTCTTTCTTCATAAGCTACTAAATCTTTTTCATTCCAGCTAAACCTGTCTAATTCATCGTAGGCTAACTTTATTATTGGTGCTTTTTCTGCTATTTTCCTTAAGTCTTCTTCCGTAGTTTCATCTGCATATTTGAAGAAAAATAACCAACGATCCACTATGCTTTCTAGCTGTTCTTCCTTATTCTTAGGAAATTTAGGTAGTTCAATAAATACAAATTGAAAATCTTTTAAGTCATGTTCATTGGTTTTCTCATCTCTTATAGTGTGGCTGGATATATAATCAAGCTTATCAGGAAATAAATTACAATTAGAGATAGCAATAAAGAAAACCTTCTTTAAATCAATGTACTTACCAGATTTATCAGCTTGCCTTGAGTAAGCCTTAGCAGCATATAGTTGAGCTCGTTTTTCGAAGCCTTTATCGCGAGTGAGCTGCATTTCAATCACATACCTAGCCCCACTAGAGTCCCTGCAAAGAACATCAACTATACTTTGCTTATCAGAGGCAATTTCAGGATCCATTATAGTACTGAGGAATTCCACTTCTTGTATAGTATTTATCTCGGTAAACCCTAAAATATCATTCAAAAAATGTATGAGAATATTCTTATTTTTTTCAGTGCCAAAGATTCTTTTAAAGGTTAAATCCAGCTTAGGGTCGAGAAACTTAGATAAAGCCATAGCCAAAGTGCTTAAAAATATTAATAATTATACACACAATTATTCAACCATATTTTTGAAGATAGCTATAGCTATGCCGCCGCGAACCGTCATACCGCCGCGGTATCTCTAGATCCCGCTAACAAGCAGCGGGATGACGAATTACTTAACCGTCATACCACCGCGAACCGTCATACCGCCGCGGTATCTCGGCATAGATTCCGCTAATTAGTAGCGGAATGACGATTGTGTATCGTGTTTTGCTAAAAATCACAGAATGCAGTCTGGTTACCTTATTAGAAGTTTAGCTTTAACTTTAAATGGACTACTCAACCGTGACAGACTTAGCTAAATTTCTTGGACAATCTGCATCTAACCCTTTTTTTGCTGCAGTAAAGTAAGCAAGGAATTGCATAGCAACACTGTAGATGATTGGAGAGATAAAATTATCAGTGTCTGGAAGTTGCACCACATCTGCGCAAACTCCCCTTAGGAATGGCGCTCCTTGTTTATCACTGAAGGCAATTACTTTGCCTTTTCTTGCAATAATCTCTTGTATATTAGATAGCGTTTTAAAGAATAAATCATCATAAGGGATAATTGCTATAACAAGCACAGTAGAGTCTATTAAAGCAATAGAACCATGCTTCATTTCTCCCGCTGCAATACCAGTTGTATTGATATATGAAAGCTCTTTTATTTTCAATGCGCCTTCCATTGCAACTCCGTATGAACTTCCTCTGCCGATTAAAATAACGTTATTGTGTTCTAATATACTGCCCGATATATGTTGTATTTTCATCACATTCAAAACGTGCTCAACATACTCGGGAATAGAATTGATAGCACTGCTTAGCTGTTTTATTCTCTCTCCACCCAGTATACCTTTTATTTTTCCAAGCTCCACGGCAAAGCATGCTAAAGTTGCAAGTTGCGCAGAAAAGGTTTTTGTTGAAGCAACACCAATTTCTGGCCCAGCAAGAGTATGTAACACAATATCTGAGATCTTTTCAATGCTGCTGCTAAATGTATTAGTTATACTTATGATTGTTTGCTTCTGTGATTTCGCATAACGCAGCGCTTCTATGGTATCTGCAGTTTCGCCAGATTGAGAGATAAATAACCCAATGCTGCCTTCTTCCAGCTTGACGTTGCTATACCTAAATTCTGATGAGATTTCTAGATATACTCGAACTTGAGCGACATTTTCCAGCCAATACTTTGCTATTAGCCCAGCAAAATAAGATGACCCGCATCCAACTATAGTAATGTGATTCAGTTCAGAGAATAATTTTTTGTTGACCTCTTTATATTGCTTGTAAAATTGGTTTATTGTTTTGTTTAATGCACAAGGTTGCTCAAAAATCTCTTTTAACATGAAGCTAGGGTAACCATTTTTGCTAATTAGAAAATCACTTGGACTACTATTTTCTATACTGCGTTTAACTTGTGTACCATTGTTGTATATACTAACTCCACTAGATTTTATCACTGCAATGTCATCATCTTCCAAATGCGATATTTTTTCCACAAATGCACTTAAAGCATTAGAGTCAGATGCAGCAAACACTGTGTTACAGTTATAGCCTATTGCTAAAGGCAAATTTCTCTTCGCAACAAATAAGGCGTCTGGATATTCTGCAAATAATAAGACCAAGGCAAATGAGCCGTGTAGGTTGTTTAAACACTTAAATAGAGAATCAACTGGCGACAATCCTTCATCAAGATATAAGGTTAGCATGTTTGGTATGATCTCTGTGTCAGTGTCAGTATGGAATGACATGCCCCTTTCTTCTAGGCCCTTTTTTAGCAGATTGTAATTCTCAATTATGCCGTTATGAGCAACAACAACATTATTTGTACGAATGGGATGAGCATTTTTAAGGCCTGGAACTCCATGTGTAGCCCAGCGAGTATGTGCTATACCAACTGTACTGTGAGACATCTTGCTGTCATCAACAACTTCACATAACCTTTTGACTTTACCTTCTGATTTTTTGACTTCTATCTTACCTTCGTTGTTTATGATTGCTATACCTGAAGAGTCATATCCCCTATATTCCAATTTTTGCAACCCAGTTAGTAAAGTTGGTATTACTGAATCACCGCTACTTACTACACCAAATATTCCGCACACAAATGGATCACCAAACAAACTTTTTTCTAAACATGTTAAGCATTTTTGCCTTTATTACTGGTTGATTTATATTCTTTTTATCATTCTTTCGATTTTACCTTTTTAATTGGTTTAGCTGCTACTTTTTGAGTTTCTTTGCTTAAAACCTCAGATATAGCGGACTTTAGAACTTTTATCTCAACTTTTGGTGCTATTTCTATTATAAATTGTGCATTTGCCTCATCAACTTTATTAACTTCACCTATTATTCCACCAGAAGTAATGACTGTATCACCACGTTTTATTTGATCTATCATCTTTCTATGTTCTTTTAGTTTTTTTTGTTGCGGGCGAATAATGAGAAAATAAAATACCACAAATATTAAAATCAATGGAGTAAAACTAGCAAAAGATGCGCCGATACTTGATGTATTGCTAGTTGCATCTGCTGCAAAAACTTCAGAAATGAGCATATTTAATCCTAATTGTTAATGATAAAAACAAACCTATTTAAGTATTAATTACAATACCATGCCATGTCAAGTTTGGTGAAGGCGTTTCTCAATACCGGCAATAATACTGCGAATTCTAAGTTATGCTAAAACTAATATGGCGGGAGTGATGAGACTTGAACTCACGACCTCATGCGTGACAGGCATGCGCTCTAACCAACTGAGCTACACCCCCCTAATTTCTTTTTAGCGTTTTCGGGCTTCAACTTTAAAGCTAATAAACATGTTGCCCTTTGTCAATATTTTTTGTTTGCGCTTTGCTGTCTTTTCTATTACTATGTAAATAATTTAATTTCACACATGGCTTGTACAAGTAGTCCCATTAGGGTTATGCCATGGAAGATAAACTATTTGGAGGAATGATATATGACAAATTTGCCTAAAGTCACTGTGCGTGATTTAGCTGAATCTGGTGTACATTTTGGTCACAAAATTAGTCGCTGGAACGCAAAAATGGCTCCATACATATATGGAGTGCATCAAGAAAATCGTATACATATAATTGATTTGCGAAAAACACTACCATTGCTACAGGTGGCCATGAAGGCTTTATATGACGTTGCATTTCAAGGTGGTCGCATTCTATTTGTTGGTACAAAGTTTCAAGCTTTTGATATTATTGCAAGTGAAGCGATTCGTTGTGGTCAATATTATGTGAATCATCGTTGGCTTGGTGGTATGCTTACTAATTGGGGCACTGTTTCTTCTTCGATAAAAACCTTGATGCAATATGAGAAAATATTAAATGACGAGGATAGCATTTTAACAAAGAAAGAATTGGGAAACATTGAAAAGAAAAAGCAAAAGCTTGATAAGGCGCTTGGCGGTATTAGAGAAATGGGAGCAATTCCTGATATCTTATTCATCATTGATACTAATAAAGAGCATATAGCGGTTAAGGAGGCTAAGAAGTTAGGAATTCCAATAGTTGCAATACTTGATACTAATTCTGATCCAGATGGTATTACTTATCTAATACCTGGAAATGATGACTCAAGAAAATCAATAGAGCTCTATTGTAAATTAGCTACCGACTCTATATTAGCTGGAATAGAGTCTAGTCTAGCAAAATCTGGAGTTAAGATTGATGATATAAGGGGTGATGAGTTTATTCAAGAAAAAGAAGATGGTATTGTGCAAACTAAAAGGAGACGTAGTAAAGTTTACAAAGAAGAAGAAAGGGAGGTAGTAACAAATGAAGATGAATCCAGATGATATAAGAGAATTACGTGATAGAACAGGGCTTGGCTTAAGTGACTGTAAAAAAGCATTAGAAGAATGTGATGGTGACATTAAGAAAGCCGTTGATAAGTTACGTACAATAGGTCTTGCTAAAGCTGACAAAAAATCTGATAGAGTAGCTTCAGATGGGCTCGTTGCTATGTGTTTGACTGAAAATTGTGGTGTATTGATTGAACTCAATTGCGAAACCGATTTTGTCGCAAGGAATGAGAAATTTATAGAGTTAGTTTTAAATTTAGCATCAATTGCTCATCAAGAACGCTGTACTAGCGTTGATGAGTTAAAAAATGCCAAGTATGAAAGCATTGGCACAGTGCAGGAAGCTATTATGAATGGTACGTCAGTTCTTGGTGAGAAGCTAGAGTTAAGCAAGCTTTATTACTTAGAAGCTAAGGATGGAGTTATTGCTGGCTACGTACATGGTGATGTGTGTGGCTTAGGTAAGATTGGTGCTTTAATTGCATTGCAATCACCCGGTGATAAGGCAAAGTTACAGGAAATTGGAAAACAAATAGCGATGCACATAGTTGCTATGAAGCCTGAAGCTTTGTCTATAGATGATTTAGATCAAATGAAGTTGAAAAATGAACGTTCTATAATTGAAGAACAAGTAAGGAGCTTAAATAAACCTGAAGAAGTAGCAAAAAAAATAGTAGATGGACGAATGGCTAAGTACTATGAAGAAGTTGTTTTACTGGAACAAAAGTTCATAAAAGATGATAAAATAAAGGTTTCTGATTTTATAAAATCAAGCGAGGTGAGTGCTGTTAAACTCTCTAATTACAAGTTACTTGTTTTGGGTGGTGCAAACTAAATGGTAAAAAATGTTTCCCTCAATAAATGAAAAAAGCGAAATAAAATATTCCAGAGTGTTATTTAAAATTTCTGGTGAAGCTTTAATGGGGTCACAGTCTTTTGGCTATGATATGGGAATAATAAGCCAATTGTGCAAAGATATAGCTGATATTAACAGGCTTGGAGTTCAGGTATGTATTGTTGTTGGTGGTGGTAATATCTTTCGTGGCACATCTGCGTCTTTAAGTGGCTGTGAAAGAGCAAGTAGTGATTATATTGGAATGCTTGCAACTATAATCAATGCTTTAATTTTACAAAACTTTTTAGAAAAAAATTTAATAGCTTCTAGGGTATTATCTGCAATACCCATGGCCACTGTATGTGAACCTTACATAAGAAGGAAAGCTATTCGTCATTTAGAAAAAGGTAGAGTGGTAATTTTTGCAGCAGGCACAGGCAACCCATTTTTTACTACAGATACAGCTGCAGCCTTACGTGCTGTTGAAATGAATTGTGATGTTATTCTAAAGGGTACACAAGTAAATGGTGTATACTCCGCTGATCCGAAAAAAAATGAGGATGCTGTAATGTATGATAGGCTTTCTTACACGGATTTATTGACTCGTGATTTAAAAGTTATGGATGCATCAGCAATTTCACTTGCTCGTGAGAATTCTATTCCAATTATAGTTTTTTCTTTGAAGGGAGAAAAAATAGTCAATATTATTAAGGGTCAAGGTACTTATACTATAGTTTCAGATTGTAAACATTAGGTAATTTATGTTAAATGAAATAAAAGCTAAAACAAAAGAAAGAATGCTAAAAACTATTCAGTCCTTTCATGATGATATTAAAGGCGTACGCACTGGTAGAGCTAGCGCATCGTTGCTTGATGGTATGGTTGTAAATATCTATGGTGGACATCAAAAGTTAAATCAGGTTGCAGGTGTTTCGGTTATAGATAACAAAACTCTATCAATTAAAATTTGGGATATTAATGTTGTCGGTGAAGTGAAAAATGCTATATTAAATGCCAACTTGAATTTAAATCCTGTTGTTGAGGGCAATACCATACGTATAGCTCTTCCGGACTTAACACAAGAAACCCGTGAAAAATTAGTGAAATTATTGCATCAGTTTGCTGAAAATGCACGGATTGCCATTAGAAATATACGTAGAGATATTATGGAAGAAACAGAAAAAATGAAGGAAAATAAAGAAATCTCAGAAGATGATTTTCATGGTGCTAAAAAGGAAATACAAAATATTACTGATAATAATATAAAAAAAATTGATGGTGAATTGTCCATCAAAGAAAAGGATATACTGAATCACTAAATGATATGGAGAAAGCTTACATAGCAAATGATGTCATTCCAGTGCTTGACACTGGAATCCAGTCTTTACTATACAACTATCTGATGCACTTGTTTGAAATCAAATTTCCTGGATCCCAGTGTCGGAGCACTGGGATGACACCAATTTTGCATTCAAGTATCAACTATTGGTGTCACTACAGTAACTCTCTTCCTGTCATGCAAGTAGCTGACACCTTCCAGGTGTCCATTGAAATCCAAAAAATTTCACTCAAGTCAAAATTAGGTTAAATTTAAATGTTGAATCAAGAATCTTTACCGAAACATTTAGCAATTATTATGGATGGTAATGGTAGATGGGCAAACAATCAAGGAAGGGTAAAAATTGATGGTTACAGAAAGGGCAGTGAAGTTGCATACGATATTGCCAAGTATTGTACGGACTTAACCATACCCTACTTAACTTTGTATGCATTCTCTATGGAAAATTGGCTTAGACCCAAAAACGAAACTGACTGTCTATTTGATTTATTTTACTCTGTCTTAACTAATGAAGATAAAATCAATTTCATTTGCAACTGTAACATTAAGTTGAATTTTATTGGCAATTTAAGTCTGTTATCCAGTAAAATATTGGATCAAATAAAAAAAGCAGAAGAAATGACACATAAGAACGATGGTTTATTACTCACTGTGGCAGTCAGTTACGGAGCAAAGCAAGAAATTACACAAGCTATAAGCAATATTATAAAAGAAAATATTGCTTATGTATCAGAAGAGGAATTTGAAAAATTTCTGTATACTAAAGATTTGCCAAAATTGGATTTATTAATTCGCACTGGCGGCGAAAAAAGGTTAAGCAACTTTTTATTATGGCAAGCAGCTTATGCTGAATTGTATTTTTGTGATACTTTATGGCCTGATTTTTCTTGTCAAGATTTGAGTAAAGCATTAGAAGATTATACAAAAAGAGAGAAAAAATATGGTAGATAATAATTTTATAATTAGAATGTTGTCCTCAATAGTAATATTATTCATATTTTCCTTTGCTACATATTTTAGTGATTTATCGTTTTACCTATTGATTTTTTCAATAGCAGTTTTATCTTCTTTTGAATGGTATAATCTAACCCAAGGAAATAAAATTTTATACGTTTTTGCATTATTATTGATTGCACTACCAAGCGCCTCATTAATATATTTATATAATCTACCACAGGGAAAATACGCATTAGTATGGTTCGTCTTAACCATTTGGGGAATTGACGTTACTGCCTACCTATTTGGCAAGAATTTTGGTGGAGCTAAAATTTGCCCAATTCTTAGCCCTGGAAAAACTTGGACAGGACTTCTTGGTGCGATTTTAGCTGGAGTAGTGTGTACAATTTTTGGATCAATATTTTTTGGTCTATTTTCAATTTTTTATTCTCCAATCATTGGCCTTGCAATTGCTATTCTAGCGCAACTTGGCGATTTCACTGAGTCGCTTGTTAAAAGAGCTTACGGTGTTAAAGATAGTGGAAATATGATACCTGGCCATGGGGGAGTGCTCGACCGTATGGACAGTTTCATTTTTACTGCCCCTCTTATTGCTATTTACATAAGCTAAGTCTGCAGAAGAAATAAAGTGCCATTAGAGATCATCCCTAGTCAGCTCCCCAACCGCTTCCACAGTACAGTCATGGACAAACGTCTTTTCACAATAAGGGCAGGCTATTTCCTCTTCTTCTCCCATATCTAAATATATTAATGGATGGCCAGAACCCTCATCATTCTCATCACCATGACAACAAACTTTTCTATTATTAACCATCACTTTTGACATGCTGCTCCTTTAGCTTATAACATTTTATATATTGAATATACCCATTCAGAAATAAAAAACAACAAGCACTATTCTCCATTTTTTATCCTATTCAGGTTAATCAATTCGTTTTGAACACCTTTTGATACAAATTTGCTAACATCTTCTCCTAATCTTGCTATTTCCTTTACAAAGCTTGATGAGATAAATTGAGTATCTTCAGAAGCAGGAAGAAATATGGTTTCGATTTCAGGAAGAAGTTTATAATTTACCCAGCTCATTTGAAACTCGTAATCAAAATCCGATACTGCTCTTAATCCCCTAATAATAACAGAAGCATTCTGCTCTTTGGCAAACTTCACTAGCAACCCATTAAAAGATATAACATCTGCATCAATTCCTAGTCCTTTGATTTCATTTTCAGCCATGCTTGTGCGTAGCTTTGTGTCAAAGGCAGTATGCTTATTAACGTTTTCTGCAACTCCTATTATTAATTTATCGACTAGTTTACACGCTCTTTTGATTATGTCAAGATGCCCAAAAGTTATAGGGTCAAATGTGCCAGGGTAGATTCCTATTTTGTCATTAATGTTCATCCTTTATTTTTATAAACTACTTTAAAAACTTTTGATAGACATAATAACATTTTTTATCTAAAAATAAAAGTATACAGTTGGCCTGATAGCTCAGTTGGTAGAGCAAAGGACTGAAAATCCTTGTGTCGCTGGTTCGATTCCTGCTCAGGCCACCTTCTCTTTCTTGGCAAACTTGCCTTTTTGTTATAAAATACTCTATATCGTAATATAAATATTAGGGAGGCAAGTCATAGTATATAAATATTATAATAAACTATTTAATATCTTATTAATTATAGTTCTATTATTAAGCAATATTACTTATGCTGGCGTTAGTGAAAAACCGGCATCTCAACATGTAACCAGAAAAGAAGAACCAGCGTCAACTGTCTTGACGGCAGAAAATACAGTAAATAATGACATAGTTGTTGGTTTGTTGAAAACGGAAGAAGCACATGAGCTTGGGCTATCTCAAAATATCTACGAGATGTTTAATAACTTTGGAGTTAAAACCGTACTCATTGACTACAATAAAATAATTAACTTAAAAGAAATCCAAGAAAAGTCGCTTATCTTTGCAAAACAAGATGAAACATTGGCAAAGAAGCTAACATTAGACCGAATAAAAGTTGAAGTTGCAAAGTTTGTTAAAGAGCACAAAATAAATAGAATATTTATTCCGGATAATTTACACTCAGCACCCACTCCTTATCGCCAGCTTGTTACTGAAGCAATTGTAAAAATAGTTGATGATAACCCTGCAATTCATTTACTTGGCATATGTGAAGGCATAATGAATGCAAAGGGAATTGAAGTAGTGAGTGTTGTGAGTGATGAAGAGAAGCAAAGATCTCATTTAAAATCAGCACCTAATCCACAGAAAGAGGATGTACCTCTCCAGCAGATAAAGATCGTTCCAAATAGTCGTTTAGCAGAAGTAGTAGCCAAATTCCTAATGCCTAATGAAAATGGCTGGTTTTCAACATATTTTCCAGATGCTCATTCAGGAGCAGTAGGTAATACACCAGAAAATAGAAGAAAATTGGAGTCACTTGGATATAAAGTTGCAGCATTTTCCAGTGAGGGGGTAATAGAGGCTATTGAAGATAAGCATGGTAATGTTCACTTTCAAAGTCATCCAGAAGCCCTTGTTGTGAAGTCAGATAAAAACCTCTATTTATCAAATCACAAGGAACGTCAAGTGTCTACACTAGTTGCTATAGCGATTATGAATGATTTTCTTTATCGTGCTTAATGGCTATAGCTTTAGGCTTACCGACGATTTGATAAACGATAGATTTGTCATGTATCCGTTCAGGCAATGGCGTCAACTTAAGGAAAAATATCAGCGATAGTGTATAAAATTTCTCTCCAAATTTTTTATCATTAAATTATCCAAAGAGTGCAAGGGACAGCACTTTTGTTTCTATTTTATTGCAACAAAAAAGTTTAAAATGTGTCTTTTTAGGTGAGGCATGCAAAAAGGAAAAGATCTTATCTTACAAATTAAAAATGCAATATACTCGAAAACTTTTCAGAAAATCCATTGTGTTGAGTTTTACACGAACAAGAAAACTTCCTTTTTCGACAGTATTTTCTATGATTTTAAAGTTAGTTAAAAAAAGTTTGGGAATAGAATGTGAACTTATGGAGCCATTGACATGTACCCTCAAAGCAAGCTTTTTCTAAAGCAAGGTATAAGATTTGCCATACAGGCTTTCAAGAATTTAAGCATCCAAACAGCCTATCAGGATGAACCTGAGTTGGAGAGGCTATAGACTTATTGCAGCAGATGGTTCTGGTATGAGATTACCCAGCTCTGGGGAAATTGTATCCGAGTTTGAACCAAATGGAAACTGACCTTACCCAGAAAAAGTGGAGAGAAAGTTTGGAATGTTTTTCACAAAGAGAATGATGAATCAAAATGCTCAGGAATGCAATAGTTAATAGTGACGTTGTTTGTTATAAAAAATTTCTATGTATTCAAATATTGCAGTTCTAGTTTGTTGAGCAGAGTGTTGTGAAGTATCAATAAGTATTTCTCTTTTCAATGAGCTAAAGAAGCTTTCCACAACAGAATTGTCGTAACAACAACCTTTATGACTCATCTATGTTTTTTATGGATAAGAGATATTGATAACCTTGCGAAGTATATTGTGAACCTTGATCACTATGTAATAGTAGATTTTTGGCAGGTTTACGCTTGTTAACGGCCATTAATAAAGAGTCCATAACCAATTGTTTATTTATTGAACTGCTCATTAACTACCATGCGTGAATATAGATCGATTATTGTTGCCAAATATAGCCATCCTTCTTTGGTTTTTATATAAGTAATCCCATACTTTATTTGGTTGATCGACAATAAAGTTTTGGTCTAATATATTGGGAGCTACTGTCCGTTTGTTGTTTCTTAATTTTAAATTTTCTTCTCAATATAGCCTGAATACCATTTTTCTGCATAATACTTTGCACTGTTTTTAAGTTGCAACTTTTACCCAAAGCCTTTAATTCAGCATGAATTTTAGGAGCTCCATATCTACATTTAAAAGCTTTTTTTGAATATCTGCTTTTATTTGTTGATTCTCTACTGCTTATTTTCCTTGTAGTCCACTTATAGTAGCCACTAGCAGAAAATCCTACATAATTCCTGCACTTTATGGTGTTTACTATGCTCTTTTATAAAAAAATATTTTACTCTTTTTGACTGGCCAGGGCTTTTTTTAAAATGTCTCTTTCTCTTGTTACTTTTGCTAACTCTTTCTGTAAATCAAATCTCTCTTTGTCATAAGGTGCTACATCTGGAAATGCATTTGCCGCTGACTTTTTTTCGTTATATTTCTTCATCCATTTTCCTAATACACTATCCCTTATTCCTAGATCTCTTGCTACTTTTGCAACTGGTTGACCTACCTTTCTTTGTTCATTTGCCAGCTTAACAGCTTCCAATTTGAATTCTGCCGTATATTCTCTTGCCATTTCTAATCCTCCAAAATTTTATTTTACCCGAAAAAACTCCTTTCTTTCTCTCCACTTTTTCTGGGTAAGGTCAGTATGGGAAAAGGTGAAAGATGTACTAAAAAACCCAGAGAGGATTAAAAAGGAGTACCAACGTAGAGTTTCAGAAAATAAAAATGATGAATCATCAGATAAAAAATTTGCAAGAAGGGAAAGTCAAATAAAACAAGGTATCGAAAAACTTATGGAAGATTATTATAGTCAAGAAAATGCAGGCGGGGAAAAATATATAAGTGAGGAAGAATTTAAGCAGACAATGAAAAAAATGAGGGAACGTTTAAAAGGGATGGAAGAAGAAAAGAAAAAGGTTGTTGATCAAAAAACACTACAGAAGAGAATGAGCCTTATTATCAATAGTATAAAGGGTTTTTATTCTAGTGTTAAATCGAACCTAGACTACCTAGATTGGCAAACTAAACGTGGTATTGTTAGGACATTAATAAAGCAAATTAACATTGGTCTTGACAAGGTAGAAGTGACATTTCGGATCAAAGAACTAGCGCAGGAGGAGAATTTGCAACATTGTATTAAACGCGTTGGCGTTTTTTAAGTCTTAAACACTGCAATTTAGCTGCTTTTAAATGCAACTCACCTTAGTTTAAATGTTTAAGAAATTTACTAAGCAGAAAAAAAGGCAAAGAGAACCTAGGGTAGCTAGTATTCAAATTCTCCCTTGTTCTATTTGACGTCTTTTGATGTCTTAAACGCTTTATAAGCGCGTTTCGGCTTGTATAGGTAGAAACCCAGAAGTTTTATAAAGACATGAGGTGCACATAGTGCAAAAAATTAAGCATGATTT
Source organism: Wolbachia endosymbiont (group A) of Chalcis sispes (assembly GCF_964026765.1). Taxonomy (NCBI): domain Bacteria; kingdom Pseudomonadati; phylum Pseudomonadota; class Alphaproteobacteria; order Rickettsiales; family Anaplasmataceae; genus Wolbachia; species Wolbachia endosymbiont (group A) of Chalcis sispes. The sequence goes on from NZ_OZ034697.1 coordinate 791,935, forward strand.
ACGCCAAATACAAAGTTCCCTTTGTCGTTTTAATCTGCAGATTGCGAAGATAAATAAATAGCTTCAGTTTTATGATAAGGGGGCTGGCGAGGTTTGTCAAGCAAGTTTTACATTTAATTCTAGTTCCGTTTTATGCCAGTTTCACACGCTGGAATGACACCCTTTTGGATGGAAATCAGTGCTAATTGTTCTGCCGCAATTTTGCTCTATCACACTTGCCACATTTAATATTCCAGCTTCGTCGTAATAATTTCCAATTACTTGCAAGGCAAGTGGTAAACCCTCATTGGAGAGCCCAACGGGAACAGAAATAGCAGGCAATCCTGCCAGACTTGCTGGCACAGTAAACACATCATTGATGCACATAATTAGCGGATCTGGCTTTTCATTTAAGCCAAAAGCTTCTGTTGGAGCAGATGGCACAAGTATGTAATCTATTTTTTCAAACGCTTTTATAAAATCATTTCTGATTAATGCCCTGATACACTGTGCTTTTTCGTAATATTCATTGTAATGACCTGAGGAAAGCGCATAAGCGCCAATTAAAATTCTTCTTTTCACCTCTTTACCGAAACCTTCTGCTCTTGTTAGTGAATACATTTCTTCAAGGGTATCAGCATCAACCCTGAACCCATAACGCACACCGTCATAACGAGCAAGATTGGATGAAGTTTCAGCAGAACAAATTAAATAATAGACTGGTATTGCATATTTAGTATGTGGCAGAGTAACGTCAACAACTTCAGCGCCATTTTCTTTTAAATAGGAAGCAACTTTCTCCCAATTATGGACTATTTCCTCTGAAATTCCATCCATCCTATATTCTTTTGGTATACCAATACGCTTACCCTTGACATCACCATTTATAAAGCTGGAAAATTTAGGTGCTGGCTTTCTACTTGATGTTGAATCTTTTGTATCATAGCCACAAATTGCTTCCAGCATTAATGCTGAATCAGAGACAGAACGAGTAATGACTCCTGCTTGATCTAGAGAACTCGCAAATGCAATCATACCAAAACGCGAGCATCTTCCATAAGTTGGCTTTATTCCAACTACTCCACAATAAGCTGCTGGTTGGCGCACAGATCCACCGGTGTCACTCCCTAGTGCTCCAGCGCATAAAAATCCAGCTACCGATGCTGCAGATCCACCAGATGATCCACCAGGAACAACTTTTTCCCCATCGCTTTTTCTAATCCACACATTTTCAACAGGGCCAAAATAGCTATTTGTGTTCGCAGAACCCATAGCAAATTCATCCATATTAAGCTTACCGAGCATGGCTGCTCCACTTTTTAAAAGCAAGTCAGACACCGTAGATTCGTAAGTCGGAACGAAATTTTCCAGCATTTTTGAGCATGCTGTTGTTTTTATTCCTTTTGTACAGAATAGATCTTTGATGCCAACTGGTACACCCATGAGCGGCGAGATTAAATCATCCTTTTGCCTAGAGAAATGTTCATCTGCAGCTTTAGCAGCTTTCATTGCTATCTCTGGGGTTTTTGTTATAAATGCATTTAATTTCTCATTTTCAACCGCACTGATGTGCGCCTCTACGAGTTCAACGGCAGAAAAACTCTTTTTTTTGAGCCCGTCATGCATTTGTGTAATACTTAACTTTCTTAGTTCATTCATCAATATTTAATTTTTAGCAAGACGTTAATTATAACATGGCACGATAAAAAATCCATACATTTATAGTTACAGCTAGAAATGTAGCTAAGGTAACTTAGAACCTGTTTAAAATCTCGGAGAGATGAGGTAAAATAGTGGTAGATTAAGAATGAGGTATATCTATGCGTAAAAATTATCCAAGTGATATAAGTCGAGAGCAATTTGAAAAAATCAGACCAATACTAGAGAGTAGCAGGAAGAAAACGAGACCAAGAAAACTTGATTTGTATGATGTATTTCGTACAGTGTTATACGTCCTAAAAAGTGGTTGCCAGTGGAGAATGTTGCCAAAAGATTTTCCAAGGTGGGAAAGCGTATATTACTATTTTCAAATGTGGAATAAAAAGAATGGAGAAGAACCAAGTTTGTTGGAATTAGTTTTAAAAAAAATTGGTTGGAGAGATCCGTATCAACAATGGTCGGAAAGAGAAAACTAGCTTCTGTATAATTGATGCTCAAAGTGTTAAAAACACAGATACTGCTGAAAAAAAGGGCTATGATGCAGGTAAAAAGATTTCAGGCATAAAGCGTCATATTGCAGTTGATACTCAAGGTCTACCACATGCAATTTATGTAACAACAGCAGAAGTAACTGATCGTAGTAGCGCTGTAAGAATGGTTGAAAATGCTAAAGATACCCTTTCTGAAGTCAAAAATATATTGGTTGATGCAGGCTACACAGGAAAAATTTTTGCAACCCAAATAAAAGATATTATTGGTGCAACTGTTGAGGTAATAAAGCGCAGTGAATTACATTCTTTTGTTGTATTGCCAAAGAGATGGGTTGTTGAGCGTTCTTTTGCTTGGTTAGAAAAGTGTAGACGGCTATGGAAAAATTGCGAACGTAAACTCAATACCAGCTTGCAAATGATTGTCCTTTCCTTCATTTCTCTCCTATTACGAAGATTTTAAACAGGTTCTTAGATTCACCGACAATCGTCATCCCGCTACTTGTTAGCGGCTAAGAGATACCGCAGCGGTATGACGTAGAAGCTATACTTTTATACTCACCAACTCAGTATCCAATCCGGATTGTATCTTAAAAAGGTCAAAAGACTATAATAAGCAAAGGAGTGATACTGTGTCTGAGTGAAAATCGTTGAGATCCCAGTGTCTGCTGCTTGCATAGCATTTATTTACAAAAAAATAGTCATGCAAGAGACTTTGCTTGGATATTTGATATAATTTAGGTCTATTAAAGCAAAAAATACTAACATGAATGAAGTGATAACATTTGGTTGTCGTCTAAATTTTTACGAGAGCGAGTTAATCAAAGAAGCATTAAAAAAAGCAAAGAGAGAAAATGTTGTTGTGGTGCATAGCTGTGCAGTGACAAACGAAGCAGAACGTCAGGTAAAGCAAAAGATACGTAAGATTTACAAAAATGATCCAAATAAAGAAATTATCGTAGTTGGTTGTGCTGTTCAGTTGGATCCAGAAGTTTACAGTAGCATTCCTGGTGTAAGTAAAGTGCTCGGTAATCAAGATAAGCTAAAAGCTGAAAATTACTTACTAAATGACGATAAAATCTTGGTCAGTGATAACCAAGTAGAACCTGTTCTAATTAATGGATTTGAAGATAAGTCAAGGGCATTTATTGAAATTCAAAATGGTTGTAATCATAGCTGCACATTTTGTTCAATTACTGAGGCAAGAGGGAATAATCGATCTGTGCCAATAAACAGTATTATAGAGCAAATCAGGATCTTTGTAGAAAATGGATATCAAGAAGTAGTGTTTACAGGGGTTGATATTACTGACTTTGGTACAGATTTGTTGGGTAAGCCATCACTTGGTTCAATGATTAGGAGAGTTTTAAAGGATATACCAGAGTTGAAGAGGCTAAGACTTTCCTCTATCGATGTTGCTGAAGTTGACGACGAATTAATGGATTTAATAGCTAATGAGTCAAGACTTATGCCTCATTTACATTTGAGTCTACAATCTGGTAATAATTTAATACTAAAGAGAATGAAGCGTCGTCACAACAGAGAACAAGTGATAGAATTTTGTCATAAAATGAAGAGCTTGAGGCCTAATATAGCATTTGGCGCTGATATTATTGCTGGATTTCCAACAGAAACTGATGAAATGTTTCAGGATACAGTTGATTTACTGAAAAAAACAAATATAGTTTACCTACATGCTTTTCCATATTCAGAGCGGAAGAATACACCTGCTGCACGAATGCCACAAGTACCAGAGAATGTGCGTAAAGAACGAGTAAAAAATTTAAGAGAAGTAAATAAAGAAATTATAAGCAGTTTTTGTCAATCCTTGATCAACACTAAGCAAAGTGTTCTGGTTGAGCAAAATCATATCGGTAGAACAGAAAATTTTGCATTAGTAAAGCTTGAATCAAAAGCTCAGGCCAAGAGTATTGTGAAAGTTAATGTTAAAGGAGTGGAAAATAATTATCTAATCGGAAGTATCTTACCTTAATTTTTTGTACATTAAAGAAATATATGATATGATGGTTATACTATAAATGATAATTATGGGTTCATTTGTGATAACTAAAAGATCTATTACTTTATTTTTGATTTTAATTTCATGTGTCTATTTTTTTATTACTTATATCGGTAATTATGTACACGTTGAACAAGTTATTGGAACACAACTCTTAAAACTAGAAACGGACAATAATGAAGATGTAATGCATTCTAAAGAGGTTACTGAAAAAGAAGTACTAACAGAGGATTTAAAATATCAAGAACCTGAAAATAGTCCTATTGAACAACCTTCTATTCTCCAAGTAGCTGATCAGAAAAATATGTGGTCACGTATTGCAGATCAAGCTGAGCCTACAAAAGAAAAATCAAAAAAACTTGATTTTTATGTTAGCGCTAACGGTGGTAAGGTATACCATGATAATTCAGAAACATTTGTAAAGGGTATACAAGAAATAGGAAAAAGAGTCCTAACTTTAGTTGAAAGTCATTATGGTTTTATAATAAAAAATATAGTGGCAGATGAAATTAAAAGTATACAGCAATTTGATGGTAAAATTGATTTCCAGTGGTTTAGCAGCATGTCTTTAGGTTACTATGCTGGAGAAAATGGTAAAATTGATTTTGAAGCCGCGTATTCTATAGCCAATATTGAAGATAGTAATTCTCCTCCGGTATTTGATAAATCAGCAAGTATATTTGCGTTTTTGTTAAACTTCTATTATAATCCCAGCGTTCAGGATACACAATTTGCTCCGTACATCGGTCTTGGTATAGGACCAACAGTTTTTAGATTAAAAAGGATTAATGGGTCACCCCAAAATTCAATGCCACTGAATGTTCCTTGGTTTGCTTATCAAATAAAACTTGGTGTTGATTATTCAATAATCCCAGAAATCAAAACCTTTCTCGGCTATCGTTACTTTAGCGTTCCGATACCTGTTGCAGATGACATATCTACTCACAATATTGAAATTGGTTTGATATTTAATTTTTAGTGATAATTTAATATATATATAAATTCTTATCTTTTCTATCTAACAAACCAAATGTTGGTACGATTGTTGCTTTTAAAAAAATGACAGTTTCTACTGTTCTAATATTATTCGCTAGCCTTTTTGACTTCTGGTGCAATAAGCTTTGCTTATCTTCTCTATGTTCTATAAGCCCGCCGATTACCATAATTTCACCGCTCTTAATTTTTAACATAGAGTTCATTTCTCTGATTTCAACAATTGGAATGTCGCTATTTAATTTCATTTTACTCTGCTGTGCGACGTACTCTATATCTGGATCTTTAGTGTAGCCGTTAATTCTTGATAAAGTTGGATGTATATCCATGAATATTTCACTAGTATCAATGTTAATGCTTGGGTGGATTATTAGCACAACACCTATTGGGACGCTATTCATCTTGGTAATTAAGGTCTGATTAGAGTTTCTAGTATCTTTTTGTATATCGGAGGTAAAATAAATATGGTTTTTAGTAAATGAAATCATCGCTTGCTGATTATTTATAGCATGTACTCTGGGGCTTGAAATTACAGTTGAAGTGCCAAATTTGTCTAAATTTTTTACTAAATCTCCTAGATCATTTGCACCAAAGTTCATTGCTAGGTTAATAATGGAGTTATCTTGATTTATTATAGACTTAATTCCATCTTGTAAGTCATTTAAGTTCATACCAGAAAGGTATTTGTCATCTAGCACAACTTCAACTATTTTTGCCTCTATCATTACTTGAGAAGACGCTAACTTCTTAACCTTATTAATATATTCTTCAACAGCTTTGTGGATATCTTTTCTAGCATTCAAAATAATAACACCAGCTTCTCTGTTGGATGAAAGGAATTCGCCATCATCCACCCCGTTAACATCCATTATTGCATTCAAGCCTTTTTCTAATGAATTCCATAAGTCACTACTGTATTGAGACTTCATAACATTGTTATAGTCCCTATCAACGTTACTTCCATCACTGTTAGTAATATTGTTATTAATGACGAAACTGCTTTGAGCAGAATGTTGAATATTGATGAAGTCTACGTAATAATTTTGCGCGTATGGCAAGTCCTGCTCAATTCTAATTACACCATTACTTGTTGAGTAACGCAGTTTGGCGCTATTTGCTATACTCTGAATTACTTCGTTTATATCCTTATCTTTTAGCTTTAAAATAATATTACCTGATATTTTTGGGTCCATATCCAAGTTAACGTCAGAAAGTTTTCCTATCTCAATCAGCAAATCCTTTACTGATACTTCTTCACTAACATTAATAGAAATAAGCTGATTACTGATTGTGAGATCGGGAAACTCTATTGGTAAAGGCATAATTTCTGGTATTGCCGGTTCATTAATCTCCAAAGAGGTGTTATATTGTTGCAACGGATAATCGTGCTTATAATTGTCTATGTTAATAGGATATTGCTTGGTAGGTAGATGTGTGCAAGAAATAATGAAGAGGAGTATTAAGCATTTAAAAATAGCCATTAGAACAGCATACAAAATCTATACTAATAGATTTCTATAAAAATATTAAAAATGTATTTAATCTCATTTTCATCGAGCAGATAATTGTCGTGTATTAGCTTTGGCTATGTATTTTTTGTATACTCTTCTTGTACTTAAATGTAGACCAGCATAGCCCTAATTTTTTTATATATTTTACTTCTTTCTCTGTATTTAATAATAGGCTTGAAAATAAATGGTAAGCCTATTATTGTTAAGCTTAGAGCTAGGGTTGAAAGTATACAACAGGCTTTGTGTTTACTATGTAGCTCTTTCAGGTAAAGCATCAAAAATCTACAAAATTTTTTGTAATTTTCTTCGATGTTTTTTTTGCTATGAGCCTTGCTAATGAACATATCTATTGCGGTATGACCGTTATTGCACTTAATGTTAAGGTCTGCACCTTTTTCTGTTAACAACTGAGCTATATCAAAATAATCCTTTTGAACAGCAAGATGTAGAGGTGCAAAACCTTGTTGCTCACAAATGTTCATATTGGCTCTAACTTCCAATAACATTTTCACAATTTGTGTATGGCCTTTTTTAACTGCGAGTAGCAAGGGAGTTCTGTTACATTTAGTAACAGCATTAACGTTTACCTTAAGCTTCAATAAGAGCTTAACTGTTTTAGTGTTACCATTATGGCTAGCTTTATGCAGCCTAGCGTTACCATTAAAATCTTGATCGTTTGCTTCTATTCCCTTTGAAACAAGAAATGTTACCATTTTTCTATTATTATGCTCAATAGCGCAATCTAACGCATCAAAACCATGGTTGTTTTTTGTGCAAAAAAACTCTTTAAGTTTAATTTTATCGTTACTTGCTTGCTGTTTTTTTGCAATAAGTTTTACTATTTGCATTTTGTTGTTATACGCTGCTAGGAAAAGCGTAGTGTTATTTTCTGCATCTTTGGCTTCTATATTTGCACCTTTCTTTATCAGATATTCTATAATTTCTGCTCTGCTGTCATAATGTGCGGTGCATTGATAAATGGTTAAAAACAAAGGAGTACGAAAATTGTTATCTTCACATTCGAGATTTGCTCCGCTATCAATTAAAATTTGGACGCTTTTTTTAGAACCGTATAGTGAAGCTATATGAAGAGGAGTATAGCCCTCTTTGGCATCTTTTTCATTAATTTTTGCGCCTTTTGTTATCAAAAAATCTATTAATTCCGTGTCATCTTGTAGTGCAGCAAGGTGCAGTGGAGTGAATCCATTTTTATCCTTGGAATTAATTGTCAGTTGGTTAACAAAAAGTTTAGCAACTTTCTTGTGTCCATGCATAATGGCATAATGCAGTGGATTTCTATTTTCGTTGTCTACGACATTGAAATCAGCTTCGTGCTCTAGTAATGACTTTACTCCAACTAAATCACCTTCTTTTGTGAATTTGTGCAAGAGAGTGATTCCACTTGCATCTTTTGAGTTAATATCAAATCCATTTTCTACTAATTGGTTTATATCTTCCTCACGCGCCATATCACTTAAATCTCTAATTAAACTCTTTTCGCGTTAATAATACTCCTACTTGATTAAGTTTAAATGAATCTGTGAGAAATGGCTAGTGCATTCTTGCATAACAAACTTTTGGCAGCGCATTGGATGAAACGAAAAACTTACTTGACAAACTCCGCCAGCCCTCCTATCATGAAACTGAAGCTATTTATTTATCTTCGCAATCTCTGCAGTGGATTAATGACAAAAAACTTAATGTATTTGGCGTAAATCATGCTTAATTTTTTGCACTATGTGCACCTCATGTCTTTATAAAACTTTTAGGTTTCTACCTATACAAGCCGAAACGCGCTTATAAAGTGTTTAAGACAGTAAAAGACGTCAAATAGACAAGGGAGAATTTGAATACTAGCTACCCTAGGGTTTCTTTGCCTTTTTTTTCATTTGGTAAATTTCTTAATATTTATAGCTAAACGACAACTGTCATTCCTGTAAAGGTCAAGTATCCCGCTACTTGTTAGCGGCTGAGATACCGCGAATGAATCGCGGCATGACGGTTCGCGGTGGCATGACGATAAGCTCGTCATCCCGCTACTTGTTAGCGGCTGAGATACCGCGAATGAATCGCGGTATGACGGTTAGCGGCGGCATGACGTAGGATTGCTGTCATTTCGCTACTTGTTAGCGGCTGAGATACCGCGAATAAATCGCGGTATGACGGTTAGCGGTGGCGTGACGATAAGCTCGTCATTCCGCTACGTGTTAGCGGCTAAGAGATATCGCGGTGGTATAGCTATAAATTGTTGATATCTTTTTTATATCACATTTTTAACTTACAATAGTTAGCCAGCGTTCCTTACATTAACCAAATCTTTCAAATTCTGCACTCACCACTACCTATAACTCACTTTCACGCAATATTGATCGTTCTTAAAAAGCAATCTAACATTTTTTATTCCTTGATTGCGAAGCTTTGATGCAGCTGATTTAGCAGCCTGAGCACTTTTAAAAAATGCAACATATCCCTTACTTTCTGCACTGTCTTGTTTTGGGTGACGTTTCTGTATTTCTTTTTCATACTGCTTTCTGTAATGAGGAGTATTTTGTATCAATTGTTCTGACATCTTTCTTAGGTATTGGACTTTTACTTTTGCAAGCCCAGATTTATGAAATCCTAAGACTTGAGCTGCTTTTTCTGATAAGTCTATTATTCTGCCTTCAATAAAAGGCCCTCTATCGTTAACCCTTGTAACAAGCTTTCTTCCATTTTCTAAATTAGTGACAAGAACAAAGCAGGGTAAGGGCAAAGTCTTATGCGCTGCAGAGATCAAGTGACGGTTAAACGCTTCACCATTTGCTGTAAGTGTGCCATGATCTTCTATTCCATACCACGATGCTATCCCTATCTCTTCATAGTGTTTACAGTTTTTTGGATAATAAGTTATACCATTTATTGTGTAGCTGCTGCCAATTTTATAATGACCTGCAGTGCAGTTAAACCTGTTGCTAACACTGCAGCTACTTATCAAAACAAATATTAGACATAGAAAGGTTAGGTTTTTTATCATTGTATTCGGTAAGAGGGTTCGATACTATGAGGATTTTAAATTATACTATAATAAATTTAGTAATGAGTAAACATCTACTGCTAAATATTAACAAAACTCAAAAAGGAATAATACATATTATTGGTATAGGTGGAATCGGAATGAGTGCCATTGCTGAAATTCTTCACAATTCCAATTGCAAAGTTCAAGGCAGTGATGCACAATCAAACGACAATATAAATAAGTTACAAAAGCTAGGTATAGAGGTTTTTATTGGTCACAATGCTAATAATATAAGCCAAGCTCAAATAGTCGTACATTCTTCTGCAATAAAATCTGATAATGTGGAGTTAATTGCGGCAAAAAATAACAATAAAACCGTTTTGCATAGATCAGACATACTTACTGAAATTATGAAAGATAGGTGTGTAATAGCGGTTTCAGGTTCGAGCGGTAAGACAACGACAACCGCTATGATTGCTTCCATTTTTGATCATTCTAATATCGATGCAACTGTAACTGTAGGAGGGATATTAAATTCCTATAAGAGCAACTTCAAACTTGGAGGGAGTGACACTTTTCTGATCGAGGCTGATGAGTCTGATGGAACTATGCTAAAAATCCCTGCAAAGATTGCTGTTATAACAAGTATCAACAATGACCACATAGATTATTACGGCACATTTGATAATATCAAAAATGCATTTTCCCAATTCGTGAATAATGCAGGTTCTGCAGTTTTACCTGATTCTGTAGACATCGATTATGATGCGAGTAATTCTATAACGTTTGGGTTTGAGAATGGTAGCATAAGAGCCAGCAACATCGAACAACATAATAACAGCATGGAATTTGATGTGTTGATTGACAATAACCACAGAATAAAAAACGTAGTACTATCAAACACAATAGGAATGCATAAAGTCAGTAACGCACTAGCTGCAATATCAGTTGCGATAAAGCTCGGAATTAGCGATGCAGACATTAAAAAAGGCCTTTTGGAATTTCAAGGAGTAGCAAGAAGATTTTCTTTAATTGCCGATATTAAGGGTGTTAAGCTAATTGAGGATTATGCTCATCATCCAAACGAAATACAAGCAACTTTAACAGCAGCACGTTCGATTACCAAAGGAAAGATAATAGGAATTATCGAACCACTTCGTTTTGCCCGCATTCGTAATTTTTTTGATGAATTCATACGAATTTTCATGATGTTTGATTATGTCATCCTCACTCCTGTTCATCCCCCAGAAGACAAGCCTATTCCTGGTTGTGGGATTGATGATATACAAAAAGCTTTAATCAGTAATGGATTTAATAACACAAAAATTATGAATGATGCTTTGCTCATTTCACATTTTATTAGTGATTCGACAAGTCCAAGTGATATAGTATTATTTATTGGTGCTGGTAGTAATATAGCTAAATTGGCAAAGGAAACTGCAGCACTTATTGCGGAAGTTAAGGTTTAATGTAATGAATAAGATAATCAATAACGTATTTGCAAGAGAAATTTTAGATAGCAGGGGTTACCCCACTATTGAGGTAGAAATTGAGCTCTGTGATGGTGCAATAGGCAGGGCATCTGTACCTTCTGGAGCTTCAACCGGTAAATTAGAAGCCTTGGAACTCAGGGACCAAGATGAGAAAAGGTATTGTGGTAAGGGAGTGCTGAAAGCTGTTCAAGCTGTAAATGGGATAATAGCAGATGAAATCATTGGAATGAATGCAGCGGACCAAAATGCAATTGATAAAGCATTAATTGAACTGGATGGAACAAAAAACAAATCAAAACTTGGAGCAAATGCAACTTTGGGTGTGTCTCTTGCAGTTGCAAAAGCAGCAGCAAACAGTTTCAAAATGCCGCTATATAGATATTTGGGAGGAAAGCAGACGAGTGTTATGCCGGTTCCACTCATTAACATAATTAATGGTGGAGTACATGCAGACAATAAGCTCGATTTTCAAGAATTCATGATTCTTCCGGTCGGTGCCGAGACTTTCAGTGAAGCAATCAGAATGTCTGCGGAGGTGTTCCACAACTTACGTAGCATTCTTAAGAAAAAAGGTTATAGCACAAACGTAGGAGATGAAGGTGGTTTTGCACCAAATATTGAAAGTACTGAAGAAGCACTTGATTTGATCATATACGCTATAGAATCAGCAGGTTATTCAGCGCAAAGTGATTTTGCACTAGGCCTTGATGTTGCTTCATCTACTTTTTATGAAGATGGAATTTACAAATTTGAAAACAAAGAACTTACTTCGGAAGAATTGGCTGAATACTATTGTAACCTTGTGGAAAGATATCCAATAATTTCTATAGAAGATGCAATGAGTGAGGAGGATTACGAAGGTTGGAAATTACTTACTGCAAAATTGGGGAGTAAAATTCAATTGGTTGGGGATGATTTGTTTGTTACAAATTGTGAACTGATATGCAAAGGAATAGAGGAAAAAATGGCAAATGCTGTACTGATCAAGCCAAATCAAATAGGGACGTTAACAGAAACTTTTGCTGCTATTGAAATGGCAAAATCAAATGGCTATAAAGCTGTTGTTTCTCATCGCTCAGGTGAAACAGAAGACACAACAATATCTCATATAGCAGTTGCGTCAAATTGCGGGCAAATAAAAACCGGGTCGCTATCGCGTTCTGATAGACTCGCGAAGTATAATGAGCTAATGAGAATAGAAAGCACGTTAGGAAAGGATGCTAAATATTATCGTGGGTTAGCATGGGTTTTATAGACGAAGTAAAATTGTGTTTAAAAGCCGGTGACGGTGGTGATGGCTGTGCAAGTTTTCGTCGAGAAAAGTTCGTTGAATTTGGTGGTCCAAATGGTGGTAATGGAGGAAAGGGTGGAAACATAGTTTTCATCAGCGACGCTAATCTCAACACTTTGCTTCATTTTCGTTATAGAAGACACATTAAAGCAGATAGTGGAAAAAATGGTGCAGGCAGGGATAGATCTGGCACAGCAGGGAAAGACGTTATACTTAAAGTTCCAGTCGGTGCACAAATAATTGATGAAGAAAGTGAAGAGATAATAGTAGACCTTGACAAGCCTGGTATGGAATTTCAAGTAGCACAGGGTGGAAAAGGTGGACTTGGAAATACTAATTTTAAATCTTCTACTAATAAGGCACCAAGACATTTTACTTACGGTCAGCCTGGCGAAGAAAAACATGTATTATTAAAACTAAAAGTTTTATCAGATGTTGGAATTATTGGCATGCCAAACGCAGGTAAATCAAAATTTTTGACTCGCTGCTCAAATTCCGATACAAAAGTAGGCGATTATCCATTTACCACCGTAAGACCTCATTTAGGCATGGTAAAAGTGGATGATAGCGAAGTTGTAATAGCAGATATTCCTGGAATAATTACTGATGCTCACCTTGGAGTTGGGCTCGGACATAAATTTTTAAAGCACATAGAAAGGTGTAAAATTTTACTTCATTTAATCGATGTAACTCATGATGATGTTATTTCGGCTTATAATTGTATCCATAATGAATTGGAACTTTACAATAGTGATCTTGTTGAAAAAGAAGAGATTGTAGTATTAAACAAATGCGACTTATTGAGGGAAGCAGAAATTCTGGAAAAGAAGAATCACCTAGCTAATTATCTTAATAAAGAAGTGCTGTGCTTATCAATTAATGATGATTTACAGCCCATTTTGAGATTATTAAGTGAAAAATTGAAAAAGAGTAATCCTAAGAAAATAGATGTATATGATCCTTTTAAGATGTGAATTTCATTTATTTTATCATATAACTAGAATATATTTGTACGAACATTTGTTTTTGTTGAACACAACAAATCCCAGTGTCAGCTACTTGCATCTACCACACAACTGTACGAACATTGCAATTTGCAGGCAATTTGCGTGGCAGATGGTGTCATCCCAGTGCCCAGACACTGGGATCCAGCCTTTTCATAATCATCAAAATGTTGTATTTTAACATAAAACGGCTACTTTTATGCTTACCAACTTAATAAAATTTCTGGATCCCAGTGGGCTTTGTTGCATCGCTAGCTATGATGGATTAAAGATAAAAAAGATAGGGAATATCAGTAGCTTATTATTCTGGTATTTATAACAAGAACGGTCAATGAATACCTAAATTTGAGTAAAAGAAATTTCACTACCATTTACCAATCCGGCTAAAATTCAAGAATTTCAATGCTTTAGCTATTTTCAATAGAATTAAATTTATTAATATAAATAACAAATTACTATTCTTAAATTTGATCAGATTGATTGCAAAAAAACAAGATTTTCAATAGGTTGCTTATAATCCTAACTATAGTTAGCCTTTCATAAGTAGCGATGCAACAAAGCCATCCCAGTGTCAAGCACTGGGATGACATCATAGGGGCGCTGGGATGACACCCTCCTGCTAGACAATGTTCGTACAGTTGTACATTTACCATGCAAGTTACCTGAAAATTGCAATGTTCGTACACTTGACACTGAAATCCAATATGATTTAATTAACCAAGAAATGTAGTAAGTAGTAGAATAACAGCATTCTAATGCAAAGGAAAAAGTATGGTAAGAATAGAATCAGATAGCTTAGGGGAAGTAAAAGTACCAAGTGAACATTACTGGGGAGCGCAGACTCAGCGTTCTTTAGAAAATTTTAAGATTGGCACAGAAAAAATGCCAGAGCCTCTGATTAAAGCATTAGCAATAGTAAAACTTGCAGCAGCACATGTTAACATGAAGCAGGGTAGCATAGATAATAAGGTAGGGGACGCAATCTGCGCAGCCGCAAAGGAAGTAATAGATGGCAAATTTAATAATGAATTTCCGCTTGTTGTTTGGCAAACCGGATCCGGAACGCAGACTAATATGAATATGAATGAAGTGATCAGCAATCGTGCAATAGAGATTTTAGGTGGTAATTTGGGTAGTAAATCTCCGATACATCCAAATGATCATGTGAATTATGGTCAGTCGTCAAATGACACCTTTCCAACAGCAATGCATATAGCAGCAGCAGAGCAAATAAACTGCTTGCTTATTCCAAATCTTGAAAAATTGCATAAGGTGCTGGATAATAAGGTTCAGGAATTTAAAGATATAATAAAAGTAGGACGTACTCACTTACAAGATGCAACGCCCCTAACACTAGGACAGGAGTTCTCTGGCTATGCAGTCCAGATTAAAAAGGGGATAGAGAGAGTAAAATCAACTTTAAGTGATATATGTGAGCTTGCACAAGGTGGCACTGCAGTTGGCACGGGACTCAATACTAAAAAGGGTTTTGCTGAAGATTTTGCTAGAGAAGTTGCAAAAATCACTAATCTTCCATTTACTTCAGCAGGCAATAAATTTGAAGCGCTAGCAGCAAATGATGCTTTAGTTGAGCTCAGTGGAACACTCAATACAGTAGCAGTCAGTTTAATGAAAATTGCAAATGATATAAGGTTGCTTGGTTCTGGTCCAAGATGCGGAATTGGGGAAATAATGTTACCGGAAAATGAGCCTGGTTCTTCAATTATGCCAGGTAAAGTGAATCCAACTCAGTGTGAAGCGGTGACTATGGTATGCACTCAAGTTATGGGAAATCATGTTGCTGTAACCATTAGTGGTTCAAACGGTCATTTTGAATTGAATGTGTTTAAGCCAGTGATAATTTACAATGTTTTGCAGTCTATAAGACTTTTAGCTGATGCAAGTTTAAATTTTACAGAAAAATGTGTCATTGGTATTAAAGCAAATGAAGAGAGGATAAAAGATTTACTGAATCAGTCGTTGATGTTGGTCACTATATTAAATACGCATATAGGGTACGACAATGCAGCAAAAATAGCGAAGCTTGCTTATAAAGAAAATATCACTCTAAAAAAAGCAGCAGCAAAACTTCAACTGCTCACTGAGGAAGAGTTTGAAAGGATAGTGAAACCAGAAGAAATGGTAAATTATTTGTAACCGCTCACACTTAATTCTTCAATCTCACTAATAGAAAGGCCAGTAAACTTGACAATAGACTTCTTTCAAAATTCATGTAGGGAGCTCAAAATTGTGAATTGCAGCAATCAAATTAAACCTTAAACCAAAACGTTTTCGTCGGTTTCTATACCTGTCCGAGATGATTTTAAACCTTTTCAATAAGCCAATTACGTTTTCAACAATTGCCCTTTGGCTCATAAGTGCCCTGTTCTCTTTTTTTTGTTCTTTGCTTAACGGATTCTTTTTCGTTTTCCTGTGCGGTAATACAACATTTTTGTGTATCTTCTGCATTCCCCTGTAGCCAGCATCAGCTAAGATTTTAGTTTGCAGCAATACTGCTACCTTTGATTCTCTAAACATCCGAAAATCGTGTTTTCTACCATTCGAGAAAGATGTGCATATGACTTTTTTACTCTTCCTCTCTGTTACTATTTGTGTTTTTATAGTATGCCTTTTTTTCTTTCCAGAGTAGAAAGGCTTTTGCTTTTTTTTGGTCTCTCTACTGGCGTTTCAGTTCCATCTATTACTAAAACTTCATATTCTACATCACTCTTTAATAGCTCTTTTTTTCCTGGTAATGCAAAATCTGGATGTTTTATTAATATGTCTTCTACCCATCTTATTATTTTAAAACTGTTACTTTCACTCATGCCATAGCTTTGCCCAATATGAAAATATGTACGATATTCTCTTATATATTCCAGTGCCATAAGTAGCCTGTCTTCTATGCAAAGTTTACTTTTTCTTCCACTTCTAGCTTTTTTTCTTTTATCCTCCACTTCTAGAATTTCTACCATTTGCTTAAATGTTGCTTTTTTTACCCCTGTTAAACGTCGAAACTTTTCTCCTTCTAACTTTTCTATTTCCTTAGAACCTGTTTAAAATCTTCGTAATAGGAGAGAAATGAAGGAAAGGACAATCATTTGCAAGCTGGTATTGAGTTTACGTTCGCAATTTTTCCATAGCCGTCTACACTTTTCTAACCAAGCAAAAGAACGCTCAACAACCCATCTCTTTGGCAATACAACAAAAGAATGTAATTCACTGCGCTTTATTACCTCAACAGTTGCACCAATAATATCTTTTATTTGGGTTGCAAAAATTTTTCCTGTGTAGCCTGCATCAACCAATATATTTTTGACTTCAGAAAGGGTATCTTTAGCATTTTCAACCATTCTTACAGCGCTACTACGATCAGTTACTTCTGCTGTTGTTACATAAATTGCATGTGGTAGACCTTGAGTATCAACTGCAATATGACGCTTTATGCCTGAAATCTTTTTACCTGCATCATAGCCCTTTTTTTCAGCAGTATCTGTGTTTTTAACACTTTGAGCATCAATTATACAGAAGCTAGTTTTCTCTTTCCGACCATTGTTGATACGGATCTCTCCAACCAATTTTTTTTAAAACTAATTCCAACAAACTTGGTTCTTCTCCATTCTTTTTATTCCACATTTGAAAATAGTAATATACGCTTTCCCACCTTGGAAAATCTTTTGGCAACATTCTCCACTGGCAACCACTTTTTAGGACGTATAACACTGTACGAAATACATCATACAAATCAAGTTTTCTTGGTCTCGTTTTCTTCCTGCTACTCTCTAGTATTGGTCTGATTTTTTCAAATTGCTCTCGACTTATATCACTTGGATAATTTTTACGCATAGATATACCTCATTCTTAATCTACCACTATTTTACCTCATCTCTCCGAGATTTTAAACAGGTTCTTATATTTCATGCTTTCAAATACTTCATCTTACACTCCCTCTAACAATTTTGAAAGAAGTCTAATAGTGTTAACATCAACATTATTAGCTAGCATTGTTTTTGTAACTTCAATTTTCCCTTCCTCTTTACCAATTTTTTGTATCCGTTCAGCGGAGTGGTAGAATAAGATAGACAAAGCAAGATAATAAAGATAATCATAGAGCAAAAGTGAGGTAATGTGGTAAACCTTTGAGAACTCTGCAAAAATTTACAGCAAAAAATAGAAAAACTGAAAGCAGAGATAGAAAACTTAAAAGCAGAAAATAAAGCTTTAAAGATAGAGAACGCTGAATTAAAGGAAAGGCTCGGTTTAAATTCAAAAAACTCATCCCTGCCCAGCTCAAAAGAGCTATACAAAATAAAAAAGGACAAGCCAAAAAGCGAAAGGAATGTTGGCGATCAGGTTGGGCATAAAGGAAATTTTCATGCCACAATGGAAGCGGATAAAGTAGTAAAAATAGAGTTGCCTAATATTTGCGAATGCGGAGGAGAGCTTGTAATATGCGAAAAACCTTATGTTCACCAAAAAGTTGATCTTCCGGAAATTAGGCCTTATGTAGTAATTGGAACATGGTCGTTGTTGGAGATGCAGAAAAAGAAAAAGTAGCAAGTTACCAGAAGGTGTTACGCCAGATACATTTGGTCCAAGGGTTAAGTCTATAATTGCAGCACTCAGCGGATTTTACAAAAACTCAAAGCGTGAAGTGGCTAGTATCATAAATGACATTTTTAATTTGAACATAAGTGTTGGCAGCATATCAAATCTTACTATTACCCACAAATATGAGGTTCGTGAGCAAGTCGCCATCCTTCTGCTAGATCAAAGAGACGTCTCCACCCTTTCCAAAGAGTAATTGGTCCTGGTTTTGGGTCGCTTTTTCTTGCTAAATGACCTCCAAGTTCACGAAACGGCTTCTTTTATAGTAGGGGCTATATTTGGACATGGTTTCCTGTGTATTTTAACATATAAAACTTTCCATTCTTCCTCAGCTAATAAGGCAGTACATGGTAATGTTGGGTTAGTTCTTGCAATTGATGTAATAAAGAAAATTCTCCAAGCAATAATGCTCATGACTGTTAAATACCTCATTAATCTTTCTGCTGTTCCAAGTCTACATTCCTCAACTTTGAGACCAGATTTTAAAATCTTATGCAATATCTCTATTTTCCATCTCAAACAATACCAACTAACTTTTTCAACAGCTTCTTCAAAAGTACTGACCGGAAAAAAGCATCCACTCTAGAGGACTTGCTTCGGGAGGAGAGTTTTTTTCAACAACATGAATTGCGTGAAGTTGTAGACTCTGTCGGTTTATATTTTATGTGACCTTCTTTACATTTTATATGGCCTTCATGTGATAAATTTTCCGAATCTAATTTCTAAAAACGCTGTCCTTTTTTGCTTGTTATCTCTAGCAGGGATTTCAACTTCTACTTTTCCAGCGCAAGGGAGGCCTTGGATAAATGACCATAATTTTTGCTTGTTCCTGGTATGCATGAATTTTTTATTTACATTTCTGTTGTGGCGAGCTCTTACTAAAATTGCTGAGTTAAGATTATGTGCAAGTTCAAAAAAATCATGCATATCTGCTTCTCTGTCACATACAGTTATAGCTTCGGTTTGGGCCAGATCTATAATATTATTTGTTTTCTTTAAACTTTCTAGCCATTTCATACTTTCTTTATCCTCAATATGAACGTTGTTACGATGGCTCTTTAGTCTTTTTTCTTCTTCAGAAATGAGTTGCCTCGAGTAAATCTTTTGATCCAGTATTCCCAGCTTCCGTACTAACAGCAAGGGCTGTATGCATTACTGCTCCTTTTCCAGCAATAGTTCCCAATCCGCTTATGGCTTGAGTATGAAATATAAGTTGTATCTTGAATCACAAGAATTCTTTTATGAGCTTTTGTTCTTTCAACTGTTTTATCAATGTGTGAAGCTAGAATATCGACTTCTTTTACGTTCTCATTTTGAAAAAAACGTTATGCTGCTTTTGCTTCTGACCAACTTCCGCATGCCTCATTAATTGAGCTTTCAGGTAAACTTATCAAACTATCAGCAATCTTTACTAATCGGTCAGTTAATCTTTTATCTCCAAGTACAGCATCTCCAAATTCATTTTTAGCCCATTCATTACTCTCGTTTGCCATTTTTATACCCTCAATATTTGCAAACTTTAATATTGTAATACTTTATTTATAAGTACATTTATATTTGTGGGTAATAGTAAGATTTGATATGCTGCCAACACTTATGTTCAAATTAAAAATGTCATTTATGATACTAGCCACTTCACGCTTTGAGTTTTTGTAAAATCCGCTGAGTGCTGCAATTATAGACTTAACCCTTGGACCAAATGTATCTGGCGTAACACCTTCTGGTAACTTGCTACTTTTTCTTTTTCTGCATCTCCAACAACGACCATGTTCCAATTACTACATAAGGCCTAATTTCCGGAAGATCAACTTTTTGGTGAACATAAGGTTTTTCGCATATTACAAGCTCTCCTCCGCATTCGCAAATATTAGGCAACTCTATTTTTACTACTTTATCCGCTTCCATTGTGGCATGAAAATTTCCTTTATGCCCAACCTGATCGCCAACATTCCTTTCGCTTTTTGGCTTGTCCTTTTTTGTTTTGTACAATTCTTTAGAGCTCGGTAGAGATGAATTTTTCGAGTTTAAACCAAGCCTCTCTTTCAACTCAGCGTTCTCAATCCTCAAGGCCTTATTTTCTGCCTCTAACTCTTCTATCCTCCCTTCCAACTTTTCTATTTTTTGCTGTAAATTTTTGCAGAGTTCTCAAAGGTTTACCACATTACCTCACTTTTGCTCTATGATTATCTTTTTAGATCACTTTGTCTACCTTATTCTACCACTCCGCTGAACGGATACGGTTTAAGACATAAGATCCTTTTTCATAGCTATACTACGTTATCCAGCGTCTGGGCACTGGTTTCTTGGTACTTATTCCGCAATAATTTTTTTTTCCTTCAATAAACTTTGCAGTTCGCCTTTTTCGTACATCTCGCGAGTGATGTCGCAACCACCAATAAACTCTTCCTTTATATATAATTGTGGAATTGTTGGCCAATCAGAAAACTTTTTTATAGATTCACGTATTTCATCATTCTCCAACACGTTAATATACTTAAACTTCACGTTCAATTTTTTTAGGATTGACACGACGAGTCCAGAGAATCCGCATTGAGGAAAATCAGAAGTGCCTTTCATATACAATACCACATCATTTTCTGTTATATCTTTTTTTATTTGTTCAAAATTGCTCATAAATTCACCTTATTTTTAAGTATTAGTTTCCAGTTGCAAGGCGTGTATAGACTGACCTTCCAGAGCTTTATATACCATTTTATGCTGTTCTATTTTTGTCTTTCCAAGAAAACACTTGGAGTTTATTTTTAAATGATAATGGTCATCATCTCCAGCAAGATCATGAATCTTTATATCAGCGTCGGGGAACGATTGTTTGATGATCCTCTCTAATTCGTGAATTGCAATAGTCATTGATTTGCTTTAAATTACAATACTTTCATTATAAATCTAAAACGATTGAGCGCAATAAAAAGTTGCTATCATAAAAAATAGAAGCATACTATAATAATGGAATGACAAGTTATGCAGGGAGGCTTTGTGGTGGGCGAAAGATTTAAATTCACATATCTTTGGTTTTGCTAACTTTTTCATTTAGGTGCTTATCTTACGATGATAAAATAAATAACTTAGAGAATGTTTACATCAAAGCTAACTATTTTGGAGCATTCTTCAATGCAATAGGTTCTCTAGAAGGAAAAGAAGATGCAGGTGACAATATAAAGTTTTAATAAGAAGGAGCGAATTGAAGCTGGATACAGTCCTAAATATGTTCCAGGGTTTGCCGGTAGTGCTGCAATAGGGTATTTATTCAAAAATATGAGAGTTGAGTTTGAAGGCTTATATTCTCAGAACCTGTTTAAAATCTCGGAGAGATGAGGTAAAATAGTGGTAGATTAAGAATGAGGTATATCTATGCGTAAAAATTATCCAAGTGATATAAGTCGAGAGCAATTTGAAAAAATCAGACCAATACTAGAGAGTAGCAGGAAGAAAACGAGACCAAGAAAACTTGATTTGTATGATGTATTTCGTACAGTGTTATACGTCCTAAAAAGTGGTTGCCAGTGGAGAATGTTGCCAAAAGATTTTCCAAGGTGGGAAAGCGTATATTACTATTTTCAAATGTGGAATAAAAAGAATGGAGAAGAACCAAGTTTGTTGGAATTAGTTTTAAAAAAAATTGGTTGGAGAGATCCGTATCAACAATGGTCGGAAAGAGAAAACTAGCTTCTGTATAATTGATGCTCAAAGTGTTAAAAACACAGATACTGCTGAAAAAAAGGGCTATGATGCAGGTAAAAAGATTTCAGGCATAAAGCGTCATATTGCAGTTGATACTCAAGGTCTACCACATGCAATTTATGTAACAACAGCAGAAGTAACTGATCGTAGTAGCGCTGTAAGAATGGTTGAAAATGCTAAAGATACCCTTTCTGAAGTCAAAAATATATTGGTTGATGCAGGCTACACAGGAAAAATTTTTGCAACCCAAATAAAAGATATTATTGGTGCAACTGTTGAGGTAATAAAGCGCAGTGAATTACATTCTTTTGTTGTATTGCCAAAGAGATGGGTTGTTGAGCGTTCTTTTGCTTGGTTAGAAAAGTGTAGACGGCTATGGAAAAATTGCGAACGTAAACTCAATACCAGCTTGCAAATGATTGTCCTTTCCTTCATTTCTCTCCTATTACGAAGATTTTAAACAGGTTCTCAGACTAACTTATATGATGAAGATTATTCAGATAAGAAAAAAGCAAGATATATTGAACTTCGTTGTCACAATGATGCGTCTACTGGAGCGGAATGCAATTCACCTTGGAGAAGT
Source organism: Wolbachia endosymbiont (group A) of Chalcis sispes (assembly GCF_964026765.1). Classification (NCBI taxonomy): domain Bacteria; kingdom Pseudomonadati; phylum Pseudomonadota; class Alphaproteobacteria; order Rickettsiales; family Anaplasmataceae; genus Wolbachia; species Wolbachia endosymbiont (group A) of Chalcis sispes. Next base: position 814,258 of record NZ_OZ034697.1, read on the forward strand.
GGAAAGGTTGATATTCACATTCAAGAAAATTGTAGTGTTGAAGCAGAGTTCAGAGCTGCATTTAAGATGAAAAATGAAGGTTTTAATAACTTAGCTGGAATGGTCAATGTATATCGTGATTTTAATATAGCAAAAATGCCATTCATCCCATATGTTGGTATTGGTGCAGGTGTAACTAGGGTTAAATTTCTAGGAAAAATCAGATATGCCTTGGCTTACCAAGCAAAACTTGGTATCAATCACCAACTTACAGCACAAACTCAAGCATTTGCTGGTTTACGCTATTTTGGTATCCTTGATAACCAATTTAAAGATATTGTACCAGGAATAAAGATACTAGCTGGTGAAGGATATATTCCTGCCGGTGGAGGAAGTAAGGTTGATGAAACTGCACGTGTTGAATCAACAACTGCAACCATTACCAATAGGTTTGGTATATATGGCTTAGAGTTTGGGTTGGTTTATCACTTTTAACTTTATCCAATAAATTACATATGTGAAGATAGTAAATTCAGCGTGCTGAGAACATTAGAAAGACGAGATTTTAATTGATTTTCATATTTACTCCAATCTTGTATTGCCTTTCTTGCAACACCTGAATCAACTGCGGCTTTTGCAACAGCAGGAGCTACTATAGAAATTAATCTTGGGTCAAATGGAGTAGGTATTATATATTCACGTCCATAGCCCATTTTACGACCGCCATAGACTGCAGATATCTCACCTGGTACTGGCTCACGGGCAAGCTTTGCTATTGCATCTGCAGCTGCAATTTTCATTTCATCATTTATTGTTGTTGCATGTACATCAAGTGCCCCTCTAAATATATAAGGAAAACCCATTACGTTGTTGACTTGGTTGTTGTAATCTGACCTACCAGTTGCAATTATTGCATCTGGCCTCACAGATTTTGCAAACTCAGGCCTTACTTCTGGATCGGGATTGGCAAGAGCAAAAATAATCGGGTCTTTGCCCATACTCTTTAACATCTCTTCATTTAACACATCTTTTGCAGATAGTCCGATGAATACATCAGCGCCTTTTATTGTATCAAGTAGAGAACGTTCGGAAGTATCAATTGCATATTTTTCCTTCCACTCATTCATGTCCTCGTTTCTACCTTTGTATATTACTCCTTGCTTATCACACAGCACTATATTTTTAGCGCCCATGGACTTTAGTATTTCTAAACATGCAATACCGGCTGCTCCAGCACCATTCATAATGATCTTAACGTCCTCTAATTTCTTTCCGACAATATCAAGAGCATTTTCTATACCAGCTGCAACAACCACTGCAGTTCCATGCTGGTCATCATGGAACACTGGAATATCCATCAGTTCATTCAGACGTTTCTCTATTATAAAACAATCGGGAGATCTTATATCCTCTAAATTTATCCCCCCCCAACTTGGCCCAAGGTACCTTACTGCATTGATAAAATCTTCTATATTTTCTGTACCAACTTCTATATCAACTGCATCAATATCAGCAAAACGCTTAAATAAAACAGCTTTGCCTTCCATGACAGGTTTTGCAGCAAGAGGACCGATATTACCAAGTCCAAGCACTGCAGTGCCATTTGAAATGACAGCAACACAGTTGCTTTTTGCCGTATAATCATAAACAACCTCAGGATTTTTAGCTATTTCAAGGCACGGAGCTGCAACGCCAGGGGAATAAGCAAGTGACAAATCATACTGGGTAGATAAAGGTTTTGTTGGCATGATTGAAATTTTACCAGGTTTACCACCTCTACTGTGATAATTAAGTGCCTCTTGTTTTGTGGTACTATCTAAATCATCGTTCATCATTACATCCTTATATTTTAAGCTTGTATTTTTTAAGTATATGGAGTTTTTATAAATGTTCAATTGTAAACTATTAGCTTGTGAACTCTGGTGTACTTCTGTATAAGTTTACCTACTACGTAGAATGGTATTACATGCTTAAGAAAAACGTGCCTAATTTGCTTACAATTTCTCGTGCGCTTGCAGTACCAGCAATAATATTAAGTTTTTATATAGAAAATAAATATGCAGGCCTGATAACAATATCAATCTTTGTGTTTGCGTGCATTACGGATTTTTTTGATGGTTACTTGGCGCGTGCGTGGAAAGTCCAATCAAAATTTGGCAAGCTATTTGATCCAATTGCTGATAAATTAATAGTGGTTTCAACGATAATTATGCTAGTTTATAAGCAGAAGATAAATGATTTTACAATAGTACCATCGATTATCATCATCTGTAGGGAGATATTAGTCTCGGGTTTGCGGGAGTTTTTGATAGCTACAAATGTTAGTCTACCTGTAAGCAAAGCTGGAAAAATTAAAACATTTTTGCAGATGGTTGCTGTAGTAGCGCTAATAATGAACGATTATTATATGATTCAATATACAGGTGCGATTTGTTTATGGGTTGCAGCTATTGTAACTGTGTGGTCAGGCTATAATTATATCCTAGCCGGCATCAAACAGATTGGTTAAATCTCCTAGGAAATAGTTAATAGACAAGAGTAGTTAATATCTTAGTGATATTGACTCAGAAAGCAAAAAGGTGTATAATTGTATTAACTTACAACTAATTAGGTTAATATTATGAAAATACCTAGTGGCAAATTTTCTTCTACTAAAAAGGTTCCAGGAAAGAATAAGAAAAAAAGAGATTTTGAACCATTAGAAGAGTTTTTTTGGGATTTTTGGCCAACAGTTGATAAAGAAGTCAAAAGAGAAAGGCTAGAACAAGAACTATTAGCACTAAAAAAAAGAGAGCTATATAGAAAATGTGCATCATTGGCAACAATGGTCCCATTTACATTGCTGATGGCGATTGAACTGGAAAAAACATATAGCGATCAGGTATTACTTGGCGTGATAAGTGGCGCGCTAAGCCACACTATATTACCTTTTACAGTCTTATCTCTTATTTGTACGCTATATTTAATTTACAATAATAGGAAGATAGCACAAAAAGAACGAGAGTTGGAGATTATTGAAAATGGAAAGGAAGTAAAGGAAAAAGAGCACAATATTTCTGATATAGGTCAGTGTTTGATCTATATTGAGGCTATAACAACTGCACTGGTTATTGTAGGTATGATAATGGGTGAAACATCTTCACTTGAAGCAGCAGAGGATGCAATTTTATTTCTTGCCAATGCAATTGCTTTTCTTGCAACTCTTGTTTCTTAGAACCTGTTTAAAATCTTCGTAATAGGAGAGAAATGAAGGAAAGGACAATCATTTGCAAGCTGGTATTGAGTTTACGTTCGCAATTTTTCCATAGCCGTCTACACTTTTCTAACCAAGCAAAAGAACGCTCAACAACCCATCTCTTTGGCAATACAACAAAAGAATGTAATTCACTGCGCTTTATTACCTCAACAGTTGCACCAATAATATCTTTTATTTGGGTTGCAAAAATTTTTCCTGTGTAGCCTGCATCAACCAATATATTTTTGACTTCAGAAAGGGTATCTTTAGCATTTTCAACCATTCTTACAGCGCTACTACGATCAGTTACTTCTGCTGTTGTTACATAAATTGCATGTGGTAGACCTTGAGTATCAACTGCAATATGACGCTTTATGCCTGAAATCTTTTTACCTGCATCATAGCCCTTTTTTTCAGCAGTATCTGTGTTTTTAACACTTTGAGCATCAATTATACAGAAGCTAGTTTTCTCTTTCCGACCATTGTTGATACGGATCTCTCCAACCAATTTTTTTTAAAACTAATTCCAACAAACTTGGTTCTTCTCCATTCTTTTTATTCCACATTTGAAAATAGTAATATACGCTTTCCCACCTTGGAAAATCTTTTGGCAACATTCTCCACTGGCAACCACTTTTTAGGACGTATAACACTGTACGAAATACATCATACAAATCAAGTTTTCTTGGTCTCGTTTTCTTCCTGCTACTCTCTAGTATTGGTCTGATTTTTTCAAATTGCTCTCGACTTATATCACTTGGATAATTTTTACGCATAGATATACCTCATTCTTAATCTACCACTATTTTACCTCATCTCTCCGAGATTTTAAACAGGTTCTTAGACGATACTTTTTATTCATATAGATGACACGAAAATTTTCCTTATTGAGGCTTCCTATACTTATTCTTAAATAATCAAGCAATTTTTCCCAGTTATCGATTACAGGCAGGTTTTTTATTTCTTCTCTTGCAGAACGAACAAAGGCTTGTTTTACACAAAAGATGGCAGATATCGCTGCATTGCTGACATCATCAACGTTTTGCAGCGCTTCCAGGTCAGCATTAAAAACTTTATTTAAGCTGCCAAAACTTTCTATCAAACTCTTTGCCACCGGTTTTACATCAATTCTACTATATGCTGAATATAAAATGTGCTCTAAAACTTCATAATCAAGTAATGATTGTCCATTATCTAAAATAATTTTCTCTCTTAGGCGCTTTCTATGCCCCTTTTTGTAATTTTTCATCATCAATGAATTGCTTATCTCTTGTATAATAAGAAATTAGATTTTTAAGTAAAATATTTAATAAAGCGCATGACGCACAATTGTAAGAACATTCATTTTTAAAGACAGCAAATGGTGTCATGAAAGTAGCTGAGACACTGTCCTCCTTTGTCATCCGAGTAGCTGACACTGGTTCCTTTACGACGGCAGTGCCCAGAGGTGTCATCCCAGTGCATGCACATAGTGCAAAAAATTAAAAATAAGACGCCAATACGTAATACTGTTGTCGTTTAATCTGCACAGATTGAAGATAAATGAATACCTTCAGTATCATGATAAAGGGGCTGGCGAAGGGTGTCAAGTAGTTTTTAGCTCTGCCTTCTAAGGCTTTTACTCGTGACAACCACTGTGCCTGCGATCTTATCGTGCCAAGTTTGACAGCGTTTGTTGAAATTTGACCATAAAAAGCCCAAGAACAATGGTGCAACTGACAATATAAAGGAAAAAAATCTCTTTGTTGCTTGTTTTAGGGTCATCTTTTCGAAAGTTTGTGCATCCACAACTCTAAGCCCAAATAATAGTTTTCCAGGTGTAGTAGCAAACTTTACCCACATATATATTACATAGCAAAAGAGCATAATAAATTGGACTATTTGATTTAGGATCCACAGTTTACCAAGTCTACTCTGCATTGCCTTTTCTTCTATAGAAAGTGGCACTTGCATTTGGTATTTTGCAGCAATTTGGCTTAATATTTTGCTATCCTCTGAGTTCATAAAGAGCTGATTTAAGGCTTGGCTGCAAAACTGCAAGAACAAGACGATAATAATTAAATCAAGCAATACTGATATATAGCGCCTGAGGCCCGTTACATAACATATTCCATTTTCGTCTTTCTTTACTTTTTGAATAACATTTATAGAAGAAAAAATAGAGAATAAACGATCAAAAAATTTATGTAACATATATACGCTTTCCAATATTTAACGTGCCCCTGGCCGGACTTGAACCAGCATGCTTTTGCAAGCAACAGATTTTGAGTCTGCCGTGTCTACCATTCCACCACAGGGGCATTAAGTTTTAATGCTATAGGCAACACGGAATTAGTCAAATTTTTTTGCCTTTACATCTTTCAAATGAGGACTAAATATTCTACAATAATCAACAGTTACTCTCAAAACTTAAAATGAATGAATTAGCCAATCTCCTCAGTTCAAGAAGTGTAGACAAGGAAATATGTAAATTACCGCATAATTTAGAAGCTGAACAGATGCTTATTGGTGCAATGATTCGTGATAATAGAATCTGTGATGCAGTTGAAGACACAATTACAGCAGAAAATTTCTATGATCCACTGCATCAAAGTATTTTTACGCAAATATCTAAAACCAGAAAACATGGCATAGTTGCCAATGAACTGAGCCTCAAGATGTTTTTTGAGAACGACCAAGCATTTACCGAGTGTGGTGGGGTAGAGTACTTAGCAAAGCTTGCAGCGAAGGCAAGTATTGCACTTGATATTTATAGTTTGACTAGAATAATCCGTGATACTTACTTAAGGAGATGTTTAATTAAGCTCGGGCAAGAAATAGTTGGTGATAGCTACAACTACGATATTGAAAATCCTGCACAGGCGCAAATTGAACAAGCAATGACAAAATTGTTCAATTTGGCAGTAAAAAAACAAGGTGAGAAAACATATATAAAACTTGCAAGTTCAATTAAAGATGTAGTTGAGAAGATCAGCACACTGAAAAATAATCCAGAAGCGCTAGGCGTTACAACCGGACTTCAAGATCTAAATCAACTTCTTGGTGGTCTACAAAAATCTGATTTATTAATTTTAGCTGCAAGGCCTTCTATGGGTAAAACAGCATTGGCGCTAAACATCGCACTCAATGCTTGTAAGATGTTGCAAAAAAGAGCAGATAAGCAACACTATGTAGCGTTTTTCTCGCTTGAAATGTCAGCAGAGCAATTAACTGCAAGGCTGATCACTATAGATTCAGGGATTAGTTATTATAAGGCATTAACCGGGAGAATTAGTGATTTTGAATTGCATGAATTTATCAATACTAGTACAGAATTATCTGAACTGCCTTTCATCATAGATGACACCCCTGCGCTATCAATTAGTGCCCTTCGCACCAGAATACGCTTGCTGTATCAATTATATAATGTAGAAGTGGTATTCATTGATTATTTGCAGCTAATCAGAGGAACAACAAAAAGGAGTAATGAAAATAGAGTGCAAGAAATCTCGGAAGTGACGCAGGGTTTGAAAGCAATTGCAAAGGAGCTAAATATTCCCATTGTTGCACTATCTCAGCTCTCTCGTTCTGTTGAGCAGAGGGATGATAAAAAACCACAACTTTCTGATTTACGTGATTCAGGGAGCATAGAGCAAGACGCAGATATAGTAATGTTTCTCTATAGAGAAGAGTATTATGAACTAAGAAAACAGCCAAATGAAGGAAACAATAAACATCGGGAATGGCAAGAGAAAATGGAAAAAATTAGAAACATTGCAGAGCTCATTATTGCAAAGCAGAGAAATGGACCAATTGGCAGTGTGAAGCTATATTTTGACTCTAACAGAGGTGCATTTAAAGATTACACGGAAAGGCATAGTTCATAGCTTGGCAGCAATCTTCTTGTTCCCAAGTTTATCAATTATTTTTTTTATGTAAAGATAGCTTGACAACTTCTTAAAAATCCTTTTATAATGGTATTATATTTTATAATACGTGAGGAATAATCATGATAAGTAAAGACAATGTACCCTATTATATAGCTGGAACTCTGGCTACTTTCACTTTATTAGCATCTGGAGTGTTTGCTGCAGCTCCTTATATTGGTTTCTTAGCTCCAGTTGCAGCATTAAGTGTTGGCTTGCCATTTATTATTGGTTATGCTGTGTTTTCTGTTGTAACTATTGCACTTTCGTATGCAGCAGTTAGTAAGAACAAAACTATTTCTGAGAAGGAAGCTCAGCTTTCTGATGAAAAAAGTAAAGTAGAAGCTAAAGGTAAAATAATTTCTGAGAAAGTAAAAGAAATATCCGAAAAAAATACTCAACTGGCTAATCAAGCAAAAGAGATAGAAGATAAAGATAAAACTATTTCTGAGAAAGATCGGGAGATTTTTAGAATGAAAAATGAGTTGGCTGCAACCAGAAGGATTAATGCTTCTCAGCCAGGTGATGCGGTAGAAATTGGTAGCGTAAACCAGCAGCTTACTAGGAAAGAGGTCGGAGTACAAGCTCAAGAGCAAAAAACTTCTGAGAAAAATACTCAACTACCTGAGAAAGAAAAAGAAATAGAAGAACTTAAACGAGGAAATGCTTTTGTTCCGCAAGCAAAGGATATCAAAGAAGTATTTACATCTGTAGCAGAAGCGTACAATAGTGGGCGCATTTCTGGTATTGTTAAGCGGCGCTGTAGTGATGTTGCGAATGACTTAAAAAATATCGTAGGTAGTGCGAAAAATGCTTATGGCACATCAATTGAGTATGTAAAAGGGAAATTTAATAATGCTGGAAATAAATTAAAAAATTTTTATGATACATCAGTTGAGTATACAAAAGGAGCACTTAACAGCGTTGGAAGCAGCGGAAGCAGCTTGTACAGTAGACTTTATGGTACTAAGGTTTCTAGTCCGGAAGAGCAGTTTAAGCGTGAAGATGGACCTAAACCTAGCATGCAAGAACTAACTCGTTTGGATTATTTAAATCTTGAGGTTCTTTCCAGTGAGCAAAAGCAACGAGCTAATAGTTTGGATTATTTAAATATTGATAACGTTCCTAAGCAACCTGATCATTTAAATGTTGATGCTGCTAAAAGTTATTTAATGAGTCTTTCTGAGGATCAGGATGTATTTTATGATGCAGAATCTGGTGATGAAAAAGGTACTGAGATTTCTAGCCCAGAAAGTCAGCCAACTAAAGAAGAAAATGGTCAAGGCCGGTTTGCATGGAGCCTAGAAAAGGTTAAGTCGGCAATTACTCAAGTAGTAGTGATAGGTGCTGATGTTACTAAACCATATTGTGCTAAAGTAACTAAGGCACTTGCCACCTAACTTGAATATGTAGACAGCGGTGTGCACCGTTGTTAACTAAAGATAATCCCATCCAGGAGAAATAGTTTTTACACTATTTCTCCTCTTTAGCATCAACCCTCAAAAAAACCGGCGTAGGTTTAGGCAGCGTAATGCCTAAGCTTACGCATGCGTTGCACAGAGATTTTAAATCTTGTTGCTCTTTCGGGATTTGCAGTTGATCAAGTATCATTTCCGCTGACCTCGGGACAATTGGCTGCAATAAAATGCCTATTATCCTGATATATTCCAGTAACTTGTAAATTACTAAATTCATGCGCTCTCTGTCAGTTTTGCTTAGTGTCCAGGGTGCACTTTTGTCTATGTAGGCATTTGCTTCAGAAGAGATGTTGATGATTAGAAGTATGATATGGTTAAATTCATACTTTGATAGGTGATTCATCACTTGATCGAGTATAGCTTTGCAACCTGGAAGACTTTCTTCACCTTTAAGTAGGCTTTGATCGATTGTTGGTACAATTCCAGAACATTGCTTGTGTAAAAATGAAATTGTTCTTTGCACTAAATTGCCTATGTTGTTTGCCAGTTCTGAATTTATCCGGCTGATCATATTTTTCTTACTAAAGTTGCCATCTTGGCCGAAGCTTGCTTCCCTGAGGAGAAAATAGCGTAGCTGATCAACACCAAACTCTTGAGCGAGGCCAATTGGATCTATGACATTACCAAGGGACTTGGATATTTTCTCTCCCTCGTTCAACCACCAACCATGAACTGCAATTTGTTTTGGCAGTGGCAGGTCTGCTGCAAGGAGAATCGCTGGCCAATATACAGCATGAAAGCGCAATATGTCTTTACCGATTACATGAACGTTGAAAGAGTTGTCAGCTAGGTTTGCAGCGCTTGACACTGGAATCTGTGTTTCTGGTTCTGCCCAAAACCTCTTATATTCCTCACCTTCAGTACTAGGGAAACCTATTGATGTAAGATAATTGGTTAATGCATCTATCCAGACATAGATTACGTGTTTGTCATTACCTGGTACTTTTATTCCCCAGTTAAAACTAGTGCGAGAGATTGAGAGGTCAATGAGCCCTGATCTTACAAACGATATCACTTCATTTCTTCTGCTCTCAGGAAAGATAAAACTTGGCTGATTTTTATAGAGTTCCAGTAATTTTTCTTGCCAGTTTGATAAGCGAAAAAAGTAACTCTCTTCTTTTATCCACTGGACCTCAGCACCTGTTGGTGCTTTGCCATCTATCAGCTCTGACTCCTGATAAAATGCTTCATCACGAACTGAATACCAACCCGAATAGGAATCCAAATATATTTGCCCTCTCTCTTCAAGTCTATTCCATAAAGCTATAACTGCTTTTTTGTGACGTTCCTCCGTAGTGCGAATAAAATCGTCATACTCAAAATTCATGAACTTAGCCAATTCTTTAAATGAAACGCTCACTTCATCTGTAAATTCTTTTGGCTGCATTTCCTTTGCTTTAGCTGCTTTTTCTATTTTTTGTCCATGTTCATCTGTACCGGTGGTAAATTTGACATTTTTCCCAGCTAGTTTCATGAACCTTGCCACCACGTCACACAAGAGAGAAGTGTATGCATGACCAATATGCGGCTTATCGTTTACGTAATATACTGGCGTGGTGATGTAAAAGTTCTCGAATTGTTCCATGGTTTAGCATTTTGATAAAAATCAACTGAGTTAATTATAGTATTAAAAAGGCAGTAATAAATAAATATTGATTAGGTTAAGCATAATTTTTGAAAAAAGCGATTTACTGAAATTTTATAAAAATAAGAAACAATCAGGCATGATTATTGAAAGAACAATGGGAAATTTTCTTGTAATTCTATTTATAGTTTTCTATGCATTTGATGCACACGCTGATGGAGCAACAGATGTAATGTGTAATGTAATAGGTTACGTTCATGGAATAGGTGGACCAATGATTACAGTGGTAATAATTGGTTCAAGCTTACTTGCAATATTTGGCAGAATGCCTTGGCCTGCACTTTTCGCACTGGGTATGTTTGTTGCTGTGTTTTTTGGTGCTCCTCAAATTGTAACAAAGGTAACAGAAAAAGAAGTTTGTTGTCTTTTTAAAGGTCAAACCTTGGAGAATGGAAAGTGTGTTGCTGCTCCTGGATATGAACGTGTAGGTACAGGTTATGCTTGTCGTTCCGGTTGGGCGCTAACTAATAAAGGCTACTGTATAAAAGCTGGCCAAGATCCTTCAAAGTATTGGAAGTGAAAATGGTGCTTTTATAGAGTTAAATCTAACAAACCGCAGAGTATATAATTAACATCCACGCCTTTAGTTAGATTCCACTCACGCTTTATTACGTTGTACTCCATACCAGCCATGTTTTGCAGCGTTACATTATTTTCTCTTAAGTGATTTGCAATTTCTGACGGCTTGAGAAATTTATTCCAGTTATGTGTACCTTTTGGCAGCCAATTTAATATGTACTCTGCACCAATTATTGCAAGACAAAAGGATTTAATAGTTCTATTTATTGTGGATATAAAGATTAACCCCTCCGGTTTTAGCAGTTCTATCGCTTTTTTCATGAAAAGCTCTAAATTATCCACATGTTCAACTACTTCCATCAACAGAACCACGTCGTACTTCTTGTCATTGCTTAGCTCTTCAATGCTGGTGTGTATATATTCTATATTTAACCCTACTTTTTTTGCATGTGAATGCGCTACTTTTATGTTTTCTTCACATACATCTATTCCCACAACGTTAATGCCAACGCGTGCCATTGACTCTGACAAAATGCCACCACCGCATCCAACATCAAGCAATGATAATTCTTTCAAATTGCATTTTTTTAACTCTTTTATTTTCTCAATAATGTAAGATACTCTAACAGGATTCATCATGTGCAATGGTTTGAATTTGCCGTTCTCATCCCACCACTGGCCTGCCATTTTAGCGAATTTTGATATTTCATCTTCGTTATAAGTTTTTGTTTTTTTTTTCTTAGAGGTTATATTGCTGAGTTTATCAAGGCGTTTTTTATGTCTGCTTTCTTTTGAAAATTCTGTTTCGAGGAATTGTTTGACTATGTCTTTTGCTAATCCACTCGCAGTAAATCCTGCACCAAGACACAGTACATTTGCGTTGCCATGCTCGCGAGCTAATTTTGCGATTTCAACACTATTACACAAAGCAGCGTAGATTCCTTCAAAACGATTTGCCACAGTACTCATGCCCAAACCTGTACCACAAATTAATATCCCATAATTTGCTTTTTTGCTTGTTATATCTTCTACAACTTTAACAGCATAGTCTGGATAATCCACGCACTTTTGCTGAGCAGTGCAGCCTTGATCTACTACTCTGTAACCTAGGGTTTCCAGGTAAGGTTTTATTTCTGATTTTAATTCATAACCAGCATGATCTGAGGCAATTGATACTACATCTAACATATAAGAAATAAGGACATTTTATATGGGTTTGAACTTTCTGTCAAGTCATTCAATGCTTCTGACCTTTTGGGAGTTCTAAAGCTATAGCTAAGGTTTTCCTACGTCATACCGCAATTCATTCCACAACTGTACGAACATTGTGATTTGAGAATAATCTCCGCCAGGAAGGGTGTCATCCCAGTGCTTTGGCACTGAGATCCAGAAAACTTAATTTTAAATAAGTACACCAGATAGCTGTATAATAAGAACTGGATTCCAGTGTCAAGCACTGGAATGACACCTTCTGTATAAATATTAAGAAATTTACCAAACGAAAAAAAAGGCAAAAGAAGCCCCGTGGTTGGCTAATTACTTACATTATACTTTCAAGTATGGCGTTTTTTTATTCTAAACACTTAATAACCGCGATTTAGCTGCTTTTAAGCCGCAACTAATCTAAATTATAAACGTTAAGAAATTTACTAAACAGAAAAAAAGGCAAAAGAAACCCTAGGGTAGCTAGTTATTCACTATCCATTTTTTAAGTTGGCGTTTTTTAATGTTTTAAATGCTTTATAAGCGTATTTCAGCTTGTGTAGGTCAAAACCCGGAAATTTGATAAAGACATAAGGTGCACATAGTGCAAAAAATTAAACATGAGACGCCAGATACGTTGAGTTTTTTTGTCATTTAATCTGTACAGAGAAGATAAATAAATAGCTTCAGTTTCATGATAAGGGCGCTGGCGAGGTTTGTCAAGGAAGTTTTTTGTTTCTGTGGGCTACCTGGATGACAGGATTGCTCTTGAATTTGTATAGCTACATTGTCGGTAAATCTAAATTGCTTTAGTTATAGAAATAAATTTCGAGTCAGATGTGTATAAATTCTATATAATTTTTATCCTACTACTAATTTAACAAGATGGATCATATAGATATTATAAAATCAAAATTATTATTATCTGACATAGTAGGTAAAAAAGTCAGGCTAATAAAAAGAGGAGATAGTTTTGTTGGGCTCTGTCCATTTCATAACGAAAAAACCCCATCTTTTTCGGTGAGCAATACTAAGGGGTTATATTACTGTTTTGGTTGCTTGGCTAGTGGTGATGCATTTGAATTTATTTCACAAACTGAAGGATTAAGCTTTAAAGAAGCATTGGAAAAATTAGCATCGGTTACAGGTGTTGAACTGCCCAAAAATCTTAGTATTACAAAAGAGAACAATAAACTATTTTTAGCGCTTGATTTAGCTGCAAATTGGTTTGCACAAAAAAATCAAGGTGTTGTAGATTATTTAAAGCAGCGTAAAATTTCACCTAAAATCATAGATAAATTTAAGATAGGTTATGCACCAAGCTCTGGTTTGAAAGAGTATTTAAACTCTTCAGGTATTGAAGACAAAATTTTAATTGATATTGGATTAGTAAACAAAAATTTTCATGATTATTTTTATGACCGGCTGATATTTCCTATACAGAGCATTGCAGGGAGAGTTATTGGTTTTGGCGGACGTGCGCTAAGTTCTGAGCAACAGCCGAAATATTTAAACAGTCCAGAGAGTCAGCTCTTCAAGAAGAGGGAGAATTTATACGGATTAAACTTTGCTTTAAGCGAAATACGTAAAAAACAGCACATACTCGTTGTTGAAGGATATATGGACGCTATAGCGCTACATCAAGCAGGAATTAGTAATGCAGTTGCTCCGCTTGGTACCGCAATTTCTGCAGAACAGATAAAAAATCTATGGAGATTTGCTAAAGAAATCTCCATCTGTATGGATGGCGATAGTGCTGGACGTCATGCTGCTACTCGAGTTGCAGAACTTGCTCTGCCAATATTAGAGCCTGGATACACGTTAAAGTTTGTGACTTTGCCGAGTAATAAAGATCCATACGATATATGTAACGAACTGGAATACAAGAAAGAAGACGTGTTGACTGCTCTTGACCATTCAACAAAACTGCATTCTGAATATTTATGGCATCACATAATCGATAGCAATTTGCAAAATTATGAAAAACTTGCTCCGGAAAAATATTCAATTCTTGAGCACAAGTTCATGGAATATGTAAATACTATTAGCAACAGCAGTATTAGAAGGTATTACAGAGATTATTTTTACAATAAGGCTAGTGAACTAAGAAGTAGCTTCAAAAAACAGATTTTTAATAGTAAAACTGGAGCAACAAAAGGTGAGTATCTTCATAACAAATCTCCAGAGCTAATTGAAGCAGAGCAAAATCAGGCCGTAATTTTGCGTATAGCCGTAGAATTTCCTGAAATCTTGAACCGTCCTATATTTTTTGAGCAATTTTCTCATTTTGAATTTACTAATGAGATGAAAAGATTACAACAGCGTATAATTGATGTAATAAGTAACAAAAGCAAACTCGATAAAGAGGCTTTGTTACAAGAATTGAAACAGTTTAACGTTATAAAGTATGTATTTGAAAAAACTAGTGTACTAAATAGCCAACTGAACGAGAGAAAATCTGCAGAAATTGTGTGGAATAATATAGTGTTACTAAAAGAATTAAATGCATTACGAAAAGAAAGAACCGAAGCGAGGCTGAGCGGTAATCTTGACTTAGAAGAAAGGTTAATAGAACAAATAGAGCAAATAGAAAGTAGTATACAAGAAATGCAAATGGAGTTTATTGAAAAGTAGATATCGTCTCGTTAGTCAACAAGAAAATTACAAAATAAGACAATATTTTACATAAGATTGAAATTTTTAACTAATTAAGCCTTCCTCCAACAGCTTTGCCCTGTAGTTTTTGATATGGTTAGGATCACTTGAAAATGTATAATTTTTGTAGTTAGCTCTGCTATGCATATAAAGCTTACTATTGACTTTTATCACATTATCTCACATTATCTCACATAATATGCATGTGAGAAGAATATGAACTGGAAGAATTTTCGTCTTAGTACACGTCTCAACCTAGAAGGGCCTGTAATTGAACAAGTGTACGAGTTAATTACTGCAGTTGATAGTGTTAAAAATAGCTGGCAGATAACGAAAAAACTACTACCACAAACAATTGAAAGATTAACTCATTCAGTTATTGTTACATCTTCTGGCGCTTCTAACCGTATTGAAGGAAATCGTCTAACCGATAAAGAAGTTGAGGACCTATATAAAAACCTACGTGTCAAAAAATTTAAAAATAGAGATGAGCAAGAAATTGCTGGCTACTTAGAAATGCTTAAACTAATATTTCATGATTATACGGATATTCCAATTAGTGAGTCATCAATATTGCACATTAACAACCAGATGCTACTTTATAGTGAAAAAGATTTGTATCATAGAGGAAAATACAAAGCAAGTTCTAATAGAGTTGAGGCAAAAGATCAGAATGGAAAAGTTGTTGGTATAATTTTTGATCCCACACCACCTTACCTTGTTAGAAAGGAAGTACAAGAGCTTATTGATTGGTATCACTGGTCCTTAAATAATAAATTTAAGCATCCTCTTATTATTGTTGCTAACTTTGTTTTTGAGTATCTGGCAATACACCCTTTTCAAGATGGGAATGGCAGAACTAGTAGATTGATGACTAATTTAATGCTGTTGCAGCAGGGTTATGATTTTGTATCTATTGTATCACATGAAAAGATAATTGAAACTAACAAACTTGATTACTACTTAGCGCTTAATAAAACACAAAGTAGCTGGAAAAGTGGCAAAGAAGATATTTCCCCGTGGTTAATATTTTTTCTTAATGTACTCAAAACGCAAGCAAATGAGGCGCATTATATTCTTGAGAGGGAGAATACTGAATATTTATTATCAAGAAAACAATTGTTCTTCTGGGAATGGGCACTTAGCCTTGCAGATAAAGAATTTAGTAGAAAAGATGCTATAGAAGCTCTAGGATTTCCTCCAAGAACAGTAGAGGCAATTACAAAGAAACTGCTAGGGATGAAATACTTACAGCGTCTTGGAGAAGGCAAAGCCACTAGATATAAAGTTATTATTTAAAAGTTTTAGTATGTTTTTCAAGATTTTTTTAAATCCAGTCTTATGCACAACTTTGTTTGCAATTTTACATTTTTATTCGATTAAAAATTGCATTTTAGCAATAAAAAACTTACTTATTGTAGGAAAATCTTGTGTTTGTTCTCATATAAAACTATTTATGGAGTGACAATGGTACATGTATTATACTTACATTTCTGATTCGAAAATTTATGCAGTTGTTTCTAACAAGATTGGTCAACAAATTCTATTGTTTAAAGGTGAGAAACAAAGTAATCATCATTTCCAGTATTGCTTTTATTCTACTGTTTTTTATCAGCAGTGCATTTTTAAAAAAAGATCAGGCGGTTCATAGCGATAATGCAACTAGTAGCTTTTCAGTAAAAACTCAAGAATGTGCGCCGCAAAACCGCACTATATATTTAAATTTTTCTGGTACAGTAAATCCCTTACATAGAGCTAGCCTTGTCTCAAAAATAAGTGGTAAGATTATTGCTATTTATTTACCTGATGGTGAAAAGGTAAAAAGAGATGATGTAGTGTTAAAGATAGAAGATTATGACAGGATTGAGCAAGCTCAGAAAGCCAAAGCTTTATTAAAGCAGCGTGAAATTGAGTATGATTCCTCTCACAAACTGAATAAAAAAGGCTATGGGGCACAAATACAAGTAGAAGCAGCTTTTACTGCGTTACAAAGTGCAAAAGCTGACCTAAAAAGGCTAGAATTGGATTTAGAAAATACTGCAGTCACATCTCCTATAGATGGTTATATTGATAAAATCAATGCAAACGAAGGGGATTTTGTTAATGCTGGGCAAAAAATAGCTGACGTGGTTAATTTCGATCAAATTCTTGTAGTGTTATACGTTTCGGAAAATGAAGTAAATAAAATAGAGCTAGGCAGCACAGCTCAAATTAATTTGCTGGACGGAAAAGAATTGGCAGGTGAAGTAAGTTTTATTAGTAAAATTGCTGAGCCTAAAACTGGGTCTTATAGGGTAGAAGTAAAGGTAACTAATAATAAAATGATATCCTTGCAGGGACTAACTGCCAACGTAAGGCTACCTTCAGGCGAAAGATTTGCATATAAAGTTCCTTCTTCAGCCCTGAGCTTAAGTGACGAGGGTGCTCTTGGAATAAAGATTGTTGATGACAATAATTATGTAGTATTTGCACCAATAGAAATTGTTGATCATGAGAGCGATGGGGTTTGGATAGTAGCAAATAACGAAGATAAACCCATAAAGTTAATAGTATTGGGCCACCTATTTGTTAAGCCTGGTGATAAGGTTTAAGACATAAGATCCTTTGACCTTACCCAGAAAAAGTGGAGAGAAAGTGTGGAATGTTTTTTACAAAAAGAATGATGCATCAAATTGTTCTGGAATGCAATAGTTAATAGTGACGTTGTTTGTTATAAAAAATTTCTATATATTCAAATATAGCAGTTTTGATATGCTGTTTAGAGTGCCGAGAGGTGTCTATTGGTAACTCCCTTTTTAGAGAACTGAAGAAGCTTTCCACAACAGAATTGTCGTAACAACAACCTTTATGATTCATCTATGTTTTTTATGGATAAGAGATATTGATAACCTTGCAAAGTATATTGTGAACCTTGGTCACTGTGCAGCAGTAGATTTTTAACAGGTTTACGCCTATTAATGGCCATTAATAAAGAGTTCATAACCAATTGTTTATTTATTGCACTACTCATTAACTACCATACGTGAGAATTATTGCTGCCAAATATAGCCATCCCTCCTTGGTTTTGATGTAAGTAATCCCATACTTTATTTGGTTGATCAACAATAAAGTTTTGATCTAGTATATTGGGAGCTACAGCTCTATTATCTGTTTGTTGTTTCTTAATTTTAAATTTTCTTCTCAATATAGCCTGAATACCATTTTTCTGCATAATACTTTGCACTGTTTTTAAGTTGCAACTTTTACCCAAAGCCTTTAATTCAGCATGAATTTTAGGAGCTCCATATCTACATTTAGAAGCTTGATATATTTTTTGAATATCTGCTAATAACTCTTTATTTGCTGATTCTCTACTGCTTATTTTCCTTGTAGTCCACTTATAGTAGCCACTAGCAGAAAATCCTACATAATTCCTGTACTTTATAGCAGTTACTATATAAAAAAATATTTTACTCTTTTTGACTGGCCAGGGCTTTTTTTAAAATGTCTCTTTCCCTTGTTACTCTTGCTTTGTAAATCAAACCTCTCTTTGTCGTAAGGAGCCATGTTACCTCTACCTGGAAATGCATCTGCTGCCGACTTTTTTTCGTTGTGTTTCTTTATCCATTTTCCTAATAAACCACCCTTTATTCCTAAATCCTTTGCTATTTTTGTAATTGTTTGACCTGCCTTTCTTTGTTCATTTGCCAGTTTAACAGCTTCCAATTTGAATTCTGCCGTATATTCTCTTACCATTTCTAATCCTCCAAAATTTTATTTTACCCAAAAAAACTCTTTTCTTTCTCTCCACTTTTTCTGGGTAAGGTCACTACTGCTATTCCACGTCAAGAACAACCATAAGTTCATTAGGGTTCACATAACCTAAAGCATTTTTTGCTTGCTCATCAAGCAGATCTAAATCTAAGCTTTTTTCATATAAGCCAAATACTTTGTTGTCCAACTTTTCCTTTTCAGAAGAGACATCCTTTAGCAAAAGTTTATTGTACTCAATTTCTTTTTTTAAATCTATTAACGTCAATAAGCCACGTTTACCTGTAATTGTGCTAATGCTGAAATATAATGTAAGAGAAGAAATGAGTAAGGCTGCGCTTAAACACAGTAATTTTTGCTTCTTTTTAGATATAAGCACCGTACTTTCACATATAAAAAATATATAACATGAAAAGGTGAACAAAAAGCTAAGAACCTTGACGCGCTTTACACCTTGGCTTTACCTTATTTATAATGTAAATCTTACCACCCCTTTTCACAACTTTACAATTTTTATCTCTGTTACGATGAGATTTTAGCGACCCTTTGACTTTCATATCTATAGTAAGAATTAAATTACTTTACATTATAATCACTTATCAAGAGTTAGTCAATTGATAACATTTTATTAAAATATTGTATAATTGTTGCTGATACTTCTTCGATCGACTTTTGCGTGACATCGATAATTGGCCAGTTATTCTGTTTAAAGAGCTCCTCTGCTTCTTTAATTTCCTTTTCTACTTTCTCAGGGTTAGCATATATATTATTATCTTCGTTGTTAATTGAAGTAAGTCTATTTTTGCGTATTTCTATTAGCCTACTTACGTCTATTGTTACCCCTATTGTCAGTTTATTTTTTAATTTTGCCAAGTCGACATAAAAGGGTACCCCACTAACAAAAGGAATATTTGCAACCTTATAGCCTCGGTAAGCTAAATACGTACTGGTGGGAGATTTTGATGTACGTGAAACTCCAACCAAAATTATATCTGCTTTATCAATATCTTGAATATTTTGTCCATCATCATGATTAATAGTGTAGTTTATTGCCTCAATGCGCTGAAAATATTCGTTATTTATCTCAGTATGCAAGTCAAGCTTTTCGTCTTTTTCAATTTCAAGATAAGACGAAATTTCTCTAATAATATGTGATAATATTGCTCTATAGGGAATTTTCAACTTTATACAGTTATCTTTTAGATATTTTCTTAGCTCATCATCAGTAATAGTGCATATAACAAAATTATGCTCATCACTTTTCCTATTAATTTCCTCCAGAATTTTGTCAATCTGCTCTTCTCCTTTTACAAAAGACCAAACATATTCGATCGTTTCTACAGAACGAAAGTGTTTCAGAGCTGATTTTGCAACTGATATAACAGTTTCACCACTTGAATCTGATACTAAGTGTAGATTAAGCTTTTTAAGGGTCATATACTAAAAATAATAGCTAGCAATCTGCTACTGAAATTATGCTAATTTGTTGACCTACGTAAATATAGAAAAACTATCCTGTTGATAAAACTCAAACTAATTGGTAAATTCTTAACACAATTATTCTCAAAATGAATGTTTTTATTAAAGCCTACAAATTTCTCTTATTTTTCTAAGAAAGCTCTACCTTGGCTTGGGGTGATTTGTTTCGCATGTTTTTTAATTGGAATGTCTTTGGCGTTATTCTTCTCCCCAGAAGATTATAAACAAGGAGAAATTGTACGAATTATGTATCTTCATGTGCCTTCTGCATGGCTTGCTCTTGGAATATATGGATTAATTGCATCACTCAGTTTCATTTCATTGGTGTGGAACAATAGCATTGCTAGTGTCTTGGCACATGCTGCTGCTCCTGCAGGGACAGTCTTTTCGGCAATATGTTTAATCACAGGCAGCATCTGGGGAAAAGGAACCTGGGGCACTTGGTGGGTATGGGATGCAAGGCTTACTTCAATGCTGATTTTATTTTTCCTATATGTTGGCTACCTTTCATTGTGGAGCGCTTTTGATAATGAAGCGAGGGCAGAAAAATCAGCAGCAGTATTTGCCATTTTTAGTGCTATAAATATTCCCATAGTAAAATTTTCTGTGAATTTATGGTCTACTCTTCATCAGCCTGCAAGCATTTTGAGAAGAGGTGGAGTAGCAATAGAAGGTTCTTTGCTGTTGCCACTCATTGTAATGTTTATGTTTTGTGCCACATTTTTTTTAGTAGTGTGGATACTGTATTCGCTTTACTTAATTAATTTATATAAGATAAAGAGAGAAATTAGTGTGCGGTATTAGATAGTCTTGCAATTCTATAGCTAAAGTGGCTTGGGTTTATCTACAATTTGAAAAACAACAAATTCGTCATTCCGCTACTCGTTAGCGGAATCTATGCTGAGATACCGCGAATGAATCGCGGTATGACGTAGGGAAACCATTCTTGCAATTCTATAGGAAAAATGTTTTATCTGGCTTGGAAACTCTTTATTTAAGAGGTGTAGGAAAGGCGTAGATTTCTCTTTCCATTTGTAGCGTACTGCATTAATATTTATGTATTAATCTAGAAAATAATGATGAATAACATTGTAATTGTTGGTCTGCAATGGGGTGACGAAGGCAAGGGTAAAATAGTAGATTATCTTTCTGAGAATGCAGATGTAGTTGTGAGATTTCAGGGAGGAAATAATGCAGGGCACACTATAGTAGTAGATGATGAGGTTTATAAATTAAATTTACTGCCCTCTGCTGTTTTGAGGCCAGGCAAAATATCTATCATAGGAAATGGCGTTGCTCTTGATTCACACGCTCTAATCTCAGAAATAGAGTCATTGAAAGTTAAAGGAGTAGACGTAAACTATAACAACTTGATGGTATCTGAGAGCTGTCCATTAATACTTAGCGTACATAAGGACAAGGAAAAGCTATTTGAAGATTTAAATGGAAATCACAAAATTGGTACAACAAATAAAGGGATAGGACCATGTTATGAAGATAAAGTTGGGAGGAGAGCTATACGCCTTTGTGACTTAGAAAACGCAGATGAGCTCAATAAAAGATTGGATACTCTTTTGAATTACCACAATGCTATCAGGAAAGGCCTTAACTACCAGGTAGTTAAAAAAGAAGAAATATTAAAGGAAATTCAAGAGATTTCAGAAAAAATTCTTTCATATAAAAAACCTGTGTGGAAGATATTAAATGACTTGATGAAAGAAGGTAAGAAAATAATATTTGAAGGTGCCCAAGGCGCATTTTTAGATATCGACCACGGAACTTACCCTTTTGTTACTTCAAGTAATACTGTAGCATCGCAAGCAATAACAGGCTCAGGGTTATCCTCCAATGCTTACATTATTGGTGTGGTAAAAGCTTATACAACAAGAGTGGGCAATGGCCCATTTCCTACTGAGCAGAAAAATGAAGTAGGAGATAGCTTGTTTACTATAGGTAAGGAACTTGGAACAGTGAGCAATAGAAGAAGGCGTTGCGGATGGTTCGATGCAGTTTTAGTGCGCCAGGCCGTGCAACTCTCTGGAGTTTCAAGCATTGTATTAACCAAATTAGATGTGCTTAATTCTTTTGATACAATTAAAATATGCACTGGTTACAAGTATAGCGGAAAAATGTATGATTATTTACCCGCATCGCATTCAATACAAGGGGAATTAGAGCCAATATATGAAGAGTTTCCTGGCTGGAAAGAAAACACTCAAGGTAAAAGGTCGATTAAAGCATTGCCTATCAATTTAATAAAATATATAGACAGGTTAGAAAAATTAATAGGTGTACCAATTCATCTAATCTCAACTAGTCCAAAGAGAGAGGATGTTATTAAGCTTAAAGATTTCTGAAAACGTCTTTGTATCTTAGAGCCTGTACGTAATCTCAAAAAAGAGATAAAGTGAGAGGATAAAGTATATAAAGTAGGATATGCGAAGTTTATAACCAAGTGACATAAGTCGAGAAAAGTTTGAGATTATTGTAGCAGATCTGGAATCTTGCAGAAAGAAGACAAAACCAAGAACACTTGATTTACATGATGTATTTTGTGGAGTGTTATACGTGTTAAAAAGTGGTTGCCAGTGGAGAATGGTATCAAAAGAGTTCCCAAAATGGCGCAATTGTTACGACTATTTTAAGAAGTGGAGTGAAAAACCAGATGCAAATAAAGAAAGTGTTCTGGAGCTGGTATTAAAAAAAAATAATTGCGACAAAACAATGGTCGGAAAAGCTTCTGCATAATTGATGCACAGAGTATAAAAAATGCAGATACTGCTGAAGCTATGATGCAGGCAAGAAGATTTCAGGGCCGTATTGCAGTAGATACGCAAGCATGCAATTTATACAACAACAGCAGAGATAACTGACCGTAGCAGTGCTGTGAGAATGGTCGAAAATGCAAAAGAAAATCTCTCGGGAGTTAAAAATGTACTGGTTGATGCAGGCTATACTGGAGAGAATTTTGTAACTCAAATAAAAACGATTATTGGTGCAACCGTTGAAGTGATCAAAAGAAATGAATTACGTTCCTTTGTTGTATTGCCCAAAAGATGGGTTGTGGAGCGATCTTTTGCTTGGTTAGAAAAATGTAGAAGATTGTGGAAAAATTGTGAGCGAAAACTCAATACTAGCCTACAAATGGTAGTTCTGGCTTTCACTGCCTTACTTCTGAAAAAATTATGAACAGGCTCTTACTAACTCTTATCTAATAAAAAAAATACTTGTGTAACTTCGAATAGTCTATTATGCAAGACAGCAGTATAAACATGTAGTAAGAAATGTATAATGAAAAATAAAAGCTCAAGTTTAACACTTGCAGTTATTTTTACACAATTAAGTAATCATAAAAGTTAGTGTAGGACGAGGTTATACAGTTTGATTTCTTTTAATATATGTTAATTGGTATAATATAAATATAGTTAAGGAGGTGTATTATGATTGGAAGTTTGGCTAAAGAAGAAAAAACAGCAGAGGCAGGAAAAACAGGTGATCAACTTGAAAAGTGTATTGGACCAACTTCACTGAATAGGGAAGTTTATTACTCTACGCTTATCTACCATACATTGAAAGAGTTATATTCACAATTAGGTGATATCTCTTATGCTAATAAAACGGGATCAGAAAAAGAAATAATCGATTTTTATGTTCTACCTCAATTTGCACATTTTAAAGAAATTCTTGATGAAGGTATAAAAAAAGATCCTTTGTTTGCAAATTCTGCTATTGTAAAGTTTTGCTACTCAATTATAAAAGATAATAAATTATTTAAAGAATTAGAAGAAATGAATATTCCTGCCAAAAACTCTAGTGTAAAGGCAAGGATAAGCTTTCAACTGAAAAATCTGAAAGAAAAGGTGTGGTTCTTAAGAGAACTAAAGGAAAAAAAGAATTTCACTTACGTGCAGGGGGCTTTTGGGGATGGGTGGAGTTTTTATGACCTAATAAACGATAGAGATTTTAAACAAACGTACATAGATAAAGCAGTAACAGAGTCTGCTAATAAGAGCTTTAAGGAAGATATAGATAAATGCATAGAGTTGGCAGAGCAGGGAAAAAAAACTGCAAGTAAATATTTTGAGAGGAAAGACGTAGAGCTTCAAGCTTATTACACAGAAACTGATAATGCTCATAGAGTTTTGAATGTTAACCTTATTAATTACAATAAAAGTGAGCCAACAAGAATTAGTGACATTTTACAGCAAGAGAAAGATATTAAAAAATTGAATATCTATTGCAATAAAAAACATGAAATATACGCTTATCAAGAAGATAAGAAAAGATATTATGAATTTAAAGAAGGCACATGTTATGAAATGACAAGCACTTGGCCTATAAAGGATGAGTTCGGGAATGTTTCAATTTGTACCATGATTATGAATGTGAGTAGCGGTCGCATAACTGAAGTACTAAAATTTAATGGTGAAGATTTTGTTTCATCGGAGGAGATCTTAGAACCTGTTTAAAATCTTCGTAATAGGAGAGAAATGAAGGAAAGGACAATCATTTGCAAGCTGGTATTGAGTTTACGTTCGCAATTTTTCCATAGCCGTCTACACTTTTCTAACCAAGCAAAAGAACGCTCAACAACCCATCTCTTTGGCAATACAACAAAAGAATGTAATTCACTGCGCTTTATTACCTCAACAGTTGCACCAATAATATCTTTTATTTGGGTTGCAAAAATTTTTCCTGTGTAGCCTGCATCAACCAATATATTTTTGACTTCAGAAAGGGTATCTTTAGCATTTTCAACCATTCTTACAGCGCTACTACGATCAGTTACTTCTGCTGTTGTTACATAAATTGCATGTGGTAGACCTTGAGTATCAACTGCAATATGACGCTTTATGCCTGAAATCTTTTTACCTGCATCATAGCCCTTTTTTTCAGCAGTATCTGTGTTTTTAACACTTTGAGCATCAATTATACAGAAGCTAGTTTTCTCTTTCCGACCATTGTTGATACGGATCTCTCCAACCAATTTTTTTTAAAACTAATTCCAACAAACTTGGTTCTTCTCCATTCTTTTTATTCCACATTTGAAAATAGTAATATACGCTTTCCCACCTTGGAAAATCTTTTGGCAACATTCTCCACTGGCAACCACTTTTTAGGACGTATAACACTGTACGAAATACATCATACAAATCAAGTTTTCTTGGTCTCGTTTTCTTCCTGCTACTCTCTAGTATTGGTCTGATTTTTTCAAATTGCTCTCGACTTATATCACTTGGATAATTTTTACGCATAGATATACCTCATTCTTAATCTACCACTATTTTACCTCATCTCTCCGAGATTTTAAACAGGTTCTTAGAATTGATAAAGCAAAATGATGAATTATATATTCAAAGTCTCTCCTTATATGATGCTGTACTAGAAAAGGGTAAGGCTGCTGATGTTGTGCCTACTGCTAATAACAATTTTCAAAATGAATCTATAGTGGCCTATCGCAAGGAACCAGAGGGGGAATTAGACCCTAAAGTTGATGCTGACAATAGCCTTCCTCCTTCTATTAATAGCAATGCATCAACTCAAACAGAAGTTGCTTCACAACAAATCGAAACTCAAACGGAAGTCAATTTACAGCACACTGAAACTCAAACAGAAGTTGCTTCACAACAAATCGAAACTCAAACGGAAGTCAATTTACAGCACACTGGAACTCAGACAGAAGTTGCTTCACAACAAATGGATGAATTGATTTTAAATAATCAGATGCTGTCCGAAAAAAACGTTGAATTGAAGCAAGAAATGTCAAATTTGAAAAAAGAAGCTGTTGAATTGAAGCAAGAAATAGAAGCAGGGTTGCAAGTGATAAATAAAAAGCACCATGAATTAATACAAGAAAATCAGCGACTACAGGAGAAACTAGAAACAACCCAAGCAGAAGCTAATCAAACAATTGTAAAGTTAGAGAAGCAGAATAGCGATTTACAAGACAAGTTTGAAAAAGAGGAGCAAAAAAACACGGAATTGCAAACTGAACTGGCACAAAAAAATGAAGAATTAGCAGGTGTGTTAAAAGAGCTACAAGGGAAAGCACAAGAACTTAAAGGTGTATATGAAGAAAAAAGAAAGCTAAAGGAAGAGCTGAAAATTGTTAATGCAGGAAAGAAGAATTTGGAAAAAGAGCTAAATCAAGCACGAGAAGATGCGGAACAGATAATGGTTGAACGACGCCAGCAGAAAGAGCGCTTGAAAGATCAGCTAAGAGAATTAGATCAGGAATATAAGGTACAAGTAGAAATTGAGCAAAAGATTAAAGAATCAGATAGGCAGGATAGCGATTTACAAGATACACTTGGAGAAGAGAGACTAAAACTCAACATTGAAGAACTAGAAAACGAGTACGAGGAATTTCCAGGAGATAAGGTGCTTACACTTGAACTCACTAAAGATGAAGATAAAGTCGAAGAGTTAAGAAACGAGCTAGAGCGTGAGAAAGAAAAGTGTAAACAATTATTAGAAGAAGAAAATGAATGGGGTGATGAATTGGTAGGAATGCTTGATGGACTGGAAGAAAAAATTCGTGCTGATGAACAAAGGAGCTTCAACAATCAATTAACGGGAGAAATTTCTAATGAGTCTGGTAATGCTCCACGACAGAAGAAAAGGTTATCCAAATCTTCAAGCGTTGATAATGAGTCTTATGTTCCACTGAGAGAGAAGACAACATTACTCAGATCTTTAAGCGTTGATAGTGGACTTGATAGCGATGAAGAAAATTGTGATAATGATTTATCTTTCAACATAAGTCCTATAAGTTCTATTGAGAAGGTGGCAGAGAGTAGAAACGTAGGTAGGGTATCATTGTGAAGATGGTTGGGGTTAAGTTGCAACTTAAGTGGGGCGCAAAAGGTCTTTTGTGTTGATAATAATTTAAAATCTATAGTAGACTAAAAAAGATTATTAAATTATAATATAACATATGATAAAAGACGAGAAATCGAAAACAATTTTTGAAGTGGAAGGGGCAGTAACTGCTTTACTACCTGCAGCAGAATTTAGAGTGAAACTGGACAATGAACATGAGATTATCTGTCATGTATCAGGGAAAGTGAGAAGAAGTAAAATACGCATCATTATAGGGGATAGGGTGTTAGTTGAGATGAGCATTTACGATAGGAATGCGAGAAAGGGTAGGATCATTAGAAGGCTTAAAGGTACAAGTGACAGAACGATCTCTAAATAATCTTATTCTTGCTTCATCATCGAAAAGGCGTATAGCTTTACTAAAACAAATAAACATTGAGCCAGGTTTAATTTTGCCAGCAGATATAGATGAAGCCCCTTTAAAAAAGGAACTTCCGAAGGATTACTCAATCCGTATGGCAAAAAGTAAAGCGGAGAAAATACAAAGCTCAAATCCAAATTACTTTGTGCTTGGTGTTGATACAGTTGTTGCTTGTGGTAGAAGGATATTGCTCAAAGCTGAAAACGTTGAGCAAGCAGAAAAATGTATCCGCTTGTTATCAGGAAGAAGGCATAGAGTATACACCAGTGTATGTCTATTAACTCCCGATCAATCTAAACAACATATCAGGACTGTGGTTACAATAGTGAAATTTAAACGTCTCAGTGAACAAGAAATTAAGTATTATTTAGCATCAGAAGAGTGGAAAAATAGGGCGGGGGGATGCAATATACAAGGCTTAGCTGGAGTGTTCGTATTGTTCTTACGCGGCTCCTACTCTTCCGTTATAGGGTTACCATTACATGAAACCTATTGTTTGCTAAGCAATTATTTTAACTTCAATTTATATTGAAATACCTTTATTAGTATCTTTTTTTTGTTGTGACTCAGCAACCTGTTTAGCCCAATCTAGTGGTCTTTTATTTCTGTTAGCTAATGCAATTCTATTGCGATCATAACCATCAGTGTGTTCTGTTAAAGTATCTCCTCTTTCTTCTTCTATTACTCCAGCTTTCAGTTGTGCTTCATCTTTCTCTAGTAATTTATATAGTTCGCTATTTTTATCTACAGTTGGATTAGTGTCATTATTTTCTCGTTCTGCCACTGTTTTTTCTAACCACTTACGTATAGGGTCATATTGTTTACCTTCTCCTATCTTTTCTAAAATGTTTTCTGAGAATGAATCTTTAGGAATATTTTCTTTAGTAGCCTGTTGTGCCGGTTCTCTTAACCCTTTATCCGGGTTTCCCAATGCTCCTTTTAACTCACTCGTATCTCCGATTTCTTTTGGTTCAATGTTTTCTAAGCTCTTCTTTAACTGTTCAGGATTTACTTGAGATTGTTCATTATTGTCATGAGTTGGAGATGAATAGCCCGAATCGTTTGCTTTTATGTCTGTTGAGCTGTCTTTTAGCAACCCAACTTCTCTCAAGCGTTTTTTAGTTTCTTCGCTAATCTGACTCTGATCAGCTGGTTTTAACCCGAGATTTTCTTGACCTAATGTATTTTTAAGTTCTTCAAATAGAGTTAGATTACTTTGTCTAATATGTTCTTCTAATTTCCTTCCTACCTGTTTTAAATCTGTTTGAGATTTACTATCACTATTAGTTGGAGATATATAGCCTGAATCACTTATACTATTTGGTGTTGAAGCAGAGACACTAACAGTTGGACCTTCCACTATTTTTACATCTGCTAAATCGTCTTTTTGCAATCCATCTTCTTTATCTTGTGACAGTTTATCAGTAGGATCAACTTGCCTTAATCCTCTATTATCCTGCTGTGATCTATCTCTGATTTCTTTAAGAAGATTTTCAGGTGGAGTTTGATCACTTTGTTCAATGTTCTCTAAGCTCTTCTTTAACTGTTCAGGATTTACTTGAGATTGTTCATTATTGTCATGAGTTGGAGATGAATAGCCCGAGTCACTTTTATTATTGAGTGCTGTAGCAGAGAGCGGCTGTTCACTTTCTTTCCACTTAGCATCACTAGCATCTTGGTTATCACTGTTATCTGGAGAAGATGAATAAGGAATTCTGTCCTTTAATGTCTCTAACGGTGATGGGTTATTTTTTCTACTTCCTGCAATTGATGCTTTTCTATCATCAACATCAATGTGCCGTAAGTTGTTTTTCTTGAAATTTCTGATGTCTTGTAACAGATCGCCTTTGCTATTTCCTTCTTGTTGCTGGGTTTTAGGTTGTTGCTGATCATTAGGTGTTTGCTCACTTCTATCTGGTTTTTGGCTTCCAGGTACAGCATGTCCAAATGTAGGATTGTCATACCGTTCATCTTCTTGCCTATTATCTTGATTGTGGCTTACAGACTTGGTGAAAGTAGAACTATCTGAAGAATCAGAAGTTGCACCTTTTTGCTGATTATTAGGTGTTTGCTCATTTTCGCGCAAGTCATCTGGTTTTTGGCTTCCAGATTTGGCTCCCCCTTGCTCATCGAAAACACCTTTTTTAGGTGGTAGTGAACTAGTTCTAGGTGGAAGTGGCGGAGGAGTTTTTTTGTTCTGAGGATTCTCCTCAAAAAGCGATTGTAGGTTATAAACTTGACCTCCCGAATTTGCTTCTCGTGCTGCTTGTCTAAGCTCACGCTTTTCTTTAGCCTCCTGAGAATTAATTTTATCGTCAAAATCTTTTCCAATTCCGCTATCGTAAGACTGCCTTCTGCTGTTAGATTGTGGTCCAAAATGTGAATGGTGATCTTCTTTTTTTCGAGTTATATCAGTAGCTTGAACGCTAACATCTCTATTAACATCAATTCTTGTTGTAGTTTCAGATGATAGCTCGTTACTGTCTTTATTATGTTGCACCTCATTCACTTTTCCTTTTTCCCTGAATTCTATTTCATGCAAGAATAAACCACCTATTTTTACGTCTTTATTTGCTTTTAGCTGATCTTCAGTAACGCCATTACCTTCAATAAGTTCTACACCATCTTTATCAATATTGATTTTGATAGTACACTTTTCCCCATTCACATACCAATTTAG
The DNA here is from genome assembly GCF_964026765.1 of Wolbachia endosymbiont (group A) of Chalcis sispes. Lineage (NCBI taxonomy): Bacteria > Pseudomonadati > Pseudomonadota > Alphaproteobacteria > Rickettsiales > Anaplasmataceae > Wolbachia > Wolbachia endosymbiont (group A) of Chalcis sispes. The sequence goes on from NZ_OZ034697.1 coordinate 844,029, forward strand.
CGTCATTTCATATGAACCATCGGTTACGACATAATGTCTTACTTTTCTCTTTTCTTTCCCTTCACCTTCCTCGGCAACAAAACCGTGCATTCCGCTCTTTCCATCACTATGCAACGTTGAAAACCCCGAGATTCCATTCTTCTGACAAAAATCACTGTTTAAAAATTCGCTGATTTTGAACTCTTTCTTGTTATCCTCCAGTGTAATACTTGCATGATTACCGTATATTGAAACTTTTTTATCTTTAACATCATCATTAATGTTATTAGCAATAGTAATATATTTATTCAACTCTTCTTTAGCTTTATCTTCAAGCTCTTGTCTAGCTGTCTTTGTCTTGTCGCATTTCTGAAGAATAACTCCATATGCTTTATCTTTGTTTTCTTCTTCGTCCCAATTCCAGTTGGCGTGTTTTGTTAAAAACTTTACTGTGTTAAAATCAACTCTAGCATTATAAATTGGGTCGTCTTCCTTTCTTATTTTATCAAATAAAGGAAAAATTTCTTGAATGCGCTCATTATAAATGTGTTCTTGTTGTGTATCGTTAGTGCCCATATATCCCTCACTAATAACCCTCTGCCTTTAGTTCTAGCTAATACTAGCTAATATAATTATCACAAGCATTGGTTGAATTTTTATTAAGGAAGGTTGTGTTACTAATGTGATGACACAAGCTATTTTATGGTAACATCAAACGATTTAAGTTGTCATTCCAGTCTGGAATCCAGCCTTTCACGAACCCCATCAAAAATGTTGTGTTTTAACATAAGATTAGCTACTTTTATGCTCACTAACTTAGTGCCAATCAAGATTCCTGGATCCCAGTGTCTGGGCACTGGGATGACATCCTTCTTGGCGGAAATCACTCTTATATCACAACAGCTGCATAGCCTAAATTGCTTTAGCTATAGCTCTGTTTTTGCAACTTCAAATATCTGCTACTCATAGTAAACACTTCTGGATCTTGAGAGGTTAGCTTGAGTATAGCGAGTATGTTGATAAACAACAAAGCAGCAATCGAGATATCAGCAACATCCCATAGCAACCGGACTTTACCTATCGCACCAAGCGGAATGATCATGGTAAAAATTACAATCCAGATTTTAGTGTATTTATTATCCATAGACACATAGCGTATTGTCTGTTTTGAGCAAAAAAACCAAGTAAAAATAGTAGTAAAAGCAAAACAAAACATTATGGCCATAATTAAATAGTCAATATAAGGCCAATTCATTGCCTTTCTAAAAGCAAATATGCACATGTTAGTGCTCTCTAAATCAGTGACCCAAGAATCTGTGACAAGCAGTACCATTGTTGTAATAAACACTATAAACGCAACTATAAAAGGCGATATTATCGTAATTAGACTCTGCTCAATAATAAATTTATTATTATTTTTCTTAGGAACAATTGAAGAATGTACGATTCCTTCAAGGCCAAGCCCTATATCTGTTGCAAAAATACCTCGCAAAGTTCCAACTTGAATAATAGTCAACATTTCTAAAATCAAACCTAGAGATAAACCAGAGTTAAAGCTACTAGTTGTAAAAAAACTGCTTGTTATTAGTTTTAGAGAAGGAAGAATATTTTCACTAAATTTAAATAATATGATACCGCAAAGTGTGAGGTAACTTACCGTCATTATCGGTATCATAGCCGATATAAAAATTTTAATTTTTTTTAAGCTGAGAGCTGCAACAACAAAAAATATTATGGCCATTACAATGCCACCAATGACTACAGGCACATCTATCATGTTAAGTGGTATTGATAGAGAATTTACCTGAACAAGGTTACCAACTGTTATTGAAACCATTATCATAACAACTAGAAACACAATTGTAGCTTTTCTAGAGTTAAATGCATCAGCCATGTAGGCTACAGGGCCACCTATAAACCGTCCGTTCTTTTCCTTTCTGGTTTTTATACTTAGATAACAAGTGACATATTTTATCACAGAAGTGATAACAATAATTATCGCCATCCACAAAATAGAGCCCGGTCCTCCGGTTTTTAGAGCAACAGCAGTTCCTGAAATATTTCCTACTCCTAAATTTCCCCCTAAAATTGTAAACAGAGCGGCTATAGAAGAAAATTTATTTTCTCCTTTTTTAGCTCCAAGGAGTGAAAGGGCGTATGGTAATCTAAATACCTGTAGCCATTTTAGTTTAATCGATAGGTAAACACCAGCAACTAGCATGAGTAATATTGTTGGCAGTAATAAAACAAACTTTACTGTATCCATCTGTAAAAGTGAGATTTTTATTTGAGTATACAACAAAAATTGAAAATACCTAACCTATTTTCTATGTATGACTTCGTTTCCGTCATTCTAGAAACCTTTTCTTGTCATCCAAGTAGCGTGACACATAACTGTACGAACATTGTAATATGGTACAATGTTAAGACGATGTCATTCCAGTGCTTGACACTGGAATGGCTTTGTTGCATCGCTCTTCGGATAGTAGGTAACGCACAATAAATTTATGAAGCTATCTCAAATTTAGCCATACCAATATCAGTGAACTTATTGAGCAAATAGCATTTAACAAGTAGTTCCTTCTCACGATTAATCTCAGATTTGCTCCTAAAACTAAACCCAAATATTCGCTTCAACCTTGAGAAAAATCCTTCAATATACGATCTTTTTCCGTAATTTACTTCTTCTTTCCATCTTTTTATACCATTCTCACCATGTAATTTCATTAACTGAATAGCGGCATTTCTATCAAGCATATAATCCAATTTTGGATGCTCTGCTGCGTTGTTTTTCGGAGGAATTTTCGTTTTTATACCATATTGATTACACAGCTTATAGAGCTTTTCTCTATCATATGCCCTATCTGCATATAGTACTTTTATGACATACTGAAAATCGACTTCTTTTAGCAAATCACAAGCTCCATAGTGATCAGAGTAGACACCATTACTGTATTTTACAGCTATGGCTTTTTTGCTGTTTGTATTCAACATTACATGCAATTTTCTTGTCTGTTCATAGCTGCGATACTTTCTATCTTCGCTATTTTCCTTGCTATGACCAGGAGTGTTGTTGTATATACTAATTCCTGTACTGTCTATAGCAATTTCGATATCTTCCATATTATTTTTATCAATTCTGCAATCATTGATCTTAATATTAAGTTTCTTAAACCTTCTTGATGATTGTGAATAGCTGATAACTTGCAAATTTTTCCCAATTTGCTCAAGGTATCCTGCTATAAACCCAACTGTTTGCCTCAGGCCTATTCTAAATAAACAAGTTATTATGTGCACCAAAATTACAACTTTATCGCTATAAATATTGTTGCCACCTGGTATTTTTGGACCATTCTCGTACCACTTTTCTATGGCTTCGTTGATATAATGAAAAATATTTCCTCTTTTTTCTAGAAATTTGTTATATTCGCTATGGTTACTGACCCTCATTTTTTGTGGCATATTTTTTCTTTCAAGGTTAAATGGCTATTTTATAATGAATTTTGTCAGTAGCCACCAGATTTTTTCAGTTGCTATGCAACAAAGCCCACTGGAATCCAGCTTTTAATGCAACCCCTCACCAAAAATATTGTGTTTTAACATAAGGTTAGCTACTTTTATACTCACCAACTTAGTGTCCAATCTGGATCCCAGTGTCTGGGCACTGGGATGACATCTTTTTTCTTGGTACAAATTACTCTTATATCTCAATGTTCGTACAGTTAGTGCGTGACACTGGGATCTAAATTTTTTATGCGAAACCATTATGTTTATATACTTGTAGGCCCAAGTTCCTCACATAGTGAACAAAAAAGTAAATGAGATTCCAGTGTCACGCGCTGGAATGACACCTACCCCATGAGAACTCTATTTTTCATACCACTCATTTATAAGTTTATTGATATCAGAATCTATAAAATCCTTTAATGGTTGCCTGATTTTTATCTCAACATTTTTAGGGATGCACCTATCTTTACATATCGCATAATTTATATGGAAGTTAAGGTCAATATACCCTTGATTTAAAAATATATTCATCTTAAAGGGAAATAATACCATATCCTCATATACGTTACTTACAAACGTCTCTCTCCCTACTTTATCTTTATGTTCCTTTGGAATAGGCCAGTGAATATTTATATCTGATGCATTACCTTTGTAACTAATAGACGTGGGAAGGCCAAAATCTCCAGGATCTTTATAATATATGTGCCAGCCTGGTTCTACTGTAACCTTTATTGCACCTTTAAGAGTGAAGCTTGCTTCATTTATCTCGCCAATAAGTAAATCAAATTTTGCAATTTCCTCGTCAGCATATAGTTGAGTGCAAGAAAAAAATAAAAACAATATTAAATATATATGTATTTTCATTAAGGTAAATTTCTCCTTTTATAGAGAAAGTAATTTAGATTTTAATTATTATATTTAATAGTATTATATAGATTATTTATTAATATAGCATTATGCTATAGCTAAACTGACTTACGACAATCTGAAAAACGACAAATTCGTCATTCCGCTACTTGTTAGCGGAATCTATGCCGAGATACCGCGAATGAATCCACAACTGTACGAACATTGTGATTTTGGCCCATAAGGAGGGTGTCATGCCAGTGCGTGACACTGGCATGGCTTTGTTGCATCACACTTTATGAGATGGTGATTTATGGTAAATTCATGTAACTATCTCAAATCTAGCCATACCAATATCAGTGAATTTATTAAGCAAATAGCATTTGATTAGCAGTTCTTTTTCTCGATTTATCTCAGATTTATTCCTAAAACTAAATCCGAATATTTGCTTTAATCTTGAGAAAAACCCTTCAATATAAGATCTTTTCCCATAATTTACTTCTTTTTTCCATTCTTTCATGCCATCTTCACCGTATAATTTTATTAACCTAATAGCAGCATTCCTGTCAGACATATAATCTATTTCTGGATGTTCTGCCGCATTGTTTATTGGTGGAATTTTTGTCTTTATATCATATTCGTTACACAACTTATAAAACTTGTGCCTATCACATGCTCTATCTGCATATAGTGCTTTTATGGCATGCTGAAAATCAACTTCTTTTAGCAAATCACAAGCTCCATAGTGATCAGAGTAGACACCGTTACTGTATTTTACAGCTATGGCTTTTTTGTTGTTTATATTCAACATTACGTGCAATTTTCTCGTTTGCTCATAGCCACGATATTTTCTGTCAGTGCTATTTTCCTTACTGTGACCAGGAGTGTTGTTGTATATACTAATTCCTGTACTGTCTATAGCAATTTCGATATCTTCCATATTATTTTTATCAATTCTGCAATCATTTATCTTAATATTAAGTTTCTTAAACCTTCTTGATGCTTGTGAATAGCTGATAACTGCCAAATCTCTTCCTATTTGTTACAAATACCCTTTTATAAACCCGACTGTTTGTCTTAGAACCTGTTTAAAATCTCGGAGAGATGAGGTAAAATAGTGGTAGATTAAGAATGAGGTATATCTATGCGTAAAAATTATCCAAGTGATATAAGTCGAGAGCAATTTGAAAAAATCAGACCAATACTAGAGAGTAGCAGGAAGAAAACGAGACCAAGAAAACTTGATTTGTATGATGTATTTCGTACAGTGTTATACGTCCTAAAAAGTGGTTGCCAGTGGAGAATGTTGCCAAAAGATTTTCCAAGGTGGGAAAGCGTATATTACTATTTTCAAATGTGGAATAAAAAGAATGGAGAAGAACCAAGTTTGTTGGAATTAGTTTTAAAAAAAATTGGTTGGAGAGATCCGTATCAACAATGGTCGGAAAGAGAAAACTAGCTTCTGTATAATTGATGCTCAAAGTGTTAAAAACACAGATACTGCTGAAAAAAAGGGCTATGATGCAGGTAAAAAGATTTCAGGCATAAAGCGTCATATTGCAGTTGATACTCAAGGTCTACCACATGCAATTTATGTAACAACAGCAGAAGTAACTGATCGTAGTAGCGCTGTAAGAATGGTTGAAAATGCTAAAGATACCCTTTCTGAAGTCAAAAATATATTGGTTGATGCAGGCTACACAGGAAAAATTTTTGCAACCCAAATAAAAGATATTATTGGTGCAACTGTTGAGGTAATAAAGCGCAGTGAATTACATTCTTTTGTTGTATTGCCAAAGAGATGGGTTGTTGAGCGTTCTTTTGCTTGGTTAGAAAAGTGTAGACGGCTATGGAAAAATTGCGAACGTAAACTCAATACCAGCTTGCAAATGATTGTCCTTTCCTTCATTTCTCTCCTATTACGAAGATTTTAAACAGGTTCTTAGCGGCTAAGAGATACCGCGGCGGTATGACGTAGGACTGCTGTCATTCAAGTAGCTGAAACTGGAATGACACGTCATAAAGGAACCAGTGTCAGCTACTTGGATGATACCTTTTTTCTACTTAGTTTGGGTTATGCAAGAAGTCTATTTACTTCTTAACTTGACGCACATGATGTCTTGCAGCATCATCTACTGTCTCTAAATAAATCATTGCTAGACATATACCACTGTGTACTTCTACGGATACCTTATTGCCTAAACTTCGATTAAAGCAAGAATTTTTTCCCGGAAAAGCAAGATTACTAAGGTGCAGTTCCCATTTTAATCCTTTAGTTGATATTTGAGCTCTCGGTATACCAAGTAAAGATATTTTAGTATTTTTTGGCAAAGAAAAAAAATGGGTAATACCTTTTTGTAAAGTGTAACCTACCATGGGAGGTGAAGGTGTGTAAAAGATACTGCCCGTACTTAGAACCTGTTTAAAATCTTCGTAATAGGAGAGAAATGAAGGAAAGGACAATCATTTGCAAGCTGGTATTGAGTTTACGTTCGCAATTTTTCCATAGCCGTCTACACTTTTCTAACCAAGCAAAAGAACGCTCAACAACCCATCTCTTTGGCAATACAACAAAAGAATGTAATTCACTGCGCTTTATTACCTCAACAGTTGCACCAATAATATCTTTTATTTGGGTTGCAAAAATTTTTCCTGTGTAGCCTGCATCAACCAATATATTTTTGACTTCAGAAAGGGTATCTTTAGCATTTTCAACCATTCTTACAGCGCTACTACGATCAGTTACTTCTGCTGTTGTTACATAAATTGCATGTGGTAGACCTTGAGTATCAACTGCAATATGACGCTTTATGCCTGAAATCTTTTTACCTGCATCATAGCCCTTTTTTTCAGCAGTATCTGTGTTTTTAACACTTTGAGCATCAATTATACAGAAGCTAGTTTTCTCTTTCCGACCATTGTTGATACGGATCTCTCCAACCAATTTTTTTTAAAACTAATTCCAACAAACTTGGTTCTTCTCCATTCTTTTTATTCCACATTTGAAAATAGTAATATACGCTTTCCCACCTTGGAAAATCTTTTGGCAACATTCTCCACTGGCAACCACTTTTTAGGACGTATAACACTGTACGAAATACATCATACAAATCAAGTTTTCTTGGTCTCGTTTTCTTCCTGCTACTCTCTAGTATTGGTCTGATTTTTTCAAATTGCTCTCGACTCATATCACTTGGATAATTTTTACGCATAGATATACCTCATTCTTAATCTACCACTATTTTACCTCATCTCTCCGAGATTTTAAACAGGTTCTTAGAAAAATGTTAATATTCTGTAGTATGTGATCAATTGCTCCTCCAGTAATACCCGTTACTATTGATGGCAATAACTTTACTGTTTTTAAGTGAGCCATTGCTTTAGAAAAGTCGCAATAATCTTGATCAGGTAGATATATCGTATTCAAATTAGCACGTAAATCCAGATTTACGCTATCCAAATCTCCTACTACAAGATCAGGTTTTACGCCAATTGATAGAAGCTTGTTTGCTCCTCCATCTACAGCAATAATAGGTATATCTCGTTTAAAAAACGATGAGCTCGGTATTTTTCCATTTAGCACTACAATAGAACGATATTGTTGTTGTGTACTGCAGTGCAGCACATGATCATGGTGCAGGTTTTGCATCGTAGTAACATTTTTGAATAATTGATATTATGCTAATCACTAATCCAGCAATATTGCTAAGCACCACAAAAATTGAGCTCTGGTAAAGACCATAGCCAATCCAAGACAATGAACAAATAAGATAGTTTACTAACATTAACATCGATACATCACGAGTAACTTTAGTGATATATGCTTTATATACTTGAGGTGATAATCCAATTAGAGATGCAATTAACGCAATGAAGCCGAAGCATTCTTCAATATTTATATACATACATTTTCCTACGCTTGCTTTAACAATATCAGGTTCAAAGGGTTGTACTTTATGTACTCTCAGCTTTTCTAGAGCACCCCTAATGCGTGTAATTTATAACATCATTTAGTCTATTAATCAAGAAATTAATAGTGACTTGCATTTATGAAACCCAATCGGCTTCTATGCTAATTATTATCTAAACTAATCGTCGGTTGTGCATCTTGCTCAGAGATTAGGGCAACCAACAAATTATTTATCAATTGAACCTTTTGCTTGCCATCTAATTGTAAGCTTTTGTTTTTTTCAAAATGAGCTATTACTTCCTCGACAATTCCTATTGCATTTTGCACTATATGCCTTCTTGCCGAAGTGATAGCATGTGCTTGTTGACGCCTTAACATTGCTTGTGCAATCTCGGACGAATACGCCAAATGCGATATTCTTGCTTCTGTAATCTCAATTCCTGCAATATCTAATCTTTGTTGTAACATTGACCGCAATTCATCTGAAATTTTATCAGAATTTTTACGTAAAGATTCCTCATTGCTCTCGCTGTCATACGGATAGTTACTAGCTAATTCTCTTATTACTGAGTCACTTTGTACAAAAACAAATTCGTGATAGTTGTTAACATTATAATACGCCTTTGCAGGGCTATTTACTCTCCAAACAATCACTGCTGAAATCTCTATTGGACTTCCATTTGCATCATTAACTTTTATTTTTTCTGTGTTAATATTCTGAAATTTTAGGGAAACTATATATTTGCTTGAAAAGGGAAGCGTTACACATATTCCAGACTTAAAATAAGTTCCAATATAATGACCAAAAAATTCTATCACTCTTGCTTCATTAGGGTCATTAATAAAAAATCCTTGAAGAAAAGTCAAAATTGAAACGGCAGCAACTCCAAGTGCAATTGTGCTGTCATATGCCAAAAAAAGCAGCGATAAAATTAATCCTAGCACTATTAGTACAGGAAAAGCCCGAATTTGACTCAAATTTCTATCGTTTATCGTATTCTTATCCATACTGTCTTTAAACTTCTTTTTCACTTGAACCCTCTCTGTTGATCGTTTTATTTATCTTATTTACAAATAGTTTAAACTCTCTTAATTCATGATCAGGCAATTTTACTTCAGTTTTATGTGCTATCGTAAGCGGATCGATGTGTTTGCCGTTATATATAACTTCGTAATGTAAATGGGGTCCTGTTGCAACACCAGTGCTACCAACATAGGCGATGACCTGCCCCTGCTTTACTTTAGAGCCTAACTTTATATCGCCACTAAATCTATTTATATGTGCGTAACAGGTTGAATACTCATTTTTGTGTCTTATTTTGATGTAATTTCCATAGCCACCATTCTTTCCTATATATTCTATCACACCCTCTGCAGCAGCGTATATGGGAGTGCCAAGTTTAGCTGCATAATCCACTCCTTTGTGAAAAGCAATTTTACCGCGAACAGGATGCTTTCTATTGCCAAATTTTGAAGATATACGATAATCTCCATTTAAAGGATTTGCAAAAATTTCGCCATTTTTTAAGCTTATTCCTTCTTTATTAAAATATCTTTCTTTGCCGTCTTGCGATTTATAATGATATAAACTAATAGCTTTCTTGTTTATTGTCAGTGAAGCATATAAAATTTTTTCTTCAGTCTTCTGATTATTAGGCAATCTCTCAAAAAGAACCTCTAATTTACTCTTCGGCACAATGTCTTTTTTAAAATCAACACCGAAATCTTTATATATGTTGATTAATTTCACCACTGTATTTGGCGCCAACCCTTCCGTGGCAAAAAAGGAAGATTTTATGGTACTGGATATGAATAACAACTTTCTATCACTTTCTGTCGTCAAAGTAGCTTTTTTTTTTCTGATTCCATGCTGGAATGGCTGTGCAAGATCTGTTGATGTTTCAGTAGCATATGCTGGTAAAATACAAAGCAATACAAATATTACCAGCCTCATAGCTTATCAACAAAAGTAAAATTACCTTCCACATACTGTACATCGTCGTTATCTTCTAGCTCTTCAACCAATGCAGATAATTTATCAATCAACTCTTTATCGCTAATTTCAATCAGATCTTTTGGCTGCCATGAAAGACGAGCAAGTTCTGGTTCTCCGAATTTTGCATAAAAGGCATCGCGTACTTTACCAAAATCTTTTATTTCACAAGTTATAACGTGTAATCCTTCTTTGTCATTTTCCTCAACATTCAATACTTCTAATTCGATTCCATGACTGAATAAATCGTCAAAATTCATACCCTCTGCTTTATAGACGATTAAGCCTACATGATCGAAAAGGTAACTAACACTTCCTGTTTCTCCTAAATTTCCACCTTTACGAGAAAAGATATAACGTACCTCAGAAGCAGTACGGTTGCGGTTATTAGTCAAGGCATGGACAATGAGTGCAGTGCCAGAAGGCCCATGACCTTCATATTGTATTTCCTCGTAATTTTCTCCAGCAACGTTACCAGTTGCATTTTTTATTGCTGTTTCTATTTTATCTTTTGGTAGATTTTCCTTGCGTGCAGCAAATATAGCAGAGCGAAGGCGCGGGTTGAGTTCGGGTAGCCCTTGCTTTGCAGCAACTGCTATTTCTCTAATCAGCTTCGTAAATTTTTGAGAGCGCTTTGCATCCTGAGCACCTTTCCGGTGTTTTATATTTGAAAATTGTGAATGACCAGCCATATTCAAATAGTTAAAAATCTAAATTATATATAAAAGCATAGAAAAAGCTAAAGCAAATTTTCAAGCCTCCGGCTTGGCATCTTGCAGGTTTTCTGCTAATAACATACTTTCATACTGCTCAGCTTCTAAGTCAAGGCCAAGAGCTGAATGGGCTGCTATTAAATGGTTAATAGACTTAGAAAAATATTTAGAATCCTTATAGCTTGCCATATTCTGGAAACGCTTAATTGCTGCTAAATATTCACCACGCCTCAGGTAAAATTTACCGATAGAATACTCTTTTGTTGATATATGTTCTGTGATTAATTTTGCTCTTTCCTTTATCTCGTCTACATATTCGCTGCCTGGAAAGAGATTAATGTACTCAGTGGCTAGCTCTAAAGTTTTATATGCAGTTTGCTGTCCAAGTTGCACTTTATTAATTTGCATGTAATAAGATAATACTCTTAAGTAGTATACATATGGTAAATCTTCACCGTTTGAATAAACATATATATAATCATCCATATCACTTGCAGCACTGCTATAGTTACCCATATTATAATGAGACACACCAGATAATAATTTTGCTTTCATTGCCCAATAAGAAAAAGGATACAAATCCTCTATCTTATGAAATGCCCTAATAGCTTGTTTATATTTTTTCTGGTCAAAAAGTTCAACTGCTTCTTCATATAGTTCAGTTTCAGTTTTTTCAAGATCATTCGCATACGATTGTGTAAAGGAGCAAATTAGAAAAATAAAGCACGTGATTAAAGTCTTATACATAAGATTTTTTTCGATCAAAATAAAGTATAGACCTAAATATTACTTAAATAAATAAATTTCTTAGAACCTGTTTAAAATCTCGGAGAGATGAGGTAAAATAGTGGTAGATTAAGAATGAGGTATATCTATGCGTAAAAATTATCCAAGTGATATAAGTCGAGAGCAATTTGAAAAAATCAGACCAATACTAGAGAGTAGCAGGAAGAAAACGAGACCAAGAAAACTTGATTTGTATGATGTATTTCGTACAGTGTTATACGTCCTAAAAAGTGGTTGCCAGTGGAGAATGTTGCCAAAAGATTTTCCAAGGTGGGAAAGCGTATATTACTATTTTCAAATGTGGAATAAAAAGAATGGAGAAGAACCAAGTTTGTTGGAATTAGTTTTAAAAAAAATTGGTTGGAGAGATCCGTATCAACAATGGTCGGAAAGAGAAAACTAGCTTCTGTATAATTGATGCTCAAAGTGTTAAAAACACAGATACTGCTGAAAAAAAGGGCTATGATGCAGGTAAAAAGATTTCAGGCATAAAGCGTCATATTGCAGTTGATACTCAAGGTCTACCACATGCAATTTATGTAACAACAGCAGAAGTAACTGATCGTAGTAGCGCTGTAAGAATGGTTGAAAATGCTAAAGATACCCTTTCTGAAGTCAAAAATATATTGGTTGATGCAGGCTACACAGGAAAAATTTTTGCAACCCAAATAAAAGATATTATTGGTGCAACTGTTGAGGTAATAAAGCGCAGTGAATTACATTCTTTTGTTGTATTGCCAAAGAGATGGGTTGTTGAGCGTTCTTTTGCTTGGTTAGAAAAGTGTAGACGGCTATGGAAAAATTGCGAACGTAAACTCAATACCAGCTTGCAAATGATTGTCCTTTCCTTCATTTCTCTCCTATTACGAAGATTTTAAACAGGTTCTAATAGCGGAAGACCTGCAAAATATTGGTACAGTAGATCAAACTCCTCTTTATGTCAGAGAGATCATCAAGCGCGCACTTTTGATTGGTTCAACATCCATTGTAATATCTCACAATCATCCAAGCGGAGATACACAACCTTCAAATAGCGATATATCTCTCACTAGACAACTAGCAGAAGCTTGCCAAAGTATAGGAATAGAATTAATAGACCACATTATTATTACATTCAGTAGCTATTTTAGTTTCAAGGAAAATAGGTTGTTGTGAAAGCCTTTATAGCTACAGTAACTTAGATTTACCGACAATCGTCATTCCGCTACGTGTTAGCGGCTAAGAGATACCGTGAATGAATCGCGGTATGACGTAGATTGCTGTCATCCCGCTGCTTGTTAGCGGCTGAGATACCGCCGCGGTATAGTAACTCGTCATCCCGCTACGTGTTAGCGGCGCGGCGGGATGACGGTAAGATTTATTGTGGCATGATGGTGTAGTATAATGTTGATAAACCTCAGTTACTTTAGCTATAAACGATTAAGATGAAGTTATCATATATCTATATACTTACAAATAAAGCTAATAGCACATTATATATTGGTGTAACTGCAAATTTGATCAAGAGGATTTGGGAACACAAAAACAAAATTGTTTCAGGTTCTACATCAAGATATAATGTAAATAAACTTGTATATTTTGAAGAGTTTGAAGATATAAGTTTAGCTATTGCAAGAGAAAGGTGCCTGAAAGAATGGCCAAGGCAGTGGAAAATTAATTTGATCAATCAAAAGAATCCTAGCTGGGTTGACTTATATTACTTAGCTTTAAGATAGCTATGCTGAGATCCCGCTAACACGTAGCGAGATGACGAGAAAGGAGTGGCGGTATGACGGTTCGCGGCGGCATGACGATAAGCTCGTCCAAAAGAATCCTAGCTGGGTTGACTTATATTACTTAGCTTTAAGATAGCTATGCTGAGATCCCGCTAACACGTAGCGGGATGACGAGAAAGGAGTGGCGGGATGACGGTTCGCGGTGGTATGACGTAGTAGCTATTTCTTGCAATCAAGTTTCGTTAAAAGTCAGATTGAATGGTTAAATCTTCCACCCAAATAACCACGCACTCTACTTGCTTGTTTGGATATATTTCTTGTACTAAGGTTTTATAGATTAACATCTGTTTTTTTATTTCATTTAATAAGGAAACAGAAACGTTACGGTGTGATTTGTAGTCAATTATGATTGCTTTATCTTGCGTTATGCATAGCCTATCTAGTCGTACTAATACTGACTTGCCATCAATTGTTCCACTCAGTGTAATCTCTGACTTGCCTTCCAAGTCAAACAAATAGCCATATTTTTCATTAAAGGCTAATATTTTACTGTAAATTTCATCCTTATCTTCGCTGATGTTATCAAGGTATTTTCTGACCCAATTTTTTCTCCTTTCTTTTTCTATCTTGGGCATATACTGCAATATGCTGTGAATAATCAGGCCTCTTGCATAACCATCTGTCATCCAAGTAGCTGACACTGGGATCCATTCTGCTCCTTCTTTTTCACTGGATTCCAGCGTCACGCGCTGGGATGACACCGAAGAGTGGGCTAAAGCTGGTGGAAGGGAAATGACCGGAACGTCAAAGTAATCACGTTTTTTATAAATGTAAGGGTAGTTTGCATTCACGCATAATACTTCAACTTTTTCTTTAAATATTGGCTGTAAATCCCTTTGTTTCTTTTCATATGGTTCTCCATACTTAGTGATTAGATCATACCAAGAGCCCTTTTGCACTGGCTCTTTACTTAAGATGTATAACTCATCTTCAGCACGTGTGAGTGCTACGTATAATAAACGCAAATATTCATTATAATCCTCTAGTTTTTTCTCTCTTTTTACTTGATCGCAATAAGCGTTGTTGTTTTTTCCACACCAAAATGGCACTTCTGTTCCATCAAAGATAATGCTTTCACTGTTTCTTGGCACTGTGTTTGTATCAACCAAAAATACTATGGGAGCTTGCAGACCTTTTGATTTGTGAATTGTCATTATTCGCACAGCATTGCGTTCTGATTGCATATCATTCTTAATCTCCGGATTATTCTCCTTGATCCACTGAACAAGTGCTTGAAGAGATGGATTTTCAAATTGCAACACAAGGTTCATAAATTCGTCTAGAACCTCGAAGCACTCAAGACCTAGCCTTGCAGCAAATTTCTTCTTACCTGTACGCAATATATGTGTAAATAGTGTAAGAGGAGACTCTATGCGAGATAAGTTAATGAGATAGTTTAATTCACTATAGATAACCACAGAATAATCCTGAATTCTTTCCCATAGTGAATGCTCTTTACGGTCGTATGCAATGTTAAATAAATCATCCTCGGTGAAATTAAATAGCGGTGATTTTAAAGCATTTGCAAGAGCTAGATCATTTGCCTGGAGGAGTAAAAATTCGGCCAAAGCTATTAAGTCCTGCACGGCTATATAGTCCATAATTCTAAAATAATCTCGGCCTACAACTAGCACATTTGCTTTTTTAAGTTCGCTTATTATGTAATCAACTAACACGTTTCGTTGTCGCACCAAAATCATAATGTCTCTTGGCTCTATATGGCGATCTTTAGCGACTAAAATCCGCCCTTCGTTTAACCAATTGTGAATTCTGTTAGCTATTGTTTGAGCAAGTAATCGATCTGCTATTGTATAACCTTCCTTGCATGTCAGAGGAATTTGTAAAGCTCGCTGTTCTTTCTCTTTGCGCCTTGGTAACGCTGGCCAAATTTCAATATATCCT
Organism: Wolbachia endosymbiont (group A) of Chalcis sispes; assembly: GCF_964026765.1. Lineage (NCBI taxonomy): Bacteria > Pseudomonadati > Pseudomonadota > Alphaproteobacteria > Rickettsiales > Anaplasmataceae > Wolbachia > Wolbachia endosymbiont (group A) of Chalcis sispes. The sequence continues at coordinate 859,440 of NZ_OZ034697.1, forward strand.
TGGTCATTTTCTCTATGTGGAACATGTTTTATTTCATTATCATTAAAAGATATTTCTGCGCGGAAGTTATTAAATATTCTATCTACAAGCATCAAAACTTCTGGAGTTGAACGAAATGACTTTTCAAGTTGGCATGATATCCAACCAGTTTTCGTATGAAAGTATTGTTGCATATAGTTGAATAGATGGGGATTTGCTCCTTGAAATCTGTATATGGATTGTTTTACGTCACCAACTACAAATAAGGTTCGCTTTTCATCATTACCGGCAAAAAATTCATCGCAGAGATTTGTTATAATTTTCCACTGACTGATGCTATTGTCTTGTGCCTCGTCAACAAGGATGTGATCTATTTTTTGATCTAAGTTAAACAATACCCAATCTTTATGATCTGGGTCGCTGAGAAGATTTGTTGCTAAGTCAATTATATCATTGTAATCAAGCAGTGCATTTTTTGATTTTTCGCTACTGTATAGATCAACATATACTTTAAATATACCAAGTAAGCTACTGGTTCTCTTGAATATTTGATAAGAGTTCATGTCTCTTATATGGGTAAATACTACATTCTGAACGCTCTCTATTATTTGCTCTGCATCTTTGAATTTCTCCAAAATACTTTTTGTTGCAATGGATGATATGCTCTTTTTTTCGTGCGATTCTGATTTGAGAAATACCTTGGCTAGACTTTCTATATCCTCCTTATTGGTGCTGTCACACCAATCATAGAGCATTGCACTATAACTCTGATCTCTTTTACTGCCTTCACTTAATATCTCGGCTAGTCTTTCCACGTGCTCGATTGTTTCACTCTGTAAGTCATGAATTTCATCTGGGGCGCTCAATTTATCTTTGATATATTTCGAATCATTTGCTGACGCTGATCTTTTCATGCACAAAGTATAAAGCAAATCGCGTAGTTTATTTTCATCAATTTCAGTTGCAATAAGGTTGATATCATCCTGCACAGTTTCGTTATGAAGCACTTTATTGAATATGATGGAATGTAATTCTTTGCATTCGCTCAGCGTGCAATTTGGAGCAATGCCAGCTTCTATAGGAAAGCTGGAGATTAATTTGTAACAGAAAGCGTGTATGGTTTGTATAGTTAGACCAAGATTTTCCAGTTCAGAGAAAAGCCTTCTTGCTCTTGTTAAATAATCTTTATTTTTTCTGGATCCCAGTGTCACGCACTGGGATGACAAGTAGGGGTGCTGAGATCCCAGTGTCACGCACTGGGATGACATTGGAAAGAAATCTAGTTGTTCTAGATCTGCTGCCAACACACTATCTGAACATATTGCCCACTTACTGAGTATGCTGTGAATGCGATTCTCCATTTCGTTTGCTGCAGCATTGGTGAATGTTAAGCAAAGAATATTTCTTTTGTTTTCTAATAAAAGTCTCAATACTCTGTCTATTAAGATTTTTGTTTTGCCTGTACCAGCGGACGCATTTACCCACACAGAGAAATTAGGATTTATGGCATTTGATCTCATCAGAAGTGCGAAAACCTTATAAAAGTTGACTAGAATAGCATTATACATATAATGTAAAAATAATCTTAGTGAAGATATATAATGAAAAGTTTTTGTGTAAAGGCGCCTGCAAAAATCAATCTTTTTTTGCATGTTGTAAATAAGAAGGAAACAGGATATCACTTGATTGAAGGTTTATTTGTCTTTGCTAATCTCTCTAATTTTTTGGAAATAAAAGTAGGTGAGAAGGATTCTAGATACGATAACTCTACAGTTGAATTTATAAACTCCGAGTCTAGAATAAATAACCAGTATAACACTGTAATGAAAGCGGTTAATCTGCTGCTTAGACATGCTCCAGTGCGTACTAAAGTTTCTATTAGAGTTGTAAAGAACATACCAATTGCTGCAGGACTCGGTAGCGGATCCTCAGATGCTGGAGCTGTGATACGTACGCTAGGGAAGCTGTGGGAGATTGATAGGACGATTTTAAATGAAATAGCCTTAAACGTTGGTGCTGATGTTCCCGCAAGCGTAGATAGCAAGCCAGTTTTTGTTAGAGGTATTGGCGAAGAATTATGCCACATTAAAAAATTCTCTTTACCTACAAATGTGGTGCTTGTGAAACCGAAAAAAAGGTTTTTGAGTACACCAGAGGTATTTTCCAAACATGAAGGAAAATTTTCTGAGCCAATTAAATGGAGCGATGACGCTGAAAAGGATTTGTTGAAGCTTCTTAAAGAGACGAGAAACGATCTTCAAGAAATAGCAATAAGCTTTGTACCTGAAATTAAGGATGTGATATCAACACTTGAGTCACAAGAAGGCTCTATACTTTCTCGCATGTCAGGCAGTGGTGTATCATGTTTTGGAATATTCGATAGTGAGGAAAATGCAAAAGCTGCTGCAGTTAATATCGGAAAAAAGCAACCAGAATGGTGGGTATGTGACACTCAATTAATAGTTTGACTTATGCCCTTAATTTCCGAGAATAAAAATCTTATAAATGGTTACAGGGAAGGAAAATTTTTGGTAAACAATCAAGAATATTGTGGCTCAATTATAATTTTTCCTGAAAAGGTGATAAAATTGAAAGAAAGTGATATAAATAGCAAGGAACATTTTAAATCTTTTTTAACAGAGGAAATAGAAATTTTGTTAATAGGTACTGGTAAAACACGCAATATACTAAGTTCTTCAGTAAAGTCCTATCTTATGGAGCAAAAAGGTTTAAATTTTGAATTTATGACAACAGGTTCTGCATGCAGAACCCATAATGTTCTGATATCCGAAGATAGATTTGTTGTCAGTTATCTAATAGCCATATAGCATGTTTGAAATGTTTACCCAGGATTTTTTCATCAACAGTCTAGTTGCAGTAGTTGTAATTAGCCTAGTAACAGGCGCTTTAGGATCGTTTATGATATGGCAAAGGTTATCTTATCTTGGTGATAGTTTGTCCCATTCTTCGTTGCTTGGTGTTGCACTTGCTTTAATCTTTAAGATTAGCCCATCGCTTAGCATAATGCTCATTGCAATTACATTTGCTATACTACTTTCTCTTAATTTTAACAGATTATATTCTGCTGATACGATATTGAACATTGTTACCAATGTAGTTTTATCATCGAGTTTAATACTTATGTCTTTTCTTCCATCTGGCAATAATAGTATTATTAGCTCACTGTTTGGTGATATATTAACGCTCGATCAAAGTGATATAGTATTGATTTTTTTAACCTCTGCAGTAGTTACTTTGATATTAATATTTAGATGGCGTTATTGGTTAATGATTTCAATTAATCAAGATTTAGCAGTAGTTGAAAAAATTAATGTTACCTTTGTTAGACTAGAATTTTTAATCACTCTTGCTATATTTATAGCAATTGCTGCCCAACTAATAGGAATATTACTCATTGCTGCATTTTTGCTAATACCAGCAGCATCTGCAAGGCTCATTTCGAAAACTCCAATGCAGATGATTATTGTTGCAACAGTTTTTTCTGTGATCTCTGGGATATCAGGTCTCATGTTATCTGCAAGTTTTGATTTGTTAACTGGACCTGCAATTATACTTGTTGCAGCGGTATATTTAATTATCGCTTATTTTATAAGGCTAGTATTAAGCAGGTTGGCTTAATTTTGATCTCGAATGTTAATAATTTTGTAATATACTCATTATAAAACATCACTATCTTAGCACAAAATAGTTTTTGCTATACTATTATTTATATGCTAATGATAAGTTGTTAATTTTATGGAGTAAGCAATATGAGCGAAGAAGGATTTTTTTCCAAATATATATCTCAACCTGTGAAAAAATTTTATAATTATATTACAGGAAAAACAGAAGAGTCAGATGATGTAGCAGGTGATGTGCATAATATTGCACAAGGAGACTCAGAGTCTTTGGATACTCATGTACAGTCAAATGAGAATGATATCATATAGATAGCATGAGGGTCACACCATCCAAAGTTAAAAAATTCCTAGAGAAACCTGATGCTTTACGTGGTGTGTTAATTCATGGAAGTGATAACAGTAGGGTTGATTTTTATGTACAAGAAATAATTGCTAATTTGGGTGAGTATTCAGTTCAGGTGATGGATTTTGCAATAGTGCATAAGTCACCCAGTTTACTGTTTTCTGAATTGGCAAACGTTTCGATGTTTACCAGCAAAAAATTAATTAAGCTGATAAATGTGAGTGGAGGTATATCCAAGGAGTTAAAAAATGTATTGGATTATAACGCAAGTGGTCATTATGTAATGATGGTAGCAAGTGATCTTCCATATAATTCTGCGACTAAAAGTTATATGGAGAGTTCAAAAATTTTTGGTGTGATTGCTTGCTATAAGGACAGCAACAGCAATCTTTATGACATTATATCAAGTTACTTAAAACAAAATGATATAAAATGCACAAATGAGATAATCTACCATTTGCAATCTTACTTTAATCATAGCAAGCTGCCTATATGTTCAGAACTTGAGAAGTTAGTTTTATACTTAGGGGAGAGAAAAGACCTAAAACTTACTGATATAGAATTATGCTTTTCAACTTCCGGCAACGACTATGCTACACTTGATGATCTATGCTCTGCCATAGCAAGTAAAGATATGTCGCGCTTCATTAGAATTTCTGATGTATTGATATCGCAAGAAAATTTTTCACCGATAGCGCTAATTCGCATTATATCAAATTATTTCCTACGCCTTGAAAACGTTTTGCTGTCAGTGCAAGGTGGAATGAGTGAGCAGGCTGCGATTGATCAGCTAAGCCCTCCATTGTTTTTTAAACAATTGCAGAGTTTTAAATCTCATTTGAAAAGTTTGCAACTTTCAGAACTTAAGAAGATCTTGGAAAAATTGATAAGCTTAGAAGTTACCTGTAAAAAAACTGATTTAGATCATAAAATGATTTTTCAACATGCACTGACGGGTAGCTGACTACTCGGATCCAGCCTTTCTTATAATTTCATCAAAATGTTGTATTTTAACATAAAATAGCTGCTTTTATGCCTACCAAAATTCATTCTTTAGTGTGTGTCTCACAAGTATTCTTTGCTAATAGGATATTTTCGAATATAATTGAATATAACTAGATAAAAATACAGATATGTTTGACATTTCAAAAATTGTAATAACACCTGAAATGTTAAAATTAGTTGCTGAAATTGATGAATTTAAAGGAGCATGGCAATTGTTTGGTAATTTAGCTCCAGAACGTTTACAAATGCTCAAGAAAATTGCAACAATTGAAAGTATTGGTTCTTCTACTCGTATTGAAGGGGCAAGATTATCAGACCGTGAAGTTGAGCAATTACTATCCAAACTTGATACGCGCTCATTTCGTTCTCTAGATGAACGAGAAATAGCTGGATATGCGTATGTGTGTGAAGAAGTATTTCAAAACTTTAACAAGATGCCATTTACAGAAAACACTATAAAACAGTTTCACATCTGGCTTTTACAATTTTCATATAAAGATCAAAGGCACATGGGAGAATATAAAAAATTCCCCAATCATGTTGAGGCGTTTGATGAATCTGGAAAAAGCTTGGGCATAGTTTTTGAAACAGCCTCTCCATTTGAGACAGCAACACAAATGCAAGAACTTATTTATTGGACTAGCCAGCAATTAGAGGTGAAATCGTTACACCCTCTATTAATTATTGGCATTTTTATAGTTACTTTTTTAGCTATTCATCCCTTCCAGGATGGAAATGGCAGATTATCACGCATTCTCACAACTTTCTTGTTACTAAAGTTAGGGTATATCTATGTACCTTACAGTTCCCTTGAAAGTAATAAGGAGAGTTACTACTTAGCTTTGCGTCGTACTCAACAATCCTTGAAGACGAGCAGCTATGATTTTAATCCATGGCTTATGTTCTTTTTAAGGTCACTACAAAAGCAAAAATTTCATCTTGAACAAAAGGTGTCACATGAAAAAGTGTTAAATCTCTATTTACCACCACTTTCTGCTAAAGTATTAGCACTACTCAGCAAACATGGACGTCTTACAATTAAGGATTTGGAAAATATTACTAAAGCAAACTGCAATACCTTAAAGAAGCACGTATCTAATCTCGTAAAGAGTAATCACATCACTCAGCATGGAAAAGGCAAAGCAACCTGGTATGTAATATAGAGCTCAATAGGATATGTATTCATTTTGAATTGTTAAATTATTCAGCTATAGAATATAGATCACAGCTGTACAAACATTGTAGTTTGAGCCCACTAGATCCCAGTGCCCTATTCTTGTCATCCCAGTGCCTTCTCCTGTCATCCCAGTGCCCAGACACTGGGATCCAGAAAAGTTTGCTTGTAAGCAAGCAAACTAGCATAGAAAGTGGTTACAACGTTTTCGATGAGATTGCAGAAAGGCTAGATTCCAGACTGGAATGACATCGTTCACTATGTACCATATTGCAATAGTTGTGGTCAAGGCACTGGGATCTGAAATTGCAGTGTTCGTACAGCTATAGAATATAGATCAGAAGTGACAGAGCTTAAAAAAAGGCCTAACATTCTTAATAAACGTAAAAAGCTTTATGAAAATCAGAGTTGGAGTAATAGGCTGCTTAGGCAGAATGGGCAAAAAAATACTCAATGAATTAATTACAAATACCAAAGTGGAAATAGCAGGTGCTGTTGCCCGTTCAGGCAGTAAGTACATAGATTCAGATATTGGACCAATTATAGCCAATCTAGGAATTAAAGTTACAAGTTCTATTAGTGGCATATTTGAGTCATCTGACGTTGTAATAGATTTTACAACTAAAGAATGTATGTTAGACTGCCTTAAAGCAGCTGTAAAATTTAAAACACCGCTGGTTAGTGGCACAACTGGAATAGAAGGTGTCGATTTGAAAGAATATGCTGCTGAAGTTCCAATATTATGGTCAGCAAATATGAGTGTTGGGGTTAATGTGTTGCTGAAATTGGTAAAAAAAGCTGCTGAGCTTTTAGGTAATGAATATGACGTTGAGATTTGGGAAATGCATCATAACTTAAAAAAGGATTCACCATCTGGAACAGCTATAGAACTTGGCAAAACAATTGCTAACGCTTCAAAAGTGGATTTTCAGTCCAATCAATATTTACATAGTGGTTCAAACATAAGGAAAAAGGGGGGAATAGGTTTTGCAGTATCTCGTGGAGGTGGAGTAATAGGAGATCACAGCGTGATGTTTGTTAATTCTGATGAACGGATAGAACTAAACCACAAAGCAATTGATCGCACAACATTTGCTAGAGGAGCTGTTCAAGCAGCAGTATGGCTATACGAAAATAAAAGAGAAATTCCGGGGCTCTATTCAATGCAGGATGTGATATGAGCAATACACGTGCCTCTGTTAAAGATTTAAATCTCTGGTACGGCTCTAAGCAAGTTTTATTCGATATAAATTTGAATATTTATAAAAGAAAAGTTACTACTTTTATCGGACCATCCGGGTGCGGTAAATCGACATTTTTGCGTTGTTTTAATCGTATGAATGACTATGTACCTGGATGCAAAACTGTTGGTGAATTAGATATCGATGGGCTGGGTGATATATATTCACGCGATATGGATGTTGTACTACTTAGAGCAAAAGTTGGTATGGTATTTCAAAAGCCAAATCCTTTTCCAAAATCAATATATGATAATGTTGCTTGTGGGCCAAAATTGCATGGTATGGCGAAGGATAAGCAAAAATTGAATGAGATGGTGGAAAATAGTTTAACCAAGGTTGGTTTATGGGAAGAATTGAAGGACAGATTGCAAGATAGCGCACTCAATTTATCCGGTGGCCAACAACAGAGGCTATGCATCGCTCGCGCAATTGCAGTGAAGCCAACTATTTTATTAATGGATGAACCGTGCTCCGCTCTTGATCCAATGGCAACCAATGCAATTGAAAATCTTATACAAGAGCTGAAATTAAGATTTACCATAATTATGGTAACTCATTCAATGAAACAAGCTAAAAAGTTATCTGATAGTGTAATTTTCTTTCATAATGGCAGAATTGTTGAGTCTGGAAGCACTCAAGAAATATTCGAAAATGCTCAATCTCCCTTAACAAAGGAGTATATCCTGGATCATTAAATTTCTGACCTTACCCAGAAAAAGTGGAGAGAAAGAAAAGAGTTTTTTTGGGTAAAATAAAATTTTGGAGGATTAGAAATGGTAAGAGAATATACAGCAGAATTCAAATTGGAAGCTGTTAAACTGGCAAATGAACAAAGAAAGGTAGGTCAACCAGTTGCAAAAGTAGCAAGAGATCTAGGAATAAGGGATAGTGTATTAGGAAAATGGATGAAGAAATATAACGAAAAAAAGTCAGCGGCAAATGCATTTCCAGATGTAGCACCTTATGACAAAGAGAGGTTTGATTTACAAAGCAAGAGTAACAAGGGAAAGAGACATTTAAAAAAAAGCCCTGGCCAGTCAAAAAGAGTAAAATATTTTTTTATATAGTAACTGCTATAAAGTACAGGAATTATGTAGGATTTTCTGCTAGTGGCTACTATAAGTGGACCACAAGAAAAATAAGCAGTAGAGAATCAGCAAATAAAGAGCTACTCGAAGCTATTCAAAAAATATATCAAGTTTCTAAATGTAGATATGGAGCTCCTAAAATTCATGCTGAATTGAAGGCTTTGGGTAAAAGTTGCAATTTGAAAACGGTGCAAAGTATTATGCAGAAAAATGACATCAGGGCTATACTGAGAAGAAAGTTTAAAATTAAAAAACAACAAACAGATAATAGAGCTGTAGCTCCCAATATACTAGATCAAAACTTTATTGTTGATCAACCAAATAAAGTATGGGATTACTTACATCAAAACCAAGGAGGGATGGCTATATTTGGCAGCAATAATTCTCACGTATGGTAGTTAATGAGTAGTGCAATAAATAAACAATTGGTTATGAACTCTTTATTAATGGCCATTAATAGGCGTAAACCTGTTAAAAATCTACTGCTGCACAGTGACCAAGGTTCACAATATACTTTGCAAGGTTATCAATATCTCTTAGCTGTAAAGAATATAGATGAGTAATAAAGGCTGTTGTTACGACAATTCTGTTGCAGAAAGCTTCTTTAGCTCATTGAAAAGAGAAATACTTATTGATACTTCACAACACTCTGCTCAACAAACTAGAACTGCAATATTTGAATACATAGAAATTTTTTATAACAAACAACGTCACTATTAACTATTGCATTCCAGAACAATTTGATGCATCATTCTTTTTGTAAAAAACATTCCAAACTTTCTCTCCACTTTTTCTGGGTAAGGTCACTTTTCCACTGATCATATTTAATCGCCATAACTTTACTCCTACTTTAACAATATTTTAATTATCATATATTATGGCAAGAAAGTCAACCCTACCTAATTTTGCTTAGTAAGCACACTAACTATGAAACAATCTATATTACCATCAAAAACAGAATTTATATTGCCCACTTCATGTCCGGTTCTTAAATCCTTCACCATTTGATATGGATGCATAACGTACGATCTGATCTGATTACCCCAGCCTATATCGCATTTTTTACCATACTCTTCAGCCATTTTCTGTTCTTTTTTTTCCAGTTCAATTTGGTATAAACGTCCTTTAAGTAATTTTAACGCCTCATCTTTATTTCTGTGTTGAGAACGACCATTTTGGCATTGAACTACAACACCAGTTGGAATATGCGTAATGCGTACTGCACTTTCAGTTTTGTTCACATGCTGACCGCCTGCTCCAGAAGCTCGGTAGGTGTCGATCTTTAGATCCTTTTCATCCACAGCAATATCAATTGAATCTTCGATCACTGGAGTTACTCCTACACTTGCAAAACTGGTATGACGTTTACCATTTGCATCAAATGGCGATATTCTAACCAGCCTGTGAATTCCACTTTCACTTTTTGCCCACCCATAAGCTTTTTCTCCAACGATTTTTATCATTGCAGACTTTATACCAACTGACTCTCCTTCTAATTTTTCTACAACTTCAACTTTAAAGTTGTGATAAATTTCTGCCCACCTTATATACATGCGCATCAGCATTTCAGCCCAATCATTGCTCTCGGTTCCGCCAGCTCCTGAGTGGATTTCTAAAAAGCAGTTATTATTATCTGCTTCACCAGTAAATAAGGACTCTGTTTCTTTATACTTGATTAATTTCTCTAGCTTAGCTAATTCATTTTCAACTTCAGAGAAAAATTCTTCATCATTTTCATCAATAGCAGACTTCATTAAGCTGATGGCATTGTTGTAATCGCTTTCCAGCTTTAAAAACGACTCTACGTCATTCTTAATTTTAGAACGTTCTTTTAAAACTTCTTGTGCTTTTTGGTTATCTTGCCATAGGTCATCATTCGACGCTTGGGAGTCAAGCTCTTCAAGGCGCAACTTTAATTTTTCTATGTCAAAGACACCTCCTGATAAGAGAAATACTTTTATTTAAGCTTTGAAAGTGTTCAAGAATTTCTGGATAAGTTTTCATTATACTTTAGATTTTAATATATTTACTATCAATAACAATAACAGTAAACAAAATAGAAATTTAACCATATGATAGTTAATTTAAATAATTTCATTATACTTTAATGTTTAAGGAAATCAAGCGCGTATATTTATTAAAAAATAAGGTAAAGTAATGAATATTAAAATAAGTTCTCATTATGGTTTAGACAAAAAGGCTATTGATGACTTAATAGAGTCACTTGATAACGAGGAGCTAGAGAATGTTCGTAGTATTGTAAAAACGATAGATAGCGTTCAGTTAGCTTATTTTTTATCTACTTCAATCAGTGATCACAGGGAGAAATTAGTTAATATCCTCGATCAACATTTGTTAAGTGATGCCCTAGTGCATGTAGTGCCAGATTTACAAATAGAGATCATGGAAACATTGGGAATAGAAAATACAGCAAAGTTACTAATGCTCCTTGATGTAGAAGATATAGTAACCATAGTGAAAGATTTAGATAGAAAGTTTGTAGAAAATATACTTTACTATTTGCCCAGCAAGACTCAGAAATCAGTAGAGGAGTTGCTATCATACCCAGAAGAAAGTGCAGGGAGGTTAATACATAAAGATATGGTTATAGCTCCATATTATTGGACAATAAATCAACTGACAGAATTTGTGTGCAACTATAAAAAAATACCAGAAAAATTTCACCAGATATTCATTATCAACTCAAAATTAGAGCCTATAGGCAGTGTTAATTTAAATAAGGTAATATCTCACTCAGGAGACACAATAATAAAAGAGATAATGGATCATGACATAAAAATCATTAAAACTGGAATAGACCAAGAGGAAGTAGCAAGAATATTTAAAGATTACTCTCTATTATCAGCTCCGGTAGTAAATAAGAATGGTAAAATTATTGGTGTGATCTTAATTGAAGATGTGATAAAAGTTGTTCAACAAGAAACAGAAGAGGATATACTCAAAATAAGCGGTGTATCTTCTAAAGCCGATATAAATGCCCCTATACATAAAACTATAATTAAAAGGCTACCTTGGTTACTGTTTAACCTCTTAGCTGCAACAATGTGTTCCATAGTAGTTGGCTTTTTCGATGATGTAATAAAAAGTTTTATAGTGCTGCCAATAATCATGCCGATAATTGCATCAATGAGCGGAAATGCAGGATCCCAAACAGTAACGCTAACCATCCGGGCAATCGCAACAAAATATCTAACTGAGCAAAATGCAAAAAGAATACTGATGAAAGAATTTTTAATAGGTCTTATAAACGGGGTGATCTTATCTACTATTTCATTAGTAGTGTTAGCAATAAGGTTTCACAACTTCAAAGTGGAGATGATTTTTGTGGTCTCCATGATTATGATGTCAATTATTGCAACGTTCATCGGAACTTTCATTCCTATAATGCTTCATCGCTTAAAGTCTGACCCTGCCGTTTCTTCTTCAATCCTAACATCGGCAACAACTGATATTCTCTCAGCTTTTATATTTCTTGGTTTAGCTACGATCTTTTTATTAAATAGCTAATACTATCTATAGCTATACCGCCACGAACCGTCATGCCGCGATTCATTCGCGGTATCTCTTAGCATAGATCCCGCTAACAAGTAGCGGGATGACGAGAAAGGGGCTACTTGGATGACATTCTTCCTGGTGTGCCCAAATCACAATGTTCGTACATCTGTGGATTTATTCGCGGTATAGATTCCGCTAACGAGTAGCGGAATGACGGTTTTTCAAATTGTCGTAAGTCAGTTTAGCTATAATATCAAATTTCACAACTTCACCAACTATTTCTTTCTATTAAATAAGAATAAATTGCCTATACAAAAATAGATTGGCAATATTTCAAGTCTGCCAAGCAGCATTAAAAACGATAGAAATAATTTTACTTCATTACTGAAAGAGGAATAATTACCAGAAGGACCTATTAAATTACTAAATCCCGGGCCAGAGTTTGTAAGCGTTGCAGAGACTGAACTGATGCTAGTTATAAAGTCTGCATTGCTTAAGTAAGACATCACTATTGATGAAATGGTAAACGTTAACATGAAAATTGCAAAAAATATAAAGACAGAGTGAACTTCATCATTCTCCAGGGTTTTTCCATTGAATTTTACTCCATTGTCTGCATCAGGGTTTAATAAAAGGTAAAAGTAATTTCTTATAAACCTTAAAAGAACAATCAAGCGGAAGATTTTGACACCACCACTTGAAGAACCACTACATCCACCAACAAAGGTGAGAAAAAAAGCTAAGACTGAAATGAAACTCCAATCTATATGATTACAGATTGCATAACCAGTTGACGTAATCAAGGAAGTGATGGTAAATGTGCTGCATCTAAATGATAATGACACTCCTAAATCAACATTTTTATACAACCAAAAACAAGCAAATAAAGATGAAACAATAGCTATCTTAAAAAAGTAAGAGACCTGCTCATCATAGCAAATGTCTAACCGTCTTATGATTTTTAAATAGCTAAGAAAAGGCAGAGAACCCAAAATCATAAAAACGATCGTTATGGCTTCTAGTATGGGATTATTATAGTGCCCTATAGAATCATTATAGTTAGCAAATCCACCAGTTGATACAGCAGACATTCCGTGACATATTGCATCAAATAGTGGCATACCAGCTAGATAATAGGAAAATATACATAACAAAATTAAGCCATAATATATTGCCGTAACATGAATCACTACGCTTCGCGTATTCGGCAACTTCCTTTTGGTAGCATCTGAATACTCAGAATAAAGTAAATTATTTAGGCTGAGAACCTTAAACATAGGAAAAACTGCAATTCCTAAAGTGATTACACCAAAACCCCCCATGCCATGTAGCATTGCTCTCCATAGCAGTATTCCTGGAGATTGTTTTTCAATATCATTAAATATAGTTGCTCCTGTGGTTGTGATGCCAGATATCGTTTCAAACAATGCATCAACATAGCTCAGATTATCAAAATAGAAAGGAATAGCTGCAAACAGAGACAAGGCAATCCAGGTGCAACTAGTAATCGCAAAAATTGCTGGCATTCCATGCAATCTACTTAATTTACCGAGTAAAATAAAAATTGCGCCAGATGTGCAGGTAATTATGAATCCAGCGAGGAAATTTTTCCATTTGTAGCTGAGACATTTATTAGTAATAGCAGGAATAAGCATTGCTAAGCTAAACAGCAATAGGAATATTCCCACAATAAATACAATTGAACGCAAATTTTGTAAACGTTGATGATTTTTCATAGAGTTACTTCCTCGCTATACAAAGCCATAAAAGCTACTCTAACGTCAAGCATTTTGTTGGCCTTTATTAACAGTTATTAACAATATACTTGATTTACTTGTAAATATGTGTGAGAACCTGTTTAAAATCTTCGTAATAGGAGAGAAATGAAGGAAAGGACAATCATTTGCAAGCTGGTATTGAGTTTACGTTCGCAATTTTTCCATAGCCGTCTACACTTTTCTAACCAAGCAAAAGAACGCTCAACAACCCATCTCTTTGGCAATACAACAAAAGAATGTAATTCACTGCGCTTTATTACCTCAACAGTTGCACCAATAATATCTTTTATTTGGGTTGCAAAAATTTTTCCTGTGTAGCCTGCATCAACCAATATATTTTTGACTTCAGAAAGGGTATCTTTAGCATTTTCAACCATTCTTACAGCGCTACTACGATCAGTTACTTCTGCTGTTGTTACATAAATTGCATGTGGTAGACCTTGAGTATCAACTGCAATATGACGCTTTATGCCTGAAATCTTTTTACCTGCATCATAGCCCTTTTTTTCAGCAGTATCTGTGTTTTTAACACTTTGAGCATCAATTATACAGAAGCTAGTTTTCTCTTTCCGACCATTGTTGATACGGATCTCTCCAACCAATTTTTTTTAAAACTAATTCCAACAAACTTGGTTCTTCTCCATTCTTTTTATTCCACATTTGAAAATAGTAATATACGCTTTCCCACCTTGGAAAATCTTTTGGCAACATTCTCCACTGGCAACCACTTTTTAGGACGTATAACACTGTACGAAATACATCATACAAATCAAGTTTTCTTGGTCTCGTTTTCTTCCTGCTACTCTCTAGTATTGGTCTGATTTTTTCAAATTGCTCTCGACTTATATCACTTGGATAATTTTTACGCATAGATATACCTCATTCTTAATCTACCACTATTTTACCTCATCTCTCCGAGATTTTAAACAGGTTCTAACACTGTACGAAATACATCATACAAATCAAGTTTTCTTGGTCTCGTTTTCTTCCTGCTACTCTCTAGTATTGGTCTGATTTTTTCAAATTGCTCTCGACTTATATCACTTGGATAATTTTTACGCATAGATATACCTCATTCTTAATCTACCACTATTTTACCTTATCTCTCCGAGATTTTAAACAGGTTCTGATAATTAAATTTTTATTAGGGGTAAGATATGGTTGAATTAACTGATGCACAAGAAAAAATTCTAGGTTCATTAAGACAGGCAGTCAGGAATGACAATTTTCAAGAAGTCCAGAACGTACTCGACAATAAGGAACATAATGATATACAAGCAGTTTTGAGCCACGAGGGGACTCTGACTAGTGACAAAGGTACCATTTTAAATGATGTTATTGACTGTTCTAATGCTAGCGTTAGCACTAAAGTAAAGATCATTAAACTAATTTGGCAGAAAGCTGATAAAAAAACTCGTGATTTTTTGTGTGATTACAAGGTAACAAAATATTTAGAAGGTCAACAATATTTTACGGATACAATAGATGATCTTAAACGCTTTCAAGGAAAAATTGACTATAATAACACAGAATATTTTGCTCTTGCACGAGTTATTCAAGAAATAGAAAAGCACGAGAGGGTAATGGGTCTTGATTCCAACTTACAAGAAGCAATAGAAGACCTTGATGTTAATCGAGTTAAAGCAGTATTAGAGAATTGTGGTGCAGATGCAGCAAGGGTTTTAGAGCGATGTGTATATTGGGATGATGGAAGCGTAGATGCCCTTTTAGTTTATCCTCTGCTGGTTAAATATGATAGAGAATTGAACCAAGAAGATGTGGAAAAGATAAAAGAAAGCTTTAAATTAATGTTTGATGCTGCTTCTCCAGGGCTCCTTGGGTTCGAGCCCAATGGAAATAACTATGTAATGGATAAACTTACATGTGCACAAAAACGTTTTGCTAAAATACCTGGAGTAGGTGAGCAATGCTTTCAAGATTTGATTCAAGAATTTGAGGAAAAACTTAGTAAAAATGAACTAGATAATGCCAAGATTAATGATCAGATAGCATGGGATAAAGAGTATGCGACTCGATTTTCACAAGAAATCAATCAGGATCCGTCTGAGAATGATGATCTTAACTTTATAGATGACACTGATCTAGATCAAAACACCGTAAACTCTGCACCAACTGCAGACAACAAAACCCCAGAAAAAAACGATACAAACTTCTGGAGTGAACACAAAGGGAAGATCGCTCTGGGCGTTGTTGGACTATGCGTAGTTGGTGCTATTGCAGCCTATGTGCTGGCATATCCTGTAGTTGCATTAGTTTTAGAAGTTTTAGCAGTTTCAGCATTGGCTGTACTAGCTTATATTGGAGGAGTTTGTGAGAAATCAGAAAGCCCAAATACGAAAAGCTCGGACCCGGTTGTTTCTGGGGTGTTGCAACAACGCAGAACTGTCTAATTAGTAATCCATTGTCATCCCAGCGCGCCGCGCTGGGTCTGACTACGCTAGAACAAAGAATATAAAAGAAACGTTGCCGTCACGTTATATCATAAACCTTTGCTGAAGCTTTCTTTATATCTTCACTTGAAAGTGGAATTAGACCAAGCCTAGATAGGTACCCATCTTCAATGCCGATCGAATCTATAATTTCTTTTACGAATTCTCTTAATCCATCAACAGTATCCAAGTGTTCCCTCTTTATGTAAAGGTATAGAGGTCTTGCTAATATATATTTTCCCGATGATATATTTTCGTAAGTTGGCTCAATTCCTGCAATTGTGCTCCCTTGTATTTTATCTTGATTCCTCATTAAAAAGCTGAAACTAAATATCCCTAAGGCGTTTTTGTTGCTTTTCAATTTTTGTATTATTATATTTTCATTAATTCCAACTTCTATATACCTTCCGTCATCCCTTATATTACCACATGCTTGCTTTCTTTCTTCCTGATCTTTATAATTCTCTTTGAAAATTCTCGAGTTCATGCATGAATATTGATCAAGCATAATAGAATTAACCAAAGTTTCGTATGTGCCTGTATTTTGATGTGGACCATAAATTTCAATTTCTGTTTTTGGTAAGGCTTGATTTACATCAGACCAAAACTTCTTATTATTTTTTACTAATTTATCATTTTCTTGAGAATATGCAGATAAAGTTTCAAATAAGTCCTTCTTTGTGAAATCAAATCTATGGCTTTGATTTGAATTTGCAATGACAACTCCATCATAGCCAATGATGATTTCTATCACTTCATTAATTTTATTCCTTTTACATAGTTCTCTTTCTACTTCCTTCATAGGGCGAGATGAAGTGGTGATGTCTGGCGTGTCTTCCCCTATTCCTGAGCAAAACATTTTGAACCCTGATCCACTTCCTATTGATTCCACAACTGGAGTCTTAAAAGGGAATACACGATTGAACTCCTCGGCTATAAACGAGATAAAAGGAAAAACAGTTGAAGATCCAACAATTCTGATGTATTTCCTGGCATCAGCATTTGACGGCGGCGTGAATAATACGAATACAAAAATCAGGAGAAAGTTTCTAAGCATTATTTTTAGTTAAGAACATAAATCTAATTATTGTAACAAAACATCAAACTGAAAAGCTTTAATTGCATGACAAAAGCTACAGTTTACATTTAAATTTTATTTTATATTATTGTAAGTATTACACAACTTTAAGGAACAGTTATGGCAGTTATGCCAGATAAATGGATAAGAGAAAAAGCTGAAAACTTTGGAATGATAGAGCCTTTTGTGAATCACAAAAGCAGCAAAGGTGTCATATCTTTCGGACTATCGTCTTATGGTTACGATGCAAGAGTGGATAATAAATTTAAAATTTTTACTAACGTTAATTCAGCTATCGTGGACCCTAAAAATTTTTCTGAGAATAGTTTTATAGATAAAGAAACAGATGTATGTATAATTCCACCAAATAGCTTTGTGCTTGCAAGCACAGTGGAATATTTTCGTATACCAAGGAATGTACTGGTCATTTGTGTTGGTAAATCAACTTACGCAAGATGTGGAATTATAGTAAACGTTACTCCCTTAGAACCTGGATGGGAAGGTCATGTCACACTCGAATTCTCAAACACCACTCCGCTTCCTGCGAAAATTTACGCTAATGAAGGCGCATGCCAATTCGTATTTTTAAGCGGCGAAAGTGAGTGTGAGAAATCATATGATGATATGAAAGGAAAATATATGAATCAGCATGGTATCACTTTGCCGCTGGTGAAGTGATTGCCATGAGAGTGGTAATTTTTCACTTCCGCACTTTTTCATTGTTGCTTACAATAATTATAGCTACACCATGTGCTTTTCTTAATTAAAAACTTCAATTATTCATTGTAAGTTGTTGAATTTCTTATCATAGTATCTGTTATCCGAGTAGCCCCTTTCTTGTCATCCCAGTGCCTTGACTACTTGGATCCAGAAAAAAGGATGGTGTCATTCCAGTACTTGACAATGGAATCCAGCTTTTTGGTAATTTTATCGAAAATGTTTGCTCGTTTACAATTAAAATTCCTGGATCCCAGTGGGCTTTGTTGCATAGCAACTGAAAAAATCTGGTGGCTACTGACAAAATTCATTATAAAATAGCCATTTAACCTTGAAAGAAAAAATATGCCACAAAAAATGAGGGTCAGTAACCATAGCGAATATAACAAATTTCTAGAAAAAAGAGGAAATATTTTTCATTATATCAACGAAGCCATAGAAAAGTGGTACGAGAATGGTCCAAAAATACCAGGTGGCAACAATATTTATAGCGATAAAGTTGTAATTTTGGTGCACATAATAACTTGTTTATTTAGAATAGGCCTGAGGCAAACAGTTGGGTTTATAGCAGGATACCTTGAGCAAATTGGGAAAAATTTGCAAGTTATCAGCTATTCACAATCATCAAGAAGGTTTAAGAAACTTAATATTAAGATCAATGATTGCAGAATTGATAAAAATAATATGGAAGATATCGAAATTGCTATAGACAGTACAGGAATTAGTATATACAACAACACTCCTGGTCATAGCAAGGAAAATAGCGAAGATAGAAAGTATCGCAGCTATGAACAGACAAGAAAATTGCATGTAATGTTGAATACAAACAGCAAAAAAGCCATAGCTGTAAAATACAGTAATGGTGTCTACTCTGATCACTATGGAGCTTGTGATTTGCTAAAAGAAGTCGATTTTCAGTATGTCATAAAAGTACTATATGCAGATAGGGCATATGATAGAGAAAAGCTCTATAAGCTGTGTAATCAATATGGTATAAAAACGAAAATTCCTCCGAAAAACAACGCAGCAGAGCATCCAAAATTGGATTATATGCTTGATAGAAATGCCGCTATTCAGTTAATGAAATTACATGGTGAGAATGGTATAAAAAGATGGAAAGAAGAAGTAAATTACGGAAAAAGATCGTATATTGAAGGATTTTTCTCAAGGTTGAAGCGAATATTTGGGTTTAGTTTTAGGAGCAAATCTGAGATTAATCGTGAGAAGGAACTACTTGTTAAATGCTATTTGCTCAATAAGTTCACTGATATTGGTATGGCTAAATTTGAGATAGCTTCATAAATTTATTGTGCGTTACCTACTATCCGAAGAGCGATGCAACAAAGCCATCCCAGTGTCAAGCACTGGGATGACAAAGGAGGAAGCACTGGGATGACAAGGTTATAGGTGTCATCCAAGTAGCGTGACACTTGGATCTTTTCTCAACAATTTCAAAAAAATCTATCAAAAAGGAGGATTATCATGTCCACAATAATTTTATCATCAATTTTTGGTCAAGCAGGCAGCATTTTTGGGCCAATTGGCCGGATTATCGGCTCAGAACTCGGTGCTCTTCTTGGTGCGCAGCTTGATGGTGCGATGTTTAGCCTTGATGCTGAGCAGAAAGTAACGCATGGTGCGAGACTAAAAAATCTGCAAGTTCAAACCTCAACCTACGGCAGGACGATCCCAATTATCTATGGCACTGCTCGTGTTGCAGGGAACATTATTTGGTCGCAGCCAATCAAAGAAGAGGCGATAACCACCAAAAGTAAAATTGGAAGAGGTATGAACGTTACATATAATTACTATGCAACGCTTGCAATTGCGATCTGCAAGGGGAAAGTAGAAAAATTAAACAGAATCTGGGCAGATACAACATCACTTAGCTTTGATGAAATAGATTATACTTTTTACAGCGGCAGAGAAGACCAAAATCCTGATCCATTTATGTCATCAATTGAAGGAGAGGGGAATGTGCCGGCTTATAGGGGAATATCTTACATAGTCATCAAGAATTTTCCTTTAGCAGACTATAACAATCGTGTCCCGATATTTACATTTGAAGTGCGAACTGCATTAAAACCCAGTGGATTTTCAATAGCAGAAAATATTCCGAATATCAATATAATACCAGGCTCAGGTGAGTTTGTATATGATACAAAAATACAGAAGAAAATCGCGCAAGAGAAAATAAGCAGCAACCAATATATCCCATATGGCCTAGCACAAAGGGTAAATCATAACAACCACACTAAAAAGAGCGATGCAGTGCTTTCTTTGGATCAATTAAAGGGAGATTTGCCAAATGTTGAGTTGGTGTCGGTAGTAGTCAATTGGTTTGTGAATGATCTGAACATTAAAGATTGTAAAATATATCCTGCAGTTGAATTTCAAGATGATTCCGCAATATTACCTGATGATTGGCAAGTAGGGGGTGTAACCAGAGATAATGCTCAGCTAATTTCAAAAGATGCGAGTGGAAACCCAAGGTATGGTGGCACAATTAGTGATGCAGCGCTGATAAGATATATAGAAGAGTTACGCAGCAGAGGCTATAAGGTGATGCTCTATCCAATGCCCTTGCTTGACACAGAAAATAAAGAGTGGCGAGGAAGATTGAGTGGGACCCCTGGGGATATAAGTGATTTTTTTGAGAATCAATATAACAAATTTATAGAGCATTATGCAAGCATTGCCAAACAAACTAAAGTGGAAGGGTTTATCATCGGATCTGAATTTGCGCAACTTACCAAAATCAGGGATGAACAAGGGAATTACCCTGCCGTTATAGAGCTGGTCAAGCTTGCAAAGCAGATAAAACTTAATCTTGGAAAAGAAGTAACAGTTACCTACGCTGCAGATTGGAGCGAATACCACTCATATGATGGTTAGTATAATATGGATGAACTGTGGTCTTCAGAGTACATCGACGTTGTTGGCATAGATGCTTATTTTCCACTGACTGATGGGCCAGAGCCTCCTTTTGGTTATTCCGCGGAAGATGTAATGGGTGGTTGGAGCAGTGGAGTGGGGTATGATTATTTCTATGATTACTCAAAGAGTGAACCTGAAAAAGTAAAGTATAACGACAGCAGGTATGCGTGGAAAAATATAGAGAAATGGTGGAGTGAAACTCACATAAATCCAGGTGGTAGTAAAACGAAATGGCAACCAAAAATGAAAAAAATATGGTTTACTGAATATGGATTTCCCAGTATGAACGGCTGCACTAATGAGCCAAATGTGTTTGTTGACAAAGGCAGCATAGAGAGCAAATATCCACGATATTCAAACGGAGAGGTGAGCTTTCTTTCACAGAAAATTGCAATTGAAGGAACGCTAAAGAAGTGGCAAAGCTCGGAAATGGTAGAAAAAATGTTTCTCTGGGCATGGGATGCAAGGCCATTTCCTTATTTCCCCAATTTGTGTGATATGTGGACTGACTGCCATAATTGGCAGACAGGACATTGGATTCAGGGAAAGCTTTCACAGCTTAATATTTCCGATGTTTTATCGGATCTGTTACAAAAAGCAGGTTTAAAAAGCGATCAGTTCGATACGAGTGATGTTAAAGGATTATTGTCTGGATATGTAATAAATGACCAGCAATCGGTACGTTCAATTATTAAAATGCTGCAAAGTTGCTATTTTTTTGATGTGGTTGAACAGGACTCTAAACTGAAATTTGTCCAAAAGGGCAGGGGAGTTACAACTGTAATGCCAATTGGTGAAATGGTTTTCAATAACAGTTCAAAGTCGATGCAACTTGTTAATATTAGTCAACTGGATTTAAACAATAAAGTTAACATCGTTTACTTTAACCGCAATTTTGGCTATCCAATTGATGTTAAATATGCTGAGTTGCCAAAGCAAGGCACTGCTATAACAGTTGAAATACCACTCATTATGGAGGAGGGAGAGGCGCAAAATATCGCTGAGGTTTTACTTTATTCTTCGTGGCAAGAGAGAAATATATACAATTTCAAGCTACCGATAAAATATGCGTGGCTTGTGCCAAGTGATGTAATAACGATTTTAGACAGTGAGAAAAAACATACGGTGAGAATTATAAAAACGAAATTTGAAAGCATGTCCATTCAAGTAATTGGCGTTGGTTATGATCACTCTATATATAAGCTCTCTTTTCCTTCAACAAGGTCACTTATGCTGAAGGAATACCCTCCCTCTCACGTTAGCAAAACCATCATAGAAATGATAGATTTACCCAATATTAAAGATAATACCACAAGCTTTACTTTAATTAGCGAGGAAAAGAATTGGAAGGGAGCAACGCTCTTTATTTCGTACAACGATAAGGATTATAAGCCTATCGCAAGCACAAATAAGCAGTCTACTTACGGATATGTAATGGAATCTACCGACGAGGGGCTTATAGTAGTGCTACGTTTTGGTAAGCTGCTAGGAATTATCGATTCAAATTCAGCATTAATCGGAAAAGAGGTAATAAAATTCCAGAGTGCTGAACTTATAGATAAAAATAAATATAAGCTTAGTAACCTAATCAGAGGACAAGAAGGTACTAAAGAGACTGCAGGTGAAAAATTTGTTCTACTTGATGATTCAATAATATCTTTCGAAGTGCAAAGGGGAAAAAAGTTTTACCTAAAAGCAGTGACTTACGGTGATTCGTTAGATAACACAGAGGTGAAGATCCTAAACAATTGATGCTCAGTATTTAAACTTAAACTTGAATAATTCAAGATAAGATATTGAAATTCGTGCTTTTCATGATTTTAGCTTAAGATTTCAGTGTCCGCTACTCGAATGACATCGTTTACTATGTAACATTGTACTTATACTAATGAAAAAAATACATTATAATTAAGTATATTTAATCCAGTAAATCATTAAGTGAAAACAGCTCTTCCGCAAAATATCATCTCTCTTATTATGATATTGTCTGTAGCAATTGTCGATATGGCAACTGACCTATACTCAGTTGCACTACCAAGCATTGCCAATTATTTTAAAGTAGAAGGCAGTGTAGTGCAGCTTACAATTAGCTTGAATCTAGTTGGATTTGCGGTATCTGGATTAATTTATGGTCCATTATCGGACCATTATGGTAGGCGTCCAATGATGCTGATTGGTATGACAATTTTTACTTTGGCAAGTGTCATGTGTTATATAGCCGACAGTATTGCGCTCTTGATACTAATTCGCTTCATACAAGGAACAGGGGCTGGTGTTGCAGGTGTTGTTGGGTATGCAGCAATAAGGGATATGTACTCGGGTAGTGAATACTCGAGAGTAATTTCAAAATTAAATATGGTTGTGGCACTCTCACCTGGAATAGCTCCAGTGGTGGGCAGTTATATAATTTCACATGGGTATCATTGGAAATTTTTGTTTTTTATTATGTCACTCGCGGCAATTGCTATACTTATTTTTATCTACTTTAAGTTACAAGAAACACTCACTATAAATAAAAATGAAACCAGTATAACTAACATAACTACTAATATCTTCAAGCAATATATATCAATATTTAGAAATTATCGTTTCCTTGGGTTTTCAGCCATTCATGGATTAACTTTCATGTGGCTTTGGGCATACATTGCTAACTACCCTTTCATATTTGAATCGATGGGCATTGAAGTACAGTATTTTGGCTACCTCATATCGATCATAGTCATATTCTACATAATTGGAACTTTAATTAATAGAAGGTATGTACCAAAAGTAGGGGTTAGCAAAATGCTAATAATAGGTTTGGTGTTACCGATAATATCCGATAGTTTATTGGTATATTTTTATTTCGCGGACAAGTTGAATATACTAATTCTTCAAGTTGCCTGGATTCCAGCCAATATCGGACTTGCATTAATAATAAGCAATAACGTAACTTCTGCTTTAGAAACGATCAAAGGTATAGGGCTTGGTAGTGCAGTTCTCTCATTCTGCAATATGATGTTTGGGGCTATTGGAATATATATAGTAGGAAAATTTTTTCGCTATGGTATTTTACCAAATTTACTATTAACAATAGCATGCTCTACAATTGCAATTCTTATGTACAGCCAGCTCAAATGTACTGAAAAACACAGGGAATAACCATTATTTGCGTGATCCAGAGCTCATGGGTTATTAATGACTTTATCATGATAATATAATTTTACAGGGGGTGAGAGCTCATAGATTATTAACGACTTTATCATAACAATATAGTTTTACAGGAGGTATGGGATGAGCAATTCAAACAGAGATATAAATGCTGAATTACGTAAGGCTGCTCTAGAAGGTAATATTGAGAAAGTAAAAAGTCTAAGAACCTGTTTAAAATCTCGGAGAGATGAGGTAAAATAGTGGTAGATTAAGAATGAGGTATATCTATGCGTAAAAATTATCCAAGTGATATAAGTCGAGAGCAATTTGAAAAAATCAGACCAATACTAGAGAGTAGCAGGAAGAAAACGAGACCAAGAAAACTTGATTTGTATGATGTATTTCGTACAGTGTTATACGTCCTAAAAAGTGGTTGCCAGTGGAGAATGTTGCCAAAAGATTTTCCAAGGTGGGAAAGCGTATATTACTATTTTCAAATGTGGAATAAAAAGAATGGAGAAGAACCAAGTTTGTTGGAATTAGTTTTAAAAAAAATTGGTTGGAGAGATCCGTATCAACAATGGTCGGAAAGAGAAAACTAGCTTCTGTATAATTGATGCTCAAAGTGTTAAAAACACAGATACTGCTGAAAAAAAGGGCTATGATGCAGGTAAAAAGATTTCAGGCATAAAGCGTCATATTGCAGTTGATACTCAAGGTCTACCACATGCAATTTATGTAACAACAGCAGAAGTAACTGATCGTAGTAGCGCTGTAAGAATGGTTGAAAATGCTAAAGATACCCTTTCTGAAGTCAAAAATATATTGGTTGATGCAGGCTACACAGGAAAAATTTTTGCAACCCAAATAAAAGATATTATTGGTGCAACTGTTGAGGTAATAAAGCGCAGTGAATTACATTCTTTTGTTGTATTGCCAAAGAGATGGGTTGTTGAGCGTTCTTTTGCTTGGTTAGAAAAGTGTAGACGGCTATGGAAAAATTGCGAACGTAAACTCAATACCAGCTTGCAAATGATTGTCCTTTCCTTCATTTCTCTCCTATTACGAAGATTTTAAACAGGTTCTAATAAGTGAAGGAGCAAAGGTTAATGTAAAAGATCAAGATAAAAAGACTCCTTTACATTGGGCTGTTGAAAATGGCCATAAAGAGGTAGTAGAAGTTTTACTAAATAATGGGGCAAATGTTAATGCGGAAGATACAGATGGAAAAACTCCTTACGATTTAGCCACTGATGAAGAAATACAAACTCTATTAGAAAACACAGCTAAATTACTTGAGGCTGCTAAAAATAGTGATAGTGATATTGATGAAGTAAGACGTCTAATAAGTGAAGGAGCAAATGTTCATGCACAAGATGGATTTGGCAATGCTCCTTTACATTGGGCTGCTGGAAATAACAATACAGATGCAATAAATGCCTTATTAGCAGCAGGGGCTCATGTTAATAAGGAAAATGATTGGGGATATACTCCTTTATATTTAGCTGCTACCTATAGCCGTAAAGAGGCAGTTGAAGTCCTATTGAGAGCAAATGCAGATGTTAATAAGGAGGGAAAGCTTTTTGGATATACTCCTTTACATTCAGCTGCTAAAAAAGATAGTAAAGAGGTAGTAGAAGTTTTACTAAATAATGGGGCAAATGTTAACGCAGTAGATCGAAATGGAGAGACTCCTCTCAATTTAGCCACTAACGAAGAAATACGCACTCTATTAATAGATACCGCTTTACTTGAGGCTGCTATAAATGGCGATGCAGAGATAGTAAAGGATCTATTGGGCAAAGGAGCAAATGTTAATGCAATAGATGAACATAACAGAACTCCTCTACATTTTGCTGCTGAAAAGGGCCATGCAGAGATAGTAAAAGATCTATTGGACAAAGGGGCAAATGTTAATGCAGTAGATGATGATGGAAAGACTCCTCTACATTGGGCTGCTGAAAATGGCCATAAAGAGGTAGTAGAAGCCCTATTGGAAAAAGGGGCAAATGTTAATGCACAAGATGAAGGGAAAAATACTCCCTTAGATTTAGCCGGTGATGACGGAATAAAAACTCTATTGCAAAACGCAGAAAAAACTGATGATGTTAATCCAGTATTGCAAAATGATGAAGAAGAAAGCCAAGTTTCACAAAATGCTGATTTATTTGAGGCTATTAAAGGAGATAATATTAATGAAGTAAAGCGTCTAATAAGCGAAGGAGCAGATGTTAATGCTTTAGATGGAAACAGATTTACTCCTTTACGGCATGCTATTGTCAAAGGAGACAAAGATATGGTCTCGCTTTTCATTGATAACAAAGCAGATGTTAATGCACAGTCTGAAAATGGACGCGCTCTTTTACATGTTGCTGTTGACAAAGCCAACAAAACGCAACCACTCGATACAAGTATAATAGAAGCTCTATTAGAAGCAAAAGGGATCAATGTTAATATAGCAGATAAAAATGGAAGGACTGCTTTACATGAAGCCGCTAAAACTGACGATCAGCAAATAGTAACAGTTCTATTAGAAGCAAAAGGAATTTATGTTATTCCACTAGATAATACTAGCAGCACTCCTTTAAATCTTGCCTCTCAACAAGGCGGGAAACATATAGTAAAAATTCTAGAAGAAACGCAAAAGGATATCGAAGCTTTGTATTCAGCCGTTAAAAGTGATAATTATAAGGAGGTTCAAAGTCTATTAAGTAAAAAAGTAAACGTTAATTCAATAGACAGCAATGGAAAAACTCCTTTACATAAAGCTGCTGCAAGTGGCCATAAAGAAATAGTAGACGCCCTAATAAAAGCAGGAGCAGATGTTAATATAGCAGATAAAGAAGGAATGGTTCCTTTATTTGAAGCTGCTGCAAGTGGCCATAAAGAAATAGTAGACGCCCTAATAAAAGCAGGAGCAGATGTTAATATAGCAGATAAAAATGGAATGGTTCCTTTGTTTAAAGCTGCTTTCTATGGTCATAAAGATGCAACTGAAGTTTTATTAAATAGTGGAGCAAAGGTTGATACAGTAATGGAATCACTTCTTCAGAGTATGATGGAATATAATTACAATAGTAGCCATAAAGATATAGTTAAAGCTTTATTAAACAAGGGAGCAAATGCTGATGCAGTAGATTCATATGGACATACTCTTTTGCATTGGGCTGCTAGAGAAGGTTATACGGATATAGCAGAACTTTTATTCAAAAAAGGAGCGAATGTTAATATACAAGATAACGATCTATGGACTCCTTTACATTTTGCTACAAAAAATAAAGTGTTTATGGGTTATGCAGATCGTCCAGCAAACGCCTCTGCGGAAACAGTAAAATTCTTAATAAAAAAAGGAGCAGATGTTAATATAGAAAATGAAGATGGAAATACTCCTTTCAAATTAGCCACTGATGAAGGAATAAAAACTCTATTGCAACCAGCAGAAAAATCTGATGATGGTTCAGCGGGTGGATCATCGACAGATAGTGAAGGGGGTCAAGAGGAAGAAAAACGAGTAGGTGATGATACTGAACTACAATCAGATAATAGCAAAGAAGGGGAAAAAACCAGCACCACCAGTGCAGAACAAGGAACTGATGTACAAGACAACGATGTAGGTCCTGTTGCTTCCACAGAACCTGCACAAACAGAAGAACAGCCGAGCTCTTTTTTTGGTAGTTTGTTTAGTATACTTATGAAGCCTTTTTCATTAGTTGCATCATTTTTTGGTGGGTTTTTTTCATGGTTATTTTGTTTTGATGAGCCAACACAATCATCATCTGAATCTGACCAACCAGTTGTATTAGAATCACCAAGTAGTTCAGAAGGCAATGACATAATATAGCCAGAGGTTTACTAGATTCCAGCGTCACGCGCTGGAATGACATGGTGGTATGTATTCAAGTAGCTGACACTGGTTCCTTTATGACGGTGTCATCCTAGTATCTTCCCCTGTCATCCCAGTGCCCAGAGACTGGGATCCAGGAAACTTAACTTTAAATAAGTGGCTGCATAATAAAGACTAGATTCCAGACTGGAATGACACCCTTTTTGGGTCTTCTAAGTAGCCTATATGATGTCATCCCAGTGTCAAGCACTGGAATGACATCATCTTGGATAACGTCACGCGCTGGAATGACAAAGAAGAGTGGGCTTTCATATGGTTATGCAAGAAGTCTACTGAATGTAAACCAGTTTCTCACACACACATTTTACCACATGATCTGCGCTGATATTAAAATGCTCATAGAGTGTTTTATAAGGTGCTGATTCTCCGAAGCTTTTCATGCCAATAAATATACCGTTTGAACCTATGTATTTATGCCAACCCATTTCACTTCCGGCTTCAATTGCAACTTTAATGCTGTCATTATTTAATATTGCCGCTTTATATTCATCGCTTTGCTCGTCAAAAAGCCTCCAGCATGGCATAGAAACAATCCTTGTACCTATACCCTTTTCCTGCAATTTCTCCCTTGCTTCAACTGCAATTTCAACCTCGGACCCCGTAGCAAATATCGTCACTTTTAATTCTTTTGAACATTCACACAAAATATATGCACCAAACTTCGATAAATTAGCAGATTGATCGATATCAGAGTAGAACTTGCGCATGTAACTTACGTTTTGCCTTGAGAGCGCAAACAGTGCTGGAGATTCTTTCTTTTCGAGTGCAATGCTAACACACTCCAGAGTTTCAACTGCATCGGCTGGCCTAAAAACATATAGATTTGGTATAGCACGCAAAGAGGCTAAATGCTCTATTGGCTGATGAGTTGGGCCATCTTCTCCCACTCCAATTGAGTCGTGAGTCATGACATACATAACCTGCTGCTTCATCAGAGCTGAAAGACGTATAGCAGGACGACAATAGTCGGAAAATACCAAAAAAGTGCCGCCATAAGGAAGAATCGCGCCGTGAAGTGCCATACCATTCATACAAGCTGCCATAGCGTGTTCTCTCACTCCATAGTGGACATAAGAGCCACTATAATTATTGCTATTTATTACCTGCATGTGCTTATATTTAGTGCAATTTGACCCGGTAAGATCAGCAGAACCGCCGATTAATTCCGGCATATGTTGTGTTAAAAGTTCCATTACCCTACCAAAAGAAGATCGAGTAGCTTCGTTTGGCATTAGCTCACATATTTGTTTCTTCAGGTCAGCTAAAACACCAGCGATATTGTCTGGTAGATGTTTATCTAACCGTCTTTGAAGTTCTACATGATATCCTGTTACCCCAGCTCCACTTTTTGTCATCCCAGTGCTTGACACTGGGATCCATTCTTTTTCTTCTTTCCTGGTCACGCGCTGGAATGACATCGTGTAATTTTGTTTTGCTCTCTCAACAGTTTTCATCCAGGCGTTTTTCACATCTTCTGGTACATGAAATGGTTCATAATTCCAGTTTAATTTCTCTCTCATCTGTTTGATGTCTTCCTCCGAAAAAGCACCACTGTGAACAGAGGATGTGCCAGCACGGCTTGAAAATTTTCCGATAATAGTTTTGCAGCAGATCATTGTAGGTTTATCAGACTTTTTTGCTTGCTCTATTGCAAGGGATATGGCATCAAAATCATGGCCATCAATTTTGTCAACATTCCATCCATACGCTAAGAAGCGTTTCTCTACATCATCAGAGCAGGAAAGGCAAGTAGCGCCATCTATAGAGATATCATTATCATCAAAAAGAGCTATGAGCTTATTCAATTTAAGATGCCCAGCAAGTGATGCTGCTTCATGGCTTATTCCTTCCATAAGACAGCCATCCCCTAGCATCACGTAAGTGTAGTGATTGATTCTGAATTGCTTTTTAAGGATTGATTCAGCAAGTGCCATGCCAACAGCAGCGGCAAACCCCTGCCCTAAAGGGCCTGTCGTTGCCTCTACCCCGGAAGTCAAGCCGAACTCTGGATGACCTGGGGTCTTGGATCCCATTTGCCTGAAGTTTTTTAGCTCATCTATGCTAATATAACCTGTCAAATATAATATTGAGTATAGTAACATTGACCCATGACCGTTTGATAAAACAAAGCGATCTCTATTGAACCATTTAGAATCATCAGGATTATGATTCAGATATTTAGCAAACAAAACAGTTGCAACATCTGCCATGCCAAGTGGCATACCTGGGTGTCCAGAGTTTGCTTTTTGTACTGCATCAATTGATAAAAAACGGATGGCGTTTGCCATAGATTTTAAATGTGAATGATTCATGTGTTAATAGAAAAACTTAAAAATGAAGTATAAAAGATTATATCAGCAAAAACAAGTTGACACTGAGTGCTAAAATCCTTAATAATCTAGAGTTGAATCGTGAGAGTTTTTATATGACAACTGTTATCACTAGAAAGTATAGGATTAGCCGTAGACTTGGTGTAAATTTATGGGGTAGAGCTAAAGACCCAGTAAACAAAAGGAAATACCCTCCAGGTCAACATGGTATTCTTGGATTCAAGAAGTTATCCGACTTTGGTAAGCAGTTTGCTGCGCATAAGAAATTTAAGTTTTACTACGCGATTTCAAGTAAGCAGCTCAGACGTACATTTTTAGATGCTTATAACAGAAAGGGTTATACGGCTGATAATTTTATCGGTATCTTAGAATCGAGATTAAGTTCTGTTTTATACCACTCTGGTCTTGTTCCAACAATTTACTCAGCAAAGCAGCTCATATCTCACAAGCACGTTACAGTTAATGATAAGGTGGTTAACATATCGAGTTATCGAGTGAAGCCAGGTGATATAATAAAAATAAGAGAAAGGGCAGCAAAAATCCCTGTAGTAGTAGAGGCTGAACAAAAACAAGAGCGCAAGGCTCCGGATTATTTAGAAGCAGATAGTAAAGAGCATTCAGTGAAATATTTGAGGTCGCCTCAATATTCTGAGGTTCCTTATTCAGCAGACATGGAAGTCAATTTAGTAGTAGAGTTTTACTCTAGATAGATAAAAAAAGCCCGTGTGGCGGAATCGGTAGACGCAGCGGACTTAAAATCCGTGGGTTTTGCGACCTTGGGAGTTCAAGTCTCCCCATGGGCACCAATTTAACTTAGCAGATAAATACAAAAAAGTATGAAATGGCTTGATATAGAAGATATTGTGGAAGCTCTGGAGGAAAAATTTCCAAATGAGAATATAATTAGTATCAGATTCACTGAGCTTAAAAAAAAGGTCTTGAGTTTAGAGGAATTTGATGATGATGAAAAACGCTGTAACGAAAAAATACTCGAAGCTATTCAAGCAGCTTGGATTGAGGAAAGATTAACCGCATAGCAATAAACCATACGCAAACGTGATTTCTATTACAATTTGCATATTGATTATGCTATTTTTTGGATCTAGCCTGGCAAGTTAATAATAATTTAACTAATTACAATTAAAACAGCTATAAGGTTAATTATGAGGCAAAACAAAAATTTTTGAATGGAACGATCTTGACAAGTGCTACGTTGAGATAAGTTTTGCATAAAAATACTGCTTTTACGGTGTGAGGCCAGAGGGTAGAGCCTTTGTAAAGCAGTTAGAAGGTTGTCATCTAAGTAGCGTGACCAGAGCTAGATTCCGCGAACACGCCGCGGAATGACGACTATGCAATATGCGTTGCGGAGTGACGATTATGGTCATACCGTCACGGTATCTCACAAACATGTAGCAGTAATGACAAAATCTCAAGTTATATGTATACTTTTATATTATCTACCTACTAAAAAAACAGAAAAATGCTCAAACGTAGCGGTCCAAAAAAATTAAAGTCTATAATAGAAAACTATGCATTAAAATGCATGAAAAATAAGATTAGTAAAAATGAAATACGTCTTATTTTAAACTGGCGAAATATAGTAGGGAAAGAAATAGCAGAGTGTACAAAACCGAAAAAGATCTCATATGCACAGAATATAAATTCGGGTGTGTTGCATCTGGTAGTAACAAATGGCAGCAAAGCATTGGAAATTCAGCATATGATTTCTCTTATAATAGAAAAAATTACGATATTTTTTGGCTATAAAGCAGTATATGGTATAAAAATTAAGCAAGAGAGTATTGACTATTTGACTATATAAGGTAATCTAAGTACATAGAATAATTTGGTATATTGAAGTGAGTAGAGTTTGTGAATTAACAAATAGAAAAAAATCTTTTGGTAATAAGGTATCACATTCAAATCGTAAAACAAAGCGTACCTTTCTTTTAAATTTGCATAAGGTTACGTTAACAAGTGATATATTAAATAAAAAGTTTAGATTTCGTGTGGCAACAAGAACTTTGAGAACTATAGATTACAAAGGTGATTTAGATGCTTTTTTGCTCAACACAAGAACGATTAAACTAAGTGAGAAAGCGCAGAAGATAAAAAGAAGGTTGAAAAAAGTTTTAGTAAAGCAAGAGGTAGAGTTAGCAGTTTCAGATGCATAGCAAACCTCAATGGCTCAGAGCAAAAGCTCCGACCGGTGAAGTATTCAATGAAACCTTAAACATCGTTAAACTGCATAACTTGCATACAGTGTGCGAAGAGGCTGCATGTCCAAATATTGGCGAATGTTGGAATAAGCGTCACGCTACTGTAATGATTCTCGGTTCTGTTTGCACTCGTGCTTGTGCATTTTGCAACGTTGCAACTGGCATTCCTGATAAACTAGACCCTCATGAACCAGAAAATTTAGCAAAAGCGATAAAAAAGTTAAACTTAAAACATGTTGTCATTACTTCTGTTGATCGTGATGATTTACCAGATGGTGGCGCAAATCAGTTTATACAGTGCATAGAAGAAATTAGAAAGATAACTTCAGAAACAACAATAGAGATTTTAACTCCTGATTTTTTAAATAAGAAAGGAGCATTTGAAGCAATTGCTGTTGCATCACCTGATGTCTATAACCACAATATTGAAACAGTGCCGAGATTGTATGCAAAAATAAGACCACGAGCTCGCTATTTTCATTCACTATATTTGCTGAAGATGGTAAAGCAGATTAATCCTAAAGTTTTCACAAAGTCGGGGCTTATGGTTGGTCTTGGAGAAACAAAAGAGGAAATATTTCAGGTTATGGACGATTTGCGCAGTGCTGAGGTTGATTTTATTACAATTGGTCAATATCTACAACCAACTCCAAAACATGCAAAACTTGATAGGTATGTTACCCCAGAGGAATTTGAGCATTATAAATATATCGCTTACTCCAAAGGGTTCCTAGTGGTTGCATCAAGCCCACTAACTCGGTCATCATACCACGCTGAAGAAGATTTTAACAGGCTCAAGGCCTGTCGTTGACATTTGTGTTAATTCAAATTAATTTTTACTAATTATAAAGGAGTTTTTACGTAATGTCTACTATAAAAATCGAGAAGAAATCACAATTAGTTAAAGAGGTATTCGATTCCGTGGCAAGTCGCTACGACACCATGAATGATATAATGAGCCTCGGAATGCACAGATTATGGAAAGATAAGATGGTAAATAGTGTGCATTTTACAAAAAACTCTAAGGTTTTAGATGTTGCTGGAGGAACTGGAGATATAGCAATAAGAATAGTAAGAAAAGAGCCAAGTGCTAAGGTTACAGTATGCGATATAAATCAAAATATGCTAAGCAGAGGACGTGATAAAGCTATAAATTCAAATCAAATTAATTTTGATTGGGTATGTGCGAGTGCAGAAAGTTTACCATTTGAAGACTCCGAATTTGATTATTGCACAATAGCTTTTGGCATTCGAAACGTTTCTGACCGCAAGAAGGCTTTAAATGAGGCGCACAGGGTATTAAAACCACATGGAAAATTTATCTGCTTAGAATTTGCCCCTATGCATTATCAAAATGAGATATTTACCAAACTTTATGACTTATATTCATTTAAAGTAATTCCTAAAATTGGCAGCATAGTTGCTAAAGACAAGAGTTCTTATGAATATTTAGTGAGGAGCATTAGAGAGTTTCCAACTCAGGCTGATTTTAAAATGGAAATTGAAGAGGTAGGCTTTAAGAATGTTGAGTTTCATAATATGAGCTATGGAATAGTGGCATTACACATTGGAACAAAATGAATATTAAACTCTGGTATAGAACGCTGGATTACTATCTCATCCTTCCAGTGTTTTTTTTGCTCACTATAAGCTTCATTCTTGTTTATTCAGCAAGCCCTGTAATTGCGCAGCGTCTTTTTCTACCACAGGATTATTTTATACGGCGCCATACAATTTATATAGTCCTGTCACTAATTACCTTGGTGACATTTTCTTTTCTCAACACAAGAACTATACTTAACCTCTCATTCGCAGGTTTCGCTTTATTTACTATTCTAGTAGCAACTGCGATAATACTTGGTATAGAGGTAAAAGGTGCGAAACGATGGTTACATATTGTCAAAATTTCTGTTCAACCATCTGAGTTTGTAAGGCCATTTTTTTCTGTTGTTATAGCTAGTATCTTGGCCAGCGAAATGAGGTTTAAAATGCACATATCAATCATAATATTTCTGTTAGTTTTTGTGTTGTTACTTTTGCAACCTGATTTCAGTATGTCTATGCTTTTAACATATTCTTTTATCGGTCAAATGTTTATTGCATGTATACCATTTTTATACTTTCTATGCA
This sequence comes from Wolbachia endosymbiont (group A) of Chalcis sispes, assembly GCF_964026765.1. Taxonomy (NCBI): domain Bacteria; kingdom Pseudomonadati; phylum Pseudomonadota; class Alphaproteobacteria; order Rickettsiales; family Anaplasmataceae; genus Wolbachia; species Wolbachia endosymbiont (group A) of Chalcis sispes. The sequence goes on from NZ_OZ034697.1 coordinate 894,105, forward strand.
TAATAGGAATGGCCACAACTGGAACTACAATAGCTTACTTATGCCTCCCACATATAAAGCAAAGGATTTACAATTTTGTCTTTTTTACGCAACGCGATAACTTTCAAGTCACAAAATCATTAGAAGCATTCAAAAGAGGTCAATTAACTGGAGTTGGACCTGGTGAAGGTAGCGTAAAAGCCTCTCTTCCTGATTGCCATACAGATTTTGTGTTTTCTGTTTTAGCAGAAGAATTTGGTTTGATTACGTGCTTAGCCACATTGATGTTATTTGGCATCATTTCCGCCCGCTTGCTTTACGTTGCATATAGGGAAAATGAATTATTTAATCTGTTAGTGATTCTCGGTATCTCAATGCAATTCATCACACAATTCATAATAAACATAGGGGTAACATTGAGTGTTTTTCCAACCACCGGCATAACCCTGCCGTTACTTAGCTATGGTGGTTCTTCTCTTTTATCTTCGAGCATTGCACTTGGCATAATGCTGTCTTTTAGTAGAAATCAAGCTATTGCATTAAAGTTTCGTGAGCGTATTATGCTTGGAAGGTATATGGACTAAACTTGTACCGCTCACAACTATTATTGGTATCCCTCCAAAATGGGTATCTGTTCAGATGAGTGGCAAGAGATATTATGAAATCTGAAAGAGTTATGTGGAAATTTTTCAGAAAATATTCCACTGACATGCTGAACAACAAATACATCACTATGTCGTTTATCGCAAAAACTTATATTTTTCGTAACCATTCACACTTAATTCTGCAATTCTTTGATCTCACTCATAGAAAGACCAGTAGTTTGAGCTATAATATTAAAAGAAACACCTGCTTTAAGTAGATTCTTTGCGACTTCAATTTCCATCTCTTTTCTACCTTCCTCTTTAGCAAGATCAAGTCTGTATTCAAGAATGGCTTCTTCTTTGCGCAGATCCATTATTCTTTCTTCATAAGCTATTAGATCTTTTTCATTCCAGTGAAACTTATCTAATTCATCATATGCTAGCTTTATTATTGGTGATTTTTCCGCAATTTTTCTGAGATCTTCGTCCGTTGTTTCATCTGCATATTTGAAAAAAAATAGCCAACGGTCTACTACACTTTCTAGTTGTTCTTCTCTACTCTTAGGAAATTTTGGCAGCTCTATGAAGATAAATTGAAAATCTTTTAAGTCATGCTCATTGGTTTTTTCATCTCTTATGGTATGGCTAGATATATAGTCAAGCTTATCAGGGAATAAGGTACAATTTGAAATCGCGATAAAGAAAATCTTCTTTAAATCAACGTATTTACCAGATTTATCAGCTTGTCTTGAGTAAGCCTTAGCAGCATAAAGTTGTGCGCGTTTTTCAAAGCCTTTATCACGAGTGAGCTGCATCTCAATTATATACCTGTTCCCACTAGAATCCCTGCAAAGAACATCAACAATGCTTTGTTTATCAGAAGCAATTTCAGGGTCCATAATGGTGCTTAAGAATTCTACTTCTTGTATAGTGTTGACTTCAGTACATCCTAAAATATCGTTCAAAAAATGAATAAGAATATTCTTATTTCTCTCAGTACCAAATATTTTTTTAAATGTTAGGTCCAATTTTGGATCGAGAAATTTAGAAAGAGCCATAGTAAAAATACTGAGAAAAGATTAATAATTATACACTATTATTAACAACTATTCAACCATATTTTTAAGTATAGCTATACCGCCGCGGCGCTAACACGTAGCGGGATGACGAGCTTATCGTCATGCCACCGCGAACCGTCATACCGCGATTCATTCGCGGTATCTCTAGATCCCGCTAACAAGCAGCGGGATGACGAATTACTTAACCATCATCTACACCGTCATACCGCGATTCATTCGCGGTATCTCAAAGCATAGATCCCGCTAACACGTAGCGGGATGACGAGCTTATCTTCATGCCGCCACGAACCGTCATACCACGATTCATTCGCGGTATCTCTAGATCCCGCTAACAAGTAGCGGGATGACGAGCTTATCGTCACGCTGCCACGAACCGTCATACCGCCGCGGCGCTAACAAGAGATCCCGCTAACACGTAGCGGGATGACGATTGTCGTTTAGCCATAAATATTTAAGAAATTTACTAAACGAAAAAAAAGGCAAAAGAAACCCCAGTCACTGTCTATTTTCAGTATTGGCGTTTTTTAAGTCTTAAACACTGCAATTTAGCTGCTTTTAAATGCAACTCACCTTAGTTTAAATGTTTAAGAAATTTACTAAGCAGAAAAAAAGGCAAAGAGAACCTAGGGTAGCTAGTATTCAAATTCTCCCTTGTTCTATTTGACGTCTTTTGATGTCTTAAACGCTTTATAAGCGCGTTTCGGCTTGTATAGGTAGAAACCCAGAAGTTTTATAAAGACATGAGGTGCACATAGTGCAAAAAATTAAGCATGATTTACGCCAAATACAAAGTTCCCTTTGTCGTTTTAATCTGCAGATTGCGAAGATAAATAAATAGCTTCAGTTTTATGATAAGGGGGCTGGCGAGGTTTGTCAAGGAAGTTTTTTGTTTCTGCGGGCTACTACCCTTTCTTGGTGGACTAAAATCACAACAGCTGCAGAACCTAAATTGCTTCATACTACACCTTTCCCCTTTCCCCTGAAACTAAAATCTATATACTTAACTTTAGAAACTTTAAAATAAGATGCGATCTAATATTAGGCAGTTATTTTACTATATAAAGCCTAATCTATCCTATTTTGTCATAGCTTTTATTGCAGTTTTATTTTCAGCCTTAACGATCCTCCTCTTTGGCAGAGGCTTAAGCAATATAATTGATTCTGGCACAGAGCACGATTTTACTACCAAACTATTAGTTGCAATACTTATAGTTTTAGCCATTTCTCTCACTGCATTTACTCGGTTATATTTCATTGGCATTGGCAGCGAGAAAGTTATCGCAAGAATCAGATATGACTTATATAGCAGTATCACTAACTTGCAACCAAGTTTCTTTGAGAACACAGGCGTACAAGATGTTATCTCAGCGTTAATTACTGATACCTCTGTGCTGCAATCAATAATAAACAGCAGCTTACTAACCATATTACGAAATTTTGTGATTCTGATTGGCAGTGTTGCTATGTTATTATATACAAATATACAACTAACTGCGTATGCAGCCGCAATAATACCTATACTACTCATTATCATGACCTCACTTGGAAAAAAAGTGCGTAGCTATGCACGCTTTGCTCAGGATAAATTAAGTGAGCTTGCGTCATTTAGTGAGGAAAATTTTAGATCTATAGTGACTATCAAGTCGTTTGTACTCGAAGAAAATGAAAAAACCCGTTTTAAAGAGTATTTAAACTCAGTATCAAAATCATACGTAAAATTAGTACTCTTGCGTGCTATTTTAGTAACTCTAGTTATCACGTGTGTGATAGGTTCACTAGTTGTTTTGCTCTTTTTTGGTATTAAAGAAGTCTTAAGCAATAATATAACTATTGGAGAACTCTCCTCATTTGTGTTTTATTCAGCGCTTGCGACAGGAGCTATAAATAATTTGAGCGATAATATCAGTGATTTACAACGAGGTCTTGGAGTAATAGAGCGTTTATTTGAATTTAAAAACATGAAAAGTTCTATAACAGATGCCGATGATCCTATAAAAATCTATAGTGTTCAAAAAGAAATTTCGTTTAATAGCGTAACATTTTTTTATGAATCTCAGCTTGATAAGCCAGCGTTAAACAATGTATCGTTTTCTATAGAGGCAGGTCAAGCAGTATCAATTGTTGGACCATCTGGCAGTGGTAAAAGCACCATTTTAAAACTTCTGCTCCGTTTTCATGATCCAAGCATAGGCAGCATTACTATCGATGGGCACAACATTAAGTCAATTGCGCTAAATGACCTCAGATCGCTGTTTGGCTTAGTGCCACAAGATCACATGATATTTTCTTGCTCAATAATGGAAAATATACTATATGGCAAACCGGGTGCTGAATATGAGGAAGTAAGGCAAGCAGCTATCGGTGCTTATGCGATGGAATTTATTGATAAGCTGCCTGATAAATTTGATACATTTGTAGGAAAAAGAGGATTAAAACTTTCTGAAGGACAAAAACAACGTATTGTAATAGCAAGGGCCATACTCAACAATCCTCAGGTTTTAATACTGGATGAAGCAACCTCTGCCCTTGATTACAAAAGTGAGAACCTCGTGCAAAAAGCATTGAGCAAGTTAATGCAAAACAGAACAACAATCGTAATTACACACAGGCTATCAACCGCACTCAAGACTGACAAGATTATAGTAATTAATCATGGAAAAGTAGAAGAAGTAGGCACTCATGACTCTCTAATAAGTAAAGACGGGCTGTATGCAAAACTGGCGAAGATACAGTGGAATTGAAAGAAAATTTAAATCATACCGTTAGTTGATATGCTAGATTTATAATTAAAATTATTAAATTTTTAATTTTATTATTTTATAATGGTTCCATAGTTATCCGGAAATTTCGTGATCTGTAGTTTCTTTCATTCACGTTATATTCATAGCTTGTTCTATCTTAATGTAATTCCAATTTTGACTGTATAGGAGGTCTCTATGTTAAAACATAACTATAGTGATAAAATCAATAATCGCTATTCATATACTAACAAATTTTCTTATAGTGATGAGGGTGTAGATGAGACGATCAAGGATAAAATCACAACTGAAGATCAGGTAGTAACTGATGATGTTGAAGAGCCTGATGCTGGTAATGATGGTTACAGCGAAGGTATGGCTTTCTCTTACCATGGTTACGGCAACGACTTAATATAAACTCTGATCCAGGAAGATAAAATAGTTAAGATAAACCTTCAACTAGCCCCACTTATTCGCTATATTGTTGGAGGTTTTCATAGTTTTTCTAGTTGATGAACATTTTCAAAAGGGCTTCTTCCTTAATTTTGAGTAAATTAAACGAGTTGAAGCAAAGGGGTATTATAAATACAGATACAACAAACTTTATCGTAGAACCCCCAAGTAACAGAGCACATGGAGACATTTACACAAACGTTGCTATGGTACTCGCAAAGCATGAAAAGAAGAATCCCATTGAAATTGCAGAGGTTTTAGCCAAAGAATTTGAACTTTTTGATGAAGTTGCAAAAGTGGAAATAGCAGGCCCTGGTTTCATCAACATACACTTAAAAATAAAAGTATGGCATGGGATTTTAAAACAAATAAGTGAGCTAAAAACAGAGTTTGGCACCCTAGATATAGGGAACAATCAGGCCATCAATGTTGAATTTGTATCTGCAAATCCAACTGGTCCACTGCATATTGGTCATGCAAGAGGGGCAGTATTTGGTGACGTTCTGGCAAATTTATTGAAAAAAGTTGGTTATAAAGTTACTAAGGAATACTATATTAACGATGCTGGAGCGCAGATAGATACACTAATAAAGTCAGTATATCTGCGGTACAAAGAAGCTCTGGGAGAAAAAATCAGTATAGAAAAAGGTTTATACCCAGGTGAATATTTAAAACCGATAGGGGAGGAGCTGGCTAAAAAATATGGCAAGGAGCTTCTAAAAAAGCAAGATAATCAGATAATTAGAGACTATACTTTAAGTTCTATCTTAGAACTCATAAAGGAAGACATGAACTTACTTGGAGTAAGTCATGATGTTTTTACTTCAGAGTATGAGCTACAAAAAAGTGGCAAAATTGAAGAGAGTATAAAGATATTGTCTGACAAGGGTCTAGTGTATGAAGGGTACTTGGAGAAACCAAAAGGCAAAGAAAGTGAAAATTGGACTTCCAGAAAAGAAATGTTATTTCGCTCTACAAAATTTGGCGATGATGTTGACCGCGCACTGAAAAAAGAGGACGGCAGTTGGACTTATTTTGCCTCGGATATTGCTTACCATTTTGATAAGATATCACGTGGTTTTAACAATATGATCGTAGAGCTTGGTAGTGACCACGGCGGTTATGTCAAAAGACTTAAAGCAGTCGTCTCTGCGCTAAGTGATGATCAAGCAAAAATAGAGGTAAAACTGCATAATATTGTGAATTTTTTCGAGAATGGCAAACCTGTTAAGATGTCCAAAAGATCAGGAAACTTCCTAACAGCAAGAGATGTAGTGGAAGAAGTTGGCAGGGACATAACTCGTTTTATAATGCTAACACGCAAGAATGATATGGTCTTGGACTTTGATTTTGCTAAAGTTAAAGAACAGTCAAAAGACAACCCTATTTTTTACGTGCAATATGCGCATGCTCGTGCTCATTCGTTAATGCGTAATGCTCCAAAAGAGCTCCCAACAGCAGATCCTTCACTTTTAAGGACAGGTGGAGAGCTCTTCCTCATAAAAACCTTAGCAAAGTGGCCAGATGTGGTAGAAATTGCAGCAAGGCTTTGTGAGCCACACAGAATTACTTTCTACTTACTTGAAGTTGCAGAAGCGTTTCACGTTTTATGGGGGTATGGCAAGAGTGATTTAAACATGCGTTTCATACTGGAAGACAACTTAAACCTCACCGCTGCAAGAATGTTTCTCGTGCAAGCCTTAGCGCACGTCATCGCTTCTGGACTTTCTATCTTCAATATAGAGCCTTTGGAAGAAATGAGTTGATTTTTTTTCGTCATAATGTATGATAATTAAAATGTTATTGAATTTGTAGGTAGAACTATGGCAATTAAACATGAAGAGTGGAAAAAAATATTAAGTGCCGTTAATGACGACAAGGATTTAAATAAAGACAACGTAATTGACAAAATAAAAGAGGAATTAAAGAAATATCCAGAAGAATATAAGAAATGGAAAAAAGTTGGCTTTGATGTAAATCACCTGTTTGAAGTTGAAAGTGGTAAACTCACATTATTGCATTTAGCTGCTTACGAAGCAATATTTGATGATCTAGGAGATGTAGCAAATGCTCTATTAGGAGTAAAAGGAATCAATGTTGATGCAAAAGATTGGTGGGGAGATACTCTTTTACATGTGGCTGCTAAAAAGGGCCATATAGACGTAGTAAATGCCCTAATAAAAAATGAGGCTGATGTTAATGCGGTAGATGGAGGTGACAGAGCTCCTTTACATGTGGCTGCTGAAAAGGGCCATATAGACGTAGTAAATGCCCTAATAAAAAATGAGGCTGATGTTAATGCGTTGGATCAACGTGGATGGACTTCTTTACATTGGGCTGCTGCAAATGGCCACACAAAGATAGTAAATACTCTAATAGAAAATGAAGTAAATGTTAATGCTGAAGACAAAAATAGATTTACTCCTTTGCATTTGGCTGCTTATCATGGCCATAAAGATGTAGTAAAAGCTTTGGTAGAAAACAAAGCAAATCCTTTATTAAAGAATAAAGATGGCAAGACTCCAAAAGACTTAGCTATAGATGATAGAATAGAAAAGCTTCTGAAAAAAGCAGAAGAAGAACAGTCTATATCAACAACCCAAAAAGGTATTTACACCAGTAGTGCAACTGCGTTATTAGGCACTGCTGTAGCAGTGGCACTTTTTGTAACCGGAACAGTTGCAGTTGAGTTGATATCTATAGTAATAGCAGTGGCTGCAATTGCAGCAGCAGCACTAGCAGTTGGTGGTATCACATATATGATGTTAAAACCTAGTACTGAAATGGATGAAGTGGAAGAAGAACAAGGCATAACTGAGGATGGGCGGAGGAAAGTATAGCCGCTTGATCTGCTGGATTCCAGCACTGGAATTTGTTATTACAACACGGTAGCCCTTTTTCCTGTCATCCGCTCTTCTGTCATCCCAGTGCGTGACACTGGGATCTAGTTTTCCATAAATGGTGCATTTTAACATAACTTTTATACTTAATAAAATTCCTAGATCCCGCTAACACGTAGCGGGATGACGAGCTTATCGTCACGCCGCCACGAACCGTCATACCGCGATTCATTCGCGGTATCTCAGCCGCTAACAAGAGATCCCGCTAACAAGCAGCGGGATGACGATTGTCGTTTAGCCATAAACATTAAGGAATTTACCAAATAAAAAAAAAGGCAAAAGAAGCCTCGTGGTGGTTGGCTATTTACCATGTACTAAAATACCGGCGTTTTTTTTATTCTAAAACGCTTGATTAAGAGCGATTTAGCTGCTTTTAACTTGCAACTAACCTACACCGCAAGTGTTTAAGAAATTTACTAAGCAGGAAAAAAGGCAAAGAAACCCCGTAGTAGCTAGCATTCAAATTCTCCCTTGTCAATTTGACGTTTTTTGCTGTCTTAAACGCTTTGTAAGCGCGTTTCGGCTTATATAGATAAAAACCTAAAAATTTTTAAAGACATGCGATGCACGTAGTGCGAAAAATTAAACATGAGACGCCAAATACCCTAAGTTTTTTGTCATTAACCTGCACAGATTGCGAAGATAAATAAATAGCTTCAGTTTCATGATAAGGGGGTTGGCGAAGGGTGTCAAGTAATTCCGTTCCTTATGGGTAAAAAAAGAGAAACTCTAAGTTGCAGCCGCACAATGTTTCTCTTTTCTGCTGTTGATGATTATTTCGCCTATTGTAACTGCCGCTAGAATAAAGCAATAATATACCTGTGTTAATAAAGAAATAGGTGATACAGAGGCGATGCTACCTGCTAGCAATAGTTGGGAACCATAAGGTAAGATACCTTTTGTAGCACAAGCAAAAACATCTAATAAGTATGCGCTGCGATGTGGCGCAATACTGTGTTTTTGTGCAAGCCTTTTTGCAATGCCACCACTTAGTAAAATAGCAATGGTATTATTGGCAACTAAGGTAGTAAACATAGACGCAATTCCTGCTATCACAAATTCAGCTTTAGTTTTTGTGATATTGCTTTCATCGATGAGTTTATGCAACGCTTTTTGACCTTGCTTGTACATTATATGGCTCAATCCACCGATAAATAGAGCAAATATCACTATTTCGTTTACTTTTTTGAAACCGTCATACACGTCATGAGGAAATTGAATGATAGCATAGTCAAAAAAAGTTATTCCTAGCACACCAGCAATAATTATGTTTATAGTTATTGTTACTAAAGTGGCGACTTCAAGCAGCCCCATGATTATTAAAGAAATGTAAGGAATAATTTTTATTATAGAATAATAATCTAAATTTGATATAGAAATAATTTTTGTACTATTTGAGGCAACTGCTAGGTAGATGAGTGTTATAATGCTGGCAATAAGTGCAACTTTAGAGTTCATTTTAAGTTTATCTTTTGCTGAAGCTTCCTGTGAAGAAACAGATGCAATGGTGGTATCAGATATCATCGAAAGGTTATCGCCAAACACGGCACCACCTACTACAGTTGCAGTTCCTATTTCGAGACCAAAAGCTCCACTTTTTGCCAGATTAACAGCTATAGGTACCATCAGCGCAACAACTCCCATAGATGTGCCAATTGCAGTTGAAATAAAAGCAGAAGCCAAAAATACTCCAGGCAGCAGTAATCTTGCTGGAAGGAAATTAAGAATTAAATTAGCAACAGTGTCTGCGCTACCGATTGATTGAGTCACCGCAGAAAATGCTCCAGAAAATAAAAAAATTAAACACATAGTAAGGGTGTTTTTGTCACCCATGCCCTTGATAACAGTATCGATGTTATGCTGAATTTTATTTGTACCACGTGAGACAGCAAAAAATAGTGCTGGTAATAAGCAGATTACTGGTGAAACCTGATGAAGTGGATTATCAGTTCCGATAAAAGAAAAATAAGCACCACTTCCAAGATACAAGATTAAAAAAATAATCAAGGGGACAAAAGCTGTCATTTTACTGTACCTAAACTTATAACTATAACTAATTAAGTGGTTTTAAGCAAGTTTGGTTTTCACTAGTTCTACAGGAAGTCAATAGCAGAGTTTTAAACTTCATATTTAATCTACTAAATAAATAGCACATGTAGCTTATTGCTTGACAATAGGATCTAATTGTTGTCTAGATTCCAGCATCACGCGCACAACTGTACGAACATTTGTTTGCGAAGAAATGTTATAGCTGGTTTTGCTTCAAACACAAAGATATCATCCGAGTAGCTGAATACTTGGATCCAGAAAATTTTGCTGCGAATAAGCAAATTTGTTTGGTGAGCATAGAAAGTGGAATGTGTAAGCGCAGCCTCAACAGGGTGTCATCCAAGTAGCTGACTACTTGGATCCAGATTGGATACTGAGTTGGTGAGTATAAAAGTATAGCTAACGCGAGCTCTACGTCATACCGCCGCAGAATAATTAACCGTCATACCGCGATTCATTCGCAGTATCCCTTCGCGGTATCCCTTAGCCGCTAACAAGCAGCGGGATGACGAGCTTATCGTCATGCCACCGCGAACCGTCATACCGCGATTCATTCGCGGTATCTCTAGATCCCGCTAACAAGCAGCGGGATGACGGTTGTCGTTTAGCCATAAACATTAAGGAATTTACCAAATGAAAAAAAAGGCAAAAGAAGCCCCGTGGTTGGCTAATTACTTACATTATACTTTCAAGTATGGCGTTTTTTTATTCTAAACGCTTAATAACCGCGATTTAGCTGCTTTTTAATGCAACTAACCTTTAGTCATAAATGTTTAAGAAATTTACTAAACAGAAAAAAAGGCAAAAGAAACCCTAGGGTAGCTAATTATTCACTATCCATTTTTTAAGTTGGCGTTTTTTGATGTTTTAAATGCTTTATAAGCGTATTTCAGCTTGTATAGGTAAAAACCTAGAAATTTGATAAAGACATAGAGTGCACATAGTGCAAAAAATTAAACATGAGACGCCAGATACGTGAGTTTTTTTGTCATTTAATCTGTACAGAGAAGATAAATAAATAGCTTCAGTTTCATGATAAGGAGGCTGGCGGAGTTTGTCAAGTAAGTTTTTTATTTCTAGCGGTTGTTGCCAAAAACTATACAAGAAGTCTATTGAAATTACGTATATCAATCGTTGTAAAATCACACAATTGCTCTGTAGAGCTATGCCCTGTAATAATTACTATACCATTTTGCTCAGAGCGTATTGAGATTAAGTTCAGCACTAATTCACACGTTGCACTATCAAGATTACAAAATGGTTCATCTATCAGCCAAACGTTTGCATTAGAAATCAAGAGGCGAGCAAGCGCAACTCTCCTTTTCCAGCCTGCAGAAAGTTCGCCATATCTAATATTAAGTACAGGTTGCAACTGCAAGCAACAAATAGCTGCCACAATCAATTCTCTAGTATTTCGTATTCCTGCCCAGAATTCTACGTTTTGAGCAACAGTTAAGCTATCTTTACAGGCATTCTTATGGCCTATATAGACCATAGAAGATATATAGGATTTTGGATCATCATATATATCTTTTCCGCAGTGCCTTATATTGCCTGATACCGGCGGTAAAAGTCCAGATAAACTTCTAATTAAGCTGGTTTTACCACTACCATTTGGACCAGTGATTAGAATCTTTGATTTTAGCTCAGCTTTAAAACTGAGATTCTTAAATAGTACCTTATTATTACGAGTGCAGGATAAATTTTCACATTCAAGCATGGATTATCTGCCCTTTCCCTTATGTTTACCTTGAGTTGAAGCCTGAGCTTTTACAAACAGCTCCCAAAATCCTTTCTGTCCGCCTTCTCTATGTATCAATTGTGCAAAACGCTGCATTAAACCATTACCCATCATAACCATCTTTGTCCATTTACCTACCGGTTTTGCTATGTCAACTATTTCTGGATCTTCTTTATAAACTTGCACATCTTTTTGTTTCTCGCGTAGCGTTTCTTGTTGTTTCAGCAACTCTTTTTGCTTATTTTTTTGATATAATTCATTGAATTTTCTGTCTTCTTCCCACTCTTCTTTAAAAACTTTTCTAGGAAATATGATTTTTCTAATGCGATTTTTGTATATTTTTCTCAAAAAGAGAAATACTTTGACTATAGCAAGTAATGCTATACTATATATAATGATTTGTCCGAAAGACATTTTCTGTACTCAGCTTATTACAAAGCGCCACTTATATTATACCATAATTATAGAAATTGTGCAATTTTTTTGCGGGTAAAGACAGTATAAAAGTAATACTGCTCTATTTCGTAAACTGGACAAATATCTGACGAATGGGCTTGTATGTGGTAAGGTTTATTTCTATACTTTTTAAAGAATTTAGAAGTGAAACAAATATGAACTGCTACAAGACTCACACGTGCAATGAATTAAGGAAGAATGATGTAGAAAAGGAAGTTACCCTTTCTGGATGGTTATACCGTAAGCGTGATCACGGCAACCTAATCTTTGTTGATCTAAGAGACTTCTATGGAATCACTCAACTAGTATTTAATAATGACAAAGACTTTTTTGATGAGATATCAAATTTAAAATTGGAGAGTGTAATTACTGTTACAGGAATAGTTGAAGCTAGAACTGAAGATACGATAAACACCTCTATCGCAACCGGAGAAATTGAGGTTGTAGTGAGCAATTTGCACGTTGAATCAGAAGTTGAGTTCCACTTTGATGAAGAAATAGCAAAAGAAGAAAGAAGTATATTGGCAAGCATTACCGGCGAGCAAGAATACCCAGAAAACATGAGATTTAAATATCGATTTCTTGACTTAAGACGTGAAAAAGTCCGCAACAATATTATTTTGCGCTCACAAATTATTGCAGAGCTCCGCAAGCTCATGATAGAGCGAGGATTTTTAGAGATTCAAACTCCAATACTCACTGCTTCCTCTCCTGAAGGAGCACGCGACTACCTAGTGCCAAGCAGGCTAAATCCTGGCAAGTTCTATGCATTGCCACAAGCTCCGCAGATTTTCAAACAGTTGCTCATGGTTTCAGGGTTTGATAAATATTTCCAAATTGCACCGTGTTTTCGTGATGAAGACGCAAGGGCTGACCGTTCTCCGGGAGAGTTTTATCAGCTAGATCTTGAAATGTCTTTTGTAACTCAAGAAGACATCTTTCAGATTATTGAGTCTACCTTATATAGAGTGTTTGCTAAATTTTCTCGTAAGTCTGTTGATAAAGATTTTCCACGTATTACATATAAAGAAGCAATGCTTAAATATGGTTCTGATAAGCCAGATCTGCGCAATCCACTATTAATCAGCGATGTTACAGAAATTTTTCGTGATTCAGGGTTCAATATTTTCAAAAGCAATATTGAGCGTGGTATGGTAGTGAGAGCCATCCCTGCACCTAAAACAGCAGAGGAACCACGCAGCTTCTTTGATAAAAAGATAGAACATGCGCAAAAAGAATTCGGTGCTAAGGGTCTCGGATATATAACGTTTGATAAAGATGGAACTGCGAAAGGCCCAATTGCTAAATTTCTTGATGAAAATAGGCTAAACCACATAAGAGAAGCAACAAACATAGAGCCAGGAGATAGTGTATTTTTTGCTTCTGACAAAGAGAATGAGGCGGCAAACATTGCAGGAAAAGTACGCACTCTTTTAGGGTCAGAACTCAGTCTTATAGATGATAATATCTTCAAGTTTTGTTGGATCATTGATTTTCCATATTTTGTATATGACGATAAAAGTAAAAAAATCGATTTCTTTCATAACCCATTCTCCATGCCACACGGTGGTCTGAAAGATTTAGAGGACAAAAATCCACTGGATATCCTTGCTTACCAATATGATCTTGTTTGCAATGGAATAGAACTGTCAAGTGGGGCGATTCGTAATAACAAACTGGATATCATGTATAAAGCTTTTGCCATTGCAGGTTATAGCCGGGGAGAAGTTGATACAAGATTCGGTGCACTTGTACGTGCATTCAGATTTGGTGTTCCTCCTCATGGTGGAATAGCACCAGGAGTTGATAGAATAGTTATGCTGCTTGCTGATGAGCCAAATATTCGTGAAGTAATCTGTTTTCCTATGAACCAGCAAGGTGAAGATGTTCTAATGGGTGCTCCTTCCAAGGTGGAGGATAAGCATTTACGTGAATTATCCTTGAAGGTTATTGAATGAAAAATTTTATAGCAAGGAGCACCGGTTAATGATATATTAGGTTATGTTAAATTGAAAGACCATGAATAATATCCAAAAAGCAATACTATCGGGCATGATCTGTAACATGATTGTGTGGTATGAACTCACTCTTTTTGGAGTATTAACAGATACAATCATCAACGTTTTTTTCCCATCAGAAGATCATTATTTGAGTACACTCAAATTCCTTGGTGTTTTTGCAATTGGTTTTGCGTTTAGACCAATTGGTGCAGTAATTTTTGGTTATATGGGAGATAAGTATGGCAGAAGAAAGACTTTACTTACTTCAGTAATATTAATTTCAATATCATCCACAATTATGGGAATTATACCTGGGTATAAAGAAATAGGGTTGCTTTCACCTGTATTGCTTGTGTTTTGTAGAATAGTGCAAGGAATAACTGCAGGAGGTGAAACAAGCATTAATACAGCATTTACGATAGAGCATTCAAAAGATAAAAAAAATCTAGGTTTCTTAGGAAGTATGAAGCCCTTTAGCGGAGCCCTTGGAACGCTCTTATGCATAACAATGATATTTATCTGCAAAAGAGTTACAGGTGAGAACTATGAAATATGGGGATGGAAGTTGCTTTTTTATTTTTGCTTTTTTTTGGGGACAATAGGTTTTTTAACTAGGTACATATTAAAAGAAAGCTTAGCATATAAAACTAATAAGTACGCTAATAATTTAGCACATTCACCATTGTTAGAACTAGTAAGAAACTATAAAAGACCGCTTATTATTTCAATCAATCTGGGAATTGCTCAGAATGCAATTGTCTACGCAGCAATAATGTTTTATAATATATCAATAAAAGAGCTAGTTATTTTATCTATTAGTGTTAAAGATTTAATGAGGATAGTAATACAGGTTGTATTTGCAGCATCTGCGGTACTTTTTGCAATTTTATCTGATAAAGTTGGAAGAAAACGCGTAATGATTCCTGTACTGATTATGCTATCTCTGATTGGTACATGTGTATTACCATTATTATCTTCCGTTAACCACTATGTCGTAATAATAACTTACTTATTGATTACTATACCAGTAGGTGCATCTTTTGGAATATATGGTTCTGTTATTTGTGAACTGTTTCCAACAAAAGTAAGATGCACTGGCGTAAGCTTAGCAAATAATATATCTGCAGGAATTTTTGGTGGCCTTTCTCCATACATATGCATGTGGCTTATAGAAAAAACCGAAACAAAACTTGCAGCAGGCATTTATCTTACTGCCTGCGCATTAATTAGCCTAATATCTGTGCTTCAAATTAAAGCCAAAGACAGAAAAGTTGATTGGTGAAATCGTTTCAGTCGAAAAATAGCGCTTCAATGGATTTTTCGATGTGTTTAGTGATAGGAGCGGTGATAGTGATTTCTTTATTGTTTGGCAGTTTTAAAGATAAAGAATGCGAATGAAGGTGAATTTTATTTGCTATCCCATCAATAAAAGCTTTTTTACCACCATATTTACCGTCACCAAGAATAGGGCAATTTATATGAGCTAAATGTGCACGTAACTGATGGGTTCTGCCGGTAATTGGTTGTAATTTTAAATAAGCAACATTGTGTTTGGATTTTGCTATAATTGAAAAATGCGTAGTGGCATTCTGAGGTGAATTTTCATCAACGACCACTTTTTCTTGACCTGAAACATATTTTTTCACCAATGGATAGTCTATTGTTCCACTATCCTTGCTCGGTATGCCAGAAGTTAATGCTAAATAAGTTTTTTTTACTCTTCGTCCTTTAAATTCTTCCATAAGGTATCTGGCAACATTAGCGTTGCGTGCGAATATTATCACTCCACTCGTATCTCTATCTAGCCTATGGACAATTTTAAATGTTTCTCCCTCTCTTATTTGGTCAAGCAAATCACTCATGCTAATCTTTACTTTTACGCCACCTTGAACGATGACCCCTGCGGGTTTGTTTATAGCTAGTATATATTCGTCTTCATATAATATGTTCTCTCTTAGTAGATTCACTAACTTTTCATTATATTTGCGATCAGAATTAGCGTTTTCAATATAATTCAAGTGCTTCAGCGTTATAGTTTGCCCAGAATTTACTCTATCACTGGACTTTGCTTTGCAATCATCAACTTTGATTAATCCTTTCCTTAAAGATTTTTCAATTACAGATTGCTTTAGATCAGGAAAGATTCTTCTGATGTACCTATCCAGCCTAACGTTATCGTCTTCTATTAATATGGTTTTTATACTTTGTAGCATTCCATTATTTATAATGAATATCTAGTGAAATGTCAATTATTGGTGTCATTCCAGTGTCAAGCACTGGAATGACACCGAAGGGGCTACTGCCGTCATAAAGGAACCAGTGTCAGCTACTCGGATGACAGGAGAAGGAGACTACTGAGATGACAGCTAGCCTGACAACCGTCATCCCGCTGCTTGTTAGCGGGATCTAGAGATACCGCGAATGAATCGCGGTATGACGGTTCGCGGCGGCATGACGTAGAGCTTGCGTTAGCTATACTTTTATACTCACCAACTCAGCTGGATCCAAGTAGTCAGAGCACTGGGATGACAAAAAAAGGAGGGCACTTGGATGACGGGAGAAGGAGCTATTTGGATGACATCGTTTACTATACAATGTTTGTACAGTTCTGGATAAAAAAATTAGCTAACAAATTTATAAACATCAGTATACAGCTCATCAACGCTTGGTTCTTTACTATTTTTGGCAAAATCTTCCGACTTTTTTACTAAATCACGTATTTCCTTATCAATTACTTTGCACTCTTCTTCTGAAGCCATTTTATTATCTGTCATGTATTTCTTTAAAGTGCTTATAGGGTCATGATTTTGCTTCATATCTTCAACTTCTTCTTTTAAGCGATAAGTAGCAGGATCTGACATTGAGTGACCGCGATATCGATATGTCTTCATTTCAAGCAGGATAGGCCCTTTTCCGCTGCGTGTGTGTTCCGCTGCTTCGCTTGTAGCCTCATAAACAGAGAAAAAATCCATTCCATCAACTTGTTTTCCAGGAATACCAAAACTTTCTCCTCTTTTATATAACTCTGTTACTAAAGTTGACCTTTGCACGGAGGTTCCCATTGCGTATTCATTATTTTCTATGATGTAAACCACAGGCAACTCCCACAAAGATGCCATATTAAACGATTCATATACTTGTCCTTGATTTGCAGCACCGTCGCCAAAATATGTAAATACCACATTATCTTTTTTCTTATATTTATTAGCAAATGCTATTCCTGTGCCAATTGGAACTTGTGCTCCCACTATTCCATGCCCGCCGAAGAATTTTTTTTCAACGTCAAATACGTGCATCGAACCACCTTTACCTTTCGAGCATCCTGTTTCTTTGCCGGTAAGCTCTGCCATTACAACATTTGGATCAGAATCACATGCGAGCATTAAGCCATGGTCTCTATAACTTGTGATAAAAGCGTCACCTAATTTTGATGCAGCTTGAGTTCCAACTGCAACTGCTTCTTGTCCTATTGATAGGTGACAGAACCCGCCTATTAATCCCATCCCATATAATTGTCCTGCTTTTTCCTCAAATCTGCGTATGAGTAGCATTTTCCTGTAGAATCCAATTATCTGTTCTTTAGTGAAATTTTCTGCTTTCATATCGATTTCTTTTTCATTAAACTAACACAATACCAGGAATTT
The DNA here is from genome assembly GCF_964026765.1 of Wolbachia endosymbiont (group A) of Chalcis sispes. Lineage (NCBI taxonomy): Bacteria > Pseudomonadati > Pseudomonadota > Alphaproteobacteria > Rickettsiales > Anaplasmataceae > Wolbachia > Wolbachia endosymbiont (group A) of Chalcis sispes. The sequence goes on from NZ_OZ034697.1 coordinate 911,728, forward strand.
TAAATTTTTGCTAATGAACTATTACCACTGGCTTGAGGCTTTTCACGTTATCTCTGTTATCATGTGGATGGCAGGTATGCTTTATTTACCCAGGCTTTATGTCTACCATGCAACTGTAAAACCGGGATCGGAAAATGATAGCTTGCTTCAAACAATGGAAAAGAGGCTACTTAGATATATCATAAACCCTGCAATGCTTTTCTCACTTGGTCTTGGAATTACACTAATGGTTATTAGGGAAGCATATCGTGAAGGATGGTTTCATGTAAAAGCATTTGCAATACTTTTGATGTTAATTATTCATATGCTACTTGCAAAATATAGGAAAAATTTTGCAATGGGTTCGAATAAGAAGTCACATATTTATTTTCGCGTTTTAAATGAAGCAGTTACAGTATTGATAATAGTTATAGTTATTATGGTTGTTGTAAAACCTTTTTGACTGACCTTACCCAAAAAAAGCAGAAAGCTCGTATCTGTTCAGATGCATGGCTAATGTACAATACTGAAATAAAAATTCCAGTGCTCCCTTTCTTGTCATCCCAGTGCTTGACACTGGGATGGCTTTGTTGCATCACACTTTATGAGATGGTGATTTATGGTAAATTCATGTAACTATCTCAAATTTAGCCATACCAATATCAGTGAATTTATTAAGCAAATAGCATTTGATTAGCAGTTCTTTTTCTCGATTTATCTCAGATTTATTCCTAAAACTAAATCCGAATATTTGCTTTAATCTTGAGAAAAACCCTTCAATATAAGATCTTTTCCCATAATTTACTTCTTTTTTCCATTCTTTCATGCCATCTTCACCGTATAATTTTATTAACCTAATAGCAGCATTCCTGTCAGAACCTGTTTAAAATCTTCGTAATAGGAGAGAAATGAAGGAAAGGACAATCATTTGCAAGCTGGTATTGAGTTTACGTTCGCAATTTTTCCATAGCCGTCTACACTTTTCTAACCAAGCAAAAGAACGCTCAACAACCCATCTCTTTGGCAATACAACAAAAGAATGTAATTCACTGCGCTTTATTACCTCAACAGTTGCACCAATAATATCTTTTATTTGGGTTGCAAAAATTTTTCCTGTGTAGCCTGCATCAACCAATATATTTTTGACTTCAGAAAGGGTATCTTTAGCATTTTCAACCATTCTTACAGCGCTACTACGATCAGTTACTTCTGCTGTTGTTACATAAATTGCATGTGGTAGACCTTGAGTATCAACTGCAATATGACGCTTTATGCCTGAAATCTTTTTACCTGCATCATAGCCCTTTTTTTCAGCAGTATCTGTGTTTTTAACACTTTGAGCATCAATTATACAGAAGCTAGTTTTCTCTTTCCGACCATTGTTGATACGGATCTCTCCAACCAATTTTTTTTAAAACTAATTCCAACAAACTTGGTTCTTCTCCATTCTTTTTATTCCACATTTGAAAATAGTAATATACGCTTTCCCACCTTGGAAAATCTTTTGGCAACATTCTCCACTGGCAACCACTTTTTAGGACGTATAACACTGTACGAAATACATCATACAAATCAAGTTTTCTTGGTCTCGTTTTCTTCCTGCTACTCTCTAGTATTGGTCTGATTTTTTCAAATTGCTCTCGACTCATATCACTTGGATAATTTTTACGCATAGATATACCTCATTCTTAATCTACCACTATTTTACCTCATCTCTCCGAGATTTTAAACAGGTTCTAACATTTATTGATTAATTTATTGTTAAGTTAGTATATATTACAATTGTAATAACCAACATTACTTGTGTAGAGAAAAGTTACGAAAAGAAATAGAGATTTTCAGGGAAATAGTATAAAATCCTCATAGATTAAAATAAGCTGCTTTGACAGGTTTTGTGGCGGCTAGAGCTGTATAGACTGGTGGAGGCAAGCGGGATCGAACCGCTGACCTTCTGCGTGCAAAACAGATGCTCTACCAGCTGAGCTATACCCCCAGGTAATTCTTGCTTAAAGCATAAATCACTCAGGCTGAAATGCAAGAAATATTTATCTATTAGGCTATTGCTAAATAGTGTACAAATTCTGCAGGGTGTACACACTTCTCTATTTTTTTGTCTCCTTAGCGTTATACGTCACACCATCCAAATAAATCTGTGAACTGAAAATTATAGCATTTCTCATAATAGTCCGAACAGGTCATAGGAAGGCAGAATCAACAGCACGACGAAAGGATTCGAATAGAGGAATGTTTTTCCTGGCTCTGTTTTTTATAGCAAACCAATGATGCTCAATTTTGTTGAAATCTGGAGAATAAGGCGGCAGATACAAAATTTCTGCACCAACCCCTTTAGCAAGCTCGATAATCTTATCAGACTTATGAAAAGTAGCATTGTCAAGAATGACAGTCTGTCCAGGTTCCAAGATCGGTGTCAAAAATTGCTCAAACCATCCATTAAAAACATCCATATTACAGTGGCCTTCAAAGGTTAACGGAACAACTATCTTTCTTCCACTTAAGGCTGCAACCATACTGATTCGTTGAGTTTTCTTTCCAGATTTTAAGGCATAAAACCGCTGTCCTTTCTGGCAATATCCGTAGGGGTAGTCTTCGGTGTTATCAATGCCAGACTCATCTATATACACTAAGTTTTTAGGTTCTTTTGTCGCTATAATTTTCAAAAATTCAGCACGTTTTTCTTCGTTTCTTTCCTTGTATCCATATGTCTTTTTTTGCGCGTAAATCCAATTTTTTTAAGGGCTCGATAGATCGTTTGGATACTAACGTTGTTCCAAAGTTTAGCCATTTCCGATAGAGTCTTTCCTCCGTGTTCTCTGGCAAATTTGGCAAAGGTACCCCAGTCGGTAATTTTGTGATTGTAACCCCCATTTCCAAGTTTTTTTGATTGAAAGTCTCCTGTTTCTTTTCTTCTTTGCTGCCACTCCCATAAAGTAGTTCGTCCAATCTTAAATCTTGCTGCCACTGTTTCTCTGCTTTCTCCTTCGTCTAGCGCTTCCATTGCTTTTTTTCTTAAATCATAACTATATGCTGCTGGCATTCAACCTCCTTATCATCATCTACCCTTATCCTATCACATCCAGACTTTTATGGAAAGAGCTATAACAAGAAGTTTTCCTTTAAAAATTTTTTAACTAAATTATCACTAACGCAGTATATTATATAATTTATTTAACCACACATGAAAATTTTAGTTTGATTAAAACGGATAAAAACTGTATTGATGTTTAGTATAGCTGAAAAATGAAATGATCCCGTAGCTCAGCCGGTAGAGCAACTGACTTTTAATCAGTGGGTCACGCGTTCGAATCGCGTCGGGATCACTCACAAATTTTGAAAAACATGCTAAAAGAACAAGACAAAATATTCACCAACCTAAATGGTAAAGAAACTCCACTACTTGAGGGTGCAAAAAAACGTGGTAGCTGGCAAAAAACAAAGGAATTACTGGATTTAGGATCAGAAAAAATCATTGATGAAGTAAAGAAATCTGGTTTGAGAGGTCGAGGAGGTGCAGGATTTTCCACCGGCCTTAAGTGGAGCTTTATGCCCAAAAATCTCCCAAAAGCATATTTAGTAGTCAATGCAGATGAGTCAGAACCTGGTACATGTAAAGATAGAGATATATTGCGATACGAGCCACATAAGTTACTTGAAGGAATTCTCCTGGCCAGCAGAGCGATCAGCGCATCAGTTGCGTATATTTATATCAGGGGTGAATTTTATAATGAATATTTAGTTCTAAAAAAAGCACTTGAGGAAGCCTATAAAGAAGGTTTAATTGGAAAAAATGCCTGCAAATCAGGCTATGATCTTGATGTGTTTATCCATAGGGGCGCAGGAGCTTACATATGTGGAGAAGAAACAGCTCAACTTGAATCAATTGAAGGAAAAAAGGGCTTTCCTCGCATGAAACCTCCATTTCCCGCAGGTGTTGGACTTTTTGGCTGCCCGACTACAATAAACAACGTTGAAACTATAGCCATGGTTCCAGATATTCTGAACCGCGGAGGAGAATGGTTTGCATCTCTTGGTAAACCAAATAATACTGGTACCAAGGTCTTTTGTATTTCAGGGCACGTAAACAACCCGTGTAATGTTGAAGAAGAGCTCGGAATTCCATTACGTGAATTAATTGAAAAATACGCAGGTGGAGTGCGAGGGGGTTGGGATAATTTACTTGCTGTAATACCTGGTGGGTCTTCAGTGCCATTAATTCCAAAATCTATATGCGATACTATTGAAATGGATTTTGATTCATTAAGAACTGCACAATCAGGGCTTGGTACTGCTGCTGTAATAGTGATGAATAAATCAACTGATATAATAGCTGCAATAGAGAGGTTATCACACTTTTATATGCATGAGTCCTGTGGACAATGCACACCATGCCGTGAAGGTACTGGATGGATGTGGAGGATTATGAGGAGGATGGTAGCAGGAGATATCAAGCCTGATGAAATAGATAAGCTGCTTGACCTTACAACTCAAATAGAAGGACATACAATTTGCGCACTTGGCGATGCTGCAGCTTGGCCGATTCAAGGATTAATAAGACATTTTCGCCATGTTATCAAAGAGAGAGCGATAGTTTAACTCTACTTATACTTCTTAAGCCGTCTTGCTACTTAGCAACCAGAGCTAAAAAATATTGATTCCCTTCTCTTTTAGGTGCCAATTCTACCTTTGCGATATCTTCAGTGTCTCGAATTAGCCGTTCTAATTTTTCCAGTCCAACTTCAGTGTTTATAAGCTCTCTCCCTCTAAATCTCATTGTGACTTTAATTTTATGTCCGTGGGCAAGTAAGTCTCTTGCTTGACGCAATTTTGTTCCGTAATCGTGATCACCAATATTGGGACCCAGTTTAATTTCTTTTATAGTTAATGTTTTTTGTTTCTTTTTTGCTTCACTTGCTTTCTTTTTTATATCATACTTTTGTTTGCTATAATCCAGTATTTTACATACTGGAGGGGTTGAATCAGGTGCAATTTCTACCAAGTCTAAACCAACACCCTGTGCAAGCTCCAAAGCTCGTTCTATTAGCACGATTCCGATCATTTCACCACTGTGATCAACTAAGCGTACCTCCTTAGCTGTGATGAATCCATTAATTCTGTTTTTATTGTTCTTTTTAACTTGCAAACTTTAACTCCCTTAATTCAAATTAATACTTTTTAACAACAATTCAATAGCCTTCTCCAAAGAAAAAGACTCCTGTCTTTCCGATCCTAAATTTCTCACTGACACAGTTTTACTTGTAACTTCATTTTTGCCTACAATCCACAATATAGGAACCTTGTTTAGACTATGCAAACGTATCTTATAACTAATTTTTTCATTGGTCAAATCAGTCTTGACTCTCACACCTTGTTCTTTTAAAATATTGCTAATTTCTGTGGCGTAACCGTCAGCTTCATTTGTAATGGTCAGAATAGCAAGTTGCGTTGGAGCAAGCCAAACTGGAAATTTTCCTGCATAATTTTCTATTAAAATTCCAATAAAACGCTCAAAAGTTCCAAGAATTGCCCTATGTAACATGACAGGGTGATGCTTGTGCCCATCTGCCCCTATATAAAAAGCTCCCAGACGTTCTGGTAAAATGAAATCAACTTGTAATGTTCCACATTGCCAGCTTCTGCCTATTGCATCTTTTAAAACAAACTCTAGCTTTGGACCATAAAATGCACCTTCACCAGGGCTCAGTTCATAACTTAAGCCCGCTTCTTTAACGGCTTCAAGCAGCGCTTTTTCAGCTCTATCCCATACTTCATCATTACCTGCTCTAATATCTGGACGGTCTGAAAATTTCACAGAAATTTCATTAAATCCAAGCTCTGAATATACTTCTTTTAAAAGGTCACAAAACTTTATAGTCTCAGAATTCACTTGTTCTTCCATACAAAAAATGTGTGCATCGTCTTGCGTAAAACCACGCACTCGCATCAGTCCGTGCAATGAGCCTGAGCTTTCATTTCTATGGCATGTGCCAAACTCTGCCATACGTATTGGTAAATCACGGTAGCTCCTGGTGTGAGAATTAAAAATCTGCACATGACAAGGACAATTCATGGGTTTTATTGCTAACTTTTTATTCTCAGATTCGTCAACAATAAACATATTTTCACGAAACTTATCCCAATGTCCAGATCTTTCCCACAGCTCTTTACTTACTAAAATAGGAGTTTTTACCTCAAAATAGCCATTATTTATTAGCTTCTTTCTGATGTAAGACTCAAGAACATTATATAGAATATATCCTTGTTCATGCCAAAAAACCTGCCCGACAGCTTCCTCTTGGATGTGAAATAAATCCATATCCTTGGCAATTTTGCGGTGATCACGTTTCTCTGCTTCTTTGAGACACTCAAGATAAGCGTTTAATTCATCCTTATTTCTCCATGCTGTGCCATATATTCGCTGCAACATTGGGCCCTTTGCATCACGTCGCCAGTATGCACCCGCTACTTTCATAAGTTTAAACGCTTTAACTCTGCCGGTTGATGGTGAGTGCGGACCACGGCATAGGTCTACAAAATCGCCTTGTCTATAAACAGTTAGGTTTTTACCCTCTGGTATGGATGAGATAATATCAACCTTATATTTTTCGCCTATATCACTAAAGAAATCAATTGCCTGCTTGCGAGTCCAAACTTCTCGAACAAATCTGTGGTTACTTTTTACAATCTCTTTCATTTTCTTTTCTATTGCGGTAAGATCGTCCGTAGTGAAGGTACGATCTGTAGCAAAATCATAGTAAAAACCGTCCTGAATTGTTGGGCCGATAGTAATCTGAGTATTAGGAAATAGCTCTTTCACTGCCTGCGCCATTATATGAGCAGCATCATGCCTTATTATATCTAAACCCACTTCGTCACTCAGTTGTATCACCTCTATCTCTGCATCAGCTTCAATTTCACGTGAGAGATCATGCAACTCACCATTTACCTTAAAGGCAATTGCTTCTTTCAAAACATCCGGTTGTAATATATCAAAGCCAGTAACTTTACCACTGTATTCTTTTACTTTTTGTTCGGCTGAAAAAGTAATCCTAATCATTTATCGACCCTTTTGTCTAACCCTCTCTTTGTCATCCCAGTGCGTGACACTGGGATGGCTTTGTTGCATAGCAACTGAAAAAATCTGGTGGCTACTGACAAAATTCATTATAAAATAGCCATTTAACCTTGAAAGAAAAAATATGCCACAAAAAATGAGGGTCAGTAACCATAGCGAATATAACAAATTTCTAGAAAAAAGAGGAAATATTTTTCATTATATCAACGAAGCCATAGAAAAGTGGTACGAGAATGGTCCAAAAATACCAGGTGGCAACAATATTTATAGCGATAAAGTTGTAATTTTGGTGCACATAATAACTTGTTTATTTAGAATAGGCCTGAGGCAAACAGTTGGGTTTATAGCAGGATACCTTGAGCAAATTGGGAAAAATTTGCAAGTTATCAGCTATTCACAATCATCAAGAAGGTTTAAGAAACTTAATATTAAGATCAATGATTGCAGAATTGATAAAAATAATATGGAAGATATCGAAATTGCTATAGACAGTACAGGAATTAGTATATACAACAACACTCCTGGTCATAGCAAGGAAAATAGCGAAGATAGAAAGTATCGCAGCTATGAACAGACAAGAAAATTGCATGTAATGTTGAATACAAACAGCAAAAAAGCCATAGCTGTAAAATACAGTAATGGTGTCTACTCTGATCACTATGGAGCTTGTGATTTGCTAAAAGAAGTCGATTTTCAGTATGTCATAAAAGTACTATATGCAGATAGGGCATATGATAGAGAAAAGCTCTATAAGCTGTGTAATCAATATGGTATAAAAACGAAAATTCCTCCGAAAAACAACGCAGCAGAGCATCCAAAATTGGATTATATGCTTGATAGAAATGCCGCTATTCAGTTAATGAAATTACATGGTGAGAATGGTATAAAAAGATGGAAAGAAGAAGTAAATTACGGAAAAAGATCGTATATTGAAGGATTTTTCTCAAGGTTGAAGCGAATATTTGGGTTTAGTTTTAGGAGCAAATCTGAGATTAATCGTGAGAAGGAACTACTTGTTAAATGCTATTTGCTCAATAAGTTCACTGATATTGGTATGGCTAAATTTGAGATAGCTTCATAAATTTATTGTGCGTTACCTACTATCCGAAGAGCGATGCAACAAAGCCCACTGGGATCCATCTTATTTTTATAATGGAAATTAGTTTAACGTATGCTCCTAAAATCTGTTGTCCATTGCACAATTTGCAAATATTTTTATACCTGGACCCCAGTGTCAAGCACTGGGATGACACCTTTGTGTTTGAGGCAAAACAGGCTATAACATTTAACATACTGCCCTCGCAAACAAATGTTCGTACAGTTGTGTATCAGCTACTTGGATGACACCACCCCTAGTGGGCACTGCCCTTAAATCATAATGGATAACAGGGTTATAAGCTCTGAACATTAATAATAAGGTCTATTCTTCTTTAACCTGAGTGCAATTGCGTCTTCCCAAATTTCACCATTACGCAATAACTTTTCTTTATTGTACATTAGCTCCTCTCTCGTTTCAGTAGCAAATTCAAAGTTAGGACCCTCCACAATTGCATCAACTGGACATGCCTCTTGGCAAAGTCCGCAGTATATGCATTTTGTCATGTCAATATCATAGCGTGTGGTGCGACGACTACCGTCTTCTCTTTCCTCTGCTTCAATAACTATTGCTTGAGCAGGGCAGATAACTTCGCATAATTTACAAGCTATGCACCGTTCTTCACCGTTTGGATACCTACGCAACGCATGCTCACCACGAAACCTTGGACTTAAAGGGCCCTTCTCCATAGGATATCTTAACGTAACCTTTGGTTTGAACATATATTTCAATGTAATAGCAAACCCTTTGATTAACTCTGCAAAAGACCAATACCAAGCTAATTTCTTGAGCATAAAATATTTAAAACTTGTGTCAGTCATTATAAATCATATTATCAGTTTTCAAAATAAATATTTTCACCTGGGTGACTTTTACAGCTTTTCTATATAATACATTCACTAGTATGATAGTACTGCATTAATATAAACTAGCAAGATAGATAAAAATTTTGAATATTTTCAAATTAGGTATTTTGGTTCCTTAAGTATAACATTGCTAAGTAGTTTATATAAATAATGACAAACACAAATGAAACTATTTTCGCTTTATCGACCGTATTTGGTAAGTCAGGAGTTGCAGTAATTAGAATTTCAGGCAACTATGCGCTTAAAGCTTTAAATCATTTTCATATTAAGAAAGAAATTAAACCAAGATTTGCTACTTTAGTTGATCTATATGATGATTCCAGTCAATTGATAGATAATGGAATAATCATCTATTTCCCTGCTCCAAACAGTTTCACTGGCGAGGACGTTATAGAGTTACAAGTGCATGGAAGCAAGGCAGTTATAAAAATCATCTTGGAGGAATTATCAAAAGTTTTCGTTATGGCCAAGCCTGGAGAATTCTCACTTAGGGCTTTTCTAAATGGTAAATTTGACTTAACGCAAATAGAAGGGATTGCAGACTTAATTGATGCTGAGACGAAAATGCAAGCTAAACAAGCGATTAAGCAGATATCAGGAGAATTGGAGAGACTATACAGCAATTGGAGGCAAAGATTAATAACGATACAATCCAAAATCGAAGCATATATAGACTTTCCAGAGGATGTTTGGACAGAAAAAAATGAATTGGAAAAAATTAATAATGAAGTGCAATCTCTCGTGCGGTTGATACAAGAGCATTTAAATGATAATAGACGGGGTGAAAGGTTGCGTGAGGGTTTGCATGTTGTAATAACTGGTAAACCAAATGTCGGTAAATCAACTCTGTTTAATTTCTTAGCCAAGCGTGATATTGCTATTGTTTCTGAATATGCAGGCACAACAAGAGATATACTTGAAGCTCATATTGACATTGGCGGATACCCAATCATTCTCTCTGATACTGCTGGAATTCGTGAGAGTTCAGATCCAATAGAATCAGAAGGTATAAGTCGAGCGAAAAAGAGGTCTTTTGAAGCTGATTTAAGAATAGAACTGTTTCCTTTTGAACAGCGTCATAATATCAATTGCAACGTTGTAAATAGCGATACTATTTATGTATTGAGCAAAGCTGACGATGTTATCAATAATCACAATATAAAAATTAATGGCATAGATTTTCTACCTATTTCTATTTTAAAGGGAATAGGTACAAACAAATTGATCTCTCTCATAAAAGAGAAGGCAGAGGAAAAATTTGGGCATGATAGAGACACTCCTGTGATTACTCGGCAAAGACATAGGAATCACATGAAGAAAGCACTGGAACATTTACAACGTTTTAATATCGATAATCCAATTGAGTTGATATCTGAAGATTTGAGGCTTGCTGCATTTGAACTTGGTGCGGTGATTGGAATTATTGATGTTGAGGAAATATTGAGTAGTGTGTTTAGCAACTTTTGCGTGGGCAAGTAAAGCTTTTATAGATTGCTTAAAATCAAATGTTGTGATAGAAAAGAAATGGACGGATGGCCGAGCGGTTTAAGGCACCAGTCTTGAAAACTGACGTACGTGATGAGCGTACCATGGGTTCGAATCCCATTCCGTCCGCACAGCATCTCGCTATGCTAGCTGATTTTTAGAGCTTATTTGGACTATGTGGTTCATAACGCTGGAAATCTTATCTAATTAGCTACATCTTTTAAAATACATCCCTTTGTAAATTGACCTTGTTAGCGAAGAAAGCTAATATCTATAAATAGATCACCATCTGAATATGAAAACCGATATAGTAATAATAGGTGCAGGACCTGTTGGAATATTCACTGCTTTTCAAGCGGGAATGCTTGATATGAAATGTCATATAATAGATGTTTTGGATCAAGCAGGAGGACAATGCACAGCTCTTTACCCAGAAAAGCCAATATATGATATACCTGGTTATCCTGTAATTACTGCCCAAAAATTAATTGAGCAGCTAATGGAGCAAGCTTCGCCATTTAAGCCTATTTACCATTTAAGTCAAAAAGTAGAAAAGATTTCAAATAACGAAGGTGAAAACTTTACTATCATAACGAACATAGGTACAGAGGTAAAATGCAAAGCCGTTATCATTGCTGCAGGTAACGGAATGTTTGAACCTAACCGTCCACCCTTAAGTGGTATATTAGAATATGAAAATAAATCTGTATTTTATAGTGTAAATAAAATTTCTGATTTTCAGGACAAAACTATAGTCATTGCAGGGGGGGGTGATTCTGCGGCTGATTGGACTGTAGAACTTTCTAAAGTTGCAAAGAAAATTTATGTGATACATAGGAGAAAGGAATTTCGCTGCACTCCTGAAACTAGAAATAAATTAGAATCACTTGAAAATGATGGAAAGATAGAACTGGTAGTGCCATATCAATTACACGAACTAGCAGGAGGTAATGGGCAGTTGAGCGCAGTGATAGTAAAAAACATTGCCTCTAAGGAAGAAAAAGAAATATCCGCTGATTTTTTGCTGCCATTTTTTGGACTGTCAATGAATCTTGGTCCAATAAACAATTGGGGTATACAGTTAGAACATGGCCGCATAGCTGTTAATCCGACTACCTTAAAAACCAGTAGAGATAGAATATATGCAATCGGAGATATAGCTACTTATTCAGGCAAACTAAAGTTAATATTAAGTGGTTTTGCCGAGAGTGCCATGGCTTGTTATGACATATACAAAGTAATCCACAACTCTCCAGTCAATTTTCAATACTCGACTTCAAAGGGAATTCACGGAAAAGAAAAACTTACTTGACACCCTTCGCCAGCCCCCTTATTATGAAACTGAAGCTATTTATTTATCTTCGCAATCTGTGCAGGTTAATGACAAAAAACTTAGGGTATTTGGCGTCTCATGTTTAATTTTTCGCACTACGTGCATCGCATGTCTTTAAAAATTTTTAGGTTTTTACCTATATAAGCCGAAACGCGCTTACAAAGCGTTTAAGACAGCAAAAAACGTCAAATTGACAAGGGAGAATTTGAATGCTAGCTACTACGGGGTTTCTTTGCCTTTTTTCCTGCTTAGTAAATTTCTTAAACACTTGCGGTGTAGGTTAGTTGCAAGTTAAAAGCAGCTAAATCGCTCTTAATCAAGCGTTTTAGAATAAAAAAACGCCGATATTTTAGTACATAGTAAATAGCCAACCACCACGGGGCTTCTTTTGCCTTTTTTTTTATTTGGTAAATTTCTTAAATATTTATGGCTAAACGACAACCGTCATCCCGCTGCTTGTTAGCGGGATCTAGAGATACCGCGAATGAATCGCGGTATGACGTAGGACTGCTGTCATCCCAGTGCTCCTTTTTTTGTCATCCCAGTGCTTGACACTGGGATCTAGTTTTCCATATAATCTCATCGAAAATGTTGTAACCACTTTCTGTGCTAGTTTGCTTGCTTACAAGCAAACTTTCCTGGATCCAAGTAGTCAGGGCACTGAGATGACACCCTCTTGGATGAAAACCAGTATCAGCTACTTTCATGACACCATTCTTTTTTCTGGATCCAAGTAGTCAGGGCACTGGGATGACAGGAGAAAGAGGCACTGGAATGACAAAGAGGGTACTTGGATGACAGGAGGTAATGCAGGAAGTCTAATAGTGCAGCAACACGGAACCCCAGGTCAGGCCTGCACCTATTGAAATCAGCAGTACCAGATTTCCTGATTTTATTTTTGATTCTTGTATTGCATAGTCTAAGGCCAGTGGAATTGATGCCGCTGAGGTGTTTGCATGCTTATCAACGGTATTAATCACTTTCTCTATAGGAAAATCTAATTTCTTTACTACTGCTTCAATAATACGAATGTTTGCTTGATGGGGAATTAACCAGTCAATATCAGTGATTTTCAAATTATTGCATTTCAGAGTTTCCTCTACTGAGGCTGTTAACTTATCCACTGCATGTTTAAACACTTCTCTTCCATTCATGCATATTTTTCCAGAATCACCAGTTGAGGATATCCCTCCGTTCGTACATAGTATGTCCAAATTGCCATCAGAGTGTAAGTTTGTTGATATGATGCCGCTTCTACCCATTTCTGATTTCATCACCACTGCACCAGCACCATCACCAAAGAGTATACAAGTTGATCTATCTTCCCAATCAACAATCCTAGACATTATTTCAGCACCTATAACCAATGCATATTTAATGCTATTGTTAGATTTGATAAGCGAGTCTGCGATTGTAACTGCATATATAAAACCAGAGCATGCTGCTTGTACATCAAAAGCAAATGCGTTTTTACATTTTAACTTACTTTGTACAATCGTTGCACAGCTAGGAAAAGTTTTATCAGGAGTTGTTGTAGCAACTATAATCAAGTCAATTTCATCTACTGAAATTTTAGCTTTTTCTATAGCACTTTTTGCTGCATTTACAGCTAGATCTGACGTTAGTTCTCCTTCATCTGCTATATGCCTTTGAACTATTCCTGTTCTCTGCCTTATCCATTCATCGCTCGTCTCAACTATCGATGCAATTTCGTTGTTACTCAACATTTTTCTTGGTAGGTAAGATCCAGTGCTTAATATGAAACTTTTATTCAATATGACTTACCCCGTTAATTATCTTTTGATTTAAATTTTCACTAATTGCATTTACTGCAAATTTTATGGCATGGGCAAAAGAAATAGCGTCAGAATTTCCATGACTTTTAATGATGATACCATTCAGCCCTAAAAACATAGCTCCACTTCTAATTTTGGGATTAAAACGTGTTAAAGCTTTATTTAGTTTGGATTTTAACAACATACCAACAAGCATCTTTGTTGCCCATGAGCTCAGTACTTCCTGCTTTATTAGATTGATAAAAGTATTAGCGGTTGCCTCAGCCGTTTTGAGCATTACATTGCCAACAAAACCATCAGCAACAATCACATCTATATTGCCCTCTAAAAATTCACTTGCCTCTATATACCCTTTGAAATTAATGCCTGGAGCGTTTTTAAGCAACTCAAAAGCACCGCGCACTGAGTCATTACCTTTAACTTCTTCTGTACCGATATTTAGCAAAGCAACTTCAGGATTGTCAATTTTTAATGCTATTTTTGCAAATATACTACCCATTAACGCAAATTGAAATAATGAGTCGGCATTACAATCAACATTTGCACCAAGGTCAAGCAAAGCGAAGCTTTTTGTCTTAGTTGGACAGATAGAGGCAATAGCAGGACGATAAATGTTTGGTAATGTTCCTAAAATAAATCTGGAAATTGCCATCAATGCTCCGGTGTTGCCTGAAGACACCACTCCGAAAGCTTTACCTTTTTTTACTGCCTCAATGGCAGCTTTCATACTTGAGTCTTTACGATGCCTCAGTGCAAAAGATGGCTTATCATTTGCAAGAACATTGTCAGAACAATGAGTAAACTCAGAATTGTTACTTACTTTTTTGTATTTTGAAAGCAAAGGAGATACTTCTTCCTTATCTCCATAAATATGAAAAAAAACTTTAATGCCTGGGTCAACAAGGTTGTCTAAAAAAAAACCAGCACCATGAATTACGGAAAGAGGCGCAAAATCGCCCCCCATAGCGTCAAGTGCAATAACTATATTATTATTGACCGTAGGTAACATATCATAATAGTCACTCTGCCTGTTGCTTGATGAAAACCCGTTTTCCTTTGTAACTGCCATCAACTGCTACGTTATGAGGCAACATGAATTCCCCAGTTGTTGAACATACCACAACATTCTTAGGCTCAATAGCATGATGAGAACGATGCATATTACGCCTTGACTTTGACTTTTTTCTTTTTGGAACTGCCAAAACTTCCTCCATTCTACTACAAAATACAATACATTAGTAACATGTTTTTTACAGGAAGTAAACAGGGATAGTAAAATAAGTAAGGTTTGCTTATGTAATTGAGTTCTATAGCTAAAGTGGCTCTACAATTTGAAAAACCGTCATTCCGCTACTCGTTAGCGGAATCTATACCGCGAATGAATTGCGGTATGACGTAGGGAAACCTTTCTTGGGTTAAGCTTTAAATTAAAACATCAAGTATATTGAACTTAAAACATATCTCAGCTATACTTTGCGATAAAGTTAATAAAAATTTTAATAAAATCAGTAAGACTAACCTCTAGCTAAAATGAATACAAAGTGAGCTTTTTTGATATAAATAGTGTTAGAATAATTGGTAGGTACTTTATCAATTTTTTGTTAAGGCTTGGTAGTGCATTCATATTTTTTATTCAATCTCTATACCACTGCTTCGTGCCACCATATTATTTTAGCAACGTAGCAAGACAAATCATAGAGATAGGCTTTTTCTCTCTGCCAATTGTTGGGCTCACTGGAGTTTTTATAGGAGCGGCGATAGTTTTACAAAGTAGCTTGAGTGACCCATTAATTAACCAAGAACAGATAATACCCAAACTTGTTACGATCACTATCATTAAAGAGTTAGGACCAGTTTTGATCAGCTTAATAATGGTAGGAAAGGTTGGATCATCAGTTGCAGCAGAAATTGGTACGATGCGCATCACCGAGCAAATAGATGCCCTTACAACTTTGAACATCAACCCTTTCAAATATTTAATTGCACCAAGGATTTTAGCGTCAATCATAGTATTTCCCATACTTACAGTATGTGCAGATTTAATAGGAATATTTGGAGGATGTATCACTGCAGTCTTCGAATTTAACCACAATTTAAATATATACATTAAACACACAGCTCAGTTCTTTAATACGTATGATTTTATAACTGGGCTAATAAAAGCAACTGCATTTGGCGCCATAATTTCTGTCTCAAGCTGCTATTACGGTTACCATTGCAAAGAAGGTGCACGAGGAGTAGGTGTTGCTACAACATCAACTGTTGTTTTATCGTCCATACTGATCATTTTAGCAAACTACATGATTACTTTGATACATGCGTAACCCCATAATATCAATATTGAACTTAAGCTTATCTTTTGATGATAGGACAGTACTAAAAGATCTAAATTTTGATATATTAAAAGGGGAATCATTAGTCATACTTGGTGGCTCAGGAAGCGGCAAATCTGTATTAACAAAAACAATTATCGGCTTGCTTGCTCCAGACTCAGGGTCTGTTAAAATAAATAGTAAAAGCAAAAATAAATTTGGGGTTTTATTTCAAAATTCCGCTTTATTTGACTACGTTACAGTGTGGGAAAATATATCTTTTAATTATAAAAAGCGCTTTAATATCAGCAAAAAAGAGGCAAAACAGCTAGCAATCGAGAAGTTAAATGATGTTGGACTGGAGGAAAGCATAGCAGATATGTTTCCAATAGAGCTATCAGGTGGAATGAAAAAAAGAGTGGCACTTGCAAAGGCGATTGCACACAATCCAGAAATCATTATTTTGGATGAACCAACTTCAGGATTGGACCCAATTATGTCAGATATAGTAAACGAGATAATAATAAAATTATCTAGAGATCTTAACCCTACAATTATCACGATTACACATGATATTCATAGCGCATTTAAAATAGCTGATAAAATAGCAGTATTATATGAAGGGGAGATCATTTCCCATGGAACTGTTCAGGAAATACAAAATACTAATAACGAATATATAAAAAAATTCATTCATTATATATAGCTAAAGATATATACACTATTGCTAACAGTCATATTTTTAAGTTTTAACTTTGTAAAAGGTAGTGGACATTGGAATTCAGATTTTTTTCAAACTGGATCCTATAGCTAACACGTCATACCGCGATTCATTCGCGGTATCTCGGCATAGATTCCGCTAACTAGTAGCGGAATGACGAATTTGTCGTTTTTCAAATTGTCGTAAGTCAGTTTAGCTATATATAGGATGACAGAAATTGTTTGTATTAGCTATATTCAAAAGCTCTATTGATATTTTGCAATATTTGTGATAAAATAATAGCTTAAGGTTGAGAGTAAAAATTTATGAGTGAAGCTCAAGGTCCAAATATTGCAGAATGGCAAGCGCAGCAGCAACACCAAGAGGCTGCTGGTGAGAAAAGTGGTTTTGGTCTTGGTCATAGTGACTCTGTTTCAACAGTCGTGGATGGAATGAAATGGTTGTTCAACTTTCATGAAGGAGCAATTGCTGCTTATAGTAACGTGTTTGAAGGTTTGGTGAGTGGTAGTAGTCTAGTAACGCTGTTTGGAAAATCAGGTAATATGTTTGGCATAAAATTTCTTGAAGGCCTTGCAGAATATTTTTCAGGTGGAGGTGGGGAAGATATGCCATCAGAAGGAATGGATATGGCTCATGGTGATGATGGACATCACTCAGATGATTACCCTCATGCCAATAACGAAATAGCTCATAATGCTGATGGTTTGCAAGACATGCATGATGCAGGTGATCACCATGGTCAATCTTTTTCACCTGGTCCTTCACCATCTGTTGGCGATGACCACGGGCATGAACTTGGTTAAACGCTTAAAAACTATTGAATAGTTGGAAGAAGGCCTAATAAGAAAAGTTGCTGTTGTTATGAGTTTGTCTTAGTGAAAAAGGTTTCAGTTTTAGGATCAACAGGAAGTGTTGGAAAAAAGACTGTAGATTTGCTCTCAAAGAGAAGAGAAGAATACCAAGTGGAAGCACTAAGTGCCCATTCGAACTTTGCTCTACTGGCACACCAAGCAAAACTGCTAAATGCAAAATATGTTGCTATCTCCGATGAAAGGCTTTACAAAGATTTGAAAGAAAGTTTACTTGGTACAGATGTAAAAATAGCAATTGGTGCTACAAATGTTGCTGCTATACCTGTTGATCTCTCAGTTGTTGCAATAGTTGGCATTGCAGGCCTTGGGCCAGTTATGGAGGTTATAGAAAGCGGTACCAAAGTCATTGCATTGGCAAACAAAGAAAGCATTGTTTGCGGTGGAAAGTTATTACTCAAAAAAGCTAAAGAAAAAAATGTACAAATAATCCCTATTGACTCTGAGCACAATGCAATTTTTCAAATTTTGCAAAATGACGACAAATGCGTAGAAAAGATCATACTTACTGCTTCTGGTGGACCATTCTTAAATTATAGCCTTGAGCAATTAAAAAATGTTATGGTAGATAAGGCGCTTAGTCACCCCACTTGGAATATGGGAAAGAAAATCTCGGTTGATAGCGCAACAATGATGAATAAGGCACTAGAGATAATAGAAGCACATAACTTGTTTAACATCAGCCCGGATAAAATTGAAGCAGTAGTGCATCCTGAGTCAATAGTACATGGAATTGTAACTTATAAGGATGGGTTCAACTTTGCTGTGCTTGCAGAAACTGACATGGCAATTCCTATTTCATATGCTCTATCTTGGCCGGAAAGATCAGCTTTAAATTATAAACTAGACCTAACAAAGCAAGGAAAATTGACCTTTCAAGAGCCAGACCATAAGCATTTCCCTGTGCTAAAGCTTAGCATGGAAGTGTTAAACTCTTCTACTCCACAAACAAACAGTATTGTGCTCAATGCTGCAAATGAAATAGCTGTTAATGAATTTTTGAAGTCACGAATCGGCTTTTTAAAAATAGTAGAGGTAGTGGAATCAACAATGGAAAGTTTTGGTAGTTATACTGATATTAATTCACTATCTGATATAATAAATATTGATTATGAAAGTCGTATTATTGCTAATAAAGTTGTTGAAAGTAAAGTTGTTGCGTATAGCTAGAGTAATGTAACCAGACTGCATTCTGTGATTTTTTTTTTAGCAAAGCACGATACACAATCGTCATTCCGCTACTAGTTAGCGGAATCTATGCCGAGATACCGCGAATGAATCGCGGTATGACGGTTCGCGGTGGTATGACGGTTAAGTAATTCGTCATCCCGCTGCTTGTTAGCGGGATCTAGAGATACCGCGAATGAATCGCGGTATGACGGTTCGCGGTGGTATGACGGTTAAGTAATTCGTCATCCCGCTGCTTGTTAGCGGGATCTAGAGATACCGCGGCGGTATGACGGTTCGCGGCGGCATAGCTATAGCTATCTTCAAAAATATGGTTGAATAATTGTGTGTATAATTATTAATATTTTTAAGCACTTTGGCTATGGCTTTATCTAAGTTTCTCGACCCTAAGCTGGATTTAACCTTTAAAAGAATCTTTGGCACTGAAAAAAATAAGAATATTCTCATACATTTTTTGAATGATATTTTAGGGTTTACCGAGATAAATACTATACAAGAAGTGGAATTCCTCAGTACTATAATGGATCCTGAAATTGCCTCTGATAAGCAAAGTATAGTTGATGTTCTTTGCAGGGACTCTAGTGGGGCTAGGTATGTGATTGAAATGCAGCTCACTCGCGATAAAGGCTTCGAAAAACGAGCTCAACTATATGCTGCTAAGGCTTACTCAAGGCAAGCTGATAAATCTGGTAAGTACATTGATTTAAAGAAGGTTTTCTTTATTGCTATCTCTAATTGTAATTTATTTCCTGATAAGCTTGATTATATATCCAGCCACACTATAAGAGATGAGAAAACCAATGAACATGACTTAAAAGATTTTCAATTTGTATTTATTGAACTACCTAAATTTCCTAAGAATAAGGAAGAACAGCTAGAAAGCATAGTGGATCGTTGGTTATTTTTCTTCAAATATGCAGATGAAACTACGGAAGAAGACTTAAGGAAAATAGCAGAAAAAGCACCAATAATAAAGTTAGCCTACGATGAATTAGACAGGTTTAGCTGGAATGAAAAAGATTTAGTAGCTTATGAAGAAAGAATAATGGATCTACGGAAAGAAGAAGCCATTCTTGAATACAGACTTGACCTTGCTACTGAAAAAGGCATCCAAATTGGCGAAGAAAGAGGCATCAAAATCGGTAAAGAGGAAGGGAAAATTGAAGGAAAAATCGAAGGAAAAATCGAAGGAAAAATCGAAGGAAAAATCGAAGGAAAAATCGAAGGAAAAATCGAAGGAAAAATCGAAGGAAAAATCGAAGGAAAAATCGAAGGAAAAATCGAAGGAAAAATCGAAGGAAAAATCGAAGGAAAAATCGAAGGAAAAATCGAAGGAAAAATCGAAGGAAAAATCGAAGGAAAAATCGAAGGAAAAATCGAAGGAAAAATCGAAGGAAAAATCGAAGGAAAAATCGAAGGAAAAATCGAAGGAAAAATCGAAGGAAAAATCGAAGGAAAAATCGAAGGAAAAATCGAAGGAAAAATCGAAGGAAAAATCGAAGGAAAAATCGAAGGAAAAATCGAAGGAAAAATCGAAGGAAAAATCGAAGGAAAAATCGAAGGAAAAATCGAAGGAAAAATCGAAGGAAAAATCGAAGGAAAAATCGAAGTCGCAAAAGCAATGCTGGCTAATAATGTTGATGTCAACACTATTGTCAAGTTTACTGGCCTTTCTATTAGTGAGATTGAAGAATTAAGTGTGAACGGTACAGAGTAATTTCAAAGTGCATTTGCAGTTGGAACGGATACATTTAATGAGAGTCCCATTTCACGGTGTTCAAATCTACTCCTTCTTGTACCATCTCCCAAAGTGGGCTCATTTCTCTCAGTCGGCCAACATTTTTAGCAACAAGATCTGCTGCATACAAAACTTCTTCTTTAGTTGTAAATCGGCCTAGGCCAAATCTAATTGATGAATGCTCAAGGTCATGGCCATTATTTAGCGACCGTACGACATAGGAAGGCTCAAGAGACGCAGACGTGCACGCAGAACCAGAACTTACTGCTAAATCCTTGATTGCCATGATGAGAGACTCACCCTCAACATAGGGAAAGCTCAAGTTTAGGTTGCCAGGAATTCTATTTTCATAATCACCATTTAAAACGATATCAGGAAACGCTTCTTTTATCTTGTTATACAAAATATCCCTTAATTCTTCCACTCTAGTTGTTTCTTTTTTCATTTCTTCTTTAGCAATACGTGCCGCTTCACCAAAACCAACTGCAAGAGGTGTTGGAACTGTTCCAGAACGCATGCCTCTTTCCTGTCCACCACCACTAATTAGTGGTATCAGCCTAACACGAGGATTCTTTCTACGTACATATAATGCGCCTATTCCCATAGGTCCATAAATTTTGTGGCTAGAGAGACTCATAAGATCAATGCACATCTCATTAACATCAATTGGAACTTTTCCAAAGCTTTGAGCTGCATCTGTGTGGAAAAATATATTATGCTTTCTACATATTACACCAATTTCTTTGACAGGCTGAATTACTCCGATTTCATTATTTACCATCATCACTGAAACCAGGATTGTTTTATCAGTAATTGCTTCCTCAAGCTTTGATAAATCTATAATTCCGTTTTGCTTAACAGGCAAATATGTAACTTTAAAGCCTTCATTTTCCAGATGCCGACAAGAATCCAGAACACACTTATGCTCCGTGCAGACAGTGATTATATGATTTCCTTTATTTTTATAAAAGTGAGCAACGCCCTTGATTGCCGTATTATTTGACTCAGTTGCACCTGAGGTAAAGATAATTTCTTTGCTATCTGCGTTCACCAGATCAGCGATGTGTTTCCTTGCTTTTTCCACTGCTTCTTCAGCAGTCCAACCAAATGAATGGCTGCGAGAGTGTGCATTACTGAACTCACCAAAGTAAGGTATCATCACCTCTAAAACACGGGGATCTACTTTAGTAGTAGATTGATAATCAAGAAATATTGGTAATTTTATTTTAGCATCGTGTATTTTTTTACTTTCAACATTCATAAAGCTACCACGGAGACAAAATTTACAATTATTTTATAGCATTAAAACTTAATTTTTTCAAGATATAATCTTGCATCAAGTACAAAAGTGTCATCCAAGTAGCTGACACATAACTGTACGAACATTTATTTGCGAAAGCAGTGTGTTAAATGTTATAGCCAGTTTTGCCTCAAACACAAAGGCAGTGCCCAGACACTGGGATGACACCCTATTGGTGGCAATTGCTTCCAAATCATAATGTTTGTACAGCTGTGCGCCGTGCGCTGGAATCCGTTTTAGCCCTTATCTATATCTCAGTTCCACCAACAGTTATTGCGTCGACTTTGAGTGTCGGCTGACCAACTCCAACGGGCACATTTTGTCCATCTTTCGAGCATGTGCCAACACCAGGATCTAACTTTAAGTCATTACCAACCATAGATACTTTTTTCAACACTGTTGGACCGTCACCAATTAGTGTTGCTCCTTTTACTGGCTGTGTAATTTTGCCATTTTCTATTAGGTAAGCTTCCGAAGATGAAAAAACAAATTTTCCTGACGTTATATCAACTTGCCCACCACCGAAATTTACTGCATATAGACCTTTCTTTACGCTAGATATTATTTCCTCCGGTGCATGTTTTCCAGGCAACATATAGGTGTTTGTCATGCGCGGCATAGTAACTTCTTTATAACTTTCCCTTCTACCATTACCAGTTGGGCTTACACCCATGAGTTTAGCGTTCATATGATCCTGCATGTATCCTTTTAGGATCCCATCCGGCTTTGTTGCATCGCTAGCTATGATGGATTAAAGATAAAAAAGATAGGGAATATCAGTAGCTTATTATTCTGGTATTTATAACAAGAACGGTCAATGAATACCTAAATTTGAGTAAAAGAAATTTCACTACCATTTACCAATCCGGCTAAAATTCAAGAATTTCAATGCTTTAGCTATTTTCAATAGAATTAAATTTATTAATATAAATAACAAATTACTATTCTTAAATTTGATCAGATTGATTGCAAAAAAACAAGATTTTCAATAGGTTGCTTATAATCCTAACTATAGTTAGCCTTTCATAAGTAGCGATGCAACAAAGCCATCCCATCCTCTATCAATATATTATAACTGGGTGGAGTGCCTTCATCGTCTACGCTGATAGAGCCGCGCAAATTGGGCAGAGTTCCGTCATCAACTACTGTGATGTCACTAGCTGCTACTTGTTTACCCACAGAATTTGAAAATGCTGAGACTTTTTTGCGATTGAAGTCGCCCTCAAGTCCATGAACCACGGCTTCGTGTAACAATATTCCTGGCCAGCCTGGACCTAAAACGACTGTCATTTCTCCGGCTGGAGTTGGAATTGCTTCAAGATTTACCAGTGCTTGTTCTAACGCTTGGTTTGCAACTTCTTTCCACTTTTTCTCAGAACCTGTTTAAAATCTTCGTAATAGGAGAGAAATGAAGGAAAGGACAATCATTTGCAAGCTGGTATTGAGTTTACGTTCGCAATTTTTCCATAGCCGTCTACACTTTTCTAACCAAGCAAAAGAACGCTCAACAACCCATCTCTTTGGCAATACAACAAAAGAATGTAATTCACTGCGCTTTATTACCTCAACAGTTGCACCAATAATATCTTTTATTTGGGTTGCAAAAATTTTTCCTGTGTAGCCTGCATCAACCAATATATTTTTGACTTCAGAAAGGGTATCTTTAGCATTTTCAACCATTCTTACAGCGCTACTACGATCAGTTACTTCTGCTGTTGTTACATAAATTGCATGTGGTAGACCTTGAGTATCAACTGCAATATGACGCTTTATGCCTGAAATCTTTTTACCTGCATCATAGCCCTTTTTTTCAGCAGTATCTGTGTTTTTAACACTTTGAGCATCAATTATACAGAAGCTAGTTTTCTCTTTCCGACCATTGTTGATACGGATCTCTCCAACCAATTTTTTTTAAAACTAATTCCAACAAACTTGGTTCTTCTCCATTCTTTTTATTCCACATTTGAAAATAGTAATATACGCTTTCCCACCTTGGAAAATCTTTTGGCAACATTCTCCACTGGCAACCACTTTTTAGGACGTATAACACTGTACGAAATACATCATACAAATCAAGTTTTCTTGGTCTCGTTTTCTTCCTGCTACTCTCTAGTATTGGTCTGATTTTTTCAAATTGCTCTCGACTTATATCACTTGGATAATTTTTACGCATAGATATACCTCATTCTTAATCTACCACTATTTTACCTCATCTCTCCGAGATTTTAAACAGGTTCTTAGATGTATGAAAAACTAAAGCTGAGACTAACAAATGATACGCCCATGAGAAATCATGCAGAGAAAGAACTTAGGTTCAGCAATTTTTTGCGTGATAATATTGATGTCTTTAGACCTTTAGAAGATGCTGAAATCTATGGCTCTGTAGAAAAAAGAAAAGAAGCAACGATTGAGCTCATAAGGCTATTGACAATACAACCTGAGCTGAATTATAGAGGAGATAAATTTATACTAGATCTTATTTTGGATTATATAAAAGTTTTTGGAAAAGAGGTAGAAAGCTTAGAATCTGATATTAATATCTTAATCAACTTGCTGGAAAAAAGTATAGAGAGAAGAGAAATAGAAGAGAACTTAGATTCTGATATCAAAAACCGGATAAAAAAAAGGATAGAAGAAAGTAAAGACAAAAAAGAAGTGGAAAACTTAAAATCTGACATCAGTGCCTTCATTGATATAATGGATAAAAGGTTAAAAGAATTTGAAGGAAACTTAGAGGAGATTGAAAAATGTAGAAATGAAGTGGAAAAGATTGAAAAAGAAACAATGGATAAAAGAAATAAGGTAGTGGAGCAACTATCAAGATTTAGATTATCTCAAACACCTTTACCAAATTGTGCAATAAAATGATAATTAATACTGAACAAAAAGTTACATTTACTGTATATAACTATTAGGGGGAGTAGCAATAATTTAAACGAAAAAAGAAAAAAATAACACTGAACTAAAAGTGGTATATAACTATTAGGGGTAAAATAGCTTATCTAACACTCGATCTCGGCAAATAAACAGAGTAGAAAAGATTGAAGAAAGCAAAAGAAATAAAGTAATTTAGGCTTTTGGTAAGTTACGTAATTGAGAAGAAACAGCTTTGTATTTTTTTAGATGAGGCAAAAACTTTGTTTTAAGGCCAGATGCAACTTTAGGGTACAAAAATACTACTATTACCAAAGAATGCATATAATGCCCCTTAGAACTCGAATAAATGGTATTCTTAGCAATTCTATTGCTGTATAGTAAACTCACAAGTGAGTTTAGCACGTTTTTTACGCTTTGCAAAGAAAAATTAAAAAAAAGTGAACAGTTTTTGTAAAATCGGTGAATATATATAATAGCAAGGAATTAACTCCTAACTAAGGTAGGTAGCATAAGATTCTTGTCATTGGCCAACAAAAACCCATTCATAGCGTATTTTGAAAGGACCAAATGATATTTAGTGCTACTTGCAGTTTTAAATTATAGCAAATGTCAATCTTAACACTAGACCTCGGCAAACAAACAGGTTGGGCTATTCTCAAAGACGGAGTAATCCAAAGTGGCAGTGAGAGTTTTCACTCTAGCCGTTTCAGCGGAGGTGGCATGTGCTTCTTAAGTTTTAGTAATTGGCTTAATTCCTTGAAAGACATTTCTGCGGTGTACTTTGAGGAGGTAAGAAGACATCTAGGAACAGACGCTGCGCATTGTTATGGTGGTTTCTTTGCCGTTTTAACTGCTTGGTGTGAAAAGCATCATATACCTTACAAAGGTGTACCTGTGGGGACCATAAAACGTTTTATCACTGGCAAGGGCAATGCAAGTAAAAGTGAAGTTATTGAAGCTGTAAGGGGCAAAGGTTTTTTCCCTCAAGACGATAATGAAGCCGATGCTTTGGCATTGATGTTTTACATAATGAGTTTTGGCGAATGCTGTGATGTTAATATTTTACATAATGAGTTTTAATGACACTTCTGATATAAGTAACGATTTTAATAATATAGAAACGGGGTGAAATGTGGGTCCTTCCCGCCAGCCAGGCTGATTTGGTGGCGAAAAGCCCGGTCCCTCTCTAGCGTCAGACGTATTTTAATTATTAACTTTTTAACAAGTCGTTAAGAATCTCCACTAGTAATTTAATAAGAATATGAACTTAGCAATACACTACTATCCTATTGAAAATCTTGTCGAATATGAGCGCAATCCTCGTGATAATGACAAGGTAGTAAACAGAATGTGTGCTTCAATTCGGGAATTTGGTTTTCGTATTCCGATAGTTGCAAAAAGCGATGGAACTGTGGTTGATGGTCATTTACGCCTCAAAGCAGCAAGAAAACTGGGCATGGAGAGTATTCCAGTGGTGTTAAGTGATAACTTAAGTGATGCCCAAACCAAAGCTTTTCGGTTACTAGCAAATCAATCAGCTAACTGGGCAAAGTGGGACGATGATCTTTTGAAGTTGGAAATTCAAGAGTTAGAAGACTTGGAGTTTGACCTTTTCTCGACGACATTGATGGAAAAAAAGAAGTAGAAAGAGGAGAAAAAGAGGGAGTGGAATTGGTTGATAAAAAGTCAGTAGTGTCGAAACCAGGGGATCTATGGATTTTAGGTGGTCATCGAATCTACTGTGGCGATAGTTGTCTGGTTGAATCATTTAAAGCGGTATTAGACGATAAAATGGCAGATATTACCGTGTGTGACCCTCCGTATAACGTAGCATATGGTGACAGTCAGGAAAGGGAAGACAAAAAAATACTAAACGATGATCAAGGTGAAAAATACGAACTTTTTCTGTATGACATTTGTACTCATGTTTTAGCAAACACCAAAGGGGCAATTTACATCTGTGCATCATCATCAGAGCTTTCGACCTTGCAGAAGGTATTTGAAGAAGCAGGAGGAAGGTGGTCAACGTTCATAATTTGGGCAAAGAATCATTTTACACTGGGGAGATCTGATTATCAAAGACAATACGAAACAATACTCTACGGTTGGAAAAACGGCAATAAACGTGAGTGGCATGGAGGACGTAATCAAAGTGATCTCTGGCTTTACGATAAGCCAACATACAACTCACTGCACCCAACGATGAAACCAGTGGAGTTAATGGAGAGAGCGATAGTAAACAGCAGTAGACCAGGGGACATAGTTCTTGATCCATTTAGCGGGTCTGGGAGTACGTTGATTGCGTGTGAGAGGACAGGAAGAATCTGTAGAACCATAGAACTTGATCCCGCCTTCGTAGATGTAACGATAAAGCGTTGGCAGGTGTATACGGGAAGAGATTCCACCCTTTTCGGTTCTGGTAAAACTTTTGCGCAAATTCAAGAATCAAGACAGCAAGGGGCGAAATAAGGAAAAAAAGAGGGGAAAGAAAGGTGGAAAGAGGGAAAATCACGCAGACAGAATGGGCAAGAGAACTAGGAGTTTCAAAGCAATACGTCTGTTATTTAGTAAAAAAAGGAATAGTTGAGCTGGAGGATGGTTTGATTGACCGAGAACAAGCAAATGAAGCGGTGGCAGCAATACGAGATCCAAGTCAACCACTGAGGAGAAAAAATCCAGAAGGTGAAGAAAGGGGAAATAATAAACTTTCCACGATGTTGCTAAAAACGCGGATAAAAAATGAGATGGAGCGGGGAAAACTGCTCGAGGCAAAGGCAAAAGCTGAAATTGGTGAACTTATCTCAGTAGAAGAAGTAAAGACTGAAGCATTTAACGTGGCAAGAGTAGTGAGAAATAATCTTTTGAATATCCCAGACAGAGTATCAGCATTACTGGCATCGATGAATGACACAGAGAAGATCCATGAGACGTTAACAGAAGAGATTACCAATGCCCTCGAAGAATTATCGAAAAATACATTTTAATGACTGCTGTTAATTTATATTCAAATAATTTAAAATTATTAAAGAAAATTAGTAGACGCCTTATAATAATAGGCTCAATAGCTATAAGCATCTCTATTTCTACAGCGTATGCAGGAATAATTGCAGTCATTATTCTAAGTTGTTTTGCTAAAGATGCAACTGATGTCTACTGCAAACGTTCTATTCTGACCGATGTGAAAGTAGCAAAATTTCAGCAGCAAATAACACTATGATTTATAGCAATAGCTTTTGTATAGGGCTGAAGCCAGATTCACCACTTAAAGTATCAGAGTGGGCAGATAAGAATCGTCAACTTTCAACGATAGCGTCATCAGAGCCAGGAAAATGGAGAACAGAGAGAACGCCATACCTCAGAGAAATAATGGATTCACTGTCGCCATCTTCATCGGCTGAAAAAGTAATATTCATGAAAGGAGCACAAATTGGCGGAACAGAAGCAGGGAATAACTGGATAGGATATATAATCGACCAAACACCAGGGCCAATGCTGGTAGTACAGCCAACAGTAGAAATGGGCAAGCGTTGGTCAAAGGGAAGATTTGCGCCGTTAATAGAAGATACATCATGTTTAAGGAGTAAAATAAAAGATCCAAGGTCGAGAGATTCAGGCAATACTGTGCAGAGCAAAGAGTTTCCGGGAGGAACGGTAGTAGTAACTGGAGCAAATAGTCCAGTGGGTTTACGTTCAATGCCGGTAAAATATCTTTTTTTAGATGAGGTTGATGCATATCCAGGAGATTCAGGAGGAGAAGGAGATCCGGTTTTACTCAGCATAGCCCGAACTAATACTTTTGCTCGTCGAAAGATTTTTTTGGTATCGACACCAACAGTTCACGGAATAAGCAGAATAGAGAAGGAATTTGAGAGTTCAGACAAACGATACTTTTTTGTACCTTGTCCACATTGTGATCACTATCAGGTGCTGAAATGGCCACAGATAAAGTGGAAAGATAAAGAACCCTCAACAGCCCACTACGTTTGCATAGAGTGTAGGGGAGAAATAAAAAATCATCAGAAAACAGAGATGCTAGCTAGAGGTAAATGGAGAGCTACAGGGGAAGAAAAAGCAAAAGAGGGAAAAACAATAGGATTCCACCTTTCAAGCTTATATAGCCCAGTTGGTTGGTATAGCTGGAATCAAGCAGTAGAAGATTTTCTACATAGCAAAGAGAATGAGCAATTATTAAAAGTTTGGATCAACACCACACTGGGAGAAACCTGGGTAGATAAAGGAGAAGTACCAGACTGGAAGCAACTATTTAACCGAAGAGAATCCTTTACGGTTGGTACGGTACCAAAAGGCAAAGTGATACTGACGGCAGGGGTTGATGTGCAAAAAGATCGTTTAGAGGCAGAAATTGTAGCATGGGGAAGAAACCGAGAAAATTGGTCAATAGACTACCAGGTATTAGAAGGTGATACTGGCAGTGGAGAAGTATTGGAAAAACTTTCAGAGCTCTTGAATCATCATTTTATCGGTGAAAATGGTCTTGAATACATGATAAGCATGATGGCGGTAGATGCTGGGTACGCAACGCAGGAGGTATACAATTGGGTAAGAAGTCATCAAGGGTCTGGAAGAGTAATGGCAGTAAAGGGAGTAAACAAAGCCCTAGTGCCGCTTAACAGCCCAAGTAGAGTTGATGTAACAGTTGGAGGACAAAAACTAAAAAGAGGAATAAAGCTGTGGCCAGTTGGGGTATCGATATTAAAGTCAGAGCTTTTCCAATTACTTAATGTTTTAAAAGAAGGGCTACCTGGGTATTGTCATTTTCCCGAATATCCACCTGAATATTTTAAGCAGCTAACCGCAGAGCAACTAATTACCAAGGTAGTAAAAGGGTATACCAAACAAGAATGGCAAAAGATAAGAGACCGAAATGAAGTACTAGATTGCAGAGTTTATGCAAGAGCAGCATCGATAGCACTGGGAATAGATAGATGGCCAGAGAGTAAATGGGAAAGTTTAGTAGGTGAAAAAGCTAAAAAGTCAAAAAGAGTGAGAAAAAGTAAGTGGCTGAGTGAGCAAAATGTATAGTGAAGAATACTTAGCACAAGTAGAAGAAGCGATAAAGAAGCTACAGAGCGGGGAAAGGGTTGTCTCAATTGCATATGGTGACCATGTAGTTCGGTATGGGGAAGTTCAAATAAAGGATTTATTGGAGCTCAGGCAACGAATCAAAGCAGAGTTAAAAGTTGCAGGTGTGAAGCCGAAGAGAAAGATTGTTATTTCAACGAGTAAGGGGATTGACAAAATTGTGTAAAAATGTTATAGTCTATAGTTGATGTTTTCTGGTTAATCATATGGCTCAAAGTCAAAAAAAGCTCAATATTAATGTAAGTTTCGAGGGTGAATTTGCTCAGTATCTTACAGAGGTCGCAAAAGCATGGAATAAAACTATACCAGAAGTTTTAGTGTGTCTTGTGAAAGAAGAATTTGAAGCAGAGAAAGAGATGGCTGAAATTATAAAAGAACGTGATGTGCCAGATGCAAAGACGGTCAGAAGTGAGGATGTCGATTGGGATAAAATATTATCTGCAAAGACAATTAAAGATGAGTGAAATACAATATTATCTATTCAGAAAAGGTTCTTGAGAGAGATTTCCTTACTTTACCACCAACAATAAGATCAAGAATTAGAAGAGCTATAGACGAGCGGCTTACAATTGATCCAATTAATCTTGGTAAACCATTAAGTGGTAGATTAGTAGGAAGTAAAAGATTAAGAGTAGGCGATTATCGGATTATTTATAAAGTAGATAAATTAGAGAACACAGTAATCATCACAGAAATAGGACACAGAAGTACCATTTATTAAGAGGTAAATGCACTATAAAAAGTCAATGACCAAATTCTCCAGCAGCTTGCTGAAATTTCTCAATATTAAACTATAAATTTGTGCAACAACCTGCTGCATAATTAAAACAATCAGAGGCTAAATGTTATTGAAATCATTCAAACAATTATTTCGGAAACCAACAAAACCAAAAAGTTCAGCATGGGATGCGTCAGGCTCAGGAAGGAGATTATTGCACTTTCAACCAGAGACAGGAAGTATAAATAGCTTACTCTCGCATAGTCTTGAAACTTTAAGAAGTCGATCACGTGACATGGTAAGAAAGAACTCCTATGCAGCAAACATCATCGATACGATAGTGAGTAATTGCGTTGGGACAGGAATAAAGCCGCAGTCAAAAGCAAAGGATGGAGAGTTTCGGAAAAAAGTGCAAGAGTTATGGCTAAGATGGACAGATGAAGCAGACAGTAGCGGAGTAAGTGATTTTTATGGATTACAAGCTCTAGTATGTAGAAGCATGATAGAAGGAGGAGAATGTTTTGTAAGACTCCGAACAAGAAAACGAGAAGATGGACTTTGTGTGCCGTTGCAACTGCAAGTACTTGAATCAGAGCATTTAGATAATAAGAGCAATCAAACCCTTGCCAACGGTAATGTAATTAGAAACGGCATTGAGTTCAATAGACTTGGGCAGAGGGAAGCATACTACCTATTTAGAGAACATCCGGGTGAAGGATCATTTGGAGAGTCAGTGAGAGTACCAGCAAATGATGTTTTACATATCTATAGGCTACTGAGACCTGGGCAGATTCGAGGAGTACCATGGTTGTCCAGTGTACTGTTAAAGCTCTATGAACTTGATCAATACGATGATGCGGAGCTGGTAAGAAAGAAGACAGCAGCGATGTTTGCGGGATTTATTACGAGACTTGATCCTGAAGCGAACATCATGGGAGAAGGAGAGAGTAATGAACAAGGGGTAGCATTATCTGGTCTTGAACCTGGGACTATGCAACTTTTAGACCCGGGAGAGGATATAAAATTTTCAGAACCATCAGATGTTGGGGGAAGTTATGAAGCATTCATGAAACAGCAGCTCAGAGCAATAGCAGTAGGCATGGGAATAACTTACGAGCAGCTAACAGGAGATCTAAGTGGTGTCAATTATTCATCGATACGAGCAGGGTTAATAGAGTTTCGCCGGAGGTGTGCAATGTTACAGCATAACGTGGTAGTATTTCAGCTTTGCCGTCCAGTATGGGATAGGTGGCTAGAATTAGCAATACTCTCTGGAGAACTGGACATAGGTGAAAATTGGGCAAAAGAAACAGCAAAAGAGGTAAAATGGATACCGCAAGGGTGTGCTTACGTAGATCCACTAAAAGACCAGCAAGCACAGCAAATGGCAGTAAGGAATGGGTTTAAGAGCAGGTCGGAGGTGGTTTCGGAACTTGGTTATGATGTAGAAGAAATAGACCAAGAAATTGCTGAAGATCAAAGACGTGCGAGTGAATTGGGCTTAAGTTTTGATTCTGATGTACAAAGTAGTTTTGCGGAAATGACATGAAACAACAAGCAATGTGGCTGAATAGACCGGTAATGATGGAGCAAAGAAGTTTTGATCTATTGTCATTACATGCCGGAAAGCATCCCACGTTTAAAAACATAAAACACGCAGTAAGAAATAATAAAAAGGGAATAGCAGTCATACCAATACATGGAATCTTAACGAAGAATTCAGAAGCTTTTGACGATATTTTAGGAATGACATCATATGAGAAGATACGTGAAGAGATAGAAGAAGCTTTAATAGATGAAGAAGTAGAAACAATAATTTTGGATATAGACAGCCCTGGAGGAGAAGTAAACGGTTTATTCGACCTTTCTGACTTTATTTACGAAGCAAGGACAAAAAAGAGAATTGTGGCGATAGCAAATGATGATGCATATTCTGCAGCGTATGCGATAGCGTCAAGTGCTGAAAAAGTATTGGTAACGAGAACTTCAGGAGTTGGAAGTATAGGAGTAATAGCAAGTCATATAGATCAAAGTGGGTTTGATGAAAAACAGGGGATAAAATATACCACAGTATTTGCAGGAAAGAGAAAAAACGATTTAAATCCGCATGAGCCGATAACATCAGAAAGTGTGGAAAGCTTACAAGAGGAAGTAGATCGCCTATATGAGATGTTTGTCCAGCTCATCGCACGAAACAGAAATTTATCCACGGAAAAAATCAAATCAACGGAAGCAGGGCTATATTTTGGTGAGAAAGCAATAGAGATAGGTCTTGCTGATGAGGTAATAACATATTCTGAATTTATAGATAGGAGAAACAATATGAGTAAAGCTGAATTTAACTATAAGGGCCACACCATCGATGCTGATGAGTTAATGGAAGAATCAAAACGAATAGGTTATGAGAGGTGCCGCAAGGAAGTATTAGAGGTAATAAGATTATGTAATTTATCAAAGATGCCAGAGAAAATAGGAGAATTTATCGAGCAGGATGTAAATGCAAAACAAGCACAAGAGATATTAATGTCGATACTGGCGGAGAGAACGAAGAAGACAGAGATACTGAGCACAATACCACAAAATTCGTCAGAAGATTTAATGATGCAAGTGGCAAAAACACGCCAGAATAGCCAACTATAAGGTTGTGTATCTTTTACCGCGGCGTATAGCAACTTTAAACACCGCGGTAAAATAAAGTTGATCATCTTATAACCGCCGTATATAGCGCTAACATACGCGGCGGTAGTTAAAACGCGCCACAATTATAAGCCGCGGAATATAACAATTATAAAGACAGCGGAATAAACTAAAACAGGGAGAAAAACATGACAAGTATAACAGAAGGAAATAATTTAGGCGATCTTCTAAAATATGAAGTGTCTAATCTATATTCAAGAGACCAAATAACAGTAGCAAAGGGGCAAAACCTAAAGCTTGGTACGGTTGTTGGTCGTGATAAAGATGATCTAATTAAAATTATAAATGCAACGGCCACAGATGGCACACAAACGGCGATAGGTGTGATAACAAGTGATGTAAACGCAACGGAAACCACCAAAGCAGTAATCATTACACGTATAGCGATGCTAGCAGATCATGCAGTTGTATGGCCAGGAAATATCACCGAAGAGCAGAAAGCTACAGCAATAAAACAACTTGAAGCACAAGGCCGAGGAATCATCATCCGCAAGGGAGTTTAAACTTCAACTCAACTTAAATTAATAGGGAAAACAAGGGGAAAAACATGCAAAATCCATTTACAAATCCAGCATTTAGTATGACGGAATTAACTAAAGCAATGAACATATTGCCGATAAATTATGGTCGAACAGAAAGCTTAAATTTGTTTCCAAGTAGATCGGTAAGATTTCGACATATCACGATAGAAGAGCAAAACGGAGTATTGAGTTTATTACCAACGCAAGTTCCCGGAGCACCAGCAACAGTGGGAAAACGCGGAAAACGAAAAATAAGAACATTTACGATACCACATATTCCCCATGATGACGTAGTGTTACCTGAGGAAGTGCAAGGGATAAGGGCATTTGGGTCAGAAAGCGAACTTACAGCACTGGCTAATGTAGTAACAGATCATCTGGAATTGATGAGAAACAAACACGCGATAACGTTAGAGCATCTGCGAATGGGTGCGCTCAAAGGAATAATTTTAGACGCAGATGGCAGTGAATTGTTAAATCTTTACAACGAATTTGAAATTACGCCAAAGGTAGTAAATTTTGCGCTAGGAACAGCAACCACCGATGTAAAGCGTAGGTGTCTGGAAGTATTGAGGCATATTGAGGACAACTTAAGTGGTGAATATATGACCGGGATTCATGCGCTGGTAAGTCCTGAGTTTTTCGATGCTTTAACTTCCCACGCTAAAGTAAAAGAAGCATACGAGAGATGGCAAGAAGGAGCAGCGCTAAGGAACGACATGAGATCAGGATTTACGTTCTGTGGAATAACATTTGAGGAGTACAGAGGGCAAGCAACTGATCCTGAAGGAATTGTGAGAAGATTTATAGAAAAAGATGCGGGACACTGTTTTCCACTTGGTACAGCTAATACATTTACTACTTACTTTGCGCCAGCGGACTTTAATGAGACGGTAAATACACTAGGGCAACCGTTATATGCAAAACAAGAGCCAAGAAGATTTGATAGAGGGACCGATTTACATACTCAGTCAAATCCTTTACCAATGTGCCATCGTCCAGGAATATTAATCAAAGTCGTTGCAGCATAACAATACTGGTAGAGCAACTACAAAAGTGGTGAGGCATGAAACTGCTCTACCAGTATGCCCCTTCTTAGCGTGCATGTAGAGATTAGTGCATAAAGGTAAAGTATGCAAGAAAAAATAAAAAGATTATTTGCAGATTGTTTTACACATTTAGGGCAGCAAGCGTTGTATGAGTCAAAGGATAAGTCATACCTGGTGCAGATATTAAAGCAACAACCAGATAAATTATACGGGATTGGTGAAGGACAATTTGTAGGAGAAACTTTGACTTTAGAAGTAAGTGTGTTTGATGTATTAAAGCCAATGGTGGGAGATACTTTTTCTATAGGTAGTTGTAGATACAGAGTACACACACCGCCACTCAGAGATAACTCTGGGATGATCTGGAAAATTCAAGCGTCAGGGGTGTAGATGCGTATTAACATCGAAGTGACCGGTAGCATAGAAAAAGTTATGCAAAGCATAGATGCAGAGAAAGAGAAAGTGGAAAAAGCGACGGTGAGGGCATTAAACAAAACAGCACTATGGGTAAGGTCGCAAACTGTCAAACAAGTTAGCGAAGAAAAACAAATACCAAAAAAAGCAATGAGAAAAAAGTTAAGTGTGGATAAAGCAAATAGAAAGCGTTTGTGGTCTATAATAAAGCTTAGTTCGCAGTGGATAGGAGTAGCAAAACTTGGGAGTATAAAACAGACAAAGATGGGAGCAAAGGTAGGAAGCCGTACGTATGAAGGAGCATTTATAGCAACAATGAAAAATGGTCATATAGGAATATTCAGAAGAAGGTATACCACGTCTTTGCCAATAGATGAAATTAAAATAAACACCCATGCTCGGGAAACAATGAAAGAGTTAGTTGATAATGAAGTAGAAAGAGTATTTGAGAAATATTTTCAGCAGCAGATAGATGTTTTGGAGTAATTTACATACAGCAATCTGTAATAAGTTAAAGGAAGAGATACCAGCGATACAGACATGTGAAGTGTATCCAACGATACGTCGGGAAATAATAGCCCCAGCAGTGTTTGTAGAGCTTGTGAGTTTAGAGCCAGGGAAAGATCCGGGAACAGAGGAATTAGCACTGAGAGCAAGATTTGAAGCGAGAATAGTAGTTGATGGAACAGTCGAGGATTCCTCGATAGTTGTGAGAGAATTAGCAACAGAAGTTGCAAGAGTTGTGAATAAAAATACTTGGGACGTGGAAAATGTTTCAGCAGGTGAATTTATATCAGCAGGAGGAGATGATTTTAGACCAGAATTAGATGCATATCTAGTGTGGATGGTTGAATGGGTGCATGAAGTCCATGTAGGCAAGTCAATATTTTCAGGCGGAGTTACGCCACATACTATCGAGATAGGAAAAGTGTATGTTGGACCATAATTTTGCCATTGCAGAGCTAAATAGAAGGCTAGCGAATATTATTCGTATAGGTCTAGTTAAAGAAGTAGACTATGAAAAAGCAAGAGTAAGGGTAAAAGTAGGAGAATTTTTAACTGATTGGCTTCCGTGGATAACGGCAAGAGCAGGAGAAGATAGAAGTTGGTTTTCCCCAGATATTGATGAGCAGGTGATGGTATTATCGCCATATGGAGAGTTGTCATTAGGGGTGGTGTTACCGGCAATATATCAGGAGAAATATCCGCCTCCGGAGAATAAAAAGGAAATAAATAGTGTAAAATTTCAAGATGGAACAAAGTTTACATACGATAAAGATAAACATCATTTAGAGATAGATGTAGTAGATAAAATAACGCTAAAAGTTGGGGAATCAAGTATAGAAATGACAAAAAAGGGAATAAAACTCAAAGCAAAAAGAATAGATCTAAACTAGCATATGGGTAAAGCAATCGTTTGTGTAGGAGATTATTGCAGTGGAATACCAGCACATGTTTGTATGAGTGGAAGTGAAAACGTATTTGTAAATGGTAGATCTGTTTGTCGAAAAGGAGATATCTTAACTCTAGGTGAGAAACTAACACAAGGTTCAAACAGCGTATTTGTGAATGGTATTGGGGTAACGAGAACAGGTGACTTGGTATCGTGTGGTTTTCATGTGATGGGTGATAGCAAAAATGTATTTGCAGGGTAAAAAAGATGCGTGGTATGAGTGCTACTAGTGGGAAGGAACTGGAAGGTTTAGACCATCTGAAACAATCAATAATTGATATACTGACCACTCCGATAGGCAGCAGAATCATGCGTAGGAAATATGGATCGAGATTGTTTGAATTAGTGGATAAGCCAGTAAATCGTGATTTTACACTAGAAATTTACGCAGCAACAGCGGAAGCTTTGGAAAAATGGGAAAAGAGATTTAAGTTAGAAAAAGTAAAAATCACAGAAGTAAAAGAAGGGAAAGTAACGATTGATCTAGAAGGATTGTACTTGCCAAGTGGAAAAAATATTCGCTTTGACGGGGTTGTGGTATAAAGATGGAGCAGCCAAATATTATCGAACCACTGAACTTTGAGGAGATTTTTTCTCGGATGAAAGAAGAATTAGTAAGTCGTGATGAAAGTTTTACGGCATTAGTAGAAAGTGATCCAGCAATAAAGATTTTAGAGGTAGCAGCATGGCGAGAACTTTTGCTCAGAGAAAGAATAAACGAAGCAGCAAGGAGCAACTTACTGAAGTTTGCAAGTGGAGAAGAACTTGATAATTTAGCTGAGTTTTATGGAGTCGAAAGGGAAAGAGAGAACGGGAAAAAGATGAACGTTTTAGGAAAAGAATCAAAGCAAAAATAATAGGATGGAGCACAGGAGGAAGTAAAGAGCATTATCGGTTTCAAGCACTCTCAGCAGATAGTAGAGTAAAGGATGCGCTGGTTGAATCAAAAGTGCCAGGAAGTGTGGAGATCTCGATTTTATCAACAAAGTTATCCACAAATGGCATAGCGTCTGAAGAACTACTTGATATTGTAAGAAAGCGAGTCACCAGGGATGATATAAGGGTATTGACAGATACGATAACAGTAGTTGGTTGCAATATTATTGAAATAAATATCCACAGCAGAATTAGCATTAAAAGACCAGATATTGTTGAAACAGTGAAGAAGAGATTTATAGAAAAATTTGAATCAACAAAAAGATTAGGATGGAAGGTGACAAGATCGTGGATTATAGCCAATTTGTTTATGGAAGGAGTAGAAAACGTAGAATTAATCGAGCCAAGAGAGGATGTTGTGGTACTGGGGAATGAGTGCGTTTGTTTAGGCAAGCTAGAAATCGAATTAATGGGCAAAAGCTAATGTTACTTCCACCTAATAGCACAAAAGAAGAAAGAGCCATAGTAGAGGCTATCGATTACAAAGTTGATCCAAGCAGGATAAGGGGATTTAAGTTTAATCCTAAAGATGAAATATTGCCATGGATAGTAGAGGAATATGGTCTAGAAGAGATTCTGTGTTGGGCAAAAGACAAAAGAAGAGCGATAAAAGAAGGGGTAGAATTTCAGCGTTTAAGAGGAACACCTGCCTCACTGAAAATAGCACTGAAGTGGGCAAATATAAATGAAGATATTACAATTATTGAAGAGCCACCTGGAGAACACTTTTTTGAATTACAGATAGGGATAAGAAACGTACCAAATGATTTCTTTGTAGATGCAGTAGTAGAGCTTGCAAAACTATCATTGCCAGCAAGATCGCGGCTAATGAGAATTTTTAACGATCACTACAATATTGGTAGGTTCATTTTAGATGAGAGTTTTTTTGGCAGCTTATTATCAGACTACTCTGGTACAAAGATCGAAAAAGATGGACCAGTGTTATCATTTGGGAGAGTAAATTTTTTCAGGTCTAGTGGTCCAGTTATTAGGATTGTAGAAAACTATCTACGCGATCATTATGAACGAGCTTTAAGCAATGACATATATCGCTTGGATGTAGCAATACTTGGAGAAACAGAGCCTCATACTAAGAACTATAACGGTATTTATGAAAGAAATCATTTGTGGTATAATTTCAAAGCGCTATATCCGCTACCACAGAGCTTATTACCGGCAATTAAGTTTGCTAAAGCGCAGATAGTATTATCGGACAGTTGGAGTTTAGGAGAAATAAACGCGTGTTTTCCGGTTACGAGTGCAGAAGAAGAAGGGAGCAAGTTTTTACTAGGAAGTGATAAACTATCTGAACAACTGTGGAATTTAAAATACAAGCCAATTTTAGAAAGGTTTAGCGTTACTCACCACTACAAGGTAGAAGATTTTACCAACCAGAAAGTTATAAGATTTGGTTTAGCAGAACACAATGTTCATTTTGAAAGCGATTTAAATTCAGAGCAAAAGGATTCAATACATGAACCGGAAAATTACATTTTAGTGTTTTACCCAGGTGTACTAACGTGGCACGAACATCGACATTTGAACAGGTCTTGGGAAGAAAAACAGCCCATATGCTTAATATACTAAATATATATATTTATATCTTCATATACTACATTAACATTCGGTAAAAATGTGTGTATTTTGAAAAAAAAGAAGTTGCTTTTCCATGCCAAAACAGCTATAAATTAGGTAGGTGTAGGTAAACAAAAAAGATTTACCAAACGCTAGAAGTTAGGAAGTTTTATAGTGAGGTAGATTATGTGGATTAGTCAAGAAGAAAGGGATGATTTTAATGAATTATTTCAAGAGTTGCTTGCAGGCAAATTGTCTAAAAAGCATATAAATAGAAAAAATGAAAACGGTGAAACAATGTTGCACCGAGCAGCAAAAATGTCGACGAGAAAAAAAGCAAACTGGCTGATATGGGAAGGAGCAGATGTAGATGCAAGAGATAACGAAGGTTATATACCACTGCACTCAGCAGCGCTTGGAATGCGTCTGGAAAACGTAAAAGAATTAATAGAAGCCAGAGCAGATATAAACGCAACCGAAGAAGATGGAAATACGGCACTACATCTAGCGTGTATGGTAGGTGGAAAAAAGATAGTAGAAGAGTTAATAAAAGCAGGGGCAGAAATAAACCGGGTAAGTATATCAGGATTTAGCCCAATGTATTACGCAAGTGATGAAGAGATAAGCAAGGTGTTAAAGAAAAATGGAGGAAAAATAGTGAATAAACAGAGGGAGTTAATGGAAAAAATAAGTAAGGTATCGGAAAAGCAGGTGGTAAATGGTGGAAAGAAGCTAAATGATAGAGAAAAGCTGACAACAGCAGGAGGTAGATTTAATAGATTAAGTATATAGATTTATATCTTAATATAATATGTGGAAAAAATTTGTATATTTTGCAAAAAAAAACTTGCTTTTTATGCTAAAACAGCCCTAAATGAAAAAGTAGCTAGTAAACAAACAAGATTTGCTAAGCGCTGAAGTGAGCCAAATTGGAGCCACTTTATATTGCATTAATAGCTGAGGAACGTTATGGTAAAATTTAGTAAGAAAGAAAGAGAAGAATTTAATAAATCGTGGAAAGAGGTATTAGATAACTCAATAGAAAATATTAATAAAAAAGACACAAAAGGGAGGACGATACTACATTACGCGGTGGGAATGCCAGATCCAAAAAAAGTGAGTTTATTAATCAAAAAGGGAGGAGATGTAGATGCAGCAGATGCCGGGAAATATAGACCACTACACCTAGCAGTGATGGGGCAACGTGTAGAAAATACAAAAGAGCTGATAAAGGCAGGAGCCGATGTAAACGCAGTGGAACGAAGTAGCAAATTTGCCCCGTTACACCTTGCGTGCATGGTAGCAGAGATAAAAATAGTAGAAGAGCTAGTAAAAGCCGGAGCGAATATAGAACAAAAGGATAAATTTGGCAAAACAGCAATGTATTATGCGAGAAATAATAAAGAGATAAAAGAAGTGTTAGAGAACGTAAAAATGGCAAATAAACAGAGGGAATTTATAGAAAGAGTAAGAGTTGTATCGGAAAGTACGGCAGCAGGTGTGATAGTGGCAAAGGAGGAGCTTGTGGATGAAAAAATTTAGAAGGGCTGTGGCTAAGAAAGAGGTAATTATGGGAAAAAGGGAAGTTTTATCATTGGAGGGAAAAAAGTTGGTAGAACTGAGGAAAATATGGAAGGAGTTGTTTGGGGGAAAAGGCACAAGAAAGAGCTTATGGATGTAAAAAAGAAGCTTGATAATTTGGGAGAGTGCTTAATTGATGAAAGATAGCGGAGTGCAGCTATGTGTTTCTAAAATTTTGCATAAAAGTAAAACAAAACGAAGGTTAACAGTTGCGTCTTTTTCGCAAGAGTAGCTGATAAATGGATTTATGGAAAAAGGGAGTGGTCAGGCTCCTGAACTACAAAAACATTTACAGGAGAAACTATGAGAAAAAGAACGTTAACTGTGACCTGTCGATATGAGCCTGATGAGTTAGCAGATAAACGCTTATCGGATGTATACGGGCAACTGATAGAGAGATTAATAAAGAGAAAAAAAGAAAATAGAGAGAAAGAAACAAATGAAAGTAGTGAGTTTATATGCGAGAGTATCATCAGAAAAGCAAGCACAGAAGGGAACAATAGAGAGTCAAATAGCGGAGTTGGAGCGTAGAATTAGTGAAGATGAGCACAAGCTACTAAATGAGTATAGATTCATAGACAATGGGTATAGTGGATCAGATTTAGAGCGTCCCGGTTTAGATAGGTTACGCGATAAAATAGGAAAAGGAGAAATTGATAAAATTTATATTCATTCACCAGATAGGTTATCACGTAACTATGTATACCAGATGATACTGCTGGAAGAGTTTGAGAAAACAGAAGTAGAGGTGATCTTTTTAAATCACAGGACAGATAAGAGCCCAGAGTCAAGCCTACTATTACAAATGCAAGGAGCAATAGCGGAATATGAACGAGCGAAGATGATAGAACGGTATAGACGAGGGAGGATCAGTACGGCAAAAAAAGGCAGTGTCAGTGTAATAGGCAAAGCATCTTATGGTTATCGGTACATAAAAAAGGGTGGAATAGGCGAAGAAGGGAAATTTGAAATTAATGAAGAGGAAGCAAAAGTAGTGAGAGAATTGTTCATGTGGGTAGGGGAAGAAAGAATAAGAACTATAGAGGCAATATGTAGACTAAAAGAAAGGTCAATAAGAACACAAACAGGAAAAGAGAGGTGGAACCGAAGCACCATCCAGCAGATATTAAAAAATCCTGTATACAAAGGGCAAGCAGTGTATGGCAGGACTAAGGTAGGCCAAGTAAAACCAAAAGTAAGGCCACAACGGAATGCTGGTAGGCAGAAAAGTTATTCTATGTACTCTCAAGATAAAGAGAATTGGATTTATATTGCAGTACCAAGAATAGTTGATGAAGGATTGTTTAATGCAGTACAAGAACAACTGGCTGAAAATGGAGAAAGAGTGAAAAGACAGAAAAGGAGAGCAGCGTACCTGCTACAAGGTTTAACTGTGTGTCAACGCTGTAGATATGCTTATTGCGGTGCATCTACTATAAATAGGAGGGGAACCTACTATCATTATTATTATCGTTGTATTGCTCCAAGTTATAAGGAAGCATGCGGCAATAGACCGGTGCAAGCAGATGCATTAGAAACAACTATATGGAAAAAAGTAAAAGGTATATTGAAGAAACCAGAAAGGTTGATAAATAAATATCAACGGCACCTGCTAGGAAGTAAA
This sequence comes from Wolbachia endosymbiont (group A) of Chalcis sispes, assembly GCF_964026765.1. Lineage (NCBI taxonomy): Bacteria > Pseudomonadati > Pseudomonadota > Alphaproteobacteria > Rickettsiales > Anaplasmataceae > Wolbachia > Wolbachia endosymbiont (group A) of Chalcis sispes. Next base: position 954,049 of record NZ_OZ034697.1, read on the forward strand.
GAGTTGCTATTGGAGGAAGGTCTTGAGAGGGAAGAAAGCAAATTAAAACGAGGTATTTCTGGACTGATTGATAGTTATGCAAGTGGATATATAAATCAAGAGGAATTCGAGTTAAGAATCAAAGGAATGAAACAGCGTTTAAAAGAAAAGGAAGAGGAAAAGAAAAGGATAAAAGATAAGAAAGAGGTACAGGAAGAGTTGACTACTATAATAGGTAACATAAAGGAGTTTTCTTCTGGGATAAAATTAGAGCTTGATCAATTGGATTGGTTAGATAAACGTAGTGTAGTAAGGAAGTTAGTTGAGAGAATAGAGATTAACGTTGATAATGTAACTATAGTATTTCGAATAAAAGAATTTGTTACCCAAAATAAACAAAATCAAGATATACAAGCTATCAGAGAAAGAATTGCACGACCAAAAAGCGAGTACGGCGCAGCAATTTATGATAGAAATAGGCAAGGTCAATAAAAAAGAATTGATATAGTAGATGGGGAAAACAAAAGTTGCATTTGTAGGAAAAATTGTAAGACAGAATTAGAATAGTCAGTTTTTCACAGAAAAGCTCCTAACTGTAAGAACAACAAACCGTCAAAAGCTGTTATGAGTCTAGTGTGAGAAGTTAAAGGAGGAAAGAAAGGGACAAATGAAAGTAGTGAGCTTATATGCAAGAGTTTCATCGAAGAGGCAAGCACAAGAAGGAACAATAGAAAGTCAAGTAGCTGAGTTGGCAAGTAGAATTAATGAGGATAAGCACGAGCTACTAAATGAGCATAAATTCATAGATAATGGGTATAGTGGATCAAAATTAGAGCGCCCTGGTTTAGATGAATTACGTGATAAAGTAGCAGAAGGAAAAATTGATAAAATTTATATTCACTCACCAGATAGGTTATCACGTAATTACGTACATCAGATGATATTGCTGGAAGAATTTCAAAAAGCAGGAGCAGAGGTGATCTTTTTAAACCATCAGGTTGGTAATAGTCCAGAATCTAATTTACTACTACAAATGCAAGGAGCAATAGCAGAGTATGAACGAGCAAAGATTATGGAGAGGAATCGCCGAGGAAGACTGCATGCAGCAAGAAAAGGCTGTGTAAGTGTAATGGCTGTAGCGCCTTATGGTTATCGATACATAAAGAGTGGCACAACAGGTGAAGAAAGGAGATTTGAAATTAATGAAGAAGAGGCGAGAATAGTAAAAAAACTGTTCATGTGGATAGGTGAAGAAAGAGTAAGCATTAATGAAACAATACGTAGGCTAAAAGAAAGGTCAGTAAGGACACAAAAAGGAAGAGAGATGTGGAACCGAAGCACCATCCAGCAGATATTAAAAAATCCTGCGTATAAAGGGCAAGCAGCATTTGGTAAAACTAAGTCAAATCCAGCAAAACCAAGAGTAAGACCACAAAGAAATGCTGGCAGCCAGCAAAGGTGTTCTCTTACTTATCCAAGTAAAGAGAATTGGATTTACATTCCAATACCAAGGATAGTAGATGAGGCATTATTTAATGCAGTGGAAGAACAACTGGCTGAAAATAGAGAAAGAGCGAGAATACAGAAAAGGAAAGCAGCGTACCTGCTACAAGGTTTAATTGTGTGTCAACACTGTAGATATGCTTATTGCGGTGTGCGTGGTGGGAGTAAAAAAAAAGGAGGGATTAACTACTATTATCGTTGTAGCACCATATATGCTTTTAGCAGTAGTGTTAGGGGAATATGTAACAGTAAACCGGTCCATGCAGATGTATTAGAGATGGCTATATGGGAAAAAGTAAAAAGCATATTGAATGAGCCGGAAGGGATGATGAATGAATACCAACAAAGACTGGAGGGAAGCAAAGAGTCACCATTGGAGCAAGATCTTGAGAGGCAAGAAAGCAAATTAAAACGAGGCATTTCAAGGCTGATTGATAGTTATACTAACGAGTACATAAATCGAGAGGAATTTGAGTCAAGAATCACAGAAATGAAAGGACACTTAAAAGAAGTGGAAGAGGAAAAAGAAAGGATGAAAGATCAGAAAGAGACACAGCAAGAGTTTGCAATTATCATAAGCAGCATAAAGAAGTTTTCTTCCGGAATCGAGTCAGAGATTAATCAATATGATTGGTTAGAAAAGCGTGGTGTAATAAGAAAGTTAGTTAAAAGAATAGAGGTAAATGTTGATGATATAACTATAGTATTTCGAATAAAGGAATTTGTTGCTCAGAATGGGCAAAATCAAAATATGCAACATTGTCCTAGGGTTCCTGAAACTCAGGTTACAGATGGCCGTTGTCGGATGGATTGTTACAATGTTCGCAGAGATGTTTGGAGTTGAGTTGGCGGCTGCGGTAGAGGCATCTACAGAAAAAGAAGATAAAAAAGCAGAAAAAACATCATTAAAGGAAGAAAATAAAGAAGTTTGCGAAAACGTAGAAATCAAGTTAGACGAAAGAGAAAAACCTAAAGTGCCAGTTTTCCTTTTTGAAATTTCACCAGGATTTGTAAGGCCGGTTGTTCTGAGCAAACCAGAACTTGATCTTTTACCAAAGCCTATAATGCCTTCTATATTTAAGGAGGTTATAAACAATGAGAACCGCGAGGAAACAAAACCAAAAGTGGAAGAAGAGAAAAAAGCGAAGCCGGAGGGACCGAAGAAAGAGGTGTGTCCACCTGCTCCAAAGACTGCAACGAATACGACGGAGCAGGGGAGAAAAAAGGTTTATGGATGCAATAGTGATTGGAGAAAAATGATAGAGCAAGATAACAATAATACCTATCAAGCTTCAAGCCAATCTGCTCAAAGCTTTGTTTCTGACAAAAAAGCTTCGAATCAATCTGCTAAGAGTCCTGTTCCTGATCCAAGGCAACCTGACAAAGCTAGTGGAAGTACTCCAGGAAAATCTGCTTCTAACATAGAGGCTAAAAAGCAACCTGTTGAGAGACTTGATTTTACAGTTGGTTTTTGGAATGGTCCTGAGAATGAAAGTTCTGTGAATAATGCTCAACCACCAAAAGAATTGACTAATGATGTAAAAGTTGAGAAATGTGCAGAAGGTCAGTCAGTAGGAAAGACACCATAGTGGGGATAGCTAATACTTAGATGACAAAAAAGACTGGATCCCAGTGGGCTTTGTTGCATAGCAACTGAAAAAATCTGGTGGCTACTGACAAAATTCATTATAAAATAGCCATTTAACCTTGAAAGAAAAAATATGCCACAAAAAATGAGGGTCAGTAACCATAGCGAATATAACAAATTTCTAGAAAAAAGAGGAAATATTTTTCATTATATCAACGAAGCCATAGAAAAGTGGTACGAGAATGGTCCAAAAATACCAGGTGGCAACAATATTTATAGCGATAAAGTTGTAATTTTGGTGCACATAATAACTTGTTTATTTAGAATAGGCCTGAGGCAAACAGTTGGGTTTATAGCAGGATACCTTGAGCAAATTGGGAAAAATTTGCAAGTTATCAGCTATTCACAATCATCAAGAAGGTTTAAGAAACTTAATATTAAGATCAATGATTGCAGAATTGATAAAAATAATATGGAAGATATCGAAATTGCTATAGACAGTACAGGAATTAGTATATACAACAACACTCCTGGTCATAGCAAGGAAAATAGCGAAGATAGAAAGTATCGCAGCTATGAACAGACAAGAAAATTGCATGTAATGTTGAATACAAACAGCAAAAAAGCCATAGCTGTAAAATACAGTAATGGTGTCTACTCTGATCACTATGGAGCTTGTGATTTGCTAAAAGAAGTCGATTTTCAGTATGTCATAAAAGTACTATATGCAGATAGGGCATATGATAGAGAAAAGCTCTATAAGCTGTGTAATCAATATGGTATAAAAACGAAAATTCCTCCGAAAAACAACGCAGCAGAGCATCCAAAATTGGATTATATGCTTGATAGAAATGCCGCTATTCAGTTAATGAAATTACATGGTGAGAATGGTATAAAAAGATGGAAAGAAGAAGTAAATTACGGAAAAAGATCGTATATTGAAGGATTTTTCTCAAGGTTGAAGCGAATATTTGGGTTTAGTTTTAGGAGCAAATCTGAGATTAATCGTGAGAAGGAACTACTTGTTAAATGCTATTTGCTCAATAAGTTCACTGATATTGGTATGGCTAAATTTGAGATAGCTTCATAAATTTATTGTGCGTTACCTACTATCCGAAGAGCGATGCAACAAAGCCCACTGGGATCCAGTTGAGCTATTTCAACAAAAATACTGCATTTGAGATGAACGTTCCAGACTTATTTATAAATATAACAATTAAAGTCTGGATTCCAGCGTCAAGCACTGGAATAATATCGTTTACTATGTCTATATTACAATATTTGTGCAGTTGTGTATCAACTACTTTTGTGGCACCGTTTGTTATTCAATCTTTATGCTAGTTTTACTAAAAATTATAGTATTTTAGGTATAATTGCAATATCTAAATTTAAGGTATAGAGATGAACCCTAGGAAAGTTTTTAATATTCTTTTTATAGTATTATTTATTTCTTTTTCTCATGTTGGGAGTGCTGCCGCTGACACTAATACTGATACAACTGCTCAAGTAATATGTAACATTATTGGCTACGTTTGGGGAATAGGCGGACCGCTTATGACCGTAGTGATAATAGGTGCAGCTTTGCTTGCGATATTTGGTAGAATGCCATGGCCAGCTCTTTTTGCACTCGGTATATTTTGTGCTGTATTTTTCGGTGCTAAAACTATCGTCATAAAAGTAATGGGTGGTATAGGCGGCACTGGAAATACTTCTTTGATGGACCAATGCGGAACAGGAGACACAAAAAAGAACTATTTTTTTCTAAAACAGACCTGATGCACGGCTTCAACTATATCTTCCACTTGTGGTAATGCTTTTTTTTCTAGATTTGCAGCGTAAGGTAAGGGGATGTCCTTGCCAGTTACGCGTACAACTGGAGCATCAAGGTAGTCAAATCCTTGTTCCATAACAACGGCTGACAGCTCTGCTCCTATTCCTGCAAATGGCCATCCTTCTTCTACACTAACTAACCTATTAGTCTTCTGAATAGAGTTAATAACAGTTTGAGTGTCAAGTGGTCTTAAGGTTCTGAGGTCAATAACTTCAGCTTCTATACCTTCACTCGAAAGTAAATCTGCTGCATTTAAGGCATCCATTAATTTTAATGAAAAAGCAGTGATAGTTACATCCTTTCCTTCCCGTATAACAGCAGCTTTGCCTATCTCAAGTAGATAATCTTTGTTTGATAGCTCAGAGTCAGAAACTTCATGCTCATGTCCATAAGCTATTTCGTTTTCTAGAAATATTACCGGATTAGGGTCACGAATTGCAGCTTTAAGCAGACCTCTGCAATCTGAGGCAAAATAGGGTGCTATTACTTTTAACCCCGGTATATGCGAATACCAAGCTGCAAAGCATTGAGAATGTTGTGCAGCAACTCTTGCTGCAGCGCCATTTGGTCCACGAAATACTATAGGGCATCCAAGTTGTCCGCCTGACATATAATTTGTTTTTGCTGCGGAATTCACAATTTGGTCAATAGCTTGCATAGAAAAATTAAAAGTCATAAACTCGACTATTGGCTTTAATCCAGCAAATGCCGCTCCAACAGCAAGGCCAGCAAACCCATGTTCGGTAATAGGCGTATCAACTACTCTGTTTTCTCCAAACTCTTTCAGTAATCCTTTCGTTACTTTATAAGCACCATCATACTCTGCAACTTCTTCACCCATGATAAGCACATCAGAGTCGTTTTGCATTTCTTCTCTAATTGCTGTGCATAAAGCTTCTCTTACACTTAAGGTTGCCATTTATAAACTTTTATAGACTTTAACTAAAGTAACTATATCAGAATTACTGGGGGTAAGTAAAGTGTACAAATTAAGTTTTACAAACATCATGACCAACTCATTCCAAAAAAAAATCTTCTCACGCTTGCTGTTTTTTGTTGCTGGAAATGGCTGGATTATTTAAGCTTTTAGTAATGTATGTTGTTAAATTAATAGCAATTTATTTGGAAATAACAGAAAAATTTATGATAGTTTTATACTCTAAATAGAATAAGATACTTCTGTCTGTGTCTTCACGTTTGAAACTAACCTTATTCTATCTCTTTCTTGTTCTGGACTTAACCTGTGAAGCGCGTAACTGAAATCTTCCTCACTCACTATAAGCCGTCTTTGCGCACCAGCGCTAATTTTTGCTTCATTCACTAATTGCTCTAATTCAGCCCCAGAATAGCCTTCAGTCTTGTCTGCAATGTCTTGGAGGTTTAGCTTTTCATCAGTTTTTGTACCTCGCATATAAAGTTCCAATATCCTTTGTCTCACCTCTATGTTTGGATTAGGGACATAAACCTTCTGACCTAAACGTCCAGGTCTAATAAGTGCTGGATCTATACCACCGATAAGGTTAGTTGCACCAATTACTATTATATCTTTTCTGCTCTTAAATCCATCTATTTCAGTTAACAACTGTGTTAAACTCTCTCGACAATGGTAAGCTGAGTTATTAGCGGTACTTCTTTTTTGAGCAACTGCATCTATTTCATCTATAAAGACTATACAAGGAGAATATTTTTTTGCTATTTTAAAAAGCTCGCGTACAGCATGTGCACCATGACCAATATATACTCCAATAAGTTCAGGACCTGAGATGCTTATGAAATTCATATTTGATTCACCTGCAATTGCACGAGCGATAAGTGTTTTACCATTTCCAGGAGGGCCATGTAATATGTAACCTCTTAGTGAATTAATACTTTTATTTCCAAACAGCTTGCGCATTTCTTCTGTCATTTGGTCACAGCAAATCATCTGCAACCGTTGTTTTAAGGAGTCATCAATTATAGCATCAGCAAATGTTATTCTTTTATCATCTGAATCAGCTAATTCTATCGATATAGGCAGCTCTACTTCCTTTAGTTTGCTGAATACTTGATCATATACAAACCAAACAATAAAAAGGAGAACGACAAGTAACACACAAGGCATAGCTTCACTAACATAATGTGCAGCTAACTCATACCCTTTACTAAGCAACATCGTATGCATATAGGCAAACAAAAAAGCGATAGAGATAATAGTTACCACGCATAGTAAACAGATTGAAATTCTTTTTAGTAATTCTGAAATTTCAATTTTTTTCATCTTAATACCTTATACCAATTTTAAACTAAGAATAATTTTATCTAGCTTACCTATTTTAGCTTGATTAGAGCGTTCAGAAAAATTATCAAGTACGTACTTTAATTTATTAAATACTAAAAACAATATATCACCATATTGTCATATACATCTTTAAAGTTTACCAAATTCATTTTCAAAAAACAAGATTTTATTATTAACCCGAATTCTGGATTAGATTTTAGGTAAATTATTGAAAGTCTTGAATTTTACTAAATTAGTAACTAGTCTTAAAATGCTTACTGCTTTATCGTAAATGCTAAAACAATAAGCTATTGATATTCTTGTTTTTTTTAATCTCCAATCCAGAATTCGGGTTAAAAACGCTAACTTGTATCTTCAAGAAGTAAGACATAATAGCTCTAAAATGTCTTGCAAGGAAAGGTAAAGCTGAACGCTAACTTATGCCAAAAAAATACCGTCTTGTTTGCCTTTTTGAGTAGTATCATCTTATTTTTCCTGTAAATTTTGTTTATAACGCCTAAGATTTACGATATTTTAATCCCGGTAGAATATCTTATAAAATCAGATTATATGTTATACCTATGGAAATAGATAACTTTCAGCAATATTACAACCAAGAAGAAATGAAGACAGTAACATTAGCTCAAATTTATAAAGACTTGGTAATAAAGATATCCGATATAGCCACAAGCAAAATGTAAGCTACTATTAATGGTATTATGGAAATAGCACCAACGATACCACCTACTATACCTACTACCAGAGGTGACGGAGTAGTAAGGCTTAATATAATAAGTGGGAGAGATATAATTGATAGTATTATAGAAATTACACCTACTGTTTTCAGCAGAGATAGAAATCCTTTTGAATCTAAGTGTTCTTTAATTCCCTTAAATAATATAAAGAAAATGCTTATACACGCTATAGCACAAAGTATTACTGCTGCTATTTTTATTATAGCTGCTGATATAAGTGCTGCTAAATAGGCTATATCTATTATAACTTTACCACTAAACTTAATAACACTGCAATTATCACACACCATAATAAAAAAGTCAACTCCATATGTTTAGGTTGTAAAATCCCAAAAAGCAGCCAGAATAGAATAAGCAAACATTTACGAATTGAATTTAGTGCAAACAAGGGTGTTGATATCAACCATACTCTGCAGAATCGCAATATGGTATGACTACATGCTTTTTATTGATTTGATTAACATAATCAGCAGAGAGTTTTGTTTTGCAAAAGATGTCTATAGTAACATACTGCAATTATTTGGAATTGTAGGGCTAGGTGCAATTGTAAGGCCACTTGGTGCATTCATATTTGGTCACGTTGGTGACAGGTATGGAAGGAGGATAGCATTAATAATTACTATCTTGCTAATATCGATACCATCAAGTCTCATTGCATTTATTCCAAGTTACAATCAAGTAGGTATAATTTCTACTATATTGCTTCTTGCAATCCATATAACACAAGGAATTGCACTTGGTGGTGAACAAGGAAGTTCTGTTTATCTTATAGAGCATTTATCCAGTAGGAAAGAGAACTTAGGGATGTATTTTGGAATGATGGGTTTTGGTCGCTCCATTGGCGTCTTGCTTTCTGCGGTGATAGTGATTATCTGCAAAAAAACTACTGATTTTTGTACCTGGGGTTGGAGATTGCCATTTATTTTCTCAGCTATTTTAGGATTAATTAGCGCGTATAGCATATACACATTGGGAGAAACTCCAGCATATGAAAAAAATCGAAAACAAAGAAATTTACCTGATTTGCCAATAATAGAGCTTATAAAACGCCACAAGAGAGCTCTTATACTTGCTATTTTAATATCTGTACCTGTTAATGTTGCTGTTGGATTTACCATATTTCTTCGAACTCTCGCAAAGGAAATAGCATCAGTGGATGTTTATGTAACAACATATATCAACGAAATTGTATTGATTATAACCAGTGTATTAATGCCGATATCTTCAATAGCGTTTGGAATGTTGGCTGATAAAGTTGGAAAAGAGCGCACTGCAATCTTATTTATAGCAATTACAATGGCACTGTGTTGTCCTGCGTTATCTATTGCATATTACTATAAAAATTATCTTGTGATTGCGTTGAGCGTAATGGTTCTCTCTATAATAGAAAGGGGTATAGTTCCCATAGGAATAGTTGCATCTGAACTCTTTCCTACCAATGTTAGATTTAGTGGTGTGAGCTTATCACGCAATATCTCTTATGCGTTACATGGAGGATTTACTCCTATGGTTTGTATTTGGTTGACTGTAACATTTCCTCAAACAAACCTTGCTGCTGGGCTTTATATAGTCTTCTGCTTGTTGATCAGTGTGGTAGCAATATTGCAAATAAAACCGCAAGATAAGAAATTTGATTGGTCTTAGTTTTCTCTTAAGTGTGTATTCTCCTAAGTTGAAAAAAGGTGTGAAAAATGCGCTAATCTCGCTAAATGAGAAAATTTTATTGCGGAAAAATTAGAACGATCAAAAACACATGCCATGATAAACTTTTTTATGCGTAACACTAATTTCTTATTCTATTCGTCTAAAAAAACAGTATTTCCAACTGTAAATTTAAGTTTTTACAAGCGTCACAAATATAGTATGATATAAGTTAGGCTTTATAGAGGGTATATGACAACAAATACAGAAAATAATAATAGAATTAATATAGTACATGAACAAGCAGGAAATGCTGTTCATTCAGATATTGCTTACTCAGAAAGAATACAAAAATCAGTAGAAAATGAAGCATTGTGTGATGCGTGGTCTAATTTTGAGTACTTTGAAGATGTGTTGAGAATAAAAAACAGCACCGATAGGGAAAACAGAATTAAGCAGCTTATCAAGGAAGATTTAGATATAAATGCTACAAAAAATGGCAAAACTATTCTAGACGTTGCTATAGAAAAAAAATGCTCATCAAAAGTTATAAGTTCATTAATAAGCAATGGCAGTAGGATTGATACTATAGATGCTAGTGATCGTACTGTACTGCATAGATCTGTTAGGAATGAAAATAGAAAAGTTGTTGAGTTGTTTTTAGAAGCTAATGAAAAAGAAGTGTCTCAGTACCTGGTAGCAAGGTTTTTGCCATTGTCTATGTTATATCAAAAAATAGAAGTAAATGCTAAGGATAATGATGGTTGTACTGCTTTGGATTATGCTCAATATGGCAGTGAAATGTATAGCTTGCTGCAAAAATATGGAGCACAACATAGTGAAAAGTTTTTATACTCACGCAACCTTAATATAGGGGAATTAGATTTAAATAAACTTGTTTCTGACCATAACTACTGCTTTGATGTGCTTACAAAAGCATTAGAGATTGAGGACAGATGCGAAAAGGAAGAGGTTATAGATTGGTTGCTAAAAAATGGTGCTAACATTAATGTTAATAAAGGTGATCAAGCCCTACTGAGTGTTGCAGCTGAAAAAGGTGATGTTGAAAATGCTGTGCTATTGCTTGAAAGGGGAGCACATGAAGGAGTAAATTCTCAAGATGCTGAAGGAAGAACGTTATTACTAAATGCAATTATTCAAGATAAGTTGGGCCATGCAAAATATCTCATAAAACAAAGAGTTAACGTTAATATACCAGATAATAATGGAAATAGCTCACTACACTACGCTGTTGTCAATTTTATTAAGCAGCGCTTAATTGAATGTGATGAAACCTATACAGCTAACGCTACTTTTTATGATTTTCTTAAGAATGGTGCAGATCTCTATATCAAAAATCATGATAACCTTACAGCATTTGAATATGCTTTTCACGCAAGAATAGCTCCTAGGGAAGCTGTTTATTTATTCAAGCTATATATAGAAAGAGGTGATCAGAGTGAAAACATGCAGTTAGTAAAAAATTTCAAATTGCCTTCTGGTGAAACACTATTGGAGTATTTTTTCAACAATAAATTATTTGATAGTGCTCAATCTTGTATAGATCTAGGAGCAAATGTTTCGCATAATGGGTCATCTTTACTGATACAAGCTCTTCAGAATCGAGATATAGAAGGTATCGGGTTTCTTTTACGAAACAGAGCAGACATTCCAAATAACGCAAACATTTCAAATAATAAGAAAAACTGTAAGTTGTATTTCCAAGTAGCGGTTGGATGTGTAGCGATGTTTTCGCTTGGTATGGGAGCTGCAGCCACGTTTACTCTAATTAAAATGTCTCCGCTAGTGTTAGTAATAGTAGCTGTGACCTTCTTTTTGACTGCAATAGCATCTATGTCTCTGTTTGTATTATATAAAAAAGTAAAAGGGGAACGCAAACACGAGGTAATTGTTAATAATGCTGTATTTAACATAAGTCTAGAAGAAGCAGCTAATGATTTGTTTAGCGGGTTATCAACTATAGCAGAAAGAGGAGCAGAAGCAGGTGCACTATACCTGGAAGTAAAGGAAAAGACTGAAAGTGTAGCTAAAAAAATGACATCCAAAAAGGAATTAATTGAAGCAAGATTTCAAAATATACAAGAAAATTTCATTAATAAGTTAAGTAATTTTGAAGAACTTTAAGGTGCTAGAGATTCTAGTACTTTAAAGAAATTCTATGCTGCTGTTAAAGATGTTCTAAAGATACGCTCCAGCATTCCTATTTCCAATTTACATCTATTATCGCTTGTTTACCATTTATCATTGGAAGTATCATATGCTATTTTTCAGGCAATAACTGATCCAACTCTTGGAAGTACAATTTTAACTGCCATAAGTGAAAGAAAATTGCCTGAAGATAAGCAGTGGGCTAAGGTATTAAAAAATACAGTACCAAACTTAATAAGAAATCAAGAAGTTGTGCGGAATGTTATAGTACCAACTCTTACTGATATTTTAAAGAGCCTATCAGAATCAAGAGAAGAAAGAAAATTTATAATCTATACTCTGGTCTGCCTGAAAGAAGTGATTGATGAAGTTTATACGACATCGGTACAAGAGTCATTGTATAGGATATTAGGAGTAGAACTTACAAATAGTCTAAATGGTATGGTACAGGCAATAAGTAACCTATTAGGCTGCTATGGACACGAAGAAGTAGAACGTGCAAGAACTGCAAATGAGTTAGATTACAGAGTAGGTAAACTTACACCTGAAGAAACGCAGCAATTCGTTATAAACTTAGGAGAGAGAGTAGGATCTCTCAGGGAGTTTGAGGGTCGAGTTACAAATAAACAGTCAATTAGTAAATTGATAGATTATTGTTTGGACCCAAAACTGAATGATAGGGAAGCAGCCGCAACACTATTAAATTATATACTCACATGTACTGAAGATGGTCGTTATTTGGCCGCTGAAGCTGGTACTAATAATAATTTATCTAGCAACTCTAATGTTGTACTTATTACGCACGTGGCAGCAAATCGATCTGCACAGTGAGACTAGAGGCGGCTATATGGAAAAAAGTGAAGATAGTTTCAGAGATAAGCAAGCAAATGACAATTGATAGACTTAAACTATGTTCTCAATTTCTCAAAAAAATCCTTTAACAAAAAAGAGCATTCTGTTTCTAATATCCCACCATAAACTTCAGGTATATGGCTGCAAAATTGAAATATCTTAGCACCATTTTCAATTCCTCCACCTTTTGGATTATAAGCTCCAAAGTACAATCGTTTAATTCTGGCAAAGGAAATGGCTTGAGCACACATCGGACATGGTTCTAATGTTACGTACATATCAGCATCACAAAGCGTGGGAGTTGAAAATGCTTGTCTGATCGCTAACATCTCTGCATGTGCAGTTGGATCGCTGGATATATTGTGTGCAGAAGAAATGATATTGTCTCCACTCACTATTACAGCACCTATGGGCACCTCATCATTTTTTTGAGCGAGTTTGGCTTGCTCTATGGCAAGCTCCATATATTGATACTTAAACACTAGGCACTTATTTCTTATCAATTGCTGCTTCAATAAATGATACAAAAAGAGGATGAGGAGAAAACGGCTTTGATTGAAACTCTGGATGAAACTGCACACCAATAAACCACGGATGACTCTCTAACTCCACTGCCTCTATGCACGTTCCATCTTCTGATATGCCACTGCATAACAGCCCATTTTTTTCTAAGTCATCTTTATAATCTGAATTGATTATGTACCTATGCCTGTGTCTTTCTGAAATAGTAGTGTTACTATATGCATCCATCATTTTAGAGTTTGCATTTATATTACATTTGTATGCCCCAAGTCTCATGGTTCCACCAAGATCGTCATCTTGATCGCCAGCTAACTTAACGATTGGATGTTTACAGTTACGAAATTCTTCAGAGTGTGCATCTTCAAGCTTAACAACATTACGAGCAAATTCAATAATTGCAAGCTGCATACCAAGGCAAATTCCGAAAAATGGGATATTATTTGTACGGGCATAATTTATTGCTAATATTTTACCCTCTACTCCGTCATCACCAAACCCCCCTGGAACAAGGATTGCATGAGAATTCTGTAATTTCTCTCCTATAAGTTTTTCATTTATAGGTTTTTCTTCCTTCTCTCTTGAGTTAACCCAATTTATCTTTACTTTGACTTTATTACTAATCGCACCATGATTTAATGCTTCAACCAGTGATTTGTATGCATCAGGGAATTCGGTGTATTTTCCCACTATAGATACAGTAACTTCCTGTGTTGGGTGCCTTATGGAATGCACTATTTGATCCCATTCAGTCAAGCTTGGTTTTGGCTTACTTAAATGAAAGTGCTCCAAAATTTGCGTATCAAGCCCACATTGGCTATACAACACCGGTAACTCATATATATGACTCACATCAGGAGCAGGTATCACATTGGATAAAGAAACATTGCAAAGCTTAGCTATTTTCTCTCTTTGATTATCGAAAATTTCTTTCTCACTGCGGCATAATATAATATCTGGTTGTAACCCCGCGGAATTTAACTCTCGAACTGAATGCTGCGTTGGTTTTGTCTTTAATTCTTGCGCTGCGGTAAGATATGGTATTAAAGTTAAGTGAATCAGGATAACTCTTTGTTTTCCTAATGTGTAGTTAACTTGGCGTATAGCCTCCAAAAATGGTTGGCTTTCAATGTCACCTACAGTTCCGCCTATTTCACATATTACAAAATCTAAACCTTCCGTACCATTAAAAATGAACGATTTGATCAAATCTGTTACATGAGGAATGACTTGCACAGTTTTGCCCAGATAATCACCACGCCTCTCTTTCTTCAATAACTCATGATATATCTTACCAGTTGTTATATTGTCATCTTTTGTTGCTTTAATTCCAGTAAAACGCTCATAATGCCCAAGATCCAAATCAGTTTCAGCACCATCTTCGGTAACAAATACCTCTCCGTGCTGAGTTGGGTTCATTGTCCCAGGATCAATGTTGAGATACGGGTCAAGTTTTCTGATACGGATCTTAAAACCGTGAGCTTGAAGAAGCGTACCAACGCTTGAAGCAACTAAGCCTTTACCAAGCGATGACACAACTCCACCTGTGACAAAGATAAATTTAGCTTCCTTCATTAATTTTCAAATGGAACAGAAGTAGATTCACTTTCTTGCTTTTTTTCTAATATAATTTTTTCTGCGATCGATTTTTTATGTACGTCTTTTGAACATAATCCTGACAATAGCAATGTATTTATAATAAACAATCCAGCAACAATAGCCGTTACTCTGCTGAGCGGGTTTTCAGAAGATTTCACCGGAATCATCGAATTGACCCCCTGTTGTGCATTACTAAAACCACTTAACGAACTACTTCCAGGTGGCTGCAAGAGCACTAAAATTACTAACACAACAACCAATATTATTTGAAATATACTTAATACCGCTACTGACATTATAGATAGGGCTGAAAATAAAAATTTTAGCAGTACAAAGCACGTAAGTCAAGAACATCTGTCACCCAAGTAGTTTGAAATCTAAGACTGCTTACCTTATTTTGATTAACATATGCATAAAACTTTGGGCTTAATATGTATCACATTTTAAAATACAAAAATTATGAACCAAAAATAGACGAAAGTGCTTTCATCGCAGGTGGTTCGCATATCATAGGCAAGGTTGAAATAGGAAGAAATGCAAGCATCTGGTTTAATTGTGTGGTCAGAGGGGACGTTGGATCAATAAAAATAGGTGATGGAACAAATATCCAAGACGAGACGGTAATTCATGTGGATAGAAACCCAGGTGGTGACACAATTATTGGCAGCATGGTAACAGTGGGACATTTTTGTATGTTGCACGCATGCACGGTGCATGATAAAGCGTTTATTGGTATGGGCTCTACCGTGATGGACCATGCAGTTGTGGAGCCTGAAGCTATGGTAGCTGCTGGCTCACTGGTAACACACGGAAAAGTGATAAAAAGTGGGGAAATATGGGCTGGCAGGCCAGCAAAATTCTTCAAAAAAATGTCGAATGAAGAAATTAAACATATCGCGCAGTCGGCACAAAATTATATTATGTTAATGAAGGAATACAAAAACTGAAGTTCGCGTCAAGTGTTTTACTTGACACGTACGTCTCAGCTCAACAAACTGTGTTAAGCTGCCTTGTTTTTCCCCCACTTACTCCTTGCACTTCCGCTCCATTCACTTGAGTACTAGGTAATGCTGCATATGTAATACTACCAACTGCGAGTGTAGATACTACTGCTATACCAACCATTACCCAAATATCTAATCTCACTGTACGTTCAAGTGCAGTAAATGCTATCAGTCCAGCAGCAAGACCCATACCAACAGTAGCAGTGTACCGTGCTCCATTGCCTTGTTTTGGTTGCTCAGTTGTTTTGTTTTTAGCTTCTAATTCTTTATTTTTCTGCATTAACTGCTGAACTTGAGAAGTTTTAGTTTTTAAGTCGTTCTTCAGGCTTTCAACTTCAGCATTTGGTTGGTTTATTTTAGCTTCTAATTCTTTTATCTTATCCTCTTTATCTTTTAACTGAGCAGCATCTGGTCGGTTGCTTAACTGTGCCTCTAAATCTTTTATTTTCTCGTCTTTATCTTTTAACTGAGCAGCATTTGGTTGGTTGTTTAACTGTGCTTCTAAATCTTTTATTTTATTTGTTAGTGTTGTTTTTTCACCCTCTAACTTCGTAACAGCAGCATCTGGTTGAGCTTTTAATGCTGTTATTTTATTCTCTTTCTCTGTTAACTTTTGCTGTAACGCCACGGCATCTAATGCTTCCAATTCTGTTATTTTAGCATTTTTCTCTTCTAACTGCTGCTGTAACGCTGTAGAATCTATTGCCTTTAGTTTTTCCACTTCAGCTTCTAAGTCTTGTTTTTCCTGCTGAGCTGTGTCCAATTGAGTTTGTAATTCTGTTTTATCGTTCTTAGCTTTCTTATTTGCAGCTTCTAGTGCATTTATTTCATCTTTTAATTCTTTTATGAAATGTTTAGATATGTTCACCTGAAGCTCATCCTCACTAAGACCCAACTGATCTTTTATCTCTTGTAGTTGAGAACTATTATATGTACCATTGTCACCGCATTCGAAATGACATGTGCCATTGCTCGCAATTGAACTTGCATACACGGTTACAATACTATTATTCGTTTGTTCTTCTTGAGGATACAAACCAGTAATATGTATTCGTTTATCATTTAGCGTAAAACTCGCAAAGAACTCCTCATTAATTACGTTGTTATCCCCATCTATGTTTTTATACTCTTTAAATTTTTCATAATCGCTTCCTGGAATGATAAGCTGTATTTTCTGATCATTTTCTTCACCAACTAACTTTATTGTACCATTAATCTCTGTAAGCATATTAAACCTCAATATATATGATTAACATTACATAATACCCTTAGAACCTGTTTAAAATCTTCGTAATAGGAGAGAAATGAAGGAAAGGACAATCATTTGCAAGCTGGTATTGAGTTTACGTTCGCAATTTTTCCATAGCCGTCTACACTTTTCTAACCAAGCAAAAGAACGCTCAACAACCCATCTCTTTGGCAATACAACAAAAGAATGTAATTCACTGCGCTTTATTACCTCAACAGTTGCACCAATAATATCTTTTATTTGGGTTGCAAAAATTTTTCCTGTGTAGCCTGCATCAACCAATATATTTTTGACTTCAGAAAGGGTATCTTTAGCATTTTCAACCATTCTTACAGCGCTACTACGATCAGTTACTTCTGCTGTTGTTACATAAATTGCATGTGGTAGACCTTGAGTATCAACTGCAATATGACGCTTTATGCCTGAAATCTTTTTACCTGCATCATAGCCCTTTTTTTCAGCAGTATCTGTGTTTTTAACACTTTGAGCATCAATTATACAGAAGCTAGTTTTCTCTTTCCGACCATTGTTGATACGGATCTCTCCAACCAATTTTTTTTAAAACTAATTCCAACAAACTTGGTTCTTCTCCATTCTTTTTATTCCACATTTGAAAATAGTAATATACGCTTTCCCACCTTGGAAAATCTTTTGGCAACATTCTCCACTGGCAACCACTTTTTAGGACGTATAACACTGTACGAAATACATCATACAAATCAAGTTTTCTTGGTCTCGTTTTCTTCCTGCTACTCTCTAGTATTGGTCTGATTTTTTCAAATTGCTCTCGACTTATATCACTTGGATAATTTTTACGCATAGATATACCTCATTCTTAATCTACCACTATTTTACCTCATCTCTCCGAGATTTTAAACAGGTTCTTAGAACCTAAGGTCAAGTAATATTTTTATCATAGCATAGAAAATTTATGTTCGTAAACAAAAAATTTTGGCGTAAAATTGCCGTAATTGTGCTAACTTAGAGCTTAAAACTTAAGAAATATTTATGTTAAAAGAAAAATACGGCTTTAAAGAAATTGAAGACAAATGCAACATATTATGGGAAGGAAGTAAAGTTTATAAATGGAATGGTGAAAAGGATAACACTTTTACTATAGACACACCTCCACCGACAATATCGGGTAAATTGCATATTGGCCATATATTCAGCTATTGCCATACAGACTTTATTGCAAGGTTTCAGCGCATGCTGGGAAAAGATGTGTTTTATCCAATTGGGTTTGATGATAATGGGCTTCCCACCGAAAGATTGGTTGAACAAACCTATAAAACCCGTGCAAAAGAAGTTGGCAGAGAAAAATTTATAGAGATGTGCCATGAGGTTATTGAAAAATCAAAGCAAGAATTCAAGGAACTATTTAAATCGGTCGGCATTAGTTATGACTGGGATTTGGAATATCACACGATCAGCAAGGAAACTGTGACGCTTTCACAGATGTCGTTTATTGATCTATATAATAAAGGGTATGCATATAGAAAAATGCAGCCCATCCTTTGGGACCCGGTTGATAAAACAGCAATTGCGCAAGCAGAAATAGAAGATAAAGTTTTTGAGTCATCCTTAAACACGATAGTTTTCTCTACTCAAGAAAATGAGCAGATCAATATTGCAACTACGCGACCTGAACTACTTCCAGCATGCGTTGCAGTTTTTTGTCATCCAGAGGATACGCGCTACACTCATCTGATCGGAAAAACAGCGGTAGTGCCAATAACAGAGGAGAAAGTTCCAATAATAGCAGATGATAAGGTTAAAATAGATAAAGGCACCGGGCTTGTTATGTGCTGTACGTTTGGTGATGAACTCGACATATATTGGCAGCAAAAGCATAATCTGCCGATGAAAATTATCATCGATCAGGATGGGAGGATGAACCTTCATGTTTGGATGACAAACAACATACTAAATGAAATAAATGGACTAAAAATTGTAGCAGCAAGAAAGAGGATGATCGAAATCCTAACTGAGAAGGAGTTACTAATAGAAAGCACTAGCATTTCTCATTCTGTCAAATGCGCAGAAAGGTCTGGTGCACCACTTGAGATATTGCCTACTTATCAATGGTTTATCAAGACCTTAGAGCAAAAAGCTCAAGTATTAGATAAAGTAAAAGAATGCAATTGGCATCCAGCTACTATGCGTAAACGCATGGAAGTGTGGATAGAAGGGCTAAATTGGGACTGGTGCATCTCAAGGCAGCGCTATTTTGGTGTGCCATTTCCAGCATGGTATTCCAAACGTAAGGGAGAAGAAGGTAAAATTATTCTAGCTGAAGTAAAGGACCTGCCTATAGATCCACTCAAAGATTTGCCAAAAGGGTATAGCAAAGAAGAGGTTATCCCAGATCAAGATGTAATGGATACCTGGGCCACAAGTTCAATTACTCCTCAACTGAGTGCACTGGCAGTAAACAGTGAGTTTAGCTTACCAAATCATCGCTATAATACAATATTTCCTGCAGATCTGCGCAGCCAGAGCCATGAGATAATAAGAACTTGGGCTTTTTATACTATTTTAAAGGCATATTATCATGCAAATTCTTTACCTTGGAAAAACATTATGATTAGCGGTTGGTGTTTAGCCGATGATAAGAAAAAGATGAGTAAATCAAAAGGTAACATCATTACTCCTCATGTAATACTTGAAACTTATGGAGCTGATGTAGTGCGCTATTGGGCAGCGAACTCAAGGCTTGGAGTTGATACAGTCTACTCTGAAAATATATTCAAAATTGGCAAGCGCCTCGTTACAAAACTTTGGAACGCTAGCAAGTTTGTTTCCATGTTCATGGAAAAGCATCAAACAGTAAGCATAAATTCCATCAGTGAGACGATGGATAAATGGATATTGTCTAAGCTGTACAAAGTAATAGGTAGAGCAACGAATAACCTATTACAGTTTGAATACTGCGAAGCTTTGAGTGCAGTAGAAGAATTTTTTTGGAAGGATTTTTGTGATAACTACTTGGAATTAGTAAAAAAACGCGCGTACGGAAGCAGTGAAGCAACCTTCAGTGTAAAACAAAGTTTGGCATATGTACTGAATATTATTTTGCGGTTATTTGCACCTTTCTTGCCTTACATTACAGAAGAGATATACCACCAGTTGTATAGTTATAATTCTGTACACAATCAAAGTAATTGGCCGAGCAAAGAAGAACTTATCTACGATAAATATTCAGAGGAAATGGGAGATAATGTTATTCAGATATTAAACATTATCAGAAAGATGAAGGCAGATAATAATGTATCAGTTAAGCATCTGATAAAAAAGTTGATGATAAAAGCGAGCGTACAAGAGGATAAGTTGGATCAATCCGCACAGGATGATTTGCAGGCAGTGTGCAATGCGGAAACGATAGAGTGGATGCAGTCTGAGCTTGAAACTGAAGACGGGAAATACATAGTGAATATAGACTTATACTGATTTTTATAGCTTCACTTCCTTTGATATCTATGCTATCATAGTCATTATTGGTTGTGAGAGAATAATAATGGGGGATTTATATAATAAAGCCAATGCACCATATCTTATAGCTGGTGCTCTTGCTACTTTGGTATTGCTTGCGTCTGGGACACTTGCTGTTGCCCCTTATGTTAAGTTCTTGTCTTCAGTTGCAGCCTTTAATGTAGCTCTTCCTGTTGCTTTGAGTTTGTCTATACTTTCTATTTTGGTGCTTGCACTTTCATGTAAAATAATTAGTAATAATAAGAAAATAGAGGTTGAGAAAAATAAATTTGCTGAAAAAGAGCAAGAGTTAGAAAGCGTAAAACAACAATCAGAGAGTAGGGTACAAGAGTTAGAAAGTAAAATAGCTCTGGGAGAAAAAGCTAAAGAAGCTGTAAATAAAGAAGTGAAGGAATTAAAAGATCAATTAACTCGAGAAAAGCAAGATTTGGAAAGCGAAATTGCAGGGTTAAATAAGGAAATAGAGCAGTTAAAGACACAACAAGATGATGCACAGCAAAAATTAGATGATGCTACAAAAGAGTTAAATAATAAAGGTAATCAAATCCGAGAATTAGAGGGTAAGATAGGTGCCCTTAATAATAAGAACAAAGATTTACACGATGAAAATACAGAATTGAGTGCAAAAGTAAAAGGTCAGTTAAAACATAAGGAGGAGATGCTTTCTCTTGAACACCAAGAGTTACGTGATGAAAATACAAGATTGAATGAAAGAGTAGATTCTTTAATGGAGGAATTGTGTCAATGCAAATTAGAAAGTGAAAAGAATAAGTTATGTTTAAAGTCAGAATATGAAGATGAGTTACGCTTAAGATTGGAATATGAAGATGAATTAAACTTGGAATTAGAACATAAAAGTAGGGAAGCTTCTTCTCTGCGTACTCAATTAACTATGTTAAGAAAAAAAGTAGAAGTAGAAGAAGTAAAACAATTAAAAACTTTAGAATCGGAAGAACAACATGAGAGCTCAGAAAGCGACATAGAAGAATTAGAGAAGAAGTTATGCCAGTCGGAAAAGGAAAAGAAAGAATTAGAAGGTAAAGTTAGTGATGAACGTCAAAAGCGCACTGATCTTGAAAGTAAAGTTGATAAATTGTGTACAAAGGAGAAAGAGTACTTATCTAAAATTGAGGAGCTGAAAAAGGAGTTATTATCTTTACAAAAAGAAGAGAAAGAATCTGATAACACATTAACAACAGTGAAGGATGATCACGATAATAAGGTGAAAGAATTAAACAGTTCACTTTTGGAGCAATCCTCTCAAATAGAACAACTTCAAGAAGATTTGTCGAAAAAGAAACAAGAAGAAGTGCTTTTTTTGCAATAGACGATAGAGTATATAACAGATGAGGTAGAAAAATTAGTAAGGGAAAATGAAGTGATCAGAGATGATGATAAAAAAGTAATATTACAAGTGATTCAAGCAATAAAGTCCGTGTTAGTAGAAGAAGTTGCACAATATTTGCCAGGCGAAACGTCTGTTTCTTCATTTGTGGAAGATCCTGGATATACCAGTGGATGTTCTACCCCGACCAACAGCTGCCACACATTTTGAGTACAGTTGTACACTGGATACATAAAACCTTAGCCATTTTTAGCTAGCAGACTGAAGATGGGAAGTTTGTTGTAGGTGCAGCACTATAATTCCTCCACAGATAAGAGAATTTTAATAAATATATACAAGACTGCTGAACGTGGGGGGAGGAGGGGAGTAATGAGCAATTTGCTTAGTGAGGCTAACACATTTTATTTTATAGCTAGTTCCTTAGCTACTCTTACGTTACTTACATCTTTAGCGCTTATTGTAACTTCTAATGTGCCTCTTCCTCTAATTCTTGCTTTAGCTACATTATCTGTTTTGGTGCTTGCACTTTCGTATAAAATAATTAGTAATAATAAAAAAATAGAGGTTGAGAGAAATAAATTCGCTCAGAAAGAGCAAGAGTTAGAAAATAAAATAACTCTGGAAAAAGAAGCTGAAAAAGCTGCAAACAAAGAAGTGAAGAATCAATTACATGAATTAACTAGAGAGAAGCAAAATTTAGACAAGAGAGCAAAAAAATTGAATCAGAAAGTAAATGAATTGGACAAAACAAGAAAGGAAATAGGTAAGCTTAATGAGCAGGAAGAGAAATTAAAACTTGAAATCTCATGTTTAAAGAAACAGTTGGAAGAAAGAAGTAGATTTATTGCAAAGCTGAAGATGGAAGTGGATGATAATAAACATTTAGAGCTAGAGAATAAGGGGTTAAATGATAGAATAGAAACGTTACGTGAAGTACAAAAGGCACTACGTGAGAAAAAACATGAACTTAGTGAAAAAGTAGAGGTATTGAATAAGGAAAAAAATAAACTTTCTAAAGAAGTAAAGGAATTACGCGAAGAACAAGAAAAGCTGTACACAAGCTTAGATAAGCTACAATGTAAAATTAAAGAGGTCAACAAAGAAAAAGAGGATTTACGTCAGGTTTTATCTTGCAGTTATAGTTGGCAGGAGTTCAGCGAGGAAATGGAACGCTGTAGTAGCAGGGAGAAAAGAATGAGAGAAAGTTGTAGCAATGAGTTGAAAAGATTAGAAGATTTAATTTTAGAGAAATCCTCTGAAATAGAACAACTTGAAAAAGATTTGTTGAGAGAGAAGGAAGAAAAAATGTCTTATGTGGCAAGGATAACAGAATATATGTTATGCAAGTTAGAAGAATCAATAAAGAGAAGTAAAGTGATCAAAAATGATGATAAAACAGTAATATTACAGGAGATTCCAGTAATGAAGTCTGTACTGGAAGAAGTTGTACAAGATTTGCGAGGCAAAACATCTGGGAAAGATTCTGAATATGCATCATTACCAGACGAAACATCTGTTCCTTTACATGCAGGAGATCCTGGATATGAGTCTGAGGAAGATTCTGGATATAACAGTCGCTCATCCACTCCGATCAAATTGCCAAATTCACTATTGACAGAATCTTATGAACGCAGTCAGTTCAATCAGAGTGAAAGTATTTGCAAAACACAACAATGAGTCTTATTATAAGATAAATCATGCAAGATAATGAACCCAATAATATGCGCACTGGATACACAAGACTTAAATAAGGCTATTTCTCTAGCTAATGCTCTGCGTGGTAAAGTTGGCATGGTAAAGCTGGGATTAGAATTTTTTGCTGCTCAAGGTCTTTCTGGAGTGCAAGAAGTTGCAAAATGCAATGTACCAATTTTTTTAGATCTGAAATTGCATGACATTCCAAACACTGTAGCCAAAACAGTTGAAGTAATAAAAGTTCTGAACATTGAAATGTTAACTCTGCACATCAGCGGTGGAACAAAAATGCTTGAAGAAGCGCTAAGTGTAGTGCAAGGCACAAAAATAAAGCTGATTGGAGTGACAGTGCTAACTAGTATGAGCAATGAGGATTTAAACGAGCTTGGAGTAGCAAGAGAGGCAAAATCACAGGTAATTTTGCTTGCAAAGCTTGCAAAAAAGATTGGACTCCATGGAGTAGTCTGTTCTGCACTAGAAGCTCAAGAAGTGCGCCGAGAATGCGGTGAAGACTTTAAAATTATTACTCCAGGAATTCGTATAGATCCAGGTCATGACGACCAAAAAAGAACAGCAACACCAAAAGAAGCAATAAATTCAGGAGCTGATTATATCGTCATTGGCAGACCCATTACAAAAACTACAAGTAGTGCGGAGCTAATATTGAAATCCATGAAAGAATTTTAATATAATAACTTAATTTATAAAAATACTAACATATTAATTAGGAATAAGCATGAGTAATATCAATAGAATAATACGCGAAGTAATCAAGGAATTCCGCTCAAAATTACCAGATAAGGAAATAGAGGAATATTCTGGCAAATTGAATAAGCTACATATCTACCAGTGCAATAAGCATATAATAGAAAATAAGAAGCTATATCATTATACAATAAATGGGAAAACCCATGCTATGGGTCAGCATGGGCATAATTTTGTCAAGAGTTTAGAAGTTATCTTGAGGAATAAGCCACAAATTTCCTTAGAAGAGGTAATTGATTTTATGGAAAAAATAATTAATTTTGGTATTGATAGTTGTTATGGAGCATTTGAGATGATATTTGAATCTCGCTCTGGTGTTACAATAGATGATGCAGTTAATTTTGTAAAAGATAGCTTATCTAGTAAATTTTATAGATTCCATGGCAGTGGGATTTTCAAAGTAATATTAGAACTTAATCCAGAGAGCTCTCTTGAAGAGATAGAGAAACAATTTAGCAAAGTAGTAGATCCTTACTTTCTTAATGCTTGGAGTCGAGAAAGTGAAAGGGCTTTTGCTAAGATATGTAGGTTATGTAGAGAAGGACATGTGGAGAATATGCAGAAATTTGATTTTAGCAATTTTAATTTAGATCAAGATAGTGCTGGAGCATTAAGAGCACTGTTACAGTATTGTGTTGACGTTTCTAATCAAAAAGCTTTAGGTGATTCACATGAATTGCATAGAGAAGAGATGGAGGGGATATATAAATTTGATGATAATTACGATTTAAATTTAGATAGTGATCATAATGATAGTATCTGGCATTGAAATTATACTACAATAATAAAATAACTGGATAAAAATTATCACCAAAAAAATTCAAAAAAGTGCTTGACATAAAAGAACGAACATTATATAGTGTCATTATCTTTTATTTTACCTCGCTTAATTTAATTACTGGATTAAGCTTACAGTACTAAGCGTGGCACAAAGTGCCACGCTATTTTCCGGTTTACATTTTCAACAGATAAAAAATGATGCCATTTCAGTGCCAAGCACATAACTGTACGGATATTCATTTTTAAAGGTAAATTGCACAACAGATGATGTCATTCCAGTGCTTGACACTGGAATGGCTTTGTTGCATCGCTCTTCGGATAGTAGGTAACGCACAATAAATTTATGAAGCTATCTCAAATTTAGCCATACCAATATCAGTGAACTTATTGAGCAAATAGCATTTAACAAGTAGTTCCTTCTCACGATTAATCTCAGATTTGCTCCTAAAACTAAACCCAAATATTCGCTTCAACCTTGAGAAAAATCCTTCAATATACGATCTTTTTCCGTAATTTACTTCTTCTTTCCATCTTTTTATACCATTCTCACCATGTAATTTCATTAACTGAATAGCGGCATTTCTATCAAGCATATAATCCAATTTTGGATGCTCTGCTGCGTTGTTTTTCGGAGGAATTTTCGTTTTTATACCATATTGATTACACAGCTTATAGAGCTTTTCTCTATCATATGCCCTATCTGCATATAGTACTTTTATGACATACTGAAAATCGACTTCTTTTAGCAAATCACAAGCTCCATAGTGATCAGAGTAGACACCATTACTGTATTTTACAGCTATGGCTTTTTTGCTGTTTGTATTCAACATTACATGCAATTTTCTTGTCTGTTCATAGCTGCGATACTTTCTATCTTCGCTATTTTCCTTGCTATGACCAGGAGTGTTGTTGTATATACTAATTCCTGTACTGTCTATAGCAATTTCGATATCTTCCATATTATTTTTATCAATTCTGCAATCATTGATCTTAATATTAAGTTTCTTAAACCTTCTTGATGATTGTGAATAGCTGATAACTTGCAAATTTTTCCCAATTTGCTCAAGGTATCCTGCTATAAACCCAACTGTTTGCCTCAGGCCTATTCTAAATAAACAAGTTATTATGTGCACCAAAATTACAACTTTATCGCTATAAATATTGTTGCCACCTGGTATTTTTGGACCATTCTCGTACCACTTTTCTATGGCTTCGTTGATATAATGAAAAATATTTCCTCTTTTTTCTAGAAATTTGTTATATTCGCTATGGTTACTGACCCTCATTTTTTGTGGCATATTTTTTCTTTCAAGGTTAAATGGCTATTTTATAATGAATTTTGTCAGTAGCCACCAGATTTTTTCAGTTGCTATGCAACAAAGCCCACTGGAATCCAGAAATTTTGCTTATAACTGAGCTGATGAGCTAAAGGTAGTTGTCTTACGCTAAAACAAACGTTTTTAATTAAGTTGCATAGAAGCTGGATCCCAGTGGGCTTTGTTGCATCGCTACTTATGAAAGGCTAACTATAATTAGGATTATAAGCAACTTATTGAAAATCTTGTTTTTTTTGCAATCAATCTGATCAAATTTAAGAATAGTAACTTGTTATTTATATTAATAAATTTAATTCTATTGAAAATAGCTAAAGCATTGAAATTCTTGAATTTTAGCCGGATTAGTGAGTGGTAGTGAAATTTCTTTTACTCAAATTTAGGTATTCACTGACCGTTCTTGTTATAAATACCAGAATAATAAGCTACTGATATTCTCCACCTTTTTTATCTTTAATCCATCATAGCTAGCGATGCAACAAAGCCATCCCAGTGTCAAGCACTGGGATGACAAGAAAGGGAGCACTGGAATGACATCGTTTACTATGTACCATATTGCAATATTCGTACAACTGTGGGAAACATCTATGGATGCCATTCCTATTACCTTATTTCCATTTTTATTTCATTTTCAAAGGAGGCTATTATGTCACTTACCGATATCGCTCACCGTATCAATGAACTCGCTTCATCATGGGAGCAATTTAAATTAATAAATGATCGCAAACTAAAAGAAATTGAAAGCAAAGGGCGTGCTGATTCTGCAACAATTGAGCAGCTATGCAAGGTAAATAATGCCATTGATAGTTGCAAAGAGCGTTTAGACTTGATCGAAACTGCAGCTCAACGCCCAGAAGTAAATACAGATTTTAGCACAAGCGATAAATATTTTTCTGATTATATCCGCAAGGGAATGGAAAGCGGTTTATCACACAAAACCCTCAGTGGAGATGACAGTGATATCGGAGGGTATCTAGTTACTCCGCATATTGTAAAACGCATAAACAAGCGCGTAACTGATTCGTCCCCAATGCGACAAATATGCTCCAGTCAAAGAATCTCTACTGAAACATTGGATTACATTATAGAAGATTTTGACCGCGCCGGTGCAGGTTGGAGCAGTGAAACAGTAGATGATGAGGACGGTGGCAATAAGTCTAAGTATGATTTTGCAAAAGATACGGACACGCCCAAAATCCAAAAGATTTCCGTCACAACTTACGAGTTATATGCTCAACCACAAATATCACAAAAGTTACTCGATGATGCGTTTGTCGATGTTGAGAGTTGGCTGGTGGAAAAGATTGCCGAGACTTTTAGTAAGGAAGAAAGCGAAGCCTTCATTAAGGGTGAGGGCACTTTTCAACCAAAAGGAATTTTAGCTTATGAAAATGGAAACAGTTATAATAAAATAGAGCAAGTTAAAACTGAAAAATTAGATAGTGATTCAATAATGATGTTGTATTACTCTCTGGACGAATATTATTCCAAAAATGCGTCATTTTTGATAAACAGGAGTACGTTGAAGGATATCAGGCTGCTAAAATCTCAAACAGGTCAGTATCTCTGGCAGCCAAGTCTGTCGCTTGAAGCTCCAGATACTTTAATGGGAATACCAGTATATCAATCTGCCGATATGCCACCAGCGCCAAACAATCAGCTACCAGTAATTGCGATGGCAGATTTCAAACAAGCTTATAAGATTGTAGATAACAGAGGAATGAGAATATTAAGAGACCCTTATACGAATAAACCTTATGTGAGGTTTTTTGTCACTAAGCGTGTCGGCGGAGAGGTTGTAAACACCAGTGCTATTAAATTGTTGAAAGTTGCGAGCAAGTACTAAAAACTTCCGCAGCATCATCTTTATAGCTGATCAAAGCAACACGTCATACCGCGATTCATTCCATAACTGTACGAACATTGTGATTTTGGCCCATCAGGAGGGTGTCATCCCAGTGCTTGACACATATAGCTAAACTGACTTAGATTTACCGACAGTTTGAAAAACAAAAATTCGTCATTCCGCTACTTGTTAGCGGAATCTATGCTGAGATATCGCGGCGGTATGACGTAGGAAAACCTTTCTTGGGTTAGCTATAGTTTGCTATATTATGTGATTTTATTTTTAGCGTTGCTTCTTATATTATGTAATTTATTTTCCATAATGTATATTATGTAATTTTCGATGCTAAGATCTGTTATAGCTCTCAGTATGATATGAGTGATTCTCTTTTAATAATTATTTTTTAAATAGTTTGTTGGTTCATCAATTTCTTTAGGATTGATATCTACAATTATTTTTCCGTTTTTTAACAGAATAATCCGATCTGATATTTTTGTTAAAAAATCCAAATTGTGAGAAGCGATAATCATAGTAATACCCATATCTCTAACTGATTGTAATAGTTCCACAACGTCGACTATTGTTGCTACATCTAAACCAGACGTTGGCTCATCGCATAATAGAATCTTTGGATTCATCATTAAACTTCTGGCAAGCGCAACCCGCTGTTTTTGCCCACCAGATAGATTATTAGGGTAATCATTTTTTTTAGAGGCAATACCCAAAGACTCAAGTAGTGAATAACTTTGATCCTGAGTTTTATTTTTAAGCTTGGGAGCGTATGTAAGATTTTCCCAGACAGTCATATGTGGGAAAAGTTGAAAATCCTGAAATACAAAACCAGTACTATCATTGCATTCAATGCTACCAGAATCTAAAACTTCGAGTTTTTGTATACAACGTAACAATGTTGATTTACCACTACCAGAAGGACCAGCAAGACCAACTATAGATTGTTCTATAATCAGGTTAATATTATTAAGTACTGGAATATTATTAAATAATTTACAAACATTATGCATTTTTATCATATATACCTTTCTGTTCAATCTTTTTGCCTATATATTCAATTAGTAATACAAGAGCGTAATAATAAGCCCCAGCAAGACAAAGTGGTATAAAATAAGTAAATTGTTCTGCTGCAAGCATTTGCGCAGAGCGCATAATATCAACACCACCAATAGTAGAGATTAATGCCGTTTCTTTAAGGAGTGCAATGATCTCATTTATCATTGCAGGAAGAATATTTTTAATAACTTGTGGTAATATAATATCTCTCCACATATAGAAACTAGGTATTTGTAAAGTTTTAGCTGCTTCAAACTGGTTTTTTGATATAGTTTCAATACCAGCTCGTAAAATCTCAGCAATATAAGCACAGCTATTTAGACCAAATGCTATAATGCCAGCACTAAATATGTTTAATTTAATTCCTGCAATGGTTGGAGTCATAAAATAAACAACACTTAACTGTAATATAAGGGGGGTGCCACGTATTACAGATATAATTCCATTAATTAATGGAATACAGATCTTATTATATCTGAGTACTGAAAATAACCCTCCTAGACTCATACCTAAAAGCAGTCCTCCAATCAATAATTTTAAAGTAAAGGCAAG
The DNA here is from genome assembly GCF_964026765.1 of Wolbachia endosymbiont (group A) of Chalcis sispes. Classification (NCBI taxonomy): domain Bacteria; kingdom Pseudomonadati; phylum Pseudomonadota; class Alphaproteobacteria; order Rickettsiales; family Anaplasmataceae; genus Wolbachia; species Wolbachia endosymbiont (group A) of Chalcis sispes. Next base: position 983,872 of record NZ_OZ034697.1, read on the forward strand.
GCCTGTTCCAACAAACAAGAAATTAGAAATTAATTCTTGCATCAGTTATCTCCTAGCCATTTTTCTGCTATCTTTTGTATTACACCTTTACTTTCTAAACTTTTTAACGCCTCGTTTATTTTATCCTTTAAATCAGATCCTTTATTCACAGCAATAGAATAACCATTATCTGACTTAGCGATGGCTGACCATGATAGACCAGGATTTTTTTTGCTAAATACTTTACCTTGGAATTCATCAATTAGGACGCTATCAACATGACCAGACTTTAATGTTTCTACAGCTTGATTATTATTGTCTATAGCAATAATTTGAGCTGTTGTAGGAACATGCTCTTTTAGCCAAATTTCCATGACAGTTCCTAGTTGAACGGCTATCTTCTTGTGAGTTAAGTTGTTTATACCGGCTATGGGTTTATTTTTGTGATATAGAATACCAAATTCCCCTGTATAATAACTATTTGAAAAATCAAAATTTTTTTCACGCTCTTCTGTGCTACCAATAGTAGATATAGCAGCATCTACAGAATTACTTTGCAATGCTGCAAATATAGTACTAAACTGCATATCTTTAAATATCGCTTCTTTACCTAACTCTTTTGCTACTAATTGAGCAAGCTCAATGTCAAAGCCAGTAAATTTACCATTTTCATAATATTCAAAAGGTGGATAATCTGCAGAAATTGCAAATCTAATGATAGTATCGTGTTTATCTTCCTTGCATCCTGTTAATAGAATACTTATCACTATAATAGCATTTAAAATATATTTTTTCATATTACTAATTTATATTCATGTTTTATTCATCTTATGAGTATAGACATTAAAAATTGAATAGTCAAGAATAATGAATATAATTTCAAATATACTTATTACATATTCAATATGAGGAAAATGCATAATGCATGACAACACACTAGGTGAACATATTTTAAATATTATTCAAAATCACGAAATTTTAGAGCAGAGCGATTTACAGACCTTGCTTAAAGAAAGAGGGCATAACATTCCTCAGGCTACTTTATCAAGAAAATTAAAAAAACTTAAAATTGCCAAAGTTGCTGGTATGTATAAAGTAATTGACATCAACCAATATCGATTACCATTAATACTTAATATGCAAATTTCGGATTTTGGTTTAATAGTACTACACACTCAACCAGGACAAGCTAGCAGCCTAGCTTACTTTCTAGATCAGAAGTATGTTATTTATTCATTAAACAATAGCAAAAACATAGGAATTATAGGAACTATAGCAGGTGATGATACAGTATTATTGATCATCAAAAGTAAGGCTGAACTTAACAAAGTATTACAATCAATTTATGAAACATTTCCATATTTAAGTCCTGAATAAGAATGTTGTAAGTTAAAAATGTGATATAAAGGAGATAAGAGGGATTCCTTTGTTTAAATCTTTGTCTTCTTTTTTTCAATATACCTACATATCAGAATGGACAATTCATATAGAATCAGCATTGGTATTGCAAGCCCTACTTGGCTTAATACATCAGGTGGAGTTAAGATTGCAGCGATAATAAAAATTACCACTATCGCGATTCTGCGTTTATTTGACAAACTTTGTGTAGTTAGTAACCCTACTCTCACCATTAATGTGAGTATGACTGGAATTTGAAATGCAGTGCCAAATGCAAACATAAATTGGAGAACAAGGTCTAAATATTCGCTAACTGATGGCATAAACTCTATTGGTATACCGAAGGATTTACCACTATGTTCAAAAGTGATAAAAAACTTCCAGGCTAAAGGAAATATATAGTAATAGACTACAGTAGCTCCCATTACAAATAAAACCGGTGTTGCAATTAAGTATGGCAACAACACTGCCCTTTCACTTTTATATAACCCAGGTGCTAAGAACATATAGAATTGCCATGCAAACACAGGAAAGGAGAGCAAAAGTGCACTCATTATTGCAACTCTAAGATACACAAAAAATGCCTCTGTTAAGTCTGTGTAAATTAAAGAAAAACCTTCACTACCTTTTGTTGCTTCTATTAAAGGTGCAAGTAAAAAACGGTATATATTTTCCTTAAAGTAATAACAAAAACCAAAAGCAACGCAAAAAAATAGAAAGCAAAAGATAACTCTTTTTCTGAGTTCCGCAAAGTGCTCATAAAATGAAGCATACTTGTTTGGGTTTCCATTCATACTTTACTATGGCTCAATAATGCTATATCTAACATTCTCAGCGAAAAAGCCCACTCATTGTCATACCACGCTGCAACCCTGCATATATCACCTGTAACATATGTACCAGTTAAATCCACAATTGCACTATAAGGGTTATGCACAAAATCTATTGAGACTAAAGGTTCCGCGCATATAGAAAGTACATTTGACATTGGATAACCCTCTGTCATCCTAGTACCCTCTGATGTCATCTTAGTACCCTCTGATGTCATCCGAGTAGCTGACACCGGGATCCAGAAATTAGATTCCAGCGTCACGCGCTGGAATGACGTAGAGGAGAGAGCTGCATCCTTAAACATTTCATTGATTTCTTTAACGGTCACTTTCTTATCAGTCGTAAATTTAAAATCAACCATAGAAACATTGCTAACCGGAACTCTGACGGCAGTGCCATCTAGCTTTCCTTTTAATTCAGGGATGACAGAACCAATTGTTTTTGCTGCCCCGGTTGTAGTTGGCACCATAGATAATCCGCAAGCCCTTGCTCTACGCAAATCTTTATGATTACCATCAAGAATATTTTGATCATTCGTGTAGGCATGTATAGTAGTCATAAAACCGCTTTTTATGCCTAAACCAGAATGTAGGACTTTCACAATCGGAGCAAGGCAATTTGTAGTGCAAGAACCTGCTGATATCACTTTATGCTCTTTTTCGAGCATATCGTTATTCACACCATAAACTATAGTGACATCAGCATCCGGAACTGGAGCAGAGACAATTACTTTCTCTGCATTGTGCCTTATTGTTTCTTCACGTTTGTTGAATGCACCAGTACATTCAAGTATTACATCAACATTCCAAGGAATATTTTCAGGGCTCCGTTCTCTATATAAAGAAAACTTTTTGCCATTTATAGAAATCCAATTTTGAGACTCATTAAAATCAATATCACCACTGAATTTGCCATGAACAGAATCATATTTAATCAAATGTGCATGCTGCTCAGCACCGAGCGATCCATTGACAGCTACAACTTCTATTTGTTTGCTATATTCTTCTATTTCGAAAATAGCACGCAATACGCCTCTGCCTATTCTACCCAGGCCATTAATTCCTACACGAATCGTCATTTCTTCATTCAAAAAATTTAATTATAGAGAATTATCTTGATTAAAACTATAACATCATGTAATAGCAACATTTAAACTTTAATAGGAGCTAATTATGAGTATAAAAGAATTGCAACAAAAGCTGCTCGCAACAATCTCAGGTAGTCCTTCTACAAGACTGGAAAATGTTACCATCGAACCAGTCATGAGAAATGCTAGATTAGAAGAGTTAGGCCGAAATGCTGATCGTCCTTCTACAAGACTGGAAAATGTTACCATCGAACCAGTCATGAGAAATGCTAGATTAGAAGAGTTAGGCCGAAATGCTGATCGTCCTTCTACAAGACTGGAAAATGTTACCATCGAGCCAGTCATGAGAAATAATAGATTACATTTAGTAGCATAACATACAGCCAGCTACCCTTCCCCCTACTTTCATTCCAGCGCGTGACGCTGGGATCTTTATTGCTTTCATAGTCTCTTTATTATTTTGTAACTAAAAAAAATACTTCCCCCTTTTAGAGCGCTGCATATAATAGAATTATATCGCAGTGCATTGCGAAACAAAATTCCCAATACCATAATCTACAAGGAGGCTTTATGAATAAGAAATTTCTCTATTCACCATTGTCAATAAAAAGCATAGGAGAAAACGGTGTATTTTCTGGTTATGCTAGCGTTTTTAATATAGTTGATAAACAAAATGATCTGATATTGCCTGGAGCATTTAAGGAAAATTTAAACAGAAATAAAATAAAACTCCTTTGGCAGCATAATCCTGACGAACCTATAGGTAGTATCATAGATATTTACGAAAATGATGTTGGTCTATATATAATTGCACATTTACTTTTGGGTATTCAGAAAGCAGAAGAAGTGTATTTGATGCTCAAAGCTGGAGCAATTAACGGACTTTCCATCGGCTATATACCTATAGAGTATGATGTTGATCATAAAAGCGGAGCTAGAGTGTTAAAACAAGTGGAATTATGGGAAGTCAGTTTGGTCACTTTTCCTGCAAACTTAGCTGCTCAGGTAATCAATGTGAAAAATCAGAACAATGAACAGGAAGTGTTAGCAAGAGCGATAGGAAAAGCAAATGCTGTACTTACAGACATGTGTATTTCTGCTTAAAGTGTATTACGCAGGCAAAGACTTTACCATAATTTAACACCTGCGTTAGTATTTATTATACTAATATATATAACTTTATCACTGTTAAAATTTTCTGTAAATTAAAGTTAAAAAACAAGGTAATTTTATGCCAAATATTAATAATACGGCTAATTATGAAATTAATGTTAAACGAAAGGAAAAAAAATACAGTTGGTCTACTGTATTTGCTTGGTTGTTTCTAAAAACGATTGGACGAATATTGCCCAAGAGATGGAACAGATGGGCAGAAAATATTTTGTACTACGATAAAACTACTGCAAACAATGAAGTTCAAACTGATGCTTTTAAGACAATAGATGGAAGTGTTCAAGTTGACTTAAAACCTGAAGTAGCAGTAAGAGAGAGCCAAAGTGGAGTAATAAGTAAGGATGGAGAGGTTCAAACTAATAAAGTAACATTTCACGATATAGCAATGCAGACCGAATACGTCGAAACAACGGATAAAAATAGTGATCAAGCACAGCAGGTTGAAGACTTACAATCAAAAAATGGCTTATTGGAAGTGAAAATTGAAGAATTGCGATCTATAATCATAAGGCTTAAAGCGGACTTACAATCAAAAAATAGCTCGTTAAAAAAGGAAAATAGAGAATTGCAATCTATAATTATAAGACTTAAAAAGAATTATAGAGAATTGGTAGAAGTTACAGATAAACAAGAGAAAGAGTTTTTAGTAAAGTTGAAGGCAAAATCTGAGATGATAGGGTGCCAGGGAAGAGAATTAACTGAACTCAGAGCAGAATTTACCAAAAAAATAAACGAGCTTTTTGAAAGGGTGGAAGAAGTCAGGAAAGAAAAATCGAAGAAAAAAAAAGAAGAGTTACAAGAGCAAGTTGAACATCTGAATGCAAAATTAGAAAGAGCAAGAAATGTTGCAATATTTTCTATTGGAGAGCGTACAAAAACACTTGATGAAAATCTGACATTAAAAAATCAACAAATTGAAAGTTCACCAGCTAAAGATGAACAACAAAATGGGAAGTTAACAGAGAAAGATACACAAGGGCAAACAAAAACTAAAGCGCCAGATACAGTGAGTACAGTATCTACTGCAAAATCAACTACTGGTTCTATGAAGTCAAAAATTCCAAAGGGTTTATCTAAGCTTCGTGGGAATGAGAATTGCGATAAATTTTTATCTGATAAAAATAAAGAGTTGAAAAAAAGTTTTTCTGAATTTGAAAAGAAATACTTTTGCCATAACGTGCTTAATGAAACTATAAAGTCTCTATCAAATCAAGATGATGGCAAATTTGAAAGCAGTAAGCTGCTTGAATTATTAGAAAGTAATTTGAAACAATCCGCAAGGGAGATCATAGAAGCTAAGGTTAAAGAAGTTGTCAACGAACATTGTAACATTGGAAAAAATATGGGTAAAGAACTACGAGATGACACGTTAAAAGCCAAGTTGTCACCTTCTGTTAGAAAATGCGTAAAAAAATTAGAATTTAACAAACAAGAAGGGGTAAATAAGATTGTAGACTCTATCTTGCACAGCTTTAATAGCAAGAATAATAATAATAACGACTCAGGAGAATTGCTTAAAGAAATTGTTACAGGAAAATTAACAGAGGCTAAAATGAAATGTTTTTCAAATAAGATTCAAGAGTTACAACTGGCATTAAGCATAAGAGATAAATTTTTATCTCCAGATCAGGGAATGTGTAATCAAACTCAAGGAGGAGTAAACGAATATCAATTAACAGAAAAAGCTAAAAAAGAACATATACCTAATTCCTCTATGAGTTCCCCTAATATTGCAAGCATACATTCATTAAACAGTCAGAAAGCAGTTAGAATAGGCTCTTAGCATAAAGCACCAGCTCCTCTTTTGTTAAAGTGTAGGAGCTATCTTCCCAATGTTGTTTTAGCAATTCCAAGTTTCTACCTAAACTTTTTCCTGGCTGGTGACCTATACTTATTAAATCATCGCCAGATAAAGGAAATTTTGGAATATTGAATGTGTTAGCAAATGAAATGTATTCATCAACATTTTCTCCAGACTCAACACCACAAATTTTCACTAAATCACAATATAATTCTCTACCAAATAAAGATATGTATTTTTTTTGCTCTTTTTCTGAGAGTTCTGTTTTGATATCGTTGGATAGTAAAAATAGCAGCTTTTTCTTTTGCTTGTTCGAAAGACGTAAAAATTTGCTTACATATTCTCCAAGACTTAGCCTGTCATTTTTTTTAGTAGTCCTAAGGAGTAACGCTAATTTTACTAGTGCATCAGTGCCCAAAAGAAGTGGCGAAGACAGAATTTCGCATTTTACTTCTTTTGGGATAATCTTTTGCAAAACATCAGATTCTTGCATGCTCTTAAGTGTTGGAAAAGGATCATTGCACTCCAGCAATTTAAGTATTTCATCTCTTATTCTCTCTCCAGAGAGGTTTTGAATCATATGCGAATGCTTTTTGCATACGTTTAGTATTTCATCACTCAAATCTCCGACACATATTTTTGCATGAAAACGAAATGCTCTTAAAATACGTAGATAGTCTTCTTTAATTCTATCTTCAGCGTTGCCTATAAAGTTTAACCTTCGCGCTTTTAAGTCCTCTATACCACCAAAGTAGTCATATATATGGCCATGCTTATCTGCATACAGAGCATTAAATGTAAAGTCGCGCCTTGAAGCATCCGCTTGCCAATTATTGGTAAATTCTACTTTTGCATGCCTACCATCACATTTCACATCATGCCTTAGTGTTGTGATCTCAAAAGATCTTTGATTTAGAACCGCAGTGATAGTTCCATGTTTTAAGCCAGTTGGAATAGTTTTAATATTACGGAGTTTTAGCGCTTTAATCGTTTGATTGGGAAGCAAATTAGTAGCTAAATCGATGTCGTGGACATCACGCTGCAAAATTGAGTCTCTCACACACCCGCCGACAAGCCTAGCCTCACCACCAAATTCCTCTATGGCATCAATAATTAAACTAGTCTCATGGTCAACTTGCATTTAGGTTAGTACGTACTGCAAGTTCATATTATATGAAATGCTTGCAAAAGCCCTATATAAAAATATACAGGGCTATTAAGATTTTACAAGTTGTGGTGCTCGTTGTTGATGAAATGGTTCTGCCATCGATTCCGTACCACATCTTAGTAAACTTGAAGGGTTTTGCTGCTCTATGCGCTGCTTTATATCACTAACGCACTGCCCTACAACATCACCAATTTTTCCATCAGCATTTTCTGCCAATAACTTATCAAATCCCTTTTCAACCTCTGCTCTCTCAGAGATATCCTTTGAAAGGTTACAATACTCTAAGATCTCGTCTAACTGAAGCTTTTTTGCTAATAGGAAATCTTCTTGTTCTTGCTCTTGTTTAAGTTTGGTTTCCTCTTGCAGTTGTTTTGCTAAACTTTTGTTTATATCAAGCAATGGTTCGAAATGAGAATAGCCTTTGTTTATTATATGCACAATACTACTATCATTATAATCAACTTTATTGTATTCACCTGCACTTTTTGAACCTGAATTGTCTATTAATTCATGCAAAAACCGATCTTGTTGGGTGTCAATAGCATGCAATGGGTTACTCTCTATAACATGTAATTTTACACCATACTTTTCACAAAGTATCCTAGCTTCAACATAAGAGCTACCCCACCTACCGTTACGCATAATGTCTGCTGTATAATCATCTACAGTTTCACTACGGTGCTGGCCATTGTTATCATAACCATTGGCAATTGCATCTGTAAACCACTTTGGTGGATTCTTTTGTGCAAATTCCCTACAATCATTTCTTAATTTTTCGGCAGTAACTTGCTCTCCTGTCTGTTGTTCTAGACTTTGCCTGAACGAGTCAAAAAAACAGCTTCCATTACCAATTGCTTGTCCTACATAGAAATTGTCAGGGTAAGGGTTACTATTTAAAAGAGTTATTTCTTGCCCTGAGATCCTGGGCCTTTTTATTCCAACCTCAACATCATGAAAGTCACTTGGTAGTTTCCGTTTCTTAGCTGTAGTCATAGTTTTACCTTAATTTAAGCTATATATTACTATACCAACAAAATTGTCAATAAGCGACTAATTAAGTATAGCAGAAATTTTTAAATTATGCAATAGTTATAATTTTACATAGCAAATATGAGTTTTAACTGCGGTATAGTTGGGTTACCAAACATAGGAAAATCAACCTTATTTAATGCGCTTACAGAGTCAAGTGCAGCCGAAGCTGCAAATTATCCTTTTTGCACAATCGAGCCAAATATAGGCAAGATTTCGATAAAAGATCAACGTTTGAAACAAATCGCAGCAATTGCAGGCTCAGAGAAGGTAATCTACAACCAATTAGAAGTTGTAGATATTGCAGGTCTGGTAAAGGGTGCGAGTAAAGGCGAAGGGCTCGGCAATAAATTTTTAAGCCATATCAGAGAAGTTGATGCCATCGTTCATCTGCTCAGGTGCTTTACGGATGACGATATCAGCCATATACACAGTAAAATAGATCCAATATCAGATGCTGAAGTGGTAGAAATGGAATTAATCCTAGCTGATATTGATAGCATAGAAAAAAGGCTTCCTCAATTGGAAAAGAAAGCAAAGCAAAGTGATAAAGAGCTAAAGAGACAACTTGAATTAATGCAAGAGGTATTAGCTACTTTAAAATTAGGTAAACCTGCAAGAAGTTTGGAGAATATCGATGGAGATGAGATGAAGTTGCTTCAATTGCTGACAACAAAGCCCGTTATGTACGTCTGCAATGTTGAAGATACAAATGTTATAACTGGCAATGAACTATCTAAAAAGGTAGAAAAAATGGCGGAGGAAAATAAAAGCAAATTTTATTGCATTTCAGCAAAACTCGAAGCAGATATTGCAAATCTTGATAGTGAAGAGGAAAAACAGAGTTTTTTATCAGAATTTGGCTTACAAGAATCAGGCCTTGATGGAGTAGCGCGTATTATGTATGAAGTGCTGAGTATGATAACTTTCTTTACTGTAGGCCCCAAAGAAGCACGGGCATGGCCAGTAAAAATAGGATCAACAGCCGATAAAGCAGCAGGTGTAATCCACACTGATTTTGAGAAAGGCTTCATAAAAGCAGAAACCATAAGCTTTGCAGACTACATAAAGTATGGAAGTGAACCGGCTTGTAAAGACGCAGGAAAAATTCGCTTTGAAGGCAGAGATTACATCGTGCAAGATGGTGATATAATGCACTTTAGGTTTAATGTGTAGTAATTTATCCTTTCTATTGGTTTTTTATCTAAGGCATTTTTTACTGTAGATTAATCATTTGATTATAGTATCATTTTAATTAAGCTTATGCTTGGGATATTTATGAAAAATATTTTATATTTTATATTATTAGCTGTTGTATTCGGATCACTGAGCCTATTTGCTGTAGAGCAATTTGAAGAAAAGAAAATTGAATCAGTTCATAAAAACGAAAATGTAGGTGTAAGGAAGCAAGATAGCACAAATCAAAAAGATGAGTTAAAAAGCAACGTCGATGCTAAACAAACACAAGAGGCTGAGAGCAAAAGATTAGAAGGCACTACCGATAAAGAGAAACTGCAACACAACGAGAACAAAGCTTTCGTGGTTGAAAAAACTATAAGTGCAGGTGAAAGGATTGATAAAGATTTGCCAAATGACCAGCTAGAAGGAAGCACAGACAAATTTGCTCAAAATTTACCAAATGTGGCCAATAAAGAAGTGAATAAAGATTTGAAACCAGAGCCTTTGCCTTTAAGTGCTGATTTAAATGAGAATACAGCTAACCCGCAAAAAAATCTACAAGCTGATCAGAAGATTGATATAAAAGATAATGAACTTTCAAAAAGTGATGCGAGTCAATTATTAGAGGGAAAAAAAGAAAAAGTAGAGAATCAGTCTGAAGAAAAAAAAGTGAAAGAAACAAACAGTAATTCCAAGGACCGCAATAGAGTAAAACCTATAACTAAAAAAGATGAAGAAGAGCAAAGTGAAAAGAAAAGTTTACAAAAATGGACAAAGCTAAACAGAGAACCAATAAAAGAATGGGGTCATAAAGACATACAAAGCAAGTCAATATATAAACGACAATATGATAGCCTTAATGAGCATCTTCCTACAACTGTGTTTATTGATGATTACAGTAAGCAATTTTTTTACTGCATTAAGAAGAACAACTTAACTTGCTTAAGAGGAGTAATAAGTAAGCTAGAAAAAATTGGATTAACAATTCAAGAGATACTAAGGTTTAGAAATAAATTGGGTGATACTCCTCTCATTTATTCAGTTAAACAAGGTGAGGTAGACATAGTGCGCTTTCTCTTATTACAAGGTGCTGATCTTAGAGTAGTTAACAATAATTTTCAATCCCCAATTGATATAGCAATCGAAAAAAAGCAGATCAATATAATAAATGCGATTGCCGAAATGATGCCACACCTTTTGGAGGATAGAAAAATAGACAATAAAGAAAGCTCAGCAATGTACGATTGGGCTGTGAAAACGAAAGAAAACAATGAGTCGCAGTGTGATAAGCAAGATGATTAGATTTTTGATATTAATTTTAGTTGGTCATTTATGTTATGGAAACGAAACAAATGATGAAAAAAATCAGATTAGTGATTTTTTAAACGCTCTGCATGATGTAAAATACGTATCTTACAGTAAAAAAGACTTTGCTGAATTTTTGGTGCAGTGCCACAAAGAGGGCGTGCCAGAAGATTTTAAGAAAGGTTTTGGTTCTAACTTAAATGGAGCTAATTTTAACCAACTGTACCTAAGTAAATCTGTTTTTGATGGAGTAAGTCTGATTGGTGCTGATTTTTCTAACACCGATTTATCCGACGTGTCTTTCATTGATGTTGATTTACGTGGTGCTAATTTCTCCAATGCTAATTTACATGGCATTAAAATAAAAGGTACAAATTTGAGTTTTACAAAATTTGTTTCTGCAAACTTAACAGATATCGTATTTGATCAGTCTAATGTTAGTTATGCTGATTTTATCAGTTCCGATCTCAAAAAAGTAAGTATGCACAACGTAATTGGTTTGCATACTAATTTCTCGAATGTGAAAATGAATTTCTCCAACTTATCAAACTCGAATGTTAGCCACGTAAATTTTAGTGATAGTGAAATAAACGATACTGTTATGCAGAAAAACAACCTTGATAATGCAAGTTTCTTTGGAGTGGATGCATATAAATTAAAGATACAATTTTCTTCATTAAAAAATGCTAACATATATGGTGCAGAGTTAAAAGAATCAGACTTTACAGGTAGCAATCTTTCCGATGCTTGCCTTAATTCTTCTATCATAATTAACAGTAACTTCGACGAAACTGATTTAAGCAACACACAAATTTCCTATGTGAATGACGATAATTCAAGTTTTGTTCAATCTATACTAAATGGTTCCAAGATAAAACATGTATATGTTTCTGAAGCAAATCTTCATGATGCTGATTTATCCAATATTGATTTTAGTTTTAGTGAACTGCATCAAGTTAATGTCTCTAATGCTGACATTCGTCACGGAAAGTTTCATAATACTAAAGTTGCAAATTCTAACATGAATGGCTCATTTTTTGACCATTCACTATTCACCTCTGCGAAGATAGAAGATTCAGACCTTTCTACAACTTCAATGTATAAGATAAAAATCCAAGACTCTCAAGTTTATAACAGTACACTTTCTCGCCATAATATTGATTCCAGTGAAATAGAAAATTCAACATTCTTTAATTTATTAGCTGATAATTCGAGTTGGTCCAATTTAAAAGTAACTAATTCAAATTTTATTGAAAGCGATTTCAGATCTTCTTTGCTTCACGCTAATGCCTTTAGGAAAACTAGTTTTTTTCTTAGCAATTTGAGTAATTCAACAATTAGTGATATGTCTTTTCTCTCTTCAAGCATATATAAAAGTTCAGTTGTTGATGCTCACTTAACAGGTTGCAAATTTGATAATTCAATTTTGATTGACAATAAAGGACAGAAAAAACTTGCAGGTTCAGAAAATGCTATAACTTCGATTAAAGATTTGCAAGAGAAAATATCACAGGGTGAAAAATTTAATGTAAATTATTCTTACTTTGAATTTAAGAATATGAATTTAGAAAATGCCGATTTTTCTAATTCAACATTGAGTAGAGCAAAGTTTGTAAACGTTAATTTGAATAAGGCAAATTTTGAAAAGACCGATTTGCGCTATACTGTCTTTGATAACTCTTCTCTCATTGGCACCAACTTATCAAATTCTAATTTAGAAGGTTCTAGCTTTTTAAACTCTGATCCAAAAAGCACCATGTTAAAAAATGCAAAGAAAAATGACCGTAAAAAGTGAGGGCGTATTATTGGTTCTATCCTCCCCTTCTGGAGCTGGAAAAACTACTATATCAGCAAAATTACTTGAGCGATCAACTAATTTAGTTAGGTCTGTTTCTATGACTATGCGCAAGCCTCGCCCCGGCGAAATAAATGGAAAAGACTATTTTTTCGTTACCGAAGAAAAATTTCACGAGTTATGCAAAGCTGGCCAAATGCTTGAATACGCCAAAGTTTTTGAGAATTTTTATGGTATACCAAGAAATTTTATAGAGCAAAACTTAAGCAATGGAATAAGCGTTTTACTCAGCATAGACTGGCAAGGAGCATTTCACTTATTCAAGCTCATGAGAAAAAAAGTTGTAAGTGTTTTTATACTTCCCCCTTCAATGGAAGAGCTTAGGTTGCGTTTGCAAAAGCGTAATAGTGATGATGCAAGCGAAATAGAGCGCAGATTAGCCGAAGCTCAAAAAGAGATAAGCAAACGTGATAAATATGATTATGTAATAATCAATGATGATATTGATAAAAGTGTAGAAGAGATAAGCTCCATACTAAATAAAGAAAGACTTAAAAAACTAAAAGAAAAACCAAGTCTGGAAGACTGATAAAAACATCAATTTGGATATTTGCAGCTATAGTTTCTTATCCTATTTTAGCCAGTAGCACGTTTCGCAGTTTAGCTATATTTATTATTTTTTAAGATTAAATGGTTAAAATAGTAGCAACTGTTCAAGTGAGGATTTGACTATGATAACAGATTTTCTAATAGAAACTAGTTTTCTGCCTTTCCACCTATACATATACAACGTTTAGCTCAATTTAAAAGTCAAACTTCTTGGTTGTTAGTTTAGTGCTGACAACTTAAATAGCTTTTAATATTGAGGTTTTAGTATGGGTATAGATATAACTGCACTAACTACTAATGCAGATAAATTAGGTGAATGCATAGATAAAAATAAAAAGCAAGAGCAGGATAGAAAAGACGAACAATTATATGGCATTATAGAGAGAAAGGTAAAAAAAGAAGAACACAAGCGTGAAAAACCAAGAGGTCAAGATGGAACCCTCAAGAAGTGTAAAAGGTTATTTGAAAAAGATGCTAGTCCTGAAGTATTAACTAAATTAGAAGAATCACTTAGAGAACAAGAAAAATATTATAGGTATTATGTCCAATGCTTCCTTCCAGTGCTAGATAAAGCAATAGAACGATCGAAAAAAATATCAAATGAAACAAAAGAGCGAGTAAAGCAAGCAATTTCAGAAATTACTTATAATAGCAGATATTGTTTTACCCACAACCGTAGGGACAGCGAAACAGAGAGTGGCTACAGCAGTGATGTTGAAGATGATCATGAAGTAGAAATAAGCAACGAAATAACAAATAACAATGCTCTACTACTAAAAGCGATCAAAAATGGAAATAACAGGAAATTTAGAAAATATCTAAAAGATTGTACGGATATTAGCAGCATAAAAGCTGAAGAAGGGAAAAATATTTTACACCTCATTGCGTCGTTGGAAAAGAAACAGAAATGCAAGTTTCTAGGTACCCTAATAAAAACGGTCACCAAGGAAGATCTAGCACAACTCATTAATAGTGAAAATCAGGACGGAAAAACCCCTTTTCAGGTAGCACTAATTAACAAGGTGACAAAAGAAAAACATGAGTCTAATACAATTCGAAGTAACGATAACACACTTAAGTTTCTTACAAAATTGTTAGAGCATGGGGCCAGCTCTGATAATTTAGGATTATCTACAAAAAAATTACAAGACTTAAAAGAAGAGCAAAAGACATACTATCGTAATTTCTTAGAAAAATTAGCAGAGCAAGGAAAGAACTCTAAATTAAAGCCAGAAATAAAAATCAATACAGAAGCAAAAATTAAAGAAATTATACCACGTACCATAAATACTCCAGATAGTAATGATAATTATCAATTACATTTAGCAATTAAAAATAATGATAAAGAACTTTTTAAAGAACTATTGCAAAAAGGGGCGGATATTAGCCTTAAAGACACAGATGGTAACAATGCTTTACACTTGATTGTTAAACCTGAAACAAAACAAAAACTTGAACTTCTCAATATATTGCTAAAAGGAGAACAAAAAGTTACATGTTTAGAGTTGATTTCAAATAAAGATGATGCTGTAAATACTACTAACAAGGAAGGGCAAACACCGCTCCATCAGGTACTCCAGCGCATACAAGAAAAGAGTAAAGAGCCTTCATTGAAAAATAAAATAAAAAATGTAGTAAAAAAAGAATTTAAGGATACTGGCAGGTATAAAACCTTAGAGTTATTTCTACAAAACGGTGCAGATATTACTGTGCAAGATAAAGATGAAAAAAATGCTCTGCACTATATTGCTTCATTCAAAGGAGAACAAAAAGTTGCATGTTTGAAGTTGACTTTAGGTAAGGATGAATTTAGTAAGGCTATAAATGCTGTTAACGGGAAAGAGCAAACACCTCTTCATCAGTTGCTTCAGTATATAAAAGAAAAGAATGAGGATCGATCATGTACAGATAGAAAATTTGAAAAAACAAATAGATATAAAGCCTTAGAGTTATTTTTACAAAACGGTGCAGATATTACTGTGCAAGATAAAGATGAAAAAAATGCTCTGCACTATATTGCTTTACTAAAAGGAGAACAAAAAGTTACATGTTTAGAGTTGATTTCAAATAAAGATGATGCTGTAAATACTACTAACAAGGAAGGGCAAACACCGCTCCATCAGATACTCCAGCGCATACAAGAGAAGAGTGAGAACCGATCACTTAAGAAATTTGAAAAAACTAAAAGGTATGAAACCCTAGAACTATTGCTAAAAAACGGTGCAGATATTACTGTGCAAGATAAAGATGGAAAAAATGCTCTGCACTATATTGCTTCATTCAAAGGAGAACAAAAAGTTACATGTTTGGAATTGATTTTAGGTTTAGTAAAAAATGGAACAATATCTAAAGATAAATTAGGTAAAGCTATAAATGCTAAGAATGGAGAAGGGAACATACCCCTAGAATTGGCATTAAAGAAAAAAGCAAAAAAAGGAAGTATCGAACACCTATCGCAAGAAACAATTTTTGATTTAGCAACTAATTATGATAATACAACAAAGTTTTGTGCAGCATTATTACAAAACGGTGATTCTGGTTCTTTGTGGTTAAAAGATCCAGAATTCCATACTAAAAAGTACTATTTAACTTTACGAGATCTAAAAGATTATTCAGGGACTCCACAGAAAGCACAGGAGAAAGCTAAAGAACTAAAAGAGAAGCTTGAAGAAAAATACCACTGTGGAACTGCTTCGAAAAAATGCAAGTCTGGCATTAAAGAAGCAGGTTCTGGTATAAGAAAAGGAGTATCTGCTGTAGCAGGATTCATAGATCCAGCAAAAAGGACCCGCGAATTGTTAGCAATCACGATAACGATTACTGTTATTGCAATGGTAACATTTGCTTTCTTTCAGGGTCAAATGGCAATTGGAGCAGCCATTCCTATCATAGCTACTGCTGGAGTTATATGCCTTACTTTAACTTTAGGATTTAGTGGTATTAAGAAACTTTTTGAAAAATCAACCAACAAAGCACAGGACACATTTAACGACAAAAACCGCTCTAATTCAACAACAGAGCAGAATCAAGCTTCGAAGAACCTTGTTAATAATGATCAACAGAATTTAAGGAATGAGACTAAAAATCAAGCAGTACAAGAGTCACCAAATCAATCAGAGCATACTGAGAGTCCTCCAGACACTAAAATGAGTGCCATATCAATAAACTCGTTGAAAAATTGTGTAGGGATAGTGTAACTAGTAAACCCTCTTCTCTGGCGCTATGAAATCAATCTCACCGCTCAGAGTTTTTTCAGCCACTTTTTTATAATCAATTTTTACGTTAATTTGCCCTTTCTTTTCTTCAAGCCACGCTATAGTGTGCTTCATCCAGTTTTTGTCATCACGTTCAGGAAAGTCTTCACGAGCATGGGCACCTCTGCTTTCCTCGCGATTAGCTGCGCATTCCATGGTAATAACCGCTTGTGGGATCATGTTAGCAAGCTCCAGTGCTTCAACTAAATCACTATTCCACATCATACTGCGATCCTCAAGTGAAATATCAGGCATCATTTTTGCTACCTTTTTTATAGCTTTTTTGCCTTCTTCTAAAACTTCAGCAACACGGAACACTGATGCGTACTTTTGCATAGTGTTCTGCATTTCGCTGCGTATTTTTGCTACTTTTAGCCCACCGGAGGCAAATCGCATTTTATTAAATCTATCTACTATCCAGTCTGTGCAGTCTGAATGCAATTTTTTATGTGGTGTACCGGATTTTAGTTTCTCTCTTGCTCTGAGCGCTGCAGCTCTACCAAAAACCACAAGATCAAGAAGCGAGTTAGAACCAAGTCGATTTGCACCGTGCACAGAAACACATGCAGCTTCTCCAATTGCAAATAGTCCATCTACCACTTCTTCCTTACCTTGCTTCAGCGTGATCACTTCTCCATAATAATTGGTTGGAATGCCACCCATGTTATAGTGAACAGTCGGAATGACCGGTATTGGATCTTTAGTGACATCAACTCCAGCAAAAGTTCTTGCGGTTTCGCTGATGCCCGGCAATCTGAGTTTTATTACTTCCGGATCAAGATGCGCTATAGTTAAATACATATGATCTTTTTTTGGTCCAACCCCCCTTCCCTCTCTAATTTCAATTGTTATTGCGCGACTTACCACATCACGGGAAGCTAAATCTCTTGCTTTTGGTGCGTAACGTTCCATAAACTTCTCGCCCTGAGAATTAACGAGGTACCCCCCTTCACCACGGCATCCTTCTGTCATCAAGCACCCTGAGCCATATATTCCTGTTGGATGAAATTGTACAAATTCCATATCTTCAAGTGGTAATCCAGCCCTTACTACCATGCCATTACCATCACCTGTGCAGGTATGCGCACTTGTTGCAGAGAAATAAACACGTCCATATCCACCTGTTGCTAACACCACTCTATGCGCACGAAATCTATGTAATGTGCCGTCGCATAGCGACCAAGCAAGAACTCCGCAGCATGTTTCGCTATCCATAATTAAATCAATCACAAAGTATTCAACAAAAAATTCAGCGTTGAATTTAAGACACTGCTGATATAGAGTGTGAAGGATTGCGTGCCCAGTCTTATCTGCTGCCGCACAAGTGCGCTGCGCTGATTTTCCTTTACCAAAGTGAGTTGTCATTCCACCAAAGGAACGCTGGTATATTTTGCCATCTTCTGTACGAGAAAAAGGTACGCCAAAATTTTCAAGTTCAATAACAGCTTTAGCAGCGTTTTTACACATATATTCTATTGCATCTTGATCACCAAGCCAGTCTGAACCTTTTATTGTGTCATATGCATGCCAGCGCCAATCGTCTTCACCGATATTACCTAAAGCTGCACTAATTCCGCCTTGTGCTGCAACTGTATGACTTCGTGTAGGGAAAATTTTAGAAATGCAGGCAACTGAAAAATTAGTTGCAGCCATCCCAAGCGTTGCTCTGAGCCCTGCTCCACCTGCACCTACTACTACCACGTCATACTCATGTTCTATGATCTCATACGCTGACTTATCCATATTTACTTATTTTATCATTACAGGCTTATGATATCACAGAAGTAGAAAAAATCTATACAAGTTTTCTATAGTTAAGACGTCATGCCGCCGCGGCGCTAACAAGTAGCGGGATGACAGCAATCCTACGTCATACCGCCGCAGTATCTCAGCCACTAACACGTAGCGGGATGACGAGCTTATTGTCATGCCGCCGCGAACCGTCATACCGCCACGAACCGTCATACCGCGATTCATTCGCGGTATCTCTAGATCCCGCTAACAAGCAGCGGGATGACGATTGTCGTTTAGCTATAAACATTAAGAAATTTACCAAACGAAAAAAAAGGCAAAAGAAGCCCCGTGGTTATTATCCGCTTTAAAATATTGGCGTTTTTTATGTTTTAAACGCTTGACAAGCGAAATTCAGCTGCTTTTAATTGCAACTAACTTACGCTGCAAATGTTTAAGAAATTTACTAAGCAGAAAAAAAGACAAAGAATCCCCGAGTTAGCTAGTCTTTTACTATCTCTGTCGAGTATTGGCATTTTTTGATGTCTTGTAACGCTTTATAAGCGCGTTCAGCTTATTTAGATAAAAATCTAGATGTAGATGAAGTTTTGTAAAGACATACAGTATCTATATACTGCAAAAAATTAAACATAAGACGCCGATACATTAAGTAATCCTTACCTTTTAATCTGCAGATTGGCGAAAGCAAATACAATAGCTTCACTGTCATGATAAAGGGGCTGGCGAAGGATGTCAAGTAATTTTCTTATTTCATTTAAATTGCTTGTAACCTTCTTATACACTCATCTTTACCAAGAATCACCATGATATCAATGATTCCAGGTGCATCCATTACTCCAGTTATAGGGGCGCGTAATGAGTGGTATACATCGCTTATTTTCATATCGTGCAATTTTGCACATTCCTTGATCTGAGAAGATAAAAAACCCTTATTCCAATTTTCATCACCGATCTTTGACAGAAATGATGCGAGTAACTTAATTATATCGAGGTTAGATTTGACAATTTGCTCAGCCTCTTCACTTAAATCAAGTGGCGGATCTTGAATATAAAATTTTGCTAAATCCAATAATTCGGTCAGGTAGTTTGCTCTTTTTTTTAGCTCTGTCAGTCCCTGCAGTAAATAGCCCTTTTTTTTGTCAGTTAGAGTATTTTCTCTAAGCATTAGAGTCAGAATATCTTCATTGCTCATATTACTAATATAGTGGTTATTCAAATGCTCCAGTTTTTTGAAATCGAGCCGTGCAGGTGAACGACCAATACTTTCTAAATTAAACCACCCTATTGCTTGCTCATCGCTAACAATCTCATCATTACCATGGCTCCAACCAAGTCTGAGTAAGTAATTACGCATTGCCTCTGGCAATATCCCCATCTTTTCGTAGTCACAAACACTTGTTGCACCGTGTCTTTTGGATAGCTTATTCCCATCTTCCCCGTGGATAAGCGGCACATGCGCAAAACGTGGAACATCAAAATCAAGAGCCTGGTATATTAGCAATTGCTTAAAGGTATTAGTAAGATGGTCAGAGCCACGTATTATATCAGTTATTCCAGCATCATGATCGTCAACTACCACGGCAAAAATATATGTTGGAGTGTTATCAGAGCGTAAGATCACTATATCATCAAGCTGGTTGCTATTTACTTTAATTTGGCCGTATATTTTATCATCAACAACGATCTCTTGCGAATCTGGCACTTTAAAGCGGACAACTGACCTCACACCCGATGTCATTCCAGCGCGTGACCACATATTTTTCCAGTGTCGGCTACTTGGATGACAAGAAGGAGGTTTTGTAGTACACTTATGCTTATATATCTTGCCCTCTTCTCTTGCTTTTATTTTCTTTTCTGCAACTTCATCCTCAGGGCAATAACAGTGATACGCCCTACCCTTCTCAACTAAAAGGTTTGCTACTTCTTTATGCCGCTCTATTCTTTTTGACTGATATACTATTTCCCCATCATAGCTCACACCGAGCCATCTTAGCCCTTCTATAATTGCATCAATTGCTTCTTTCGTTGAACGTTTTCTGTCGGTGTCCTCAATTCTTAGCAAAAACCTGCCACCATGATGCTTTGCATAGAGCCAATTAAATAACGCAGTACGAGCTCCTCCAATGTGCAAAAATCCTGTTGGTGATGGAGCAAATCTCGTGACTATACCTGGCATATTTGTCTGTTACAGTAATGTAAATGATGATAGCTAAAATTTATGTTTGTAACAATTTAGAATTTATTTGTTCTGAGAGATAAAATTTACTTGTTTTTCATAAATTGTGTTGTATAATTTAGTATTGGTTGAATATAGCGAGGTGAGTTATGGATGGACTTGTAGATATAGCAAAATTGCTTTCAGATAATGAAGCTAATATCAATTGGCGTTACACCGGCCCTTTTGATAAAACAAAACAAAGAGTACAGGCAGATAATCTCCTGCATTTAGCTGCAAGAATACAAAACAAAGGTAAATTTGTAGACATTTGTAAGAAGAACATTGCTTCTGTAACTGCGCATAATGAATATGGAGATAATCCATTTCATGAAGCAGCAAGAAGTGGAATTTTGCTGCCTGCAGTACAAGAGATTGTGAATGACTTAGAGACGGAAGCTGATAACAAAATTACGAAAGCAGAAGAAGCTGGAGATCGGAAAGAAGTAAGCAGATTGAAAGAGGAACTCAAATGTAATAAAAAATATATTAAAGATGCGCTCTGCAGTAAAGGCTATGCTTTTAATAAGAAGAGGGAAACTCCTCTTTATTACTTAAATGCTGCACAACAGAAAGAAATTAAGCAAATCGCAGGCATAAAAGACAGCTTTATATGTAACCAGAAGTTTCACCTGTGCTTATATATAATAGGAGCGATAGCATGTATCGCTGCTTTATGTTTGTCTTTATACTTTTTATTTTTAGTTTCTCAATCTTTTGCACTAAGCTCGATGGTTGCAATAGCTTCTGGCGGAGTCACATACCTGTCAGTTAAAGCATGTAGCGAGATACATGCCTTGCATAACGAAAGCACTTTAGTGGAAAATGCTAATGTACAACTTGCAGGAGAAAGTTTGGGTGTTTGATGAAGCTAGAAATTACTTGCAGGCAATGATATAGAAATTTACTTTCTTAACTTCAGAAAGTATACTCATACGATGATAGAAAAGAAGTACAGTAAGATTTTAATAGCAAACAGAGGAGAGATTGCCTGCAGGATTATCAGAACTGCCCATAAGATGGGTATATCTTGTGTATGCATATATTCGGATGCAGATGTAAATTCTGTGCATGTAAGACAAGCAGATGAGTCAAGATATATCGGCCCTTCGCCATCTTGCCTCAGTTATTTAAACATTGAAAAAATATGTGAAGTAGCAGTTGAAACAGGTGCTGAGGCAGTTCATCCTGGCTATGGTTTTTTAGCAGAAAATCCAGATTTTCCACGTGCTCTTCAAAAACATAATATAGACTTCATCGGCCCCAGTGCAGAAACAATAGAAGTTACAGCCAACAAAATAACAGCAAAAGAAGCGGCAAAAAAAGCTGGAGTGAATGTAGTGCCAGGATATATGGGTAAGATTAGCAACGCTGCCCACGCAGCTCAAGTTGCTGAAGAAATTGGCTTTCCGGTTATGCTTAAAGCTGCATCAGGCGGTGGTGGCAAAGGAATGCGAATTGTAAACTCCAAAAAAGAAATTGAACTAGCATTTACATCAGCCACAAATGAAGCAGAGAAAAGTTTTAAGGATGGCAGTATCTTTATAGAGAAATATATAGAGTTGCCAAGACATATTGAAATACAAATCATAGCAGATAAATATGGCAATATAGTTTGTCTTGGAGAAAGAGAATGCTCGATACAAAGGAATAATCAGAAAATAATAGAAGAAACGCCAAGTCCATTCATTAGTGAAGAAGTAAGACAAAAAATGTATGTTCAATGTGTTTCTCTGGCAAAGCAAGTTGGCTATTTTTCAGCAGGCACTGTTGAGTTTGTTGTAGATAAAGACCAAAACTTCTATTTTCTTGAGGTAAATACGAGATTGCAAGTTGAGCATCCAGTAACAGAATTTATAACTGGAATAGACATAGTAGAAGAAATGATTAGAACTTCCTGTGGAGAGAAATTGAGATTCAATCAGGATGATATTAAACTTACTGGTTCTGCAATAGAAAGTAGAATTTGCGCTGAAGACCCATCGAAGAAATTTTTCCCTTCCAGCGGAAGAATAAAATATTACGATAAACCGGGTGAAAATGATTATGTAAGAATAGATGATGGAGTTGCTGCAGGTTCAGAAATTAGCACGTTCTATGACTCAATGATTGCAAAAGTTATAACATATGGAAAAGATAGAGTAGAAGCGATTAGCAGAATGCAAAAAGCATTGTCTGAATGCTATATAGAAGGAGTAACAAATAATATAGAATTTCTAGAATCCATCTTCCATCACCCAAATTTTATCGCAGCAAAGCTCCATACGAGATTCATTCCAGATCATTACCCTAGTGGGTTTCACGGCGATTTTGTTGCAGAGGAGTATATTAAAATATTTATTTTCACTGCGTTATATGTTCATTTGGAAAATGAAGAAAGGTACCATCATAAAGCAGTGAATGAAACATCTCAGGTGTCATTCCAGTGCGTGACACTGGAATCTAGTAAAAAAGAAGGGGCACCAGTATCAGCTACTCGGATGGCAGGTGACCGTGCAAGAGATTTATTCATAGTGAATATAAATGACAATGAGTACTCCGTAAATGCAAAATACCAAGATAATATATTAATAACAGTATATAATCACAATAAATACTCCGTTATAGGCAAGTGGAAATCAAGTTATAGATTGCTATATATCACAATTAATGACGATACCAATATAGCACTTAAAATAGAAAGACAAGGCAGCAAGTACTTCATAAGACATGCAGGTATGAAAGCTGAGTGTTGTATATTAAAACCTCATGTAGCTGAATTAAGTAAGTTAATGCTAAATAATGAAACAGAAGGGATTTCAGCAGATGCTGTAAAATCCCCAATATCTGGTTTATTAGTTAAATTGCACGTAAATGTAGGAGATCAGGTGGAAATAGGACAACCTTTATTTGTGGTGGAGGCAATGAAAATGGAAAATATCATATGTGCTGAAGCAGCAATGGTGATAAAAAATATTCCCGTTCAAGAAGGAAAAAATGTGCAGATTGGTGATGTAGTCTGCTTCCTTAAATAACACAAGAAGTATAAACTTGACCCAAACAAGATAAATGAAAACACTTGATGAGCTATGGCAATGGCTATCGGTATGTGCAATAATAGAGTAATTACACCTAAAATGATCTGAATGACGACGGAGAGCAGCATAATATATACCGGTTTTATGCTAGCATTTTTTACTGTGAGTATTACTACCAAAGTTAGTATTAGCAATGCCAGTGCTCGATGTATAAATTGCACTGTCGCTCTGTTCTCAAAGATATTCAGCCATATAGGCTGTAAGAAAAATAAATCTTCTGGAACGATTTGTCCGTCCATTAGTGGAAAGGTATTGTAAATCAAACCAGCATTTAATCCTGCAACAAATGCACCGAAAATTATTTGTATTACAATTAGGACCAAAATCATCCTTGCGTAGTATATAGTGTTACCACTAACCTTAAGTTTTGTTTGTTGTGGCCTTATCTGATAATCAAAAAATTGATATGACAATAATGCAAAGATAACTAATGCTAATAATAAGTGAAGTGCGAGCCTATAGTGGCTAACATGAGGCTTGGCTACCAAGCCGCTTTTTACCATATACCAACCAGCAAAAGCTTGCAGCGCTCCAAATAACAAGACTATCAATAGCCTTATTATTACCTTTTTAGATATTTTTCTTCTTAATGTAAAATATATAAATGGCAGGACAAAAACTAAACCTGTTAGTCTTGCAATTAATCTATGCACATACTCTATTAAGTATATAGCGCGAAACTCCTCCATACTCATACCATAGTTGAATGCTTTATACTCAGGTGTAGCTTCGTATTTTAATTTTTCTTGTAGCCAGTCTTGCTCATTCAGTGGTGGTAATGTTCCAGTGATGGGTTTCCACTCCGTGATTGACAATCCCGCTCTTGTAAGTCTGGTAAATCCACCAATTCCTACCATAAGAATTACCATGACCGAGCAGAGAAAAAGCCAAATGGCTACAGGTTTTGCTTCCATAAACCATGTTTAGTTTTGTTCCATCGCTCAGGGTAAAGAATAAACTCCCACAAGGCAAGAAAAGCTGCAACACTATGTAGCAGACTATAGACCGGAAAAAATATCGATACTATATAAAAATAAAAAGGCATCTTTTGCTGTTTGACAGCTATTACCAAAAGAATCAGGTTAGTAACGTATACCACTACAAAGTAGTACAAAAATAATCCATTTAAAACTTTAGTTAATATCAATGAAAGTAGTAAAAATGGAGTAGTAAAAAATATAAAAGCTGCAGAACCAACAAAAAGATTCAATAGCAAAATTCCCTTAAATCCAGTGTGTTTATAAAGTGACTTTATATTTTTTAAATGAACAATATAAGTTTGCATATAGCCTTTGATCCAGCGCGCTCTTTGCTTAATCCAAGCAAATACAGCAATTGGTGACTCTTCCAATGTTTCTGAGTCAATCATCCTGGTTTTATATCCCATTTGCGCAAGTCTCAAACCGAGGTCAGCATCTTCGGTAACACTGTAAGCATCCCAGAAAAACACTTTTTTTAGAATTTTTACTGAAAAATGATTACTGCTACCACCCAAAGGCATCGGCATGTTCATTTTTTGGAATCCAGGCAATAAGTATTGAAACCAGTTCATATACTCCAGAGAAAAGAATTTTGTGAGAAAATTATAATCACAATTGTAGTAATTTAATTTCGCCTGTACACAGGCAAGCTTATCGTCGTCCTTATTAAATTCAATCAGTGCTTTTTTTAACTGCAATGGGTCTGGTTTATCGTCCGCATCATATATTACTGCATACTTTCCTCTAGCAAAGCTCATAGCATAATTGCATGACTTGGCTTTTGTTCTAGGCAAAGAATGAGGCACTTTTATTACTTCAAAATACTGCGGTAAAGTGTACTTTTCTATAGCTGCTAGCGTTTCTTGGTCATCACTTTCTACCTGAAGCTTCACATCTAATTTTGATTTTGGATAATCCAAACTTTCAATGCTTTCGATCAATTGCTCTATCACTGCACTTTCTTTAAAAGCAGGCAATAAAATAGTATATATAGGAAAATCTTCTTCATTCAGCTTACTATAATCCACTTTTTGGTTGGAGGTTTCACATAAGCTAAAAACTGTAGCTATAAACTTGAATAAATAACTAGAACATCCGATTATAAATATCAACATCAAAGCAAAATATGTATATTTCTCTGTTAGTGTTAAAATTGAAGTTACAATAAAGAAAGAAGCAAAAAATATTGAGCTTAGTTTAATGCTTTTAGCTGAAAAATTAGGATTCTTGTAATATAAGTAGTTGCTTGCAAATTCTGAAATACCAAAGTGCGAGTTAAGAAGATTTAAAATCTGTTCGCTATCCACTTTTATTAATACATAGTCAATACCGTAATGAGCTTCGACCCAACGGTTGATATCTCGGCTTGTGTCTTCAACCATAAAAAAAGTAGTATTATTTAATTTTTGCCAAGGAATTATATTAAATTTATAGTAAAAAAGTTTCTCTGGCTCTTTGCACAAACTAGAATCAAACTTAATTTTTTCTACATTATCAGCTTGAAGTATAGGCAATTGTTGCATTGAACCTAATGCAATTTTTTATTTAAGTCACGTGAAAATGAAGATATGACCTCGCTACTACGCTTATCATCTTTACGTTCATGCATTATTTTTTTTACAGCATCAGCAGCTATATTCGCTGTGTTAGCCTGTAAATCTCCAAGAGCTTTTTCAACTTGGTCAGTGACTTTCTTCAAGTTAGAATGGGCATTGTCATCTAATGTCTGATCTAGCTGCTGTCTATTGTGCTTAATGATACTATTAGCTTTATCAAGTGCTTCATTCATCATTTTATTAACTTCTGCATCTAATTCTTTGTATTTTTTAGAAGATTTTTTGTAATACTCCAACATATCTTTCCTGAATTTTTCAGTTTCTTCACTTGAAAATTTGCTTTTGTTACGCTTATTGTTAAGCGCATTTTTTATCACTTTCTTTAGCAATTTATACGAAAGGACAAAACTTACCAAGAAGGCAAGACCGATAATCAGTGATGTAGACATAAAAACCCCTAAAATTCTTTGGACACCAAGTCAGCAATAAATTCCTCTTCAATTTCAGAATTAGTCAATTTAGTATAATAAATTAAAGCAATACTAGTAGCCATTTGTTTTAACTGATCAGTATATTCAGATTTAAATTCTGCCACTTTTTTTTCAATAAGCTTGCTCTTTTTTTTATCTTCCTCTTCTAATATATTCTTAACATTAGCTCTCATTTCTTCTACCTGAGCAAGTGCATCATCTATGATTTTTTTTGCCTGTATTCTAGCTTGGTTTAAAGCGGCATTATACTTGGCAACCTGATCTTCCGTGAGTCTTAAAAGATGAACAGAACTATTAAAAGAATCCAATACTTCTTTACTTCTAGTGCTTATTATTTCATCTAACTTTGGCAAAAATAAACAACTTACTACGAAAAAAAGTGAAGAGAAAAAAATTAAAAACCAAAAAACTTGAGAAAAGAAGGTTGAAACATCAAGCTGTGGCATCTGTTAAGCAGCAAATATTAATAACATTGCAAGTACAAACGCAAGCAATCCCATGATTTCAACCATGGCAGCACCAATATAAACATAACTTTTCATTTTACCTTCTGATTCAGGGTTTCTCGCAATCCCATTTAACATAGCAGAGAAGATATTAGCTATACCTAAACCAGCGCCGAGCATTCCAAACACAGCTAAACCAATTGCTATAAATTTTAAAGCTACTAAATCCATATATTACCTTTAATTATTTCTTTATAATATAATTGTAAAATATTCTACAAGGAAGTCAATTACTTTACTGCATCTGACAAATATACACATGTTAATATAGTAAATATATAAGCTTGTAAAATTGCAACAAATACTTCAAATCCTATCAATGCAATTATGAACAAAAACGGCGCAGGAGTGAAAAATATGTTCATATTTACAATAAACCCTGCTATCACTTTGATGATTGTATGACCAGCAATCATATTTGCTGCAAGCCTTATTGATAGGCTAACCGGCCTTACTAAATAAGCAAACAACTTAATAATAATTATTATAGGTGCAAGCCACGAAGGAGTTCCTTTTGGTAGCAATATGCGTAAAAATTCTACTCCCCTTTCTTTAAATCCAACAATCGTTATATAAATAAAAACCACCATCGATAAAGCGAAGGTGACTATCACATGACTTGTGACCGTGAAACTATAAGGAAGAACACCAACTAAATTACACGATAAAATGAAAATAAACACTGTAAATATCAATGGAATGTGCTGCAAGCCTTTGCTTCCAGTGTTATTTTCTATTATTGAAATAACAAAATCATATACATACTCAACTGCAGCTTGCAAATATCCTGGTATTACTGCCCCCTTCTTTATTCCAAAAAGCAAAAAGAGTATCACCAATATCACCGAAATCATCGTGAAAAGAGATGAATTGGTAAAGCTTACGTCATACCCAAATAACCTAGGTAACTCTATTACCGTATATACTTTAAACTGTTCCAGCGGATTTAATGCCATTTTAATCTGAATTATAAACAGTAAATAAAGTATGAATTTTATAGGACAAAGTCAAGAATTAAGATAAGGCTCTGTATTATTATAACATTAACATATTAACAAAATATGTAATTAGAATGTTAATTACAGTCAGCTCTGTATTTTAAAATTTACTAATCTTGTTAAATTATTCAATATCTTGACTTAATATCTTATTTTGATTATAATTTAATTTTTAGTGAGGTATATAATGAACGAAATAGATTTTATTAACACTAATCATCCTTTAAATTTGGAGCAGGAATTTGGTAACGGATACATCGAATCAGTAGATTGTTTCCTTGACGAAGATACTCGCGATTATTACATAGGACTCAACAATGCAATAATACACTTCTTTTTTGATGGTAACATTGATGAGGATGCCTGGGATTATGAAAGTCTTAAATTCTTTCTGGAGATAGATTTAAAAGGTGATATAGAAAAAATTCTTTCTCTTCGCAAGAAGATATAAAGTTACAAAAGCTTCTACATCATAAACAATGATGTAGAAGTATTCCACTACAACAAGCTTTAAAAGCACTACATTTTATATTACAATAACTTTTTCACTTCTTTTTAGGTCCATGAAATTCACATTATCTTGGTTATTAGAACACTTAGAAACCAATGCTAGTTTAGAAGAAATTACCGATAAATTAACTCACATAGGGTTAGAAGTAGAAGATGTGATCGATAATTCCAGATTGACTGGGTTTATTGTTGCAGAGGTATTAGAAGTCGTACCTCATCCAAATGCTGATAAATTAAAATTATGTAAAGTAAATGATGGAAGTAAAATTCTACAAATAGTCTGTGGAGCAAACAATGTTAGAGAAGGTATGAAAACTGTACTTGCATCTCTTGGTAGCACGTTGCCAGAAAGTGATCTCACAATTAAGTCCACAAAAATACGAGGAATGCTAAGTGAAGGGATGCTCTGCTCTGCTTCTGAACTTGCGCTGGTTCAAGAGGAAAGTGAAGGAATAATCGAGCTTTCCGATGATTATAAAGTAGGGGATAAATTTTTCAATTGTGACCCTGTAATTGATATAAATGTTACTCCAAACCGTGGAGATTGCTTAGGCATTTATGGAATAGCTCGCGACCTTGCTGCAACTGGAATTGGGACATTAAAGACTTTAAGCATTCCACAACTTACCAGCTCCATAAATTCACCAATCGATGTTGAAGTTACTGACGGGGAAAGTTTTATTAGTGGAATATACATCGCCAATGTAAAAAATCAAGAAAGCCCAAAATGGTTAAAAGATAGGCTGGAATCGATAGGAATGCGCTCCATTTCTGCAATAGTTGATATCACGAACTATATTATGATATCTTTCAGCCGCCCAATGCACGCGTATGATGCAAAAAAAATAGAAGGAGAGCTCACAGTACGCAAAGCAAACGACGGAGAAAAATTTGCTGGTTTAAACGGTAAAGAATACTTATTAAACAAAGACATGAGCGTTATTTCTGATGATAAAAATATTCATGGAGTTGCTGGAATTATAGGTGGTAAGTGCAGTGAATGTACTCTTGAAACTACCAATATTTTTTTGGAATTAGCTTTGCTCGATCCAATCTCTATTGCTAAATCCTCAAGGGAGCTGAGCATCTCCACAGACGCTAGTTACAGATTTGCACGTTCAGTTGATCCTGGATTTACTTTTGATGGACTCAACCTTGCAGCTAAAATGATTCTGGACTTATGTGGTGGAGAAACCTCAAGCGTAGTGTCTGCTGGCAGCTTAGATAGTGTTGACACCAAGGTGAGCTTTGATTATCAGGATGTGAACAAGTTTGGAAGTGTGTCTGTATCGCCTGATGAGGTGCTTGATATCTTAACGAAACTAGGGTTTAATATTGATAAAAAAACCGAAGGCAATTGGAATGTACAAGTACCAAGCTGGAGACCGGACGTGACAATACCGGCTGACCTAATTGAAGAAGTAACAAGAATATACGGCTATGACAAAATAAAAGAAGAACCACTACCAAATAATGTTGAAGAAGTAGATAGTACATACGACAATTTGCGTATTTTGATGACAAACAGAGGGTTTCATGAAGTGCTAACCTGGTCGTTTATGAGTGAATCAACAGCCGAAAAATTTGGTTACTCGAATAAGTTATTTATCATCGATAATCCGTTTAACAATAACTTTAATATAATGAGACCAAGTATTATGCCAAATTTATTGCAAGTTACTGCTGATAATATTGCCCACGGAATATCTGATCTTGCAATCTTCGAAATTGGGCCGATTTACGATGGTGAAGCTCGGTCTAAACATGTCTTAAGTGGAATAAGAACAGGAAATAATTTACCGCGAAACCATTATAATACTGATAGGAAAGTAGATGTTTTTGACGCAAAGGCTGATTGCATAGCAGCTTTGGAGTTTTTTAACGTCAATTGTGATAATTTAACGATAGAGAGAGCAGAAAAAGAACATTATCACCCAGGAAAGTCAGGCACTCTCTCTTTTAAGAATAAAGTAGCAGGTTATTTTGGAGAGTTGCATCCTAATATATTAGATCTTTTTGACATCAAGCAAAAAGTTGTAGGTTTTGAGGTGATATTAGAAAATATTGAAAATTTACCTGTAAGTAGAAAGAAATTTATTGACTATAAATACCAAAGTGTAAAACGTGATTTTGCATTTATAGTAAATAAGGATGTGGAAGTAGGTAACATAATCAATGTGGTAAAAAAAAGCTCAGAGCTCATCACAGAAGTTTTGATATTCGATGTATACCATGGAAATAATATAGAACCGAATAAGATGTCTATAGCGTTGTCAGTTACTTTTTGCTCTCCAATCCACACTTTAACTGAAAAAGAGATCCAAAAAGAATCAAGTGCTATAGTTAATTTAGTATGTGAAAATACCGGAGGAACTTTGAGAACTTATCGTTGAGTCACAATCATAGTTTCCCGCCGTTGCTGTGTCACACTTACTTCATCCAATTTATTTCCAATATTGAATTCAATATCCTTGAAAAATCTATCCCACATTCCATGCAAATGCTCTTCTATTTTAGGCCACACATCATTTTTAAATGTTACCCCATCATCAGAAAATAAATTACCTAAAAAGGCTCCAATACCTTCATAATTTGACTGAAAACATTGAAGAAATGTCTCTCCTTCTTTATAAGTATTATGTGCCACATTTAACGCTTTTCTCTCTGTAGTCTCTTTATAAGCATTTGATGCTCCAATCTTTATTGCACCAAACATAACTTTACTCCAGTTCTTAACTTTCTGTATACAACCTTCACTATTTCCTGGTATATTATTTATTATATTTTTTGTCAAATTGTCTATCAAAGGAGACAATAAATTTTGACTAAAATGTTTGATATTATCTTTTGTTTTAATTACAGGATATTTGATGCGTTTTTCTGCTAAACAGTACTCCAGTTCTGCTCTTTCTAATAACTTCTTGATTTCTTTTTCATCAAAAGTTTCAAGCTTGAATACCTTCAGTAAATCATCTTCTATTACTGCAAATTTTATTTTTTCACGAGACGTTAGTTCTTCTTTATAATCATTTTTTGTTTCTTCATTTATCAATAATTCTTTTTTGCCTAATTCTAACTGTTTTAATGCTTTCAGAATTTCTTCATTCCTTTTTAAGAGCACTTCTATTGATCTTGTACCCGGATGCCCTTTTTCCCTGTTATTTTGTTCAGCTTGTAAACGCTTATTTTGATCTTTGAGTGTTTGTTCTAATGTAGATTTTTCTAAATGTCCTTCATCTTGCACGCGAAAAGCTTCAATTATTTCTGCTAGACCTGATTCACCATATTTTCTTAATTTCTTGCATAAACGTAAAACACCCTTTTTTTGTTCTCGAAGTAACCTTTGCACTTTATATTTTTTTATTTCTAAATACATCTTTTCTATAAAGTCATTTATTTTAGCTGAAGCTTCCTTATCCGATGGAACCTTTACTTTTTTTTCTAAATCTTCAAGCTGCTTCCTTAGGCTTTGCTTCTCCTTATCCGGTATATCTGATTTACTTAACTTACCTTGAACTTTTTTCATTACTGATTTTATCAGCCTGCGCTCAATCTCTTGATCATCATATTCGAATTTAAAAAGGTCTTCTAACCCCCTTTTTAAGGTGTCATTTGTTAAGCTACTGTTTTCATGTATTTCTTTTAATTTCTTATATATATCGTTACACCTTGTTTGACCTATTCCTCTTAAACGTTCAATTTCTTCTTTCGCATTACCTAAGGCTTTCTCTGTTGCTTGGAGATGCTTATTTTTATAAATATCAATTACTGTCCTTTTAACTATTTCGCCTTCCTTTATAAGCTTTTTCCATTCCGCCTCATGTACAGAAAATTCATCATCTTTTGAGTCTTCTACTTCCATTCCTGCGTTTTTCAAATCTTCTATTATAATCTCTTTTCTACTTGGTAATTCCTTACCTTGGCTCTCTAATTCCTGTCTCACTAAAGAATTTTTTATCTCATCTTCCAGCGAAAAATCTTCTCCCCGTCTATCTCGCTGAAACTTAATTGCTTGTATAAAGGCAACTTGATAAGCACTTTGTATTAAGTGACTTGTCAAATTAGGACCTATACTATCTACCACTTTCGACTTGAATTCGTTCAATAATTCCTTCAATTTATCATATGTAATCTCTTTCTTTTCTAGCTTTATCAGTTCTTCCATAGTCTTCGCAAATTCCTGAATAGAAGTTGCAAGCACATCCTTGATTTCATTGCGTAAGGGCTTAAGACCATTTTTTAAATTGATGTTAGTTGACAATTTCAGTACGATGCTATGCTCTGAATCACGCGTCACATCAAACCACTTGTTATTTTCATTTTCATACAAATCTCTAAGCAATCGTTTAAATTGCGGTGGAAATTCTATTTCCATATCCCACGCAATATTTGGTCCAGTAACTTCCTTTTCATGAAAAGACACCTCAATATTTTGATGCTTATTAGAATACCGCCCCATACTTATTTTAAGAGCAGTAACTAAAGAGTGAGATAAATCTCTATTTAAAAGATAAAAAGTAGCCAAAGCAATTGTTGCAGGAACAACTAAGGCTACAAGTACAGCCATATTAACAAAAATTGCTATTGCAGCAAGAACACCATATGCCAATCTTTTTGGCACGCCAGTTTCACTCTTTTTTGTCTTATCTTCCCCTACACTGTCTTGTGTCTTGCTGTTTGCTTGAAATCTACTGCATACGACTAATCCCAGTGCAGTAAAAGCAATATAAGGAAGCATTAAAACTGACAGAGCTAAATTTAATATTTTCTTTTCTGGGCAAGTTCTATTTATTTCCTTAAATATTTCGCTTGATATATTATACCAGGAAGTAAAAAAATCAGAGTTATAATCTTTATAATGAAATATACTGAGTGGAACGTTAAAATTAGCTAACGGCTCTTGTTCTTCCACAGCATCAAAAAATTCTTCTTCCTCTTCTGAAGTAGCAAGACCTAAATTATTCCCTTCTTCTACATTAGAAACAGCTTCCATAGCATCAAAAAACTCTTCTTCCTCCTCCAAAGTAACAACAGATTCTGCTTTACCTAAACCACCACTATTGTTAACAACTTCTTCATAATCATCTGCAACAGCTTTATTCATATTATAACCTTATCCAATTACCTTAAGTATAGCATAAATACTGACAATCTTGCAATTTTATTAAAAATTTAACGCTCAATACTAACACTTAAATCCTGATATTCCTTAGAATAGAAGTTAGTTCCAATTTCTGTATTAATGTCCAAAGATAAGGCAAGGGTCTGCTCTTTTATATATTCAAACCACGTATTTATTGCTTCCTTAATTTTCTCATCTTCTGTTTTGATTATTACTCTGATTCTATCTGATATATGAAAATCAGCTTGTTTTCTGGTTTCTTGAATGAGCCTCACGACATCTCTCGCTAACCCTTCTAGAATTAATTCATCATTTAGTTCAGTATTTAGAATGACAACTCCTTTGTTGTTATCAAACACAGCAGAATATCCACTATTTGCTTTTAACAATAGTTCATATTCGCCTTTTTCTATGATGTAATTTTCTGACTCATTACCTAAAAAAACTTGCTCATTTTCAACTTGCTTCCATTTTCCCTCTTTGACATATTGAACTAGTTTCTTAATTTTATCTGGTATTCTCTTTCCAAGCAGCGGAAAACTTAGCTTTAACTCTAGTGATGCAATATCTTCAAGTCTGTTTACTAACTCCAGTTTTTTTACATTTACCTCATCTTTTATCATCTCCTGGTACTCATTTGAATCTGCAGTACACTGGATCCCAGTGTCAGCTACTTGGATAACAGGAGAGAACTCTGGGATGACAGAAAACGGCTCACCTTCAAGAAAACTACAGGAAGACTGATGATAAATGATCATACTGCCAAGTGGCTGTCTGATACGTATGTTAAAAGTGTTTCTAATAGAGAGTGCAGAGTTGCATATCTCTCTCACCAAATCCATCTTGGCAATGAGCTGACTATCAAACTTCTCTAATTGTGGAAAATTAGCCAAATGAACAGATGTTTCTTCATACTTAAGCCCTTGCCATATATTCTCTGTTATAAGTGGCAACAAAGGAGCTGCAGCTCTTAGTATGTAATAAAAAACCGTATATAGAACATTATAAGCATCAGTTTTATCCTGATCCAAATCACTTTTCCAAAAACGCTCGCGACTGCGACGAATATACCAATTATTTAGCACTTCAAAAAAGTTCATTAAAATTTTGCAAGCCTCTTGGGAGTTATAGTTGTTCATAGAAGCTTGGATACCTTCTACAGCTTCAAAACACTTGGAAATCATGTAACGATCAATAGTGCTTTGATAATCCTTACAAACTTCAGCTTTAATCCCATCTGCATTTGCATACATGGTAAAAAAGTGATAGCTATTCCAAATAGGTTTTATTACGTTTTTCAGAACATCTCGTATTGAGTTTCCTTCTTTATCGAGTAGCAAATTACCACCACAAACAATAGATCCAGAAAGCATAAGAAAACGCAGCGCATCAGAACCGTATCTATCAAAAACCTCCATTGGATCTGCATAGTTATTCAAACGTTTGGACAATTTTTGCCCTTTTACATCCAAAACAACACCGTGGCATATGCAGTTCTTAAATGGTTCCCTATCAAACAAAGCAGTGGACAATACAAAGAGCGTATAAAACCACCCCCTGGTTTGCGCTATGTATTCAGTGATAAAATCCGCAGATTCAAACCACTCCTTATTTTCAAACGGATAGTGGATTTGCGCAAATGGCATCGAGCCAGATTCAAACCAGCAGTCAAACACGTCAGGTACACGGCGCATAACTGATTTTCCTGTTGGATCATCAGGATTTGGTCTTGTTAAAGTATCGATAAATGGTCTGTGCAAGTCGTCTATTTTAACATTAAAATCTCTTTCCAGTTCTTCTATTGAACCATATACATCTACTCTTGGATATCTCGCATCATCTGATTTCCATACAGGGATTGGCGTACCCCAGAATCGATTGCGTGAAATTGACCAGTCGTGTGCCCCTTCAAGCCATTTTCCAAATTGACCATCTCTAATGTGGTTTGGTATCCAATTAACTCTCTTATTTAGCTCTACCATTCTGCTTTTGAATTTTGTAACAGCAACATACCAAGAAGGCATAGTGCGATAGATCAAAGGAGTGTCAGTTCTCCAGCAGTGTGGATAATTGTGAATATATTGCTCAGTTTTAAACCAATTCCCTTGCTCTTTTAATTTTTTTATTACTGTATCATTGGTATCAAAAACATGAACCCCTGCCAAATCTGAAACTTCAGCAGTAAATTTTCCACTGTTATCAATTGGACAAATAACTGGAATATCATGGCTTTGGCAAAGGTAAAAATCTTCCTCACCAAATCCAGGAGCAGTATGCACAACGCCAGTACCGTCTTCTCCTGTAACATAATCAGCAATAAAAACGCGAAATGCATTTTTTGTGTCTTTAAAATAGTCAAACAGTGGTTTGTAAGAAAGACCTGCAAGATCATTCGCTTTAAGTTTTATATTGCAGTTTTCATATGGAATATTGTTTTGTTCAGAGTGGCTGATAAATTTCTCTAGGTAACTTTCAGCAAAGATATATATTTCATTAGGTTGATTTGATGTCACTTCAGCATGCAAACATTTATTACCTTCCTGGATTCCAGCTTCACGCGCTGCCAAAGAGTGGACTGACACTGCACAATACTTGATGTCCTTTCCTATCGCCAAAGCTAAATTGCTCGGCAACGTCCATGGGGTTGTAGTCCAAGCAAGTAATTTGCACTTTTGTTCAATATTTTTAAATTGCTGTGGGTTTTCTAAAAGCTCAAATGCAACAGTTACAGCTTTGCTAGTCTTTTCTCTATACGCGTTATCAAGCCTTGTTTCAAAATTGGATAATGGAGTTTCGCAAGCCCAACTATATGGAACAACGCGTACTGATTCATATACTAAGCCCTTATCATAAAGCTGCTTAAATGCCCACATGACCGACTCCATGAATGATTTATCCATAGTCTTATAGTCATTGTGAAAGTCTACCCACCTTGCTTGCCTATTGACATACTTCTCCCATTCTGATGAAAATTTCATTACAGAAGTACGACAATGATTGTTAAATTTATCTATACCAAACTTCTCTATCTCAGTTCTACCAGATATTCCAAGTTCCTTTTCTGCACCCATCTCAGCCGGCAATCCATGGCAATCCCAGCCAAATCTACGTTCAACCCTTTTTTGAAGCATAGTTTGATATCTTGCAAATGCGTCTTTGATGAAACCAGTGAGTAAATGTCCATAATGCGGAAGTCCATTTGCAAACGGAGGCCCATCGTAAAAGACAAAACAATTATCCTTGGAACGTTCTTCAACTGACTGCTCAAAAACTTTATTTTCCTGCCAAAATTTTATGATTTCCTTTTCTAACGACGAAAAATCAGGATTACTTACTGTATCAGGATAATGCTTTGACTTCATGTTCGCTATGTAAAACTAAAGAATATAGGGCTTTCTGAAAAATTACAAATTCAAAAATATTTCCGTAGCCCACACCCCAACAAATTACTTTGCCAAGCTTCTAATACTTTTTTTTTAATTTTACTTGCAGTTTTTATTGTTTTACTTAATGTTAACTCAAGTTTTAGAGGTATTTTATGGATCAGAAGGCAAGTAAGTTTCCACAATTTTTAAAAATGTTGTGCTTTGTTGAAATGTGGGAACGTTTCTCTTACTATGGAATGAGGACACTTTTGGTCCTATTTTTGACTTCTCACTTAGGTTTCACTGATAAGAGGGCCTTTACTGTTTACTCATTATTTGCTGCAACAGGTTATGCTATGCCAATACTTGGAGGTTTTTTAGCTGATAAGTTGATGGGATTCCGCAACATGGTA
This sequence comes from Wolbachia endosymbiont (group A) of Chalcis sispes, assembly GCF_964026765.1. Lineage (NCBI taxonomy): Bacteria > Pseudomonadati > Pseudomonadota > Alphaproteobacteria > Rickettsiales > Anaplasmataceae > Wolbachia > Wolbachia endosymbiont (group A) of Chalcis sispes. Next base: position 1,021,465 of record NZ_OZ034697.1, read on the forward strand.
TTGCTTGGAGGGATAGTGATAATAGCAGGTCATGCTTGCATGTCATTAGTTGAGTTTGAACCAGGTTTATTATATTTAAGTTTATCTCTAATAGCTGTAGGTACTGGTATGTTTAAAGGAAATGCAACTAACCTACTTGGTTCATGTTATGGTAAAGGCGATCCTGAACGTGGCAGGGGCTTTACTTTATTTTACGTAAGTGTGAATATTGGATCAATGTTGGCTTCCATTTCATGTGGTTATGTAGCCCACTTGTTTGGCTGGCACTATGGCTTTGGTTTAGCTGGTATTGGGATGTTCATAGGGCTCATCATTTTTCTCAAATTTCAGAGTCTTTTAGGAGATAGCGGCCTTTCTCCTTATCCAGAGCTTATGAATAAGCGCATATTCGGAATTAAAATTTTTGGTATAGTATTGATAGGAAGTCTTCTGTTATCATCAATAATTGCTAAAATGCTTATACATAGTGAATTTTTTACTAATGTGCTTATATTTGTTGGGATAACAGCTCTAGGCATATTTATTTATATAATATCTAAATCATCAGCAGAACAAAGACGAAAATTAGTGGCATTATCTATTCTTGTGATATTTTTCTTGTGTTTTTTTGCTTTAGAAATGCAGCTTGGCTCCTTGATTAACTTATTTACCGAAAGAAACGTTATTAACAATGTATTAGGTATAACAATTCCAGCTTCAGTTTTTCAAGCTATAAATCCTTTGTCAATTATAATATTTGGCTTTCTTTTTGGAACATACATGAAGTTTAAGAAAGAATATGCAACTTCCATATTTACCCTTGGCCTTCTGACAATGGCTATGTGTTTTTTCACACTGTACATAGGATGCCTAAACTCTAACAGCGAAGGTAAAGTAGAATACTTATATTTAATAATTGCTATCTCCTTTATGGGACTGGGAGAATTATGTATTGCTCCATTAGTCCACGAACAAACAACTACACTAGCCCCTAAATACCTTAGAGGAGTAGTGATGGGTATAGTAATGCTGTCATTAGCGTTTTCTAACCTAGCCGGAGTTGCAATATCAAAATTTATGTCAGTTCCTTCAGTAAATGGTAAAATAAATTATTTAGAATCTTTAGAAATATATAAAGAAGGTTTCTTAAAGTTGGGAATATTGAATCTAGTAATAAGTATTATATTTTTACTTTTCTTTAACTTAATACATAAAGTTATTACTAACTCATCTTACACAAAAAATTGATATAGGTAAGCTCAAATTTGTAGGTTTAAGGTACCCGTTCAGCAGAGGTAGCAATTAAACTTTGTAACTTTTGAAAAAGATTATGATTGCATTTTTTCAATACTCTTTGCTTAATGACTTATATTTAACGCTGCTTAAAATCAGTGAAAGGCACGCCCCAACAAACTATTTTGCCGAGCTTCCAACACTTTCACGTTTACTATTTTGTCCCTGTATTTACCTTCAGGATCATCAATGCACACTGATTGCATATATGGGCTTTTACCAATAATTTGGTTTTGATGTTTGCCTTTTTTATCACTGAACAAAGCAGGAACAGTCTTGCCCACCATACTCTGGTTAAACTCAAGTTGTTGCTTACTAATTAATTTCTGTAAACGAAGAAGGCGCTCTGTTTTAACCTCTTCTGGTACTTGATCTTTTCTTTCCGCTCCCGGTGTGCCTGGTCTTGGGCTGTATTTAAAACTATAAGCCTGAGCGTATTTTACTTTTTCTACTAATTTCATAGTTTCTTCAAAATCTTTTTCGGTTTCTCCAGGAAAACCAACAATAAAATCAGAAGAAAATTCGATTTCAGGTTTCAATTTGCGAATTCTGTCTATCATTTCCAAATACTCCTCTGCAGTGTGTTTCCTGTTCATCGCGTGCAATATTTTATTCGAACCTGACTGCACAGGCAGGTGAACAAACGGCATGAGTTTTGGCTCTTCCGCATGTGCCAAGTAGAGAGATTCGTGCATATCTCTTGGATGGGAAGTTGTATAGCGGATTCTTTCTAGCTTTTCAATTTTAGCAATATGACTAATTAATTTTCCTAAATCCCACACTTCCCCTTCGCATTTCCCATGGTAAGCATTGACGTTTTGACCGAGTAGATTGATTTCCCTTGCTCCATTTGCAACTAATTTCAATGCTTCGCGGAATATTTCATTTACTGGTCGTGAATACTCGGCTCCGCGAGTGTAGGGCACCACACAAAACGTACAAAATTTATCACAACCTTCTTGTATGGCAAGAAACGCAGAAGATCCCTGGCTATTGCCATAGCATTCATCTGGCAATTTATCAAATTTTGCAACTTCAGGAAAATCAGTGTTTATTACATGACCTTTACTTCTGCTTGCTTTGACTATCAGCTCCGGTAAGGTAGCGATACTCTGCGGACCAACAACAATATCCACAAATGGAGCCCTTCTGAATACTTCTTCTCCCTCTGCTTGCGCTACACATCCAGCCACCACTATAGTAATTTCTTTTCGTGACGAATGAATCTTCCCGAGCTCAGAATAAAGCTTTTCTGCTGCCTTCTCTCTAATGTGACAAGTGTTCAGTATCACCAAATCAGCTTTTTCTGCATCACTAACAACGTTGAACCCCAAAGGTTTAATTACATTTTCCATTAAAACGGAGTCATAAACGTTCATCTGACAGCCGTAAGTTTTAATATATAGGCCTTTCATATTTGGTATGTCTTTTTCAAAATTTCTTCACCCTACACGTAAATGTCTAACAGACCAGCGCGTGACGCTAGTGAACTTGCTAGCACAATAGATTTTGACAAAATTATACGAAAAACTGGATCCCAGTGTCAAGCACTGGGATGACAAGTTCTCGGCAACCCCTACGTCATACCATCACGGTATCTCTAGATCCCGCTAACAAGTAGCGGGATGACGGTTGTCAGGGTGTCATGAAAGTAGCTAACACTGGCTTCCATCCAAGAGGGCAGTGCCCTCTTCTTGTCATCCCAGTGCTTGACACTGGGATGGCTTTGTTGCATCGCTACTTATGAAAGGCTAACTATAGTTAGGATTATAAGCAACCTATTGAAAATCTTGTTTTTTTGCAATCAATCTGATCAAATTTAAGAATAGTAATTTATTATTTATATTAATAAATTTAATTCTATTGAAAATAGCTAAAGCATTGAAATTCTTGAATTTTAGCCGGATTAGTGAGTGGTAGTGAAATTTCTTTTACTCAAATTTAGGTATTCACTGACCGTTCTTGTTATAAATACCAGAATAATAAGCTACTGATATTCTCCACCTTTTTTATCTTTAATCCATCATAGCTAGCGATGCAACAAAGCCCACTGGGATCCAGGAAAAAGAATGGTGTCATCCGAGTAGCTTGACACTGGCATGGCTTTGTTGCATCGCTACTTATGAAAGGCTAACTATAGTTAGGATTATAAGCAACCTATTGAAAATCTTGTTTTTTTGCAATCAATCTGATCAAATTTAAGAATAGTAATTTATTATTTATATTAATAAATTTAATTCTATTGAAAATAGCTAAAGCATTGAAATTCTTGAATTTTAGCCGGATTAGTGAGTGGTAGTGAAATTTCTTTTACTCAAATTTAGGTATTCACTGACCGTTCTTGTTATAAATACCAGAATAATAAGCTACTGATATTCTCCACCTTTTTTATCTTTAATCCATCATAGCTAGCGATGCAACAAAGCCCACTGGCATCCAGGAAACTTAATTGCAAGTAATGCATTGAGTTTGGTGAGTATGGGTTTTGCGTTATAGAATGAAGCACTTTTGGTGAATTTGTAAAGAAAGCTGGATCCCAGTGGGCTTTATTGCATCGCTCAAGTGAAAAGAACTGGCAGTTACTGACAAATTCATTATAAATAGCCATTTAACTGTTGAAGAAAAAATATGCCACAAAAAATGAGAGTCAGTAACTGCCATGAATATAACAAATTTCTCCAAGAAAGAGGAAGCATTTTTTGTTATATCAATGACGCCATAGAAAATTGGTACGAGAATTGTCCAAAAATGCAGGGCGGCAACTATATTTATAGTGATAAAGTTGTGATTTTGGTGCATATAATCGTCAGTTTCTTTAGAATTGGTTTAAGACAAACAGTCGGGTTTATACAAGGGTATTTGTAACAAATAGGAAGAGATTTGGCAGTTATCAGCTATTCACAAGCATCAAGAAGGTTTAAGAAACTTAATATTAAGATAAATGATTGCAGAATTGATAAAAATAATATGGAAGATATCGAAATTGCTATAGACAGTACAGGAATTAGTATATACAACAACACTCCTGGTCACAGTAAGGAAAATAGCACTGACAGAAAATATCGTGGCTATGAGCAAACGAGAAAATTGCACGTAATGTTGAATATAAACAACAAAAAAGCCATAGCTGTAAAATACAGTAACGGTGTCTACTCTGATCACTATGGAGCTTGTGATTTGCTAAAAGAAGTTGATTTTCAGCATGCCATAAAAGCACTATATGCAGATAGAGCATGTGATAGGCACAAGTTTTATAAGTTGTGTAACGAATATGATATAAAGACAAAAATTCCACCAATAAACAATGCGGCAGAACATCCAGAAATAGATTATATGTCTGAGAACCTGTTTAAAATCTCGGAGAGATAAGGTAAAATAGTGGTAGATTAAGAATGAGGTATATCTATGCGTAAAAATTATCCAAGTGATATAAGTCGAGAGCAATTTGAAAAAATCAGACCAATACTAGAGAGTAGCAGGAAGAAAACGAGACCAAGAAAACTTGATTTGTATGATGTATTTCGTACAGTGTTAGAACCTGTTTAAAATCTCGGAGAGATGAGGTAAAATAGTGGTAGATTAAGAATGAGGTATATCTATGCGTAAAAATTATCCAAGTGATATAAGTCGAGAGCAATTTGAAAAAATCAGACCAATACTAGAGAGTAGCAGGAAGAAAACGAGACCAAGAAAACTTGATTTGTATGATGTATTTCGTACAGTGTTATACGTCCTAAAAAGTGGTTGCCAGTGGAGAATGTTGCCAAAAGATTTTCCAAGGTGGGAAAGCGTATATTACTATTTTCAAATGTGGAATAAAAAGAATGGAGAAGAACCAAGTTTGTTGGAATTAGTTTTAAAAAAAATTGGTTGGAGAGATCCGTATCAACAATGGTCGGAAAGAGAAAACTAGCTTCTGTATAATTGATGCTCAAAGTGTTAAAAACACAGATACTGCTGAAAAAAAGGGCTATGATGCAGGTAAAAAGATTTCAGGCATAAAGCGTCATATTGCAGTTGATACTCAAGGTCTACCACATGCAATTTATGTAACAACAGCAGAAGTAACTGATCGTAGTAGCGCTGTAAGAATGGTTGAAAATGCTAAAGATACCCTTTCTGAAGTCAAAAATATATTGGTTGATGCAGGCTACACAGGAAAAATTTTTGCAACCCAAATAAAAGATATTATTGGTGCAACTGTTGAGGTAATAAAGCGCAGTGAATTACATTCTTTTGTTGTATTGCCAAAGAGATGGGTTGTTGAGCGTTCTTTTGCTTGGTTAGAAAAGTGTAGACGGCTATGGAAAAATTGCGAACGTAAACTCAATACCAGCTTGCAAATGATTGTCCTTTCCTTCATTTCTCTCCTATTACGAAGATTTTAAACAGGTTCTTAGAATACTAACAATTAATTTATTGGTAACGCCTATGAGTGGAAAAAAGCATGTTTTTAAGATGATACCTGGAAAAGAGGTGTTTAGAAAAACCCCGACTACAAGGATAAAGTGGCCTGAAGGTAATGATCCTACAATGCCTATTAAAAAAGTTGAGCTTGTATCGCTGGATGATAAAAACGATGTAGTACTAGGCTTATTGCCTATAAAACTTTGCAGCAGTTCTTGCCTAGACAGTTACATATGTCTGGAGGAAGAAAATGAAGGAAATCTGGTAGCCAAAGATTATAAAAGTGATTCTAACTTAGATTATGTAAAAAGTAACCATACATTTGTATATTACGGTAATGAGTTGGCTAAGTTATCATATACAAGAGAGCTTGTGCAGCCTTTCAAAACTATGTGTAGCAGTTCTATTAAATCAAAAAAATTGGAATACAAATATGTAACATGGGAAGATTCAGATACTGGCAACAATAAATATTATTTTTCAGACGAGGCAGGAAATATAATCGATTCACCTGACAATGAGGTATTACAAGACATTATGTTATACTACGGTGAGAGACATATAAGAGATGTGCTACTGTTGCTATCAAACGCGTTTACTAAAGTTTTTATTCAGGGCCTAACAGACGACCAACTAAAAACTCTTGCCAATACTCTTAGTAACGAGCAACTGCAAAAAATAATTCCTGAACTGAGCTCAAACCAGTTGCAGGTCTTAGCAGAGAACTTAACAGATGAACAACTCCAAGCTTTAGTAGATCATCTAACCAATCACCAATTACAAACTCTTGCTCAGGAACTAAATCCAGAAAAATTACAAATAATTGTTCCTATTTTAAATGATGCTCAGCTTGAAGCTCTAGTGAGAGGCTTAAATCCAGAACAAGTAAAAGAAATTTTACCTCACTTAAAAGTGGATCAGTTCAAAGCACTTATTAAAACTTTAAATGACGAGCAATTTACAGTGCTTGCAAAAGACTTAGCTGAGCACCACTTGACAATACTCTCCAAAGAATTAGAAGGTGATCAGTTGAAAGCTTTAGTAAATAGTCTGCAAGAAGACCAACTGAAAGACTTAGTTAATAAGCTTGATCATGATAAACTCGAAGCAATTGCTCAGGATTTAACTGATTCTAATAGGATTCAGATTATCATTAAGTCTTTAGCTAACAACCCAGAAAAACTTCAAGCTTTTGCTCGCAATATGTCTAATGAGCAGTTTAAAGAACTCTTGGATAACGTAGGTACAGAAGAGCTTAAAGATATTATTCACAAACTGCCTTATGAGAAAGTAACAGCTGTGATTGGTGATCTTGGCAGTAAAGATCAGTCTAAAGCTATTATTGATGCATTAAAAGGGGAACTTGAAGAGCAGAGTAAACAGAACAAGGAAATGATTGAGATGCTCAAGCAAATCAAGGACGATATGCCAGACATTGGACAGGCTCCAGACTTTACAATAGTAGACATTAATAATGACTCACTGTTATTTGTATAGTAGTGATTTATAAAGATAAGTAGTTTTTTTATAGGAGGTAACTATTATGAATAAAAATATAAAATTATATTCTAGTGAAGAAGTTGAATCAAATAATACATTACAACTTTCGAAGCCGAAGTTTGATAAACCAAGCTTTGAAAAGCCAGTAATAAAGAAGATTGTCAGTGGTAAAACAAAGGAAGAATTTGATATAACTAAAGATATGACACAAGAAGAGATTGATAAGATGCCACAAATTACATTGACCATCAAGCACCTTAAAAATTTTTATGATGGCTTGATAAACAGCATTAATAAGTATGACGAAAATATGGATAGTGCAATTCAAAGTGGTATAATAACACAATTATCATCAACCATAGATAGTATAGGCAGCAAGACAAGTAGTATAGACAGTGAACTTGCAGATCTTAGGGATTCGATTCCAGATATTGGAGAAGCTCCTCCATTACTCCATATTACTGGTGAAGAGAACGGATTGCTTTAATAAAAAAGGTAATAGCCTGATATCAGGCTGTTACCCTTTCCACATATCATTTCAATATAGCTGAGTTGATTTTGAAATTATAATTTTTTATAGGAGTTAGCATGAATAATAGTAAACAAGAAAGCAAAAACGAACTTAAAGTAATAAGCAAAATAGAAGTTAACACCAAACCTAAAGGTTATGATGAAACAGTTGCGCGAAATCCAGCGCAGCTTGGTTATGTCCACAAAGCTTTAGATAAATTAATCGCAGAGCTGAACACGAAATTCGTTCCTGAATTGGATGATGTATTGCATAACAATAGCAACTCTATCAGTCAATTAAATGACATGCTAACAGAAGAAAGGAGTAAGCTTGACGAGCTAATAAAAGAAATTAACGATTTAAAATCTTCGCTAGAACCGCCACCAATGGATGCTCCTGAATTCATATAAGAAAAAAAGTAATAGCCCAGTGGGCTGTTACTCTCTCTACATATCGTTTCAATACAGCTGAATTAGGGAATCTGTTTTAAAACTTTCGGCATATAGTTCTCATCATGTTTTGCAAACACCGTATCTGCAAGAAAGGTATTATTATCAGACATTTTACCTTGCACAACAACACCACTTTTTTCTGAAAACATCGGTGGAAGTATTCCCTGGTATTTTACCACAACGCTTTTGTTAAAATCTGTCATTTGAAAAACTACTTCACTTTCGCTCCGTATCACACTATCTTCAACAACCATTCCACCAACACGGATTGGCTTTTGACTATTTGGTAAAACTATTGCCTCACTTACTGTATAGAAAAATGAGATATTTTCTTTGAGCGTTGTTAAAATAAAAAAGGCTATGCAGCTTAAAAAGCAGAAAATTCCTGAAGTTATAAGTAATCGCTTATGTTTCTTCTTCATTATTATCTTTCAGGCTTTCTAGAATTTTTTTACTTTTAATATAGCAAGAAATGGTAAAAATCAGTTCTCCGGTAATCAACGTAAAACTAATAAGGTAAGCAAAAATTACATACGTATTCATAATGCACTGCCAATAAATAACTCACCTGCATCAAAATAAATTAAGCTTCCATCCTTTTGCTGCAACACCAATTTACCACTTTCATCTATATCAGCAAAAATTCCTTCATACAATTTGTCAGCTAACTTTACACTGATTTGCTCATTCATTTTGAATGCTTTTTTTAACCACATTTCTCTTATAGCATAAAACCCGTCAAATAGCCATTGCTTTCTTAGCTTATTAAAATTTATTATTAATTCCTTTAACAGATCCATGTTAGACACAGATTCACCGTAATTGCTAATGCACGTTGTTCCTGCAAGTGGTGCATGATTGACATTAATTCCAATTCCTACAATAAGCCAATTCGAATTGGATCTTTTTTCAAGCAATATTCCACTGATTTTTTTACTATCAACTAGGACATCATTTGGCCATTTATATTGAATGTTACTATCATCCATAAATGACAGTAAAGTATTTCCTACAACAAGAGCAGTCACAAAAGTCAATTCTGTTAATTTGCTGATGTCTTTAACTTGACTCGTTAAGCCTACTGTTATCCCAGTACCATCCGATGTCATCCCAGTGCTTGACACTGGGATCCATGCTTCTTGATTCCTAGATTCCAGCGTCACGCACTGGAATGACACCGAAAGCTGGCTTTCATTCAGATAATCGTTAAAGAGGTTTATCACCAAACTCGCATAGAAATTACCTTCTGGAGAAACCCAACTTTTTCCGGTGCGCCCCCTGCCTTCTGTTTGTTTATCGGCAATAATAACAGTTTCATTTGATATTCCTCTGTTAATTAAGTCCAGTGCTTTTCCATTAGTGCTTAAAACTTCTTTGTAATGATGAATATGAAAACCCTCAGGGATCACCTTGTCAGCCCTTTAGTTCAATGAGTGAGTAAAACGTACAAGAAAAGAACGAGGTTAATCAGTGAAGCCACCGAAGTGATAATGAATAGACCCTTAGAATAAGTAACCTTATTACCACTAGCTTTATCGAAATACATAGCTTTTATAATATTTAGATAATAGTAACACGATATAACACTTGCCATTACAAGGATCAAAGACAGGGTGATAAAGCCAGAATTTATTAAACTTTTGAATATAAAAAATTTAGCGATAAAACCCGCAAGTGGAGGTATTCCCGACATCGAGAGTAACAGCACAGAAAGATGAAATGCTACAATTGGGCGTTTCTTCCCTATACCAGACAAGTTTGCAATATCACAATCGTCATCGTCAATTTGTACGAGATATGAGAATAGCCCTATGCTTGTGATGATATATATCACCAGATACATTAAGGCACTATCTGTTCCTGCTTGTGTAAAAATAGAAAGTGAAGCAAATATAAAACCAATGTGACCAATTGAACTGTAAGCAAGCAGCCTTTTTAAGTTTTGCTGACGCAAAGCCCCAAAAGCTGAGATAAGCACAGACAATGCTGAAACGTATAAGAAAATAGGCTGAACATAACTTTTTACATTTACTAACTCTTCATTCATCAATCGAATTAAAAATGTTACAAGTGCAGCTTTTGGGGCCGTAGAAAAAAACGCAGTTACTATGGTAGGTGCACCTTGATAGACATCTGGAGCCCACATATGAAAAGGAGCAATAGCAAGCTTGAAACACAAACCAATTAGGACAAAGACTAACCCAAAAACTATTCCATAAGTTATCTGATGGTTTTGCAAGAATGAACCGAGCTCAGAGAAATTGACTTGTCCTGTATATCCATAAAGCAATGACATACCATACAGCATAATGCAGGAAGATAATGCACTGAGTGTAAAATATTTCACTCCTGCTTCACATGAATAAATCGAATCTTTATTAAAGCTCGCAAGAACATACAAAGATATACTCATCAACTCAAAAGCTAAATAAAAAGAAATCAGACTATTTGCTGAAACCAAAGTTATCATGCCAAATAGCGCAAAAAGAATCAGCATTGAAAATTCATACTTATAGTCATATTTTGATAAATTCAGCATCAAAAGTATTAAAATTCCTGTGCTGAGAATTAACCCTTGGGCTGACCTGATGTATAAATTGAGTTTTAACAACGAATTAAAGAGAAAAATTTCATTGTTTTCTGCCGAAAGAATTAAAATAATCAAAGTTACCACTGTGCAGCCAAGTGCTAATAAGTTGATAGTTCGGCGGTTAAATATAATCCCAAGCAGCAGCAACACGAACGAGGAGATAATAGAGAACGTTTCCGGCAATATCTGTATATAATTCATAGCGCATTATATTTGACTAACAAATTTGCCATACATGGCTTCAAATAATTCAGTGCAAGGGTTGGGTAAAATCCAAGCAAAATAACAAACACTGCAAGCAGAATTAAGACAGAAAATTCTATGCTATCCAAACGGTTATTTAATAATTTAGAATAGCTAACCCCCCATATTATTTGCTTACATAAATTCAGCATATAAACTGCGCTTAAAATAGTGCCAAGTGCGATAAATCCTGTAAAAAACCCTATGCTCTTAAACATCCCAACCATAGCCAAAAACTCACCTGCGAACCCAGATGTTCCAGGTAGCCCTATTGAAGCCATTGAAAATAAAATGAACATAAAACCAAATTTTGGCATTGTGTTTACTATGCCAAAATACTTTGCAATCTCCAAAGTTCCAGTTCGAGTATATAGCATTCCAACACATAAAAATAAAGCAGCAGAAATAAGGCCATGACTAATCATTTGAAATATAGCGCCGAGTATTCCTTCCTCACAAAATGAAAAGAGGCCAGCAGTAACGATCCCCATATGTGCTATTGAAGAATAAGCTATTAACTTCTTTATATCATCTTGAGCAAACGCAACTAGCGAAGCATATATCACCGCAATAATGCTCAGCACAACAACGAAATTTGAAAAATACAAACTTGCCTGAGGAAGCATTGGAATAGAAAACCTTAAAAATCCATATCCCCCCATTTTAATAAGCAAGCCAGCTAAAATCACAGATCCAGAAGTTGGTGATTGCACATGCGCATCAGGAAGCCAAGTGTGAAATGGAAACATCGGTACTTTTATTGCAAAAGAAATAAAAAATGCAATCCACAGCAATGACTGCACTTCAAGATCAAGGTTTGGCACTAATGTAGCTAATTTTTGTATATTAAACGTCCCAAAAGTGCTATAGATGTACACCAATCCAAGTAAAAATAATAATGAGCCAGTTAATGTATAAAGAAACAACTTAAACGTTGCATATACCCTGTGTTTTCCTCCCCAAATGCCAATAATAAAGAACATTGGTATTAAAACAGCTTCAAAAAACACATAAAAGCTTATAGCATTCAGTGAAACGAAAAAACCGACTACAAAACTCTCAAGCAGTAGAAATAATGCCATATATGGCCTAAGGGTTGTATAACTCATTTTGCAGTTGTAGAGTATACAAATTACAAACAAGAAAGTTGTAAGCAGAAGGAAAAGCAACGATATACCATCTATCCCTATTCCAACATTTCTAATTGGGTAGCTGACAAACTGAAAGTCCGCATCGTTATAATCAAATTCTATACAAGCTACAATGCTAAGCAAAAATGGAAGTACAGCAAAAAATAGAGCAAGGAATCTTAAGTGTATAGATTGATGATTAATCCTGATTAAGGATAAAATCAACGCTCCTATCAGTGGAAGCAAGAATATACTAAGTAACAACACCTTCTATTTAATTCCAATAATATATAAAGCACCGATTATTAAAGTAACAAACATAATAAATGCATAATCAAATATATAACCAGTTTGTAACTTTATAGAACTTTTTGAACATTCATTAACCAACCTTACAATACCATTTGGCCCAAATGAATCAATAGCCTTAACATCAAACTTCCATAGAAGCCTAGATATAAACCTTATCGGTGCAATGATAACAAACTCATACACCTCATCAAAGTACCATTTATTCTGCAAAAACTTAAGTAAAAATTTACTCTTAATTTGCCTAATTACTTGATATTGGTAAATTAGGTACGCAAGTGCTATTCCACTTAGGCTTGCTAAGGTTGGCAGTAGTTTTATAAAGAAATTATGAACTCCATGCTCATCAATAACTACTAAACTTGATTTCCAAAACGCATTACTAGTTATGTTCAAAATATTTGCTCCCCACACTCCAGAAAATACCGAACCAAAAGCAAGTATCAGTAATGGTATAAGCATAATCTTTGGTGCCTCATGTATATTAATTTTACTTTGTTTTTGGCTGTGGAACACAAGAAGCAATAACCTCCAAGAGTAAAACGCTGTGAAGAATGCAACAACTAAGCTTATTACAAAAGCAAAGCTATCCGTGCTATAAGCATGTTCAATTATCAAATCCTTTGAGTAAAAACCTGCAAATGGAAATATTCCAGAAAGCGCAAGAGACCCAATCCACATGAGAGTGTAAGTGCAAGGGATTTTCTTCCAGCAATTTCCCATTTTCTGAATGTTTTGCTCATGATGCATTGCATGAATTACATTGCCAGCACCAAGAAATAGTAGAGCTTTAAAAAAAGCGTGGGTCATTAAATGAAAAATAGCAACATTGTAAGCAGAAAGCCCACATGCCATGAACATATAACCAAGTTGACTGCAGGTTGAATAAGCAATTATTTTCTTTATATCGTTCTGAGTAATTGCAACGGTGGCTGCAAAAAAAGCAGTGAGTGCTCCAACGATAACTATTAATTCTCGTGCCACATTTGATAACTCAAACAATGGAGAACACTTTGCTACTAAAAATATACCTGCTGTTACCATCGTTGCTGCGTGAATAAGTGCAGAAACAGGAGTTGGCCCTTCCATTGCATCTGGTAACCAAACATGTAGGCCAAGTTGCGCGGATTTTCCCATACAGCCAATAAAAAGTAATATGCATATTATATGAATTATTTTAAATTCACAGCAGAACACACGAATGTTTTGAGTGCCAAGAAAATTAATTGTATCAAATATATATGCAAATTCTAGAGAATTAAATGTATAATAAATAAGAAAGATTCCAATCAATAGTGCAAAGTCTCCTACCCTATTCACAACAAATGCTTTAATTGCTGCATTATTTGCAGAATATTTTTGGAACCAAAATCCTATGAGTAAATAAGAACACAGGCCAACTCCTTCCCAGCCAAAAAAAAGCTGCACGAAATTATCGCTTACAACCAGCACAATCATGCAAAACGTAAATAGCGATAGGTAAGAAAAAAACCTCGACTTCCCCTTATCATGCTCCATATAACCGATAGAGTAGAGATGTACTACCAGTGAAACGGTGGTAATAACAATAAGCATTAAGGATGAGAGAGCATCCACACTAATTGCCCAATTTACTTTTAAGATGCTCAATGAAAACAAAGGAAATAAACTCAAGTGATAATTTTCAGAGAAGGTGAGAAAAACATACCAAGATAAAACTGCAGATATTCCAATCCCTGCCGTTGTAACTAACTGACTTTTTCTAAAAAGTGCTGCAAATAGCGAACCAAAAAGTGGCAAAAATACTATTAATTTCAGTATATCCATCATACTTTCATTCTTTCATTAAATTTGCTTGTTCAACATCTATATTGCCACGGCTTCTATAATATACAACCAATATTGCAAGCCCAACTCCTGACTCTGCTGCCGCAACAGTCAACACAAACATCACAAAAATTTGCCCAACTATATCATTCATAAAGGCAGAAAAAGCAACTAGATTGATGTTAATCGCCAACAATAATATTTCTATTGATAACAATATATTGATTATGCTCTTACGGTTGATGAAAATACCGCACACCCCAACAGTGAACAAAATAGCAGCAACTATCAAAAAATGATTTAATCCTATTTCCATTCCACTCCTTTTCCAAATTTAGCCTTAACCAATTTTACAGATGAAGATTGCGTCAATTGCTTTAATACATTCTGTTTTTTAACTCCTTTTTTCTTGTCCTGCAAAGTAAGAGCAATTGCACCGACAATTGCAACAAGCAGCAAAATTCCAGAAAGATGAAAAGCATACATATAGTCAGTATATAGCAAATTACCAATAGCTTTCACGTTATTAGTATTATAGTTTATAACATTGCTTATATTCGGTGCTGAGCTGCGGATTACAAAGCTGATGATTAGAAAAAACACAACACATAATATAGCACCAAGAGTGAAATGCTTTGCAAAACCCTGGCGCAACCTTATGTAGTCAATATCGAGCATCATAACTACAAAGAGGAATAACACTGCAACTGCACCGATGTATACTATCAGTACCATCATAGCAATGAATTCAGCTCCAAGAAGAATGAAAAGCACTGCAGAGTTAACGAAGGTGAAAATTAAAAATAATACTGCATGCACAGGATTTCTTACACTAATTACGCATACAGCAGATAAAATGCTAAGAATTGCAAAAAAATAAAAGAAAAAAGGCATTGATACTTTAACTGCAACAATAGTTACTAATTTAAAGTGACTATCGTTGTAAAGTCAATACTAAATGCCTACCTTATGGATGAACTTGCGATTGTGATTTTAAACACTCAGGAGTAAGGACATTCTTAATCACAGTACCTATGCTCATATGGCGATCCTTTTGCCTTTCTTCACTGACCTTTTCACAAGATTTTCCAATACCATAACCCACCAGTGCACCAACAACAGTGGCTGCAATAAATACTGCAACAGCAACAATAGCAGGAGCTAAAGTGGCAGCTCCTGCAAGGTATGCTATAGCTGCTCCAATAATTGCACCACCACTTAAAGCACAACAAGTTCTACAAGCGTTTGGCTTGCTTTTAGGATTTGAAATCTCTTCTATTATTTTAAGTTTTTCTGCTACTAAATCACTACCTTGTTGTTTTTCTTCATCATTTAACTTACCAAATTTATATAAAATCTTTGAAGTGCATTCTAAGTATTGTCCAACAGATTGCACATGTTCTTTTAGTGCATCTATTGTTACTCCTTCATTAAAGTGTTCTCTCAAAGTATCATGATCAAGACGATCAAGTTCCCACATAAATGAAGTATGTATCTCATTGATTTGCTTAATAAATTCCTCAAAGGGCTCCTTTATTTGTTCAACATAATAACTTATTATGTCAGTCGTTTTTTTAACTGATTCAACATTATGGATTCTTAAATTTTCCACAGATGTTAAAGACGTAATAACTATCCGTTCTTCAAGTGAAAGTTTTCTTTGCTCATCAGAATTAGTAGGCATATTTTCTCCTATTTACTATACTTAACATACAATAATTTTAACTAATATTTTCACAATTGTCAAATTTAGGCGTCCATTTTTCTCAAAGTTCAAAGTACACAACAAAAACTTTACAGAGTGCAAGTAGTAAAATTCTTGACAACTTTAATTTATTAATGCATAATATATGTATATTAATAATCAGCGGTAGCTCAAAATGTACAACATATTTGGTTATTTCAAAAGCAACAATAGTTCTAATACCAATTCCCGCTACACAAGTAACGGATAGACAATAATAGAAAAAAAGCCATACTGAAGTAAGTAAAGTAGCGAGGTTTAAATGGCATTAAGATCAAAATTATTGGATGAAAAAGTGGTGGAATCAGCAAAAGAAATGCTGAAGAAAGTAAGAAATAACGCATATGTTGCAAAAAAACTAAATGCTGTAATTGCAGCAAAAAAGCACAGTATAACAGCCGTAGCAAAGATATGCTGCATTTCAAGAAAGGCACTTACTGCATGACCTAAAATTTGGCAGAGAAGAAAAATTATTTGCTCCGCCTCAACGCCGTAGAAAAACTATATTGAATCAAAGTCAACGTGAACAAGTTGAGGTGTGGATAGAGGAAAACCCCAATATTACTATAAAAGAAATGAAAATAAGAATTCAAGAAAAGTTTGGTTTGAATATCAGCAAATCTACAGTACACCGTAATATGCAAAGAATGAAATTCTCATATATCACACCAAGACCAGTGCATAACGGACAAGATAAAAGTAAACAAGAGGAATTTAAAAAAAAATCTTAATGAAACTATTGTCATGTATCCTGAAAAAGAGCTATTTTTCTTCGATGAATCGCGGTTTGGCACACATTCAAAGATTGGACACGGGTGGTTTAAAAAAGGCATTAGGACACAGGTTAAGGTAAAACTAGGTAGGCAAAATTTTTATCTCTATAGTGCAGTTAATCCCAGAAATGGAGAAAGTTCTAGCTCAAACGTCAATACTGATTGTATGAATATATTCCTTGAGCAGATGTCACAATATTTAGGAACAAGGGAGGCATTTCTTATCATGGATTGTGCTAGTTGGCATAAGTCAAAAAATTTAAAAGTACCTAAAAATATCGACATTATATACCTACCACCATACTCACCTGACCTCAATCCTGTTGAGAGGTTTTGGTTATATATAAAACAGAACATTTTGCGTAACAAAATCTACGACACAATTGCTTTGCTTGAGAGCGCTTTGTGCAAATTTATTACCTCTCTTTCTCACTCCACAATTAAAAAACTCTGCAATGCCGCTTATTTGATTCACTAGTAATGAGAATTGGTATAACGCACAAAGTAGCAGACTAGATGGAGAAAGTTATCAATACACCACAAGAGACTATATGACAATTTACTTTAATAACACACTAGCAAGTTTCAGTAGATCATTGAGAGAATTTAAAGAAAAAGCGTATGGATTTATGTATGATATCGGAACTTGGTTGAAAGAAACATATGAAAATCTCACTGAACGACCTGCAACGCATAATCGCTATACCCCAAAAGAAAAACCCCTTGTTGAAGTTGAAGAAATAGAAATGAAGGAACTAAACCGTACATATAAGCCATTCCAAACTCCACCTATTCACCCAACAACTGGTGCCAATACCTCAAATCAAGTTGTTGTTACTCGACATACACCTGAAACTACTAAAACAAAATAGATGTAAAACCTACGTTTAAATATATAGTACTTGAGTGAAGCATTCTTTAACTGTTCTATTCAATAAAACCTTTACAATATTTCAATCATAGGTTTAACTTTACGAAGTTATAATCTATAGGGCTACGATGAACGATTATCTCTCACTGCTAAATCCAGAACAACAATCAGCTGTAACTAACATAGATGGACCGGTTTTAATATTGGCAGGAGCCGGAACCGGAAAAACAAGAACGATTACTTCAAGAATAGCACACATAATTAGAAATGGTCACGCTTATTCTGATGAAATATTAGCTGTTACATTCACAAATAAAGCAGCAAATGAGATGGTATCAAGGGTACTTGAGCTAACGGGCACAAACATACCATGGCTTGGCACTTTCCATGCAATTGCAGCAAAAATTTTGCGCCTGCACGCAGAAATTGTGGGCTTAAACCCCAATTTTACAATCATTGGTGTGGATGACCAATTACAGGTAATAAAAAATATTATCAATGAAATAAGCCCTGATTACCTATCAGAAAAATGTAAGACCATTATGAATATTATTCAGCAATGGAAAGAGAAGTGCTTATTGCCATCTGAAGTGGAAGATATTCAATCATTTAGGCCAGTGTACGTAACTGCACTCAAAGTCTATCACCAGTATCAGGAAAGGTTGAGATTCCTTAACTCTGTCGATTTTGGTGACTTATTGCTATATAACATACAACTCTTTAATCAAAAGACCGAAGTTCTGTCCTACTACCAAAACAAGTTTAAATATGTCATGGTAGATGAATATCAAGATACAAATGCGATACAATATCTTTGGCTAAAATACCTTGCAAAAGAGCACTCAAATATTTGCTGTGTAGGAGATGATGACCAGTCGATATATAGTTGGCGTGGTGCAGAAGTTGAAAATATTTTGAAGTTTTCTGATGATTTTAAAAATGCAAAAACCGTTAAACTAGAGTGTAACTACAGGTCAACATCCCACATACTTGCAACTGCGTCATATGTTATCAATCACAATAAGACTCGCTTAGAAAAAAAATTGTGGACAACAAACATTGAAGGGGAAAAGGTAAATCTAATAAAATTATGGGACGGAAAAGCTGAAGCAAGGTTCATAAGCGAACAGATATTAAAGCTCAATAAATACAGATTTAGTGACATTGCAGTGCTGGTAAGGGCCACTTTTCAAACTAGAGTTCTCGAAGAGTATTTTATAAAATATTCAATTCCCTACAAGATTATAAGTGGCGTAAAATTCTACGAACGTCAGGAAGTCAGGGATATAATTGCATATTTAAGACTCGTTACAAACAATAACGATGACTTAGCTTTCGAAAGGATCGTAAACCGGCCAAAAAGAAGCATAGGAGCTACAACTCTAAAGAAAATATACACGACTGCTCAGGATAACAAAATTTCTTTTTTTGAGGCAGCAAAAATATTAGTTAATAGTAATCAAGTAACCGAAAGAATTAAACTCTCACTAAATGATTTTTTAAATAAAATTAAAGCTTGGGAAGAAATAGTAAGCGTAAAACCACTGCATGAATTCGTTAAAATCGTAGCAAACCAATCAGGGTATATTGAAATGCTTGAAAATGAGGAGGTAACAGGCTTAGCACGAATAGAAAATGTCAAGGAGCTCATCTCATCTTTAAAAAATTTCGATAATGCCACAACTTTCTTGGAGCACATAAGTTTGGTGATGGAAGTGGATAATATGAATAACGATGACACCGTATATGTTATGACTCTTCATGCAGCCAAAGGACTTGAATTCCCGTGCGTGTTTCTTCCTGGTTGGGAAGAGGGATTATTTCCTCATCAAAGATCTTTTGATGACAAAAGTGGTAAAGCTTTAGAAGAAGAAAGGAGACTCGCATATGTTGGCATAACCAGAGCCAAAGAAAGGTTAATCATTTCATGTGCAGATAGGAGGGAAATTAACAACCAGTGGCAACCGATGCGCACTTCTCGGTTCATTAAAGAATTGCCAAGAGAAAATGTTGAGGTAATTAAAAGCAACATTGCCTACTGTTGAAGCTATAATTGCAGATAAACATATCTTACAAATCTGAATTACTTTAACTATATGTTTCTCCTGGCAAAAATTCTGTAACCGTTCACACTTAATTCTTCAATCTCATACCAATTTCTATTACATAACAAACAAATAGACAATAGAAGTGAGAAGGTTATACTAAGGCAGTATAATGATGGAGTTTTGGAATGGCATTGGTATCAGGTTGCAATTTTAGCTTACATTGTGCCAATCTTTCTTCAATTGCTGCTCGCATAAATTCTGCCTGTCTTTTAGTTCTGCAGTGCACTATCGCATCATCCACATATCTTTCAAATGGTACTGTTGGGTGATTTTGTTTCATCCATATATCAAATGCATGGTGCATAAATATGTTTGAAATGATTGGGCTTATTGAACCTCCTTGCGGAACTCCTTTTTTCCCTAACTACCTTACTGCCATCTGCTTGCTGAATAGGGGATTTCATCCACCTTTCAACATACAGTATGACCCATTTGCAGTCTGTGTGCTTCTTGATAGCCTGCAGTGCTAAATTGTGGTCCAGATTGTCGAAAAATCCTGTAACATCAACAGCTTTCTTGGTAATCGTATCCTGTCTCCAATAAACAGCGGTTTTGCTATGTATCCTTGATCAGCAAAAAACTTACGTAAAGTTGGAGCCTTGTATTTAGCTTGAGTGAAAAGATTTAGAGCACCATCACGATCTTGAACACTTGCACTATGAACATCAGCCGCAATAATTAAGCCCACTGTATCTACAACAATATGACGTTTTCTACCCTTTATTTTTTTTTCAGCATCATATCCTCTGGATCCCCTTTTTGAGTGGTTTTTACTGATTGACTGTCAATTATTCCTACTGAAGGTGTTTCATTTTTACCAAACATTTTTCTTACCTCTTTTACTAGCATATTATGTATTTTTTCCAATTTGCCATTACTACGTCACCTGAGAAAATAGTCATACACCGTCTTCCATGGAGGAAAATCTTTCGGCAGCATTCTCCATTGACAACCACCTCTCATTATATACCTTATTGCATTAATAATTGTTCTGATATTGTGCTTTCTTGGCCTCCCTATCTTTCCTTGTGCAACATGTGGCTCCAAAATTTCCCATTCCTTATCACTTATATCACTTGGATACAATTTTCCCTCCTATTTTTTACTTACACTATCATATTTTTTTCCTCATTCCTTTTCAAGACATACTCTTAGACAACTGGACGTCGAGCCTATCCTAGTGTTGCATATCAAGCTCATACTCAGTATGTAAATCTTTGACCAAAGCTACAACGTATTCTTTTTGAACAATTATACTGATTTTGATTTCGGATGTTGTGATAGCAAGTATTTCTATCTTTTTTTCGCTTAAAACCTTGAGTGTACGGTGCATCACTTCAGTGTTAGACATAACACCAATACCAATTATTGAAATTTTAGCTACATTATCGTTTATAGCATAATTTTCATTCTTATTCAGTAACTTTTCCATTAAATCAATATCAAATTTGGAGATAACAAAACTTGACCCATGTACCATATCAATTTTAACGTTTGCCCCTACTATATCTCTTAAAGTACGCAAGTTATTTGCAAGGTTAGTGAAAGTTACAAGAGCTTCATTAGTGCTATAAGCTATTCCAGTAATTAAGTATCTCTCTAGTACCTCCCTTTTGTGTAGCACTGTGGTACCTTCTACTTCCTTAAAAGTGGATAGCACTTGCACTTTAATGTCATGTTTCATTGCAAGTTGTACTGAACGATTATGCAATATTTTAGCACCAGATGACGACATTTCCAACATTTCATCGTAAGAGATAAATTTGAGCTTGCGTGCCTTTGGAACAATTCTCGGGTCTGCTGTATATATTCCATCAATATCAGTAAAAATTTCGCAAGTTCTAACACCAAAGGCTACCGCGAAGGCAACTGCTGATATATCAGAGCCTCCTCTTCCAAAAGTAGTGATTCTATCATCATTTATACCCTGAAAACCAGCAATGATCGCAGCAGTATAACCCTCAGCAAAAGATCTTTTCACACGTTCAATCTTTATTGTTTTTATTTTAGACTCAGAATAAAAATCATCAGTTACAATTGGTAACTGCCAGGCAAGCCACGATTTAGCATTAACTCCGATCGATTGGAGAGTGATAGCTAATAGACCGCAAGAAATTTGTTCTCCTGCTGAAAGCATAACGTCATACTCTGATAACTCTTGTCTGCAACTTAAATTTGAGATTTGCCTAGCCTGAAAAGCCATTTGGTCAGTAAATCCTGCAACAGCAGATACAACAACGATTACATTACAACCTTTCTCAATATCGTTTTTTATCAAATTTGCAACTCGGTTTAAATCAGTTAGCGAAGTCCCACCAAATTTTTTTATGATTATTTTGTCCATAGTTACAATATAACTCTCTTCTGAAGAAAAATATAGTTTTTGTAGAGATAGCAGCTTGCAAGCCATTCAGAAAAGGGAAGACAAAGCTATAGCTAACGCGTCATACCACGATTCATTCCATAGCTGTACGAACATTCATTTTTGAAGGTAAATTGCACAGCAAATGGTGTCATCCCAGTGCCTAGACACTGGGATCCAGAAGACTTAATTTCAACCAAGTGGCTGCATAATAAAGGCTGGATTCCAGTGGGCTTTGTTGCATCGCTCTTCGGATAGTAGGTAACGCACAATAAATTTATGAAGCTATCTCAAATTTAGCCATACCAATATCAGTGAACTTATTGAGCAAATAGCATTTAACAAGTAGTTCCTTCTCACGATTAATCTCAGATTTGCTCCTAAAACTAAACCCAAATATTCGCTTCAACCTTGAGAAAAATCCTTCAATATACGATCTTTTTCCGTAATTTACTTCTTCTTTCCATCTTTTTATACCATTCTCACCATGTAATTTCATTAACTGAATAGCGGCATTTCTATCAAGCATATAATCCAATTTTGGATGCTCTGCTGCGTTGTTTTTCGGAGGAATTTTCGTTTTTATACCATATTGATTACACAGCTTATAGAGCTTTTCTCTATCATATGCCCTATCTGCATATAGTACTTTTATGACATACTGAAAATCGACTTCTTTTAGCAAATCACAAGCTCCATAGTGATCAGAGTAGACACCATTACTGTATTTTACAGCTATGGCTTTTTTGCTGTTTGTATTCAACATTACATGCAATTTTCTTGTCTGTTCATAGCTGCGATACTTTCTATCTTCGCTATTTTCCTTGCTATGACCAGGAGTGTTGTTGTATATACTAATTCCTGTACTGTCTATAGCAATTTCGATATCTTCCATATTATTTTTATCAATTCTGCAATCATTGATCTTAATATTAAGTTTCTTAAACCTTCTTGATGATTGTGAATAGCTGATAACTTGCAAATTTTTCCCAATTTGCTCAAGGTATCCTGCTATAAACCCAACTGTTTGCCTCAGGCCTATTCTAAATAAACAAGTTATTATGTGCACCAAAATTACAACTTTATCGCTATAAATATTGTTGCCACCTGGTATTTTTGGACCATTCTCGTACCACTTTTCTATGGCTTCGTTGATATAATGAAAAATATTTCCTCTTTTTTCTAGAAATTTGTTATATTCGCTATGGTTACTGACCCTCATTTTTTGTGGCATATTTTTTCTTTCAAGGTTAAATGGCTATTTTATAATGAATTTTGTCAGTAGCCACCAGATTTTTTCAGTTGCTATGCAACAAAGCCATTCCAGTGCCAAGCACTGGAATGACACCCTCCCTTGTGGAAATTGCTCTCAAATCACAATGTTCGTACAGCTATGGATTCATTCGCGGTATAGATTCCGCTAACTAGTAGCGGAATGACGAATTTGTTGTTTTAAAATTGTCAGTAAATCTAAGTCAGTTTAGCTATATAGCACGAACTAAACCACTAAGCAGCAGAAGACCTTGCATGACCTCCAAAAAATGCTTTTACTCTTTCAAGATAAGTAGGTGGTTCTGCAGGGATTTCTATTTCATCTATTTTAGAATATATTGCCGCGTCTACGACTTCATCCGTTATTAACTCCCTTAACCTTTGTTTTATCTGCCCTCTCTGAATATGCTCCCCATAGTCGTTATAAAACTTTACATATAATTCCTTAAACACAAATTCTTTTATAGCATCTCTTGTATAAGAAATGCCGTCCTTTACTTCATCACTCACGTTGCTCAAATCCACTTCAGAACTTGGTGAATACAAATCATCAAAATTTTCTTTCAAAACTTTTATCTTATAGTAATGCTTATCCACATATCTCTCAAAAAATCTTTTAGTAGTATACCTAGCCAACTCTCCTATTTGCCAAGGCTCTAGTTGAGCTGCAAAGTTGTTTTCTGCTTCAAGGCCATTTAATGCATAAATAATGCGGAGAAGCATTCCAGGACCACATTGGCGGTTACTTTCATCAAAGCGAACCAGTAATATAGATTTCAATAGTTCTACGTCTGAATTTTGCTTTCTTGCCGCAATTAAAACTAAATTTATAGCCTGTGTCAATGTCAATCCGGTTTTTGAATCTACCCAATTTACCCACTCCCCAGTTTCATAACCATCCAATCTTAGATAAGGTTCTATCATTCGTTTTTGCTGACTTGTTAAACCGCTTATATAACTTTTAAACTCTTCATCTAACTCATTTGATGGTGCCCCATATTTTTCCTTTAATTCTTTAGCACATTTAATGGTGCTTTCTTCAAAACTTCTAGTATGAACACTTTGACTACCAGTGCCCACATCACTTACATTAAACAAAAAGCTTAGCTGCTTTACATTCAAACCCAAAGGTGAAAAGAGTTTTACTGATGGATATTTTATTAACTCAAGAAGTGCTACTGGAATTAGCAGTGCATAATTTAACAATAATAAACCAAAATTAAATATAAGAAACTCACGTAGAGCTGATACCTTTGATGCAATGTACAAAAATGGAAGCTGTAGGTAATATATCAAGTGTATACTGAAGAATAAGATTTTGTCCTTTAATTTTATTGTTGGATCTTTATAAACCTCAAACAACATGCTATTGCTATCAATATTGTCGTTTTTAAAGGAGGTATAGTTGTTTATGATCTTCTCTTGCAAGGGAAGAAGCATTTTATTCAGGCAAATAAACGCAGCAATAACAATAAAACCTGTAGCCAAAAATGCTAGTGCAGGGCTAGAAGTGCTTGTAGATAAATAGGCATAAAGACCATCAACAATTAAGTTTTTGTATAATCTTTCAAAGGGACGAACTAGAATCGGGTCAAGGATATAGTTAACAAGAAGATTTAAATAATACACGAGAAACAAAAGTGCAATCAAAAATGCAATAATACTACAAACAACCAAAAATGCTTTTAATCTCGGATTCATAACCCCCTCTTAATAATCTGTTAATATAATCTATTTTAGGAATAAATTGAAAAAAATGCAAGTTTTTATGTTAAAAGATCAATTGAAATTTCTGAGTTTAGGGTATATTGTTAATCTATTTAGATAAGAATTATTGTGTCAAATAAAATAGGTTTTTGGGCTATTTTTGCCTTAGTGATTAGCAGCCAAATTGGCTCTGGAATTTTTATGCTTCCAATTAGCCTTGCTCCATATGGCATGTATAGCCTTATAAGCTGGATAATATCAGGGCTTGGTGCTATATCTCTTGCTTTAGTTTTTGCCTCACTCTGCGCAAAATTTCCGGAAACGGGTGGCCCTCACGTCTATGTAAAGCATGCTTTTGGCCCTGCTGCAGCTTTTTTTGTTGGTTGGACGTATTGGGTGATCTCATGGGTTAGCACAACAGCCGTAATAGTTGTGGGTGTTGGTTATCTTACACCATTTTTCCATGAAGATATTCAAAACGTACATCTGTTTTTAGAGATGTTATTACTTACAATTATTACACTAATAAATTTTAGAGGAGTAGCTACTGCTGGACGTGTTGAGTTTTTATTGACGGTGATAAAAATTTCTGTATTGCTTGTAATACCTATAGCAGCATTGTTTTTTTTTGATAGAAATAACTTCATCATAAGTGAAGAAATATCAAATCTTACAACATCGCAGATTCTTGCCCGTTCTACACTTATTACTCTATGGGGTTTTATTGGAGTTGAATTGGCAACAGCACCTGCAGGGTCAGTTGATAATCCAGCTAGAACAATACCAAGAGCTGTGGTACTTGGAACAATCTCTGTTGCTGTTGTGTATTTTATCAACAATCTTGCAATTATGGGATTAATAAATGGCAATGATTTAGCAAGTTCAAGAGCACCATATGTTGACGCAATAAAAATTATGGCCTCTGGCAATTGGCACTTGATTATTTCTATAACTGCGTTCATTTTTTGTGTTGGTACTTTAAACGCTTGGGTACTAGCTAGTGGACAAGTGGCCCTTGGCCTTGCAAAAGATAAACTGATGCCACAGTTTTTTGCTCAAAGAAACAAGCACGGTTCTCCTTTCTGGGGCATAACAACTAGCTCAGTTGGAACTGCAACTTTACTAATCCTCACTTCAAGCAACAATTTTGCTAAGCAGATCACATCAATTATCGACTTTTCTGTAGTTTCATTTTTATTTGTTTACCTTGCATGCAGTCTTGCTTTTCTCAAAGTTATTGTGCAAGAAAAGAGTTGTTACAAATTTTTAATTGGCAGTATAGCAACAACCTTTTGCTGCTGGGTAATATTTGAAACTTCTGTGAATACCTTGCTGATCGCAAGCTTATTCACTGCAAGTGGCGTACCTCTTTATTTATTTTGGTATCGCAGAGTTTCTGTATAGCAAATGTTATGTATCTGTTCAGCAGAGTGGCAAAATAAGGTAGACGAGAAAAGACAACTATAGGAAGAACTGGATGCCAGTGCGTGACACTGGCATGGCTTTGTTGCATCGCTCTTCGGATAGTAGGTAACGCACAATAAATTTATGAAGCTATCTCAAATTTAGCCATACCAATATCAGTGAACTTATTGAGCAAATAGCATTTAACAAGTAGTTCCTTCTCACGATTAATCTCAGATTTGCTCCTAAAACTAAACCCAAATATTCGCTTCAACCTTGAGAAAAATCCTTCAATATACGATCTTTTTCCGTAATTTACTTCTTCTTTCCATCTTTTTATACCATTCTCACCATGTAATTTCATTAACTGAATAGCGGCATTTCTATCAAGCATATAATCCAATTTTGGATGCTCTGCTGCGTTGTTTTTCGGAGGAATTTTCGTTTTTATACCATATTGATTACACAGCTTATAGAGCTTTTCTCTATCATATGCCCTATCTGCATATAGTACTTTTATGACATACTGAAAATCGACTTCTTTTAGCAAATCACAAGCTCCATAGTGATCAGAGTAGACACCATTACTGTATTTTACAGCTATGGCTTTTTTGCTGTTTGTATTCAACATTACATGCAATTTTCTTGTCTGTTCATAGCTGCGATACTTTCTATCTTCGCTATTTTCCTTGCTATGACCAGGAGTGTTGTTGTATATACTAATTCCTGTACTGTCTATAGCAATTTCGATATCTTCCATATTATTTTTATCAATTCTGCAATCATTGATCTTAATATTAAGTTTCTTAAACCTTCTTGATGATTGTGAATAGCTGATAACTTGCAAATTTTTCCCAATTTGCTCAAGGTATCCTGCTATAAACCCAACTGTTTGCCTCAGGCCTATTCTAAATAAACAAGTTATTATGTGCACCAAAATTACAACTTTATCGCTATAAATATTGTTGCCACCTGGTATTTTTGGACCATTCTCGTACCACTTTTCTATGGCTTCGTTGATATAATGAAAAATATTTCCTCTTTTTTCTAGAAATTTGTTATATTCGCTATGGTTACTGACCCTCATTTTTTGTGGCATATTTTTTCTTTCAAGGTTAAATGGCTATTTTATAATGAATTTTGTCAGTAGCCACCAGATTTTTTCAGTTGCTATGCAACAAAGCCCACTGGCATCCAGTTCTTTCGCGCAGTTCCATCAAAAACGTTGTAAAGGATTAATCGCTTTCGTGTTTACCAACTTAGTGCCCAATCTGGATCCCAGATACTGTCTCTGCTGTCAAACAAATTATCCAACAAAATTACAATTAAATGGTTGATTATTTTTAAGAATACCAAAAAAGACATGCATTAATTTTCGCATTAACGCAAGAACTATGACTTTTGGACATTTGCCTTTACTTGCTAGACGCTGACAAAACTTTTGAAAATGATTATTATGGTTTTTGACTACTATAGCTGGCATATAAAGAGCTTTTCGAATACGCTCAGATCCTATTTTGCATATGCAACTTCTCTTACTTACTGACGATACCGATTGATAATGTCCTGGATTTAGACCAGCAAAAGCTGTAAATTGTTTAGCATTGTCAAAGTTATCAACTGATGGCATTTCTGCGACAACAGCAACAGCAGTAAGATATCCTATACCTTTTATAGTCTTAAGGTTTTCCACCATATTTTTTAGATGTGGATAGTTATTTATATGCTCATTAATTTCTTTTTCGAGAACAATAATTTGCTCCTCTATTGCCAAAATTACTTTAGATATAGCTTCTTTGCAACTGGAATGCATATTTTTGTTTTCCAAGCGATTTGTCTGTTGCACCTTATCATCTTTTAGCGATTGCATGCAACGGTAAAGCTCCCTCAAATGCCTCATTTCAGGTGCAATGGGCTTCCAAAGAGCAGGTTTGTTGGCGATACAAAATCTAGCTATCATAGCTGCATCTGATTTATCTGTCTTATTTCTGAGCAGCTCACTTTTGCCAAAAGCTTTGATTTGGGCTGGGTTTACTATACTGACATTATGTCCTAAATCGTGCATAAAAGTAGCCAAATCTTCTCCATACCAACTAGTTGCTTCAAGACATAAATGAGTAAGATTTGCTCCATGGCCATTGCACCAAACTACAAGTTTTGCAAAACCATCTTGATTATTTTGAAAGACTTTGTGTCGTTTTTTACTGTCCACTAACAAACAAACATCAAATTTCTTTTTTGAAATATCCACACCCAAAATAGCATTTACTTGCATAAAATTGCCTCCAAGACTATAAATAAACTGAGAGTTTAGACTAACCTTGTAATACGGGATATAATTCCAAAAGATACTGTTCAGTCTTTAACTCTATGGGAGGGAAGCAAAATCTGGCTTAATGGCATTAGTGTCGCATCAGCTTCACCCTCCCTGTGAGGTATTTTAGCTCTAATGCCTCACATCATAAAGATACAAGTGTCACGCACTGGGATGACGAGAAAGGAGCACTGGAATTTTTGTTTCAATATTTGTACATGAGCCATGCATCTGAACAGATACAATGTTATAACTAGAGATAATTTTTAAATGATTGATATTTATGAACTACGACTTTTCTTGTTGTCCACTTGTTCAACATTACCCTTCTCAAGTTTACTATCTACTTCTTTTGTGTGTTCATCATCTATACTAGTTTCATCTTTTATCTTACTAGGGTAATCTTCCTGCGATTTTTTATATGCTTCCATGTTGTCATATATAGGGTTACTGATGATTTCTATTTTTTCAGGTGTGAAAATCCTTGCTAAAAATCTCCTTATTATTGGTATTGACCTTAAGAGATCTCTTAGCTTTGAAGATTCTTGTCTTTTGTTTAGAGACTGTTGGTCTATTTTAGAGGTTTTTACACCATACTTTTTATCATCAAAATTTATTGTAGGCTTTCTTTTATTCGAAAGAACACTTTGGGCCTTTGATCCATTGGTTCCTTCAGGCCCTTGAGGTGTAGACATTGCAGGTTTAACCTTAGTTTCATCGTATTCCTTACTCATCTTTCATTTCATTATGTAATATTACTAATATTGCATAATAATAGCTAAATTACAATTAATTGCAAGGTAAAAATATTAAAACAATTGTAAATTTTGTCAGTAAAAATATAATAGAACTTTAAAATTAGAGGTTCATCTATATGAGATACAAAATTGCTGTTATTGGAGCAACCGGAAGAGTAGGGCGTGAGGTATTAAGCACGCTTGCTGAATTTCAAGATGAGGCGATAGATTGCGTTATTGCACTTGCATCGAAAAAATCAGAAGGGAAGAAGGTGAGCTTTGGTGACAAAGAGTTAACAGTTTTATGCCTTGAGGATTATGACTTCGTTGGAACTAATGTAGCCATTTTCTGTGCTGGATCTCATGTTTCTGAAGAGTATGTACCAATTGCAACACAGGCTGGATGCATCGTGATAGATAACAGTTCCCATTTTAGAATGAAAGAGGGTGTGCCACTCATTATTCCAGAGATTAATAAAGAAAAAATTATGGAATATAAAAACCACAACATAATATCCAATCCAAACTGTACTACAATACAGATGCTGCTAGTACTACATCTATTACACCAAAAAGCAAAAATAAAGAGAATCGTTGCTTCAACTTATCAATCAACTTCTGGTGCAGGCAAAGCAGCAATGGATGAGCTCTATGACCAGACAAAAAAAATCTTTATGAACGAAGCTAAAAAACCCAAGATATTCTCTAAGCAAATAGCATTCAATTGCATTCCCCATGTAGGAGAATTCATGGAAAATGGCTCTACAGAAGAGGAATGGAAAATGCAAGAGGAGACAAAAAAAATTTTAGAGGAAGATATAAAAGTTACTGCAACTTGTGTAAGGGTACCCGTCTTTATCGGTCACGCTATGGCAGTAAATGTGGAATTTGATCAACATATCACTGAAGAACAAGCTCGTGAAGTGCTAAGTGAAGCCGAAGATAGTGGAGTTTTAGTGTACAACAGGCGTGAAGATAGTGAATACATAACTCAAATTGATGTTGTACAGGAGAATGCTGTATATGTATCGCGTATTAGAAGAGACAATACTGTTGAGCACGGATTAAATATGTGGATAGTGGCTGACAACCTGCGCAAAGGCGCAGCATTAAATATAGTGCAGATTCTTGAGATTTTGATAAGAGAGCATTTGTCAATCAAGTGCATATAGAGCGCACGTACGTTGTAATTCGAAGGAAATTTGTATACCACATGGCAGCGCGTGACGCTGGAATGGCTTTGTTGCATCGCTACTTATGAAAGGCTAACTATAGTTAGGATTATAAGCAACCTATTGAAAATCTTGTTTTTTTGCAATCAATCTGATCAAATTTAAGAATAGTAATTTGTTATTTATATTAATAAATTTAATTCTATTGAAAATAGCTAAAGCATTGAAATTCTTGAATTTTAGCCGGATTGGTAAATGGTAGTGAAATTTCTTTTACTCAAATTTAGGTATTCACTGACCGTTCTTGTTATAAATACCAGAATAATAAGCTACTGATATTCTCCACCTTTTTTATCTTTAATCCATCATAGCTAGCGATGCAACAAAGCCGGCTGGATTCCAGTGTCAAGCACTGGAATGACACCATTTGCTGTGCAGTTTACCTTCAAAAATGAATGTTCGTACAGCTATGGAATAAATCGCGGTATGACGGTTCGCAGCGTTATAGTAACTCGTCACCCCGCTACTTGTTAGCGGCTGAGATACCGCGGCGGTATGACGTAGAAGCTATACTTTTATACTCACCAACTCAGTATCCAATCTGGATCCAAGTAGTCAAGCTATTCGGATGACACCCTCATAAAGTGAAATGAGATCCCGCTAACACGTAGCGGGATGACGAGAAAGGGGCTACTCGGATGACACCCTCATAAAGTGAAATGAGATCCCGCTAACACGTAGCGGGATGACGGGAAAAGAGGTACTGGGAGACATCCTTCCTGGTAGACCCAAATCACAATGTTCGCACAGTTGTGCGTCACGCGCTGCCGAACACTGTATGGTTATACAAGAAAAATTAAGGCTTAAAAGGAAACTTAAGCAGCTAATAGGACCTAAGCCTTCTTAATAAAACATAAAAAGCTCCTTTACCACCATGTTTTTTCGTAGCTTGCTGGTAGTATAGAACCATATGCTGGATTTTAGTATCATTTAACCACTTATTTAAGTTATTCTTTATAGTGTCTGTTTTATTTGTTGCACTGCCGTATCCCGTAATTACCAATAAACATCTATTCCCTGCTCGATAATTTTTGATAATAAAATCTATCAATTTACAGTAAGCATCCTCTATATTATAGCCATGCAAATCGAGCTTGTCGCTTATAAAATATTTACCCCTATCAATCTTTGATTTTGTGTTGTAGTCAAGACAAAATGATGAGTTACCATTATTGGTATTAAGAAAATTCCCTTGTAAGTCGGAGGTACCTTTATCAACCATAGACTTTATATTTACTTTATGATCAACTTTCAAAGTAACTTTTCCACATTTTATTGGCTTAACATTTTTTTGCCAATCCAACTCATCGTCCGACATAAACGCATTAATCGAATTGTATAATTTTACAACAATATTCAAACATAGTAAAATGTTGCTTATTCTATAAAAACCAGATTTTCGATAATACGATGAAATCGTCAAAAACTAATGAGAATTTTTGGCTGTATGGAAAGCACACCTGCATGTCAGCACTGAAGAATAAAAATAGGCGGTGTATAGAACTGTTAGTAACAGAAAATTTCTATAGAGAACACGAAAAAGAAATTAAGCAATGTGCAAATAGTAAGGGCATTAAAGTTCGATTAGTAGAAAACAAAATACTTAATGACGTTTTATCTAAAGGTGCTAACCATCAAGGAATTGCTTTAAATGTTGCCCCTATTCTTCATAACTTAAGCATCGAAGAAGTAGCTGAAAGCTCAAACGACAGCTCTACTATAGTCATTTTAGATCAAGTCACTGACACGCACAATATTGGATCAATTTTAAGAACTTCAGCTTGTTTTAATGTCAACGCATTGGTTTTACCACATAACCATTCACCAAGTGAAAATGCATCTATTGCAAAAGCAGCAAGTGGAGCATTGGATATTGTCCCACTAATATACGTTACAAATATAGTAAAAACTATGCAGTATTTAAAAAAGGTCGGTTACTGGTGTTATGGGTTTGATTGCAATACTAAAGAAAATATAGATGAAATAAAGAGTTTTGAGAAAAAAAGAGTAATTATTTTTGGTTCTGAAGAGAAAGGGGTACGAAGACTAGTTAAAGAAAACTGTGATTATCTTTTAAAAATCCCAATGTCAAACGTAATTGACAGCTTAAATGTCTCAAATGCAGCAGCAATAGGCCTATATTCTATTTATATTAAAACAAATGCCAGCGCATAGCTGTTTATAATAAAAACACTTGATAAAAATATGGTTTTATATTATAATGTGTTAAGTAATGGATAAAAGGAGTTATATTATGTCTTACATGAGAAATGAACAGGATATCCGCTCTCAGGGCGTTTATTATAGCGCTGGGCTCAGAAGTTACCTAACTAAAGTATATAACTACATGGCTTTAGCTTTAGGCGTTACAGGGCTTGTTGCGTTTCTAACGGTATTTTCTGGTCTTTTTCAGGTGATTTATTCTAATCCCGTCCTATCGCTTGTGGTAATGTTATCTCCAGTTGCATTGGTGTTCTACATGTCTTATAGAATTCAACACCTAAGTGCTCAGTCTGCCGTTACTATATTTTTCTCGTTCTCAGTGTTAATGGGGCTTTCCTTATCTTATATTTTTATAGTTTATACTGCAGAAAATATAGCAAGGGCGTTTTTCATTACATCAATCATGTTTGGCTCTATGGCTTTATATGGTAATACTACAAAAAGAGATCTTACAAGTATGGGCTCTTTCTTGATTATGGGAATCTGGGGGTTAATCATTGCGTCTATAGTAAATTTATTCCTTGGAAGTAGTCCTCTCTACTTTGCAATATCGTTTATATCAGTAATAGTATTTACCTTAATGACTGCGTATGATGCTCAAAGAATCAAGGACGTTTATTATAAACATAATGACGGATCAGAAGTTGCTACTACTAAATTGGCAATACTCGGTGCAACTAATCTTTATTTTGACTTTATTAATATATTTCTCAATCTACTCAGGTTACTTAACTTGTTCAACAATAGGGATTAGATGTTTTCCTTTTTAAGGAAAGGCAGTAAGAATTCTATAGTTTTCTTTCTAATATCTCTAGTTGTATTGATGTTATGTCTTGCATATGCATCGGTGCCTCTATATAGCATTTTTTGTAAAGCTACTGGGTATGGTGGTACAATAAGAAAAGTAACTAACACAACAACAAATATAACTAACCAAAAGATCAGGGTCCATTTCAATGCTGATATAATGTCCGATCTACCTTGGGAGTTTAAATCAGAAACTAACTACATTGATGTAAACATAGGAGAACAAAGTTTAACGTTTTATTACGCAAAAAATCTATCTGATCAGCCTTCATTTGGTATGGCAGTATATAACGTTACGCCTTTCAAAGCAGGTAAGTATTTCAATAAAGTTGCATGCTTTTGTTTTGAAGAGCAAATGTTGCTAGCAAAACAAAAAGCAGCTATGCCCGTATCTTTCTATATAGATCCTGAGATAATGCTTGATAGTAATACAAAAGATTTGAGCGAAATAACACTATCATACACGTTTTTTAAGCTTAAGTAATAAACTTTTTCCTATTGTCACCCAAGCAGCGTGAGCTATAGCTAAACTGACTTAGATTTACCGACAATTTGAAAAACTGTCATTCCGCTACCCGTTAGCGGGATCTATGCTTTGAGATACCGCGGCGGTATGACGTAATCCGATAAGGTAAACCTCGTCATCCCGCTACTTGTTAGCGGGATCTCCGCGGCGGTATGACGTGTTAGCTATAGAAGGAGTGCGTTGTTATTCAAATAATGATTAGGCAACAGATCTATTGAATTGAGCAGGAGTTCTTATTTGCTTTTTGCGCACCGACTACTTGTGTCTCAGTGCTTGGTGTTATCAATTCCCATCCTTCATTATTTGCTTCACAAGCATCCCAATACTTAGCCAATTCCTTATTATTTTTTACAGAATTTGGCACTTCTATGTTGGGATTTTTTTCTAATGTATGCTTAATTAGAATCTTACAGCAATCTTTGCATTCAATTGACTTCTCTGCATCATATAATTCAGTAACACAATCTAAAGCGGTATTTCCACCGTAGTGTTCATGTGGGCTATCACTTACCCCCGCTTCTATGAGAGCCTTTAACACGTCTGGAGAACGAGTCAAAGCGCAGGCATGTAAATATCCTTTCTCATTTTGCACGTTAGCCCCTGCTTTTATTAAAACTTGCGCTAGATTTGGTAAAGCGTGAGGCTTGTGATTAATAGCAATAGAAAAAAGACTATCTACTGGAAAGCCATCATAGTCTTTCAAATCAAATTTGTGATTAATATCAAAACCTTTTTTTTCCCAAGAAGCATATAAATATTCATAATAGTTTTCTTTGCTTGAAGTTCGCATTCCACTTTCTAGCCTTTCTTTTATTTTTTTTATTATATTACTAGTATCTAAATCGTTATCTTCATCCACTTTGTACAACACATTATACAAAACACTATAAAGCCAAGTTTCTCTATTCATTATAATTTATACCTTAAAACTATTAATATACACTTATGTAGTATATAAACTCTAAATAACATTTTGCAAAATATTAATTGTTAGATAACATAATCAAAGTTTTTATCTTACATTCATCATGGTTAGAGCTATACAAATAAAAAAAACTGGGGGACCAGAAGTATTAGAATTTGTAGATAAGAGTATAGGTGAGCCAAAAGGCGAGGAAGTCTTAGTGCGTCACACAACTATCGGCTTAAATCGTTATGATTTAGAGCACAGAAAAGGTACGCGCAAAATTAAAAATTTACCATCAGTGCTTGGGGTAGAAGCAGTGGGAGTTATTGAAAAGCTTGGTAAAAAAATCAGTGATGGGTTGAAGGTCGGAGATAGAGTTGGATATTGCACAGCTCCTCCAGGGGCATATTGTGAAAAGCGCATTATACACCAGAAATATCTGATAAAAATCCCAGATGACATATCTGATGAAGTTGCTGCTGCAGTGCTGTTTAAAGGTATGACAGCTCACTATTTAGTTAATCAATCTTATAAAATCAGGCCTGGTGCTTTTGTGCTAGTTCATGGGGCTAATGGTGGCTTAGGACAAATAATATGCCAATGGGCAAAGGATAAAAAAGGTGTAGTGATAGGTTCTGTAAGCTCTGATGAAAAAATGAAGATAGCTTTACAAAGTGGCTGCACATACGCAATAAACTACAATGATAAAGACTTCGTTTCTAAAGTTATGGAGATTACGCAAAACAGAGGAGTAGGTGCAGTGTATGACCCTATAGGTTACGCTACAAGCAAGCTTTCTTTTGAATCTTTAGGCAGGTTCGGCATATACGTTTCCTATGGGCAGATATCAGGTAACGCTCCTATTAGTTTTTCTTTACTTAGTTCACGTTCGTTATTTGCAACTGGAACCTCAATATACCATTATAAGCATGATAGATTCACATTAGTGCTTACCACAATGGAAATCTTCGAGATGATAAGAAAAAAACTTTTAACTGTACGGATCAATAAAAAATATAAATTTGATGAAATAATTCAAGCACATCGTGATATGGAAAATAGAAAAGCGAGTGGGTTAAATATTATCAAAATCTCTTAAATAAATTAGTAATTTAAACTAACCATTCATTAAATTATATCAACTAGAATTTCACATATTTCATTCTCCTTTTGGGGGAATTAAAAGCATATAGCTAAACTGACTTAGATTTACCGACAACCGTCATCCCGCTACGTGTTAGCGGAATCTATACCGCGAATAGACTTCTTGCATAACCCAAATTAAGTAGAAAAAGGTATCATCCGAGTAGCTGACACTGGTTCCTTTATGACGGTAGTAGCCCCCCTTCTCCTGTCATTCCAGTGCTCTCTTCTTGTCATCCCAGTGCCCAAACACTGGGATCCAGTTTCACCTTATGATGGTGTCATGAAAGTAGCTGACACTGGTTTCCATCCAAGACGGCGTCATTCCTTACTATTACCCACAAATATAAATGGACTAAAAAGTAAAATATTACAATATTAAAGTTTGCAAATATTGAGGGTGTAAAATGGCAAGTAAAAGTAGTGAATGGGCTAAAAATGAATTTGGAGATGCCGTACTTGGAGATAAAAGGTTAACTGAGCGATTAGTAAAGATTGCTGATATGTTTGACAAAATTACCTGAAAGTTAGATTAATCAAGCATGTGAAAGTTGGTCAGAAGCAAAAGCAGCATATCGTTTTTTTTAAAATGAGAACGTAAAAGAAGTCGATATTCTAGCTTCACACATTGATAAAACAGTTGAGAGAACAAAAGCTCACAAGAGGGTTCTTGTCATTCAAGATACCAGTTACATTGTATATAATAACCATAAAAAAACAAGCGGATTAGCAAATTTGTCCAGTTATGATACTGCAAAAGGTATTATAATGCATACAGCTCTTGCCGTTAGTATAGAAGGTTTGGTACTAGGGATACTAGATCAAAAAGTTTATTCAAGACCTGAAGAAACTGAGAACCTTAAAAAAAAGAGCGATCGCATTGAAGATAAAGAAAGCGTAAAGTGGTTGGAAACTTTAAGAAAAACAAATAATATTATTGATCCAACTCAAACTGAGACTATAACTGTATGCGATAGAGAAGCAGATATATATGACTTTTTTGAGCTTGCACATAGTCTTAATTCGGCAGTGCTAGTTAGAGCATGCAGAGATAGAGCAGTAAATAGAAAATCTCGATATCCTGAAAAAGGTGAGCAGAAGTTATGGGCATTTATTAAATCCTCTCATTGTGCAGGTACGGTAGAAGTTGAAGTTCCTGTAAAAGATAATAAGCCAAAAAGAACAGCACGTTTGGAAGTTAGATTTGGAAAGTTTATGATGAATCCATCTAAGAACCTGTTTAAAATCTCGGAGAGATGAGGTAAAATAGTGGTAGATTAAGAATGAGGTATATCTATGCGTAAAAATTATCCAAGTGATATGAGTCGAGAGCAATTTGAAAAAATCAGACCAATACTAGAGAGTAGCAGGAAGAAAACGAGACCAAGAAAACTTGATTTGTATGATGTATTTCGTACAGTGTTATACGTCCTAAAAAGTGGTTGCCAGTGGAGAATGTTGCCAAAAGATTTTCCAAGGTGGGAAAGCGTATATTACTATTTTCAAATGTGGAATAAAAAGAATGGAGAAGAACCAAGTTTGTTGGAATTAGTTTTAAAAAAAATTGGTTGGAGAGATCCGTATCAACAATGGTCGGAAAGAGAAAACTAGCTTCTGTATAATTGATGCTCAAAGTGTTAAAAACACAGATACTGCTGAAAAAAAGGGCTATGATGCAGGTAAAAAGATTTCAGGCATAAAGCGTCATATTGCAGTTGATACTCAAGGTCTACCACATGCAATTTATGTAACAACAGCAGAAGTAACTGATCGTAGTAGCGCTGTAAGAATGGTTGAAAATGCTAAAGATACCCTTTCTGAAGTCAAAAATATATTGGTTGATGCAGGCTACACAGGAAAAATTTTTGCAACCCAAATAAAAGATATTATTGGTGCAACTGTTGAGGTAATAAAGCGCAGTGAATTACATTCTTTTGTTGTATTGCCAAAGAGATGGGTTGTTGAGCGTTCTTTTGCTTGGTTAGAAAAGTGTAGACGGCTATGGAAAAATTGCGAACGTAAACTCAATACCAGCTTGCAAATGATTGTCCTTTCCTTCATTTCTCTCCTATTACGAAGATTTTAAACAGGTTCTAAGAATAATATTAGGCATAAGACGGAAGAACTACCTAAATTACCACTTTATGCAGTTTATGTTGTTGAGAAAACTCCCCTTCCCTTAAAAAAAAACCGCTAGAATGGATGCTATTAACGAATCTTTCAGTTAATACTTTCGATGAAGCTGTTGAAAAAATTAGTTGGTATCAACTATGTTTTTTAAAAATTTTTTTATTTGTGTAATTTTGCAAATTATATGGGCAATAAAAACCCGTTTGTCATAGAAATAGAATTTTATATCAAACAGCTACCACAGCAATTTCTGCTTAAGCTAATGAATATGTGCTTTAAGTCTGTGCGGACGCACATATTCATTAGCCAATTTCAGTTACCGTTGTGAAGATTTTTAAGTATGCAAATTAATTGCTTCTTTAAGTCTTGTATTAGCAATTACTATAATTTTACGCATTAGGGCTGTTATAGCCACCATCTTCTTCTTACCACTTTCAACAAGCTTAGAATAAAAGGCGCCAAGTATAGATTTTGACCTTGTAGCAGCCATAGCGGCTGTAAAGAGCTTTGAACGAACGTTACTTCTACCACCTGTAATCCTTCGGTAACCAACAGCTTTACCACTTTCTTTTGGATGCGGTGCAACTCTGGCAAGACTTGCTACTTCTTTTCTATTTAAGTAACCAAGCTCTGGCATTAAACACAAAAAATCTTGTGATAACTTTTTACCTATTCCAGGAACTGTTTTAAGAATTTTTTGGCGTTGTTGTAATTCGCGGCTTTCATCAATAATCTTTTGTATAGTATCATTGAGTTCGTTTATTTGACTATCGAAAAACTCAATGGTCTTTTGACAGCTTTCTTTTATATGATCATTTTCCGGTGCTTCAAGTTTGCATTTTTCTTGAGTTCTCATTTGCGTAATATCATCACGACGTTGACAAAGTGCAGCCAAAGTTGATTGTTCTGTAGAGGTAGGTACAAATAGAGAGATAGTTCTATGGCGTTCAAATCCATATTGAGCAAGAGCTCTTGCATCTAGACTTTGCTAAAGTTCCGTGAGATAAAATAAAGCTTTTTACTTTACGAGTATTAGCTCGATGCACGGCAATATTTTTGTCGGTAAGAAAATGTGATAAGCCAAGCTCATATTTCCCTGTATTTTCTAAAGTCACTAAAGCATTAGGTAGAATATCTGAAAACTCTTGAAATAATTGTTGCCAACCAGAAGCATTATTATCAAATTCGACAGCATTCTTCTGTTTGTGAATTGCAACGACATTTTTAAATTTTCCGATGTCAATGCCAATAAAATTTTGATAAGATGTAACCATAATAAACCTCGATAGTTTTAGTTAATTTAAGATTGTAAACGGGTGCATATATATGTCCCAAGCAACTATTCAAACGTATCGAGAGATAGGGCTAGCGTACCTTGATACCAACGGTTGTAATACCAATTTCCTTTCGGTCGCGCACGCCCGCTATTCCTAGTGAGCAGGGTTATCTTTCTCTCTTATCTCTTTTATATCACGTTTTTAACTTACAATTGCCTTAGATGGAAAATAGAGATATTACATAAAATTTTAAATCCGGTCTCAAAGTTGAAGAATGTAGGCTTGGAATAGCAGAAAGATTAATGAGGTATTTAACAGTCATGAGCATTATTGCTTGGAGAATTTTCTTTATTACATCAATTGCAAGAACTAACCCAACATTACCATGTACTGCCTTATTAGCTGAGGAAGAATGGAAAGTTTTATATGTTAAAATACACAGGAAACCATGTCCAAATATAGCCCCTACTATAAAAGAAGCCGTTTCGTGAACTTGGAGGTCATTTAGCAAGAAAAAATGACCCAAAACCAGGACCAATTACTCTTTGGAAAGGATATAAACGTCTCTTTGATTTAGCAGAAGGATGGCGACTTGCTCACGAACCTCATATTTGTGGGTAATAGTAAGTTGTTAGCGGGATCTGGAGATACCGCGGCGGTATGACGTAGGGAAATCTTACTTATTATAGCTATAGTTCTACATGAATTACAAAAGTAACATTTACTAGATCTTAATATTTTAGATCTATATTTTAATAAATAATGAGCTGTAATTAGTATGAATAATCCATTTAAAAGTGAGAACTATAAAAAAAATCTCGATTCTCTGATCAAAGCTGTAAAGCTAGGAAATGCAGAGAAACAATATAACAAAACGTTAAGGGATTTATCTCATGCATTAGAAGGTTTTACAGGTGAGGCAAAAGGTATAGCTGAGTTTGTTATATATACTGACTTGAACAATTATGTAGAACAGCCATTAGGTCTTTTTAAAACATTAATGAATAGAATTTTGGGAAAAAATTTTCCAACCAAGAACAGTAGTATAAGTAATTTTGTAAATGATGAGTTGTCAAGTTTCACTTTAGAAACAGCAGCTAAGTATACAAGAATTTTAAAAAAAATTGATCTCTTGGAACAATTAGAAAAAGATTTCAGAAAAAATAATATTTTAAAAGATTCTTTAAATTTAGAACAAAGTGAAAAGAGTCAAGGAAAAGATAGATCGCACGAAGTGAGTTTGGAAGGTAGAAAGCAAAAGGAAAGTACTTTTGAGCTGCGAAAAGAAGAACAGCCGAAAGAAAAATTAGGTGGTAATCGCATGAGGCAAATAAAGCGACCAACAACAGCACCTCCGGCTGCTCCAGATTTGAGGAAGGTACGCTTTAAATCAGAAATATCCTCAGATGGAGAAAGCAAGGCAAAGTCTACATCTTCTTTACTAAAAGGAGCTAATAGTTTTAGTATGCCTGATGCTAAGGAAAATCCTTCTGAGGATTCAGGCTATGAAAGTTCATTAGATCAGGGGTCTGAATATGAAGACATATCAAATTATCAAGAGAAAAAGCAAAAGGAAAATCCTTTATATGAGCAGAGAGAAGATTTAGGCTATGAAAGTTCATTAAATGAAGAGTCTGTATACAAAGAGATATCAAATTATCAAGAGAAGAAGAGTAAAATTTTAATAGAAAATTCGCAGAGTTCAAAATCGCCCAAAGAAGAGCCAATTTATGCAACAGTTTCTAAAGAACATATAGAAGCAAAAAGAGAACGTAAGCAGAAACAACAACCTCAATCCCTCGTACCACCAAAACCACCGCAAGTGCCAAAAAAAATGTTTACTACTGGTCAAGAAGTTAGACAAGAATCGAAAGTGGTAATCAAAGATAAACCTGCAGTACCGCCAAAGCCTAAAAATCTAAGCCGTGCTAATCAAAAAGTAAGCACAGAGCCAAAAGTAGTAGGAGTAATTCTTAAAAAATCAGCTGAAAGAGTACCACTAAAATCTGAAAATCAAGACAATAGGAAATCAGCACAAAAAGCTGCTGGTAAGGCGATACCAAAAGTAGCAGCAGCTACTATGAAAGGAGGAGCTAATCGCGAGATGGGCAGTAAAGTAAAGGCATTAAAAGAAAAATTTGAGCAAAATCAAGCAAAAGGAAATGCTAATGTACAGCTTGCTGAAAGCAAAACCACTCCAGCAGCACAAGCGGATATCGGTGTGAAGAAAAAACAATCTCATTCATTTCTAACAGAGAATAAAAGATCTGCAACGAAACACGTAACAGCAAAATCTGATCCAAAATCTCATGTCAGCAAAAATTCCCTTCTCACGCATGCAAATGTAAAGGAAATGGTTGCACAAATTGAGAAAGGAAAAGGAGGAAGATAGTAACATTTGGGAAAAAAACATATGTGTCAAGTCAAGAGATTGTGAGCAAATTTAGGAAATTATAGCTAAACTGAATTAGATTTACCGACAATTTGAAAAACCGTCATTCCGCTAACTATAGTATTTTCAAAAGCGAATGATAAAGGTATAATATGTTTTTTTAAAGTAGGGAAAGCAATGGTATATAGTGTAGATTTAAGGGAAAAAGCAGTGTCTTTGGTAGAAAAAGGAAAGTCAAAGGTTGAAGTTGCAGAGGTTTTTGAGATAGGGATAGCAACACTATATAGATGGCTAAAAAAGAAAGCTACTGGCCAAGGTCTCAAAGCGGTAAAAAGTACTGGTTTTATTCGAAAAATAGATCCAGAAATACTCAAAGAATATGTCAAAAAACACCCAGATCACACACTAGCAGAAATGAAACAAAACCTTGGCTTTGGGATAAGTGCAATTTGGTATAGATTAAGACAGCTAAAAATAACCTTTAAAAAAAGTCACATTCTATCAAGAGCGCAATCAAGAAGATAGGCAGCAATTTATCGATAAAGTCTCAAAAATAGACCACTGTAGCATTTTATATATAGATGAAGCAGGAGTTGATAATAGACTATACCGAGAATATGCACGAGCTCCAAGAGGAGAAAAAATATATGCTGATGTTCCAGGAAAAAAGCGGGAAAGAGTGAGTATAATAGGTGGATGAGAAGTTTATTGCACCAATGACCTTCACAGGAGGGTGTAATAAAGATATATTTAATGTATGGTTAGAGCGAAGATTACTTCCACAATTACAGCGTGATACAACCATAGTTATGGATAATGCTACATTCCATAAAACTCCCAAAACAAAGTCATTAATAGAGTCTTTTGGCTGTCATTTGCTTTATCTTCCAACATATTCACCTGATCTAAATCCGATAGAGCATTGTTGGCACACCATCAAAAGTTGCCTCAGACCTCTAATGCATCAATGTACAGACTTACACCTTTTAGTTGGTAATACCATTTTAGACGTTTATCATTCGTTTTAGAAAATACTATAGTTGAAATAGCGCAGTTACTCACCCCATAAATTTGGTGCTCTCTTTCAATCAAAGGTGTCTTGCTGCTTGAAATGTTTTCTTTGTAAAAATTTGGCTTATCTTTATATCATCTCATTCAAACAGCATTAACATAACTTATGCCTTTTTTGGATGTAGAAATTTTCTAGGAATTGTCTTTTTGAATTCTATGGTATTTTGTTTAACATTGAAACAAGAGGCC
Source organism: Wolbachia endosymbiont (group A) of Chalcis sispes (assembly GCF_964026765.1). Taxonomy (NCBI): domain Bacteria; kingdom Pseudomonadati; phylum Pseudomonadota; class Alphaproteobacteria; order Rickettsiales; family Anaplasmataceae; genus Wolbachia; species Wolbachia endosymbiont (group A) of Chalcis sispes. Next base: position 1,064,874 of record NZ_OZ034697.1, read on the forward strand.
AGTGTCACGCACTGGCATGACACCCATTTGTTCCTATAGTTGTCTTTTCTCGTCTACCTTATTTTGCCACTCTGCTGAACAGATACATAAAGAAAGTGGAAAATTGGACATTCTCAACTCGGCTCCTGCAGATTAAAAATTAAGTTGAATAAAAATTGGATTTGACGCAGTTTTTTCCCATAGTTTAAGAAATTAAAAGTTTAACGATTAGAATTATAATTACAAACCACAATAAAAAATAGACTTTTCCATTTGATTTATTTTTAATTTGGATGTTTTCTAATTTTTTATCAGCTATTAGGTTTAATTTTTCTATAAGGCTAAATATCCCTTGGATTGTTTTTACAGGATAAGAACTTCTAATTTTTTCCCTATACCCTATTTTATTTTCATGTTGACTGCTTATCCACGCTTCAACTACTTTCCACATATTGATTTCTGAGTAGATCTTTCTACATGTCCCTTCCAGTAAAATCATAGTTTTCTGCAGCAATAACAATTGTGTTTGAACTTTCATATCAAAATCACCAGTTATTTTTAATAGCTGAGCAAGTAAACTAGCAAATGAAATCTTCTGTATAGGCTGCCCAATAATGGGTTCACCTATTGCCCTGCAAGCTGTGACAAAATTTCTATGCTGTGATGAAACATAACCAGCCCTAAAGTGCATTTTTGCAACGTGATCATAATCCCGATTTAAAAAGCCTTTGAGTATCTCTATAACGTAATAGCATGTCTCACGATCTATTCTACCCATGATTCCACAATCCAGGGCAATAATATTGTTATTACTATCAACCATTAGATTTCCAGGATGCATATCAGCATGAAAAAAACAATCCCTGTATACTTGATTGCAAAACGATTCTATAAGATTGATAGCTATTTGCTTACGATTATTCAGTTTTTCAACTTCGTATATTGGCGTTGCTTCTATCCATTCTAATGTTAAAACCTTTTTCGAAGTTCTATTCCAATCTATTTCAGGTACGTAAAAACCTCTGTCATTTTTTGTGTTTTCCTTTAGTTCCGAAGAGTGAGCAGCTTCAAAACGTAGATCTAACTCTAATCGGCAAATTTCAGCAAAAGTTTTGACTAATTCAATTGGCCTCAGCCTTTTTGATTGTTCGCTAAATTTTTCTGCAATTTCTGCAAGCCAAGAAAGCATTTTTATATCCCTTGAGAATGTTTTCTCAATATTTGGCCTTAAAACCTTCACAGCAACTTCCTTACCCTCAGTTGTAACCGCTCTATGCACCTGAGAAATCGATGCTGCTGCAATTGGCTTTTCAGAAAAGCTTGAAAAAATGTCGCTCAATTTACAATTAAACTCACTTTCTATAGTTTTAACTGCTATTTTATGTGAAAATGATGGCAATCTATCACATATCAATAACAAGTTATTTGTTATATCCTCATTTAAAACATCAGTACGTGATGAGATAGACTGCCCAAACTTAATGAACACCGGACCTAATTTTTCAAGAGCACACTTTAGCTTGTGGCCTTGTATTTTATTTATTGATTTTTTTGATGGTGGAAGTAAATAAGGTAATATATTGTAACGCGTCAGCACCGTAGTTATGTGCAGAAGACGCAAAATATTTTGAATCATTTCGCTGCGTAACTGCTAAATATTTCATTTAGGGTTCTATTTTTCATAATCTCATCAGGCTTGCCTTGGCAATAGATAGTATTATTTATACAAATTATGTAATCTGAGGATGGTAGAGCAGAGTTAAGATCATGAGAAGTCATAAGAATCGATACCAATCGTTTTTTTGCTATTTTATTTATAATATCATAAAATTTAGCCCGCGCGTTAATATCCATTGCACTAACTGGTTCATCTAGAATGATCAAGTCAGGCTCTGCAATTAAACAACGTGCAAGCAGTAATAATTGTGTTTGCCCTGCAGAAATTTCTAACACTTGATTTTTCAAAATGTTACCGATACCAGCCAACTCTATCGTTTCTGTAATAATGGATTGATTTTTCTTTAGTCTTTTCAAGGAGCTATTTAAAAGAAAATATTCAACTGTTATTGGCATCAAATTACTAATACTAAAATTTTGCGGCATGTAGCTAATTTTTGTGTTCTCAGCTAACACAATATTTCCAGTATAATTTTTATTTATACCAGCAATTGCTTTCACTAAAGAGGTTTTACCTCCACCATTTGGACCAAGTATTGTAATTATGTCTCCTCTTTCCATGAACATATTGATATTGTCAAGGATTCTTTTACCATCATATGCGAGAGCAAGATTTTCTATTTTTAGAACACGATTATTGACATTATTCAATTTATTGACAAAATTTAACTTCTTCTCAACGTTTATATGAGACATTTACTGGCTTTTTTTCTATTACTTTCACTTACACTATACTATAATATTGCCTTTTCATCCAATTTAAAAGTTGTAGCTACAATCAAACCTATCCACTCACTTGTAGCTTCTGTTACAGAAGGGATTTTAGAACCGGAATTGCTTGGCTATGCAACATCTGCACATAATTATATATTAAAGCCATCTGATGCGAGTAATTTAGAATCAAGTGACGTTATATTTTATGTTGACGATAACTTAGAGACGTTTGTTCAAACTTTCGCCAAAAATAATAAAGAACTAGTGCAATTGTCAAAGGCAATCAACCTACTTCCTACTCGGCCACATTCATTTTCTAGAAAAATCACTCACATTCAAGATGAAAAAGATTTACACATGTGGCTGAGTCCCGAAAATGCAAAGAGCATGATACTTTCTATAAGTGCAACATTGTCTGACATAGATAAAGGAAATTCCCATCGATACAGTTCTAATGCAACAAAAGCTATAAAAAAAATAGACCAAGAAGTAAAAGAAATTATGAAAGAACTGAATGATTTTAAAAATCAAAAATATATCGTCACTCACGATGCTTATCAATATTTTGAAAAATATTTCGGTCTAAATCATCCAAGCGCTATTCTTTCCATAGAAGAGGATTCTTACATAGGTATGAAGAGTTTAATGAAGCTAAAAAAGATAATGAAGGAAGAAAACGTTAAATGTATATTTGCTCATTCACAGGAAGATAGCATAAAGCCTAACGCCCTTTCTAATGACGCAAAAATGGTAATTCTTGACCCTATTGGATCAGACATAGAACCTGGAAAAGATGCATATCTAGCTATAATTAACAGCATTGCACAAAATTTTAAGTCTTGTTTTGTTGAATAATAAGTTCTTTTTAAAATGCCTCTGACTTACTGTTTTATTGTTCTGCAAATCAAGAAGAAGTGAGTTTACAACAAATGGTGTCATTCCAGTCTGGAATCCAGCTTTTTCATAATCATCAAAACGTTGTATTTTAACATAAAACGGCTACTTTTATGCTTACTAACTTAATAAAATTCCTGGATCCCAGACTGGGATGACATCGTAGGGGTGCTGGCCTGATAACCGTCATCCCGCTACTTGTTAGCGGGATCTAGAGATACCGCGAATGAATCGCGGTATGACGGTTCGCGGCGGCATGACGATAAGGTTTATACCTTGTCATCCCAGTGCTTGACACCGAGATTGATTTATCTTGTCTACCTTATTTTGCCACTCCGCTGAACGGATACCATATTATGCAGGTTTAGAATTATGCTTTATTCTTACGTTTATGTCTTGGCCCAATACAATCAATAAGTTAAGCAAGTATTCTAAGGAGAACCCTTCGATTTTTGACCTATTGATTTGAGATACTTTAGGTTGATCAATCTTTAGAGCGTTTGCTGCTTTTTTCTGTGTTGTGTACTTCTTACTTATTAATTGTGCAATGACCTTTATTAATTTCAGTTTTGTATCTTTCACATCCCCCAACTCTACTATTATAGGATAACTTAATTGTAAATTTTGCATAATAATAAAATTCCTTATAAAAAAATTACTTTAGTTTTTCTTCTTTAAATAACACATGCCTTCTGACTACTGGGTCATACTTCCTAAACTCCAGTTTTTTGGTGAGCTTTTTTGGATTACGCTTTTTTACATAAAAATAGCCAGTTGATTTTTCTTCACCAGTTTTTGTTATCTTGATTGCAGTGCTGACTAACTTAACGAGCAAAGAAGCATTTTTTTTCGCCATACTTATAATGATATAATAAATTCTATGCGAGTTTATTACGCAAAATACTAAAAGTCAATCGAATAATGCAGATTGCAAAATCCTTGACAATCAACAGTGCATTAAGTAGCATAAAGTTAACTTCAGAATAAAAAGCAAACGGTAAATAAGTGACAAATAGTGGTAAAAGGGTATTATTGATAGAAAATTCTATCTGTTCTAATGAGGTAAGAGTTGCCTTGTCAATTAATAACAAGGTTGTAGAATTTGAACAAGAATTCAAGGAAAAAAAACAATTAAGAGGTAATATATACGTTGCTTATATAAAGCGTATAGAGCCTTCTTTGCAAGCCGTATTTATTGAATATGGGAAAAATAAGCAAGGTTTTTTGTCTTTTTCCGAGATATCTCTAGATTACTTCAACATTCCAGAAAAAGAAAAGGAAACTATCTTTGAGGGCTACTCAAATGACGATTGTATAGAAGAAGCCTCAGCAAATGTTTCTTCAGATTCTGCAGCTAGTAAGAATGTCAACGGATCAGGTAGTGGTTTTGTAAGAGAGGTACCTTTATATAAAAAATACAAATTACAAGATGTTATTTCAGTAAATCAAAAAGTATTGGTCCAGCTAACTAAAGAGGAACGAGGCAATAAAGGAGCTTCATTTACAACATACATAACTTTAGTGGGTAGATACTGTGTTTTCATGCCAAATTCCATGAGCAAAGGTGGAGTGTCCCGCAGAATTGAAGATGCTAATGTCAGAAAGCAGTTAAAGGAGATACTGAGTTCAATAAACTTGCCAAAAAGATCAGGTTTAATAGTAAGAACTGTTGGTTCAGGAAAAAATAAGAAAGAAATTGAGCAGGATTACAATTACTTATCCTCATTATGGCAGAGCATTCAAAAAAATGCCTTCTCTGTAAACGTTCCATCATTAATTTACAATGAAGCAGATGTAATTATGAGATCTGTTCGTGATTTTTGTAGCGATGGTATAGAAGTTATAGTGTCTGGAAAGGAAGCTTTTGAGGCAGTTAGGCAATATGCTAACAATGCACTAAAAGGTAGTAAGTTGCGCTATAGATTGTATAGAGGTTATGCTCCGATCTTTACTTACTACGGAATCGAAGATCAAATTTCTGAGTTATATAGCAATAGAGTAGAATTGCCATCTGGTGGGTCTTTGATAATAACTTTAACTGAGGCGTTTGTTTCAATAGACGTAAATTCAGGAAAGATGACAGGAGAAGATAGCATAGAAGAAACAGCTTATAGAACCAACATGGAAGCAGTACCTGAAATATCAAGACAGGTGAATCTTAGGGGCCTATCAGGATTAATAGTAGTCGATTTTATTGATATGTTGAAATATCAGTATTGCAGAGCTGTTGAGTCTGCTATAAAGCAAGCGTTTAAAGATGATAAAGCTAAAGTTCAATTTAGCTACATAAATGACTTTGGTTTAATGGTATTTTCAAGACAAAGAATTAAACCAAACATACAAGAAATTAATACTACAGAGTGTTTACACTGCAAAGGTACTGGAAGAGTAAAATCAAACGAAGTAATTGTTTCATCAATACTAAGGGATTTACAACATATTGCTAACAAGAATCGAAATAAGTCTTTTGATTTAGTAGCACACAGTGCAGTTATAGCGCACATTTTTAATAACAAACGCAATACAGTTTCTACAATCGAAAAAGAGTTTAATATTACATTGAACGTTAGTATTGATAACAGTTTAGATGTAAATACATTTGTTTTAAAACAAGGAGATGATGTTAATTTAAACGGTTATAAGCCATTACAGAACTCTGGATACCAAATTGGGGATAGCAGCAATGAAGAAGCTGATAATTCAAATAAACTACGAGGCAATTTTTGGCTGACTAAGTGGCTTTCGCGCCTTTTAAGTTCTAATAACTAATTAGAAACCTAAATTGGGCTTGTAATTAATGAGCCCTATACTTATATATTCTTATATCAGATAATATTTACAATGGGGTACTCATTATGGGAAGAGCAATAGGCATAGATCTCGGAACAACAAATTCTTGTGTTGCAATAATGCAGGGCAAGGATACAAAGGTAATAGAAAATAAAGAAGGGGCAAGAACTACTCCATCTATAGTTGCATTGACTTCTTCAGGAGAAAGGTTGATTGGTGCTCCAGCAAAAAGGCAAGCAACCACCAATGCAAGTAATACCTTTTTTGCTACTAAGAGATTAATAGGCCGTCAATATAGTGATCCTGAGATGAAAAATCTAAGTGTACCATACAAAGTATTTGCAGCAAAAAGTGGTGATGCATGGGTTAAAACAACTGATAATAAAGAATATTCTCCTAGTCAAATTGGTGCATTTATACTACAAAACATGAAAGAGGTAGCAGAAGCTTATCTTGGAGAGGAAGTAAAAGATGCTGTGATAACAGTGCCAGCATACTTCAACGACTCTCAACGTCAAGCAACAAAAGATGCAGGAAAAATTGCCGGATTAAATGTACTCAGAATAGTAAATGAACCGACTGCTGCAGCACTTGCTTATGGTCTTGATAAGAAACATGGGCACACAATAGTAGTATATGACCTTGGTGGTGGTACATTTGACGTTTCAATACTTGAAATAGGTGATGGAGTTTTCGAAGTGAAAGCAACAAACGGTGATACCCATCTTGGAGGTGAAGACTTTGATAATGGAGTAGTGAGTTATTTACTAGATGAATTCAAGAAAAGTAATGGCATTGATTTGAAAAATGATCCAATGGCTATGCAAAGAATCAAAGAAGCTGCTGAAAAAGCGAAAATTGAATTATCAAGTGCAATGGAAACGGAAATAAATCTACCGTTTATTACAGCTGATGCAAGTGGTCCAAAACACTTAAATATGAAATTAACGAGAGCAAAACTTGAAAGCTTAGTGAATGATTTAATCGAAAGAACTATGGCTCCTTGTAAAAAAGCTCTTGAGGATGCTGGTTTATCTGCTAGTCAAATTGACGAAGTGGTTCTTGTTGGTGGCATGACTCGTATGCCAAAAGTCATAGAGAAAGTTAAAGAATTCTTTGGCAAAGATCCACATAGAGGAGTTAACCCTGATGAAGTTGTAGCAATTGGAGCTGCAATACAGGCGGGGATCATTCAAGGTGATGTAAGAGATGTGTTACTACTTGATGTGACCCCACTTTCTCTTGGTATTGAAACTCTAGGAGGAGTATTCACTCCACTTATTGAGCGTAATACTACAATTCCTACTAAAAAATCTCAGGTGTTTTCAACTGCAGAAGATAACCAAACAGCTGTTACAATTAAGGTGCATCAGGGTGAAAGAAAACTGGCAGTTGATAATAAGCTACTCGGTCAGTTTAGTTTGGAAGGGATACCTCCTGCTCCGCGCGGAAGGCCACAAATTGAAGTGACATTTGATATAGATGCAAATGGAATAGCACACGTTTCTGCAAAAGATAAAGCTACTGGAAAAGAGCAAAAAATACGCATTCAATCTTCAGGTGGTTTATCTGATGATGAAATAAATCGCATGGTAAAAGAAGCTGAAGAAAAAGCGCAAGAAGATGAAAAGCGCAAAAAGTTTATTGAAGTGAAGAATCAAGCGGATAGCTTAGTCCATTCTACAGAAAAGTCTCTGACAGAGTATGGTGATAAAGTTTCACCAGAAGATAGATCTGCTATTGAAAATGCAGTTAACGAATTAAAAGAAGTTAGTAAATCTGATAACATTGATGACGCTGATTCAATACAGCAGAAAGTCACTAATCTTTCTCAATTATCTATGAAACTTGGAGAAGCTATGTATCAAGCATCTCAACAAAATAGTGCTGAAAATGGCTTTTCATCAGAAGGAAATCCAAATGATAAAGAGGAAAAAGTAGTAGATTCTGATTATCAAGACATAGATAATAAAGAAGAGAATAAGTAATTGCGATTGTCATCCAAGTAGCTGATACTAGGATGACAAGAGGAGCATATTGTTGCTTAAAGAAACCATTATGGATATTATTAAAACAATAGAAGAAAAGATACGCGATTCGATAGATGTAATTGATATCAACATTATCGATGAATCAGCAAAGCATGCTGATCATTATTTTGCTTCATCTTCAACATTACCTTCGCACATTAAATTAATATTAATATCTGACGGCTTTATTGGAATGAGCGTTCTAAAAAGACACAAGTTGATTTATGAGTTATTGAAGGGTGAGATAGAGCTAATACATGCAATTTCTCTTCACTTGTATACGCAAGATGAGTACAATTTAAAAAATAAATAATAAAAATGTGAAGGAAGAGTCTATATTAGTTAAAGCAGGAAGAAAATTTAATGACTATAAAGGTTCCATGAACCCGCCAGTTTATCATTCTTCTACCATATTATTCCCTACTTACAAGGACTACTTAAATGCAGCAAATGGAGAAAGTATATACGATGTAATCAATGATGGTGTTGCAAGGGATTATAGCTACAGTAATGTTGGTACTCCTACTGTTCATTATCTTTCAAATGCACTGGCTGAAATTGAAGGGAGTGGACAAGCGCTTATTTATCCTTCCGGACTATTTGCACTTACTTTTGCTATTCTAACTTTCGCTAAAGCAGGCTCGCACGTTTTAATTCAAGATAATAGTTATTATAGGCTTAGGAGGTTTGCAGAAAATGAGCTACCAAAAAGAGGAACAGAAGTAACTTTTTATGATCCAACACAGGATATAACTGATTTAATTCAGAGTAATACTTCATTGATAATGATCGAGACTCCTGGTTCTGTAACGTTTGAGATTTCGAATATAGAGCATATAGTAAAAGTTGCTAAGGAACATAAAATTGTGACCGTTTGTGACAATTCATGGGCCACTCCTTTGTTATTTAAGCCGCTTGATTATGGAGTTGATGTTGCACTATATGCGGTGACAAAGTATCTAGCCGGTCACTCAGATTTAGTGATGGGAGCTATGGTTGCTGAAGGTGAAACTTTTAAATTGCTTTATGAGAGCTATAAAAATTATGGAGTAACCATTCAATCGCACGACTGCTACCTTGCACATAGGGGACTAAGAACACTGCACACACGTATAAAAAGGCACCAAAATACAGCAATGGAAGTGGCAAAGTGGCTAGAAAAACATTTAAAAATCAAAAAAGTTTTGTACCCAGCACTTCCCTCCCATCCTCAACACGAATTATGGAAAAGTTACTTCAAAGGAGCAAGTAGCGTATTCAGTATAATACTGGATAGAGAATATTCATGTGAAGAACTAAGCTGCATGGTTGATCATATGAAAATTTTTAGTATTGGTGCTTCTTGGGGAGGGTGCGACAGTTTGATATTACCAATAGATCGTAGATCTATGTCAAGATCTGTAATGAATTCAGATTATGGTGGAAGTTTCATGCGGATATTTTGTGGACTAGAAGATTCTGAGGATTTGATCTCTGATTTAAATGCTGCACTAGCAAGACTGCCATGTTTGAATATCAAAGCTGGCAGATGAAACTGAGAGAATTACTGCATAACATTATTGATGTTAACTTTGATATTGAAATCAAAGGCGTCACATGTAATCCCAAGAAAATCAAGGAAGGTTATCTTTTTGTTTGTGTGTCAGAAAGGGATAGGATTTACATAGATCAGATATTATCTTGTGGAGCTAAAGCGATAATTGCAAGTGATTGCATAACAGAAGCTTCAAGCCTTGGTATCATTCCAACGCGTGATGCTGGAATCTGTATCTTCCACCCAAACCCTCAAGAAATATACAGTAAAATAGTCAGCAGGTTTTATCAATTCAAACAGCCAAAATATGTTGCTGCTGTAACAGGCACAAATGGCAAGACTTCAGTAGTAGAATTTTGCCGCCAGATCTGGCAAAACGCTGGCTATAATGCTGCGTCTATTGGAACACTTGGAACATGCATCAATAATGGCAGAAAAGGTAATAGCAACAGTCTTACCACTCCAGGTGCAGATGACCTTTACGCAGCATTACGTGATATAGATAATAAAAACGTAGAGCACTTAGTGTTAGAAGCATCAAGTCATGGGATTGATCAATATAGAATCCATGGACTCAGGCTCACTGCTGCAGTTTTTACCAACTTCTCACAAGACCATTTAGATTATCATAAGGATATCAATAAGTATTTTGAAGTTAAAAAAAAGTTATTTTATGAGGTATTACCAAAAGGGGAAACAGCAGTGTTAAATGCAGACATAAGTGAATATGATGCGCTGCTTAAAATAGCTGAAGAACGTGGTAATAAAGTTATAACCTATGGGAAAAAAGGCTCTGATATTACTTTGTTAAAGCAAATACCAGCACCAAACGGTCAACATCTTACAATTAAAATTGGCGATGAAATTTATGACATGTTTTTTCCAGTTTTGGGGCAATTTCAAGCATATAATCTGTTGTGTGCAATGGGTATAGTTACCTTGTCTGGACTGAATTACAGAGAAATATGTGTGGATAAACTCATTTTTCCAGCAGGAAGAATGGAAAAAGTGAAACCTTTTGCATTTGTAGATTACGCTCATACTCCAAGTGCGCTTAAACAAGCCCTATTGTCTTTAAAATGGCACTTCAATAAAAAAATAGTTCTAGTTTTTGGATGCGGTGGAAATCGCGATCAAACAAAACGCGCAGAAATGGGTAAAATAGCACAAATGTATGCAGACAGAGTGATAATCACAGATGACAATCCGCGTGATGAGAATCCTGCAGAAATTCGTCGTGGTATTTTACTACATTGCCCTGATGCGTTAGAGATAGAAGATAGAAGAGAAGCTATAGAGAAAGGAGTAGATATTGCCTATAACGAAGGTATGATTCTGCTAGTTGCAGGAAAGGGGCATGAAAGATTTCAAATCATAGGAAATCAAACTTTTGAATTTAGTGATGTTGAGGTTATTAAAAATCACGTTTTAACATGCTGATTTTCACAATCATTCACCGTTCTTGCAAGCGATAGCACTCTCACTTCTCTTGCACTGGAGTTTAAAATTTCTTGAGAGCAAGATCTTACAGTTGCTCCGGTTGTTACCACATCGTCAACTAATATCACGATTTTATTTTCGATAATTTCTTTGTTGCTTATACTAAAAGCCTTTTTTAAATTTTTTTCACGCTGCTTAAGTGAAAGACCAGCCTGAGGGATAGTATGGCGAAGACGTTTTATTGCAAATGGCGTATAGGATAAATTGGACAACTTACTCAACTCTTTTGCAAGCAGTGCTGCTTGATTATATTTACGTTTAAACAAGCGCATTTTATGTAACGGTATAGGAATTATGATCTCTGCGTTCTGAAATGTATCCTGATTAGCTTGGTGTATCCACTTTGCATAGATTTTTACGTAATTCAAATTATCAAAAAATTTGAAATTTATAATCATGTTTCTACTATGTTGATCATAAGCAAAAACTGATCTTAATACTTTAAACGGTGGAGGATTGATGATGCACTTACCACACGTATAAATATTGTCTGAGATTACTACGCCACAAACATTGCAGTAATGCTTAGTTAGAAAATTGATTTTTTTGTTGCATTCACTACACAGATTAAGATTTTCATCAATGATACATTCGCAACTTACGCATACGCTTGGAAATATGAGATTTGTAGCTTTTTTTAGTAAGAGAAGGTTCACAACTCATTAAATATATTATAAAATAATTTATATAGTATAGCTAAAGTAACTTAAGCTTACACTCTTTCACTTTTTATTCCATTTCAATATAGTTCATGCTGCTGAAAAGCAGAACTTATAACTCAGTTTGTGGTATACCATTGACTGAAGTAGTCTTTGAATTATCCTTAGATAAAAATTGATGTTTTTCTGGCTTCTGTACTTCACTCAACTTACTTTGCACTTTGTCACAAGCCCACACAAGTGGCGTTATGATTGACGCGGCAGCCCAAATGATAGCAGCGCAAGCATAACTTACAATCTTGTTAAATACTCTAGCTACTGCATTAGCACAATCTTGCCCCATTTCTAAAAATATGTTTGAATAATTAACGAATGATTTTGTATCCGTTTTAAAACAATAGTCCCCTGTTATTTTTGACAATAACTTGACTGGAAAGTATGACAAACATGCCACTATCAAAAGTAAAGGTTGCAATATTATGTTGGCTGCTAAAACAGCACCCAGTGTACACAATGAATACACTCTCTCTGCTCTGTGGCCCACGTATTCACATTTATCATTGTTTTTATAATACTTGTTATAATCGTCTTTACTCTCAACTCCACAAATTACATCTTTCACAGATCCTAGCACATTATCAACGTAATGTACGGACTTATAGAAACTATTTTCTGGAACTAGTGTGTTATCTTCTGCTTTCTTAGCAGGTACAACTCCATATTCAACGTACCTTCTAAAGTATCGATATACTGACATTCTTATCTCCAAATCATAAATATGCAACCTAGCCTAATATAATTAAGAAATAGTTTATAATAAATACGTTTTAAGATACCTGCCTGTAACACTTTCTGGAATTTTTACCACTTCTTCTGGAGTTCCAGTAGCAATCACTTCTCCGCCTTTTATTCCGCCCTCTGGTCCGATGTCTATTATATAATCTGCAGTTTTTATAACGTGCAAATTGTGCTCGATAACTATAACAGTGTTTCCCAGATCGACTAATCTATGGAGTATTTTTAGTAAGTTATTTATATCTTCAAAGTGTAATCCAGTTGTTGGTTCATCAAGAATATACAATGTTCTTCCGGTAAATCGTTTTGATAGCTCTTTGGACAGCTTTATTCGTTGTGCTTCACCCCCAGACAACGTTGTTGACGACTGTCCGAGTTTTATATAGCCAAGCCCCACTTCCTGCAAAGAAATCAACTTTTCTTTTACCATTGGAAGGTTTTCAAAAAAATCACAAGCTTGATCTATCGTCATATCAAGGACATCAGAGATTGATTTTTCTTTATAAGTAACTTCCAATGTTTCCCGATTATACCTTCGCCCTTTACACTGCTCACACTTCACATAAACGTCCGGTAGAAAATGCATCTCTATCTTTAAGTGCCCATCACCTTTACAAGCCTCACACCTTCCCCCTCTGGTATTAAATGAAAACCGGCCTATATTATATCCCCTTGCTTTTGACTCCGAAAGACCTGCAAACCAATTTCTTATATGAGTGAACATACCAACATATGTTGCTGGATTTGACGCAGGAGTTCTACCAATTGGCGACTGATCAACTTCTATAACTTTATCTATATATTCAAGGCCTTCTATTCTATCACACTGACCATACCTTGCAGACGAATGATGTATCTTATGTGCTGAATATTTATATAACGTTTCTATGACTAAACTTGATTTTCCCCCTCCTGATATTCCAGTAACACAAATAAGATTCCCTATAGGAAATTTAACGTTCACATTTTTTAAGTTATTTTCACATGCATTTATTACTTTTATGAACTGAGTTGCTTGCTTTCTTCTCCTTGGAATTAAAATTTTTTTCTCTCCACTCAAATATTGCCCTGTTATGCTCCCCGAATTTCTTTGCACCTGGTCTGGTGTTCCTTCTGCAACAACTTTTCCACCATTTACGCCAGCTCCAGGACCAATATCAATCGCATAATCAGCAGCCATTATTGTATCTTCATCATGCTCAACAACGATTACAGTGTTACCCATGTCTCTCAAGTTTTTCAGTGTAGCAATTAACCGATCATTATCGCATTGATGAAGGCCTATCGAGGGTTCATCAAGCACGTACAGCACTCCTGTTAAACCAGAGCCAATTTGTGAAGCAAGTCTGATCCTCTGACTCTCACCGCCAGAGAGAGTGCTAGATTCTCGATCAAGCGTTAGGTAATTCAACCCTACATTCTTTAAAAATGCTAGCCTCTTGATTATTTCATTTAATATTTTACTTGAGATTTGCTTCTGTTGTTCTGTGAGCTTGTCTGGCAAATTTTCAAACCACTTAAGGGATTCATCGATGCTGAGCCTAGATATTTCACCTATGTGTTTGCTATCAATTTTTACTGTAAGCGCTTCTTTTTTCAATCTATAGCCAGTACATTCTCTGCAGTGAGTGACAGAGCAATATCGCTCAACAAGTGTTTCATCATAATCCATCTGGTTCTCCAAGATGCTGATCAAACCTTGAAATTTATTAGAGCCAAAGAGTATCATATCTTTTACTTCTTGATCTATGTTCTTCCACGGAATATCAAGGTTAAATTTGTAGTTTTCAGCCAGTGATAGAATTGCACTTTTTAGAAATCCATAACCTGTGTGCACTTGACGGAACATTGATCCCACTGGCTTTAAAGCGCCTTCAGATATTGAAAGAGTTTCATCTGGCACTATCAGCTTCACATCAATAGCCAGCTTTTTACCAAGCCCATTACACGAACCACATGCACCGTAAGGGCTGTTAAAAGAAAATAATCTTGGTTCTATTTCCTCAAGAGTGAAACCAGACTCGGGGCATGCAAAATTCTCTGAAAAAGTCAGAATTTGACCATTTTTATACTCGGAATTATGGTTGTCAGGTAGGTTTACTATTTCTACATACATTAGACCATTACCAAGTTTTAGTGCGGATTCTATACTACTTGGCAGTCGATTTCCTATATCGCCCAATATTGATATTCTATCTGCAACCACAAAAATGTCGTGTTTCTTGTTCTTATCGAGTTTAGGCAAGTCATCTACATTGTACACTTCACCATCTATTTTGAACCTTACGTAACCTTGTCTTTTAATTTCCAATATCTCTTTAAGATGTTCTCCCTTTCTACCACGCACAACAGGGGCAAGTATATATATCTTAGTTTCTAAAGGTAACGCAATTATAGTATCTACAATTTGAGACACCGTTTGTTTTGTTATTGGTAATCCAGTTGCAGGTGAATAAGGAACTCCTATTCGTGCATATACTAAGCGCAAGTAATCGTAAATTTCGGTAACAGTTCCAACTGTTGACCTTGGATTTTTTGAGATCGATTTCTGGTTGATAGATATTGCAGGAGAGAGACCTGTAATCGACTCAACATCTGGTTTATCCTGAATGTTGAGAAATTGACGCGCGTAAGCTGACAGGCTTTCAACGTACCGGCGTTGGCCTTCTGCATAAATCGTATCAAATGCAAGGCTAGACTTGCCAGAACCACTTAGCCCAGTTATAACAACTAGCTTATTTTTCGGTATATTGACGTCTACACCTTGCAGATTATGTTCCCTTGCGCCCTTAACTCTGATAAAATCGTCCATATTATACCATATAGCGTATTAACCATTATAGCCTCAAAATACGTGAATTTATAGTGATATATTGATTTTCTATTGATTTTTTCAACTGTTACGGAAAATTAAGCAGCGTTTGATAAATCGTCATTCCGCTACTTGTTAGCGGCTGAGATACCGCGACGGTATGACGGTTAAGTAGGCCAGTGCCCCTATGATGTCATCCCAGTGTCAAGCACATAGCTGTACGAACGTTGTAGTTTAGGAGCAATTCCCACCAGTGGGCCAGTGCCCAGACACTGGTTCTATGCAACTTAATTAAAAACGTTTGTTTTAGCGTAAGACAACTACCTTTAGCTCATCAGCTCAGTTATAAGCAAAATTTCTGGATTCCAGACTGGAATGACACCATTTGCTGTGCAATTTACCTTCAAAAATGAATGTTCGTACAGCTATGTGTCAAGCACTGGGATGACACCATTCTTTTTTCTGGATTCCAGTGTCTGGGCACTGGAATGACACCCCCCTGATAGGCTCAAATCATAGTGTTTGTACAGTTGTGGGTTTAGGCTACCTATAAATTCTAAACTGTTGTTACGTATTAGGACCACCAAATACACCTCCAGGACCCAAAGTCAGTTTAGCTATATCAGAAAACAGGTTATGTGGAAATCTTAAAATATTTCTTGTTCGCCAAGCAAAATAAATACATTCCTGCAAACAAGCAGATGCTCAATACTGACGCATAAGAAAACTTAAAAATTAAGTCTCTAGTATATATTGATAGGCATTTACCTGCAGAAAATTTGTATAGTAATCCAACACATACAACGGTACTATCAACCACTGATGCTATAATTAAAGTAATGAAATTTGCCATATGAAAATTCAACTTGGACTTCAATTTTTCAAAAATAATTATGCTTGAGAGAAGAGATACTAAAATTGCAGTATATGAAATCAATATCATCAAATTAAAACTTTGCAAATTAAAAACACAACATAGCGCTGTACACACTATTAAGCTGTACGTAGCTTTGCTTTTGCCATAAAATTCAACCATTGAATTTACAACTAAAGCAGCTCCCACAAATAAGGCAGCACATACCATCAATTTATTTGAAGTGTTGAGTAAAGAAAGACTGATAAGCAAGAGTATCGATAAAATAGACATAGTTACCTACCCAAATTTAATAACATACGTTCATTTTAAGTAAATATTGCACATAGTGAAAGAATTATTTAACCTAATGGAAAACAAAAAACATTTTAAACTGGCATGTTATAGCTAAGAGACGTCATACCGCCGCGGTATCTCTAGATCCCGCTAACAAGCAGCGGGATGACGGTTGTCTGTAAACCTAAGTTACTTTAGCTATATAATAACTATTTTTTAAATGTTTTAAATCTACTTTTAAAACATCCTTTATGTTTAGCACCTTTTTCTCTGTTACTTTGCCAATACATGAATAAACCGCACCTTTAAACAACTCTTCAAACCTCTTCTGGCTTTGTGGTGCAATAGTAACCAAAATTCTACTTTGCGATTCAGAAAACATTATTATCTTGTTTATTATGTCTGTATTTTGTGTTTCTCCTATTGGCACTAGTGAAAGATCGATTTCAGCACCAAGGTCTCCTGCAATTAGTGATTTTGCCAGAGCAATAATTAATCCGCCTAAGTTTGGTGCAATTGCAGAGGCAATTATGCCATCTTTTATTGCCTGGTTGTAACGCTCATACAACTTCCTAGCGCTCTTTGCATCAACTTTTGGTACGTTGTTATTACCTATTCCACTATATAACTGATATTCAGATCTACCAAGTTCATCAAGTGTTTCTCCAAGCACGTATATTAAGTCCCCCGGCATTTTTACATCAAGCGATACTGCATTTTCAATATTTTCTATAATTCCAATTGCTGAGATGAGTAATGAAGGTGGTGCAGAGATTATCACTTTCTCGCCATTTTCATCATATCCCTTGAAGTCATTGAACATACTATCTTTTCCGGATATGAATGGTGTTTTAAATGCAGTTGCAAAGTCGTAACAAGCCTCTGCAGCTTTCTTTAGTTGCCACAACCTTTCTGGATTATAAGCATCACACCAGCAAAAATTGTCGAGCAACGCTAGATGATTTATATTTCCTCCTGCGGCTACATAGTTGCGTATCGCGGTGTCAATTGCACATGCTGCCATGTGGTAGGTGTCAATTTCTCCATAACTTGAGCCAAATCCTTGCGATTTTACAACACCTTTATTTGAAGAAAGAACAGGCCTTGAGACAATAGCTTCGCTGCACATTCTTCCCTTGCCTTGCAGTGGTTTTAACACTGACGATCCTTGAACCTCATGATCATATTGCACCACTATGAACTCTTTACTGCAAATGTTTGGTCTGCTTAACATTTCTTTTAATTCAATTTCTAAAGAAGGCGAACTTGTTGTCATTCCAGCGCGTGGCGCTGGAAGCCCCTTAGACCACGGCTTTGTCTGTAAATGCATTTTAGGATTACCATCATGCAGAAATTCAGTTCCGATATCCATTATTACTGTCCCTTTAGGACATTTAACAACGGCTTTACCACTCTCATTAAACTCTCCAATCACACAAACCTCCACATCATGTTTTTTCATGATTTGCTTAAACATAGGGAGATTTTCTTCTGGCACTGCTAAGGTCATTCTCTCTTGTGATTCTGATATCCATATTTCCCACGGAGCCATACCATCGTTTTTAAGGAGAACCTTGCTCAAATCAACTTCAAATCCGTCTTTTCCCATTTCACCAATAGACGACGACAGCCCACCTGCTCCATTGTCCGTTATTGCATTATAAAGACCAAGATCTCTTGCTTTTATGACGGCATTGGATAGTTTTTTTTGTGTTATAGGGTCACCAATTTGCACAATCGTTGAAGGGCTGTTTCCCGACAAAGCCTCTGAAGAAAACGTTGCACCGTGAATTCCGTCTCTTCCAACTCTTCCGCCAATAATTACGATTTTATCGCTGTTTTTAGGCCCTTTGATGTGTGAAGGTGCGTTATTTATGTTGCGCGGAATAATTCCGACACTGCCAACAAAAACTAACGGCTTGCCACAAAATCTATCGTCAAAATATACCGATCCAAGTTGCGTTGGAATACCAGAGCAATTACCAGCAACATTAACACCGTGGATCACTTCTTTCATTATATATTTTGGCGGTAAGATCTCATCAGTGCGCTCTTTGTCCCTATAAAACTTGCCTTTTGCTTCTTTGGCAAAGCAAAAGTAATAGGTATTCATTATAGGCTCCGCGCCTTTCCCGAAACCAACTATATCACGATTTACTCCAAGTACCCCAGTCATTGCTCCACCAAACGGATCAAGCGCCGAAGGGCTATTGTGAGTTTCAACTTTATCTACGATTAAGTAATCGTCATTAAAAATTATTCCTCCGGCATTGTCGGAGAAAACTGACACGCATATGTCAGAATTTATCTCACGCGTTGCACGCTTAATATAATGTGCGTATAGGCCATCTTTTATTTCATCAATGGGAGAGCAAAAGATATTGTGCTTACAATGTTCAGACCAAGTTTGTGCTAGGGACTCAAGTTCAATATCATATGGATTTCTATTAAGTTTTTTAAAGTAATCCTTTATAGCTTTCATTGCTGCCAGAGAGAGCCCTAAAGTGCCATTACCATCGATTCCATCTCTGCTGATTTTCTCAAGTTCTTGGTCACTTACATTTAAATCAACAGATTTGGCTTTGCCATTAATGGTGTCATTTGAGTAGCTGACACTGGAATCTACATCTTTTTTCTGGATCCCAGTGTCTGGGCACTGGGATGACAAGTAAGAGAGCGCTGAAGAGTTTGCTTTGTATTTACCATAATATTTCCAGCTATAGTTCTTACAGATAAGTGTGCAATACTGAGTGATAGGATTAAATTCTTGTTTTATGTCATCTTCAGTTGGCAAACTCCCTTGACTTAGAATCAATTTTGAACTTCTTGCTTTGATATAAACATTTTCATCAATGTAGTTCTTGTTTATTAAATATTCTCTAACAATTTGTTTCACTGTGTTGCCTACATTATCGGTCATGCCAGGTAAAAAGCTTATTTCCAAGCCCCACTCAGCTTGTGGTTCTATGAAGTTATATTGAACTTCTTCAAGGTTTTCGTTGTAGGAATAATAACGGCAGTCTTGTATGACTTTATTATAAAATAGCCCACAAATTTCTTCATATAATTTTGGTGGTAGTTCTTTGCACATGCAAATCGAATAAACATTAACTACTCTTTTGCGGCCAACTTGCTCACATTTATTTAAAACTTCTATTCTGATGTTTGTCATGTAATATTATAAAAGATTTTAATATATAATAACATAAGAAACTGTGAGCACATTTATATTTTTAGTGATTTTCAACTTGAGATTTGTATGTTTGACTTTACTTACTAAAGTTATGTATAATAAATTATACATTTTAAGATAGGTAAGGTCATGGATGATGACATCATTATAAAGATATTGAAGCCAGTAAACAGTCTTCCAGATTTGAATCAATGGAATGTGATCAGCAAGATACAGGATGAATCGTATGCACAATATAAAGCTGGAAATCATATCTATTACGAAATAAGTAGAGCTTTGGAAGGGATAAATTACAATTTCTGTTATTTTTCTTCCCCGTTTCAATTAGGTAGAACACTATTACATTATGCTGCTAAGGGTGGCTGTGAAAAAGTAGCAGACGCTCTAATAAAAAGAGGGGGAAATGTTAGTAAAAAAGATAGATGGGGGTATACTCCTTTAGATTTGGCTATTGAAAGTGGCAATGGAGAGTTAGTGGAACTCCTAAGAATGAAACTTCTAGAGAAGGAAGCAGAAGCTCTGGCAAAAAAAAGATCAAGCTCTTTATCGAAGGATAGTTGTAGTAAAACTCCCAAAAGTCCTGGTACAAACGGAGACATAACAAAATCTTCAGAGGAAGCCAAAGAAATGCAACTTAAAACAAATAAAGCAATTGCAATAGGTGCTATTTCTGGTAGCTTAACAGCATTAGCCTGTGCTATTATAGCAACAGCACTATTTGCAACAGGGATAATAGCAGTTGAAACGCTCACTGTACTTGCAGCAATTAGCATAGTTGCAGTAGTAGGATTAGCAGTTGGCAAGGTTACATACGTAATGTCAAAGCCTAACACTGAAACAAATGAAGTGAAACTTACAGGTAAACAAGAAGAACTAAGACCATAACTTTCGCATAAGTGAAATAAAAATATTTATCCCCAAAATAAGCCCTGTATAATAAAGTATTGTATTAATTGTTACTGTTAGTGGGAAGAGTTTTTACCGTTAATGTGGATGAGTCCTTTTTCAATGTATTGGTTCAGCACATATTTTCTGAATATGAAAGAGAAAAAATTCCCGAGATAAAGGTCATACTTCCTTGCAAGAGGGATGTGATAGCGCTACTCAATGCATTCAAGAATTATAACGCTGAAAAATGCATAATTTTGCCAGAGATAGTTTCGCTAGAGAACATTGATGAGGAAGATTTAATATTAAATCTTGATAGAGTTAAAGTTATAAGTCCAATAAAAAGGACGCTGCTACTCATTCAATTCATATTGGAATGGAATAGAAAAAATAATGATAATTTCCCAATTGATTTAGCTTATAGCCTGCCATCATTGCTTGATAAAATTCAGTATACCCAAATGGCAGAGTTCGATGAACATTCAAAAAAAATAGAAAGTTTCATAAATTTACTTATTGAAACATGGAATAAAATTTTAAAAGATTTAGGAGTAGTAGATATATTAGAACATAAGAGTGATTACATAAACAGTATGATAACCTCTTTACAAAAAGACCAACATATAATCTTTGTTGGAATCGGAAAGGATAAGTCGTTAATTAAGGCTATATATGACCTGCCGTTTGGAGAAATAATTTTGCCTAACCTGAATTTGAAAATTAAAGAGAAAGACTGGAAATTGCTTGATAAAAAACACTATCAATATTGTTTGAAAGATCTGCTCGATTATTTAAATGTAGATAGAAGGGATGTGAGTTTTCTGCCAGAAGCGTGTTCTCCAGTGCTCCGACACTGGGATCCAGAAAACTTAACTTTAAATGAACGCACCAGGTGGCTGTACAATAGAAACTGGATTCCAGTGTCAAGCACTGGAATGACACCATCTACTACTCAAATTACCTGCAAATTACAATGTTCGTACACTAAAAATCAGAGGGCTGGGATGACAGGAAGTCCTGAGCTAGATTATGTCTTTGATACAACTGCCGATCTAAGCAAAGTTAGTAGTGGACATATTGGCAATATTGAAGTCATCACTTGTGATTCCAGAGAGGAAGAAGCACAAGTGACATCATTAATTATAGAAAATGAAGGTTATGAAAACGTTTCTTTGGTTGTCTTTGATAAATTACTTGCAGCTCGTATAGCATGTTTATCAAGGCAACACAGTGCCATACCGGAAAATTATCCTTATATAACGCTTCTACTTTATAGTATCGAAGTTTTGACCTCAAATTGGAGCAGTGTGGCATTACTTTCGCTCCTTAAACATAGGCTAGTGACTTTTGGTTACACTCAAGAAGAGTACTCTCGGATTTTATCTGAATTTGAAATAGAGATATTACGCAACTTTAGTACAAATGGCCTGAGCGATATTATAAATGCTATCAATGCTCATAAAAAGCTAAAACATAAAGAAGATATATTACTTATTATCAGTAAGTTAGGGATTATATTTAATCCTTTACTTAACATTATAAATTGCCCTATTTCTGATGTGGTGGCAACTCATTTGCAGTGTATTAATGTGCTATCTGGTATAAATTTTTCAGAGCTAAATAGTGAAATAGGTAATTTCACCTGTAATTTCTTGAATGCATGTGAGGGTATAGAAATTAAGTGCTCCTTAGAGTTATATAGCCAAATTCTGACCTTATTTTTAGAGAAAGAGTTTTTCTCTGTAGCAAGTGACTTGAATAAATTCAGCTTATATCACAACAAAGTTGTAATACTCGCTGGATTTAATGAAGCGCCAAGCTTTCAAAGTCCGCTTTTGAATGCACTTACGAGAGAAAAATTTAACCTTCCTTCTGCGCAAGAAGAGCAGGGGTATTTTTTTTATACTTTACACAATTTGTTTTGTGCAAGTAAGGTTTATATTACAAGATCGCTAAGCCATAGAAAACCAATTCTATTGCAGCGTTTGGAAATTCTGCTTAAGGAGGGGAAACAGCCGTATCGTGATTGGCTGAGGGTATTAAATACGCCTGAATGTACTGTTCCATGTACTCAGCCTATGCCAAAACCTCAAACCGAAGTTAGAAAAGAAAAAATGCAGGTGATGTCTTGCAGTGCAATAGAAAAGCTAATCCGCAACCCTTATTCATTTTACGTTGAATATATACTGGGCCTTAAACAATTAAGAGACTTGAATTTTAAGCCATCGATATTGGAATTTGGCACTATGGTACACAACATTCTTGCAAGATATTTACGCAACAAAAAATCTCCAATGAGCATTGCACGAGAAGCATTTTCGACTAGTCAGTTTAATTTTTCAAATATGTGGTGGGTAAGACTACAAAAGATAATTCAATCTTTTGTCGAATTTGATGAAACTCGAAGCAATTATGTTGAGTTGGAAAAGAACTTTTCCTGTCCGATATTTCATATTCCAGCGCGTGACACTGGTTCTTGTGATCAGTATGAAACTGCTTGGATGACAAATAGGCCACAAGAAATCTTACTGACAGCAAGATGTGATAGAGTTGAGTATCTACCAAGTGGGCAAGTAGCAATTATAGACTATAAACTTGGTTCACCACCTTCCAATGAAGAAGTGATGTCGGGGTTTTTTCCGCAATTAATTTTGCAAGCTTTAGCGGTAGAGTATGTGACCGGAAGGGAAGTCTCAGAACTTGCTTATTGGAAACTTGATTATGATAAAATAAAAGTTATTTCTTTGCGAGATTATAGACAAAAAATGCAAGAATTTCAGAATGATCTGCCAGATTTTTTATCTAATTATTTAAGTAATTCCACACCCTTTATTGCCTCTCCATATTTTGATAAATTCCTGAGATTTAACAGCTATAAACAGCTAGAAAAGGTAGGAGAGTGGTTGTAAATGGTGTCATCCGAGTACCTGACACTGGTTTCCATCCAAAAGGGTGTCATCCCAGTGCCCAGACACTGGGATGGCTTTGTTGCATCACACTTTATGAGATGGTGATTTATGGTAAATTCATGTAACTATCTCAAATTTAGCCATACCAATATCAGTGAATTTATTAAGCAAATAGCATTTGATTAGCAGTTCTTTTTCTCGATTTATCTCAGATTTATTCCTAAAACTAAATCCGAATATTTGCTTTAATCTTGAGAAAAACCCTTCAATATAAGATCTTTTCCCATAATTTACTTCTTTTTTCCATTCTTTCATGCCATCTTCACCATATAATTTTATTAACCTAATAGCAGCATTCCTGTCAGACATATAATCTATTTCTGGATGTTCTGCCGCATTGTTTATTGGTGGAATTTTTGTCTTTATATCATATTCGTTACACAACTTATAAAACTTGTGCCTATCACATGCTCTATCTGCATATAGTGCTTTTATGGCATGCTGAAAATCAACTTCTTTTAGCAAATCACAAGCTCCATAGTGATCAGAGTAGACACCGTTACTGTATTTTACAGCTATGGCTTTTTTGTTGTTTATATTCAACATTACGTACAATTTTCTCGTTTGCTCATAGCCACGATATTTTCTGTCAGTGCTATTTTCCTTACTGTGACCAGGAGTGTTGTTGTATATACTAATTCCTGTACTGTCTATAGCAATTTCGATATCTTCCATATTATAGCTCTTTCCATAAAAGTCTGGATGTGATAGGATAAGGGTAGATGATGATAAGGAGGTTGAATGCCAGCAGCATATAGTTATGATTTAAGAAAAAAAGCAATGGAAGCGCTAGACGAAGGAGAAAGCAGAGAAACAGTGGCAGCAAGATTTAAGATTGGACGAACTACTTTATGGGAGTGGCAGCAAAGAAGAAAAGAAACAGGAGACTTTCAATCAAAAAAACTTGGAAATGGGGGTTACAATCACAAAATTACCGACTGGGGTACCTTTGCCAAATTTGCCAGAGAACACGGAGGAAAGACTCTATCGGAAATGGCTAAACTTTGGAACAACGTTAGTATCCAAACGATCTATCGAGCCCTTAAAAAAATTGGATTTACGCGCAAAAAAAGACATATGGATACAAGGAAAGAAACGAAGAAAAACGTGCTGAATTTTTGAAAATTATAGCGACAAAAGAACCTAAAAACTTAGTGTATATAGATGAGTCTGGCATTGATAACACCGAAGACTACCCCTACGGATATTGCCAGAAAGGACAGCGGTTTTATGCCTTAAAATCTGGAAAGAAAACTCAACGAATCAGTATGGTTGCAGCCTTAAGTGGAAGAAAGATAGTTGTTCCGTTAACCTTTGAAGGCCACTGTAATATGGATGTTTTTAATGGATGGTTTGAGCAATTTTTGACACCGATCTTGGAACCTGGACAGACTGTCATTCTTGACAATGCTACTTTTCATAAGTCTGATAAGATTATCGAGCTTGCTAAAGGGGTTGGTGCAGAAATTTTGTATCTGCCGCCTTATTCTCCAGATTTCAACAAAATTGAGCATCATTGGTTTGCTATAAAAAACAGAGCCAGGAAAAACATTCCTCTATTCGAATCCTTTCGTCGTGCTGTTGATTCTGCCTTCCTATGACCTGTTCGGACTATTATGAGAAATGCTATACTACATAAGGCCTAATTTCCGGAAGATCAACTTTTTGGTGAACATAAGGTTTTTCGCATATTACAAGCTCTCCTCCGCATTCGCAAATATTAGGCAACTCTATTTTTACTACTTTATCCGCTTCCATTGTAGCATGAAAATTTCCTTTATGCCCAACCTGATCGCCAACATTCCTTTCGCTTTTTGGCTTGTCCTTTTTTGTTTTGTACAATTCTTTAGAGCTCGGTAGAGATGAATTTTTCGAGTTTAAACCAAGCCTTTCCTTTAATTCAGCGTTCTCTATCTTTAAAGCTTTATTTTCTGCTTTTAAGTTTTCTATCTCTGCTTTCAGTTTTTCTATTTTTTGCTGTAAATTTTTGCAAAGTTCTAAAAGGTTTACCACATTACCTCACTTTTGCTCTATGATTATCTTTTTAGATCACTTTGTCTACCTTATTCTACCACTCCGCTGAACGGATACCTTGGGTTAGCTATAGCTAACACCACAATTGTACTAACATTGTGATTTGAGAACAACCTTCACCAGAAAGGGTGTCATTCCATTGTTAAGCACTGGAATGACGAGAGGTAACGCAAGAAGTTTACTCTTAATAAAAACCTGATGATGAATCATTATTACCAAATTTCGGCCTATTTCTGTTGCTGAAACCAGAACGAGGACGAGGAGGCCTCTTATGGTGACTTCCTCCAGGTTTTCTACTAAATGAATTATTGTAATAATTATCCCTGTCATTTGGACCATCTTTCCTTTCCTCGTTGTAAAGCTCACCTTCAAAAAACTCTCCCGTCTCTTGGTCAACCCGACGTCTTGACAACTTTGGACACCCACCTTTTTCGAAGTCAATTACTAGTGCTTTGAAAGTATCATCTTGTTTAAGTACGCTCTCTATAGAATCTATATGTTCATTAGCTACTTCACTTATGTGCATTTTTCCTTTTCTGCCATTAAGAAATTCAAGCTCTACAATAGACTTCTCTATTCTTACAACCTTGACATCAACTATAGAACCTTGTTCTAGTTCTGTTATTGAATCAATCATCATACTCTTTGCAATTTCAGCTTCAATGCCACTCGTAGCAAAAACAGAAACTTTACCATCATCTCCTATTTCAATTTTTGCATTACTTCTTTCACACACACTGCGTATATTTTTCCCCTTAGAACCTATAGCAGCAGAAATTTTGTCTTTATCTATGTAAAATGATAACATCCTTGGTGCATGGTCTTTGACATCATCACTGTGTTCTGAAATCACTGCATTCATTTTTTCTAAAATATGTAATCTTCCAGCTTTTGCCTGTTCTAAAGATTTTTCAACAATTTCAAAGCTTATACCAGAAATTTTCATGTCCATTTGTAGCGCCGTAATCCCTTCACTAGTTCCTGCTACTTTAAAGTCCATATCACCAAGATAATCTTCATCACCAAGTATATCGGAAAGTATTACATACTCGTCTTTATCTTTGATGAGACCCATAGCAATTCCAGCAACAGGGGCCTTTATTGGCACACCCGTATCCATTAAAGCAAGAGAAGTCCCACAAACTGTTGCCATAGAAGAAGAACCATCAGACTCCAAAATTTCGGACACTACTCTTATTGTATAAGGAAATTCAGACTTATCGGGTAAAACAGGATGAATTGCTTTCCAAGCAAGTTTGCCATGACCGATTTCTCTTCTTCCTGGTGCACGCGCAGCAGAAGTTTCTCCAACAGCAAATGAGGGAAAGTTATAATGCAACATGAAATGCTCACGTCTATCCCCTTCAATATCATCCACAATTTGCTCATCTTGAGTGGTGCCAAGAGCAGTAACAACCAGTGCCTGAGTATTGCCTCTTGTAAATAGTGCAGAACCGTGAGTTTTGGACAGAATATCAACTTCAACTTCTATCTGACGTATCTCATCATGCTTACGACCGTCTATCCTTACACTTTTCTTCCTAATTATTTCACGTACTAAAGATCTTTCAAAGTTTTTTACTGCATACGTAATTAACTTTTCGTCTTTTCCAGTTTCTTTAAGAGTATTCAATATATTCTCTCTGATCGCTTCTAGAGCTTGAACTCGCTCTTGTTTTACTGTTTGCGAATATGCTTTTTCAAAATCTTTACCGTGTTTTTCGAGCTCTTGTGTTATATCTGATGCATCAATAGGGGCAAAGCTCTCAGGTTTATTGCCAATTGTATCAGCAAACTCTTTTATGAGCTTAATGACAGGCTTAAGGTGTTCATGGCCAAATTTTATTGCATTAAAAACATTTTCTTCAGAGAGCTCTTTCACTTCTGATTCAACCATTAAAATTGAATTTTCATCACCAGACAAAAACAGATCCAAGCTGCTTGCTTTCATCTCTTGAACAGAAGGGTTGAGTATATAGTTATTATTTTCATCACAACCAACCATCACTCCAGCTATAGTAAAGTGAAAGGGAACACCAGAAATTGCAAGAGCTGCAACAGCACCAATCAATGCTGGCACTTCAGGAGGATTGACTGTATCATAAGTTAATAGATTGCACACCACACTAATTTCATCATGAAATCCTTCTCGGAATAGTGGTCTTATACTTCTATCTATTACCCTTGAGATTAAAGTTTCTCTATCAGATGGCTTGCCTTCTCTTTTAAAAAAGCCGCCAGGGATCTTACCCATGGCATAGCTTTTTGCGATAAACTGTACATTTAAAGGAAGAAAATCAACATTTTCTTCCTTCTTTTTACTTACAACAGTTACTAAAACAGAAGTATCACCGTAATTTACAACTACTGAACCATGAGCTTGGCGTGCTATTTTTCCTGTTTCTAAAGATAAGGTACGACCACCCCACTCTATAGATTTTTTTATAATTTTAAACATACTAAATTCCTCGATTATTTTCTAATGCCTAACTTCTCTATTAATTCCTGATAGGCTTCATTACCAAATTTACGCTTTATATAATTTAAGTGCTTGCGTCTTCTACCTATCAATATAAGTAAACCACGCTTAGAGTGATGGTCATGCTTGTGCACTTTAAAATGCTCAGTTAAGTTACTGATCCTCTCGGTCAAAATTGCACATTGTACAAAAGATGAACCTGTATCATCTTCTTTAATTGCATATATATTTATCAAACTCTTTTTCTTTTCGGATGTTATCGACATCTAAACCTCATTTTAAATATTAAAAACACGAATAGGTTTCACACAACCATAAATAAAACTGCAGATTGCAATAGGTACACTACCCACCACCGTACAACAAATATCATGATTCTTTAAATTACGCAAGTTATTTAATACAACTTCCTGACCTTTTCTGATTTTCCCCGCATCTTCTAGGGAAATTTCAACTTTGAACATCGATTTTAAAGCCGATTCAATGGGGATGACGAAACTTTTTGTATTACTCCCTGTCACTCCATCATCTTCTGTCATCCCACCCCCCTCTGTCATCCAAGTAGCTGACACTGGGATGGCTTTGTTGCATCGCTCTTCGGATAGTAGGTAACGCACAATAAATTTATGAAGCTATCTCAAATTTAGCCATGCCTATTTCAGTAAATTTGTTAAGCAAATAACATTTGAGTAGTAGTTCCCTCTCACGATTCATTTCAGATTTGTTCTTAAAACTAAATCCAAATGTCTTTTTTAATCGCGAGAAAAAACCTTCTATATAAGATCTTTTTCCATAACTCATCTCTTTTTTCCACTTCTTTATACCATCTTCATCATATGACTTTATGAGCTTGACTGCAGAATTTCTCTCAGCCATATAGTCTAACTTTGGATGCTCTGCTGCGTTGTTTTTCGGAGGAATTTTCGTTTTTATACCATATTGATTACACAGCTTATAGAGCTTTTCTCTGTCATATGCCCTATCTGCATATAGTACTTTTATGACATACTGAAAATCGACTTCTTTTAGCAAATCACAAGCTCCATAGTGATCAGCCGTTACTGTATTTTACAGCTATGGCTTTTTTGCTGTTTGTATTCAACATTACATGCAATTTTCTTGTCTGTTCATAGCTGCGATACTTTCTATCTTCGCTATTTTCTTTGCTATGACCAGGAGTGTTGTTGTATATACTAATTCCTGTACTGTCTATAGCAATTTCGATATCTTCCATATTATTTTCTGCAATCATTGATCTTAATATTGAGTTTCTTAAACCTTCTTGATGATTGTGAATAGCTGATAACTTGCAAATTTTTCCCAATTTGCTCAAGGTATCCTGCTATAAACCCAACTGTTTGCCTCAGGCCTATTCTAAATAAACAAGTTATTATGTGCACCAAAATTACAACTTTATCGCTATAAATATTGTTGCCACCTGGTATTTTTGGACCATTCTCGTACCACTTTTCTATGGCTTCGTTGATATAATGAAAAATATTTCCTCTTTTTTCTAGAAATTTGTTATATTCGCTATGGTTACTGACCCTCATTTTTTGTGGCATATTTTTTCTTTCAAGGTTAAATGGCTATTTTATAATGAATTTTGTCAGTAGCCACCAGATTTTTTCAGTTGCTATGCAACAAAGCCCACTGGGATCCAGGAAAGTTTGCTTGTGAGCAAGCAAACTAGTATAGAAAGTGGTTACAACATTTTCGATGAGATTATATGGAAAACTGGATCCCAGTGTCAGCTACTCGGATGACAGGAGAGGGGACTGGGATAGCAAGAGAAGAATTCTGAAACGACAAACCTCAAAAAAAACTTATGTAAAATCTAGCATTAACGAAAATTATACTTTTTTCATGCATGCTATGGTTTTTATAATTAACGGAGAGTGTGATATGGCGTTAGGTGATCAATTGAATGCTAAGACAGAACAAGAGCTCATAGACGACGGTGCTTTTATAAATGCTTTAGTAGAAAAGCTCGCAGCAGGTGTTGGTAATAGTGGTGTTTATACTAAAACTGCTGCAAATACTGCATTTGTTAAAACTGATGGTTCCAATGCAACTGAAGCTGGTGTAACTGCTATGCTAGGCACACTTAGAGGAAATAACCAAGTTGTTAAAGCTAACGGTGACAATGCAACTGAAGATGGCGTAAATGCTATGCTAGACAGACTTACTGGAGCTAACGTAGTTGCTAAAATTGATGGTTCTAATGTAGAGGAAGCTGGTGTAAATGCTATGTTAGGCAAACTCACTGATAAAGTTGTTAAAGTTCCAGATCTCATTACTAAAGTTAACGTTCTTGGTGATAATGCAACTGAAGCTGGTGTGAAAGCTATGTTAGATAAGCTCTCAGCAAACGAGAGAGTTGCTAAAGTTTCTGATCTCACTACCAAAGTTAATGTTGCTGGTGACAACGTAACTGATGCTGGTGTAAATGCTATGTTAGACAAACTCACTGATAAAGTTGTTAAAGCTACAGAGCTTAAAACAAAAGCTGCAGAAAAAGAGGTCGTGGATGCTATAACTGCTTCTTCTGATTTTACAAATAAGGTATATATTAAAGCTGCTCCAGCTGATGAAGTTTATACTAAAACTGTTACAGATACTACGTTTGCTAAAATCGATGCTTCTAACCTTACAGATGCAGCAAACAAGAAAGCTTTCGCGGAAGCTATACTTCCTGCACAAGACGGCGACAAATCAATTTTAGTGGATAAATTGGGGGACGCCATAGCTAGCACAGATAAAGCAGAGTATAATGTTGGAACTGAACAAACAGCAAAACAGTTCTTAAACAGTAGAGGGCTAATTCCATCAGAGGATGCAATATTTACTAGACTCACAAGCAATGACAATTTCAAAACAAGCGTTGCAATGAATGTCAATGCTAGTGATACAGGATTTCAAAATGCTGTAAGAACCTGTTTAAAATCTTCGTAATAGGAGAGAAATGAAGGAAAGGACAATCATTTGCAAGCTGGTATTGAGTTTACGTTCGCAATTTTTCCATAGCCGTCTACACTTTTCTAACCAAGCAAAAGAACGCTCAACAACCCATCTCTTTGGCAATACAACAAAAGAATGTAATTCACTGCGCTTTATTACCTCAACAGTTGCACCAATAATATCTTTTATTTGGGTTGCAAAAATTTTTCCTGTGTAGCCTGCATCAACCAATATATTTTTGACTTCAGAAAGGGTATCTTTAGCATTTTCAACCATTCTTACAGCGCTACTACGATCAGTTACTTCTGCTGTTGTTACATAAATTGCATGTGGTAGACCTTGAGTATCAACTGCAATATGACGCTTTATGCCTGAAATCTTTTTACCTGCATCATAGCCCTTTTTTTCAGCAGTATCTGTGTTTTTAACACTTTGAGCATCAATTATACAGAAGCTAGTTTTCTCTTTCCGACCATTGTTGATACGGATCTCTCCAACCAATTTTTTTTAAAACTAATTCCAACAAACTTGGTTCTTCTCCATTCTTTTTATTCCACATTTGAAAATAGTAATATACGCTTTCCCACCTTGGAAAATCTTTTGGCAACATTCTCCACTGGCAACCACTTTTTAGGACGTATAACACTGTACGAAATACATCATACAAATCAAGTTTTCTTGGTCTCGTTTTCTTCCTGCTACTCTCTAGTATTGGTCTGATTTTTTCAAATTGCTCTCGACTCATATCACTTGGATAATTTTTACGCATAGATATACCTCATTCTTAATCTACCACTATTTTACCTCATCTCTCCGAGATTTTAAACAGGTTCTAAGGAAGTCAAATTGTTACATCTTGCTTCTTTTTGGAACTGTGCAAATGTAGCAAAAGCTCTGATTGAAAACGGAGCAGATATTAATGCAGAACATGATAATAAAATTACTCCTTTACATATTGCTGCTCACTATGGCCACGAAGATGTAGTAACCATTCTAACTGGAAAAGGAGCAATTGTTGATGCAAAAAATGGTGATGGATGGACTTCTTTACATTTTGCTGTTGAAAAGAACCACAAAAATGTAGTAAACACTCTAATTGGAAAAGGAGCAAATGTTAATGCAGAAAATGATAAAGGATGGGCTCCTTTACATCTTGCTATTACAAATGGCCACAAAGAGATAGTACAAGTTCTATCAAAAGCAGAAGGAATCAACGTTGATGCAAAAAATAGTGATGGGTGGACTTCTTTACATCTTGCTGCTGCAAATGGCCGCAAAGATATAGTAGAAACTCTAATTGAAAAAGGAGCAGATGTTAATGCGAAAGACCATTATAAATGGACTCCTTTAACATTTGCTTCTCAAAAAGGCCATAAAGCGGTAAAAGAAGCTCTATTAAAGGCACAAGAGAACATCAAAGCTTTGCATTCAGCTGTTAAACATAATAATGAGGAGGAGGTGAAAAACCTATTAAATAAAGGAGTAAACGTTAATGCAAAAGATGATGATGGATGTACTCCTTTACATCTTGCTGCCAGAGAGGGCTGCGAAGATGTAGTAAAAACTCTCATTGCAAAAGGAGCAAATGTTAATGCAGAAGGTATTGTGGACGAGACTCCTTTACATCTTGCAGCCAGAGAGGGCCATAAAGATGTAGTAGACATTCTAATCGCAAAAGGAGCAAAGGTTAATGCAGAAAATGATGATAGATGTACTGCTTTACATCTTGCTGCTGAAAATAACCACATAGAGGTAGTAAAAATTCTAGTTGAGAAAGCAGATGTTAATGCAGAAGGTATTGTGGACGAGACTCCTTTACATCTTGCAGCCAGAGAGGGCCATAAAGATGTAGTAGACATTCTAATCAAAAAAGGAGCAAAGGTTAATGCAGAAAATGATGATAGATGTACTGCTTTACATCTTGCTGCTGAAAATAACCACATAGAGGTAGTAAAAATTCTAGTTGAGAAAGCAGATGTTAATATAAAGGATGCTGATAGATGGACTCCTTTGCATGTTGCTGCTGAAAATGGCCACGAAGATATAGTAAAAACTCTAATCGCAAAAGGAGCAAAGGTTAATGCAAAAAATGGTGAGAGACGTACTCCTTTACATCTTGCTGCTAAAAATGGCCACGAAGATGTAGTAAAAACTCTAATCGCAAAAGGAGCAGAGGTTAATGCAAAAAATGGTGATAGACGTACTCCTTTACATCTTGCTGCTAAAAATGGCAAAATAAAAGTGGTGGAAGTTCTGCTACACACTGAAGCAGACCCTTCATTAAAAGATGTTGATGGAAAAACGCCAAGAGACCTTACTAAATATCAAGGTATAATTCAGCTTTTAGAGGAAGCGGAAAAAAAGCAAACGTTAAAAAATGAGAATAAAAAAACGCCAAAGGATCTTACCGAAAATAAAGATGTAATGCAGCTTCCAGAGAAAAAGGAAGAAAAACAAATTGGAAAAAATGCAATTGTGAAAGAAAAAGAACAATCTGCAAAAAATGCAATTGTAAAAGGTGTTATTGTGTGTTTTGTAACTGCAGTGATAGTTGGTGTTGCACTTGCATTTGCTACTGCCCTATCTGTACCAGCAATAATTGGACTAGCTGCAGGATCTGCGCTCATAGTTGGTGCTGGTCAATATATAATGTCAAAGCCTAAAACTGAAATGAAAGAAGTAAAGGAACTTGTGCCTAGAGAGACAGAAAAAGCACTTACTTGATTTTTGTTATCCTGTTGCTATCAGACTAGCCTGGCACCTTATATTTATTGGGATAACTGTTTTATTATGAATTAAGTCAAAAACTCTGTAATATATTGAAGCTTAAAGATATCTTTAGATATGGAAGTTATTGCAGAAAATAGGAAAGCAAGGTTTGAATATTTCATCTTAGAAGAATTTGAAGCGGGTATGGTCTTATTAAGCAGTGAAGTTAAATCGCTAAGAGAAAGAAAAGTAAATATTTCCGACGCCTACGTTGTTGAAAAGAATAGCGAAGTATGGCTGCACAATATGCATATTGCAGAATATAAAGCTGCGAACCGAAAAAATCATAAACCAAAAAGGGAACGTAAATTACTCTTGCATAAAAAGGAGATAAATAAACTAATTGGTCAAATCAAGACTGCTGGGATAACTGTTGTGCCGCTTTCGGTCTATTTTAACGATAAAGGATTTGCAAAAACTAAAATTGCCATTGTAAAAGGAAAAAAACTCTACGATAAGAGAGCAACCATAAAACAGAGAGAGTGGGATCGTGAAAAAAGTAGATTGTCTAAGAATAATTTATAGCAAAATATGTCTTTAAATCCAGTAATTTTCAGCATCGGTCCTGTTTCTATATATTGGTATTCCTTAGCCTACGTTTTGGGTATAGTGTTTGCATATTGGTATTTACATAAGCTAGATGACCAAAAAATATTTACTAAGAATTTTTACGATTCGTTATTAACAGCCACTATTGTAGGTATTATCCTTGGAGGTAGACTTGGCTACGTATTGATATATGATCCAGTTCTTTATATAAGCAACCCTATTGAGATATTGAAGACCTGGGAAGGAGGGATGTCATTTCATGGTGGTGCTATAGGAGTTTTGCTTGCAGTAATAATCTCCTGCAGAAGACATAACATTCCTATATTTTATGCACTGGACCTAGTTTCTTGCGGAGTTCCCATAGGTTTATTTTTAGGTCGCATAGGCAATTTTATAAACGGAGAGTTATTTGGCAGAGTTACAACTATGCCATGGGGTATGGTATTTCCAGAGAGTGGTGATAATTTGCTGCATCATCCAAGCCAGCTTTATGAGGCACTTTTTGAAGGACTGCTACTTTTTGCAGTTGCAAATTCACTGTTTTTCTTAACTAGAATAAGACTGTATCACGGTGCGTTAACTGGTATTGCAGTTATGTGGTATGGAATAGCACGTTTTTTCGTTGAGTTTTTTCGCGAACCAGACTATCAAATTGGCTATTTGTGGCTTGATTTAACTATGGGGCAGTTGCTTTCTATACCTATGGTTTTGCTAGGAATGCTTGTATATCTAGGCGCATTAAATTTAAAATTTAATACGAAATCTGTCACATAGAGAAAAGGTGAGTTCAATAGAAAAATGTAGCCAGAAGCCCCACATTATGCACAATTGTACGAATTTTCTGCGTTGCAGTAGAATGAATCGGTGGGCTTTGTTGCATCGCTAGCTATGATGGATTAAAGATAAAAAAGGTGGAGAATATCAGTAGCTTATTATTCTGGTATTTATAACAAGAACGGTCAGTGAATACCTAAATTTGAGTAAAAGAAATTTCACTACCACTCACTAATCCGGCTAAAATTCAAGAATTTCAATGCTTTAGCTATTTTCAATAGAATTAAATTTATTAATATAAATAACAAATTACTATTCTTAAATTTGATCAGATTGATTGCAAAAAAACAAGATTTTCAATAAGTTGCTTATAATCCTAATTATAGTTAGCCTTTCATAAGTAGCGATGCAACAAAGCCATCCCAGTGTCAGCTACTTTCATGACACCATTTGCTGTGCAGTTTACCTTCAAAAATGAATGTTCGTACAGCTATGGAATGAATCGCGGTATGACGTAGCTTCGCTATAGGCAATGAAGGAAATATTAACTATACTTCTTTTTACCATTGTTTATATTTCCTATTCACATATATTAATATTTTACTCACTTAAAGTAAGCTAACTACCGTTATTAATATTTTTGTAATAAAAATTGTATATGGTGCATGTAATCAAATTAAGAGGAAGATTGTGGAAATTACGCCATCAATAAAAAAAGAATTGAAGCAAAGTACTCTATATGTTTGCCTAGAAAAATGCAAAAGTGCATTTTGGTTTATCTTTTGGTTTAGTGCGGGAATCAATTTATTAATGTTATTCCTACCACTTTATACCTCTCAAGTGCTTGATCGGGTGATATCGAGCGAAAGTGTATCAACACTAACTATGCTGACAATTATCACTTTATCTGCATTTGCATGTTCTGCAATGCTTGAAACTTGTCGATATTTAGCCATGGCAAAAATAGGTGATTGGATCGATAAAACTGCAACACCAGATCTGATAGTAAGGTCAATCAGGCTAACGTCAGTGCAGAGCTCAACTTCAAGTGGTGAAGCAATACGAGATCTCGGAGTGATAAAAAATTTCATTACAGGAAATGGTATATTCTCACTGTTTGATACTCCATGGTCGTTAATTTACCTTGTTGTGATTTTCATGATACATACCTCCACGGGGTTTATAGCTATTACTGGAATTATTATATTAGTCTCTATGGCAATATGGAATGAACTTGCCACTAAACGAATATTACAAGAAACCAACGAAGAAACTATACGGAATATCAATGCTATAGATGTTGCAACAAGAAATGCAGAAGTGGTTGAAGCTATGGGCATGTCAGAATTCATAGTCTCTGATTGGTGTAAACGAAATGATCAGAATCGAGCAATGCAAATTAAAGCACAAAATCGCTCTAATGTAATTACTGGAATCACTAAGTTTTTGCGCTCAACTCTGCAAATATCAGTAATTGGAACAGGTGCATTACTTGCAATCACAGCTCATAAGACTGCCGGTAGCATCATCGCTGCTTCAATTTTAATGGGTAGAGTATTAGCACCATTTGATGCTGCGGTTCATACTTGGAAGTTTTTAAATCAGGCTAGAATGTCATATGGAAGGCTACAAAGACTTATATTAACATCGCCAAAAAGAGAGCAAACGATGGCTCTACCAGAACCTGAAGGAAAATTGGAATTTGATAGAGTATTTTTTACTCCTTATGGAAGCAATAAGCCGACAGTAAAAGGAATATCATTCATTATAGATCCTGGAGATGTAGTTGGTGTTATTGGTGCAAGTGCTTCTGGTAAATCCACTATCGCAAAATTAACTGTTGGTGTATGGAAGCCAATATCTGGTGTAGTCAGACTAGATGGCGCTGATGTATATACTTGGAATCGAGAAAATTTTGGTAATTATGTTGGCTACTTACCTCAGGATATTGAGTTATTTAACACTAGTGTCAAAGCTAATATTGCTCGCATGAGGCCAGATCCAAATCCTGAAGAAATAATCAAAGCAGCAAAAATTGCAGGAATACATGAACTAATACTAAGCTTACCAAATGGATATGATACAACAATAGGAGGTCCTGGAGGAGTAACGCTCTCTGGCGGCCAAAAACAGCTTCTTGGACTTGCCAGAGCTTTTTATGGTCACACAAAACTTTTAGTACTTGATGAACCAAACGCTAACTTAGATAGCAATGGAGAGGCATGCTTAATTAATGCAATTGGCATTGCAAGAAAACAAAATACTACTACTGTTATCATCACTCACAAGCTACCGTTATTGTCCGTAGTTGATAAGGTGATCCTCATGTCAGATGGTGTCATTTACGCTATGGGACCAAAAGATGAGATTTTGAGCAAATTAGTTGCTCCATCATCAAGTACCACAGAAGATGAGCGCTCTTCAGCAAATGGTTAGTTTACTTACAATAAATTCTGTATCTGAAATAACAACTGTTCCAGAAAAATATATATTTCTTTACCATTAGAAATAATATTACAAGAATAGTAAATAGATTAATAACTCTTATTAATTAAAGTCAATCGGCAGATATAGCTAAAGTGGCTTAGGTTTACCTACAATTTGAAAAACAACAAATTCGTCTTAATGAATTTTCTTAATTTGTTATCTAAATAACTTAATATTAGTGGTAATTTTATAAAAAAAATTATAATATAAATAATGTTGCTGCGAAAATTTATAACAATATTTCCCTCTAACGTTTAATGAATTTCAATAAATTGCCTTTTTAATTCTAGATAAGTATATGCTTTGTTAATATGTTTAGTTCAAAATCCAAAAGTAAGTTTATGCTTTCTATTGGAGAAGAAGGCATAATGTTACTATATTTTAAAAATAATACTTTAAATAAAAGGTATTTTGTTAAGGGCAAAAACGATAAAGCAGTTTCCGATTTAATTTCATGTCTTTCGTCAGATAAAAAAGCACCTTTATACCTGGTGCTTAATCATGCAGATCAAAATTACTCGCTACAGTTTATTACAAGGGCAAACAAGATTAGTGCCTATCTATCAGCAAAAACAAAGATGGAGCATTTTTCTCGTAATAATGACATAAGTTCAGTTTTTTTGGTTGAGAAGCCAAACAAATTCAATCAAAACTGGTGCTATCTTCTTGTTTCATCAAAAGCAAAGCATTTAGTAGAATATTGGTTGAATGTGTTTATTGAGATAGGCTCCAACTTTAAGGGAATATTAATGTTTCCTATAGAAATAAGTAATATAACAAAAAAGATTCTACATAAAGATCCTAATAAT
Source organism: Wolbachia endosymbiont (group A) of Chalcis sispes (assembly GCF_964026765.1). Lineage (NCBI taxonomy): Bacteria > Pseudomonadati > Pseudomonadota > Alphaproteobacteria > Rickettsiales > Anaplasmataceae > Wolbachia > Wolbachia endosymbiont (group A) of Chalcis sispes. The sequence goes on from NZ_OZ034697.1 coordinate 1,103,320, forward strand.
TGGAAAATTATAGTTGCTGCAACTAAAACGGGAGGCTATAGACAAGTGGTTCTTAAAGAGAATAAAATGGTATTTACGCGCTTAACATCATTTACTAATGATAATTTACCAGGAATTATCGCTGGTGGAATATATCAGGAAGTGCAAGATACTATTCGATCCTTAACTAAGTTTGGGTTTGAAAAAAATAACCCTATCGACCTTTGTATCATAGTGTCAGAAGATATCAAAGCTAGTTTATCAGTCATAAATTTTTCAGAGAACAGTGTGAACATATTAACTCCATATGAGTTAGGCAAACTATTAGGAGCAGAACTAGCTATAAGTGAAAAAGATAACTTTTGCGATACCATAATTTTGTTTCATAGCTTTAAGAATAAATTAGCAGCTATTTTTAATACAAAGGAAACTAAAGAATTTTATCTATTCAATTACCTTTATTTAAACTCTCCTCGAATTTTTCTATACTTCGCCCTGGTTTTAGTTATAACAAACACCCTTTGTTTGCTAAATTTGTATTCAAATTTCAATGTCGCTGATAATTTATCAGCAAAGCAGAACACCTTAAATAACCAATTAACAAAACTTAGCCAAAGCTATAATGTAAAAAAAATAGATGAAATTTATGATTTTATTAATATCAATAATATTTTATCAAAAATAGAATACTCTCCTCTTACACAAGTTAAGTATGTAGAAAAGTTAAAAATACCAGGTATAGAGCTTCGATCATTTGAATGGAATTATAATGAGGCAAAAAGTTATATTACCACAACTTTAAAGTTTAATTTTCAATCCGGTAAAAATATTTCTCATCAATACGAGAAACTACGAAAAAATTTAAACGATAATTTTCGTACCTATGACATTAATATTTCTAGCTTACCTGCTGCTAAAGAGCAAAATCTATCTATTGATGTTGAAATAGGAGAGGCAATGTAGATTAATGACTATCTCTCAATTAAAAAGAAAAGCTACAATTCAGTTTATATCGTATTTGTTATTATCTGTTGGATTAATAGGGTTATTAACATATGTTGTTATCTATAACGAAAAGATTTATAATAAAAACCAAATTGCGATTGATAAAATACGTTCTATTAATTTACAGATTACTGGAATTCAAAAAAAGGAAGTTGTTCTAAATAAAAACCTAGATTTATGGAAAAAAATTTCTTCTTCAAATTTACATAGTAGCAGATACATTGCAAATTTAAATTTCGAGCTTAGCAAGTTATATAAAAAGTACTATATATTAGAACCTGAAATATCAATTTCTATACCCGAAGAAGTTGAGCTCCACAACAAAAGTGAACGCACAAAAGTAATAAAAAGTGAAGTGGCCCTAAATTTAAGCTCAATCAGCGATAAGCATATTTTTTTATTTTTACAGTCTATTCCAAATCTGCCTGGTTATGTTATGATCAAATCTCTTATTTTAAACAAGCAGAGAAATATTGATGCTGCAACTATGAATCAGATTTTGAATGGTAATATGATAGAGATAGTGAGAGCTAATATAGTCTTTGATTGGTATACTATATTAAGTAGATAAGATAATGAATATAAAGCTGTTTTTTATTTTTACGCTACTCATTTCCAATGTTAATGCATATTGCAGTTGTGAAGATATTATAGAAAGCATAGGAATTTGTAAGAAGTATTCTTGCCGACAATATATTGGCAATGAAGATTTTATTGAGCATAAAATATTAGGATTAAATAGTGGAAATTTATGCGTATATATAGAAAAACAAGGTAATGATGAAATGGTTTGTCATCATTCTCAGTATGGAATGATGATAGAAAAAAGATATTTTGAAAGTATTCTTAAAGTTGGCAATCAAGAAATCGACGATTTTATTGATATAGCAAATTTGCGTGCAAAAGAGTGTTTCTTTATCAACAATCAAAAACTAAGCTATACAGATCGGGACGATATAATAAGAGAAGCAGTGGAAAGTGACTTTGACGTTTTGTCACAATATAGTAACGTAAAAAGCATTTTTTTTGATGAAGAGCCAGTTAATAGAATGGTCAATGAAATGGAAAAGTTCAATTTACGATCTTCAAGAGCTGTAAAAGAGGAGGTATCAGATAATTTCAACTGTAAGGTAGTGAGTTTAGACTCAATTTTATATCTTTCTCCCGATACATGGAAAATATGGGTAAATGGAAAACTGTTTATAAATACCAAGGATTTAAAAGTGCACTCAGTCACTGAAAATTATGTAACTTTTGTATGGACCGTAGATCAAAAAGCAATAAAAAAGCATGCGAATGATTCTCAAAATGTATATTTTGGATATGGGAGTATTATGTTTACGCTTTATCCAAAACAAAAATTTGACTTGGATGGCTTATCTATTAAATAACTTAAATATATATGCGCTTGTAGCTCAGTTGGATAGAGCGTTGCCCTCCGGAGGCAAAGGCCGTGGGTTCGAATCCCTCCAAGCGCACTTTTAATTAAATTTGACAATAGTATTTTCACATAAGATAATAAAAGGATTTATTTAGAGCATAATTATGTCTGGTGGTACCATAAACAAAGTCATACTAGTTGGTAATTTAGGAAAAGATCCTGAAATTAGGACTACACAAAATGGAAAAGAAATGGCAAGTTTTTCAATAGCCACGTCTGAAAGTTGGACTGACAAACTTTCCGGTATGCGCTCTGAAAAGACAGAGTGGCATAATATCGTAATTTTTAGTGAAGGATTAGTAAAAATCGTCAAAGATTTTGCACGTAAAGGCAGTAAAGTTTATGTTGAAGGTTCTTTGAGAACTAGAAAATGGACTGACCAAAACGGTAGTGAAAAATACACAACAGAGGTGGTTCTATATAATTTTAATAGCGCTCTTACTCTCTTGGATTCACGAAATAGTGCGCCAAATCCTGATTACAAGCCAAGTGAATACAAACAAGGTAAAACAGAACAAAAAGATAAACACGAAAGTTTTGACAACGATATAAAAGATGAACTACTCGACGATGAAATACCATTTTAACAATTTAAATTGAAATCTACATTTTTATGGACTGCTTGTATTACTCCTTTTAATTGCAATGGGGATAGCATAGATTATAGCAGTTTGCAGCGTTTACTGACAATGCAAGTTAAAGCTGAAAATGGCGTAGTGTTGCTGGGTAGCACAGGTGAGAGCCTATCGCTTACTGATTCTGAAAAGCGTACATTAGTTGAATTCGTATGTAAGCTAAAATTAAATACAAAAATTATAATTGGCGTACCAGGAGTGAATCTATATCAGACTCTTGAATGGCTTGATTTTTGCAAGGGTATGCCTATTCATGGCTATCTAATGACAACTCCCATTTATGCAAAGCCCGGAATTATGGGGCAGACTTTATGGTTTGAAAAGCTGCTTGAGAAAGCACATGTGCCGGTTATGTTTTACAATATTCCATCAAGAGCAGGAATAAATCTTCACGCTGAAACTGTACGCAACTTATCCAGCCACGAAAAATTTTGGGCTATCAAAGATTCAAGTGGCACTGTTGATACTTTAGCTCAGTATAAGAAAGTTGCACCAAATATTGAGGTCTTTTGTGGAGATGATAATATGATATCCGATATGGCCGCTTATGGTGCGGCTGGCCTGGTTTCCGTTGCTTCCAATGTTTGGCCATATGTAGCACATGAATATGTTAAGAAGTGCCTCAATGGCAGGAACCCTCAGGCAGATATCTGGCAACAGGCTTGCGAAGCGTTATTTACTGCCAGCAACCCAATACCTACTAAAGCACTTTTGCATGATATTGGGCTCATAGAACATCAAACTGTCCGCCTACCACTCAGCACAGAAGACTTGCCTTCTGTTGAAAAATTGAGGCAAGTCAATAAAATGATTCTTGGATGGAAAGAATTGGCTACTCTCTAAATAGTCTTGCAACTTTGATTTAATATACAATCCAAGTTTCATTTGAACACTCCCAAACTTATCACTTTATGCCACTGGTCTTCATCTAAAATTTCTACACCTAATTCCACTGCCTTTTTATATTTGGATCCTGGTTTTTCTCCTGCAATTAGGTAGTCAGTTTTAGCAGAAAGATGTGAGCTGACCTTTGCTCCTAGAGTTTTGGCTCTTACTTTTGCCTCTCCTCTACTCATAGCAAGTAGCTTACCAGTAAACACTATAATTTTATTATTTAAAACAGAGTCACTAGAGTTGGAGCTCGCAGGAAGAATTTGAAGACAAGCAGTAAGATCATTTAACATTTTGATGTTATGTTCCTTAGAAAAAAATGATTCCAAAGATTCAGCCACTTTTTTTCCTATGCCGTCTATACCTACTAGCTCAGTATTATCTGATGACAGTTCAATCATCGAATTATACCAATTATCATAAGAAACATAATAATCTGCAAGCAATTCTGCTGCAACTTGGCCAATAAATCTAATACCTAAAGAAAATATAAACCTATCTAGAGTTATTACCCTTCTGCTTTGTATAGCATTTAATAAATGAGCTATAGATTTCTCGCCCCAGCCAGACTGTTCTTCCAGATTAAATTCATCCAATTTTTCTTCTAAAGTAAAAATATCATGGATTTGTTTTATCAGACCAAGGTCGTAAAAAAACTCTATCTGCTTATCACCAAGGCCAACAATGTCAAATGCATCTTTCGATACAAAATGCTTTAGTTTTTCTATTATTTGAGCTTTACAGGCAAATTCCTCAGGACATCTTACTGCCGCCTCTCCCTCAACCTGACGTACTTTACTACCACATTCAGGGCATACTTCAGGAAACACAAATTCAGGTGTATTTGGAAGACGAGAATCTCTGCTTACTTCAACGATCTGGGGAATTACATCACCTGCTCTTTTGATTGTTACAATATCTCCCTCTCTTATGTCTTTACGTTTTATCTCATCTTGGTTATGCAGACTTGCTCTACTAACTAGCACCCCACCAATATTGACTGGCACTAAATCTGCAACTGGAGTTAAAACCCCTGTTCTGCCCACCTGTATAAATATCTTGTTTAACTTTGTTTTTGCATAAACCGCAGAAAACTTGTATGCAAGTGCTGAGCGCGGTGCTTTGTGAGTATTCCCTAGACGATTTTGTAGTACCAAATCATTTACTTTATAGACTATTCCATCAATATCATAATCCAAGTTATAGCGACAGTTATAGACTTCATTATAGAACTTCAGCATTCCATCTAAACTACTCGTTAAGGACTGATGCTCATTTACGCAAAAACCAAGTGCCTCAAGCTTATTTAGTATTTCACTTTGACTTTTCTCTGCCCCACCAATTAAAGAATAAGCAAAATATCTAAGAGGTCTACTTGCTGTAATGTTTGCATCCAATTGCTTTAGAGAACCAGCGGCTGCATTTCGAGGATTGGCAAATTCATCGTTTTCATTTAACTTTAAAAAGTCGCTGTTACTGATGTATATTTCACCTCTTACTTCTAGTCTTCCTTGCACACCTTGCAAAAACTTAGGAAAGCCTTTTATTGTTGCAACATTGTGAGTGACATCTTCCCCTACAAAACCATCACCTCGAGTTGCAGCTTTAACAAATCTTCCATCCTCATAAATTGCAGAAAACGACAACCCATCAATTTTTGGTTCACATAATATCTCTATTTTGTCCTCAATTAAAAACCTCTTTATTTTAGGCAAAAATTTCTCTACACCTTGTTCATCATAAGCATTCTCAAGGGAAAGCATAGGTTCTTGATGTTCCACCTTAGAAAACCTCTCATCAGGTGGAGCACCAACACTATCTTGTGTTGCATAAATTTCTGGCTCTATTTCAGCTAACTTTTTCTTCAGTTCATCATATTCAGCATCACTTATTTCTGGCTTATTTTTTTGGTGATACAAAACATTATGATAATTTATTTGATCTTGCAGTTTTTCTCTCATCTTTTCTAAGTTAGTCATGATACCAATATAATGCTACATTAGCCTTTGTCGTCAAGCTGTGAATTTTCTTGAATTTATCATATGGTCTTAATCCATCAAATATCAAAGGTACCACAATGCTATAGCCATACTTATTCTTCTCTTGCTCAATTGTATTAGCAGATCTCACTTGCTTTAGCCGTACATTTATATAAAATTAAAATAAATTAGAGTAAACAATATTGCTATTTAAATGCTAACAAGATTCGCTCCAAGCCCAACTGGCTACCTCCACGTAGGAAACGTACGAACTGCCTTGGTTTGTTGGATGTACACACGCAATCAAAATGGAAAATTTTTACTCCGTTTTGATGATACTGACCTTCAGCGTTCAGATGTCAAATATATAAATGATATCATACAAGATTTGAAATGGATTGGTATCAATTGGGATGCAAGTTTCAAGCAATCAGAGCGCTTTGAGCGTTACAATGAGGTGTTTTTGCAGTTAATAAAAGAAGGGCATATTTATGCATGCTATGAAACAAGAGAAGAGTTAGACATTAAACGAAAATTGCAGTTAAAACAAGGACTTCCCCCTGTATATGACAGAAGCGCGTTACTTCTAACTGAGCAAGAGAAAATTAGTTATGAGCAAGAAGGAAGAAGACCACATTTTAGATTTAAGTTGGATAGAAATGAGGTTGTTAAATGGAATGATGAAGTTAAAGGTGAAATAAATATTGCAACCAGTAGCATAAGTGACCCTGTGGTAAAAAGAGAAGATGGAATTTACACATACATGTTACCTTCTGTTATTGATGATGTTGACTTTAATGTAACCCATGTTGTACGCGGGGAAGATCATGTAACTAATACCGCAGTTCAGCTCCAAATGATTAAAGCATTAAAAGCGAAAATCCCTACATTTGCTCACCTTTCTCTGCTACATTTTGATGATAGCAAGATATCCAAGCGAGCCGGCGTGCTAGATATCAAATCTATAAAAGAAGATGAAATTGAACCGATGGCACTAGTTAGTTATTTAGTGAAGCTCGGAACATCCAATCCAATTGAAGCTTGCGCCTGTATGCAATCTTTGATTGATTCATTTAATATTAAAAAATTTAGCTCAGCATCTGTACAATTCAGCTTGAGTGAAATATATAAGCTAAATAGCAAAGTTCTGCAACAAATGCCATTTGAAATGGTGCAAGACCGTTTAAATCAAATTGGAGTGGACTCCTCAGAGTTTTGGTATTTTATAAGGAACAATATAGAAAGGTTTTCTGAGGTGGCCAAGTGGTGGAAAATATGCAAATCTGATATAGAGCCTGTGATTCTTGATAAGGAGCTTATAAAAATTGCGTTCAATGCATTGCCCCAAGGTGATTGTAATGAAAACACGTTGTCAGAATGGGTCAAAACTATTCGACAAACAGTGGATATAAAGGCAAAAAACCTATTTACGCAGTTGCGTTCAGCTTTAACAGGAACAGAAACAGGACCAGAGCTCGCTAAACTATTAATTTTTATCGGCAAAGAAAATATCATTGCAAGGTTAAAAGAAAAGTGAAAACTAAAGAATTATAGCTAATGCAATCCCTACGTCATACCGCGATTCATTCGCGGTATCTCTTAGCCGCTAACAAGAGATCCCGCTAACAAGTAGCGGGATGACGGTTGTCAGGGTGTCATCCAAGTAGCCTCTTTCTTGTCATCCCAGTGCCCAGACACTGGGATGACAAAAAAAGGAGCACTGGAATGACAGCAATCTACGTCATACCGCGATTCATTCGCGGTATCTCAGCCGCTAACAAGAGATCCCGCTAACAAGCAGCGGGATGACGGTTGTCGTTTAGCTATAAATGTTAAGAAATTTACCAAATGAAAAAAAAGGCAAAAGAAGCCCTGGAGTTATTATCCGCTTTAAAATATTGGCGTTTTTTATGTTTTAAACGCTTGACAAGCGAAATTCAGCTGCTTTTAATTGCAACTAACCTACGCTGCAAATGTTTAAGAAATTTACTAAGCAGAAAAAAAGACAAAGAAACCCCGTAGTAGCTAGCATTCAAATTCTCCCTTGTTCTATTTGACGTCTTTTGATGTCTTGAACGCTTTATAAGCGCGTTTCGGCTTGTATAGGTAGAAACCTAAAAGTTTTATAAAGACATGAGATGCACATAGTGCAAAAAATTAAGCATGATTTACGCCAAATACAAAGTTCCCTTTGTCGTTTTAATCTGCAGATTGCGAAGATAAATAAATAGCTTCAGTTTCATGATAAGGGCGCTGGCCGAGTTTGTCAAGCAAGTTTTTGTATTTTAATTTTAGAATTTTATAGGCTTTTGTTCTCATGAAAATTATGTTCTCATGGGTAAATTAATGTTATCCTTTTTTGTTGATCTAAAGTTTTTTATGTTCATACACTTACGTGTTCATAGTGTTTATTCGCTGCTTGAAAGCTCGGTTAAAATTGAGGAGCTGATCGGCCTTTGTTTGCGAAATAAAATGCCAGCGGTTGCAATTACTGATTCAGGTAATTTATTTGGTTCACTTGAGTTTGCAGAATATGCGGCAAGTAGAGGAATACAGCTAATAATAGGATGCAATATTATAGTTAAACATTCAGAACAAAATTTACCTATATTATTGCTTGCAAAAAATGAGCAAGGGTACACTAATTTAGTCACTTTGGTAAGTGAGTCTTTTAGAAAGCGCAAAAATAACAGCGATATTCCTTACGTTGATTTTGATGAGCTATTGAATTTAAGTACGGGTCTGATCGCTTTAACCGGTGGATGTTTGGCTCAACTATTGTTGGGGCAAGATAAAGAAACGGTTGAAAAACTGCTTTCAGCATTTAATGGTCATTTATATGTTGAATTGCAGCGTCATGGGTTGAATAAAGAGCTAGAGCTTGAAGAAGCTTTGATAGACTTTGCTTATCAGCGCAATATACCACTAGTTGCAACGAACGATGTGTTTTTTCCAAATAGGTCTGACTATGAGGCTTATGATATATTAACGTGTATATCGGAGGGGAGTTATGCCCTGGAGAATAACAGAAAGAAGTTAACTACCGAGCATTACTTCAAGTCTGTGGCAGAAATGGAGGAGCTGTTCAGCGACATTCCCGAAGCAATTCATAACACTTTAGTGATAGCTAAGCGGTGCTCTTACATGCCAAGAAGCAGGCAGCCTATTTTGCCTAAATTTCCTTGTAGAGAAAATAAAACTGAGAATGAAGAACTGAGGGAGCAGGCAGTTGCAGGATTAGAATTCCGTATTGCGAATGAGACAGACATAGACCTTAAACAATACTACGATCGGCTGAATTACGAACTAAGCGTAATAACTTCAATGAATTATTCCGGGTATTTTCTAATAGTTTCTGACTTTATCCGTTGGAGCAAAGCAAATGGCATTCCAGTTGGTCCAGGAAGAGGCTCTGGTGCTGGATCAATTGTTGCTTGGGGCTTGCAGATTACAGACCTTGATCCAATAAAGTTTGGCCTAATATTTGAAAGATTTTTGAATCCTGATCGTGTATCGATGCCTGACTTTGATATCGATTTCTGCCAAGAGAAAAGGGACCTGGTTATTGATTATGTTCAGAAAAAGTACGGTTATGTTGCTCAAATAATCACTTTTGGTAAATTGCAGGCAAGGGCAGTATTGCGTGATGTTGGTAGAGTATTGCAAATGCCTTACTCTCAAGTGGATAAAATATCTAAAATGGTTCCATTTAATCCAGTAAATCCTGTAACTTTATCACAAGCGATAGAGTTTGATCAAAACCTGCAGAAAGAGCGGGATAGTGATGAGGTAATTGCAAAGCTTCTTGATATATCTCTTAAGCTTGAAGGAATATATCGTCACGTTTCAACCCATGCTGCTGGAATTGTAATATGTGATCAAAAGTTGGAAAATTTTGTTCCTGTGTATTATGATCCAAATTCAGCTTTGCCAATCACTCAATACAGCATGAAATATGTGGAGAAAGCTGGGCTAATAAAATTTGATTTTCTTGGGCTTGGTACGCTAACGCTAATAGATCATGTATGTCGTTTAATTAATCGTGATGGAAAAAAGATTGATATTTCTTCAGTTCCTTTAAATGACCAAAAAACCTATGAGATACTCTCAAGCGGTGATTCAATTGGAGTGTTCCAGCTTGAAAGTTCGGGAATGAGAGAAGCTTTAATCAAGTTAAAACCAGACTGCATCGAGGACATCATCGCTTTAATCTCTCTTTATCGTCCAGGACCTATGGATAACATTCCAACTTATGTTGCAAGAAAACATGGACTTGAAAAGCCAGATTATATTCATCCATTACTTGAGGGAATATTAAAAGAAACATTTGGGGTAATAATTTACCAAGAACAAGTGATGGAAATAGCGCGTATTCTTTCCGGGTATAGCTTAGCGGAAGCAGATCTGCTGAGACGTGCCATGGGTAAGAAAATCAAGGAAGAGATGGATAAACAACGTGAACTTTTCATCCAAGGGGCAACGAAGAATGGCGTTGATTATGACAGGGCAAGTTATATTTTTGACCTTGTTGCAAAATTTGCTGGTTATGGGTTTAATAAATCTCATGCTGCAGCATATGCGGTTATATCTTATCAAACGGCTTACCTTAAAGCTAATTATCCATTAGAATTTTTTACAGCACTAATGAATCTGAATATTGATGATAGAGATAAACTGAATTTATTTTATCATGCAGCAAAGTTTAGTGGCGTTACCGTTCTTTCACCTGATATAAACAAGTCTCAAGCTGAATTCTCAATAGAGGATGAACGCATACGTTATGGTATTGCTGCCTTGAGGAATGTTGGTTTTTCTATAGCGGAAGGAATAGTGAACGTACGTTCAAGCGCTTGTAAGGACATATGGGAATTCATTCAAAATTCAGGTCATATAATAAATAAGAGAGCGCTAGAAAGCCTGATTAAATCCGGAGCATTCGATAGCGTGCATAAGAACAGAAAGCAGCTATATGAGTCAATGGACACGCTGATTTACTTTGCAAATAAAAACAAACAGGATAGAGAATCAAGTCAAGCTGCTTTGTTTGGTAGCCTTGATGTCCTCAAACCGAAACTTGAGAATGTGGAAGATTTTGATGAAGAGAAAAAATTAGAGCATGAGTTATTTTCACTAGGATTTTATTTAACTAATCATCCACTTGAAAAATTTAGAATTCTTCTGGAAAAGTTAAATATTGGGTTTATCGGAGAAAATAGAACAGCAAAAACTGCTGGGGTAATATTAAATGCACGTATGAGAACTTCAGAGCGTGGAAGGTTTGTTATCCTCACACTTTCTGATCCCCATAACGTTTCTGAAATAGCATTCTATAATAATGAAATAATAGAAGAAAAAAGAGATTTATTTTCACCAGGAACGTTTGTGATAATTGATCTTGAAGCTTCAGAAAATACAACAAGATTAGCAGGCAAGGATATATCTGAGTTTACAAAAAGAGTCACTTCTACAATAAAAGAATTAGTTCTCACCACTGAGTGCACGGATTCGCAAAAAGCCGCTATGGAATTAAACACAATATTGAAAGATGAAGGCAGAACCAAAATAATGCTAAAACTTCTTCTCGAAAAACATAAAGTGAGCATCTTATTACCAGGTACATACTCAATTGCTCCTCAAGTAATTTATGAAATATCTAATTTAAGCTGGATTAAAGGCGTAGAAATTAATACAAATAACTTGCTTATATAAAAAAGCTTTATATAATGAAATATTTAATCGGTATTAAAGGAAGATATAGTGAATCTTTATGAATTTACTTTTATAGCACAACAAGGATTGTTACAGCAAGAAGTAGAGGAGATGGTCCAAGAGCTAGCTGTTTCATTGAAAAATATTAAAGCAGATATTATGTTCCAGCAAATCAGGGATATTCTGAAAAAAGGAAATGACAAGCTTACAAAACAAGAGTTAGAAGTGCGTGCTGAGGACATTAAAGAAAGTCTAGTTGCTTACTCTGATTTCTTGGAAGATCTTACAAAAATTTTATGGGTTGAATTAGAAGAAGATCTTTCAAATTTGAAAGAAGTGAAGTCAAAAATCGATAAAGAGTTGAAAGATGACCTAAAAGATTTAGGAATAACGCAAGATTTTACAAAATTTCTAGGAGGCAGTACTAAAAGTGCGTTTATCCATAACGCAGTAAATGCTTTGAAGAGAAATATTTCAGAACATCTAATAAAGATTTTTCAAGATATTTTGAAAGATTTTAGAATAAACGGTCCAACTCAATCGAGCAAAGCGTTGGAAATGCTTTTGAAAAACATTGAAGCATCAGGATTAATCAAGTATGAACATTGGGGTCTTTTGGATTTTGCATATCACAAAAATAAAATGAAGAGCGGTCATTATTGTATAATGTGCATAAGTTCTACTGCAAGCATTCTGGATGAATTTATGCGTAGAATGAAACTTAATGAGAACGTTATTCGCCACTTTCCTGTGCAGGTTGATAAAATTTTTGAAGGTAAATCTCATATGATGAATAAACAAATTGAGGAGCAAAGCGCATAATGATGAAAAGACGAAATAGTTTTAATAATTCTTACGTATCTGTAAATAATAGGACTGGCTTTAGGCGTTCTAAAGTTTGCCCTCTTGCTGCGTCTAAAGATGAAGACATAGATTATAAGAATATAGATTTATTATCCAAGTTTACCTCTGACTATGGTAGGATATTACCTAGAAGATTAACAGGCGTATGTGCAAAAAAACAAAGGAAGTTACGCTTAGCGATCATAAGGGCACGTTTTTTAGCTCTTATTCCTTACTGTACTAAAAAAGTTTAGGTAATTTATGTTGATAATTTTAAAGGAAAATATAAGGACTTTAGGTAAGCTTGGTGAAGTTGTCAAAGTTAAACCAGGTTATGCACGTAATTTTCTTTTTCCACAAAGAAAAGCGGTGAAAGCTACCAAGGAAAATTTAACAAAGCTAGAGGAGCAACGTTTATTACTGGAAGAAGAGAATATAAAAAGATTAAATGTAGCAAAAGAGCTTGCATTGTCACTACATGATAAGTTTGTGGTATTGATAAAGCAAGCTTCAGAGGATGGTAAAATTTTTGGTTCTGTAACAACACGTGAAATTGCGAAAATTTTACTACAAGAAGGACATGTGATAGATCACCGTAGTTTATCTTTTGGTGGAGTAAGCATCAAAAACTTGGGTGAATACCAAGTAAACGTAGAATTACATAGTGAAGTAGTAGTACCAATTACTATATACGTCGTAAAATCCGAAACAGATGCAAATGAGCTAAGGCAAGTAAAATTGCAAAATCAGAAGTCTGAGCAACAAGAGGCAGAGCAAGATGCGAATAAAGAAGCTACTGATGGTGATGATAGCTGATCAAAGATGATCCCTTGTTATAGTCGTAAAGAAATGTCTGCCATGGCTAAGCTGGTGTCATCCCAGTGCTTCCCTCATGTCATCCCAGTGCGTGACACTGGGATCCAGTTTATTTCATCATGGACATTATTTTATGCTTCTAGAATCCGTTGTCCATTGAATAATTTGCAAATACTTTTATATCTGGATTCCAGTGTCACGCACTGGAATGACACCATTATTGGAATAAATCAAAAATGATTCCCCGCTATAGCAGAAAAGAAATGTCTTCCATTTGGGAGGAAAATAATAAATTTAATATATGGCTTAAAATAGAAAAATTAGCGTGTGAAGCTCAAGCAAAGTTAGGAGTGATTCCGAATAATATTGCTGAGAACCTCTCTGGTGCTATTGAATTTGATGTTGAATGTATCAACGAAATTGAATCCATTGTAAAACATGATGTTATAGCTTTTCTGACATATATTGCTAAAAAAGCGGGAGTTGATGTTCGTTATCTTCATTATGGAATGACAAGTTCTGATGTTTTGGATACATGCCTTGCGGTGCAACTGAAAGAGTCCTGTGATATTTTGCTCGAGAATCTAAAAAATTTACTTGCAGCATTGAAAAAAAAAGCTGAGGACTATAAAGATATTGTTTGTGTTGGACGCAGTCACGGAATGCATGCAGAACCAACAACTCTTGGAATAAAATTTGCCAGATTTTATGCTGAATTTAAACGCAATTATCAGAGATTAATTAGCGCGCAAAAAGAGATCTCAATTTGTAAAATATCAGGTGCAGTAGGTAATTTTGCAAATGTTGATCCGTTTGTTGAAGAGTATGTAGCGAAAGAAATGGGACTCATACCTGAAACCATATCATCTCAAGTCATTCCTCGTGATAGACATGCCATGTTCTTTTCAATTTTGGGAGTGATTGCAAGCTCAATAGAAAATATTGCAATTGAAATTCGTCATTTGCAAAGAACTGAAATCGGCGAAATTTCTGAGCATTTTTCCACTGGGCAGAAGGGAAGCTCTGCTATGCCACACAAATGTAATCCTATTTTAAGTGAAAATCTGACTGGACTCTCACGTTTAATACGCAGTTATGTTTTTCCTGCGTTAGAAAATGTTGCATTGTGGCACGAACGTGATATATCACACTCATCTGTGGAAAGATGCATTGCTCCTGATGCTTGTATAACAATGGATTTTGCTTTAGTGCGATTAACAGATTTGATAGATAAATTGGTGATCAATAAGGAAAACATTGAAAAGAACTTAAATTCTTCAAAAGGTTTAGTTTTCTCACAGCGTGTATTGCTTGAGTTAGTAAATAGTGGTTTGGCGAGGGAAGAGGCGTATAAAATTGTTCAGAGCAATGCAATGAAAGTGAAACAAAACAACAGTGATTTTCTGGCCGAATTGAAACAAGATAAACTCTTACTTAAGGTTATTAACTCGGAAAAACTTGAATCTTTGTTTGATTTGAAATATTATACAAAACATGTAGGTCACATGTATAGCAAGGTTTTCAATTAGGCTGAGTAGCTCAGTTGGTAGAGCAGGAGGATCATAATCTCTTGGTCGGGGGTTCAAGTCCCTCCTCAGCCACTCGAACTAAACTATGTTTAGCAAAGCAGTGCTATTGGTGAAACCCAGTGTCAGTTACTTGGAATGAGTTGTATATCCACTCAGGTGAGGAGACAATGGATAAGAGATTGTGAAAAGGGTTTAGCTTTTGGCCTATGATCTCTTTAAATGACAGAATTTCACTACAAAACTTAACTTTCTTCTATGCAGTTAGCTAAGTCAAGAAAGGTGAATCTATCTCTTGTTGTAAACGCAAGATCGACCACTTTACAATATTGTTCTTTATTCCAACTGAGGTGCTCTGGTAAGTGTGGAATTGATAGATCTTCAAATATTTTTTGCAGGTGTTTTGCAGGTAGTAAATTTTGCTTAATTAAACTGGAAATATTATGCCATTCTTTACAAATAATCTCTTGGATTTTTTGCTGCATAATTTGCTTCTGTTCAAAAGTTCTTACAAATTCGATATTATCAAAGCACTGAGTTATATGTTTTACATCTAAAGTGGTCGGTTTGATAATCGGGTTTTGTATTGATAATATCTTTTCCTGCAAATTAGCCATGGTAATCGTCGTAACAGCAATTTTTTCGCCATGTAGTAAGGAATGATCTCTTGTTACCATTTCCATTGCGTGAGCTATCATATGCTCTCCTTGGCTTGCAGAATAGCTGCCTTTTGATATTACCATTCCAAGTCCTGAAATTAGTAGAACTTCCATAAGTAATAGGACCACTTTTCTACTTCTTTTAGTAAGCGCCGTATACTCTCTTAGCAAAATTTGCTCCAAATCGCGAACAAGTGTAAAAGGTAATTCATTGTATTCTGTGCCAAGCAACAAATGAGATAGTAGCCAGTCAGCCTGAACTGTTGAACGACAAATGAAATCTGCAAATCCGCTTAATGTGAGACGCAGTGGTGCATTGGCAAGTATGTCTATATCTATATATACTGCTCTTGGAAGATGTGCTTTGAACGATTTTTTATATCCATTTACTAATATTGAAGCATTTGCAGAGGTATATCCATTCATAGAAGCGGCTGTTGGGAACGATATATAATCTTTTTTCTCGAGGTAGCTTGCATATTTGCAGATATCGTTAACAGTGCCGCTACCAAATGCAACTATTAAGTCACTGTCTTTTGCTTTGTTTCTAACTAGATTTACGGTTTCAAGAGAGGCAGCTCTGCTTGGTGTCATTTCTCTACCTGATGTCATCCCAGCGCGTGACACTGGAATGGCAGGTGGAGCTGGAATAATTAAGTTAGGAATTTTATTAAGTACGTTTTTGTTTAAAAGTTTTGCTGTATTTTTATCTGCAACTAGAAAGACGTCATTTCCGTGTCGTGTGCATATTTCATAGATATCATCAGCAAGGTAGTAATCTGTTATTACTTCCCTTAGAAAAGTTTGTTCGGTTTGATGTAATATTTGTTTTAAATAGTGCATAGAGTGTTTACAATATAGCAGTATAAGTATTTTAAGATTGACATGAAAATTGACCCTGTAGAGCTAACTAGGAAATTGATCTCTTTTGAGAGTATAACACCAGAAGACAGCGGGGCAATAGAGTATATAGCAACAATCTTCAAAAAGAGCGGCTTTGATTGTGAGATTTTAGAATTTGGTGATAAAGTTAAAAATCTTTATGCGAAATATATAAATGGAGTACCAAATTTGTGCTTTGCTGGGCACGTTGATGTTGTACCACCGGGTCAGTTAAAAGATTGGGCATTTGGTCCATTTAAACCAGAAGTGAGGGATGGAATGCTATATGGAAGAGGGGCCGCTGATATGAAAAGCGGAGTAGCTGCATTTATTGCTGCTATGGTAAATTTGATTGCAGAGAAGTTTCAATTTAATGGTTCGATAAGTGCATTGATTACCAGTGCTGAAGAAAGCATGGAAGAATATGGAACAAAGGCAGTTTTGGAATGGATGAAAAATAAGCAGAAAAAGATAGATTTTTGTGTGGTTGGCGAACCAACCAGTAGTGAGAAATTAGGTGATACCATAAAAATAGGCAGAAGAGGTTCTGTAACATTTGAATTAATTTGCCATGGAAAACAAGGGCACGTTGCCTACCCAGACCTAGCAGACAATCCAATATATAAGGTAATATCGATATTGAGTAAGGTAAAAAATACTACTTTTGATCATGGTAATAAATATTTTCAGCCTTCACATTGCGAAGTTACTACTATCGATGTTGGAAATAATACTAGCAATCTAATACCTGGCTCAGCAACTACACGTTTTAACATTCGATATAACAATGAACAAACACCGGGTGGCTTATATAAGCTGATTGATGAAATATGCTCCAGTGTAACTAACGATTATAAACTTTCTATGCATAGCAGCAGGGACGTTTTCCTCTCTACTCCCGATAGAAATACTGATATTATGCTTGATGCAATAAGTAAGGTTACCAACATTGATGCTATACTTAGCACAAGTGGTGGCACATCTGACGCTGCGTTTATCAAAGATGTTTGTCCAGTGATTGAATTTGGTATAATCAACAAAACTGCACATCAGATAAACGAATGCGTATCAGTAAACGATATACACAAGTTAACAGCTATATATAAGGAATTTATAGAAAATTATTTCAATCCCACTAATAAAATATTGAATCAGGTCAACGTAGTTAGTAATATATCTAGTGGTCCATTGTTAGCTTAGATGTAATCAGATCTCTTGCATAACTGTTGTCTGAATAACAACTGGTGTCATTCCAGCAAAATGTGTCAAGTAAGTTTTTTCGTTTCTATAGCTACTTGGATGACAAAAGAAGAAATACTAGACTTTATACCTTTTGCACTCAAATTCACATAAATCATGAATTATGCACGTTTCACACGAAGGTTTCTGTGCTTTGCAAACATATCTACCATGCAAAACTAGCCAATGATGAGCATAAAGCAGGTATTTTTTGGGAACCACATTTAAAAGAGATTGCTCTGTTTTAAACACATCTTTTTCTTTCACAAGCCCAATTCTATTGCTCACTCTAAAAACGTGAGTATCAACTGCCAATGTTGGAATGCCAAGCCCCGAATTTAAGAACACATTAGCGCTCTTTCTCCCCACTCCAGGCAAAGACACCAAATCATCAAAATTAGTAGGTACTTTGCTGTTGTATCGTTCTACCAATATTTTACTAAGCCCGATTATATTTTTTGCTTTGGAATTATATAAACCAATACTGCTTATGCATTTTTTCAGCTCACTCTGCCCAAAGCTCAGCATTTTTTCTGGCGTATCAGCGATATTAAATAGTTCTCTTGTAATTTTATTAACGCTTACATCAGTTGTCCGCGCTGATAAAACTATCGCAACCAGTAACGTAAAATGATTGGTATAATTTAGCTCTATTTTTGGCGCAGGATTTGATTGTTGAAACTTTTCAAATATTAGTTCTACTTTTTTTGAGTCCATTTCATTTACCACACCTCTTTTAAATATTTAAACAAAGAACCCCTCTTTCCCATCATACAAATACAATTTGTCCATTCTCACCACGTCAAAATTGTGTTCTTCAAGTTTGATTAGCAAGTTATTCACATCACTATTTGTAATAGCTTGCTTTTCATTATTTGCGATAAACCTACAGGTTATTTGATCACTTGAAGGTTTTGAGTTTCCTGGCCAAATCGCAAGACCTTTTGAGTATATTGCTATCATTTGCAGATTACTCGATTCAAATAACCTAACTATTTGGTCAAAGTTGCTGGATTTGTCCCAAGCAAGCGCTATATCACTACCTACTAGCTTTTTGGTTTTATAGTCCTGTTCATAGCTATTTTGTATTTCACTTATTTTGCTATTTGTACTGCTACCGACTGTAAGCTCAGATAATGTTTTCGGTTTTTTTCCTAGATTATCTATAACGGCTTCTGCAAATTCTTTGGTACCAATTTTCTGTTTACTCTTTTTCTCTTTATATAAATCGGCGGTATGTATTCCATCCTCCAAAGTCTTGAGCCATGCATCGTAAATTAGTTTTGCAGTACTCACTTGACTGATGTAGACCAACATATGCACTGCAGCATTCAAAAGTCCAGAAGGATTAGCTATGTTTTTTCCTGCAATATCAGGAGCAGAACCGTGCACTGCTTCAAACATTGCATATTCATTACCTATATTGCTACTTCCAGCGAGTCCAACAGATCCAGAGGTTTGCGCCACAATGTCCGATAATATATCGCCATATAAGTTCTCGGTTACTATAACATCGAAATTCTCCGGTTCTGTGGCAACACGTGCCATCCCAATATCGACTATATAATGTTCTGCCTTTATGTCCGGGTATTCCTTTGCAATACGATCAAACGCCGCATGGAAAGTTCCGTCAGTCATTTTCATTATGTTATCTTTAGTAAGACAAGTTACCTTCTTTCTACTATGTTTTTTTGCATATTCAAAAGCGTACCTGCATATTTTTTCTGAGCCGGATCTAGTAATAATTTTAGTGCATTGGTAAGAGTCACCAGTGAGCCTGTGCTCTATTCCGGTGTAAACGTCCTCTTCATTTTCACGTATTACTACGATATCAAACTTATCGAATTTATTTTCTATAACAGGATGATATGAAATGCATGGTCTGATATTTGCATACAACCCTAGATTTTTTCTGAGTGCAACGTTTAAGCTTTTGTGGCCTTTACCTTGAGGAGTTGTTGTCGGAGATTTTAATAATATTTTTGTCCTTTCAATTGATTCCCAACCACTTGGAGAAATTCCATGAGACCATCCCTTACTATAAACACGCTCTCCTATTTCAATAATATCTACCGAGATCTTTGCCTCTGCTTCGCGCAATATCGACAGCACCGCTTCCATAATTTCTGGCCCGATACCGTCGCCATACGCAACTGTGATTGGTGTTGACATAACTTCCTTAACTGTAAATGATTTAATGTTAATTCAAATAATAGAGTGGCACAAGTAGCTAATATTACCCATATTAGTATATTTACGGTTATTTAATAACGTATTTTTATACTAGTTACGTCACAGTAGAACATGGGCAGAGTATGGATACTAAAGTAAGTTATGCAGGGATTACAAGACGTATTTTTGCATTTGCAATCGATTATGTTTTAGCACAGGGAATGGGGTTTGTTATCGGATTTATCATTGGATTTACTTTAGCATATTCTCTATCACTCAATGTAACTGAAATGATTTTAGATAAAGCAGTAACTATACAAGTAATAGGGTTGATATTGGAATTAATATTTTATGTATTTACGATAATAGAATTTGGCGGTACTCCAGGACAATTGTTACTTCGCATGCGTGTAAAAGACGAAAATACACTTGAAAAAATCACTCTAATACAAGCAATAAGCAGAACAGCAGTTTTTGGAGTATTATATTTTATAATCTGCTACACACTATTCAATATTTCTAGTCTATTCATAGTTGTATCAATCTTAATCATATTATTTGCAATCCTTGACCAGCGTAAACAATTTCTTCACGACAAAATTGCAAAAACAGTAGTAATAGACTATAAACCTAGTTGATATTTTTCTTTATAGGTAGTACATGGATAAAAAAGTAAACTACTCAACGATGACAAGACGTACTCTAGCATTTATAGTTGATTGTATTTTATTTATCGCAATACCATTTGGTTTAATGGCGGTGGGTTTCTCACTTACACACGCAATACAAGGGATCATGGGTGCAATAATTGTAATCACCACGATTGTATTTTCTTTATTTTTAATGATACCATGTATATTTCATATATTCATGCTAGTAAAATTTGGCGGCACTCCAGGACACTTGTTATTTAGCATGCGTGTAAAAGACAAAGATACATTTGAGTCAATCACTACAATGCAAGCAATGAAAAGGACTATAGCTCTTTTTATAATTTATTGCATATCACTTTGTAATCCCATTTTATTCTTAGCTATACTAATCTTAGTTTTAGTATGTGCAGTAGGTGATGAACATAAACAAGCTTTTCACGACAAAATTGCAAACACGGTAGTGATAGATTATAAACCTAGTTGATATTTTCCTTTAGCTGTCTGCCACCAAGGGTGTCATTCCAGTGTCACGCGCTAACTTAAGGTAAATTGCCAACTTAACTATAAATATATTTTGGTAAATCCAAATTATTTTAGCTATAAGAGCGTTTTACTTTTTGCTCAGCATATCCATCATAACTGGCTTACTTTTAGTGATTCATGGAGTTAAAAAAGTCAGCATTGCTCTTTGTTAAAAGTAGTTTGTCACGTAAAAATTCCATTGCTTCAACGGGTCCCATAGGATTGAGTATCCTACGCACCACCCATATTTTATTTAGTATAGCCTTATCAACTAATAGCTCTTCCTTCCTTGTTCCGGATTTTGTAATATCAATAGCTGGAAATATACGTTTATCAGAAAGTTTTCTATCAAGTATGATCTCAGCATTTCCTGTACCTTTAAACTCTTCAAAAATAACTTCATCCATTTTTGAACCAGTCTCTATAAGAGCTGTGGCGATTATAGTTAAAGAACCCCCATTCTCAATATTACGAGCTGCTCCAAAAAAGCGTTTTGGTCTCTGCAGTGCGTTTGAATCTACACCACCAGTTAGAACTTTCCCAGACGAAGGAATAACCGCATTATAAGCACGTGCAAGTCTAGTAATATTGTCAAGTAGAATTACCACATCTTTTTTATGCTCAACCATTCTTTTAGCTTTTTCTATTACTATTTCAGCAAGCTGTACGTGACGGTAAGCAGGCTCATCGAACGTAGAACTTACTACCTCACCTTTTACAGAACGTATCATATCTGTTACTTCTTCAGGTCTTTCATCTATAAGTAACACTATTAATTCTACTTCAGGGTGATTTATAGCTATAGAGTTAGCCATTTGCTGAAGCAATACAGTTTTTCCTGTGCGAGGTGGAGCAACTACTAACGCTCTTTGCCCTTTTCCAAGAGGAGCTACTATATCTATAGCACGCATGCTTAAGCCTTTTTTATCATCACCATTATTACACTCAAGTACTATGCTTTCCTCAGGATAAAGAGGAAGCAAATTATCAAAATGGACGTACTTTCTTAATTCACTTACTTCAGTAGAGTTTATACTTTGAACCTTAGTTAAAGTAAAATATCTCTCTTTATCACCAGGTGGCCTTATTTCTCCATATGCCATATCTCCTGTACGTAAATTAAACTTCTTTATTTGCCCGTTAGAAATATAAACATCATCGGTACTTGGGGCATAATTTGCACTTGCTGAACGTAAGAAACCAAAACCATCAGGCAATATTTCCACTATTCCACTCCCTGTGGTTATGCCTCCTTCTTCACTCATTTTTTTCATTAAGCTGAATATTATTTCCTGCTTTAGCATTCTACCATTGCTTTTACCGTTAGTTGAAATTTTTCTTTCTTCAGCTAACTCTAACAATTCTTCTGCTGTTTTCTCTTTTAATTCGCTCAGATCTAATGTTTTTCTGTTTTTCTCAGTACCTTCATTGACCATCTGTTTTACTGTATCGTTATTGTAAATTTGCTCACTTTTTTCAGGTTGAGCTGTAACCTTTCCTTTTGCCAAAACATCTTCATTGATTGTTGTCATAATCCTCCAAAAATTTTAATTGATGCTTACTAACCTAAAATGTGACTATAAGATAATAAATTAGGCTGAGTTAGTTTCAGTGCGTATTAAGCTTAATTATCATTAAACCCCGTACTTTACTTACATTATACTAATAAACACTAGCAAGTCAAGTTAATTTAATGTTAACAAAGCACAAAAATTTGAGGATTTTCAATAGCTATTCTTTATATTTTTTTAACCTTTCTTGCTTCTCCTCTTCTACTTTTGCTTTTTCCACTTCTGCTTCTAAATTTTCTTGACTACATAAGCCGAGTAGTACAGGATCTTGGGGTTTTATATTTTGCATGTTATGATGAGATCCATCTCTTACCTGCTCAACTGTGTAATTTGTTGTACTAATTAATTTAGCTATAACGTTATTGTCCAAGATAGGAAATTTTTTTACTAAATAATAAATCGCATCAGGTTTATCTCTACGTCTTGCCGTAGAGGCAAAGCCAAGAATGCTACCAATCGCTTTACTCCTTTTTTTTATATTTTTTATAATCAAATTTGGTACACGATTTGGATTTTTTTTGCAATCATCGATTTCTTTTTCAGTAATTATTCCAGAAATAATAGGGTTATATTTTTCTACTTCTATTTCCTCATCAGCTATGTCTTGTACTTCTTCAAGGGCCAATCTGCAACATTGTGCTATTTGATTAAAAGTTAAACCAGTGTTGTCTACTAACCAAGCAGCTATTTGCACTAGAAACTGTTTATTTCTATCGTTATTGCCCTTAGAAGATTCCATTGACATCAAAAAAGCATCTCCCATTTAAAGTATCCATTACTGTTATACAGAGCTAAAATATAAGCTATTAAAACTAAAAAAGCATTAATTTTGTCATTCAATAACTTTTTGTTTGTCACTTCCCACCTCTTAAGTTAATTAAATGCTCTCACCTTTAAGCATATTTCCCCTTCTTAAGGTATAGTATAACTCAGTTAAACATATGTTTCTATTTAAGAAGAGAGTTAAATTTTAAGTTAATATATTATATATATTAACTAATAAAGCAACAGGTTTACAAGTATTAAATTATCACTATTCTATAATTAACCATTAATTAACTGAGTTTAAAATGAATGTTAAAAATTTTTTCACTAAAGTAACTGTTGTCCTTTTAGCTTGCTTGTTAATCTTTGTGGGAGTTGGCAACCTTTTATCAGGTGATGATGAAAAAGAAGAGGTAGCTAGGGTTGGAAAAGAAGTTATAACGTCAGATGAGTATAAATCACTATATCAAAATTATGGAAAACAAATTTCTGGATCTGATGCGAGTAGAGAACAAGTAAAAAAGCTGAAATATGATTTACTTAACGCACTTATAGAGCAAAAACTATTGTTTAACCTAACTAGTGAACTGGGGTTGACAGTTGGAGAAGAGTCTATAAAAAACCATATTAAAAACACCAAGTACTTTCAAAATGATAAAGGCGAATTTGACAAAAACAAATTCCATGAAACGCTAAATGACCTGCATATGACAGAGAAAGAGTATATAGCAAAGCTAGAGAAAATCCTGCCTGCAATGATGTTTATGACTTCGTTATTTAAAGATAATTATCCGGTAACTTTTGGCGAGAAAATTGATGAGCAGATATACAACAGTCGCTACCAAACTAGAGTAGTTGATATTGTTAAGATAACTGAAGATGCAGTTACAAACATTCCTGAACCAGATGATCAAACCTTACTTGATTTGTACGAAAGAAATAAATCCCATTTTTATTATCCTGAGTATCGAACTGCGCAATATATTTCTCTAGAACAGAAATATTTTGAAGATCAAATCAAGATCTCAGATGAAGAAGTTGATGGCATAATAGAACAACAAGAACTTAGAGATCAAAGAGACATATTTAATGTAATATTTTCTACCAAAGAAGAAGCTGAGACAGCAAGAAGAGCATGTGAAGAGGGTAAAACAAGCTTTGAACAGATAGTAGAAGAGTTTGGCAAAGCAGAACTTGAAGAAACTAGAGTAAATAATATAACTAAGGATTTTCTACCGGAAGACATGAGAGAGAAGGTGTTTGCTCTTAAAGTAGGTGAAGTAAGTGAAGTTTTAGCAAGCAGTTTTGGTTGGCACATAATAAAAGTGGAAAGTGCGCATCAAATCTCTGATGAAGACTTAGTTGATTTAAAAAAAGACATAAAGTCAGTTTTAACTAACCAAAAGTCTTTTGAAAGAGTCAATGATTTCATAAACCAAGTGAACTATAAGATATACAATGGTTCAGCAATCGAAGAAATATTGAGTGAATATAATTTACCTATACAAACTATTGGTCCAGTAGATGCGAGTGGAAAAGATCAAAGCGGTAATAACGTAGGAGATTCTAGTGATTTGATTTCTTTCATTTTTTCGCGAGAAAAGGATCAGAAAGGTTATTTTAAGGGCGTTGGGGACGCTGTTGTTAGTGTAAAAATCATCGATATCGTTCCACCTAAATCACAAAGTTTTGAAGAAGGCAGGGCATCAGCAGTAGAGCTTTGGCAGAGTGAGTTTATAAAAGAAAGAATGTTTAAAATTGGGCAAGAGTTTGCAGTTCAACTAAGAGAAAAAACAGATTGGGAAAAAATTCAAGGTGTGGAATTAGTTGAAGATCAGCAGATGCATCGCAATGAACAAAACTACCCATTTTCTTTTGTAGAAGAGATTTTCAATATGAAAACAACTGGTTCAGTGACAGACCCTATTCAATACAATAATGAAATTATAATAGGTGTTCTAAAAGAAATGCATTCATCAAATGGCAAATTAAACATGCTTGACACTGGAAAACGTGTGATGATATCGCTAAAAGAGCAATTAATTAGCTATCTGGAATCAAAGTATAAAGTCGAAGTTAATCACGCTATACTTGATGATATATAATCAAAAATCTTATAAGTTGCTTCAAACGCATCCAGTGCCCAGACACACAACTGTACGAACATTGCGATTTGAGAGCAATCTTCACTAGAAAGGATGTCATCCCAGTGCCCAGACACTGGGATCCAGGAATTTTATTAAGTTGGTAAGCATAAAAGTAGCCGTTTTATGTTAAAATACAACGTTTTAATGATTAAAAAAAGGCTGGATTCCAGTGTCAGCTACTTGCATGACACCATTTGTTGTCTTCAAAAATGAATGTTCGTGCAGTTATGCGCCCGGCACATCCTACATTATTGGTAATTATATTATAAGGTGCAAAAGTTGTATAATTCATTTGACTTAAAACGGCTCATTGTATAAAATTGTGGCTAATATATGAATAAAGGTTAACATGGCAGTTAAAATAAGGTTGGCGAGGTTTGGCGCAAAGAAACGCCCTTTTTATAGAATAGTTGTAGCTGATTCACGAGCACCAAGAGATGGGCGTTTTATTGAGAAAATAGGACAATATGATCCAATGTTACCAAAAGACAATAAAAATCGTGTTGTGGTGAAAGCTGATAGATTAAAACATTGGCTAAGTGTAGGCGCGCAGGCAACTGAAAGAGTACTGTGGTTTATCAAAAAAGGCATGGTAACTTTAGAAACAGAACCAAAGAAAACAGAAAAGAAGAAAGTAGAGAACGAGAAAGCACAAGGGCAAGAGGCATAAGTCTCTTAAAATGCTAAATACTGATTTAACAAACAGCGATAAATTAGACGATATTGTATCTTCTGATTTGTCAGCTATGAATGACTTTGTCTTCAAAAATGTCAATGATGAAGATGCTAAGCTTGCTACTGATATTATATCTCATCTTGTTAGGTCAGGTGGAAAAAAAATAAGGCCTAAACTAGTTTTTATTATATGTAAAATGCTAAACTATTCTGGGGAGAATAGGATCAATGTTGCTGCATCGGTAGAGTTTATACACAATGCTACTTTACTTCATGATGATGTGCTCGATGAAAGTGAGGCACGCCATGGAGTTAAAACAGCGAATAAGATTTGGGGAAATAAATCAAGCATTTTAGTTGGTGATCTATTGTTGACTCTAGCATTTAGATGGCTTATAGAGTGTGGAAATTTAAATATTCTCTCTATTTTATCTAAAGCATCGCATTTACTTGTGAAGGGTGAAATAAAGCAGATGACAGCACGCTTTGACCCCCACACAGTCAGGGAAAATTATTTTGATATCATTGGAGAAAAGACAGCATCTTTATTTTCTGCATGCTGTGAAGCTGCATCAACAGTATCTGGTGCAACAAATGACGAAACAGAGAGGCTAAAGAATTTTGGTTTTAATTTTGGTATGGCATTTCAAATAGTTGATGATATGCTCGATTATACTGCTAATCAAGGCACTTCTGGAAAGCAAGTCGGAAAAGACTTTTTCGAAGGTAAAGTCACCTTACCTGCTATTATAGCATACGAAAAGGGCAGTCCAGCAGAGCAAACATTCTGGGAAAAATGCTTTTCTTCAGCTAGACACAATTTTGACCAAGCATTACACTATATTAATCACCATAATGCCATTCAGCTTTCTATGGAAAAAGCTAGACACTACATTAATATGGCACAAAATGATATTAGTACTTTTTCTGATTCTTTTTATAAAACTACTTTAATTAACTTTTTAAATGCGAGCATAGAAAGACGAATGTAGCTGGCGCTTGATATTTTCAGATTAATTGTTATATATTTATTAGATTCTTAAGGGTAATGATATGTCAGATAGCAGTAAGGAGAAAAAGAAGAAGTTTGCTGATATGGTAAGTAGGCAGAAAGGTGACGATCAACAAAGTGATAACCATAAGCAAACTGATGATTTAAATGAAGATCTCAATACATTAAAAGAACGTGCAGTTCAGCTTGAAGATCATTTACGCCGTGCTGTTGCAGATAATGAAAACGTCAAACGTATAATGCAAAAGCAAATTAGCGATGCAAGTGACTATGCAGTCACAAAATTTGCACGTGATATGATTGACTCGTGTGACAATTTAAAAAAAGTAATGGAAATTTTGAAAGACGGTGATCCTGTTCATGAGGGGATTAAAGTAGCTTATCAAAAAATTATAAATGATCTGAAAAAACATGGAATAGAGGAAGTAGATCCACTTGGTGAGCTTTTTGATAGTAATTTACACCAAGCTGTTGTGGAAAGAGAAGACAATGAAAAAGAGCCTGGCACCATTGTAGAGGTACTACAAACTGGTTATACTATCAAAAATAGGTTGCTCCGCCCTGCAATGGTTATTATTTCTTGCTGATTGTGGAAACGATTAGCAAAACGCATAAGGCACATGTGTAATGACAAGTATTGTCTTTTCAGGTATCCAGCCAAGTGGCGTACTACATTTAGGTAATTATCTTGGTGCAATCAAACAGTGGATAGACTTACAGAATAAATACAAATCTCTTTTTTGTATTGTCGACCTACACGCAATTACAGCAAATAAGCTTCCCGCAAGTGAATTAAAAAGTAATATTTTTAAAACAGCAGCAGCTTATATTGCATGTGGAATAGATCCAGAAAAGTCCATTATTTTTAATCAGTCCACAGTTAGTGGTCATGCAGAACTGGGCTGGCTGCTTGGGTGCTACACGCCAATTGGTTGGCTTAATCGCATGACTCAATTTAAAGATAAAGCTGGTAGCGATAAACAAAAAGCCTCTCTTGGATTATATAGTTATCCAGTACTTATGGCTGCAGATATATTGTTGTATCAAACTAAATACGTTCCTGTTGGTGATGATCAAAAACAGCATTTGGAGCTTGCACGTGATATTGCATCAGCTTTTAACAATCATTATAAACTGGATTATTTCATCGTACCTGAAATCTTAACTTTGGATTGCACATCAAGAATAATGAGCTTAAGAGATGGTACAAGCAAGATGAGTAAATCTGACCCTTCAGAACATTCGTGCATTAACCTTGATGATACAGATGACTTAATTGTTAAAAAAATAGAAAAAGCAAAAACAGATTCAATTCTAGGCTTTGCTACTTTAGAGTGCCGACCGGAAATAAGCAATTTGATAAACATTTATTCAGTGCTTAGTAATTTAAATGTGGAAAAAGTGTGTGAAGAAGTGAACAAGCATGACATGAAGCACTTCAAAAAAGAGTTAGCTGATTTAATTATCAGTGTTATATCACCCATACGTGAGAAAATGAATGATCTTTTAAAAGACCAATTCCATTTACATGAAATATTAAAAAAAGGCACAAAGAAAGCAGCAGAAATTGCAACCCATAATATAAAAGAAATCAAGGATATTATTGGATTTGCTCAATATCTGTAAGGTTCCAAAGTGTGATGGTGCGAACCGTCATACCGCCGCGGTATCTCAGCCGCTAACACGTAGCGGGATGACGGTTTTTCAAATTGTCGGTAAATCTAAGTCAGTTTAGCTATAGGCAGCAATTTTCTGTATTTATTTTAAGTTGAAGAAAGCTCAAATGAAAAATCGTGTTTTGCTAAAAATCACAGAATGCAGTCTGGTTACAAAATTCTCTAATGGTCTTAAATAAAACTTCCAGTGAATGATTGTCAGACATATTGTGCTCTGCTGATTTTATTAAGTGTACTTCAACATCGGTTGACTTAATTTTTTCAGCTAAATTCAATGAAGTTTGATAAGGAACATCTTTATCATTAATGCTATGCAGCAAGCGCACAGGACAGTTTATATCTATTGTCTTTTTGTTTAAAAGAAGGTTCTTTCTGCCATCTTCGATCAAATTTTTAGTTATTTTGTATGTACAATGCTCTGAAGTAAAATCTATTACACCTTTAGAATCTAGTTCTTCTTTTTGCTTGCCTGACAATTGCTTGAATATCAAATCTTCAGTAAAATCGGGAGCAGACGATATACCAATTAGTGCTGCAATTTTTTCTGGAAATTGAAGGGCAGTGAGCAACATCAGCCATCCTCCCATACTTGAACCTATAATTATTTGTTTATCGCTAGTTAATTCACTCATTACTTTAGCACAATTTTTTTGCCAATCACTTATCGTGTAATCAATAAAATTACCACTTGAATGACCGTGACCAAAATAATCAAATAGCACAAGTGCTACGTCATTTTCTTGGCAAAATTTGTAAATAGCAGTTGCTTTAGTTCCATCCATATTGGATGCAAATCCACCGAAAAAAACTACAGAAGCTTTCTTTCCTTGTAGCTTTCGATATGCTATGTGACCATTATTTCCATCAAACAATTTACAATAATCCATACTACTTTGGCAAAGCAACCGGGCTATCACTCAATTGATGCAAATAACTAACTAGATCTGCAATTTCTTGTGGATTGGAAATACCTGCAAATGCCATACGTGTACCTTTTATATAGGCTTTTGGGTTCTTTAAAAAGGCAAATAGCTCCTCATACCCCCATTTTCCACCTCTTTCAAGCACTGCTTTTGAGTAATTGAATGAGTTACCAAGATGGGCCTTTTTATTTCCAACTATGTTCCATAAGTTTGGTCCTACTTTATTCATTCCACCTTTCTCAAAACTATGGCAGGCTATACATTTTTTTGCTGCTGATTTACCTTTCTCAAAGCTAGCATTCTGCATGAGCGCTCCAATATCAAGCGCCACTTGCTCGATTTTTTGCTGGAACTCATTGCTGCCAGCAGCTACTATCGTTTGGTGTTCAATCTTATATTCTTCTGGACTGTAAAGCATATCAACTACATTACTAACTATCATAATGATTAGCCCAGAAAGTAAAATCGATGCTGCAATCTTATTAAGCTCCATAGTTAATTTTTATTAAGTAATGTTACTTAAATTATGCGAATATTTTCGCAAATAGCAACCAATTACCTTGAAGCTCGCTAAAGATGAGAGTCTCTATAGCTGACCCAAGAAAGGTTTTCCTACGTCCATACCGCCGCGAACCGTCATACCGCGATTCATTCGCGGTATCTCAGCCGCTAACAAGAGATCCCGCTAACAAGTAGCGGGATGACGAGGTTCACTGCCATTAAGTTAAGGAAAGAATGGTTAAAAACTGAACTAAAAAGTCAGAAATAATTAAGGATTTATGACAAATACTGAAACAGAATAGAGTAAACTTTAAAGCAGATAAACTCTGAAGTGTAAATTACTTAAGAAATAGTTTGTTTAGAAGTCATTTTACAGGAGCTATGGCAATAAGCTACCCAGTTATTATCAGAAGATATGAATACTACCTCTAGTCAAAATATGTGTTTTCTAACCCTTTTTTGGTAATTGAACGAACGAAGATAAGGTACCTTATGACGATCAACTTTCCTTCCCTTTCTTACCGCCAAAGTGTTCATCAAAAATAGCTTTGATAATTGATCCATAATGCAGTCAGTATCTGATTCCGTAGCAAAAATGTCGAAAGCCAAGTTTTTGATCGCGTTAAATGAGACAGATTTGTTAATGCTCCTCTTAAGCTTATCATCGGTTAAGTCCATATTCAACGCTTCTTCTACATCTTCTGTCATAACACTTTCTAGGTTGCTAATAAAGATAGCTGACCAAAAATCCTGTTTAACAGACTCAACACTTTTTCCTGTAAAATTTTCTAGACTTAGTCTTCCTTTGAGTTTTGCAAAAAATGTCTCAACTCCCCAGCGTAAAAAATATAACTCCTTAAATCCTCCAGTTTGAAACTTTTGTTCATCCATTAATGATGTAGCTAACACTTCAATTTCACCAGATGGCAGTACCACTTTGAAGCGTTATTCCACTATTTTCTTGTTTTATCTTACGCTGAGCACATATGGTAACCTCAACACTAGATGGGCTTTTTTCTTCAAACATAGCATTCACTTCATTAAAAGATGATCTGGGACATCGAATGACATAAGCAATTTTTCTTTTTGTAAGGCTAGAAAGAAATTTATAAAATAAATATACAAATCAGTAAGTCATTAGTATTTACAACTTTAAGCATTTCATCTGCTAAGTTAATTTCATGAGTGTTACCTCTATCTAACACTGACCTTATGGCAACATTATTTAACACATCATAACAAACCGCAAAGGTTGCACTTGCATAATCACCTAAATCTTTTGGTTTTTGGTTACGTATTTTTCTTGAGCCAAATTCATTTTTTATTTCAACGCTTGTTGGTAAAATGATTTTGGAGGCATCAAGAGCTAACACTCTAAAGCCAAAACAAGTTTTAAATTTTTGGTCTTGGTAGTACAAGGAAACCACACCTTCGTTAATTTCTGAAAATGCACTGTGTTTCATTTTTTTTCTTGCTTGACTAAAAGCACTAGCAGTAACGGTATAGTCTTTTTTCCTATATAAAATAAATTCGTTTAGTATTACTTGCAGCGACTTTACACTTTTTCTTAAAATTAAGATAAATATGTCAATAAAAGATAACTTCCTCTTTCTCATAAAATCTTTTGAAGATGATTTATGGGATTCTATAAATTCTAGACTTGCCAATTCATTTTGAATAAATTTTATTACTGCCTTTTTTACTCATACTACCTTTAAACTTATTGGTATACATCATTATCCCATAAAATCTATCTTTTTTCCTTAACTTAATGGCAGTGAGACGAGGTTATCGTCATGCCGCCACGAACCGTCATACCGCGATTCATTCGCGGTATCTCTTAGCCGCTAACAAGTAGCTGGATGACGATTGTCAGGGTGTAATCCCAGTGTCCCTATGATGTCATCCCAGTGCCCAGACACTGGGATCCAGGAAAGTTTGCTTGTAAGCAAGCAAACTAGCACAGAAAGTGGTTACAACATTTTCGATGAGATTATATGGAAAACTGGATCCCAGTGGGCTTTGTTGCATAGCAACTGAAAAAATCTGGTGGCTACTGACAAAATTCATTATAAAATAGCCATTTAACCTTGAAAGAAAAAATATGCCACAAAAAATGAGGGTCAGTAACCATAGCGAATATAACAAATTTCTAGAAAAAAGAGGAAATATTTTTCATTATATCAACGAAGCCATAGAAAAGTGGTACGAGAATGGTCCAAAAATACCAGGTGGCAACAATATTTATAGCGATAAAGTTGTAATTTTGGTGCACATAATAACTTGTTTATTTAGAATAGGCCTGAGGCAAACAGTTGGGTTTATAGCAGGATACCTTGAGCAAATTGGGAAAAATTTGCAAGTTATCAGCTATTCACAATCATCAAGAAGGTTTAAGAAACTTAATATTAAGATCAATGATTGCAGAATTGATAAAAATAATATGGAAGATATCGAAATTGCTATAGACAGTACAGGAATTAGTATATACAACAACACTCCTGGTCATAGCAAGGAAAATAGCGAAGATAGAAAGTATCGCAGCTATGAACAGACAAGAAAATTGCATGTAATGTTGAATACAAACAGCAAAAAAGCCATAGCTGTAAAATACAGTAATGGTGTCTACTCTGATCACTATGGAGCTTGTGATTTGCTAAAAGAAGTCGATTTTCAGTATGTCATAAAAGTACTATATGCAGATAGGGCATATGATAGAGAAAAGCTCTATAAGCTGTGTAATCAATATGGTATAAAAACGAAAATTCCTCCGAAAAACAACGCAGCAGAGCATCCAAAATTGGATTATATGCTTGATAGAAATGCCGCTATTCAGTTAATGAAATTACATGGTGAGAATGGTATAAAAAGATGGAAAGAAGAAGTAAATTACGGAAAAAGATCGTATATTGAAGGATTTTTCTCAAGGTTGAAGCGAATATTTGGGTTTAGTTTTAGGAGCAAATCTGAGATTAATCGTGAGAAGGAACTACTTGTTAAATGCTATTTGCTCAATAAGTTCACTGATATTGGTATGGCTAAATTTGAGATAGCTTCATAAATTTATTGTGCGTTACCTACTATCCGAAGAGCGATGCAACAAAGCCCACTGGGATCCAGGAAAGTTTGCTTGTTTACAAGCAAACTAGCATAGAAAGTGGTTACAACGTTTTCGATGAGATTATATGGAAAACTGGATTCCAGTGTCAAGCACTGGAATGACATCACAGGGGCACTGGGATGACACCTTTACGTTTGAGGCAAACTAGCTATAACACTTAACATACTACCTTTGCAAACAAATGTTCATACAGTACGCGCTGGCGTTATTTTCTCTTGATGAATAAACCTCGGTAGAGTATAGTAGCAGTGCGTTTATATAGATTCTAATGAGTAGTTTAGTTTTGATTTATACAACTTTTTCAAATTTTGAAGAAGCTAAAACTATTTCTGAAGAATTGTTAAACGAGAAATTAATTGTATGTGTAAATATATTTCCCGAAGTGAATTCTCTGTATTTATGGGAAGGTAAAATTAGTAATAGTTGTGAAGTAGTAGCAATTATGAAAAGCAAAAATGATCAAGTTGATAAAATTGTAGAAAAAATTGAAGCAATGCATTCTTATGATCAGCCAGCTATTGCTGTGATGCCCATAGAAAAAGCAAATAAATCTTTTACTAATTGGGCTAAT
This sequence comes from Wolbachia endosymbiont (group A) of Chalcis sispes, assembly GCF_964026765.1. NCBI lineage: Bacteria > Pseudomonadati > Pseudomonadota > Alphaproteobacteria > Rickettsiales > Anaplasmataceae > Wolbachia > Wolbachia endosymbiont (group A) of Chalcis sispes. The sequence goes on from NZ_OZ034697.1 coordinate 1,137,233, forward strand.
AGTGTTATTGATGTAAGTAGTATTGGGGTGTAGCCAAGTGGTAAGGCAGCGGTTTTTGATACCGCCACGCGAAGGTTCGAATCCTTCCACCCCAGCCATATTGAAGTGGGTGTGAAATGATATCACTTTTCTATAAATTAAGATTATTGAATTATATATTAGGTAGTCTAAAAGATATAATTGTGAAACTGTTTCTCTTCACAATGTATCTTTACACATTCAGCATTGTGCTCATGTTTCTCAGCAATGGTTTTTGGTATGCTGTAGAATTTTGCTCTTTCAAAAATGCGTTTTACCGTTTGTTTCAATATTGCAAGTGGTATTATGAAAATAGGGAAGATCTCGGTTACGGAATTTCTATTCGAATATTAGTGGCGTTTCTTACTCCGCATTTTCTCTATAAATTATTACTTGGCACAGGCTGGAAGTCCTTTTTAAAGGAAAAGATAATACAGATACTCAACACAAGAAGAAAAAAGGGTAGTGAGTTCAGTAACAGTAGCAAACCAAGTGGCAGTAATTATAGTGATAAGAATAATTACAGCAATAACAGTGGTAACAATGAGCGTCAAGCTCAAGATGCAAAGCGAAAAGTAAACATGATAAAGCAGCTATTAATCAAAGATATAGAGGCAACTATAGATAGGAGATTGAATTATATTTTTTTCGGTAAAAGGAGTAAACCTCATTAAGTATATAAAAAGGCTTTATCTAGTAAGGCTTTTTAAGGTTGGCTGTATTTTATTTTTTACGTATACCGGATCACAATCAGCCAATATACATGTGTGCACAAAATCTTGACTAAAGTCTGACAACCAAGAAATTGCCTTACGTTTTTCTACCAAGCTTTCTGTTTTTTTACAGTTACTTGCTGCATCAATCATTGCCTGCGCTATTACTGATTTCCACAGCAAATAATACCTTTGTATATCATCTGACGTACTATTTGTTTCATAGTGGTTAAAAAATTCTTTAAAATTGAAGTTGTTTGACATAATGATACCTCTTTGGATTGAAATTTGAAATGATTTGAGTTTATGTCGCCACAGCAGATTCCGCTAACAAGCAGCGGGATGACGGTTGTCAGGCCAGCGCCCCTATGATGTCATTCAAGTAGCTGACACTGGTTCCTTTATGACGGCAGTGCCCCTATGGTGTCATCCCAGTGCTTGACACTGGGATGGCTTTGTTGCATCGCTCTTCGGATAGTAGGTAACGCACAATAAATTTATGAAGCTATCTCAAATTTAGCCATACCAATATCAGTGAACTTATTGAGCAAATAGCATTTAACAAGTAGTTCCTTCTCACGATTAATCTCAGAACCTGTTTAAAATCTCGGAGAGATGAGGTAAAATAGTGGTAGATTAAGAATGAGGTATATCTATGCGTAAAAATTATCCAAGTGATATAAGTCGAGAGCAATTTGAAAAAATCAGACCAATACTAGAGAGTAGCAGGAAGAAAACGAGACCAAGAAAACTTGATTTGTATGATGTATTTCGTACAGTGTTATACGTCCTAAAAAGTGGTTGCCAGTGGAGAATGTTGCCAAAAGATTTTCCAAGGTGGGAAAGCGTATATTACTATTTTCAAATGTGGAATAAAAAGAATGGAGAAGAACCAAGTTTGTTGGAATTAGTTTTAAAAAAAATTGGTTGGAGAGATCCGTATCAACAATGGTCGGAAAGAGAAAACTAGCTTCTGTATAATTGATGCTCAAAGTGTTAAAAACACAGATACTGCTGAAAAAAAGGGCTATGATGCAGGTAAAAAGATTTCAGGCATAAAGCGTCATATTGCAGTTGATACTCAAGGTCTACCACATGCAATTTATGTAACAACAGCAGAAGTAACTGATCGTAGTAGCGCTGTAAGAATGGTTGAAAATGCTAAAGATACCCTTTCTGAAGTCAAAAATATATTGGTTGATGCAGGCTACACAGGAAAAATTTTTGCAACCCAAATAAAAGATATTATTGGTGCAACTGTTGAGGTAATAAAGCGCAGTGAATTACATTCTTTTGTTGTATTGCCAAAGAGATGGGTTGTTGAGCGTTCTTTTGCTTGGTTAGAAAAGTGTAGACGGCTATGGAAAAATTGCGAACGTAAACTCAATACCAGCTTGCAAATGATTGTCCTTTCCTTCATTTCTCTCCTATTACGAAGATTTTAAACAGGTTCTTACAGCGCTACTACGATCAGTTACTTCTGCTGTTGTTACATAAATTGCATGTGGTAGACCTTGAGTATCAACTGCAATATGACGCTTTATGCCTGAAATCTTTTTACCTGCATCATAGCCCTTTTTTTCAGCAGTATCTGTGTTTTTAACACTTTGAGCATCAATTATACAGAAGCTAGTTTTCTCTTTCCGACCATTGTTGATACGGATCTCTCCAACCAATTTTTTTTAAAACTAATTCCAACAAACTTGGTTCTTCTCCATTCTTTTTATTCCACATTTGAAAATAGTAATATACGCTTTCCCACCTTGGAAAATCTTTTGGCAACATTCTCCACTGGCAACCACTTTTTAGGACGTATAACACTGTACGAAATACATCATACAAATCAAGTTTTCTTGGTCTCGTTTTCTTCCTGCTACTCTCTAGTATTGGTCTGATTTTTTCAAATTGCTCTCGACTCATATCACTTGGATAATTTTTACGCATAGATATACCTCATTCTTAATCTACCACTATTTTACCTTATCTCTCCGAGATTTTAAACAGGTTCTCAGATTTGCTCCTAAAACTAAACCCAAATATTCGCTTCAACCTTGAGAAAAATCCTTCAATATACGATCTTTTTCCGTAATTTACTTCTTCTTTCCATCTTTTTATACCATTCTCACCATGTAATTTCATTAACTGAATAGCGGCATTTCTATCAAGCATATAATCCAATTTTGGATGCTCTGCTGCGTTGTTTTTCGGAGGAATTTTCGTTTTTATACCATATTGATTACACAGCTTATAGAGCTTTTCTCTATCATATGCCCTATCTGCATATAGTACTTTTATGACATACTGAAAATCGACTTCTTTTAGCAAATCACAAGCTCCATAGTGATCAGAGTAGACACCATTACTGTATTTTACAGCTATGGCTTTTTTGCTGTTTGTATTCAACATTACATGCAATTTTCTTGTCTGTTCATAGCTGCGATACTTTCTATCTTCGCTATTTTCCTTGCTATGACCAGGAGTGTTGTTGTATATACTAATTCCTGTACTGTCTATAGCAATTTCGATATCTTCCATATTATTTTTATCAATTCTGCAATCATTGATCTTAATATTAAGTTTCTTAAACCTTCTTGATGATTGTGAATAGCTGATAACTTGCAAATTTTTCCCAATTTGCTCAAGGTATCCTGCTATAAACCCAACTGTTTGCCTCAGGCCTATTCTAAATAAACAAGTTATTATGTGCACCAAAATTACAACTTTATCGCTATAAATATTGTTGCCACCTGGTATTTTTGGACCATTCTCGTACCACTTTTCTATGGCTTCGTTGATATAATGAAAAATATTTCCTCTTTTTTCTAGAAATTTGTTATATTCGCTATGGTTACTGACCCTCATTTTTTGTGGCATATTTTTTCTTTCAAGGTTAAATGGCTATTTTATAATGAATTTTGTCAGTAGCCACCAGATTTTTTCAGTTGCTATGCAACAAAGCCCACTGGGATCCAGGAATTTTGATTGGACACTGGGTTGGTAAGCATAAAAGTGTTATGTAAAATACAACGTTCTTGATGGGATTGCATGAAATGCTGGATCCCAGTGTCTGGGCACTGGGATGACACCATAGGAGGCTGCTTGGATGACAAAAAAAGGAGCACTGGAATGACAGCAATCTACGTCATACCGCGATTCATTCGCGGTATCTCAGCCGCTAACAAGAGATCCCGCTAACAAGCAGCGGGATGACGGTTGTCGTTTAGCCATAAACATTAAGAAATTTACCAAATGAAAAAAAAGGCAAAAGAAGCCCTGAGGTTATTATCCGCTTTAAAATATTGGCGTTTTTTATGTTTTAAACGCTTGACAAGCGAGATTCAGCCGCTTTTAATTGCAACTAACTTACGCTGCAAATGTTTAAGAAATTTACTAAGCAGAAAAAAAGACAAAGAATCCCCAAGTTAGCTAGTCTTTTACTATCTCTGTCGAGTATTGGCATTTTTTGATGTCTTGTAACGCTTTATAAGCGCGTTCAGCTTATTTAGATAAAAATCTAGATGTAGATGAAGTTTTGTAAAGACATACAGTATCTATATACTGCAAAAAATTGAACATAAGACGCCGATACATTAAGTAATCCTTACCTTTTAATCTGCAGATTGGCGAAAGCAAATACAATAGCTTCAGTTTCATGATAAGGGGGCTGGCGAGGTTTGTCAAGGAAGTTTTTTCGTTTCTGCGGGCTACCTGGTTTTCCTACTGAAATTTTGAAAAATGTAATCTACTCCTATATTCAAATATATCAAGCAGTAATTCAAAATCAGCCATTGCGCCTTTTGCGTTATTATACGCGAGATTGAGCAGCTCTTTGTCCTGATATAAATCAGCAAATTTAAATTCCATACATCCTGATTGTTTTGTGCCTAAAATATCTCCACTGCCTCTTAGCATCATATCCCTTTCAGCAATGTAAAATCCATCTTGTGACTCACACATGATCTTTAACTTTGAAGATGAGCTTTTACTTAAATTATCGTATAATAATACACAAAAAGATGGCTTGTTTCCTCGCCCTACTCTGCCTCTTAACTGATGCAATTGTGATAACCCAAATTGCTCTGCATTTTCTATAATCATGATGGTTGCATCTGGCACATCTATACCAACTTCTATCACAGTGGTTGCAACAAGCAGAGAAAATTCATTCCTTTTGAAGGAAAACATAACTTGATCTTTCTGCTCCTGAGTCAATTTTCCGTGTATTATCCCGACTTTATCAAGAAATGTTTTTTGTAATTCCTGAAAACGCATCTCTGCTGCAGCAATATTGGTCTCTTCGTTTTCTTCTATATATGGACAAATCCAATATGCTTTTTCGCCCCTGTTTATAGCACCTTTTAGCTTTTCAATAACATCTGGCATCCTACTAATGTTCATAGTTACAGTTTTTATTGGCAATCTGGATTTTGGTTTTTCTTTCAAAATTGAACATTCAACATCACCATACATAGCTTGCTGCAAGGTTCTTGGAATGGGAGTTGCAGTAACGAAAAGTATATCGGCATTTTCTCCTTTTCCTACCAAGCGATTTCTCTGCATCACTCCAAATCGCTGTTGCTCGTCTATGACTGCAAGCCCTAAATTTTTAAATGTAACGTTAGCTTGAAATAGTGCATGAGTGCCAATCACTATATTTAAAACACCACTTGCAAGTTCGTTCATGATAATCTTTCTTTCCTTGCGCGAAGTTTTACCAGTAAGCAGCGCAACTTTTATATCGGTACAGGATAAAACTTCCTCAATCCAATTATAATGTTGCTCCGCCAAGATAGTAGTCGGTGCCATTAGAGCTGCCTGCATGTTGTTTTCTACCACATTTATCATCGCAAAAAGTGCAACTACGGTTTTGCCACTACCAACATCACCTTGCAGCAAGCTTATCATGCGATACTTGGATTTTTGTCTCTCTGAGATCTCATCTATTGCACGAGTTTGATCATTTGTTAATTGAAACGACAATTCATTTAAAACTTGCTCTTTGTATTTACTCAATATTATAAATTCTCTTCCCCTTTCTTTCACATGATTTTTTCTTGCAAGTTTCAGCGCTAGCTGATACGCAAACAATTCATCATAAGCAAGCCTTTTTCTACAAACCTCAGCTTCCGCCAATGAGCTTGGTCTGTGCAACTTTATGATGCTTTCCCTCCAACTTAACCATTTTTTTTGCTTGATTAATGTATCATCTATCCACTCTGGTAAATCAGGCAATTCCTTTAGATTAGAGCTTATTATGTTCCCAATGCGCTTATTGGTAATGCCACGGCATAATTGGTAAACTGGCTCTATGCAAGCTATTTTTTTAAATTGGTTGATGTCAAGCGACACGTAATCTGGATGAGTAATTTGCCAATGTTCAGCAAATTTTTCGAGTTTGCCACTGATGATCACATTCGCTCCAATTGGAAATAGTTTATATAAATACTTAACTGAGTAATTAAAAAAGACTATGAATATATACTGACTCTCACTTTCAACGACTATTTTATATGGTCTACCTCTAAAAGTGGGCGACTGATGCTCATAAACTTTTGCAATGAAAGTTGTAAATTCTCCAACTCGAGCATCAGATAGTAACTTGCTTCTATCCACATAACTAAGTGGCTTATAAAACAGCAGATCCACCACCTTGTCCCCACCACAAAGTTTAGGCAATATTGCGGAATGGAACTTAGGTATATTCTCCAGCCTGCTATTTAGAAAAATCTGATTGCTCATTGAGATTCATACATGTGTAAAACTGTTATAGAGCCTTTTTAAAATCTTGTCACCTTATGGTCAGGTATGCACTATAGCTAGCACAGCTCTCTAACGTCATACCGCGATTCATTCGCGGTATCTCAGCCGCTAACACGTAACGGAATGACGAATTTGTTGTTTTTAAAATCGTCGGTAAGCCTAAGTTACCCCTAACTATATTTGCTGTCATAGAACTTGCGTTTATATAAAGTATTTTATTGACTTATTAATCATTTTCATGTATTATTATACAGTAGTCTATATTGAGGTACTAATAATGAGTAGCCCTATATCAGAAGAAAAGGAAAATCCAATAGTTACACTAAGAGCTCAAGCAGAAAAGTTTGATTTTAGTAAGTTAAGAGCTGATGAAAAGGATATCTCAGCGAACTCTGGTAAACAGATGTATGAGGATTTTGACAGAATGAATTTTGTTATTAACAAGAAAAATATAGACACAATTTTGATTAAAGCACTAATAAATAGAGATAAAGAAGAATTTGACAAATTTTGGGAAAAGTATTGCGAAGGTCTGAAGGTTTCTAATGATAAAGAAACTGATCGGTATAAAGAGGAAGTTGAAAAATTCTACAATATAGGTAAAGGATATACTAACCTATTACCGAAAGAAGAAGATGAAAATAAGAGTTATCGTGCGTTTGCAAAAGAAGTTTTTAAGGAAATATTTAAATATGCTGAAGCTCAAGTTCCAAGTGATTCTATTTTGGAAGAACTGGTTATCAATTGTAATCAAGCAGGGTACGTAGGTGCATTATACGCTGAAGATAAACCTCTTTTTCATGTAGCTATGGCATATGAGTTAGTTTTCGGTTCTAGTCATACAACACATATTAATTGTAGTGATCCAAGTCATGCAACAATCAGAATTGAAGAAAAAATTGCAGTTTGCACTTTAGCAAAATCAGAAGAAGAATTATGTAAATTGGATAGCTCGCTAGAATTCACACTTAAGTCTCAAGGTGATAAAAATGTAACATATGAAGATGGTAAATTGTCACTTACTGTTCCTAAGAGACTGAAGGACTATAATATAGGTGATAAAAACTTGTTTGACGTTATAAAAGAGTGTTTTCAGAAATTTTGCGAGAGGCTTGGATTTTTTAAAATAAAAATAGAGCATGGCTTGGATAAGCCACCAAAAGTGAACAGCCATCTGGAAAATATGGAACCGCCCATTCATAGCAATGAGTATGGAAATACACCTAGAAACTAACAATTAAAATATTTCAAGCGCTGTTAGCTCATTTGCACAATCAATGACTTCAGAACTTGGGAACTGGTTTTTAAACCAAGTATACTGGCGTTTTGCGTAGTGTCTTGTGTTTGTTTGAGCAATCTGTATCGCTTCGTCTAAAGTAATCTCACCTTTCAAATACTTTACAATTTCTGGCACTCCATGTGCTTTCATAGCTGGCAAATGTGGGGCTAGGTTCATGCTAAGTAGCTTTTTTACTTCATCAATTGCTCCATTTTCAATCATTGTAATGAAACGAGAATTTATTTTTCGGTATACATCTTCACGTTTATGCAGAATTGTATATATCTTAAAATTATTGAATAAAGGAGGCTGTCTATTCTCTTGCCATACAAAAATTGACTTGCCAGTTTCAGTGATAACTTCAAGTGCCCTTGAAAGGCGGTGCGAGTCATTCATGAACACTTTACCTTGAATCCTTGGATCTTTGCTTAGCGCTAATTTGTAAAACTCCTCTTTACTTAAATTTTTCCTTAATTCGCTTACATTTTTCCTCACTTCCTGACTTATTTGTGGCATTGATGATAAGCCTTTGATTAAACTGCTGATGTAAAGCCCGCTTCCTCCAGTGATGATAGGTATTTGAGCATTTTCTAATGCGTGATTAACTTCTTTTTCTAAATCTTCTAACCATAGACCCACGGAATAATTTTCTTTTGCTGAAACATAACCATATAGTTTATAAAATACTTCTTGCTTTGGTGGTTGAGCAGTAATTATGGGAATTTCTTCATATACCTGCTTTGAATCACAATTTATTATACTAATGTTTCCATATTTTTCTATCAGGTTATCGCATAATTCTGATTTACCTGAGGCCGTAATTCCTGTAATAATTACTATATTATTTTTCATTTATATTAATTTAATTAACATATGATAAAGTGTAGTAAAAGTTTGGATTCTACAATCTAAAGTTTGGAGATTTTTATGGCAGAAAACAACGACAATAATTCATTTACTAAGCGTTTCACAAACAGGACTCCTGGCGGTACAGGGGAAGGTTTTTCCAGTAAGTATTCGTCTCAAAACACCAAAGAACGGGCATTAGGGGAAAAAGGAAAAATTTCTGAATTAGCAGGCAAAAAAACCGAATCCAAGGAAGCTTTTTCTGAAAGTGGCGGCATAAAAAGTAAAAGCAGAACTGTCAATGAAAGATCTTTTGCTGATGCAACAAAAAGAAGTAGGTCAGATCTTATATACTTAGTCCGTGGTAAAGATCGTGGAAAATCAGCGTGGCATTATGTATTAGTTGATAAAGAGAAAAGAGAAATGTTTCTAGCAAAAAGCAGAACTGGCTCTATAGATGTTGCAGACTATGGAGAGATTTTGTATTCAGGATGGGGAGAGGATCCACCACAGGCAATAATTGATAAAGTCAATGAAGAGTTTGGGTTGTAGCAAATCTGCATAACAAATGGTAAGCTGCGTTGCATTACGTTTACAAAAACTAGCAGTTACTATATAAGATACAGTGCAACAAAACTGATCTAGTTGTTATGAATAAGTTTTTAGCTATATGGTATCTAAAATAATAAATGCAATACAGAACAATTTATTAGTGTGTTTTCCAACAGAAACAGTGTATGCTCTTGCTTGTAATGCACTAGATAATGAATCTATAGGAAAAATATATCAGATAAAGAAACGCTCTCAAAATAAACCACTGTCTATATTTGTTAGTGATATTTACAATTTGACAAAAATAGCAAAGGTAAAGGAAAGATATATTGATTTAATAAACCACTTTTCTCCTGGACCAATTACCTATATTTTACCACTTAAAAACAACAACATATTGCCAAACGAATTCTTTAAAGATAGTATAGGTATCAGAATTCCTGAGCATCCTATTGCAATTTCAATACTAAACAAACTGAAAGTTCCAATAGTTGCAACTAGTACAAATATTTCAGGAAAAGAAAGTGTATGTAAGGCAAACGATATACCACAATCCATTAAGCAACATTTATCTGTAGTGATTGAAGATGACGAACTAGTTTCTGGTATAGAATCTACTATTATTGACTTAACCGAAGATAAGATTAAGGTTTTAAGGGAAGGTGCAATTTCATTACAAACAGTAAACAACGCATTTTCAAACTAAAATCTATAGGAGAAAGAATGAAAAAAGTAATAGGCCACAACCAAGCCAAAAAAAAAATAATGAACAACTTATCTGTTCAGTCTTGGCTGATCTGTGGTAAAAAAGGTATAGGAAAAGCAACACTTGCAAAATCCTTCTCCAATTGGTTACTCATAAAAAACTATAATGAAGTAGCATTGGACTTACACATTGTTGAAGGTGATACTATCGGAATAGAAAAAGTCAGAGAAATGAAAAACTTTCTACACTTAAGTCCCATTCAATCAGAACACAAAATAGCTATAATAGATAGCTTAGAGGCAATGACTAATAACGCTAAAAACGCAATATTGAAAATATTAGAAGAGCCGCCAAAAAATTCTAAGATATTTATAATTAGCCATAAGCCATATGATATACAAACCACTATCTTGTGTAGGTGCTTTCAGCTAAATTTACTCCCATTAACTTATGATGAAACAAAGCAAGTTGCTTCATCTCAATGTAAATTTGATAATCAAACGTTTGACGAAATGATTACTTTATTTCCTGGAATGCCAGGAATGATAATAAATACAATAAGTAGTGATGCTTATGAAGCATACAAATGCTTTTATAAATTTCTTCATGATTTAAAGAATCCCAATATGATTAATAAAGTCATTAATAGCGAAATCGAACTAGAACTAGCATCATATATAATTCAGGCCTTCATTTTAGAAAGCATAAAGAGAGAGGTAAATGGTGTTGAAATTCTGCTAAGTCAGTGGAAAAAAATAGATGAACTTTTCGTTGCCGCAAAGCAACTCCACTTAGATAAAAAGCATGTTTTAGCTAATGTAGTTAATATCATGACATAAGTTTACAAAGTATAATACTTTTAACATAAATTCATGATAAAATCCTGTTAATTTAATACTTGAAGTATATAATTTGACTGATAATAAATTAACTGTATGGCAATCAATAGAAGTTTTGACGAAAGCCATACTGAACATGCAGAAAGAATTGAGTTCAATCAAGAATATAGCTTTAGACCAGGACGTCACCTTAGAAAAAGGAAAGGAGTTGTTAAGCGGCATTTATGAAGCAAATTTTAAGCTAAACAAGGCAATCAATATAGCCACTTTGCCAAAAATTGGCTATCATATGCTAAATGGTGAGCTTGTTGTACGTAATCATATTATGGAAGAGGAAGTAAAGATTCCTAGAGATTTTCATTACCTTAAAGTCGTTAAATCCGATCATGATAATTATAAATTAACGTTTTGTAATTTTTTAGGTAATGAGTTTTTTGAATATAAAAAGTATGATCCACAATATTCTGGCGTTTCAGATGAATATAAATTTGTGGATTTTGGTAGTGTAAAAAAGACTCATAATCTAAAATTTAAGGAATATGTTGGTCATGCACCTAAGTTTTTTGCTGCGGAAGGGCCTATTGAGCCTGGATCTCAAAACCATGCAATTGATCTATTTAGGCTAGTCAAAGATGGTAAAGGTAGCAAAGTGGGAACCCTCGCTGATGAATTTGGTTATTTTGATGATCAAAATAAATTACATTATTATAATTATCACAAAAGTGCTGAAAGTAATACTTATGATCCTGAAAATTTCAGTGTAAAAATGATAAATATAGATGTGAGCAAAATCGATAAATTCTACCTCATTGCAGAACAAGGTGATATAATCATTCATCCTATTTGGGAAAATTTAGACATATTTTAAAGTTTTTTTAGAGTATCTAAGCTTATTGTTATTATAATTGGGTCTGGTAGCATTGTGTTATGGAAGATAAATTGCTTGAATCAGTAAAAAACAAAAGTTATTTCAGTAAAGCAGTCGAATGGTACTGCCATAGGTATCTGTTTTGTGTAGCAGAAAGATCTTGGATGGCATTAATAGTATCGCTTCTCCTAGTATGCTTATGTTTATTAACATTAAACATATACCTGTTATTTCCTGTTAAAAAAGATTTAAATTTTGTGAAGTATATGAACCACACAGAAGATGAGTTCTCTGCAATGCATAAGCTTAGTTTCAGTAAAAAGGAAGATGAATACACTTCCACAGCGAGGTACTTAATAAGTAAATACATTGAAATATACGAGTCCATTAAGACCGTTGAACCGAAGTACCAAGAAAATTTTATAAGAAACAATTCTATACATAAAATCTATCAAGGCTTTCAGGAAAAAACGAATAATGAAGCTGGTAATTTGTCTTTATCTAAAAGAAAAATCGCCAACATAAATGTAATAACATTATCTATTGATCGATCGACCAAGGACTTAGTTACATTTGCTGGAAATGCTACTGTAGTTTTTACAACCGAGCAAAATAAGGAGGATACTGTGGAGATTAGCTTCACTTTGTCGAATATAAAAGCAACTCTGGCTGGTATAATACCATTTAAATTTATTGTTAATGGTTATAAATACAGATTTTAAAATATTACTTGGTAGCTAAGAAAAATAACCAAAGTGCACATAGCAGTAATAACTGGAGGTAAAACTAGAAGAATTGGTGTTTTTTTAATAAAGTAATTCTGAGAAGGTTTTAAGAAAAAGGCGTTGTAAATTATCGGTAAAAAGTACAGAGCGTTGAGTATAGTACTAACAATTAACACTAGAGTTACAAACACAGAAAGTATTACATTGCCAGAGTTGAAAACAGCTTGAAAAATGAGAAATTTACCCCAAAAAGTCGGAGCAGGCGGCACCCCTATCATAGACAATGCACCTATAGCAAATGCTGTCATGCTAATTGGCATACTGCGTCCTATACCGTAAATCTTATCTATATATTTCTCACCTGCTCTCGTTATTATTGCTCCGGCAACGAAAAACAAAGTGATTTTTGCAAATGCGTGGCAAACTAATTGAAAAATTGCAACCCTCATGCTGAGATCACTAAAAATTGAAGCGAATAATATAATATACGACAATTGAGAGATGGTAGAGTAAGCAAGCAACTTCTTTAATTCTTTTTGCTTTAGTGCAATCAATGATGCAGTAATAATAGTAAATCCAGCAGCGTACGGAAGCCACCCTCCAGCAAACCAATTTTGCTGCACAAAACGTTGCATGTTATCGACGCCGAAAGTGTATAATATAACTTTTATGATGATGAAAACTCCGGATTTCACAACAGCAACAGCATGCAGTAGTGCGCTTACAGGAGTTGGTGCAACCATTGCTTTTGGTAACCAAAAATGCATTGGCATTAATGCAGCTTTTCCTATTCCGTAAATCAGCATAGCAAAACACGCTGCAATGAAAGTGATGAGTGAAGTATCAAATTTGAATATTCCACCGCTTACAAAGTCTAAAGTATGAAATTCATTATATAAAAGGCCTATTGCAGGAAAAAACAATACCAAAGAAGAGAAAAATAGCACGCCAAAGTAATAGCGTCCTGCAATCATTGATTCATTTGTTGAGTTGTAAGTAACCAGAGGGTATGTACTAATAGTTAGAAGCTCATAAAAGACAAATGTAGTGAGCAAGTCTCCAGAAAAAGCAATAAACATTGCACAGCTAATCGATATTGAAAAAAAGCATAGAAAACTTGAGTGATTGCTATCAGCATAGTTATTCTGCATATAACATATTGCATATATACTGGTCAGCACCCATAAAAACGATATTAATAAACTGAATATTACTCCGGTAGACTCTAGCTTTAAACTAATGTGCAAATTATTACCAAAATCCATGAGAATAAATTGAGAATAATCATCATATACCCAATATAAAGTGCACAGACACGTATACGTAAACAGAAGTACAGAAGAAGTGACAGTAATACTATTGTTCACTCCGGGCCATTTACCAGTAAAAAAAATAGCTAACCCACTCAAAAGTGGAATCAATGCAGTAATTAATAAATAATTCTCGGTAATTGAAAATGGTAAGGAAAGAGACGTTAAAACACAGTCCATTAAATAATTCATCTTTTTGTTTAGGTAAAGCTAGAATTATACTAAAATCATAGAAAAACCGCTATGTTTTTTTAGTTGTTTGTGTATGCTATAGCTATACTGCGATTCATTCCACAACTGTACGAACATTTGTTTTTGTTAAACACAACAAAGATGTCATCCCAGTGCCCTGACTACTTGGATCCAGGAAAGTTTGCTTGTGAGCAAGCAAACTAGCATAGAAAAACGTTTTCGATGAGATTGCAGAAAGCCAGTGTCTGGGCACTGGGATGACAAAGGAGGACAGTGTCAAGCACTGACCATTTGCTGTGCAGTTTACCTTTAAAAATGAATGTTCATACAGTAAGCCATAGGATGACAAAAGAGTAAACTTTATCTGTGTGAGCTATAGACGCAAATTACAACAAATGCAGTAGCGTAATCTCCATCGTCACTTAGAGAAAGATGAATTTTGGAGATAAAATCCTTGCTAACGGTAAGATACGGCTTGCCTCTCACATCATTGTATATTTCTATATCTTTCATTGTAATGCCCTGACTAAATCCAGTACCTCGTGCTTTAACAAAAGCTTCTTTTGCTGCAAAGCGTTTAGCAAAATACCTTGCTCGCATTTCTTGACTATTATACTTTCTACTTAGCTCTATTTCTTTTTTAGTGTAGATTCTATTGAGAAATTTTTCCCCGTATTTTTGTAATATCCTCGATACTCTTGGTATATATACTATGTCAGTGCCGATACCGTGTATCATTTTGTGCTAAAGTGATTTATTGCTTCTTCAATCTGCATTTCCTTTACCTCTCCAGTTGCTCTATTTTTTACTTCAACTATCTTTTCATCTATTGCCTTTTTTCCGACAATTATTTGCCACGGCAAGCCCATCAGATCCATTCTAGAAAATTTTACTCCTACACTTCCTTCCGTGTCATCGTAAAGCACTTCATCGCTCTTCAAAGCTTTGTATATTTTATCTGCAGTCTCCGTTACTTTCGTTTGTAAATTGATTAAACCAATTCTGAAAGGAGCTACCTCCTCCGGCCAGATAATTCCCTTATCATCATGAAAAGCTTCTATTATCGCACCAACAAGTCTTGAAACCCCAATGCCATACGAACCCATATGTATATTGACATTTTTTCCATCTTGAGAAGTAACACTTGCCTTCATAGGCTTTGAGTATTTGTCGCCAAAATAAAAAATATGCCCTATTTCAATACCTTTACTAACATTTAACTGCTCTTGTGATATAGGGCAAGTCTCAGGATCATGCATATCATCTGCAACTGCGTATATACTCTTCAAACTTTCAATATCTTCACTTTCTAGTAGTTCAGAAAATTTATTGTCATAATATAAAGTGCTCTCACCAGTGTTTGCCAATATATGAAACTCGTGGCTCAAATTTCCTCCAATTGGCCCCGTATCAGCTCTCACTCCAATTGGGGTAAGTCCCATGCGTTTGAAGATTTTTATGTAAGTTTTGTACATCAAATTATATGAATTCAGTGCACCTTCGTAATCTACATCAAAACTGTATGCATCCTTCATCAAAAATTCCCTGCCCCTCATAACACCATAACGTGGTCTTACCTCATCACGAAATTTCCATTGAATTTGGTATAAACAAAGTGGCAAATCTTTGTAACTTTTTACCACATCTCTAATTAAATCAGTTGCTATCTCCTCATGCGTTGGACCAAAAAGCATATCTTCCTCATGCCTATCCTTTATGCGTAGCATTTCCTTACCGTAATCATCGTAACGCCCTGATTCTCGCCAAAGATTTGCTGGTTGCACACAAGGCATTAATGCTTCAATAGCACCGGATTTGTTCATTTCATCTCTGATAATATCTTCAATATTCTTAAGCACTAAGAGACCAAGTGGTAACCACGTATAGATGCCAGATGCTATCTGCTTTATTAAACCTGCACGCAAAGAATATTGATGGGAGATAATTTTAGCATGGGCAGGCTTTTCCTTTAGAGTTGGCAGGTAATATTTGGATAAACGCATATAATAGATCTGATTGTATTAAGTAATCTTAATACAATCAGACCTGTAGGTAAACTTATTTTGAAAAGGAAGGGAAGTGCATGGCTGACCATTTCATAGTTATCATAGTCCTTGTACAACATTTTCCTTTTGGCATCGCAACGCTTTTCCACCAAACTGTGCTATGCGATCCTCAACAGAAAGAGGAGGTGAATCTTGCACCTCATTATCCACTGAGTCAACATTATTTACTTGTGGTGAATCAACACACGAACTTGGCGGTACCGGTGACTCCTCTGTTTCTTGTTCAGGATGTATCGGAGATGTGGCTCTAGATCCTATACCACTGTCAAGACCCCCGCTTCCTTCTTCCTTGCTTGATGGGGAATTTGTGTGTTTTGTCTGCTCCTCTTTTTCCTGCTCTATCTCTTTCTGTTTGTCTTTGCTTTCATCTGTAGTCCAACCTGAATCGCTAATAGAATCAGAATGCTCACTTTCACTATCTGAGAATCGCATGACTGTTACTCTCTCCTTAAGTCTCTTTGTCCAATCTGAATCATTATCATCCGACTTCTTTCTCTCTGCTTGCTCCCTATCTATTCTTGCAGCAAACTCTTCTGGTGTTTCTTTTTTGTCAGTGCCCCCACTACTTTCTAATTTTGCTTTCAATTCATTTGTAAAATTTTGTTGCTGCCCACTCTTGTTGCTGCTCACTCTTTTTAACGTAGTACCTCCTCTTATCTGTTCAAACAGAGTAGAATGATTATTATTCTCAGGTTCACCAGCCTTCTTCGGTGCATCATTCTTAGGTTGCTCCGTACGCTTGGAAGCTGTAAAAAAAATGCGGAGGCGGAGGTGGTAGTGCAGCATCTTGTGGCAATGGAGGAGGTGGCGGCGGTGGTACACTGACACTTGGATTTGGTTGTGTACCCAATGTTACTGGAGGCGGTGTAGGAGTAGGCACACTTGATTTATTCTCCAGATTAGTACAATTTTCACACACAAATTTTTGTGGTTCTTCTTTCTTATTGTCAGCTCTAGAAACGGCCAGTCTAATGAGATATATTTTTGAAATCAATGCAACAGCCGTAGAAACAGCAAAAATTGCTAAAGGAACTGCTGCAATAGGACCAGAACCAGAAACTGCTATAATAACATAAGGAAGATATTGACCAGATATGAAACTAAATATAGATAATAATGAAACAGCAATTAAAGGTTTCCATATAGTCTGCTTAGTTTTAGTAAGCTCCTGACTATCTTTTAGCAATGAAGAATTATTGGATATCATCATTTCTTTGCCTCACTTGTTAACGATAATTTAATAATAACCCAATTAATAATTTCTGTCAATAATTAATTATGAAAAACAAAGTTGCAATTTGAATAGATAAGCTATAAGTAATATACGACCAGCAATAGCCATACAATAGACTTCTTGTATAACCCACACTAAGTAGAAAAAAGGTGTCATCCAAGTAGCTGACACTGCTCTCCTTTGTCATTCCAGTGCTTGACACTGGAATGACACCGAAGGGGCTACTGCCGTCTTGGATGGAAACCAGTGTCAGAACTAGTTAACCATGGGGCTTCTTTTGCCTTTTTTTCCATTTGGTAAATTTCTTAAATATTTATGGCTAACATGAAGCTAAGTACGAACTTTGTTAAACATAACAAATGGTGCCATTCCAGTGCTCCTTTTTTTGTCATCCCAGTGCTTGACACTGGGATGGCTTTGTTGCATCGCTCTTCGGATAGTAGGTAACGCACAATAAATTTATGAAGCTATCTCAAATTTAGCCATACCAATATCAGTGAACTTATTGAGCAAATAGCATTTAACAAGTAGTTCCTTCTCACGATTAATCTCAGATTTGCTCCTAAAACTAAACCCAAATATTCGCTTCAACCTTGAGAAAAATCCTTCAATATACGATCTTTTTCCGTAATTTACTTCTTCTTTCCATCTTTTTATACCATTCTCACCATGTAATTTCATTAACTGAATAGCGGCATTTCTATCAAGCATATAATCCAATTTTGGATGCTCTGCTGCGTTGTTTTTCGGAGGAATTTTCGTTTTTATACCATATTGATTACACAGCTTATAGAGCTTTTCTCTATCATATGCCCTATCTGCATATAGTACTTTTATGACATACTGAAAATCGACTTCTTTTAGCAAATCACAAGCTCCATAGTGATCAGAGTAGACACCATTACTGTATTTTACAGCTATGGCTTTTTTGCTGTTTGTATTCAACATTACATGCAATTTTCTTGTCTGTTCATAGCTGCGATACTTTCTATCTTCGCTATTTTCCTTGCTATGACCAGGAGTGTTGTTGTATATACTAATTCCTGTACTGTCTATAGCAATTTCGATATCTTCCATATTATTTTTATCAATTCTGCAATCATTGATCTTAATATTAAGTTTCTTAAACCTTCTTGATGATTGTGAATAGCTGATAACTTGCAAATTTTTCCCAATTTGCTCAAGGTATCCTGCTATAAACCCAACTGTTTGCCTCAGGCCTATTCTAAATAAACAAGTTATTATGTGCACCAAAATTACAACTTTATCGCTATAAATATTGTTGCCACCTGGTATTTTTGGACCATTCTCGTACCACTTTTCTATGGCTTCGTTGATATAATGAAAAATATTTCCTCTTTTTTCTAGAAATTTGTTATATTCGCTATGGTTACTGACCCTCATTTTTTGTGGCATATTTTTTCTTTCAAGGTTAAATGGCTATTTTATAATGAATTTTGTCAGTAGCCACCAGATTTTTTCAGTTGCTATGCAACAAAGCCATCCCAGTGTCAGCTACTCGGATGACACCTTTCCTAGCAGAGAAATCACAATGTTCATACGGTTGTACGCATACCGCTGGGATCTAGGATTTTTCTATAGTTTAAAAACAAAAAAAGGACGTTACTCATTGAGTAACATCCTTTTGGAGAAGGTAGAAGTTTTACTTATTACACTGTTCCTGGAGTTGCTGTAGCTCTTGAGTTGACAGGTTCTGCACTAGGTTGATCTAGAGATGCGCGTCGTTTTGCCAACTTTTCTTCGAGTTCTCTGTCAAATTCTTCTTTTAAAGGAAGAACTTGTTTTCTTGTTAGCGTAGAAGAACCAGAACCCATTCCACTATCAGTAGAATTACTGTGAGTGAGAGTTCTGTTACTCAAACTATCCAGGTTTTGCTCCACAATAGGATCACTGAGAACATCTTCACTGAAAGAACTTTGTCCATTTAAGTTAGTCAATGAGGCGCTTCTAGGTAGTTCTGGTGGAGCAACTGGAGTAAGCTTAGGAGTTAAGCTACTAGATGAATTGCTTCTACGGACTGTTGCAAAGTTCTGAGAATCTGAATCAGAGACAGTAGCAGTACTTTCAGTTCCTATAGAATTTAGTGAATTGCTTTTTGACAAGCTGTTAGATTGTTCAGAGCCTTTTCTTCCCAGTGAAGAGAATGATGATGACACAGACCTAGTTAAACTTTTGACAGAAGGCCTGTTAGCTTTTTTCTCTGCTCTGTCAAACATATTGCTTACGCTTGAGTACAAATGATTTTCTCTACATTCTTTAATAACCTTCTTAATTTCATCGTAATGTTCAGAGAAAACACTGTCGATGAAATAACTACCTTTAGGTAATGACCTTTGTGTTAACAAGTTATGCAAGCTTTTTTCATTTAAATTATTAATGAATTCTTTCTGTACTTGCCATCCAGAAGTATGTTCAATCTCCCCTGATTTTGCCTTCTCTGCCATTTTTAAATCAATTTCTGACGATATTCCAGAAAGTACATTTTTCACTAACCCAGAATTATTTCCTTTATCAGCAAAAATTGCTTTCATATCATTTCTTATTTCGTCAGATTTCTTAATTGCATCTGGAGTAAACCTTTTTACCTTATCTAAATAGTCCGTCTCACCAGATGCCTTATGGAACTTATTTGCCACTCCTTCGCCTACAAAACTAGCGCCTTTTTTCAGTGAATCTACTGAATGTTCATAACCTTCTTTCACCTTATCTTTAACATGCACAGCACCATCTCTAACTTTTCCGGCAGCGTATGTTGATGCGTCCTTAACTTTCCCAGCAGTATATTTCGCCCCATCAACTGTTTTTTCTGCTGACCACTTGAGCCCTTTATATCCAGATTGAACTGTTTTTACAGCGACTTTTACAGCGAAATATAAAGCAAGACCAACTATAGCACCTGGTATAGCAAGTGTTGCACCAACTGCCAAAAGTGGTAGTACTGCCGTAAATAATCCACTTGCTGCACTTACTACAAGAATCTTATCTCCTTGTTTCATCTTAGAGAATTTTGTATCCCCTTTTAACAGGTCAGTAATTCTTTCTTTTAGCTTCTTGGGATCATTAGCAATATCTGAATTTGGTAGATTTTGCATCGTTTTATTCAAATCAAAACTATCTTCTGGTTGGTTTTGTTGAGTTCCAACAGAATTTGAATTTTTTTCATTATGTAACATTTTAAACCTCACTATTAATTAAATATATTATAATTGTATTCCTTGATTCTTAAGTTAGTGTTAAATTGATTGCCAGTATTTATTTGTCTTCAAATAATTTCGCTTGACGTGTTTTGTGGTAACATAGAAAATTAGGTCAAGAAGCTGCAGCATTTATGAAGTATAGAAAAAGAACACTCATCTTTTTGGCTGTTATAACTTTAATAATAATAGCTTTACTATTTAGGTATAATTCCCATTTTCACAAAGACGTAGTGCACTTAAAGAGTGACAACAAAGAATTCAAAAAAAAGCCAGAAAATTCCATAGAGTCGACCATATTACATAGAGAAAAGGAAGTGTACGATCATGTTTTCCATCCTGATGATTAATTTGTAAATAAAATAGCAATTTATGTTTGCATTTTCTTATTAAAGAAGTAATATTAGCGTATTAATTATAGAATCAATCATTATGTTTGATGATAATAATCCTTGGAATCTGGGAAAGAAACCGGTAGGGAACAAAACTCCTAATAATGAAGATATTTTAAGTAAAGCTGTATCTGATATAAGGTTCTTTCTTAATGGATTAACCAGAAACAGGGGCAAAAAACCTTATTTCATCATTTTCATTATTTTGCTGTTCTATGCTTGCACTGGCTTTTATATTGTCCATCCTAGTGAAGAAAGTATAGAACTTACCTTTGGTAAATATTCTAATACAGAAACACCTGGTTTGCGTTATCACTTCCCCTACCCTATTGGCAAGGTTTTTAAAGTGAACGTTAAGGAAGTAAATCGTGAAGAAATTGGGGTAAGTAGTTCTTATGGGCGAGATACAGATCGCGGTGAAGGCGTGATGCTAACTGGAGATGAAAATATAGTCAACGTTAACTTCGAGGTTCAATGGCGCGTTAGAGATGCTAAGGACTATTTATTCAAAGTGCGGGATTACAAACCCGGTTTCAGTGTTAAAAATGCTGCTGAAAGTGCCATGAGAGAAATAATAGGTAAAAATACGATCTCTTTTGCACTTGGTCAAGGCAGACCAGAAATTTCTAGAGATACTAGAATTCTATTGCAGCAGATTCTTGATGGATACCAAATGGGTATAGAGATTTTATCTGTTCAAATGAAAAAAATTGATCCACCAGAAAAAGTAATCAGTTCGTTTAGAGATGTACAAAGTGCTCGTGCAGACAAAGAGCGTACTATAAACGAAGCATATGCTTATAATAATGATATTATACCTCGAGCAAAGGGTGAAGCGATAAAGATAAAATTAGATGCACAAGCATATGAAAATGAAATAATAAATGAAGCAAAAGGTAATGCAAATCGCTTTTTATCTCTTTATGAGGAATATAGACAGAATCCTTCTCTCGTTAAGAATCGTATTTATCTTGAAACTATGGAAAATATTTTCAGTAAGGTAGACAAAGTTGTTGTAACTGATGATCTGAAAGGTATGTTTTCTTATTTACCTCTTACAAATTTAGGAAAATAACCATGAGTAGTAATATTAAAATTGTTTTTGTTTCTGTATTTGTTGTTTTATTGATTGTTTTATCTAATTCAATATTTGTTGTGCAAGAAACAAAGCAAGCAATAGTTATACAACTGGGTAAAGTTGTAAGGGATGTTAGGGAAAGTGGCTTATATTTTAAGTTGCCATTCATAAATAGTGTAGAGTTTCTTGATAAAAGAGTTTTAGATTTAAGTCCTGATAAGATCCCAAGGGAAGTGATAACAGCGGATCAAAAACGTATTATAGTAGATGCGTATGCAAAATATAAAATAACAAATCCTGTTACTTTTTACCAGGCTGTGAGGAATGAATCAGGTCTGGTTAGAAGATTATATCCGGTTATAGAAGCTCACATAAGAGAAAATATAGGCAGATTTTCGTTGATTAGCTTGTTGAATGAAAAAAGATCAGAGGTTATGCAATTGATTCAGCGTGGAGTTTATTCTGAAGCTGAAAAATTTGGCATAGAAATAATAGATGTAAGAATTAAGAGAGCAGATTTACCAGAAGAAAATAGTTCTGCAATATTTCGCCGTATGCAAACTGAAAGGGAAAAAGAAGCAAAAGAAATTAGAGCAGAAGGAGAGCAAGCTGGGCAGGAAGTTAGATCAAAAGCTGATAAATTAAAAAGGGAAATTATCTCCAGTGCAGTAAAAGAATCGTACGAAATAAGGGGCCGTGGTTATGCTGAAGCAACTAGAATTTATAATGAGGCATTTAAGGTTGATGAAGAGTTCTTTAACTTTTATCGCTCTATGAGCGCTTACAGTAAATCATTTGCCGAAAATAATACTAAATTTGTACTTTCACCAAACAATAACTTTTTAGATATTTTAAATAAAGGATGGAAATAATTTATGAAAAGTAAGGCATTTATTTTATCTATATTTGCATATTTTCTAA
Source organism: Wolbachia endosymbiont (group A) of Chalcis sispes (assembly GCF_964026765.1). NCBI lineage: Bacteria > Pseudomonadati > Pseudomonadota > Alphaproteobacteria > Rickettsiales > Anaplasmataceae > Wolbachia > Wolbachia endosymbiont (group A) of Chalcis sispes. The sequence goes on from NZ_OZ034697.1 coordinate 1,159,947, forward strand.
TTGCGTTTTCTTCGTATGCTAATATGTTTGATTGGAATGCAAAAAAGGTCGTTGATGCTAGCACTACTGCATGCAACTGTAATCAAGGACTTGCCGATTTAGTGGAAGAACTCATTCCTGCGGTTGTAAATATTTCAAGCGAACAAATCATCAAACAAGAAAATAACAGCAGAACTAGAGTTCCATCTATGCCAGGAAATAATTTTTTTGATGATTTTAGAGAGTTTTTTGAGCATTTTGATCAGTTTTTTATGGATAGGGGCCCTAGTGTTAACAAAGAGGTGGTGTTGCTTGGTTCTGGGTTTATTATAGATAAAGGTGGAACTATAGTAACCAATTATCACGTTATTAAAAACGCTAAAGATATCACAGTTACTATGAACGATAATACTTATTTCAAAGCAGAAGTTTTAGGCTATGATGCAAGAACTGATCTTGCTGTGCTTAAGATTAATTCTGATAAAGATCTTTCCTCTGTTGCATTTGGTGATTCTGATAAAGCAAGGGTTGGTGATACGGTTATGGCAATAGGTAACCCATTTGGTTTGGGTGGCTCTGTAAGCACAGGAATTATATCTGCAAGGTCCAGGGACATTAGTATTGGCACTATGAATGAATTTATTCAAACTGATGCTGCAATTAATAGGGGTAACTCTGGAGGACCGTTATTTGATTTAAATGGAAAAGTTATAGGTATTAATACTGCTATCTATTCTCCATCTGAGTCTGGCGGCAACGTGGGTATAGGTTTTGCCATACCATCTAATTTAGCTATGTCAATTATTGACACATTAAAAAGTGGCAAAAAAATAAAACATGGTTGGCTTGGTGTGCAAGTTCAGCCTATAACGAAAGAATTTGCTGAGTCCTTGGGTTTAAAAGATATAAAAGGCGCATTGGTTGCAAGTATAGTAAAGGATAGTCCTGCAGAAAAAGGTGGGATTAAAGTAGGTGATATATTATTAGAATTTGACGGTAAAAAAATCGATAGAATGACACAATTACCTCAAATGGTTTCAAGAGCTGGACCTGAGAAAAAAGTGCAAGTTAAGTTACTTAGAAAGAGCAAAGAGGTTAATATTAAAGTTGTGATCGGAGAATCTACAAATGATGGCCAAGATAACAATCAAGAAGAAAATAAATCAACATCTGATTATGTAACCGGTTTAACTGTTTCAAATCTGCCAAAAGAATCAAAAGAAAGTAAAAATAATGTACCTACAAAAGGTGTGATAGTTACCAATGTAGATAGTAACAGTAATGCCACGTTGCGTGGTATTAAAAAAGGAGACATTATTATCCAATTAGATGGAACCGATATAGAAAATACTAATGATTTTCAAAAACAAGTTGATTCAGCAGTAAAGAAAAACGGTAAAGATTCAATAATGTTGCTCATTTACCGCAATGGAAATCAATTTTTCGCTTCAATAAAGTTAAAGAAGTAATTTTATTCACTAAATTTACAAAACAGTAGTGTTGTAAGCTCGCTACTGTAACACTTCAATCTTATAAAATAAATAAAAATCTACACTAGATTTCTTGCATAACCATATAAAAAATCAAAGGATGTCATTCCAGTGTCAGCTACTTGCATGACGCCGTCATAAAGGAACCAGTGTCGGCCACTTGGATAACACCATAGGGGTTACTTGGGTGATACTATAGGAGGTCTAACATGAACTTTCTAAAATTCATTGAACTGTGCTTTCAAACAGTAGTGCCGGGATGTGAGTATAATGATTATCAGTACATAAAAGTCATAGCAGACAGGCTGGAAGCAGCGAATGCTGGCGAAGTAAGGCGCATAATATTCAATATGCCTCCGCGTTCAATGAAGTCCATATGTATGGGTGTTGCGTGGCCCGCATGGATACTGGGAAATCAGCCAACTGCAAGAATAATAGTTGCAAGTTATTCTAAGTTGCTTAGCGAAAAACATTCGCTCGATACGAGGTGCATAATGCAATCTGATTGGTATAAAAAGCTATTTCCAGAGGTAGAACTATCCAAAGACCAGAACACTAAATATAAATTCCAAACAGTGCAGAGAGGATACAGAATCGCAACATCAGTTGGAGGAACATTAACCGGTGAAGGTGGTGACTTTATTATTGTGGATGATCCGCTTAACCCTGCTCAAGCTTTGAGTGAAACATTTAGAAAACGTGCCACAAACTGGTTCGATCAGACTTTAGTAACGAGACTCAACGATAGAAAAAAAGGAGTAATTGTGCTTGTGATGCATAGGCTCCACCTGGAAGACTTAACTGGGCACCTCTTATCCAAGCCAAAAAACATATGGCATCACATTTGTTTGCCAATGATTTCTGAAAATAAGGAGGTTATTTATTCAATTAATAACCATACTGGTGTCATTCCAACCCCCCCTCCTGTCATCCCAGTGCCCAGACACTGGGATCCAGAAAATTCAACCGCAAAAGACTGGATTCCAGCATCAAGTGCTGGAATGACACTACCTGCAAGAGTATTATACTCAAGAGAAGAGAATGAGTTATTATATCCCCTGGAGGGAGGAAGAGAAGAAGTTGAGATGATAAAAGTTGAACTCGGGAGTTACGCTTTTGCTGCTCAATATCAACAAAACCCCCTGCCGCTTTCAAGTGGTATAATAAAACAAGAGTGGCTAAAGCGCTATAAAAATTTCCCTGATAATCTCTCACATGTAACTCAAAGCTGGGACACTGCAGTTTCAACAAACGATTCCAGCGACTTTAGCATCTGCACCACCTGGGCAAAAATAGATAATAAATTCTATTTACTTGATGTATATCGAGCAAAGCTTGAGTACCCAAAGCTTAAAGAGCAAGTTCTGTCACTAGCTGCAAGATGGGCACCACATGCAATTTTGATCGAAGCAAAAACGAGTGGTCAACAATTAACACAAGAGCTAAAGGCAAATAGCGATCTACCGATTATCGAAATAATTCCACACAATGACAAACTCACTCGATTTTATCAAATTGTTCCGGTGATAGAGTCTGGTAGGGTTTTTCTGCCGCATTAAGCAGTATGGCTCAGCGATTTCGAATATGAAATTTTAATGTTCCCAGAAGCTCGCCATGATGATCAAGTGGATAGTACCGCACAATACTTACAATGGACAAGAAAAACTAACACCAGTGCTTTCAGGGTCAGAGACTTTGGCCCTAACCCTAATAAAACGCTTAGGTGGCTGAGAGCGGTGGATTAGGTACAAACCGCTTATACAAAAACTTCTTTTCCTTCTTGCAAGTATTGCTCGATCTTAGTAGCATCCATTTTAGTTCTAACAGTGGAAGTACTGGAGTTCGATGAGACTGACGACCCACCACTAGCTTCTAGTCCATCTTCATCACTTCCAGTATCACTAGTCGATTTTTGTGAAGACGATCCTAAAGAAACACCACTATCTTTAGAACTTGTAGAAGCGTTACCACTAATTCCTCGTTCATCAAGGATCGTCCAAAATAAGTCCACTTGCTCCTTTGCGGTAGGAGAAAGATTTTCACACATTTCGTTTTGCTTCTCAGGAAAAAAAAGAAGTGAGCATATTTCCTTCTCCTCACGAGAAAAAGATGAGAATAGTTGCTCAATCTCCTCAGGACTTCGTGATTTCTTCACTTTTCCAGAACGAGCTAATACTATTAGCTCCTCATGTTCATTAATAGGAAAAAATCGGCATAGATTACTTACCATATCACAAGAAAGAGATAAAGATAGTACCTTCTGCATTCCAGAAGAAAAACGTGAGAATGTTTCCTCATCAAACAGAATATCTTTTGTTGTTTTACCCTTATCAGAAAGGAACGCACTAAAAAATTGCTTCAATATATTTTGTTTCCGCTGAGATGAACCACTAGACTTTTCAGTAAGTGGCAGTGACTGTGACCGCTCAAGCGACCCTAAACCACTATCTACAGAAATTTTAGAACTACGGTCCCCGGGCATGTTTAGTTTGCCTACGGTACCTTGTGACGGGAGTTCTGTAATACTATCATTTAATTCAGTAGGCTTGTTTTCGGTATGTACTTCAGTAACAGGAGTCACTTTTAAGGATCGACTTTTTACTATTTCAATTGGGAGTGAAGGAGATCGTGTAGACACAGGTGGTTTTTCAGTTACAGGAGTTTCAGGAGTACTTCGCTTTGTATCACGCCCTTCATCATGTCGCTTAAAGCTTGCGTTATGTTGCTTAGGCTGAGGAGATAAAGAGAAGAAACTTTTTATTTTACTTTGGAGACCACCCCCATGTTTCTTCGAAGATTCATTCTTTTGTGGCTTCGCTTTAGAACCCTCATCACTACTTTTTCGATCACTTTCATCAGTAACTTGCTGTTTTTCAGGTTCCTCATTACAAATGTTCTCCGTATCTTTTAGAGAATCTTCAGAATTTAAGAATGTTGAACTATCCCATGCTCTAAAAGAAGGAATCGATGATGATCTTTTCTGATCCGGAATATTAGCCTCTGTTAGCGTACCTTCACCAGCACTTAGATCTCTAGATATCCCTGGAACACCACAACTAGTTGTAGCATAACTCAGATCTGTCAATGGCCTATCACTCGTTCTAACTGAATTTACTGGATTATACAGCAGTTCTTCTTTTTCTGTTTCCGTTCCTGACCATTGCCTGGGAGAATCCTTTGATGCTACACCCTGACTACACGTGGGAGACTCCAATTTCATATCTAACAGTTCAGTCGATGGTGATCGCGACAATGCTCGAAAACGAAGCTCAGGGTCAATGGACAATTCATGGTCTTTGTTGATTACAGAGTTTTTTATTATTTTGGTTATCACACAGTGAGAAATGTATGGATTGGAAAAGTCTATGCCATATACCTCACTGCTTCCATTCACTGATAATTTTGCTTGAGTTTTACTATTAAGATCACCAAGCACAACATTATTAAATGTATAATTTAGTTTAAGAGCTTCTTCGTGTGTTAATAATCTAGCTCCTTTATCATCTAGTATAACAGGCACAAGAACTGAGGCGTCTTTCCTACCTAAAGGAGGAGCAAGTATAAAACCATCTATCATCACTTTTGTCACCGAATAAGTAGATCTTATTATCATATTTTTAAATGACTTCACACTATGATCAACATCATTGCCAACTCCAAGGTCCATACCTGTAAGCCATGCCTTATACCGTGTTACACTATCAATAAAACGAGCGTTATCAAAAACATCTTTGATATATACACTATTGTCTTTACCATTAACCTCTAAAGGCTTCTTAGAACCTGTTTAAAATCTCGGAGAGATGAGGTAAAATAGTGGTAGATTAAGAATGAGGTATATCTATGCGTAAAAATTATCCAAGTGATATGAGTCGAGAGCAATTTGAAAAAATCAGACCAATACTAGAGAGTAGCAGGAAGAAAACGAGACCAAGAAAACTTGATTTGTATGATGTATTTCGTACAGTGTTATACGTCCTAAAAAGTGGTTGCCAGTGGAGAATGTTGCCAAAAGATTTTCCAAGGTGGGAAAGCGTATATTACTATTTTCAAATGTGGAATAAAAAGAATGGAGAAGAACCAAGTTTGTTGGAATTAGTTTTAAAAAAAATTGGTTGGAGAGATCCGTATCAACAATGGTCGGAAAGAGAAAACTAGCTTCTGTATAATTGATGCTCAAAGTGTTAAAAACACAGATACTGCTGAAAAAAAGGGCTATGATGCAGGTAAAAAGATTTCAGGCATAAAGCGTCATATTGCAGTTGATACTCAAGGTCTACCACATGCAATTTATGTAACAACAGCAGAAGTAACTGATCGTAGTAGCGCTGTAAGAATGGTTGAAAATGCTAAAGATACCCTTTCTGAAGTCAAAAATATATTGGTTGATGCAGGCTACACAGGAAAAATTTTTGCAACCCAAATAAAAGATATTATTGGTGCAACTGTTGAGGTAATAAAGCGCAGTGAATTACATTCTTTTGTTGTATTGCCAAAGAGATGGGTTGTTGAGCGTTCTTTTGCTTGGTTAGAAAAGTGTAGACGGCTATGGAAAAATTGCGAACGTAAACTCAATACCAGCTTGCAAATGATTGTCCTTTCCTTCATTTCTCTCCTATTACGAAGATTTTAAACAGGTTCTTAGGAACATTTTTATATCTTTCTCTCATCCTTGATAAAAACTTACTCTTAAATTGCTGACTTAATTCTTTATTATCAAATTTAGAACAACACAAATATTCTCCCTTATTAAATGGTACAGTTGTGCTGCTAATTTGCATATCTTCTAGAACATCCTTTTTAAGTGAAGAAGCCAAGTGAGACTTCAAATTAAAAATCACGCCCTTATCTATAGGTGTTACAAACTTAATACTACCTTGTTTATCTACGAACCAATCTTCTTTATAGTTCTTAAGTGGAAAAGATTCAACATCTTTATAGTTTTCAAACGGAAAAGAATTAACATCAAAAATTAGCTTAGCTGTATCCAATATTTCTGCTTTATTACCTTTTTCAATGCCGTAGAATTCACGTATTATCTTCCTTTTTATACTGTCCAGATATCTTCTACACTGATACGTATCCATACTCTTATCAAATGAGACTACAATATAGTCCTCCTTGCCCTTGCTTTGCAGCTTAAAATTAGTTTTAACTGTATTAGAAAAATAATTATGTACATTAAAAGCACTAACCAATGCTCTTACTGTTTCTCTATTAGGCATACCAACCTCCCCATTTTTAAATTACAACAACTATCTTTTATTACTGCTACCAACCCCACTAGAGCTTGATCCACTAATAGAACTGCTAGGCTGATTAGACTGACGTAGCTTCTCTCGTACGTCCTTAAGTGCATCACGATGATCATCAAACCTTGCTCCTTCGATTCGCAGCAATCTCCCACCACCTGGACCTGGATTCTCACGTTTCCACTTTTCAGCATCAAAACCTTTTTTATCATTACCGCTATGCATATTGCCTCCTAAGTAAAAATATTATGTAACTAATATACTAAAAATAAAATTAAGTGCAAGCACTTTTTTATATTTTTTTTCAAAAAATTTCATTCACTCTTTTTCACAAAACACAAATTTCAAGATTCCAGCGTCACGCGCTGGAATGACAAGTCATTGGCAACCCTAAGTTCCCTACGTCATACCGCGATTCATTCGCGGTATCTCAAGCATAGATTCCGCTAACACGTAGCGGAATGACGAACTGTCGACATCTATCTATATGCCCCTGGATTCCAGTACTGGAATGACACCCTTTTTTGTCATCTAAGTATTAGCTATCCCCACTATGGTGTCTTCCCTACTGACTGACCTTCTGCACATTTCTCAACTTTTACATCATTAGTCAATCCTCCTGGTGGTCGAGCATTACTTACAGAACCTTCATTCTCAGCACCATTCCAAGTACCCATGTTAGTAAAATCAAATCCACAATCAGCAACAGAACTTTTAACGGATTGCTCTGAAGCCTTTCTGTCAGACATAGATTTTGGGATAGGTTGGTTCGAAGCTTTTCCGTTAGGAACAGAGCCTTGAGTAGGTTGGTTTAGAGCTTGCTTATTATTATTTTCATCGTGGTTTTTCTTTCTTTCCTTACTACTATCGCATCCATAAACCTTTTTTCTCCCCTGCTCCGTCGTATTCGTTGCAGTCTTTGGAGCAGGTGGACACACCTCTTTCTTCGGTCCCTCCGGCTTCGCTTTTTTCTCTTCTTCCACTTTTGGTTTTGTTTCCTCGCGGTTCTCATTGTTTATAACCTCCTTAAATATAGAAGGCATTATAGGCTTTGGTAAAAGATCAAGTTCTGGTTTGCTCAGAACAACCGGCCTTACAAATCCTGGTGAAACTTCAAAAAGGAAAACTGGCACTTTAGGTTTTTCTCTTTCATCCACTTTCATTTCTACGTTTTCGCAAACTTCTTTATTTTCTTCCTTTAATGATGTTTTTTCTGCTTTTTTATCTTCCTTTTCTGTAGATGCCTCTACCGCAGCCGCCAACTCAACTCCAAACATCTCTGCGAACATTGTAACAATCCATCCGACAACAGCCATTTGTAACCTGAGTTTCAGATCTTGCAATGCAGTTAATCTTTCTAACGCCCTTGCAAACTCTTCTTCTGATAACTCACCACTGCCTAATTTCTCCTGCAATTCTTTTATCTCTTTGTCCAACTTCTGATTGAAACTTAAATCGCGTGCAAAAATCTTCTTGATTAACTCCTTAAGCTTGTCACGCATAAATTTAATTATCGAAAGAAGCCAATTTTTTTCTTTCTTCTCCTTGAGCATTTGGTAGATTTTCGGATCATCTACATCTACTTCAAAAAGGTTGAAGAGAGGTTCAAAGAAATTCCAGAAATCTCCGAGTACTCTTCCTTTTTCATCAGTGAAGTAATCCTCATCATCACCTTCTCCGATATGTAGCTCTGCTTGAGATGATATTTCATCGATACAACTAGAAGCCTGACGCTCACACTCGAGCCTCCTGAGCAAATCTTGTCTGGTGAGCTCCTCTACGCACTGCCTCTATTGCTCTGATATAGCTAAAGTGACTTACCGATAATTTGAAAAACAAAAATTCGTCATTCCGCTACTTGTTAGCGGAATCTATACCGCGAATGAATCGCGGTATGACGTAGGACTGCTGTCATCCCAGTGCGTGACACTGGGATCTCGTTCCTTAACTTTATAGTGTAAATTATTTCAAATTGTGTCTAGCTGCAAGTATAATAATTTCCATTTATAGATAAAGTATGTTGCAAATGTTATGCCAAAGAGTATAATAAAATCTATATCAAATACTTTACAAGAAAAAGTGGGATAGAGGCAAAAGCAAATATTAATAAGGATAATTTAAGAAAAGTGCATGCTAGAGTTTGAAGAAGCAGTAAAAATAAAAAATATTATTGAAAGGTTAAATAGCACATGATATAATATATATATAGTGTAAAAATGTAAATAATTTTATTGACATCTTTACATTAATAGTTCTTAAATATTTAGTACTGTAGAATTAAATTATTAAGTTTTATGAAGGAAGTAAAAATGGTGGAAAGCTTTTCAGGTAACAACAAAGGCAGTAATTTTATTGAGGAGGCAAAAATAATGGAAAATTTTTCAGATAATAACGGAAACGGTAGCTCGATCTTCCAAGGAAAAATCAGGGAGCAAGATTTCTCTGCAGAGCAGAAGCTAAATGAACTAAAAGCAGCCATAGAGGAGCTCACCAGACAAGATTTGCTCAGGAGGCTCGAGTGTGAGCGTCAGGCTTCTAGTTGTATCGATGAAATATCATCTCAAGCAGAGCTACATATCGGAGAAGGTGATGATGAGGATTACTTCACTGGTGAAAAAGGAAGAGTAATCGGAGATTTCTGGAATTTCTTTGAATCTCTCTTTACCCTTTTTGAAGTAGATGTAGATGATCCGAAAATCTACCAAATGCTCAAGGAGAAGAAAGAAAAAAATTGGCTTCTTTCGATAATTAAATTTATGCGTGACAAGCTTAAGGAGTTAATCAAGAAGATTTTTGCACGCGATTTAAGTTTCAATCAGAGGTTGGACAAAGAGATAAAAGAATTGCAGGAAAAATTAGGCAGTGGTGAGTTATCAGAAGAAGAGTTTGCAAGGGCGTTAGAAAGATTAACTGCATTGCAAGATCTAACGCCTACGACAATGTTACAAAAAATAATATAGAGTTCAAAAGCGTGATTTCTAGGGAGTTTCTGCGCTCAAAGGCAAATTGAAAGCTTGAACCTAGAAGCTATACGAAAAGTCTGGTTGGTAGAAGTCATAGTCCTCGCGATTGAGTGTCATTCTATAACTTCCCCCTTACTATTACCCACAAATATGAACGTTTGTTGCATAGCTCTTAATGGCATAACTTTTGCTTGAAATAACTGTTTATATGGTATAACTTACAGCTTTTAGTTGCTAAAATTATAACTCTTAATTTAATAATTTTAATCTAATAATCTTTCAAGTTAATAAAATTATTTGAGTAAATACAATACCATGTCTTTATTTGTGGGTAATAGTAAGATTTTTAATATTGACATAAAATTAGTTGCCAAGAATACTATAATAGAGTAGATGTGAGTTTTAAAATTTTGCAAAAATTTACAGCAAAAAAGTTGGAAGCAGAACCCTTTTTAACTCATCTTTTTGAGATTTTTGACAATTTCTTAGAACTGAAGAAGGAAAGGTGTATTTTTTTATTGACTTACCCATATATTACGGTAATCACTGAAGAATTAGTGAGTAATGGTTATAAAATATGAGTGGTGGGGTATCAAGCAAGGAATTAAATGAAAGTTCACTTAACATTTTAGGTCAGCCAGAAAACGATAGTAATATTCAAAATATAACGTCTCTTTCAGGAGCAGAAGCTGATCCAAATATACAGAACCAAGATGAAAAATTAGGTGACATTTTAGATCAGTTAGAAAGCAATAGAGGTCTATTAGATAATCCCAATGATATTCAACGTATAATGTCTCTTCTACAAGCAGGAGCTGATCCAAATATACGGAGCCCAGATGGAAAAACTCTGTCATGTTACTTAGATGAAAAATTACGTGATATTTTAGATCAGTTAGAAAGCGATAGAGGTCTATTATATTATTATGCTAAACATATAAGTCTTCTTCTACAAGCAGGAGCTGATCGAAATACACAAAACCAATATGGAAAAACTCTGTCACATTACTCAAATGAACCATTACTTAACATTTTAAATGCGTTAGAAAGCAATGGAGATATATTAAATAATATTCAACATATAATTCTTCTTCTAGAAGCAGGAGCTAATCCAAATGTACAAAACCAAGAAGATGGAAAAACTCTGTTACATTACGTTGCTGAATGTAACGATACTGGCGGTATAAGGTTTCTTTTAGAAGTAATAAAAGCTAATCCAAATGTGCGAGATCAAAGTGGAAAGACTCCGTTAGATTATGCTGCTAAAAATAACTGCCTTCAAGCTAGAGAACTTCTTTTAGGAGCGGGTGCTAATCCAAATGTGCAAGATCAAAGTGGAAAGACTCCATCTGAATATGCTACTGAAGATGAGTGCCGTCAAGCTATTGAGGATTCGAGCCATAGTTCAGATGATTCTCATGAAAATAAAGGGAATCCGGCAACACCTGATAGTTCGGTAGGTGAAAGAAACGATTGTTCAAATAGCTCTGGTGATGATAGTCAGGTAAAGCCTGCTGAATTGAGTAATTGTAACACAGAAGAGGATTCGGACTATTATTCAGATAATTCTCGTGAAAATGAAGGTAATCCGACAACACCTGATGGTTCGGTAGATGAAAGTAATGATTGTTCAAATAACTCTGGTGATGATAGTCAGGTAAAGTCTGTTAAATTGAGTGATTGTGACTCAGAAGACGAGGATTCGAGCTGTAGTTCAAGTGATGATCTTTTTCTAGAAGACTCACTTTTGATGAAGTTAGAAATACCATTAACTACAAGTGAAGAGGGGCTAATTAAAGGTTTTTATAAGGAGATAATAGATATAACAAAAAACAAACAAGAACCTGAAGAAAGTATTCTAAAAAGTATTAAGAAAATAGTAAATGAGTACTTGGAGAAAGGAATAAGGTTAAATTCAAGTTGTAGTAATGATAATAAAAATGGCAGTGAAAAAGGTGATAAAGAAACTGTAACAAATTTAATATTTAAAGAAATAGAAGATGTTCTTATTAGTCGTGTGAAACCACGCGATGAAACCAGAGAGTATAGAGGAAGGGTTAATGATATTCCCGAACAAGAAGATAAAGGTAAAGATAAAGATGAAGCTTCAGACATCATGGAAAGCATCATGGATGATTTATTGTTAAAAGGTGGGAAAGCAAAAGAATCTTTCTTCACCGGTACTGAGCTAGCACAAAATTATAACTATTCTTATATGAATGCTCGCAATAAAAAATATAAAGAAATTGAAAGCAAGCTAATAAGTATAGCATATGAAGGTATCGTAAACAGAGATAGGCAAGCTCAAAAGGAGGAGCTAGAGACAGTGGAGATAGATAATCAATATTTTTATATGAAATATTCACAAGATAGTATTATTGAACCTGTAAAAATCTTAAACAATGAAAAAGCTAAAGAGTTAAAATTAAAAGTCGGCATACTTCAAATTGGGGAAAGTATAGTGAGAGTTAAAGGCACAAAAGATGGAAAAAGAAATTATACAGATATCTTAAAAGGTAGCATTGAAATGTCTTTTACCACTGAGGTAGGAGAGATTAGTATTTATCTAAGTCCTAGTAAGGAAGATAGTAATAAAATAGAGGTAAAGATTTGTGAGGAGAGCAGAACAAGGTTTGACGAGTTAAAAGCTAAGAAGAAAAGTTTAGGAGAAAATTGTCTTTTGGGAGGAGAAAACGTTCTGAAAGCTATAGAAGATAAAGGTTTTAAGAAAAATGGTAGTGTGTCTACAGAGTCAATCGAGACTACTAAGGATGTTCCATCTACTGATCTCACGCAAGCTTGTTTGCAGCAAAAGAAAACAGCAATGGCTCCACCAGGTTAAGTTAATGTATTTTTCAGGATAAGATTTTAAAAAATTAATCATGAATGTTCATACGTGTTAAATTAGAGCAGATGGTATAAAAAGCAACAATTAACACAAGAGCTAAAGGCAAATAGCGATCTACCGATTATTGAAATAGTGCCACACAATGACAAACTCACTCGATTTTATCAAATTGTTCCAGTGATAGAGTCTGGCAGGGTTTTTCTGCCACAGCAAGCGGTATGGCTCAATGATTTTGAGTATGAGATTTTAATGTTCCCAGAAGCCCGTTATGATGATCAGGTGGACAGTACAGTACAATATTTACAATGGACAAGAAAAACCACCGACAGCATCCCCAGGGTCAGGGGCTTTGGCCCCAACCCTAATAAAACGCTTAGGTGGCTGAGAGCAGTGGATTAGATCAATTGCTTCTAAATTTTTTTATGGGAGAGTGCTGCTCGGCCTTAGTAGCATCCAGTTTTGTGGATATTCTCAAATTTTCCACACTTAATTCTAGAGTATGTTTTGGCGATCCTCCTCTAGTATTCTCACAATCCATAGACTCATAACCACTTGTTCCACTTGTTTTCCCCTCAGCTTTAGAGCTTACGTTTTCAGCATCAGTCGCCTCCCCTGAAGAGATACCGCTGTCTTTATTATCTTCGGACTTCATCTTTTTAGCTTTTGATGTACCTTTAGTATACTCTGAATCTTCCACAAACAACTTTGTTTCCCAATCGTTAAAAGTACGGTCAAGGCAGTATCCACCTTTGCCTTTTATAATTGGAATACCTTCTAATGCGTTTCCATCGGGATAAGAGGCTGTAGCTGCTTCGTCAGGTTTTATCCTACTGTAATATCCTCCTTCTCTTTCTATTCCTTTCACCTTGGAATTTACCAATTCGTCCTTTTTAGATTTCACTGCCTCTTCGACAGTGTTAATGTCGATATCTCCTGTTTCCGCTTTTTTCTTATACCCATAAATAAAAAGTTTTTTTAAGTTAAATAAGGCACCACGACTTATATTAGCAACAACTGTTGTTTCTTGGTTTTTCTCACAATTAAGTTCAAATGGAAACTCATCTAGATCATAGGCTTCTTTCTTATCTTCACAATACTCTTCTTTCGTCTTATCTATTACCTCCTGTAAATATTCTTCTACATTAACACTATCAGGAATTAAACTAGCAATCTTCCCATTTTTTACAATAAAGTTAGTATCAGGAAGGTCGAAATTATTATTACTGTAGTTAAACGCATAAAGCAATGCTTTAAACAACCCTTTTTCTTCCTCGTTAACTAATGTACCTCTAAGCCGTAGTTTTTGCTCTCTGAGCAACAATTTTACTTCACACTCTTCACGACTACGGTCAAGCACGTATTCATCTCCTTCAAGTGCAATTGGAATTATTTTCATTGGCCCTTCATCAGGAAAACAACTCTCACATGCGTCTTGAAGAGAAGCGCCATAAGATCGCTGGCGATCTACCCATTCGTCCTTTTCACGTTTCTCTACCTTTTTGACCCAATTAGTGTCGATAGCACCTACGTTTTTCCCAAACTTCTGCCTAAAAAGTTTTTCTAAGTTAGATAAAGCACCACTACTTATATTAGCAACAACTGTCTTTCTTGAATTTTTCTCACAATCATTTTGATTTTTTTCATAATCAGGATCAGGAAGAAATTTAAATGGAAACTCATCAAAATCGCAAGATTCTCTTGCTTCTTTCTCAGTTTCATAATACTCTTCTACTACATAATCTATTACCGCCTGTAAATATTCCTCTCTATCAACATTATCATGGAGTAAACTAACAATTTTCCCATCTTTTGCAAAAAAGTTAGTATAAACACCATCAAGAGTATAATTCATTAGGTTGAATGTATAAAGCAATGCTTTAGACAACTTTTCTTCTTCCTTTTCCTTAGTAACTTGCTGTTTTTCTTTCATGCTACAAATGTTCTCCGTATCTTCTGGAGGATCTGCAAAAATCCCAAGATTTGAGGATATTGGATCATTCCTTGTCGTAAGAGAAGAAGTCGATGGTGGCAAACACCAAGAACTACTCCCTGTTGGCATATTTTTACCAGCGCCTCTCGATGATGAAGCTCCACTCTGTGAGCATGATAAACCACTAGGTCCTGGTTTAGTAAATTGCATTGACGATATCCATTTATTTTCGGACGTGCCTTGTGATAAACAAGGGTTCGTTTGCTGAGCCCAAGGGTTAGCCCCTACTGGATTAGCACCTTTCCATGATGAAGGTCCACTCTGTGACCATGATAAACCACTAGGTCCTGGTTCAGTAAATTGCCGTGACGGCATCCATTTATTTCCGGACGTGCCTTGTGATGACCAACGATTTTGAGCAGTACTTACAGATTGCGATAATGAAGATGGCCCTGAAACACCATAACTAACTGCAATAGAATTCAGCTGCGGCAATGGCGGAAATCCTTTACTCGTTCCAGCTAAATTTACATGATTGTGCAGCAGCCGTCCTTCTTTTTCCGTTTCTGATCCTTGCTCTGACCCTCGCCTGGGAGAATCCTCTAATGCTCCATCCTGACTCCGCGTGGGAGACTCCCATTCCATATCTGACAGTTCAGTCGATGGCCCTGGACCGCCACTTGAAGAACCAGAATCCTTAGGTTTCGGAGGTGAATTACTATCATAACCACTATCTGTGTCTGCTTTCCTTTGGTTGGGCGGTGTTCTTAGTCCACTCTGTCCTGCATGTGTAGGAGAATTGAATGGAGAAGTTACTGTTGAGGAGGATCGACTCGAGCCACGTCTCTTAAAATTCTCAAGATCAACTGCAAATTCAAAACGTCCGTGTATTTGATTATATGCAATTGGAGACTGCATAATTTCAGGAAGTAACTGAGCAATTCTTTTGTTAGAGATAGCATAAACTGGGCTTTCATAACTGGCAACATCTGGTTTTGCAGTCTTACCTCTAATATCACTTACAAAATCTTTATGTATTGTATTAATTTTGTATGCATCCTTATGCTTTAAAGATTCAAGCTGACCACTATATCTTTTTGTTAAAGGTATAAGGACAAAATCATTACCATTCTCTATTTTCTTTTTATCCGTAAAAATATCATACTCATAAGCATTAATTGATTTCCCTGTCAATTTAAAA
Source organism: Wolbachia endosymbiont (group A) of Chalcis sispes (assembly GCF_964026765.1). NCBI lineage: Bacteria > Pseudomonadati > Pseudomonadota > Alphaproteobacteria > Rickettsiales > Anaplasmataceae > Wolbachia > Wolbachia endosymbiont (group A) of Chalcis sispes. Next base: position 1,175,610 of record NZ_OZ034697.1, read on the forward strand.
ATAAAATCGCCAAGAACATCTTTAAAATTTTCGACTTTAGAATCTTCTGTGCCTGGAGTTCCCAAATAAAGCGCTACTCGCCCTTTAACATATTCTGCCACACTCCTGACTACCTTATCACTCACATCTTTAATATATAACACATCATCTTTATATTCATAAAAGTTTGAACTCTTAAGGCCACAGTTTTCTAACCTTGAGTTAAATTCTTTAATATATGCCTGCTTAAAAAATTCAAAAGTCTCTAAATCATATTCCCTCTTAAGGTATTCGTTGCTAAAAGCTATACAGTACAAATAAGGCTTGCCTATCGCTCCTGTTCCAACAGTTTCATTGACCCATTCATATGCTTCTTCCTCAGATATCCCTACTTCTTTTTGTAGACATGCAGCCACTTTGGATCTCACAGCTCTCTTAAACTCACTAGCAAAATGAACCTTCAAGTTATGAATTACTGCAGGATCCGTAGAATCTGCAAGCTTCACTTTCACTATGCCATTACCTAAATACTCTTCATCATGATTAGCACCTAAAACAAATGGAAAACAGTCTAAGTTATAATATTCATTTGCTATCTCTCTAGTGCCATAGTGCCGCCCTATTATCTCCTTTTCCATTCTTCGCAGATATTCTTTTGTATTAGTACCACTAGCAAATAAACCAACAATCTTTTTACCTTCTACAGTAAAATTAGTATCGATCTTATCACAAGCATAATTATTTAAGTTAAACGCATTAACCAACTCTTTTATACCCATAACTACCTCTATTAAAAATTGTTAAGAAACCTCACTACTTGCTTTTTCCTTTATCTTTACTACTACCGGCACCAGTAGCACTACTACTACCCAGTTGTGTGTTAGGCTTACTGCTTTCATGTAGTCGCTCGTAGTTTTTATACTTATCAGGACCAATCCACTCAACATTTTTATCTGAAATCCACTTATTAGCACCACCATTATCATTACTACCATGCATATTAACCTCCAGTAAAAATATTATGTAACTAATATACTAAAAATAAATTATAGTGCAAGCACTTTTTTTATATTTTTTAGTATAAATTTTATTCACTCTTTTTTTCATAAAACTCGAGCTTAGAGATTCCATTGTCACGCGCTGGAATGGCAAAAAAAAGACGCTGAATGACGCCTGTGTTTCTTTTTGCCATCAACTCCTACTCTTTTAATGTCATCCCAGTGCCCAGACACTGGGATGGCTTTGTTGCATAGCAACTGAAAAAATCTGGTGGCTACTGACAAAATTCATTATAAAATAGCCATTTAACCTTGAAAGAAAAAATATGCCACAAAAAATGAGGGTCAGTAACCATAGCGAATATAACAAATTTCTAGAAAAAAGAGGAAATATTTTTCATTATATCAACGAAGCCATAGAAAAGTGGTACGAGAATGGTCCAAAAATACCAGGTGGCAACAATATTTATAGCGATAAAGTTGTAATTTTGGTGCACATAATAACTTGTTTATTTAGAATAGGCCTGAGGCAAACAGTTGGGTTTATAGCAGGATACCTTGAGCAAATTGGGAAAAATTTGCAAGTTATCAGCTATTCACAATCATCAAGAAGGTTTAAGAAACTTAATATTAAGATCAATGATTGCAGAATTGATAAAAATAATATGGAAGATATCGAAATTGCTATAGACAGTACAGGAATTAGTATATACAACAACACTCCTGGTCATAGCAAGGAAAATAGCGAAGATAGAAAGTATCGCAGCTATGAACAGACAAGAAAATTGCATGTAATGTTGAATACAAACAGCAAAAAAGCCATAGCTGTAAAATACAGTAATGGTGTCTACTCTGATCACTATGGAGCTTGTGATTTGCTAAAAGAAGTCGATTTTCAGTATGTCATAAAAGTACTATATGCAGATAGGGCATATGATAGAGAAAAGCTCTATAAGCTGTGTAATCAATATGGTATAAAAACGAAAATTCCTCCGAAAAACAACGCAGCAGAGCATCCAAAATTGGATTATATGCTTGATAGAAATGCCGCTATTCAGTTAATGAAATTACATGGTGAGAATGGTATAAAAAGATGGAAAGAAGAAGTAAATTACGGAAAAAGATCGTATATTGAAGGATTTTTCTCAAGGTTGAAGCGAATATTTGGGTTTAGTTTTAGGAGCAAATCTGAGATTAATCGTGAGAAGGAACTACTTGTTAAATGCTATTTGCTCAATAAGTTCACTGATATTGGTATGGCTAAATTTGAGATAGCTTCATAAATTTATTGTGCGTTACCTACTATCCGAAGAGCGATGCAACAAAGCCCACTGGGATCCAGTCTTTTTGTCATCCAAGTAGCTAACACTGGTTCTTCACAATTTCATCAAAAACACTCCCTCTTAACATAAAACCCTACACTTATCAAACCCAATGCACATCCTGGATTCCAGTGTCAAGCACTGGAATGACACCCTTTCTCGTCATCCAATAAGTAGCTAACACTAGCTATCTCGATGGTGTATTACCATTCCCTCTTGCTGCACGTTCCTTCAATACATCAGTAAATTTTGACTTAGGATTTTCTTTAGCATCACTTGCAGAACTAGCACTAGACTTTCCATTATCAGTAGTTCCTGATGGAGCCTGCCAAGTATCAATTGGATAATCGTGTTTAATAGTGGCAGATTCTTTTCTTTGAGTGTTCCTTTCAGCAACTTTTTTTGCAAGCTTAGCGTAAGGGTCATCCGTTTTCTGCTTATCAGTAGACTTAGATTCTTTCCCATCAAATTTTTGCTCATTAGTAGGCTTGAGTTCCTTTTCCTTAAAATCATTAGTAGTACCACATTTATTGGTAGACGTGGTGCCTCTTCCATTAACACTAGTATTCGTATCCCATTTTTCGAAATTAATATCCTTGTCTATAGAATAAAATTTTATCCCACTCACCACGGGCTTCTTCTCCGCAGGTTTCGGTGGACACACAGCCACCTTCGGTTTCTCAGGCTTCGCTTTTTTCTCTTCTTCCACTTTTGGTTTTGTTTCTTTTATCTCGCGATTCTCATTAACCTCTTTAAATATAGGAGGCATTATAGGTTTTGGTAAAAGATCAAGTTCTGGTTTGCTCAGAACAACTGGCCTTACAAACCCAGATGAGACGTCAAAAAGGGAAACTGGCACTTTAGGTTTTTCTCTTTCATCCACTTTCATTTCTACGTTTTCGCAAACTTCTTTATTTTCTTCCTTTAATGATGTTTTTTCTGCTTTTTTATCTTCTTTTTCTTTAGATGCCTCTGCCGCAGCCGCCAACTCAACTCCAAAAATCTCTGCGAACATTGTAACAATCCATCCGACAACGGCCAGCTGTAACTTGAGTTTCAGATCTTGCAATGCAGTTAACCTTTCTAACGCCCTTGCAAACTCTTCTTCTGATAACTCACCACTGCCTAATTTCTCCTGCAATTCTTTTATCTCTTTGTCCAACCTCTGATCGAAACTTAAATCGCGTGCAAAAATCTTCTTGATTAACTCCTTAAGCTTGTCACGCAAAAACTTCATTATCGAAAGAAGCCAATTTTTTTCTTTCTTCTCCTTGAGCATTTGGTAGATTTTCGGATCTACATCTACTTCAAAGAGGTTGAAGAGAGGTTCAAAGAAACTCCAGAAATCTCCGAGTACTCTTTCTCTTTCACCATTGAAGTAATCTTCATCATCTTCTTCGATATGTAGCTCTGCTTGAGATGATATTTCATCGATACAACTAGAGGCCTGACGCTCACACTCGAGCCTTCTGAGTAAATCTTGTCTGGCAAGCTCCTCTACGGCTGCTTTTAGTTCATTTAACTTCTGCTCCGCAGAGAAATCTTGCTCCCTGATTTTTCCTTGGAAGATTGAGCTACCGTTTTTGTTATTATCTGAAAAATTTTTCATTATTTTTGTCCCCTCAATAAAATTACTGCCTTTGTTCTTACCTAGAAAGCTTTCCACCATTTTTACTCCCTTCATAAAACTTAATAATTTAATTTTACAGCACTAAACATTTAAGAACTATTAATGTAAAGATGTCAATAAGATTATTTACATCTTTACACTATATATATCATATCATACGCCATTTAACCTTTCAATAATATTCTTGCTGCTTTTTCAAACTCTAGCATGCGCTTTCCTTAAATTGGTTCTTATTAGTGTTCACTTTTGCCTCTACCACCACTTTTTCTTGTAAAGTATTTGATATAGATTTTATTATACTCTCTGGCATAATATTTTCAACATATTATATTCAGAAGGAGAAACTATCAGAGCAACAGAGGCAGAGCAATACAAATAGTAAAAAACTCTCTAAACCTCGATCCGAAAACTTGAAAATGGAGGAAATGCTTATTCACTAAAGATGCTCCAAAACATCCAAGATCTTAACTCTAGACCACACGATTCCAAGAAAAAATCTTCTCACGCTAGCTGATTTTTGTTGCTGGAAATGGTTGCATCATTTAAATTTATTAATGTTATACACTACCAAATTAATAGTTGCTCATTTAAGAACCTCCTTCAACTTTACCCAACTCGACACATATACTTTTTGAAACATTGCTGCAAGTAGAAAAAAACAGGTTACCCACCTTAACTTCTTTAAATTTGCTCACAATCTTTACTTGATGCATAAGGTTTTTGTTACACTCCTTTCATCTACCGATTACCTCTACTTACCGCCTTTACCTTTGCTAAGGTCAGAAACACGACTAGCTTCAGGACCTTCTAAACTTGACTGTGGCAGGTCACCAAAATTACTGGAATCACTAACACCAAGCGATATAGGTGCTTCTACTAATCCATACCCTCCTCCTACTCTGTGATATCCTAATTCTAGATAAGTACGTAGTAATGGATCAATTTGTTCTCTATTTTGAATGTATGCTTGCAATTGCACATCTTGAAATCCCGGATCATTCCTGAATAATTGTGAAATGCCCACTCTTATGTTCTGAAAGTAATTTCTATCTCTGTTTGGGTGGCCTCTTCCAAGAAAATCGCGTATTATATTTATGATATTCTGCACTTGCCCAACAGGATTTTCGTTTAGAACTCGATTAATATCACTAGCATTTTCTAATGCCCATAAACCACAATTCCAACCATCTGTTTGCTGACTAACAGAAACATTATTAATCCTGATATTATTTCCTAAGTTATTTTGAATGATATCAGTAATACCACCTGGAACAGCAGTAGCAGTTGAATCAGCATAGTACCCAACATAGTTCCCATTTTGACGTTCAATCACTAGTGTAACGCAATGAGTATTATTTAAAGTAATGATTAAAGTTAAACGCTGTTGTTCTTCATTTTCCCTAAATTGATTTAATACTCTAACAATGTGCTCGTTACCGTCATTCCTTGCCAAATTAGCTACTTCAAAAGTGTGATTACCTTCAGTACGAAGCTGATATCGAAATCTTCCAGCGTGAGCTATATCAATTTGTTGAAGCCAGTAATCATAATGTCCATTTCTCGTCGCAAATTCTAGTGTAAGTAGATCATTTACTTCTATCCCTTGATTTCTAAGAATATCTCTTATTTGTCTTCTTATCTCTTGTGCTGTAGGAATGGAATTATCACCTCCCCTTATTCTTGACCTTAGTATTTCTAGGAGTTGTTGTATACTACCTTCGAAGGTAATAATACTAACACATCGATTATCACCTAGATCAAACGGTAAAATCCGGTTCCGTCCGGGATTTTCTCGAATATAATTTATTAAATTTTCACGAGTCTGATCTGATAATAGACCCTCTGGTGGATTTTCATCAATAACACTTTCAGGTCCCACTAATACTCCTGGTCTTGAGTCACGACCACCACGATCAAGTCTATGTACATACTCTTCTCTTCCTATTCCTTCTGGAATAGATATAAGACCTTCTACTCTCCCTGCACCTGCATTAAATATAAGAGGAAATAAAACCACCTCATTTCCAGAAGTAATAAGCAAATATCCTCTTTGCTTGTTCATAAGTTCTTTTATTCGATCTTTTGCGTTATTCTCCTTTTGTGCTACTTCTTCTGCATTATTAGCAAATCCTAATACATATACAATCGGATGAGTATCTGGAGCATTCTCCGTAGATTGTCTTAATAATAAAAGGTCTAATCTCTGTTCTGTAATTCTTGTGAGTATTGCCCTTTCTCCTTCTTCTTCCTGACCCCTTTTCAAACTATATGTTTGACCAACTTTATACATAGCAAGCACTTTATAAGGATTATCACTAGCATAAAATGTACCATGTAGTATAGAACGAAACTTATCCTCACTATTAACATTTATTGCGTCCCTAAGTGGCATCAATATTCCAGAGATCTCTTGAAACAGCTCTCCATGCTGACCTACATCTTGCCAGCCATCATCCATAACTCTTTCTGAAATACCATGTACATTTTCAACATTAGGCACTTGTATAAGATCACCATCAAGAAAATTATTTGCATTATTATTTTGGTAATCGTGATATAAACCAAGGTCATTTGGTTGATCAATATCTAGCTTAAATTGGTCATTAAGTGTGCATGAAACTTCCCATACATGAACATTATTTCCATTAATATTAAGATTTTCTAAATTGATTGCTCCTTGTTGTTGCGCATCGTGAGCTCTAATATGAAGTATAACTATATCAGAACCTTCAGCATGAAAGACCATAGTTAAACATCTTAAACCCTCATCACCATGTCTAAATATGTATTTTGTTATAGGTGCTTCGTCTTCCTCTTCTAGTTCTAAAGGGTGCCTATCAAAAGCACTACTTCCAAAAGTAAAACCAGTTATACAATCAAATACTCTGTTATAATTATCTGCATTTCTTGGTATTTCACCAGGAAGATGTTGAAGCAAGAAATCTCTAATATTCTCTCCAACCTCTTCATCTTCTATATACTCAAACAATCTTTGTACTAAAGGAAATCTATCCTGTTGAAGCCCTACTGTATCAACACTAAAAGGATCTAGATTTAAATTAAAATTTAATCCAACACAGACAGTATTTCTTGATTCAGTATGGATAGGTATAAATGAAAAAACATGCAATCTTTCAGCGTGACTTCTGGCGCGGTTTAATGCGATATTGGACGGTGCCCTTGTAGCAAGATTAACAACAATAGGAATATTTTCTCTTTCTGCTTGGTGACGTACAAGAAAAGCAACATGTGAGTTTCTAGGAGATAAGTCAAGATCGATGCCTATTGTGTAGCGATGACTAAAATTTGCTAAGAAACCTAATAAAAACCCGTGACTCTCAAATTTTTGACTGCGATTTTCAATATTATTTTCTATCTGCGCTCTATAATTATTATAGGTATCAGTTATATATTCTAAAATATCTTCTCGGAGAGGATCTCTTACATTTTCTTCGTCATCACTTGTTAGTATTTCCATAAAGTTGTCAATCCTTTGTTGACCTTGTGCTACCTGTGCAAAATTGACTGATCTATCAAGTTGTCTGAGCTGATTTTGATTAAGTTGTCTTCCTTCTATTTCCTTAATTGTTAATCTGCGATTTCTAAAGAGTTGCCTCAAGAAATGAACCTCAGATGCTGAATATTTGGCAAATTTATCTCTACCTCTAAAATCCTTTTCACGAATCGCCTCGAATACTGTTGCAATTGCCTCTCCCTGACTCTTGCCCTTTCCATGCATGCATACTTTGTACTGCTCAAAATTTAGGTCTTCTTCCCGTAAATTCGGATTTTGCCATCTAATCTCTTGCACTAGAGCATTTCTCTCCCTTGTACTAAACCTTAACCCATTACTGTTAGGGCGATCAGAAATGCTGTAACACTTGACAACTCGCTGTCCGTCACGACTACGAGTTGAAACAGCAACCTTTAAGTTTCCTGTATTTCTATTCCTACCACCTGTATCAATACCATGATTATCAAAACGAAAATAGACTCTCTCATTTGCAGTTAAGATACCAGCATCATGTGCAGTAGCAAACATACTAAAAAAGAATACAGGAAGGAAACGACCTGCACTCACATGATACAAAAAAGATGGACATTGATCTAAAAAAGATTCAAATCCTTGTCTGAATCCTTCAAGATCTCCATCCACCAAACTCCTAATAAATCCATCACCATTACTCATACAAAATACCCCTTATTTACTACGACCAGAAACACCAAGAGTTCATAAGTGGATTACTTATTACCACTAAGCGTAAAGACGCTTTTTTTCTTATAAGAAGAAACACCACTTACACTAGGAGTTCCAAGCTCAGACTGTGGACCATCATCAACTGGCAAAGTTGTTTCCTTACTACCATGAGCTTTAGATCGTGACCGTAAATTATTCCAAGGACCATCACCTACAGGTGGTAAAATTGTTTTCTCTAACTCAGAGAATAATTCTTCCGCAAACAGACCGTAATCTACATTTACTCTTTTACCTTCTCTACCACATAATCTAAGACTTTTTATTATCCTTCCCTTAAAGAACTCAAACCTTTCAGGAAAGCTATTTTTAGCAAATAACATCATATCTAGTATTTCTTTTTTCTCTATTTCTTTTTCCTCATCAGACTTATAAATGTCTTCTCGTTTCCAGTTAACTATCAATTCTGCAAGTACACCCTTTATAGGAATTCTATCATTTGAAGTATCAATAATAGCAGCCTTTTTATATTCACTAAAACTACCACACTGCCAAATCTCCATAATGAGAGATCTAGCTTGAACATTTGATTCAGGATTGTTCAACATTGTATCTGAAAGTGAAGAAAGAAGAATCTCATAGTTTTGCTGTGAGAATATTTTCTCTGAATGATCTCCACGTGCTGAAATTCCTTTATAGCACCAATACTGTACCAAATCATGAACCGTATCAAAAAAACATGAACGTATTAATCTACTAAAAAGGAAATATACCCCTCTATCCTTCTGCAATAATTTCTGTAAAAGAGTATCTTTGTCAGCTATATTCCTTACACAAAAATCTAAAATAGGAGCGTCTTTCTCAACAGATTGAACGCGAGACAGAGCAATAACAGCTTCTGTAAGTTTCTTTTCCTTATCTTCTTCTTTTAAATGATTATAAAAATACTCTACTCCTTCGCTCCACTTAAGTTTTACAGCACTGTCAAAACCTTCTGACGCGTTACTTGGTTGCTTTAATCGCCCAGATTCTCTATCGATCCAGAAATCAAACACAGGACCTTTCCTCTTTATGCTATCTAGTAACGAGTTTCGTACGTATTTGCCAATTTCAGTTTCAGTTTTACCATCAAATGCACTAGGAGGAAAATTGTTCCTATAAGATTCAAATCTTTTTTGAAAGAGTGGATGAATTTTATCTACTACACAGTAACTACAAGCCATCTCATATTTGCGAAGTGGATTATCTATTCCACCTATTTTCTCTTCAGTAAACCTTTGACCTAAAGCAGCATTATCCAACCTTACACCTGACCAGCAACCTTCATCTTGGAATACATTGTGCAAAAACTTCAACTTATCACCCTTAAAGTATTTTATGTGCTCCATAAAGTTATCTTGAAGGACTCCCACCCATCTCTTGATAGCTGACTTCCTCCCGGCAGCAACTGTTGGATCTGGATGTTTAATAGCTTCCTGTAATTTTTTGGACATCGTAGCCTGAAGCTCTTTCTGTGTTGGCATTAACCCCTCCTATTAAGTATTTATATAAAAAAGGTATTGTACAGACATTAGAATGGATTACAATATTAAAATTACTAGAATAGAGGGTTTAATAAAAAAAACGTTATGGCTAAAACTTCTTTTCTTGAATTTTCTCAATATAATCAACAGAAAACCCTGTTATTTCAGCAATAACATCAATAGAAACACCCGCCTTGAGTGAATTTTTAGCCACAGCTATTTTAGCCTGTTTTTCGCCCTCTTCCCTGCTTTTTTCATGTCCGATTTGGATGGCTTCTTTATTTATGAGCTATATTAGCTGTGGTATTGTGTAGCAGATTATCCAACCTGGTGCTTCTCTACCTTTTTCCCACTTAGCAAACCTCATCTTTTCTTTTAGGTAATATTCTCTATAGGCTTCTATTGGATTACTACATTTATATCGATCAGGTAACGCTTGTGTAAAAATTTGTATATCAGCTGATTGAAAAATTAGCAAATCCTTATTATTATCACACCAATCTATAACTTCTTCGGATTTATGCGTTCTTTTGTATCGCAAGCTATACTCTATGCACAATTCTTTTCCATGCTTTATCAACCAATTAAAGTTTCCTTTTGAGTGTCTAGCCCATAGAGAACAAGGGTGGTTTTTGTGAGTAAGTTTATATGGAACTTCTATATTCTGGTCTGTGATGCTGACTAAAGGATTTGGCACTTTTAATGCTATTGAAAAAACATTACTTAATAACTGAGCAGTTTCTAATGGCATTTTTACTATATGCTTATCACATAACATTTTTGCCGCAATCTCTGGGTTTTCATCTAGTACAAAGATGTTCATCTAAACATCCAAAGATAGAATCAGCTTAAGTCTTTAATTTCATTAGCTGTAAGACCAGTAGTTTGAGCTATAATATCAATAGAAACACCTGCTTTTAGTAGATTCTTTGCGACCTCAATTTTCTCTGCTTTTCTGCCTTTTTCATGTCCGATTAGGATGCCTTTTTCTTTGCCTATGAGGATGCCTTCATGAAGTTTTTCTTCAAGGGTAGATAAATAATCATCGGTACGTTTCTTAGCTTGATCATATGCAAAACGTTCTTCTTTACTCCAATTATATTGATTTAACTCATCATAAGCCCTACCAATAATTACATCACTACCTATTATTTTTTTTAGATCCTCTTCGCTCGTTTCATCTGCGTGCTTAAAAAAATAGATCCATTTTTCAACAATATTTTCTAATTGATCTTCTTTTGTCTTATTAAACTTTGGTAGCTCTACGAAAGTGAAACTAAAGTCTTTGAGATCATGTTCAAAGGTCATCTTATCAAAAGTAACGTGATCAGACTTATAAGCCAGCTTATTAGGAAATAGGATAAAATCAGCAATAGCAATAAAGATAACCCCTTTAAGATCATGATACTGGTCACCTACATCAGCTTGACTTGAATAAGCTTTGGCAGCGTAGTATTGGGCACGTTTTTCAAAGCCCCTTGTTTTAGCGACTTGCATCTCAATGATGGTTTTGACCCCTGTAGAATCAACACAGAGAACATCAACAATACTTTGCTTTTGAGAGGCAATAACAGGGTCTTGAATGGGACTGAGAAAGGAGACATCTTTAATCTGGTTGTCATCAGTAAGATCTAATATATCATTAAGAAAGTGAATAAGAATGTCTTTGTTCTTTTCAGTACCAAATATTCTCTTAAATGCATAATCATTTCGCACATTGAGAAATTGTGAAAGAGCCATGAGAAATTAACCTAAAAAGCATTAATAATTATACACAATTCTGAAGAAATATTCAACTTCTTTATTTTTAGTTTATTTTTTAAGTTTTGAATGTGTTGATGAAAAAAATGTCTCCCATAGATGGCCCTAGAATGCTACTACGCACCTTAGACGTCCTTTTTAGATCTTTTTATACCCCCCTCATAAAGCGCCTAAAAACCCCGGCAAATGGATATCATGAATTTAGAGCTGTGGAGACATCAAAGATACGCTTTTTGGTGTATAAAAATACGAATCTACAACGACATCGTTTAAAGAAATTAGCAGCTATTAATATCTTCTACCTTTTCATAAAAAAATAAATAAAAAAAATTGAAAAATTGATTTGACTTCACCCGTAACCTATGGCTTTATGCCAATACTGCTAAGAAAATAACAGTAAACATTTAAAAATAATTTATTATTAGTGAAGGGTATATTATATGAACAATAAGAATAAAAGTAAAGATGAAAATAAACGTAAAAAAGAAATAGAGTTCAGAATATTGGCAAGCAAAGGAAATGCTTTACTAGATCATGAAATAATTGAAACGTTTCTAAGTGCAGTGCATGATAGGGCTCAGGCTCGAGCTATTGCTAAAAATCTAGTAACCACTTGTACAGGAATAGGAAGGATTTTAGGTCGCGAAATGGATGAGCTGAAAAGCATAGAAGGTGTAACAGACTCTACGATTTCAATGATTTTTTGTGTTAAGGAAACTTTAACTAGGGTATTAAAGGAAGAGCTAAAAAAAGTGCCGATACTAGATAACCTAGGCAAGCTTATAGAATATTTAAGGGTGAGTATTGGCTATTCAGATAAGGAGAATATTACAATAATATATTTGAATCAAGGGTGCCATTTGATAGGGGAAGAAGTATTTTCTGGTACAGTGGACCAGGCGCCTGTCTATACAAGGGAAATAATAAAAAAAGCATTATTAAAAAATTCAACATCAATCGTAATTTCACACAACCACCCATGCGGAAGTGCAAAACCATCTGAAGCTGATAAAACTATGACCAAGAATTTAGCTTTAGCTTGTCATAGCGTGGGTATCAAGTTTCTCGATCATATTATCATTACAGGCAGCGATTATTTTAGCTTTCGACAAAACGGATTGTTGTAGAGTTTTGGGCATCTGCTGTAAGCCTCTTTTTTATGTACATTTTTCTCGCAGTTGAACTGCAATGCCTGTGAATGGCTAACGAAAAGAAAATTGCTACTTGTTGATTTGAGGCTTTCAGTGATGAAGAAGGTATAGGAAATAATAGCGTTTATTTTTCTCTCATGATTAGTTTATTAAATTCCTCCTCAGTTAAAATTTTAATACCAAGTTCCACAGCTTTTTTATATTTCGACCCAGGTTTTTCGCCAACAACCAAGAAGTCCGTTTTATTTGATACACTTGAACTCACAATCGTGCCTAAAGATTCTGCTTCTGCTTGCGCTGTTTTCCTGTCCATTGTCAAGAGGGTCCCAGTAAAAACCACTATTTTTCCGCTAAGAGGGGAATTACTAACATTAGCACTTACAGGCTCAATCTTTAGTTGAGAAGCGAGATTCTTTACCATTTCAACATTATCCTTTTCAGAGAAGAAAGATATTAATGAATCTATAATCTTTTCTCCTACACCTATTATGCTCATTAATTCTTCTTCATCAGCAGAATACCAATTTTCATATGAGCCATAATGTTTTGCTAGTAATTTTGCTACATGTGGTCCGACGTATCGAATCCCTAGAGAACATATAAATTTATCCAAACTCACAACTCTTCTGCTGTTGATGGAATTGAGCAAATTAGATATTGATTTTTCATCCCATCCCTTCAGCTCACTTAAGTTGAAATTTTTGAGTTTTTCTTCGAGAGCAAAAATGTCAGATATTTTCCTTATCAAACCAAGGTCATAAAAGAACTCTATTTGCTTATCACCAAAGCCGGTAATGTCCAACTGAGAAACAAAATATTTCAGCTTTTCTATTTGCTGTGCTGGGCAAACGTTTTCACCTGAACACCTAACTGCAGCTTCATCTTCAAATTTATCTATTGCACTTCCGCATTCTGGGCAAATATTAGGAAATACAAACCTTGGTGCTTTTCGAGAACGAGCATTTTTGTCTACTTCTAAAATTTGAGGAATCACATCTCCTGCCCTTTTGATTGTTACAATATCTCCTACTCTTATGTCCTTGTGCTTAATTTCATCTTTATTATACAGATTTGCTCTAGTAATGATCACCCCACCTACATTTATCGGAGCTAATTTAGCAACAGGATTCAATTTGCCCGTTTTGCCTACTTGTATTAATATTTCAACTATCTTAGTTTTTGCATGAGCTGCTGGAAACTTGTGTGCTATTGCCCATTTTGGAGCCTTGTTGGTATTCCCAAGACGACTTTGTGATGTTAAATTATTTACCTTCAAGACAATTCCGTCAATATCATACCCTAAACTATAACGGTCATTATAGATTCTGTTATAAAACCCCAGCATTTCGTCCACATTTTTTGCTAAGCATTGATGTTCATTTACACAGAATCCAAGTTCCTTCAACTTGTTTAATACTTCAAATTGAGTTTTTTCTGCTCCACCAATTAAAGAATAGGCAAAGTACCTGAGTGGTCTGCTAGTAGTAACCTCTGGATTTAGTTGTCTTAGTGAACCAGATGCTAAATTGCGCGGATTTGAAAATTGATCATCCTTATTTAATTTTAAAAAATCATCATTTCTTATGTATACTTCCCCTCTCACCTCCAATCTACCCTTTATACCAGGTAAAGCTTGAGGAAAATCCTTTATGGTTTTTGTGTTATCAGTGACATCTTCGCCTAAATTACCATCACCGCGCGTTGCAGCTTTAACGAGTAAGCCATTTTCATAAATTGCAGTGAAACTTAAGCCATCAATTTTCAGCTCGCACATTATCTCCAGCTCATCTGTATTTAGGAGTTCTCTGGACTTAGCAATAAATTCTTCAATGTCTTCTTGGCTGTAAACTTTGATTAACGAGAGCATGGGCACAATATGTTCTACCTTGGAAAACCTATCATCAGGTGCAGCACCTACAATTTGCACATCTGCTTTTTTCACCAGCTCATCGTATTCTGCATCGGTTATTTCTGATATATTTTCCCGATAGTACAACTCATTGTAGCGTTTTATTTCTTCTTGTAATGCATTTTCACTCATAATAATTTACCTCAACCACTGTTTCAGTATACAGCGTCAATGGTAAATCAATTATTAACTTATGCACTCACTTTCGTGTTATTTTGCAAATAAAATTCCCGCTTTGCTAGTGTTTTTATTAAAGATATAACATTTAAATAAAAATAGAAAAGTATTTAACTTTGCCGCTTGGCTAGCTAAAAAACGTTTTATCTTTAATAAAATTTTATAAAAGGGTATATATATTTGTACTGCAATTGAATAAAAACATGAGTACCGAAAAGAAGATAGATACTGATTCTTTATGTTACTACATAACTCAAAAGGTTAAAAATGTTAGATTTGAGCTAAACTCCACTCAAGCAGAGTTCGCAGAAAAAACTGATGTAGCAAAGTCACTAATAGGAAAGTATGAGCGAGGAATACACAGTATTCTACCTGATACTCTCGAGAAGATAGCAAACAAATCATCGCGTGATATTGAATATTTCTTTCCCGAGCCAATTAATTGTATTAACAGTGAGGACAAGAAGTCATTTGATTTAGTGCAAACCCTAAAAAGAATTAAGGACTGGAAGGTTCGTGATGCGGTGTGTGTACTAACTAGATTTTTGTCAGAAGGAATTCAAATTAGTAAGGTTACAGAAGAGATAAGATCTATAAGCTACCAAATGGTGCAAAAGGCAAAAGATTGGCGGTTTGCAAGAGGGCGTACACAGATGGAAGTAGCGGATAAAAGTGGAATGCCCCATGGACAAGTAGTCAGGTATGAGAAAGGGGAGGTATCGTTCAAAATAGTACCCAAAATGGCAGATGGATTATCATTGCATTATGGAGTTCTACTGCCTACATCAAAAGCAGAGAGGTATTGTGAAGATGAGGATGGTGAAGGAGAAAAGAAGATATTGAGTATAATGAGGGAATACCAAAAAATTGATAATCAAAAGTTAAAAGATTTATGGTATTCGTTTTTGTCTGAGGTTGTAAAGATTAGTGAAGAGAAGGATAGCTAGCTTGAAACTTTATTCAATATTTTTATAGACAAGGTATACCTTTATAAGCATTATATGTAGCATTTTTAACAAAAACTTTATATATATGCCTTAAATTTAAGGAAACTTTTTTCTGTAAATAGAGAGGGGGTAAAGATGAGGAAGCTATGGAAAATAATAAAGGCTATAAAGGGTGTCTTCATAGGCAGATTCAGCGATACGTTATTTTGTGAACCTGAATTATACCAAGCTGTTTCAAACTGTGATGTGGATAAAGTAAAGTCATTGATAGAAAACGGTATTGATCTCAACGAACGCAGCAGTAATGGCAATACACCTTTGCACAAAGCTATCATGTTGGAAAATATACCTGTTGTGAGATTATTACTATCCAACTGTGCAAAACTTTTTATAAAGAATAAAAAAGGCGAAACAGCATACGACATATCTCAAAACAAACCCTTGGTTCAGGACCTATTTGCAAGTGATAAAGAAATTAGACGACAGGTTGGGGTACAGGGGCTGACATATGAAAAGCGTTCTATTCTAAATCCCCATAACCGTTAGACTGTTGCATCAAGTTGCCGTTTTTTCGCAGTTTCCTACAAACGGAGCTACCGCCCTCTTCCCTTATACTTACCTTGAGTTGAAGCTTGAGCTTTCACAAATAGCTGCCAGTATCCCTTCTCATCGCCTTCTTCCGTTATCAATTGTGCCAAACGCTGCATCAATTCATTATTGAGTATAGCCATCTTTGTCCATTTACCTATCGGTTTTGCAACACCAACTATTTTTAGATTTTCTTTATAAACTTGAAGGTTATGTTCAAATTTCTCTTCACTCTCTTTTAGTGACACCTTTCTGATAAGACTTTTATACGCTCGTTTCCTAAAAAAGGAAAGTATTTTAATAGCAATGATTAGTATTATGCCACATATAGAAATCTGCTCGTAAGACATTGTTGCACTCCAACTATTCTAAGGTTATTCCATGAAGCAGAAACAATGCTACAATTTTTTTGTTTCGATTTGCTACAGCGATTTCCAGTGCTGTGTAACCTTCATTAGAGTTATAAGAACATTCCAGATGAGCGTTTGCCTTTTTGTCTAGTAATAACTCAACAATTTCTTTATTGCCTTTCATAACAGCAAGGTGCAGAGAAGTACAACCATCTTTCCCTATTGCATTAACATTTGCCCCGTTTTGCAGCAAAATCTCCACAAAATCTTTACAATTGGATGAAACTGCAAGGTGCAAAGGTGTATGTCCATCTTTATTTTCGATGTTGATATAAGATCCTCCTTTTGCTAGTAATCCCAATATTACACCATCAGAGCATTGAGCTGCGATATGTAGCGGTGATTTACCTAGATGATTTTGGCAATTGATGTCTGCACCAGATTGTAATAACTTTTGCATAACGTCCATACATCCATACTTTACTGAATAATGCAAAGGAGTGTCGCCATCGATATTCTGAGCATTAACATTTTTGCTTATTGCTATAATAACCTCTGCTATTGCTGTGGATCCATATTGAGAGGCAACGTGTAGTACTGTATTACCTTTTCTATCTGCAGCATCAACATTAGCATCGTATCTAACGAAGGATAGAAATAAGTTGTAAAGATTGTGTTTTGCAGAGAAAAGTAAGATTTTAGTACCAAGTCTAGTATTAATAATAGTTTTGATAGTCTCGAAAACGATCAATGAAAGGAGACTAGGATGTCTGAAGTGATAAATTTTCTTTGCAGTCTCTTTTAACATCTTTTCTATTGTCATAACAACCTCACAAAAAATGTGTTTGTATATAAGTATGCAGCGACAAACATTTTTAAATTATTAACTTGCGCACTCACTTTTGTGTTATTTTACGAACAAAATTTCCGCTTTGCTAGTGTTTTTTATTAAATATATAATATTTAAATGAAAATAGAGAGATATTTAAGCAAATATATTAATATAGAAATCTATTCTTTGGAAACTTGCTTGGATTCTTCTTTTATTGATTCGACTGATATATCTTGAATTTCTTCTTCCGGCTTGTTTGGTTCAGCTAGAGTTGACTCTTCTTTAGATTCTGCTGCTAATTTGCGTTAATTTCTTTAGTGTGTTTTGACCGCGATACTGAAATTCCTATAGTCCTTACTCAAGATTAAAATCTCATTCGATTTTTTAGAGTTACCCATTCCATACGTCCATTTGGGTGTAATGATACGATGCTCTGTATACATGTCCCGTATTTCCTCACAATCATTATACGATAAAACCCATCCATCGCGAGTCGACAAAAGTTTGGCAAGTCCTTCATGGTCAAAATCTGTACCTCTTCTTCCGTATAGTTTTTGATCAATTAAATAAGGAGGATCACAATATAAGAAATCATTTGCGTGTTTAGGAATACTTTTTTTAAAGTCAGCTAAATCCACAGTAAGATTTTTAATTGAGAACTTTGCTAATCTTTCTATTGAACTTGGTGTAAAACGTGGGTGGCCTGGAGACATACCGCCCGACAATGTTGTACCGCTGAAAGATGAGCGATTTAATGCAAAAAATGCTGCAGCAATTTCAATTCTATCTTGCAAGGTGAAAAATGTTTTTTGTAAGTATGGTAGATGTCATATTTTGGTATTTCCTAACTACCTCTGCAAGGTAAGAAGCATCTTCTAAAAGCACCTGCCAAAATCTTACTAATGGTTCAAAGGCGTCATAGCCATAAACTTTTGTTCCTCTGCTGGCTAACGCTAACTCTATTACCTATAAAAGGAGAGCACAGCGTCTTTTGGAATATATTTATTAATAATTTGAGAAACGGCGCGACTCTTACCTCCAGGGTAGCGAAGAGGAGACTTTACAAGCAAAATTTATTTCCTTTTCTTGGGTGGTTTGTCTGCTGTAACAAATGCGGTAATAAATAGCTAAGTCTATTCTCTGGAAATTTGCTTAGATTCTTCTTTTATTGATTCGAACGATACATCTTGAATTTCTTCTTCCGGCTTGTTTGGTTCGGCTAGAGTTGACTCTTCTTTAGATTCTGCTGCTAATTTGCGTTGTTTGATAAACTTCTTTAATGTTTTGACTGCAATAAAATTAATACTGAAAACACATGCCGAAGTTATTGCTAGTGCTGGCAAGGGAGCTAAACTGAATGTTGGTAAAATTGCCACAATTGTAGCAGATGTCAGTAAAAATGCTAACTTCTTGCTCCCGATTATCTTATTTTTCTTAGCTTTTATGGGGTTTAGGCTCTTCAGCTTCCCTTTTAGCTTTTTGAAGCCTTTTTTGAACACGTTACCTCTTTTCAGCTCTTTTTCTACGGGTTTTGCTTTCTTCGTTTTTAAGCTTTTTATTTTTTCTTTTATTTCTTTAAATCCCTTCTTATCTTTTTTGACATTTTCTACTTTAGAGGTCTTCTCCATCAACTTCAGAGGTTGCTCATGTGGCGGTTTTGGCTTAGCTTCTTGATCCTTAGCTTTATGTTTTTTCGGCAAAACTAGATTCTTTAAGCCCTTCTTTGCTTTTTTATATAAGTTCTTTATCTTGCTTGGCATTTCAAAAATTTATCTATTACTTTCTGGTTGTCCTCTATCATCGCATTTGCTTCTTGCTGAAGACATTTAATATTTTTAGGTGTTACATTATCCATCTCAGCCGACGCTATTGTCAGTTGTGATTGTATCCTGATGTATCTGTCGTCCATTACATTACCTAGTAGGGTCGAGAACTGGCGCGCCTCTTTAGGGTTTGGCGACTGATCCATTATTTTCATCCTGGGCCTCAATCCAAAATTCCCGTGTTTACGTTTCCAGCTCCCGCCTCATCAAACGCAGCATGCGGTTTTCCCGCACTACGCTTTCCTAGTAGATTCTTTACCAAAGTTTATAGCATATTGTGCTGGTAAGGCTTTCGGGACGTAATATCTTATTCTATAGTCCGAATATAGACCAAGAGTCTCGTATATCCATTTGCTACTCCACCTTTTCCAGCCAAATCCTTTTGCTTTTCTGGCTTGCATCAGATTGCGTCTTGCTTTCTTCTCTACCCATTGTTTTATGTATTTAAAGCTTCGACCTGAGTTTCCTATCCTAAAGTAGTTTGTCCACCCTCTCAATATTGGATTAATGATTTGGATCACCTTTCCTATTGGTTGTGATTTATAGCTACGGAATACTTCCTTCAGTTTTTGAAGTAAGCTTGTCCGTGTTTTCATCTTTGGTGTTATTTGTACCCTCCACTTTCCTTGTTTTGTAATTTTCTCTCGAAAATCAAATCCTAGAAAACTGAATGTCTCTTTTTCTTTTAGATTGACTACCTTTGTCTTTTCTTTATTTACTTCTACTTCTAGTTTTGCTAATTCTTCTTGTAACCTTTTGTGCACTGATTTCTCAAGCCATTCCCATTTCTGGTGTCCATCTATCAGTATCACTAGATCATCTGCCCACCTGGCGTATTCTATATGTTGGTATTTCCCCTCTTTAGTCACCTCTTTAGCCTTTTCTAGCATTTTATCTACCTCATTCAGGTATATATTGCTTAGTAACGGCGAGATCGGCGACCCTTGTGCTATTCCTCGTTTTCCTCCTACTTTAAGGATTAGCTTGATTAAGTGCATGATTCCTTTATCATTTATCCTTCTGGCAATTTTCTCCATAAGAATATGATGTCGCACGTTATCAAAGTAGGATTTCAGATCTACGTCAATACATTTTGTGTTGCCTTTGATTGCTGCTTTCTCTACTCTGTTTATTGCTTCATGCGCTTTTTTCTTAGGTCTGTACCCATATGATCCGTCCTGAAAGTCAGATTCAAATATTGGTTCAATTATTAGCTTTAGTGCACTTTGCACTATTCTATCCCGGATGCAGGGTATGTTCAACGTTCTGAGTTTTCCCCCAACTTTTGGTATTTCCTTTCTCCGGTTCCTATTTGGGCTATAGGTTTTGGTTGTTAGTTCGTGTCTTATTTGCTGAAGATACTTTTCTAAGCTTTCTGCCTCTATTGATTTGAATGTCACCCCATCAATTCCTGGTGCCCCATTACTTTTCTTTGTTAGCTTATATGCTTCTTCTAGTGTCTCCATCTTACAGACGTGAACATAGATTCCCCAGAATCGCCATTCCGGTTCTGCCTTCGCTTTGGTATATATCTTTCTTCTCAGGTCTTGTAATTTTGTTGGCATTTTTATCATTTTTACCTTTACCTTCCTTTTGTTAAAAGAATTCCTACTAGTAGGGTGCCTTTGCTCCGTGAGAGTTACCTCATTTCTTCGCTACTACGCACCCATCCGCCACCCTCTCATCTTCGGTTCATTTCCTGTTTTCCAGTTATAGAACTTACCGCTCCAAGGTATTTCTCCCTGGGATGAGTAGGGCTTCTCCAGTTGCTTCATATGTCCTCATTACCATGCCATCACTATCACCACGCTAAAGTAGATATGCCGTATCATTCGGGTTTTCAGCTATCCCTATTGCCTTCACCCTACCAACGTGGGCTCAGCCTTTAGGACTTGTAATTTTCGAGGCCACCTATGTGTTCGCTTTCGCTACGGCCTGGTAATTCGCCATTATCCTACGATAACGTTGTCGGTAGGCTTCAACACTTTGGTCTCCCTACATGCTGCTACCCAAGCTACGGGACTCCGACTTTTATCCCGGTAGGTTTAACTCCTACTGAACATACTCACCTTCTCTGGACACACGTTGATAATTCACTACATCAAGGCTCGACGCAAACATCACATTTAATAGAGGCTTTATCCAGGCTATTTTTCCTAATTTCCTGTACTTGATTCGATTAGATAGCCGACCTGTGCCAATTGATACCAGCATTATTTCTTCATTAGGGAAAAGTTTTTTACTATTTGCATATGCACAAGCCGCTGGGTTATTGGCAAATACCCCTCCATCGACTAATACTCTTTTTTCTTGGCTAACTTCTAAATACTTAGGTGCAAAGTATGTTGGTGCTGCTGTTGTGGCTCTGAGTGCATCTTTCAACTTGATAAAATTTTTATCTTTCTTCCAGCTCTTAAAGAAAAATGGGCAGTTATTGTGAATATCATAACTTGTAATTAGTACCTTACTTAAAGTGTTTTTTAGAATATCTTCACCAAAATACTTGTCCAATATCGACTCGATGTTTTCATATGGGTATTGTGCGCAGTTAAACCAAGATAATATTGATCGCCTAAAAAATGAAGACTTGAAAATACATGCCCCATACTCTTGGTAAAGCTCAACTAAATCATTTGCAGAGTATTGAGGTTTGCCTTGATCATCTTTCTTGCATAACCCAGCCACAACAATGCCACCGGTTGAAGTACCTGCCATTAGGTCAAAGATTTGGGAAATAGGTTTTCTTGCTCTCTTTTCTATTTCTGCTAGTATTATGGCTGGTATTATGCCTCTTATGCCTCCGCCGTCAACGGACAAGATATATTTAGTCATTGTGAAATTTAGTCGTTATTTGTGTTTGTGAATGGCTTCAAGTTCATTGACTTCTTCAGTGAGGTTTTTCACTCTCTCTTCAAGTCGATAGACTATTTCTGTTAGTCCTTGGTTTTGTTCTACAAATTTATCATGCATGTGAACCCGTAAATCTAGCTTAGCGAGCCACCATATCGCTGCTACGGTCTGTATTACCATAGTGATAATTACTGCTAATGGGATTTTCTGGTTTGGCATAATGATTTGAAATGTTAATTTGTGTTATTGAGAATTTGTACTGCGTGTTGTACGTACGATTTATTGCTCTGACTTATATTGTTTTTCTGCCTCAGCAAGTAGATCTACAATCTCTCTGTAAGGCTTATTACTTTCATGATAAGATGACCTAATTGCTATAGTTTTTGCAGTTCTCCCTTTCCAGTCTCCAACATGAGGGTTAGCTCCTCTCTCCAACAAAAGTTTTACAACCTCTAATTGACCACCGTCAGCAGCATCAAGCAGTGCTAAACTCATAGTGTTTATGTCTACTCCTTCATCTAACAGAAATTTGACAATTTCTAAGCATCCTTTCTCTGCCGCATAATATAATGCCTTTTTACTAATACTTGAATCATCTCTACTTTTTTTTACTAATGATTTCACAGTTTCTAAGTCACAGTTCTTAGCTGCTACTTCCAACATTTTCTGATACTCCTCAGCAGCCTTGGATTTTTGATAGTAATACGTAATAACAATACATACTATTGCCACTATAAACCACAGTGTAGCTTGTTTCTTGAACATTTTGCTCATATTTAGCATTTTTTTCACATTAAATCAGCAATTTATTTACTTTCTCTTAACATAAATCTCACTTACTCAAAGATGCCGATAATGCAGTACGATATCCCGAACTATTTAAAGTATGTTCTGCTCTATCAATTACCCATTCACCATCTATATCTTGATTGAACCCTACAAGGTTAAGTTTTGCCTCTGCAAATAACTCTGGATTACCTGGTATTGTCATTTCTAAAGTTTCATTGTTACGCTGTAGTTGTTTAAATTTGGCATTTGCTGCACTTAATGCTGATTCTGCATTCGGATAAATTGTTTGTATAGGGTAACTTGGTTCACCGCTACCTACTGTTTCTGATATTGGTTCTCCCTTCTCATAGCTATACCATTTTGCTATCACTGAATTATATTTATCACGTACAGTAAAATGCACTTTCCAATTGATTGTATTTTGAGGTCTAATAGTCGTTGTTCCTAAAGCTTTTCCTGTTGCTGATTTTGCTGCGCCTTTTGGAATAAACAATACATATCCTCCTGCTAATTTTGCCATTGCTTCTCGCTCTATGGCTATTCTAGTTAACAAATTTATATCACTTTCTTCAGTCTGATCAATGTGTGGCATCAATATATCTTTAAATTCTTCAGCAACTTTGTACCCATATCCATGCTTATTTGCTATTTCTTTGACTAAATCACCAAGTGTAATCTGGTCCCATGCCCTAGATACTTTTTCCTTTAGCGATATCATCAAGTTTGTTGCATGAGCTTTGATTGTTAGGGTTTTTGGTGGACTTTGTACTGTAATTTCATTGACTGTATATACACCTATGGGTAGTACTCCTGTTTCTCTATATCCCAAAGCAATCTTTAGCTCTTTTGGAACTTTTATGTTATCATCCCTGTAATCAACACATATTTCAACTACATCCTCTATAGTCCCTGATTCATCAGTAACATGCATTGACACCAAGTGATCTTTTGCTAATTCATACCCTTCAATGATAAACTCTGGTTGCATTTTATTCCCAAACCTTTAAAGTTGACTTTTGTAGAGGCTTTTCTATTACAGGCAATTTAATTTTTAGTCCTGCCGGTAAAAAACTTCCATGTTCTGCAAGTCCAGGGTTTTCCTCTAATACTATTTCTACTGCTCCTGAAGTAAATCCGTAGTGTTTCCAACAAATATAGTCCAACATGTCATTCTCTTTTGTCGAGTAATATATAGTCATAAGTAACGCCTTAAACTTAAATTAAATTCAACTTTTTTCGGCAACCCACAAGGAAAAAACGACGTTTGCTTTTCTTCAAAGCGAGTGATTACAAATTGTCCTAAAACATTTCCCATGCTATCAACTAAAGTGTGAGGTATTTGGTTTTCTTCTGTTTCTTTCATGTTCTTTAATTGATCTAACCCATTATGAAGATAGATTATCCCTTCTAAATCTACATTTTCTGCCCCTTGGCCAATATTCTGTAGTAATTGCTTACCAATACACTCAACTACACTCCAGCGTTTCTCTTTGCTATACTTTAAACTCGTTGGAGAAAATTTATATGGACCGAAGGATAACATTAGTAAATGGAGTCTACGGTATCAAACATAACATCTCGTGATTTTTCTCTTATTCTTTTTATTACTTCATCTGCAAGACTACGAACATCTTGATTTGGCTCTGCTTTAATGCTGATAGTGTAATTATTAGTGATGTTCTGAGTTTTATTCATAGTTTTTTGTTCTTTATTTTCAAACTTACTCCTTGCAAAGTCTGCAAATATCTTATCATTATCGCTCTCTGTGGACTTTTTCTCCTCAATAAGGCTTTTGACTTTTATATTATTCTTTCTTCTCTCAGATATTTCTTTAATTATACTGTTATTCAACAAAGGATTCCCATTGCTGAAAGTGCTGCTCCTCAGGGGAGTATGGACTGCTTTTATTTCAGTAACAATACTTTTTCTTTTTTCAAATTCCTTCAATGGACTATTTTCAGCAACTTTTCCAAATATACTACCGACAGTATTTCCCAGCCATGAAAACATCTCTCCAATGGGTTTTATTATCGATTTTATATACTCCCAGATGCTAGAAAAAAAGTTCTTTACCTTTTGCCAGTTAGATATAACAAGTATCGCACCAGATGCAAGTAAGGCAATAATAGCCCCTATAGGGTTGCTCACAATTGCTGCTGTCAAAAATCTCACTCCTGCTGCTACTGCAGGTAGAGCTGATGATAGTAGAGGAAAAGCTTTCGTTGCTAAGCTCAAAGTTGTAGCTTTTAAAACACTCAGCCCAGTAATTACCGCTGGAATAGCATATGACGATAATGATATCAGTGCTGGCTTAACTACCCCATGCAAAATAACCGAAAAAGTTAACATTCCACCTCTAATCAGATTCCATGCATAACCACCACTTACTGCTAGAACTTTAAGACCTATTAGTGCTGCTATGACACTCATTATTCCTGTAGTAATAACTGGAAACTTTTCTGCAAACCAAGCTATGGGGTTAGTTATCTCTCTTAAAAGACTACTTACCCACTTTAAAGGAGGTAGCATTACTGAGCCCAAGTTCATTCCTACTTCCGCTATCGCATTTCTCAGTAGTCTCAAATTATTTGCTGTAGTTGCTGCACGATTGTTAAACTCTTCTTGCATGGACTTTTCAAATTTTTTCTCGTCAGCTAACTGATTTATGGCATCTTTATAATTCTTTAAGCTTCCAACTAGTAATGCAATATCATCCTGATATTCTTGACCAAAGAGATTGAGAAGAATTTGCGAACGTTCCTGTTTATCTACTTTCTCCAGAGTTTCAAAAAAATAAAGTAGTGCGTCTTGGCCATTTTCGCTAATCCTTTGTGTCATCTCTTCTGCAGTGATTCCCATGTCTTCCAATGCTGCTTTGAACTCTTTGCTCTGTCCCTCAGCGGTCTGGAGTTTACTAAGTAGAGCGTTTATTGCAGTAGCAGCTTTTGCTGGTTGTTTTCCTAAACTAATGAAGGCATTTACTAAACTACTTGTTTCCTTAATATCAAGACCAAACTGTTTTGCACTACCACCAACTATAGCTAATGCTTTAACCATATCTCCTGCTTTAGCAGCACTATTATCTGAAAGGTGATTTATAATATTACCTACCCTTTCCATGCCTGCTACTTCAATTCCATAAACATTAGCAAGTTTAGCTATGGAATCACCTGCTTCTTCTGCAGACATATCGAATGCTGTAGACATTTTAGCTACTGTTTCTGTGAATGAAAGCAGTTTCTCTTTTTTAATACCAAGTTGTCCACCACTTGCAGCTATTTGTGCTAATTCTGCAGCTGATAGTGGTATTGTACGGGATAATTCCTTTAATTTCTGGCCAAATTCTGCGGCTCCTTGGTTATGAGCTGCATCATCCTCAGCAAATTTCACTACCTTCTTAACATCAGCCATAGCACTTTCAAAGTCAATTGCAACTTTAATTGGAGCTGCAAGCGTTAATGCAAGCCCAGCCGTCTCCAACATTTGTGATCTAAAGTACGCTTTTCTCCCCAAAAACATGTCCCGTTTTTTGATGGCAGTATTCAACTTACTGTATTGACCTCTCAGCCTGTCTGCAGAAGCACCAAGTTTATGTTGATCCCTTATCAAGGACTGAACGTTCTTTCCACTTTTTCTTACTTCTTCACTGAATGCATGTAGAGTATTTCTCTTTTGTAAGTATGCTGCTTTTTCCTTCTTTACTTCTGCCCTAGCTTTATCAAACTCAGCCTTTAAAGTTTTGTCTTTCTTATGTTGTGAATAAGCTTTTTTTGCCTCTGCCGCTAACTTCCTAGCTTTGTCAAGAGCAACCTTTGAAGTTTCGTCTTTTTTCTGTAAATAAGCTTCTTTCGCCTTTACTACTGACGCCTTTGCTTTATCAAAAGCAGCCTTTAAAGGTGCTCCCGACAAGAACTCTAATTTCTTTTCCAATTTGTTCAAAGATACCTTAGCAGCTAGAGCTCCATGTCTTAATTCCTTGAATTTAGATCCCGATTTCATCGATGCATCAAGTTGCTCTATTGTACTCCCAAGACGGGAAAGTTGAGCATTACTTCCTGCCATTACGCTATTAAAGCTACCATCTAGTATGGCACCTATTTTTACTGATAATGTTGACATTTAAATTCCCCCGCAGCTTTGGCCCATAAAATAAATTCGTTTATTTCCATCTCAAGTACCTGCTCAATTCCGCCACCTACGACAGAACAGAGCATTAACACATTTAGCCTTAAGTCCTTTGTGTAACCGATGGAAAAAAATCCTTCAACGCTTCCTGTATTTTCATGTAGTCTGCAAAATATAATTCCCAAATTGTTTCCTTTGTTACAGATGCTAGGTTTGCTATTAATCCAACTTCTTTTTCAAAATCACTACTACCGGCACGTTCCATTGTTAGGCAGTCTCTTACTTTGACTGGTCTAAAAGTTAATTCTGAAACCTCAATTCCTTCTACTGTTATTGGGTTATCAAGTTTTACTGTTTTCATATTTTTTTCTCCTATAAATAAATTAAATCCCTAAAATCGTTTGTAACAAAGCCATTTGATCAACACCGTTAATTCTGCGAATCATATTTTCAGCATCGATTTCTATCAGTTCATTGCCACCTATAGTAAGTTTATAATAATGGGCAGCTACGGTACATTTTAGTGTTGCTTTCTCAGCCGGTTTCCAGCTACCAAAATCAAATTCTCTGAATATTCCTCTGAGATTGATAATTACTCCTTCGATATCATTACTTCCACTGCCTTGTAATCCGCCCCTTAGCGTCAAAGAAACCGAATTACCATCTATGAGGCCAAAAAGCCTAAATAGCTCTGTATCGTATTCAGAAAAAGTGAAATCTGCTTCCAGCTTTTCCATGCCCATATCAATATTTATTGGAATATCCATACCACCTGCACGATATTCTTCTGTTTTTATGGTAAGTTTTGGCAAGGTTACTTCATCTATTTTTCCTGCGTAACCTCTACCATCAACAAATACGTTAAAATTCTTTAAGATTTTTGGCAGCATTTTTTCTCCTGTTTTAATGTTGCTAGATTTTGTCTAGAAGGCAGGTTGCCTTTTAAAGTATTTGGTTGTTCACTAAATGAGATCTAAAAGTAACGTGTTCGGCTGGATAAGATGTATTAAATTCAAAGTCAAAATACACTTTCCCATTTGCAATATTTGCCGGTGTATTGAGCTCTGGTGTTTCATAACATCTTCCACTGGTAATTGCCCCCTGTGCTTTTAAATGGGCCAGATAAGAATTCACCCCCTCAATCACATCATCTATATAAGTTTTGGTAATATTTCGATCAACTGCCCATAGATGAGCTCGCAGTAGACTATCATTGATTAGATCTGCAGTACGCCTAACCGGCAGAAAAGCCCACCTTTCATCGTTTGAACATGTTCTATTTCCCCATAGTCTGTAGCCATTTTGATGAATTATCGTTGTTACTTCATTTTCATTTAAGTGGTTTGCTCTACAACTTGTATCACCTAAGGTAAAATCAATAGCCCTACTTGTCCCAACAATACCATTTATCTCTTTATTTGAAGGTGATTGCCAAAAGCCTTGTTCACTATCTACTTTGGCTATTAAACCGGCTACAAATGGTCTAGACGGCAAAGTTTCTTCTTTTCCATCAATAACCCAAGGATCAACTACGTAAACTCTTGCACTACCTACACTTTTTCTCCACTTTATTGCTTCTTCATCATTGGTATTTGGACCATCTGCTACTATTATCGCCCTTAGCTTTTCTGCTATAGGAATTAAAGCGCTGACCACTGGGTTTCCAGCATCTTCAGGCAATTGATGAGTAAACTGAGGTGCAATTAGTATTCTTGGGGCAACATGGACTATACTTTCACTGCTTAAGAATGCTTGAATGCCTTGATATTCCCCAGTTTCTTCATCAACTCCTCCAATGATATTTCTCAATATTTCTTCTTCTTGATCAGCATTTTCAACTCGAATAACTACTACTGTTGCACCAACCTGGGAAAATATTCCATTCACTGCAGAAGGCAGAGTTCCTCTTTTTCCAAGTTTTGCTGCCTCTTTTAAGCTTCCTACTATTAATACTGGACTATTGAGTGGAAACTTTTGCCCGTCAGCTTCCGGAGCAGTACCAATTACACCTATCACTGATGATTTAGCTGTGCGTACTGTCCTTGCTCCAGAGGTAATCTCAATAACATTTACCCCATGCAAAAACTGTTCTGTCATTTTTCTCCTTGTAATGTTGAATTTCGGAAAGTGGATAGAGAAAAGGTTTCTTTTTTAGCTTTCTAAAACCTTTTGCATTTTTTGCTTAAAATCGTTGAGTAAACTCTGCAGCTCTTCTTTATCCCTGACTTCCTTAATTTTCTTCTTGGCTAAGTCTTCAAGCTCTTCACATTTGATTATTGCTTTTACTGCTTTTTTTGCTTTTTCCTGAATTATTCTTGCCATTTCAATAACCGGGATATCACGGACTTTTGCTAAAGGTTCTATGATTTCTGCATCTTTTTCGTCTATAGATTCTGGTGCTGCTAGAATGTTCTCTGCGGCTTTCGCTTGTATCTCATACGACTTAGACTTCTGATGAGAAGCTCCTGCGTATTTGTGAGTACAGTCATTAAAATAAAAACGCACACTATCAAGTGCAGAAAATTTCGCATTTTCCAATAATTCCAACTCAATATCCTCTTTACTCCTTTCAACAATTTTTCCTCCTTCTATTAAACGATAACTCTTTTGCCAATTGAAATTCTTTGGCGCTTCATACCAATCATTCCCAGTTGGCTTGCTTTCAAGCGTTGTTGTTTCTACTTGTTTGTTATTTTCAAAGCGAATGTAAATAGTCACAATTTTTCCCCTAATTTTGATTTATTGCCAAATTTTATACGTCGCATCTAATCCTGGACATTGCCACGCTCTTAGTGTCCTCTCTACATCGATCTCAAGTCCTGTGGTTAGAAAATTGTTACGTATGTTATAAATCCCCCACTGTATAAATTGACCATAGATATATACATTACCTGAAAGCATACCTTCACTAACTTTTCCTCTGCTATCTAGATAAGATGATGTATACAGTAACACTGCAACTGTTTTTCCTGCTGGAATTTCTACATTACCAGATGCAGCAAATCTGCTACTCGAACTCGTGTATTGGTAAACATTTTTCCATGTTATTTTTGAAATCCTCGATTTATTGGTATTATCAGGTGTTCCCACAAATGCTCCTGCTCCTTCGTATCCTGAACTCCAAAAAGATGTACCAACAAAGTTTAATGTTCTTGTTATATCCCTACTTGTGGTGTTTTTTACAAACATTACTCCAAGTGCAGCATACGGGTAGTAATATATCTGATCACGACTCACGGAGTCACTGCTTGTATATGACTCTCCGTAAATAAATGTACCTTTGTTTCCCTCTATAAAACTCAATTGTCTTGGCCGATAAAAACTAACGTAACTTGTATCGTATGTATGACTACCCGCAAGTAGTTGTAACATGTAGTCGGTTTTTGTTATATCGCTGCTCCATTGACCTAATTCAGTTGTGAAAGCTCCGTCACCATAGTAATTATTTTTTCTACTGAGCACACCAAACAAGAAAGGTAATGACCCTGGTTCAACCATATTGCGCTTTCTTATTTCGTTTGTAAGCGACACTTTTAGTTGATCATCTCGAGTTTTTACCTCATTTGTAAGAACCTGTTTAAAATCTTCGTAATAGGAGAGAAATGAAGGAAAGGACAATCATTTGCAAGCTGGTATTGAGTTTACGTTCGCAATTTTTCCATAGCCGTCTACACTTTTCTAACCAAGCAAAAGAACGCTCAACAACCCATCTCTTTGGCAATACAACAAAAGAATGTAATTCACTGCGCTTTATTACCTCAACAGTTGCACCAATAATATCTTTTATTTGGGTTGCAAAAATTTTTCCTGTGTAGCCTGCATCAACCAATATATTTTTGACTTCAGAAAGGGTATCTTTAGCATTTTCAACCATTCTTACAGCGCTACTACGATCAGTTACTTCTGCTGTTGTTACATAAATTGCATGTGGTAGACCTTGAGTATCAACTGCAATATGACGCTTTATGCCTGAAATCTTTTTACCTGCATCATAGCCCTTTTTTTCAGCAGTATCTGTGTTTTTAACACTTTGAGCATCAATTATACAGAAGCTAGTTTTCTCTTTCCGACCATTGTTGATACGGATCTCTCCAACCAATTTTTTTTAAAACTAATTCCAACAAACTTGGTTCTTCTCCATTCTTTTTATTCCACATTTGAAAATAGTAATATACGCTTTCCCACCTTGGAAAATCTTTTGGCAACATTCTCCACTGGCAACCACTTTTTAGGACGTATAACACTGTACGAAATACATCATACAAATCAAGTTTTCTTGGTCTCGTTTTCTTCCTGCTACTCTCTAGTATTGGTCTGATTTTTTCAAATTGCTCTCGACTTATATCACTTGGATAATTTTTACGCATAGATATACCTCATTCTTAATCTACCACTATTTTACCTCATCTCTCCGAGATTTTAAACAGGTTCTAAGAGACGTTTTTAATTGATCATCTCGAGTTTTTACCTCATTTATAAGGGATGTTTTTAGTTGATTATCTCGAGTTTCTATTTCTCCTATAATTGATGAGCCAGGTGGTACATTATTAATAGCACGAAAATCTTCTACTAAACCTTTAAGACCATCTTTATGATTGTTGCTAATACTGTTTATTGCCGCAATATTCGCATCTTTTCTCGTGTCAAGTAGCGATACGTATGAATCTGATGACGCTTTTAAAGTATCCAAGGTGTTAGTTTTTAGCGTATTGATCTCATTTACAGACTCTGTCTTTGCTCCAGTTATCGCCGATATTGAATTTTCCTTATTGGTATTTATGTCATTCAAATGTGATCTTGCAGCGTTTAGAAGTTCTTTCAACTTTTCATCTGTCATGTATACAATTTCAGACACTGCACTCTTACCTACTATTGATTCCAATGCTTTAGCAAGATATGCTAGTTGATCTGGTGTACTATTTGCTGCTAAATCCTTAAGTCTTTTTTGTAGTGCATCGATTATTTCTTTTATTGTGGTCATCTGCACAATATTGGAGATTGCTTTTTTATCTATTATCAATTCCAATGACTTAGCAAGATATGCAAGCTGCTCTGGTGTGCTGTTTGCTGCTAAATCTTTAATTCTTTGATGCAATGCATCGATTGCTTCTTTCATCCCCAAAAATTCAAAAAAGTTTCAAAATTCAGTCGTTCAAATGCTTTTTTAAGATTGTTATCTCTTTCACTCATATCTTCATCTATTTTTTCTATGGCTCTGCGAATACGTACTACATCTTGAGCAGCAATATTCTCTGGATGTGGTAAAGGATATCCACGTTTAGTTTCATCATCTGGCATTTTTTTATGTTATAATAACTCGTAAGTTTTTTACCTTTGGTCGATAGACAACCGTTCCACTCAAGACTAATTTTACCCTCGTCTCATTTGCATTAAAGTTCGTCAGCACGTGGACTCTCTCTACCCAATTTTCTCCGATTGGTTTTCCCGCTGTTAAATCTACTAATTGCCATTCCCCTTCCACGCTTTTCTGCACATATGCTTTAACATCTGCAGTACCAGGTATCAATGCATCATAGGTAATTGTTATCTTAGTGTTGGATCCTGCTGTAATGCTCCTCGTGACATAATCTCCGGACGCTGAAATATTCCCCATAACTAGCTGCAACCCAGGGTAGAGAACTGGACTTTTTTCCCCCGATCCTTTGAGCGCTACTTTTACCGTTAATTCCCCACTTATTCTTGCGCGCAGTGCTAACGGCAGATTATCAGATAGAAAATTTTCTTCTCCTTTCTCATCTGTTAAGATAAATTCTACATTAGTATCAAAACCTACTTTTTCTATGTTGGTTAGAGCGATTAAGTCTGATGTATTATTTGCAGTAACTTTACCAAGATCAATAACGTGAGAACTTTCGGTAAATTTTGCTGCTAAAAGCCTAAAAGTTAGGTCTAAATTTTGATGCGGTGTCCACGTACTTGCATTGCTTGATGAGAGTAATACCCCTACTTGATAAGGTTGACTGGTTACCCAACGGCTGTTTACTGCATCGTATTTGCCAAGTTCTGCTACTTTGACCGCATTTTCCCCGTCATCGGTAAGTAAAACTATTGCATACTCTTGCCCTCCATGACAAAACACAGGTGACCAAGTTATACGTGTTGCTGTGCCATTGGTATTGATCTTGGTTGGCTCGATGGAATTTTCAGCGATAACTGTTTGCGAGGGCACTCCAACTGTTGTTTCCCGAATCTGCACAACAACACGTCTTTTGCCGCTATTTGTAAACCATAAGTCTATACCTCCTATATGCCTACTCTCATCCAAGGTAAATGTTTGCGCTAAAGGATCAACACGTTTGCTGGAAAAAACTCTTCTTCGCTCTTCTATGGTAATAGTTTTTTTACCAGTATACGTTGCTTCTCCATAACTTCCCTTATCCCCGTAAAACTGCACTAATTTAGTACCGGCTGGAATATTTGCTGGGATTTTTATTTTTCCACTTATTCGTCCTTTTTTCCCCTGGTTGCTAATTGTAGACATTTCCTTCCTCTATAGGTTGAATGCTGATTCCATCGAATTTTATTTCTTTAAGTTTCTCACCGACCGAAAAACCTTCGATCTCAAAATCTTGTACTGCTTCTCTCATAAATTCAGCTTCATACGTACTACTTGACAGAAGCTCTGTTGTTTCTCTAGTATTAAATTCTCTTGTCACTGGACTTGACCAATTTGTCTTTACCTCTGTCCAGTGATCGATGTTTTTGTTCATGGTAACTTTTGCCGGTACTGGATCGAAAGCTTGATAAGGATTAATCCTTTCACTTTTAGTCTGTAAAAGCTGTTCCAATACCGGCTCAAGTTCATACGGCAAAAGATACGGTTTTTTTCCCCTTTCAACATCAACAACTTCTACATCTATCGGTAATACTAGTTCCTTGTTTACTATTGCTGCAGACTGCAAAATTCCCTGATCACGCATATCATCATCAAAGAACGGATCAACAAATACTCCTTTTTTAGTGGTAGGCTCTCTTGAATTTGCATCATTACGCAGACGTTCTTCGGCAACTAATGCATAAAGATCATTTATTCCTTTTTTCATTGCTTCCAATTCGTTCATCGGTACAGCGTGGATAGCATTATTCACTATTTTTATTTTCCCCTCTTCCCCTTCTTTCCACGTTTGGTGAATGTAGCAAAGTAGCAATTGTCCGCTAGGTGCTTTAGGCATCGATGGTCGCCATGGATGAGCAATTCCCTTTATTCTTCTTACCACCCCTTTTGCATCTAGAGTGATTAAATCAAAGCGGGGCATTTTCCAAGTGTAATCAACTGAAACTAAACTGCCATCCACTGCTCCTCTTATTTTACACCCTTGTTCATCCACATCTTCAGGGCTTACATGAGTGCGAAAGCGGTAGGTTATCAGGTAACTACTTCCTGGTGCTGGTTCTTTTCCTGCCAATGACCAATCAACATTTCCTCCACTGAGCTTGCAATCTGCACTATTTTCATAGATTACATCACCTTGCTTAACTTGAATGATCTCCTGAACTGCAGAGTCAGGTATCGGATCAACAACTCCAGAGTATGAACCATGCGTCATGGTAATAGTTTTCTGAACAGTTATATCTACCCTTTTTATCTCACTAACCGGAAAATCATGAACTTTAAGCTCCATTACTCTTTGGCTATTTGGCTGAAAGGTGTGAAATTCTGATTTAACTGCTTTTATATCTGGATCTTCATCAAAATAAACACGAATACCGTGGGATAATTCAATTTCGTAGCCATCAACATGAGCTTTTCCCTCATTAATCACAAATATTTGTGCCCCTTTTTTGCCCTCTTCCTTTTGCAGGAACATTACTTCTAGGCCATTTACTACATAAGATCCATTTGCTTCTTTATCGTAACGAGCAAGAGCTGTGGTTACTATGTTTGCTTGTGGTGGCGGTGAATACTGAACAAGAACTCCGTTTTCAATGTTATAAATTGGATAGAATTCCCCATTTGCGGAGTTAACAGTAACACTCTCTGCTTGATAACCCCAAATGGTGGAAACTTTAAGCCTTGCTGCTCCTACTTCTTGGTAATTACGCGTACCAACTGCAGGATCACGAAGATTTTCATCCTCAAGTTCTGTAATGGTAGATTCTACATAATAAACACCTATGCGAACTGTAGTATTAAGTGGAATAGTAAATTTTTCTTTTTCGACTTTTCTAACTGCTCCACGAAGATAGATTTTTCCTGCTTCAAGTGTAACTTTTTCCCCGTCTATGATACAATCGCTTCCCGTTATAACGTCACCATCACGGAATATCGCATCACCTATGCCTTTGAGACTCAAAAGAGCATAATCTTGAATCTCATTTAATTCTGCTGACTGCAAACCTCTTCCTGCTAAGAATAAACTTTTCTCGTATTCTTTGTCAGAGCGATTATAATAGCTATTTAACGTCATCTTTTTCCCCTTTTTCTAAAACGTCACAACAAATGAAAAAGTTTCACGGGTTGCCGCAGATACCGTCTTGCATGTCAATAAAAAAGTTACAAGGATGTTGAATAATAAACTTAGATTTTGTTGATTCTTCTGATCGAAGTATTTTTCTTTCAAAAAATAGACTATTGTCATATGTCAAAATGTTACAACAAAGGAAAAAGTTTCTCTTGTAGCTGCGGTTCTGATAAGTGGCACAGTGTGCTCTAAAACTAACAAAATTCCAGGGTCTTCTATATCTTGTGGTTCAAAATATCTCTGTCCTGGCGCCTTTACCCTTGTACCAACCATAACCCCTAGTTCCCTTATTACTTGATTTGCTGCGTCCGTGAAATCAAAAGTAAATTTGAGATAAAGATTATTGGTTGGTACAGCGGAAGATTTAAACCTCCCAGAAGGGGTCAAAAGTTCTCCATCCTCATCACCAACACAGAAGAGTATCTCATCAACAACACGACGTCCAACTTCCTTGAGTAATGTTGCAGAAGTAATGGGTTCTGGTGGTGTGTCTTGAGTATACTCTATGGTAACTCCACCACCATTTGCAATAGAACCATTTTCCGTACGTTTAATTACACCAGCAACTGTATAGTCTATACTTGGCTGATAAGTTATTTGCCCGGTAAAAACTTTTACATCTTTAATAGTATGGTGATCTAGGGTTATTTCGCCATTGGTAAAAGTTTTCTCTACTTTATGGCGACTTTCCCAGTTTGAGTCACCACTTCCCCAAGCAAGATGTATCGGTTGCTCTTTTATGCTTGCTGCTATTGCTGCTCTTCCCGTTTGCGTTAGGATTGACATGTTTTCTACTCCCCCTATTTAAGATATACATTTTTTGTAGAAATTTGTTCAGGCTATTTTGAAAAATATTTTTTATTGAAGTTTTTTTGTTGATTAATTTTTTACTTATGTAAAATATAGCTCATTATATTATACACATTATATGGTTGATCTTTATCCCAGCAGAGATTTCTGGGAGAGTGATTTAGAGATGCCAATAGATCATTGGTTACCTAGCTTTCAAAATGAGAAAATACGTAAAAATTGGCTTTCTTCCCTCTCAGGTAGACAATTAAATGTCATTTTTCTGCAACTTTTTAAGCATAACGATGATATTCCAATTCAACAAAAACGTGCCATTCTCACGGATTGTTCAGATTCTTTGCTCAACTATTATCTACTTAGTTGTTTTAACTATTCTAAATTTCAGTCTGCTGTTGTTGAAGTAGCAAAATCCACCTTGGACAAAGCGCTCATTGCTCAGTTTTTATGTAAGAGCAATAAATATGATAAAAAGTCCTTGATCTTTGTTATGTTTCATCATAATCCAGAGTTAATCAAGTATGTTTACCATTTTGACAGAGTACAAAAGAGAGGGTTTTCTCCCTTTATTCTACAAAATTCCCCTAGACAGATGAAAACTCCTTTTAAAAACTTTTTATCAAAGCAAATTGTTCACGAACTACTGCAAAAATATGATGCTGCAAAAAATGATGGCTTTGAAACTCAACTACAATGTTTTTTCTATCATCATGATCGTATATACGTGTTTATACGTCGTGCTAGCGATAAGGACTTACTCTTTAATTCAAACCGTATTATCCATGGATATAGACCAGATCGGATTATTCTCGATTTTTCTCTACATGGTAATCAATTAAATCTTTCTGCCAAAAACTCTGATGAAAGTCTAAAAATAGCAAATAGTATCTTAAGTCGTTACTTTCAACGTGAATGCTTATTTATCGATATGCAAGACCAAAATTGTACACTTCTTGTTGCAGCATTCTTAAAGTCTTCCATAGAAGGGGCTGACCCTCATATTTGCCCTTTTGAAATAAGGTTCCGTTCAACTCAGCTCAAGAAAGATACATACTTAGTTGTAGCCACTAATCCATTTAACTCACTTGCTCGCGAATTACAGATGTTAAAATTAACACAAGATAATTCTGTTGTTGAGTCCATTCGCGTTTTGTTTCAGAATAAAAAAGTAACTTTATTTTTTAAAAGAAATCAGCATTATACCATTATTTATTACTCAGAGCATGTACTCAATAAAAAAGAGCGTGAAGATTTCAAGTCATTAATGAAGGAGAACTATGGACTTACAATCCTACCAAAAGCAAACTATTGCAGATGTTCTGGAATCCAATGAACCCTGTATTGACCCGAGCAAAGCTTACTTGAAAACTGCAATCTATTTATCTAGTCTTGGCTTTATTAAGCTAAAAGCAGTTGATTTTGTTATTTGTTCTCGTAAAGAGGATCATTTGGATTGGCCTCACGTATTTGATCCAGATTGCACTAATGAAATTCCTATTAGTCCAGACTTTGATGAAGAATGTGATGACATGCTTTGTGAAGATTGTTGTCGCTACATTCTACCCAATACTCATCAAAAGCAACGATTTCACCTACTATCAACCAATCTTAACCTAGAAAAAATTGCACATTGGTTTGAGAGTCTATTGAACAACTCAAAGTTCATCTGGCAAAAAGCAGCAGAAGGAGTTTATCACATAAGTAGCCAAGGCAGTATTGTTAGCATAATCATTCTTGATCTTTGCTCTGATGCAGTATATTTAACCATAGATAAGCTTAGAATCCAGCCCACTGTTTTAATTACCGTAAGAGAGAATATACCGGACTTGCCAATTGTTTTGCCCATCGTAAAAATGTCTGATCTTTTTTGTGAGAATAGGAGTTTACGTGAAATACTTCTTGAAGTAGCTATACCAGAATTAATTGCTAATGTCTCTACACAAATTTTCCCTGTTATTTCATTAAAACAAGTTAAACCTAAATCACCAAAGAAAACTCTACAACTTGGGTTCTCACATGGTGCGGTCTACGTAAATGACATTGAAGTAGTAAATAAAAGAGCTATATTGTGTATTAGTATCTTTCGCGTTTTACTCAAACAATTTCTCGATGATTTTGAAAATGGTATACCATTAAAACATCATGTACCTCTTAGCACCGAAAAAATAGCAGACAGTTTAATTTTTCATTCAGAAATTACAGATTTAGAACAACAAATAAGATATCCTCTGAATAAAATGCAAAGACAAATAAAAGAAAAACTGGCTAACCAATCAGGATTGAGCATCGAACGTGATGATGTTATTCAAACCATTGGTTGGCCAGAATTAATTTGTAAGGAACATGGTTATCGCCTTAATCCCTTCACACTTGTGTTGACAAAGTAATCAAGCTAACCTTAGAAGCTTTCCAACATCCGTTAGCTCTGCTAATGAATTTTGCTGGTATAGGTTTTCTGTTCCCAAGCTCATACACTACCTGCAGAATATTTTTGCTTCTACTGGGTTGAAACATTACTATACCAGACGTATAGAAACTTCTGAGTGCATTAGCTCCAACCAGAGCCTGAAATGGATTTTTTTCCAGTGTAGCTGTGGATACTTTCTTAGTGTGATGGGTCATGATTATTCCAATGCCGATAGAGCGTAATTTTTCAATCCCACTACGTAAAAGAGAAAGTGGCATCAGATGCGTCGTAAGAGAGTCTATTGCAATAAGATCAACCATCTTTGTACCAAAGTCTTTCACGATGATGTCTTTGATCCTCTCCACTCCTTCATCATTCAACGTTATTTTTGCTTCTGAAGCAATAACCAAGTTTTCTTTCATTAAATCTATAAGCTTTTGGTCGATTTTGAGTTGCTGTAAGCGCCTTCTCATGTCGTCATATCCCATTTCGTCCTGTAGATAGAGTATCCTAAGCGGTTTTGTAGGTGTCATCTTAAGAAATGATACTCCTGCTGCCATATGTGCTAATAAAGAAAGCAGAAAACTACTTTTTCCAACCTTTGGAGTACCACCTATAACTAAAAGCCCACCTGGTGTTAGAATTCTTGGGCCTATGACATCTTTCGGCATTGGAGATTGGTCGCTTAAATACTGTCCTACAGAAAACGCCTTTTCCCCTTTTTTTATTGCCCCCTTTGCTTCTTTATTTTGTAATTTCTCAGTATTTTTAGTATTTAACCACTCCTTGGCAGAATCTATATTACCTTTAATTAAAGTCCAAAGATCAATAATGTCACCACTAGTCCCTGTGGTAAAATTACGCCAATTACCGGCTTTTTTACCTACTATTTTAACCATAATGGTATCTCCATTTAAGCTGCCAACATAAGTCTTCTCTTGGTAAAACTTACCGTCTGGAATTAGATGAGACACACATTCCTTAATATTATCAATTAATGACGCCTTTATTTCCTTTTTAGACATAAAACCTCCATAACCTAACAACATGTTTTTCATACGTTTAAAGCTGAGATTAGCCAGCTCACAAACAGTTTCAAAAGACTCCAAATTGAACCATTCAATTGCTTCTTTTTTTAGCTCTGCATTTTTTCCTGCTGCATCTTTGATAGCTCTCTTAATGACAGCAATCCAGAGCTTCTCCTCGTCGTACTTCAAAACGGTACCCAATCATTTTCAGTATTTTCTGAAGTAATAACTGTAGCAATCTTGTTCTTTTCTCCATACCGATCAGCTTCAATACCTACCTTTGCTCTGAATTCTAAACCATTTAAGTCTGCAATAGAGTTCAGCTTACGAGCAAGTACCGCCTTTTCTGAATTATCATGTGGATGAATATTGCGTGCTGACTCTAAAATACTGCGAATCATAGAACGACCCATTTCTCCCCAAACATCTTCTCTTTCAACGTTTGCTTTGCCACTTTTAATACCAATTGCTTGATAAATCTTATGCCTTGCATATGACCCTTCAATGACGGTAAATTCTGCATTTAAATAGATACTACCGGTAGTGGGACTTTTAGTGAGCCAGCATTCATAACCCCCAGGTTTAATAGCCATTTTGACTTTTACCGTTGTACCTTTAGGTATTAAATTACTTTGCGACTTTGCCGTGTTAAAATCAGTTAAATCCTGTAACATAAATGTCTCCATAATAAAGTTGAAATCAGCTATTCCATTGGTCCACAAACTGCCAGCGACCATCTATCTTGTCGACAGTCTTGCGCAGGATATGTTTTCCATTGCGTAACTCAAAAACTATTTGACATGCGGTTTGTTCTTTTCCGTTTTCTTCTCTGTTTTCTTCATCCTTCCGAAACATCACCATACCTGTAGTGTAGAATCCCCTTAAAGACCCAGCACCACTTAAACCTTGAAATGGATCTTCTTCCAGCATTTTTTTGGATAATTTTTTAGTGTGGTGGGTAAGTATTATACCGGCATCTGGATTAATAACATTTCTCAGTCTTTCAAGCGTTTTTTGCAGGAAGAATAGCATAGCGCTGTTATCGTTCTCATTACCATATTCACCTGAATTAAAGATATTTCGTAGAGGATCTATGGCGATAATATCTGGCTTGAAACTTTTTTCCTCCAGAGAGTTTTTTATTTCATCTATCTCTTCACTACTAAACGATAGTTGTACTCTTGGCGTGATCATGAAGTTGTTTGCACCAATATCCAAAAGCTCTTTATCAAGTTTTAACTCCTGTAGACGCTCTTTTAAATATCCATCATCAATTTCAGTCTGCAGACAGAGAACTTTCATAGGCTGATTGGGAATCATGCCAAGAAATGAAACACCAGCAGCCATGTGCATGAGCCATGAAATTAGAAAATCGCTTTTACCAATTTTAGGTGGCCCACCAAATACCAACAAACCCCTTGGAGTTAATATCCTCGGGTAGATGATGTCTTCTGGGATTGGTGTTGGGTCACTTAAATACTCTTTTACGCTGAAAAAAGGGATTTTTTGACCAATAGTGAAAATGTTTTGTAGCATAGTTATTCTCCATTAAGTAGCAGTAGAAAAGGCTTTAGCTTTAATTTTCGCAAGTAGTTTTCCCAGATGCGGTTCTTCAACCATATTAAGGCAACCACTTCGATCTTTAGCAGGGTATCCCCAGGAATTAATCGTCTGACAGACAAATGAACGTACTTCTGTGCCATCATCTTTCTTGATTCCAACCATGCTGATTACTTCATCAACAATTCCAGGAATTTCACTGGCAGTTTTAGCCCCTTCACATTGAGGCAGCCAGGTCGAACGATTACAATCATCAAGATACTGACCTAAAGTGCCAACTATGATGATGTCTTTATCCCGAATATGTTGAAACTGATTGAGCCAAGCCATCATCTCCTGAGCAAGTGTGCCGTAAGCAGCTCTTTTATCTTCTCTTCCTGATCTATCAGAAAAAGCTTCAGGTTGCATCCTTGCCCATAAAAAGCATAAACGTGATGCTACAGTGATACTATCGATAAAAATGCAATGATATTTAAAAAACTCCGAAGAAAGATCTTTGTACTTGCCAGATACATGCTCATAGTGCCTTTGACTATATGCTTGATCAGATTTTAATGCAGGATTTAGCCCACCAATAAGACAAGCTATATCTCTTGCCTCATTCCAAGTACGAACGCTGATTGAATCTCCTTTCCAGTCCTGAACTGCTAAAAGCCCTGCTTCAAAATCAAGACAGAGTGTTGTCGACTCATCGAGAGTTTTAAGTAGACTAGTTTTGCCGATTCCATAAGGTCCAAAGATTACCATTTTTACACCTGTTACTGTTTTTACTCTTTCTTCGTTACTTATTATTTTTAGAGTCATAATCTCCCCCTATGTTTTATATACCGGAATGGTTCTCTGTTGTCGGAGGTTCTAGAAAACTTTTTTTGTATGTCGTCTTATTCTTCTGAGAATGTCATAGACTGTTGTCCTTGCTATTCCACGTATTTCAGCTACTTCTGGAACACTGAAGATTTCTAGCTGTCTGCATAGAACTTGCCATTCTTGAGGTAGTGTTGAGACAATGTAATCAAGATCACTACGGTCTGCTATTTCATCTTCAAAACGGCACCTTTCATCAGCAATGTTATCTAAAATAGTATGATCTATATATAATATACCTTGTTTGCCACCACGCTTTTCGCATGATTGCCTATACACTAAGTTAATGGCACGGCACTTAACGAGTTGTTTAACAAAAGCAACAAAACAACTTTTACTCTCGTCATATTGAATAATTGTTGGCCAAACAAGTAAAAAAAGTTCTTGTTCAATATCTTCAATGCTTTCATCGGCAAAACATTTAAGGCGTTTAAGACATTTTGCATAATACTTTACGTACTTAACAACTATAGGATTAATTCCCGAGTAAGAGTTCTGTGATTTCATAATTTTTCTTGAATAATTAACTTCTTCAAGAGTGATCGTTTTTGGAGACTGATTGTAATTGCGGAGCAAAATTAAATAATTGCGATGCGATTTTTAACTTACTGATATTCTATGCTTTTTTTCTGAGAATAATGGCGATAGCAATTTAAATAATGGTGATGGCGCACAACAAGCAGCAATTACGGTATAGAGCACATAGGGAACATTTAAAGGTTTTGAACTATGAATTTCGGTTTAAGCAGTGAAGAATTAAAAGCAGAACTATTGTTGCAGATAAGATCGTGTCTTTCGTATTTACTACCTAATGGCACTTTTTGCAGAAATGAGTTTCAAGTAGGGGATATCTGGGGTAATAGAGGAAAAAGTTTAAGAGTAGAGCTAAGTGGCAGTAAAGCCGGGTTATGGAATGATTTCGCAACCGGGGACGGTGGTGACATTATCGATCTTTGGGCAGCCGTGCATAGAAAAAACGCCAGAACAGAGTTTTCTGAAGTAATGGCTTCTATAGGTGAATGGCTTGGCAAACAACACACTAGAGAAAAAAAGAGTATCAAAGATCTAGAACAGCACCTGACTTGTAGCTGGAATTATTACGATGAAAACAACCAAGTTATTGTTATAGTTTACCGATATGATCCACCTGAAGGAAAGAAAGAATATCGTCCATTTGATGTTAAGAAGCTGAGTTTTGGCGAACCGGATATAAGGCCACTCTACAACATTCCAGGTATTCTAAAATCTGATAAGATTATTCTGGTTGAAGGAGAAAAATGTGCAGAAGCGCTCATAGAGAAAGGAATTACTGCAACGACAGCAATGTTTGGAGCAAATGCACCTATTGATAAAACAGATTGGACACCGCTTAAGGGTAAAAATATTATTATTTGGCCAGATAATGATGAAGCAGGTAATAAATACGCAAAAAAAGCTGAAAAAAAGCTTTTAGAGATCGGAGTTGCATCACTTGCTGTTCTTGAGATTCCGCAAGGTAAACCTGAGAAATGGGATGCTGCTGATTGTGTAGAGGAAGGTATAGATGTCAAAGAGTTTTTAGCTTCAACTCCGTTACTTACTATTGATACTCCAGCTACTGATACTTCAAATATGAAAAGTTTAGAAAGATCCACAAAACAGCCACTTAACATT
Organism: Wolbachia endosymbiont (group A) of Chalcis sispes; assembly: GCF_964026765.1. Taxonomy (NCBI): domain Bacteria; kingdom Pseudomonadati; phylum Pseudomonadota; class Alphaproteobacteria; order Rickettsiales; family Anaplasmataceae; genus Wolbachia; species Wolbachia endosymbiont (group A) of Chalcis sispes. The sequence goes on from NZ_OZ034697.1 coordinate 1,219,361, forward strand.
TTAGATTGGAGTGCAGAGCGCTTTGTAGGTCCGGTACCAGAGCAAAAGTTTCTTGTTGAAGGTCTATTTCCTTTAGGTGTTACTTCAATAATAGCAGCAATGGGAGATACAGGCAAAGGTATGCTTCTTCTTGACCTAGCGCTTAAGGTTGCAAGTGATAAGGATCAGATGTGTGGCTTTGGTTCACTTGTTACTGAACATGGATCAGTAGTGATTTTTTCAGCAGAAGATGATGCAAGTGAGATACACCGCCGCTTAGAACGACTCGGCCCTAAGTGTGAAAGGTTGAAACATAAAGATAAATTATTTATTGTACCACTGCCAAACGTCAGAGGATCACTTACAATACTCAGAAATGTTCGTGGTAAAATCGTCGAAGTTTCTCCTGAATTCGAATCCGTAATGAAACAGCTCGAGGAAATAAAAGATCTGAAATTGATAGTATTTGATCCACTTGCTTCATTTATCCATGCAGATATAAATGCTGATCCAGCTGTAGGGGATTATCTAATGTGCTTATTATCTGATTTAGCATGTAGTACTGGAGCTTCGATAATTACTGCTCATCACATGAGAAAGCCAAAAGGAGAAAAACCGATATTAACTGCTGAACAAGCACGCGATGCAATTAGAGGTACCTCTGCTCTTGTTAATGGTGTTAGATGCTCATACGCTTTTTGGCCAATAGAAAATACAGCTAGGCTAGAAATCTTTAAGGCAGTAGGAGAAACACCAAGACAGAATGCTTTGTTTCATGGGGCAGTTGTGAAGGCCAATGGTTTAGCTGATCGCACTGTAAGAACTTACCTAAGAAATCAGGAAACAGGGCTACTAGAAGATATAACAATACAACTAACAGTTAAAAATGCTAGTGAAAAAGACCTTAAAATATGTCTTACTGATGCAATTACACGATCTGCTGTTGCAGGACATCCATTTACTCACACAGGAAGCACAGGAGTATATAAGCAACGGCATAGACTACCTGAAGTTTTTCACAGCATGGGAAGAGATCGACTAGAGCGTATAGTTCAGGAACTTTTACAGGTAAAGCAGTTAGTTAAAGTGATGTCTACAGGTTCAAAAGAGGATAAGTGGATTGACATTCCAACTGGACCATTTGCTTGTGGTATAGACTCCTGGAGCTGAAGATTTTAGCTATAGGCAAAATTTAATGTTAGGATAAGTCTTTTTTTATGGGTAAAAATATTTTAGAGTTTACCCAGTTTTCTCTATTGCCCTTTCAATCTATAGCTACTATCAATTTACATCCACTCAACTAAAACGCTAATCTTAGCACTCAATATAATTTTCAACTAAAGATAGGTAGAATATATAAGAAATAGCACCGCCAATGATTGTATTACATTCCTAATTCCTAGGTTCCTAAATCAGTAATTAGAAATCAGGAATCTAAATTCTGCGTGAGAGCTAGCTTTTTTACCTACGTTCCTAAAAGCGTTCCTAGAAACTACATGTCTAAAGTCAGCCAGTGAGGCGGATTCTAGCTTCCTAAAACCCTTATATATTATATATATATAATAGTAATAAATAATAATAGATAATATAAAATAATAGTAAAACACAAATAGAGTACAATAACTTAAACAGCAAAAAAAAAGAAGTCCAGAAAGGTTGCCACAAAACATTATTAAGATATTTACATTTAATGAAAGATACAATTAGCGCGGTTTTAAAACGATTCTACGACTTCAGGGTATAAATTGTACCACCAAGACCTAAATTACTCATGTAGGGTAGCTTAAAACTTGATTACGAGGCATTTCTAAATTATTTTTTACTTTAAACTTTTACTTGTTATAAAAAAACCCTTATTTTAGTTTATCACGTTTTTTATTCGTTGTAAAATATTTTTTCAAAAAAGTGAACAGTTTTTGTAATTTTGGTATAACAAAAGCTGGTTAAGTTGGTACACTGGAGGTCTTATGGAAATACAACGACTTTTATCTCAAACTCCTGAGGGAATGTTGTGAGTCTTTTGATGAAAAAATCTCTATAAACAGGTTGTAGATGAAGCTAAAGAAAAAAAAGTTTGAAGTTGCTGCCGTAGAAGAAGAAACAGAAGCTCGTAAAATTTGATTGCCGCTTAAAATGGAGACAAAGAGCAAAATTTACGTCTCCAATTTTATCATACATAACGGAGACAAAATTTCCACTATTTATTAGTAATAAAAAGCAACTTAGTTTATATTTGGTTTTTAGAATAAACTTATTTTCAACATGATTGACACTTTAACTTTAAAAGAAGGAGATATTGAGACTACTGCATTTGATAATAGCAATATGACTAGAGTATTACACAATGGAGAGTGGTGGTATGTGATAACAGAGGTAATAGCTTCTCTTACAGGTAGTAAAAACCCATCTGATTACCTAAAAAAGATAAAAAGCAGAGATATAGGGCTCTCTGAAGGATGGGGACACCCCCCTTGAAATTAAAACAAAAGGTGGTAAACAGAATGTTAATTGTACAAATGTTGAGGGGTTATTTCGTATCGCGCAGTCTATTCCTTCTAAAAAGGTTGAACAATTTAAACGTTGGCTTGCAAAGGTTGGGTATGAAAGATTACAAGAATATGAAAACCCAGAACTGGCATTTAAGCGAGCCTATGCTGATTATGTTGCAAAAGGATACCCTGAAGAGTGGATACAAAAAAGGATACAATCGATATCTATCAGAAATCAGCTAACAAAAGAGTGGGATAGCAGAAAGATCTCTGATCATAATAATAAGCACCTTGAAGGCAAGGAGTATGCAATATTGACAGATGCAATCTCTCAAGAGACTTTTGGAATAAAGACCAAAAAACATAAGGAAATAAAAGGCTTAAAGAAGCAGCCTCTAAGAGACCATATGACACCGAATTTTTAACATGCTAGGAGAACAAGCTACCATTGATGAGATAAAGGATAAAGATGCTCATGGTTATAATGAAAACTTAGAAGCGGCAAAGGGAGGCGGTAAAAATGCAGGTATAGCAAGAGAAGCATTTGAACAAGCGAGAGGTGTGAAAGTCGTTTCTCCGGATAACTTTCTGAAGAAGATTAAAGATTGAAGTGGGGTAGCATATTTTCATTGTGAGAAAAAAGGAGCCAAAACAATCTCTCTACTGCAACACCATTCTTAAAAACGTTTTAGAGGGCTATTATAGTGTTGTTAGATAGCTGTTTTTATCAAAAACTCATGTAACCTCTTTTAAATCTAAATAACCAGTTGTTTCCAAAATGGAAAGATCTTAAATAGCGAAGAAGCTGCTGTAAAAGATATAGCTGGTTTTCAAAGCTCTTTAATTCCTTAGCTGCCTTAAAATTATTTTAACTTTTTTTTAGAAAATCCCGGAAAAAGTGATGAGAAATCCGGTATATATATTATGGAAGGGTATTGAGGTAGTTTGTAGATGCGCTTCAAACACAAAAGTCGGCAAACAAAAACAGAGTAGAAAAGATTGAAGAAAGCAAAAGAAATAAAGTAATTTAGGCTTTTGGTAAGTTACATAATTGAGAATTTGTATTTTTTTAGATGAGACAAAAACTTTGTTTTAAGACTAGATATAACTTTAGGGTACAAAATTACTACCATTGCCAAAGAACGCACGTAATACCCCTTAGAACTCGAATAAATGGCATTCTTAGCAATTCTATTACTGTATAGCAAACCCATAGGTGAGTTTAGCACGTTTTTTACGCTTTGCAAAGAAAAATTAAAAAAAATTGAACAGTTTTCATAATTTCTTGAGTATATATAGCAAGGGGTTAATGGAGACTTTATGAAAATACAACAACTTTTATTGCAAAACTCTGAGCAGTTAAAAGAATATTGCAAAACTCTCAGTAACGAAACAACCTTTATAAGCAACTTATAGATGAAGCTAAAGGAAAGAAGTTAGTAGAGCTGGGAGAATTAACTAAACTAGCTACTGCCATAGAAGAAGAAACACCGGATGAGAGGCTCATGGAATATTTCGATGATAACAACAACCCTTTTAATGCAAAAGCAATAACAGGTTTCTTTGCTTAGGCGTCTTATGTTCATTATGCACTCTTCAGCTTATGATAAAGATTTAAAGCAACTTAGACAAGCTTTTGCCTAAGAACCTGTTTAAAATCTTCGTAATAGGAGAGAAATGAAGGAAAGGACAATCATTTGCAAGCTGGTATTGAGTTTACGTTCGCAATTTTTCCATAGCCGTCTACACTTTTCTAACCAAGCAAAAGAACGCTCAACAACCCATCTCTTTGGCAATACAACAAAAGAATGTAATTCACTGCGCTTTATTACCTCAACAGTTGCACCAATAATATCTTTTATTTGGGTTGCAAAAATTTTTCCTGTGTAGCCTGCATCAACCAATATATTTTTGACTTCAGAAAGGGTATCTTTAGCATTTTCAACCATTCTTACAGCGCTACTACGATCAGTTACTTCTGCTGTTGTTACATAAATTGCATGTGGTAGACCTTGAGTATCAACTGCAATATGACGCTTTATGCCTGAAATCTTTTTACCTGCATCATAGCCCTTTTTTTCAGCAGTATCTGTGTTTTTAACACTTTGAGCATCAATTATACAGAAGCTAGTTTTCTCTTTCCGACCATTGTTGATACGGATCTCTCCAACCAATTTTTTTTAAAACTAATTCCAACAAACTTGGTTCTTCTCCATTCTTTTTATTCCACATTTGAAAATAGTAATATACGCTTTCCCACCTTGGAAAATCTTTTGGCAACATTCTCCACTGGCAACCACTTTTTAGGACGTATAACACTGTACGAAATACATCATACAAATCAAGTTTTCTTGGTCTCGTTTTCTTCCTGCTACTCTCTAGTATTGGTCTGATTTTTTCAAATTGCTCTCGACTCATATCACTTGGATAATTTTTACGCATAGATATACCTCATTCTTAATCTACCACTATTTTACCTCATCTCTCCGAGATTTTAAACAGGTTCTCAGAAATAAACTTACTATAAGAGTCCCTTCCACCATGCCCTGCAGAACCTCTTTCGGTACGGCCATCTTTTTCTACAATGACTAGCACATTAAAACGTACCAGAGGCCTGATATCGCTTAATCTGTGATCACCCTTTATTATTTGTACAACTTGCCATTCTCCACTTAAAGTTATTTTTACTTGCTTCACGCAGTTATTTTTGGACCTTACATACTCATTAACCTCATTGAGTAGTTTAATCTTTGAATTCAGATCCATTTCATTTATGGGGTTAATCCTCGAATATAGGCTTGTTGTCTCTTCATTTAAGTTTATTGAATTTGTCTTGTTTAAAGACACTGAGCTTTTTACCATAGAAGCAGCATTACTAATTTCTTTTTCGCTGATCTCAGAAGAACAAACGAAAGATGTACTATCTTCACAAAAAGACCTTAAACCAAATCCCCTTCTAGTATTCAAGTCCATGTGTTTTAATATGTTATCCTCAAAAACCAGGGACTCCGACTGGCAAAATTCTAGAAACAGCTCACCACCATCGCTATTGCTCAAAGCGTTATTGACTATTTTATATACGTTATTAATATTAACATTGTTTTGAGCAAAAAATATTTGATCTAGATTTGGCATTACCTTTGAACTAAAAATTGTTTAAGTATATTATTTAACTTTAACATAGTAAACTATAAAAAGCCCGGGTGGCGGAATTGGTAGACGCGCTAGCTTCAGGTGCTAGTAACTTTTTAAGTTGTGGAAGTTCAAGTCTTCTCTCGGGCACTCTTAGCTTCCATATTGCTTATTGAATTAATTAATGTTATAATATAACATATTAGGTAATATTTATGCTATGTATGGTGAAAAAGATAAGTTAGCCTACAGAAAGAAGGTACGAACTTACTCGAAACGCTTAGTTACTACACTATCTACTATCTCTTTCATTGGATACATAGCGGCATTGGTCTTGAATATTCCTGTCTTAAGTCTGTATTTTAGTATTGCCGGCACTATATTCAGTGCACTTTCGTTTGCTTTAAATATATGGTCACTAAATGATCATTCCCAACAACAGAATCTTAATAAGAAATCTGGCATAAAAAACACTCCAGGACAAAAAAAGTTAACAAAGATCTATCTTGATATAGCATCCAGTGCTTCATTTCTAATAGGAGGTATTGCATCTATGTCGCTTTTTGAGTCTTCTGTTATTTATTTTGTTTCTACGCCTTTTTTTATTCTAGGCTGTGTTATTATGGCAGCTAATATCGTTCAAACTATGATTAGTGAACCACAGACAAAAAACGTCCTTGAGAATCTCTCTTCAAATACTGCAAGAGTACAAGCTTAAGTATTAACTTATTTAACTTATACAGGAATATTAGCTATATAATTCCACTGAAGGAAGCCATTCAAAAGAGTTCGATGTAATTAGCGTCAAAAAAGTGTAAGCAGAAATTGTGGGCTTATTGGGGTAGGAGCGCTTAGTACTCCTACTTCCACATCAATTACTTGAATAATTGCTCAAGCTATCAAAATAAAAGTTTTTATTCAGTAATTTGTGTATAAAGGGTACTATTTTACTAGTAGTGAAATAAATCAGAATGAAGTCTATTTTATTAACGAGGCCTTTATTGGATTCGTTCAATACAAGAAATATATTGAGAAAGTATGGATACAAAGTTTATATAGAACCAGTATTCACAATAAAGTACTTAAATCCTGATATATCTGCATACGAATTTGACGTTGTAATATCCACAAGTAAAAACAGTGTAAAGGCTTTTAGTCAAATATGCAAAGTGGATGACTTTCCGATTATTACAGTTGGTAATTCAACCATGCAGGCTGCAAAAAATTTGGGATTTTCTGATATAATCTCAGCAGACAGCAACGTTGATGGTCTGATATCATTCATAAAAGCTCATTATTCAAACGCAATAAAGTTCTTGTATATAAGGGGACAAGAAGTATCATGTGACCTAAAAAAGAGATTATCTGAAGAAGATTTTAACGTAAGAGAAGTTGTACTCTATAAAACAATTATAAAAAGGAATCTAACTAATAGGTGTAAAAATTTACTATTGGATGGTAAAATTGGTAGTGTTGCTTTTTTTTCCTCACAGACAGCAAGGGTATTTTGTTCATTAGTTCTAAAAAGTGGGCTATCTCATGTGATGAATAATACAGTTGCATATACCATGAGTAAAAACATTGCTGATAGTTTAAAGTTAATCAAGTGGAAAAAAATTATAACATCGAGGTTGCCTACTGGGGAGAGTTTAATTGATATAATTAATAAGGATTGCTGATGCTAAAGATTGCAACTTGGAATGTAAACTCCATACGTAAAAGAGTTAACCAACTTTGTAGTTTTATAGTTGATAGTCAGATAGATATAATTTTGCTGCAAGAGATAAAATGTATGGAAGAGCAATTTCCTTATGCAGAGATAGAGAAGCTGGGATATGAATGTGCTGTCTATGGACAAGTTGCAAGAAATGGCGTTTGTGTTTTATCTAAATATCCGATACTGGAGAAGTTTAAGATTGATATCGTAGAAGGTTATCAAGAAGCGCGTTATATAGAGTGCATAATAAAGCACAATAATCAGAAGGTAAGGGTGGGAAGTGTATACGTTCCAAACGGTCAAAGCCCGGACTCTCAAGCATTTGAATATAAACTCAAGTTTTTTGATAATCTATATGAAAGGATGAGCACTTTGTTAAAGAATGAAGAGTTAACTATTATAGCTGGCGATTATAATGTTGCACCGGATGAAATTGATGTCTTTGATTCAAACTTATTGAATGGCCAAGTGTGCTTTCATATAAGAGAACGTGAGAAGTTAAGAGCGATCTTGAATCTTGGGTTTAAAGATGCGTTTAGAATATCTCACCCAAATTTGCAACAATTCACTTGGTGGCATTATCAAGGCAATTCACTCAGAAATAATCAAGGAATGCGAATAGATTATATGCTGTTATCACCACAAGCTGTAGATAAATTGGAAACATGCTACATAGATGATAGATTGCGTAAGCTAGAAAATCCGTCTGACCATACTCCTGTTGTATGTGCTATAAAATAATAGCAGATCTCTTACACAATTCACTTTTAGCAAACCTGAGTAGTCTTACCTTTGCTGCTCTGTGGTTCTTCCCTTCGTTTGTTTTCCTTTCCTGTCCAAGATTGATCGCGCTGCTCACTCTTTTCGTTTTCCCTGTTGTTTCTCTGGGAAATTTGCTCAGGAACAGGTTGTTGTTCACTCTTTTCTTTTCCTTGGGAAATTTGTTCAGAAACAGAGGTGCCTTTCTCAGCTCCTTTGACTGGAGTTTTTAAAATTGTATTGATACCATCGCAAATTTTTTTATTCAATTTTGCTCTCTTTTCTGTATCATCTTTATCTTGTGAGCTAGGGTCATACAAAGTACCTTTTTTGTTATTTGAAAAAAGAACTCCCGCTCCTCCTTTTATGGCAAATATTGTGCCGATAGCAGTAAGAACTACTCCGAGTGTAGTAGGACCAAAAATTAACATTGGAATAGTGGAAAGAAGGACAGGAAAAAAGATCTTGCTTAAGAACGTTGTTACCATCTCTTCATCACTGAGTGGTGGTTCATCCTCTTCTTTCTTGTCTTTACCTAAGAATGGTATTTTTTCTTTCATCCCATCCATAAAGGAGCCAGAAATATTTTTCGGGTCTATTTTGATCCCTCCAATTAGCAGCAGCAGCATTTCCAATACAAACTTTATGGATGAATCTTTAGCTTCTGTACCGCGTATATCAGCTACACAGTCATCTACTACTTCTTTTATTTTACCATTCTTGAGATTCTCCTCATTAGCTAATTTTTTCTCTCTAATTTTCTCAAATACGGAAAGTAAAAACTGAGAAAAATTCTCTTCACTGAGTGATTTTATATCTTCTGGATTGACATTGTTGAATATCTTTCCACTATTCTCAAATACAAAAGTAAAAATTTTCTTTTCATTTTCATCCTGTAATCGAGGTAACCGTTCCTTTAATGACTTCAGATCACTCTGTAATTTTTGTTTTTCTTTCAATTTCTGTTTCTTCTTTTCTATTTCCTGTTCCTTCTTTTCTATTTCCTGTTTCGTTTGCTCTTCTAGTTTTTCTGGATTTTTAAAAATATCTAGGAAAGTACGATAGATTAACTGATGTTTCTCTTTTTCAAATTTAAAAACTTTCTCATCTTTGTTAGTTACCTGAGTAGGTAACTTTGGAGGTTTTGAACTTTTTACTTGTGGGCCTATCATGGCTGACCTATTTGCATTTGCTATGTTCTATTCTAACATATTTTTCGTATTAGTTCAAATGATTTATACTCCTAGAATTCACGATGTTTAAGTCATAATTAAGGGAATTTAGACCCCAGTTATCGCCAACTTTTATTTCTACTTCAAGTAGTACAGAAATTTCTATTGCATTTTCCATTATATCTTTCATAAGTTTTGCTGTTTCTTGTACCTTTTCGTCCTCTACTTCAACCAGTAGTTCATCGTGAACCTGGAGGATTATTTTACCTACTTTCAATTGGTCAAAAAGCTGAATTGTCGCACGTTTTATTATATCAGCAGCGGTTCCTTGCAGTGGTGCATTTATTGCTGCCCTTTCTGCAAATTGTCTTACATAAGGAATTGTATTGTTTATGTCTCTTACAAAGCATCTCCTGCCAAACAAAGTTTCTACATAACCATGCAATCTTGCGATAGACACTGCTTTTTCCATATAGACCTTTATTTCTGGGTAACAGGAAAAATAGTAATTAATGTATTCAGCAGCCTCCGCAATGGTAATTCCAAGCCGCTTTGCAAGACCAAATGGGCTAATGCCATATATAATTCCAAAATTAATGGATTTTGCTTTGCGTCTTAATTGCTCATCTATTTCTTGCACTCCAAAAACTTGCCTAGCGGTGATATCGTGAATATCTTGTTCGTTTGCAAAAGCTTCTTTAAATGCTGCAACGTTTGCAACGTGTGCCAGGAGTCTCAATTCTATTTGTGAATAGTCAGCAGAAATTATCTTATGCCCTTTTGGCGCAATAAATGCTTGTCTGATAAGATTTCCCTCTTCGCTTCTGATAGGAATGTTCTGTAAATTAGGATTGCTGGAGCTCAGCCTTCCAGTTGCAGTTGCAGTTGTTGAAAAGCTTGTGTGTATTCTACCATCAATAAGATCAACTTGCTTTATTAGCGCATCAGTGTAGGTGCTTTTTAATTTACTTAAATGCCGCCAATTTAAGATTTTACTTGCGATTTCTACCCCTTCTTCTTCGAGTGCCTCTAGAACTTCATAATTGGTGCTATACGATCCAGATTTTGACTTTTTCTTTTTATTAAGCCCCATTTTATTAAATAAAACATCACTTAATTGCTTTGGCGAAGCAATATTAAATTTTTCCTCTGCTAAGTTATATATCTCATCTTCAAGCACGGCAATTACCTGCTGAAATTTATCGGATAATTCCTGTAATTTTTGTATGTCCAGCAGTATTCCGTTTCTTTCCATGTTAAATATTACTTTCATGAGTGGTCTGTCGAAGCGCTCGTAAATTGTGAACAATTTTTCCTGAAATAACCTTTGCTTTAGCTTTTCATGAATTGCTATTAAAGTTTTTGCCGAGAAAATTTCTACATCTCCACTCAAATTATGTGCAATTATGTTTGGAATACTGTGATCATGTTTTCCTGTATCCAAGCTATACGACATTATCATCAAATCATCAACTGAATCTAACATCTTCTCTATTACAGGGAAGATTTTCCTGATCTCTTTAATGTTATGTATTATTTTAAGCACTCCATTTGAGAGTAAAGTTGAGTTAATTGTAATAAGTGCATCTTGTATGCTGTCTTGCTCTATATAAAAAATATTACTTTCGCTATAAGATAGACTTAATACATTGTTTTCAAGGTGGTAATGAATTGCAATTTTGCCTTCATATCTACAGTGCTCTAAAAATTTCTCTAACTCTTCACTACTATACTCTATTTTTTCTTCTGTGCTAGACCCACTATAGGAAAAAAGCTTTTCCACTTTCCCTATCAAGGAATTGAATTCATACTTCTTTAAAAAGGATAACAATTTCTCCATGTTTGGAGAATGGACTTCATATTTTGCAATATCATGTTGAAGGTCTACTTTTTCGCATAGTGATAAAAGTTCTCTTGAAATCAATGCTTTTTCCTTATGTTCGGTAAGAATATTACGAATCCTCGTTTGCTCGATGTTATCAATGTTCTCTATAATATTATTCAATGAATCAAATTCATCTAATAATTTAGTGGCAGTTTTTGGGCCTATTCCTGGAACACCTGGAATGTTATCGGATGCATCACCAGTTAGAGAAAATAAATCAAGAAGCTTGTGTGAGTTTACACCAAATTTTTCTACTATTTGTTTTTCATCTATATATATATTTTTAATGGGGTCGAATATTAAAATATTGTGGTTCAAGAGTTGAAACAAATCTTTATCTGATGAAACGACTACCACTTTAAAGTCTTGGTGATTGGCATATTTTGCAGCTAGTGTTGCGATTATGTCATCTGCTTCATAACCTTCAATTTCTTCATAGCTGAGGTTAAAAGCTTCTACCGCTTCCCTCAGTATGGTGAACTGTGGAGTTAGATCCTCAGGAGGCGTTACTCTATTCGCTTTGTACTCAGGATATAAATTGTGCCTAAAATTCTTTTTCCCTGCATCAAGTGCTATAGTTAAGTAGTCCGAATGGGCAATGTACTTAAGAACCATATTCAGAAAGCCATATACACCACCTATTGGCATTCCTGTTGTGGTAATTAAGTGAGGTAGTACATAGTAAGCTCTGAAAAGAAAACCATAGCCATCGATGATTGTGAAAGTTTTTTCTTTCATTGTAGATATTTATGCGTGCTTTTGATGGTCCACTATTTAGCTGAGAAAATCAAGTTTTTGTTTTTCTGCTTTTGAGCGTTGTAAGAGATTTTACCGAAAATAGCATTCATGATGGGGATGTACACATATGTAATATCAAAACCTAGTAGAAGAAATTTGACCTTACCCAGAAAAAGTGGAGAGAAAGTTTGGAATGTTTTTCACAAAAAGAATGATGAATCAAAATGCTCAGGAATGCAATAGTTAATAGTGACGTTGTTTGTTATAAAAAATTTCTATATATTCAAATATAGCAGTTTTGATATGCTGTTTAGAGTGCCGAGAGGTGTCTATTGGTAACTCCCTTTTTAGAGAACTGAAGAAGCTTTCCACAACAGAATTGTCGTAACAACAGCCTTTATTACTCATCTATATTCTTTACAGCTAAGAGATATTGATACCCTTGCGCAGTATATTGTGAACCTTGGTCACTGTGCAGCAGTAGATTTTTAACAGGTTTACGCCTATTAATGGCCATTAATAAAGAGTTCATAACCAATTGTTTATTTATTGCACTACTCATTAACTACCATACGTGAGAATTATTGCTGCCAAATATAGCCATCCCTCCTTGGTTTTGATGTAAGTAATCCCATACTTTATTTGGTTGATCAACAATAAAGTTTTGATCTAGTATATTGGGAGCTACAGCTCTATTATCTGTTTGTTGTTTTTTAATTTTAAACTTTCTTCTCAGTATAGCCCTGATGTCATTTTTCTGCATAATACTTTGCACCGTTTTCAAATTGCAACTTTTACCCAAAGCCTTCAATTCAGCATGAATTTTAGGAGCTCCATATCTACATTTAGAAACTTGATATATTTTTTGAATAGCTTCGAGTAGCTCTTTATTTGCTGATTCTCTACTGCTTATTTTTCTTGTGGTCCACTTATAGTAGCCACTAGCAGAAAATCCTACATAATTCCTGTACTTTATAGCAGTTACTATATAAAAAAATATTTTACTCTTTTTGACTGGCCAGGGCTTTTTTTTAAATGTCTCTTTCCCTTGTTACTCTTGCTTTGTAAATCAAACCTCTCTTTGTCATAAGGTGCTACATCTGGAAATGCATTTGCCGCTGACTTTTTTTCGTTATATTTCTTCATCCATTTTCCTAATACACTATCCCTTATTCCTAGATCTCTTGCTACTTTTGCAACTGGTTGACCTACCTTTCTTTGTTCATTTGCCAGTTTAACAGCTTCCAATTTGAATTCTGCTGTATATTCTCTTACCATTTCTAATCCTCCAAAATTTTATTTTACCCAAAAAAACTCTTTTCTTTCTCTCCACTTTTTCTGGGTAAGGTCACTATTTCTTAAGTAATTTACACTTCAGAGTTTATCTGCTTTAAAGTTTACTCTATTCTGTTTCAGCATTTGTCATAAATCCTTAATTATTTCTGACTTTTTAGTTCAGTTTTTAACCATTCTTTCCTTAACTTAATGGCAGTGACAATAAGCCTATCTATCATTCTGATGTGATTTCAGTTTTGTTTACGTGCAAACTCTCTAATCCCACCTTGTAGTTAGGATAAATTAGAGAGACATTAAGATCTTTTTTAATTTTAACATTACTTACTCTCTTTGATCCTAAATAAAAACTCTGTGCATAATCTGGTAACTCAATTGGTTCTGGAGGGCTAACATTGAGAAGTTTGGTCGCATATATTACCACTTCAGATTGTGTAGTGGGTAAATCGTCTGCACAATTGTATATTTCACCAGGTTTTATGTTTTGCATGGAAGAAAATAGAATATTCGATATATCTTCAACGTGAATACGAGAAAAAAAATGCCCTTCTTTTTTCATATTTCTTGCTTTGCCAAGCTGCAAGTCAATTAACACGTTCCTACCAGGACCGTATATTCCAGCTAAACGAAAAATATGTACAGGCAGTTTGCTATTTAGCCACTTCTTTTCAGATTTAAGGCGCTTTTCTCCTCTGATTTCTATAGGTCTTGTTTCAGATTCCTCATCCACCCAATTACCAGAGTGATCACCATAGACGCTAGTTGCAGACAAATAACCAAGCCATTTTACATTTTGCAGGCAATCACCGTATCTCTCCACAACATCATCGCCATCTGGAGGAATAGAAATTAAAATGTGCGTTGCGCTTTTAAGCAGATCTTGACTAACTTTCTCATAATTAAAGAGGATTACATCTTGTATATTTTTACTTCTTGATGTGCCACTGACTTTCCAACCTAAGTTCAGTAATTTTTTCGATAAAAATTTAGCTACATATCCATAACCAAAGCAAAACAAGTGCATGAAAATTAATTTTTAAAATTCTTCTTGATAAATTCTACTCCTAATTTTATTCCCTCTTCATTAATAATATGCCCTAATGCATGAATTGGGTGTCCTTCAACATTTACTCCATTTTCTTTCAGAGCTTTAACCGCTAAGTCGAGGGACGAAAAAGGTACCACGTCGTCAGCATCACCATGGATAACACATATGTTAGGTTTTGACTTGATCTCTGGTGCAGTTTTTGAAGGTGAAAGAAACCTACCAGAGTATGCAACAACTGATGCACAGGATTGAGAGCGGGTGAGAGCTGTATGTATTGCAAGCATTGCTCCTTGAGAAAATCCAACTAAAGAAAGTTGCGTATCTTTTAAATTAAGCTCCTTTAATTTTGTATCAATGAAATGATTTACAATTGATGTAGCATTTTTTACTCCATTATATAGCGCTTCCTCACTACGATCTTCCAAGCTAAACCACTGATAACCATCACCTATTTCTCTCTTAAACGGAGCATTGGGTGCTACAAAATATGAACCCAGTAAAAACTTGCTCATAACTTTAGCAAGGTGAATGAAATTATCGCCACTTGAGCCCCAACCATGTAAAAAAATAATCAAATTTTTCTTATTTCCGCCTGCACAAATTTCTGGGCCTTTAAGTTCAATCATTTCTTTTCTTTTTGCATTTATATCTTTATTTAACACTAATTTTCAAATTTGTAAAAACCCATGTGCAATCGTGCTGATACCAAATCTCAGAAATAAGAAAACAAAAGCTGCAGCCTTAAGCAACGTACCTTATTTATTTACGGAAATTGGTATAATAATGTCATGCAAGTAGCCACACTACTTACATGACATCAATAATTGACCTCGACTTACCGTCCAACTAGAAAGTTGTACATAGAATGACAGAAGAGACTTGCGTTAAATATTATTTATTTACTTTCGATCTTTTCTATCAATTTTTTAACTAAACCTCTTAGCTTCTTACTGGATTCATCAAGCTCTTGAATTTGCGAGCTGCGCTCTTTCATTAGTTCCTTATAGTTACCTCTTATGTAGTCAATCATTTCCTTCATCTGAGCAATCATCTTGTTAACATCCATACTGCCCAAATCAGGTATCATGCCAGGCATAGCCCCTTCTAACATACCATCAGCCATAAGCTGCTGAGACATTTGCATAAATGGTTTTAAAGCCTGATTAAGCAATTCAGGATCCTTGGCTAATTTTTCTATTTGCTCTTTGCAAGTATCCATATACTGCTTCATAAATTCATCTTCTTGCCCTTTGTCTATCATAATTATAACCTACCTAAAAATACGTGTCCTTTATTATATATTATTTTAAAATAAAAAACAATACAAAATACCTGTCACAATTGCATTAATACTTTTTAAATAATAAAAAATGCTCCTTTGCTTATAAAGGGTCACATACCTTCTTTAACCATTCCTTATCTTTTACGCTATTTTCTAAGTTTTTATAGACAAATTGATGGTAGCCATTTATCCATTCAATTTCATCCTTAGTAAGCATTTGCACATTTATTAGTCTTCTATCATATGGAATAGAGGTCAGTTGTTTAAAGTTTAAGAAGCCATTCTCTTGCCTGTCAACATATATCAGATTTTCAATTCTTATTCCATACTCTCCCGGAATGTAATAGCCAGGTTCGTTGGAAAGTATCATCCCTGGCGTGAGTTTCACTTTATTACTTTTTGATATTGCTTGTGGTCCTTCGTGTACTGATAGGTAACTTCCTACTCCATGCCCTGTACCATGCATATAGTCCATTCCAAATTTCCATAAATGCGTACGTGCCAATATATCCAATTCTCCACCAGTAGTGCCGGGGGGAAAGATGACACTTGCTATAGCAATGTGAGCTCTCAACACTATTGTATAGTGGGTTATTTGCTCATTAGTTGGACTGCAAATTGCTACAGTTCTTGTCACATCAGTTGTGCCGTCAAGGTATTGGCCACCAGAGTCAATCAAATATAGTCCACTTTTCTGAATTACCTTATTCGTCTTACTGCTTGCACGATAGTGAATTATTGCTCCATTCTCATTAAATGCTGAAATTGTTGGAAAACTTAGTTGCTTAAACAAATTCTGCTCTTTTCTGTATTCTAAGAGTTTCTCTTCAGCTTCAAGCTCTGTACCAACATTATTTTCAAGCCAATGTAGAAAGTTTGTAACTGCCACTCCATCTCTGATGTGCGCATTTATAGCCCCAGCTATTTCAGTTTGGTTTTTTACTGCTTTATAAATTAGACAAGGATCCTCTCTTTCAGCTACCTGTTTATCTTTTATTACAGCCATAATACTCATTGGAGTTGTGTTTGGATCTATAACTATTGAATTTAGCTTGTGCAGCGAATTTTCTAGCTCACTAATATCAAAAATATTTATATGATTGCCTAAATTTGCTTCTATAGTTGAATGTTCTTTATCTTGAATAAACAAATCAACATTACCGCTTTTATACAATATAGCACGGCCCAATATACATGGAGTATATTTAGCATTTTCATTTCTTAAATTTAATAACCATGAAATTGAATTTGGATCAGTTAAAAGCACTACTTCAGCTTCTTTATCTATGCTTTTAGCTATTTTTTCACATTTGTCTTTACTACTTTCACCAGCATATTCAATAGAATGTAAAACCACTGCTTGTTTTCGACAGTCACTTTTTTTTCCAGCTAAACAGGGTATTAATTTACAGATATTCTCATACTTTCTTATATCTTCTATGGTAAAATATTGCAAATAATAACCTAGTGAGGCAGTCGATGTTAAGTTTGCTTTTATCCATTCGCGTGGATCCTCTTCTTGTATATTATATACTTGAAAATTGCCCCGATCGAGCTGATTGCGAGCTTGTGTGATATAGCGTCCATCCGTAAAAAATGGGCACTTGTTGTCTTTTGTAACGATAAGTAGCCCATTTGTTCCTGTAAAGCCACACAGCTTTGTTAGCTCCTCTGAATACTCATTTAAATATTCATCTTTAGTATGCAACATAAATGCATCAACGTTTATCTCGTGCATAAAAGAACGAAATTCTTCGATTTTTGACATAGAACACCTCATACAAAATTAGCAGCCACTTTCGTTTTCCTGTTTCTCAAATACACTAATATGCTCACTATCGCTGCGGGAGTGATGCCTTGTATTTGCTTTGCAATGCCAATCGTTGCTGGTTTTATCGTCTGCAACTTTTCTATTACTTCACTTGACAGGCCTTTAACTTGTGAATAGTTGAAATCAATTGGAATTTGAGTGTTAATTTCCTCTCGTAAAAACTTCATATCCGCTTCTTGTCTTATTAGATAAGGTTTGTATTTTGCTTCAATTTCAACCGCTTCGCATATTTCATTCTTAGCTCTATTATCCGCTTTGGTGTGTCCCATTTTGTCATTCCAGCGCGTGACGCTGCTTAACTCCGGCCATATTTCTTGTAATTTATTCCAGTCGATGTTTGGATAGCTAAGTAAATCTAGTGCCGTTTTTCTTATCCCATCATAAGATATTTTGATACCATAAGACCTAAGCTGCTCAGGAGTAATCGTCAGACTCCCTAACTTCTCTTCAAGCTGCTTAATGGATTCAAGTTTATTCTGTAAAACAGAGTATCTCTCATGCGAAACAAGGGAAATATCATAACCTTTTTGTGTTAATCTTCTATCTGCATTGTCTGACCTGATAGCTAGCCTATATTCTGCACGCGAGGTAAATAATCTATAAGGTTCGATCACCCCTTTGGTGACTAGATCATCTATCATTACGCCGATATACGAATCTGTACGATGGAGAACAAAGCTTTCTTTTTTTTCAAATGCAGAGAGTGCTGCATTAATTCCGGCGATAATTCCTTGCCCTGCTGCTTCTTCATATCCAGTGGTGCCATTAATTTGGCCAGCAAAATATAGGCCTTTAACTTTCTTAGTTTCAAGAGTATGAAACAGCTCTCGTGGGTCAATATAGTCATACTCAACTGCATATCCAGGTCTTAGTATTTCTGCATTTTCAAGTCCCTTGATACTCTTTATCATTTCACGCTGCACTTCAATAGGCAATGAATTTGAAATTCCATTCGGGTATACAGTATCATCATCCAGGCCTTCTGGCTCTAGAAATATTTGATGACTACTTTTTTCCGCGAATTTTTTAACTTTAACTTCAATTGATGGGCAGTATCTTGGCGCAACAACGTCACTTAGATACGAAGAAGCTGACCTATGAAGATTTTCTCTAATTATTTTATGCGTATTTTCATTAGTATGGGTAATAAAGCATGATACCTGAGGTTGGTTAATTTTTTCTGTGAGATAAGAAAACGGCACAGGTGGATTATCACCCACTTGTTCTTGCAATATTGACCAATTTATAGTGCCACGATCAAGCCTTGGTGGAGTTCCGGTACGCAGTCTACCTAATCTAAAATCATATTTCTTCAACGTATTTGCAAGTTCTACTGCAGGCTTATCTCCCATTCTCCCTGAAGGGGTTGTTTGTTCTCCTATATGAATTACACCTTGCAGAAAAGTTCCTGTGGTTAAAACGACTTTGCTTGTTAGTATACGTTCCCCTGAGCTTGTTATTACAGCTTTAATGCACAATTCTCCATTGTTATTACTCTCTATAAGGAAATCGTCAACTGACTCTTCTTTTACCATCAAATTGTTATAATTTAGAATAATTTCCTGTATTGCTTGCTTGTATAATTTTCGATCTGCCTGTGCACGTGGTCCCCACACCGCCGCACCTCTGCTGCTATTTAAAATGACTGAGTGTATGCTTGCTTGATCGATTGCTCTTCCCATTATTCCATCAAGGGCATCAACTTCCCTGACTACAACACCCTTTGCAACTCCTCCAATTGCTGGATTGCAGGACATTTCCCCTATAGTTGAAATTTTATGAGTTATAAGCAGCGTGTTTGCACCAAGGCGAGCTGCAGCCGCAGCCGCTTCGCACCCTGCATGACCACCACCTACTACTACTACATCATATTTATGCATGCCTTCTTGAGTAATTCTTACTCTACTAATATTCCGACTATTAGCGGTTGATGTCAAACCTTGTTATTCCAATGTTGCACACTGGAATAACAGAAACCTTACTTGATTAGCTTAAACTTCCTTCCCTTTTGAAGAAAAGTGCTTAATTATAGGTGATATAATGTGCTCATTCACTTTTTCAGCAGCAGATATTATAGCCACGGCTGCAAGTAACCCTGCTATCGGCGCTATTACTCCTATTGTTGCACCTGCTAAAGCTGCAGAGCCCATTCCAAGCATTGCACTAGGAAAAATAGCAGTTGCGGCTGCAGCAAGGCCAACTCCAATTGCAGCGCTTACAGCTGTGGAAATACCAGAGTAAATTAGTGCCTTTTTATCAAATTCCTCAATAGAATCTCCTTTGTAAAGTGTATATAGCAAATTTCCTACGACCACAGCCGTAAACAATGCTGGAAATATAGAACCAATAATCCCACCTATTACTAAAGGTGATGAAGTTGTAACCCTCAATCCATAAGCTGCAAATATTACTATTACTGGTGGTACATAATTAAATATTACACGTGCTTTATCATCGTGACCCATACAACCCTTCAATTAATAATGACAATTTTTTTTACTTTCTCCTTGTTATTATAATTAGGTTGACTGAATAAATAAAGTAATTTTTTACGAAATGGCCTTGGAAAAAAGAGCGGAAGAAGGGCCTTGACCTTAACTATTTCAATCATCAGTGGCTAATGTATAGCTAACCCCACGTCATACCGTCACGGTATCTCTAGATCCCGCTAACAAGCAGCGGGATGACGGTTTTTCAAATTATTGGGTTTTAGTGGGGCGAGCGACCAGGATCGAACTGGCGACATTCAGTACCACAAACTGACGCTCTACCAACTGAGCTACGCCCGCCAAGATATAAAATTTCTAACATAAGAGCGCAAATAGTCAATTGATTATTTAACTCTCCTTTTGCAGAGGGTTTTAAGTTTAGCCAATAAATATTTTCATTGATACTTTTACCATTATAGTTAATTGTATTGACACTAATGAAGTAGTGGTATGTTTAAAAGTATTTTCACATTTAGTTTTTTTACGGCTATTTCAAGGATCTCAGGGTTAATAAGAGATGTATTGATTGCTACAGTTATTGGTGCAAACTCTCTTGCAGACATATTTTTTTCTTCGTTTCGCTTTGCCAATCTATTTCGAGCATTTTTTGCAGAAGGAGCGTTCACTACCTCATTCATACCGTTATACTCGACAGAATCATATGATAATAAGAAGGCATTTAATTTTGCAAGTAGTGTAATATCCATTACGTTTATTATCTTAGTAATTTTTTGCCTTATCATGCAAACTTTCTCCCCTTATATGATTCAAATTTTTGCTCCTGGATTTGACCAAAGTAAGTTTACCCTTACTGTTACTTTATCAAGAATTATGATGCCCTACATAATCTTTGTTTCAATTGCATCACTTATTGGTGGAATGCTGCAAGTAAAGCAGCATTTTGCTTCAACAGCTATTGCACCAATTGTTTTGAATCTCTGTTTAATCATCAGTTTGTTTGTGCCTTACGTAAAAACTCCAGCGCACAACCTTTCTATAGCTGTCCTTATAGGAGGAATTTTCCAGCTACTTTTGATACTATTTAGTGCATACAAGTTAAAGGCAGCTTTTTCTTTTAGCCTTGAATTAAGCAATGAAGTAAGGTTATTTTTTAAGCGTGTGATACCTGCAATTATCAACAATTGTGTAACTCAAATAAGCTTATGGATTGATACAATCATGGCGAGTTTTATACCAAATGCGGTGTCCTATATATATTATGCCGATAGACTAAATCAACTACCGCAGGGAATAATCGGTACTGCAATTGGTACAGTGCTTCTTCCTTTAATTTCAAAACAGGTGGATAATACTGAAAATATAGTCAAAATACAGAACAAGGCTCTCAACATAGGATTAATGTTAATTATGCCAACAACTGCTGCCTTTATCATTATTCCCGACATAATTTTACTTACGCTTTTTTCTTACGGCCGGTTTGATCATTATGCAGTGCAGCAAACTGTTCCCACTTTAATAGCATTTTCTCTTTCTTTACCTGCATTTATTATAAATAAAGTATTGCTACCTACATTTTTTGCTAAAGGCAATCTGAAAATACCAACTATGTTTTCACTAATGTGTCTTGGAATTAATGTAGTGCTAAACCTTTTGTTAATGAACGAGTATCAGCATACGGGGATTGCTATTGCTACTTCCGTTTCCACTTGGATAAACTCTATTCTATTAATTAGTTATTTAACAATAAATAAAATGTATAAGGTTAGCCAAGCGTTATTGTTAAATGTCATGAAAATTTTTGTAGCAACGGCAGTCATGTCAATAGCCCTTTATATTTTTAATTCTTTGTTGGCAGGATTATTTTTTGATAAAATGTTGGCTCGTATTGTTTATTTAACGACTTTAATAGCTTTGAGTGTTATTGTTTATTTTGGTATTCTCTATTTAATATTTAAGGGAAACTTTAAGCATGTGTAAATTATGAGACTTTCTTTATATGCTATATTATCAATCTCACTGCTATTAATTCTCATGCATGTTGCTGCAACTTTTAAGGATTGGAGTGGCTACAAGGGATATGTTATAAAAGAGTTGGAGAAGACGTATGATGCTAAAGTGCATATTGGAGGAAAAATTAAAGTTTCGTTGATTACCCCAAAGCTCACTATTTATAATGTATACGTACAATACAACGAAAATAAAGAGCAAAAGTTGTCAGATTTAATTAGTGTAAGAAAAATTGAGGTAAAACCGTCACTCCTATCGTTGTTTTTATTTTCGTTGCAACCAAAGTCAATCACATTGTTTGGTATGAAAAGCAACAAAGAAAATTTACTTAAAAATACAAAAGCCAGTGGTAACACAGTCGATATAGTAATAAAAGACAGCCAAGTAAGTTTTAAGAGTGATTTCGCTGATATTGTTAACATAAAGGAGGTTGCTGTAAAAAAAAATAGGCAATTCTCCGGTAAAGTAAAGGTAGGTGATAATAATTACGATTTTTCAGGAAAGGTTGATATCACAAAAAAGAATGTACACATTAGTGTTGAATCAAATTTTGTAAATTTGCTATTTACAGGTAATAGAAATCAAGAAGAACTCCAGGGTAATTTAACATTAACAATTAATAACAGTTCCGGTTCTGTGAGTGATTTAGCAAAAATCATTAATCTTAGCTTTCTCTCTTGTGTTATTCCTAGCAAAAATATCAAGATATCATCCAATATAAGTCTTAATGAAAGTGAGTTTACGGCAACTGACTTAAAAATTGATTCCAAAAGCATGCAAGCCAGCGGTACAATACAAAATGATAGAAAAGGCAATCACACTAATTTCAATATTAGCTTCAGTAAAGTTGATTTAGATTCCATACAAAATGATTCACAAAGAACAATGAATATGAAGGATCTTCTGGAATGTTTTAGAGCAGTTGTGCCAAAGAACTTGAGCTTAAATTTTAATATGGAAGCTTCTAACATTCAATATCAAAACAAAATATTGGACAATTTCCGTGCTGTACTAAAATCCACTGATGGCAAAGTAAAAGTTAATACGCTTCTTAAATTTCCTGGAATCAATAATATATCTTACTTATCAGGAGAGATCTCAAACAATAATGTCCTATCTGAATTCAACGGCGATTTATTAGTCGAAGGAAATGATTTTGGGTCATTCATTTCATGTTTTTTCCCTTCTATAAAGATGAAAGAAAACCAGAAAAATCAATTTACACTAAGTTCTAAACTGCACCTTGCACCAAGAATATTATCTATCTCAGACATTAGACTGCTAAATAATAAGGAATCCTTGCAAGGGTCAATTAGAGTAAGCCATACAAAAAAACACAATGTGGTCAATGGTGAATTTAGCATGCATAATCTTGATGCAGATAAATATGATCATTCATTATTTAGCAGTTTACCTAAAATGCAATGGCTGAAAAATTTTCAGTATGATGCAAATATAAAGGCCCGTGTTAATAACCTTACATTGAATGATACGAAAATTAAAAATTTGGATTTTTTGCTGAAAATGGAAAAAGGTAAGCTAGTTGCAGATAAAATAAAACTATCTGGAGAAGATTTCGATATTACCGGTAATGCAAAAATATTAGCAGATCAAAAATACGCCAAACCTTTATTAGATGTTAACCTTACGGGCAGTAAATTTAATGGAAAAATTATTACATTACCAAATTTAGTAGAGACGAAAAGAAATTCAAGAAATGAGATAGATCAAATTCAATGGTCAACAAAGCAGCTTGATTTTTTGGATGATAAAGAAGGCTTTGATGCAAATGTGCAAATCAATACTGCAGAATTTAAAACCGAGCAGAATGTTTTAAAAGATTTTAATTTGGATGCGGTAATGAGAAACAACGTTATCACTATCAGGCAGGTAAGTTACTTATTAGAACGCGGGCAAGTGTTTTTTCAGGGTTATTTAAGATCAGACTCAATAAATACAAGGTTTTCTATTGTAAATTTGGACACTAAAAAGATTGGTAAGGTTATAGGAATTGACAATGTAAATGGTCAGGTAAGCTTAAGTGGTGAAATCAAAACTCAAGGAAAAAGTTTTCATGATTGGGCTAGTAACTTATCAGGAGATATAAATTTACAAGCACAGGGAATAGAAGTTATTAATGTAGATTTCAATTCATTTATCACTAATTTGTTAAGCAGTAAGAATAAGTCTGAAATTTCCACACTTGCTTATATTGATATATATAATGGTAAAACATTTTTTGAAAATATTAGCGGAAAAGCAAGTATTAAGAGTGGTATATGTTCAACTAGTTTACAGTTCGGGATTGATCAAGCATCAGGGTCAATCTCTTCTAATTTAACCTTATCTAACTTCGCTTTAGCTTCTATATTCAGGTTCTTTTTCATACCACCAAATTATAGTAATCCAATCTATATCGATATGCATTTGGATGGCCCTATTTGGCGTCCTAAGATGAGTTTTGATGTAGACCAAATCTTCACCGCTCTGGTTGGCAAGAAAAATAGTTGATTTACTTAGGCGTACGGTTTAGGGAACAATGAACTAATCTGAACGGATACAAACTTAACCTAACTCATCACCACCCGGCAGCGGTGGCAAGCCAAAAGCTTCTCTTTTTTCATTGAGTGTCATAAAGCTTGCATTTTCTACGTATTTCCACAACTTTTGTCTTTTTTCCATGAGAATTTCTATTGCATCTTTGTCGTACGACAAGCACAGATCTTCACCAAATCTTGGTGTCAGCCAAGAATTCAGGTGACAGATAATATTTTCTAGCGTTGGTAAAACCGTCTGTTCCCAAAGGGACAAGCGTGCTTCGACTAAATTGCTATAAGTGTTATCACCTGGTATGCCAAGCAACTGCGGCGGAACGCCAAAAGCCAGGGCAATATCACGAGCTGAACTGTGTTTGGACTCAATAAAATCCATATCCCTTGGTGATAAGCTCATTTCCTTCCACTCCAAGCCTCCTTCAAGCAATATCGGTCTTCCAGCGTTTATAGAACCTGAATAATGATCATTTATCTGCGCTTTTAAGCGTTGGTACTGCTCTTGACTTAAACTTCCACCACTTCCATCTTTTGCTGATTTTACAACTATTGCACCACTTGGTCTTGCCCCATTTTGCAACATCGCTTGATTCCAAGCACCCGCCTGATTATGCTGATCTATGCTATATGCAGCTGCCTCAATTGGTGATAGCCCATACCAATCATTCAAAGGATTAAAGGTCTTTAAGTGCAACACTGCTGAACATCCAGTTAGTTTATCAACTTTAAAGTCATAACTGTTGTTATTTATGGCATAACGATAGATATAAGGAACGTTATTTCTCCCTGGAACAATTTCAACCCTATCTGGGCGCAGAAGATAAAGCTCTGTTGGTGGTTTTCTACTATTCTGTGACTCAACCATCAATATATAAGAATTGCCGTTAACTAACCGATAAGTTACAATCCCCTCAATAAATTCCGATTTTGATGTCATTGGGTTAGGAGAATAAAGTAATTTCAGTAATGGATGGGCTTTTAGTTGCGATTTTCCCTGTTCAGTAAGCTGGCAGAGAGTAAAAGGTACCGAAGATGCAGCACTTGCAATCATATTGATTGCTCGAAAGGCAATAACATTTTTTATGTAACCTTCCTCAGCAAAACTTACATAATCACGCTTACTCCAACTTGGCTCCATCATTAGTTGCAAAGCAGAATATTTAGTAAATACTGCGCTTTTTTTTCTTTGAAAAATATTGAGATTCATATATGCCTCCTAAAAAATTGAATTTGTGGTAGAATTATATCAATTGGTGTCACAGGAAGGATATACTAACGTACGAACATTATGTTTGAGAGCAATCTCTACACAGTAGTTAAATGGCAGGCACAATAAGGGGTAGCAAAAAGAATGAGCTTTTTTTTTGAGCTGAGCGAAGCCACCTAAGGTAGAAAATGAATCAGGAAGGAGTAAAAATATATTTAATATTTATATGATGTACTTACTTATAAATATCTTTTCTGTGTCCTATCTCTGTGATAACCACTTCATATTTTATAATATTTACGGAATAGATAACGCGATAATCACCTACCCTTAATCTTCTTTGTCCTTTAAATCTGTAATATAATGGCTCACCAAGGTTAATGGGATCAACTGTAAGGCGCTTATTTATCGCATTTATGATCTTAATCTTATTGTTTTTGGAAGAGCTGGAAGGTCTTTCTCAAGAACGCTTTCTATGAAGATAATATTGTATTCCAGTCTACATCCTCACTTCTAATTTTCTTTACACCTGAAACATTACGTTTAGCAGCACGCTCAATTAGTATTTTATCTTCCTCATTTTCAATTGCTTCTTGTATTAGCTTCTCTGTTAGTTCTTTAATGGACTTATTTCTTATTTTAGCCAGTCCAGCAAGACACTCTGAAATTTCGTTGTTGAAAGTTATGCTAAATTTTGAGTTTGCCATATATTTTACCTAAAATCTACTAATAATTATACAACATTTTTCTGAATTTTTCAATAAAAAAAGTTGCCTATACGTAAAGAGGACCTGTGTTGACAAATAATTAAACATTTGTCATGTACTATGTTTGTTAAGGAGAAATAGCACAGAAGTTAGTATTAAGTATATTAGGAATAAGAAAGGCTGCGCTCAGTGTCACACACTGGAATAACAGGAAAAAACGAACTGCTATACTAAAAAAAAAGAAATAGAATATGATAGAATGGCTAATATCTAATCAGCTTATTGATTATAACTGTGCCGTAAAATCTATGGAAGAAAAAATTCAACAAATTTACAATAATTCAGCAGACGAATTAGTATGGCTACTCCAGCACCCTCCACTTTATACTGCAGGAATCAGTGCAACAGATGACGACGTTGTTGAAAAATTATTTCCTATATATAAAACAGGCAGGGGTGGCAAATACACATATCATGGTCCAGGACAGCGCATCATATATTTAATGTTAAACCTTAAAAAAAGAAATAAATGCGACATAAAGCTATATATTAGAGACCTAAGTAAGTGGATAATAAATGTTTTAAAGCAATTTAATATACTTGGAGAATTTAAAGAGGATAGAATAGGTGTTTGGGTGAATAACAATGGAGTAGAAAAAAAAATTGCAGCTTTTGGTATCCGTTTAAGAAAATGGGTAACTTATCATGGCATAGCGCTTAATGTCTCCCCCAACCTCTCTCACTATAAGGGCATTATTCCTTGTGGACTGCAAGATTATGGCGTCACGTCAATGGAAGAACTAGGAGTGAAAGTTCCACTCTCTGAATTGGATGATATACTAAAAAAAGAGTTTTATAAGATATTTTAATGATTGTTTACCTTTTATATTTCATTCTCACTTTATGTGCTAACACAGGTATTCATGCAATCGACCAAGTTGATATTATTGCTCCTTCTTCGAAGGGAAAAGAATTAGATCTGACTACTATAAAAGAATATGTAGAAGCTTTGGATTTTAATCCCCATATTTCGGAGAAAATATATAGTAATGATAATCCATTTTATTCCAACTCTGATGAATTCAGAGCAAATGATTTGATTAGTGCACTAACCGGTGATAGTAAAATAATCTGGTGTATCAGAGGAGGAGAAGGGGCTTCTCGGTTAATTCCCTATCTAGAAAAGTTACCCAATGATAAAAAAGAAAGGATTGCTCAAAACAAAAAGATCCTCATAGGCTATAGCGATATAACTGCCTTGCACATCTATCTACAAGCTAAATATAATTGGCAAACTCTTCACGGCACCATGTTGGAAATGATAGTAAATAACTCCATTTCTGAAAGCTCTGTTAAAAAATTGAAAGAGTTAATTCTTAACAAGCAGGATTCTATCAGATTTGATAAGCTAAAGATGATAAATAATGGCATTAGACTAAAAGATGGCAGATTAAAGTCTAAAATCATCGGTGGTAATATGACTCTAGTTGAAAATAGTATAGGAACTGCTTGGCAAATAAATGCAAAAGGTAAAATTCTATTTTTAGAGGACATAAGAGTTTACCCATACGCAATAGAGCGCAGTTTAGATCACCTAAAACAAGCTCACATCTTTGATGGAGTACATGCAGTAATCTTTGGGGATTTCGTTAACTGCTATAACGATAACCTTGTTGAAGTTGTAAAAGAAAGGTTTGCAAAAAGTGTTAACTTTCCTGTATTTACAATGAAAGGGGTAGGCCATGGACATACAAATGATCCTTTACCTTTTAACACTCACGCTATTATTAGCGTTCAAGACGAAAAAGAAGGTTTGTTTTTTATGGACGTGCAGAATTTAGCTAATCTTATAGCTAACGCGAGCTCTACGTCATACCGCCGCAGTATCTCTTAGCCGCTAACACGTACTTAACCGTCATACCGCGATTCATTCGCGGTATCTCATCCACTAACAAGAGATCCCGCTAACATGTAGCGGGATGACGAATTGCTTAACCGTCATTCCGCCGCAGACCGTCATACCGCCGCGGTATCTCTTAGCCGCTAACACGTACTTAACCGTCATACCGCGATTCATTCGCGGTATCTCATCCGCTAACAAGAGATCCCGCTAACATGTAGCGGGATGACGAATTGCTTAACCGTCATTCCGCCGCAGACCGTCGTACCGCCGCGGTATCTCTTAGCCGCTAACACGTACTTAACCGTCATACCGCGATTCATTCGCGGTATCTCATCCGCTAACAAGAGATCCCGCTAACGAGTAGCGGAATGACGAGCTTATTGTCATGCCGCCGCGAACCGTCATACCGCCACGAACTGTCATACCACCACGAACCGTCATACCGCGATTCATTCGCGGTATCTCTAGATCCCGCTAACACGTAGCGGGATGACGGTTGTCAGGGTGTCATGCAAGTAGCTGACTACTTGGATCTGGTAGACTCAAATCACAATGCCCGTAAAGCTGCGACCCTAGAGCTACTATCTCTCACCCACTGCAAATATTGCACGGTACTATCCACTTGATCATCGTGTCGAGTTTCAGGAAACATTAAAATCTCATACTCAAAATCGTTCAGCCATACTGCTTGGTGCGGCAGAAAAACCTTGCCAGACTCTATAATCGGAACAATTTGATAAAATCGAGTGAGTTTGTCATCATGTGGTACTATTTCGATAATTGGTAAATCACTGTTTGTCTTTAGCTCTTGCACCAATTGCTGACCACTTGTTTTTGCTTCGATTAAAATTGCGTGCGGTGTCCATCTTGCAGCTAGTGACAGAACTTGCTCTTTAAGCTTTGGATACTCAAGCTTTGCGCGATATACATCGAGTAAATAGAATTTATTGCCCACTTTTGTCCAGGTGGTGCAGACGCTAAAGTTGCTCATGCTGCTTGTTGAAACTGCAGTGTCCCAGCTCTGAGTGACATATGAGAGACTATCAGAAAAATTTCTATAGCGCTTCAGCCACTCTCGTTTAATTATACCACTTGAAAGTGGCAGAGGGTTCTGTTGATATTGTGCAGCAAAAGCGTAACTCCCAAGTTCGACTTTTATCATCTTAACTTCTTTTTTTCCTCCATAGAGGGGATATAATAGCTGGCCTTCTTCTCTTGAGTATAACATCTTTGCAGGTCTAGCACGCGATGCTGTTTTATTACTGGTTGTAGTTACTTGGATGACAGAAACAGGATGCGCTGGCTTTTTGATTGAATAGATAATCTTCTTATTTTCAGAAATCATCGGTAAGCAAATATGATGCCATATATTTTTTGGCTTGGAGAGAAGGTGTCCGGTTAAGTCCTCCTGGTGTAGCCTGTGCATTACAAGAACGATGACTCCTTTTTTTCTATCGTTCAGCCTGGTTACTAAAGTCTGATCAAACCAGTTTGTGGCACGCTTTCTAAGCGTTTCACTCAAAGCTTGAGCAGAACTGAGCGGATCGTCCACAATGATAAAATCACCACCTTCACCAGTTAGTGTTCCTCCAACTGATGTTGCGATTCTGTATCCTCTCTGCACTGTTTGAAATTTGTATTTGGTATTCTGATCTTTGGATAGTTCTACCTCTGGAAATAGCTCTCTATACCAACTAGACTGCATTATACACCTTGTATCGAGCGAGTGTTTTTCGCTAAGCAGCCGGGAGTAACTTGCAACTATTATTCTTGCAGTGGGCTGATTTCCCAGTATCCATGCGGGCCACGCAACGCTTATGCACAGGGACTTCATTGAACGCGGAGGCATATTGAATATTATTCGCCTCATTTTGCCAACATTTGCCGCTTCAAGTCTGTCTGCTATGACTTTTATATACTGATAATCATTATACTCACACCCCGGCACTACCGTTTGAAAGCATAACTCAATGAATTTTAGAAAGTTCATGATATAATGTTGAAACCAGCGCGTGACGCTGGGATGACAAAAAAAGGAGCACTGAAGGCTATAGGTGAGACGTCGCGGTATCTCTAGATCCCGCTAACAAGCAGCGGGATGACGAATTACTTAACCATCATCTACACCGTCATACCGCGATTCATTCGCGGTATCTCTTAACATAGATCCCCTACTATACCTTAACATAGATCCCGCTAACAAGCAGCGGGATGACGAATTACTTAACCATCATCTACACCGTCATACCGCGATTCATTCGCGGTATCTCAGCCGCTAACAAGTAGCGGAATGACAACAATCCTACGTCATACCACCGCGGCGCTAACAAGAGATCCCGCTAACAAGCAGCGGGATGACGGTTGTCGTTTAGCCATAAACATTAAGAAATTTACCAAACGAAAAAAAAGGCAAAAGAAACCCTAGTCATTGTCTATTTTCAGTATTGGCGTTTTTTAAGTCTTAAACACTGCAATTTAGCTGCTTTTAAATGCAACTCACCTTAGTTTAAATGTTTAAGAAATTTACTAAGCAGAAAAAAAGGCAAAGAGAACCTAGGGTAGCTAGTATTCAAATTCTCCCTTGTTCTATTTGACGTCTTTTGATGTCTTAAACGCTTTATAAGCGCGTTTCGGCTTGTATAGCTAGAAACCCAGAAGTTTTATAAAGACATGAGGTGCACATAGTGCAAAAAATTAAGCATGATTTACGCCAAATACAAAGTTCCCTTTGTCGTTTTAATCTGCAGATTGCGAAGATAAATAAATAGCTTCAGTTTTATGATAAGGGGGCTGGCGAGGTTTGTCAAGCAAGTTTTTTGCAATATCAGGGGATAATTTCGACCATAAATCCCTATCAATAAATTTTAACAAAAATACTTTAGTGCATTTTCAAATATAAGCATTCCATCGCCATATTTTGGCACAGCAACACCTAAACGCTTGCTCTTTTCTTTTTCAAGGGGCCAATTATCTTGCTGGGTAAAAAATATTCCCCTTTCTGGATGGGGCATTAAAGCTAGCACTCTTCCACTTTTATCTGATAAAGCTGCTAGGTCGTATGTAGATCCATTCGGATTGTAAGGAAATTGTAGGTTAGCATAGTTGCCATTTTTATCAATGTAACGTAATGCGGTGGAATTGCTCTCAATCAATTGGTTCAAAATATCTTGATCCATAAAAAATTTGCCTTCCCCATGAGCAATAGGGAGATATAGTTCACTCAGACCCCGTAGCCAAACAGAATTACTCTGCGGATTAACTCTCACTCTAATCCAGCGGCATTGGTAATTGCCTATATCATTATGGATTAAAGCTAGATTAGAGAACTCTGGAATTAATTTTACTAATATCTGACAACCATTACATATTCCTATAATCAGCTTGTCCTGAGATAAAAACTCTTGAAACTCATCCAACAAGTTGTTTTTAATACGTAAAGCAAACGCATTACCAGCACCAGTGTCATCACCATAGGAAAAACCCCCTGGAATTGCAAGTATATTGCTTAATTTCAGTTCACCTGGATTATCTATGATATCGTTAATGTGAACGATTTTTACTTCAATATTACCAATACCAAGTTTTCTGCTGCATTCCATAAATGCAAATGCAGTTTCTTTTTCGCAATTTAAGCCATAACCAGATAGGACTGTGATTTTCATGAATTGCTAAAAATTAAAAAATTCGAATTTCCTTTTTACAAAATTTGCTACTAAATTTAACGCAAATAACACCAATAATAAAGCTATAATTGCGATAGCAGCAAGTTCAACAAATGCAATTTCAGGATTGCTTGACCATATGTATATTTGCACAGGTAGAACAGTCGCCGGATCGAAAAAGGACGTAGGTGTATCAGCAATAAATGCCACCATACCCATCATAAGTAAAGGAGAAGATTCACCTAAAATCCTTGCAATTGCAAGCACAGTACCATGTATTATTCTTGGTAACGCAATCGGTAAAGAGTGATCTAATATCACCTTGATGTGAGGTGCACCGAGCGCAAACGCTGCATCTTTTATCGTAATAGGAACATTCGCAAAGGCATTTTTTGTTGCAATTATAATATTAGGTAACATCATAAATGAAAGAGTCATTCCACCAACAAGTGGTGAAGAGCGTGGTAGCCCAAATATGCCAAGATAGAGAGTTAAGCCCACTACACCAAATATTATTGAAGGCACTGCAGCAAGATTATTTATGCTAATTTCTACAATATTAGTCATTAGCCTATTTTTAGGCATAAATTCGTAAAGACAGATGCCCGACATAATTCCTATTGGTAATGCTAATGCTAGGCACACTATAATTGTCATTAATGAACCGATAAACGCTCCTAAAATCCCTGCATTTTCAGGTTCACGAGAGTCAGATTTAAGGAATAAAGACTTATTAAAAAATTTTTTCACTCTCCTCTTTTCTTTTAGCCAATCAAGTAATTTAGCATAACGATCATTCAAATATTTATCTTTATTTATTGAATTAATTATACTTGACGCGGTAAACCAGATCTCATATTCACCACTATCTTTTACTTTCTTACGAAAAAATTTCTCTAGTTCTTTGTAAGAATTACGACTTAAAATTTCGTCACCGTCTTTAAAATCAGTTCCTCCAAACACCTTACGTAAAGAATCGTTGAGTAAGCCAATGGACTTATACCGCAAATCACTAGGATTACTCGCCAAAGCAAGATCAGCATTTATTTCAACTGGCAATAAAATTTTCGTTACTGTTAAGGCACTGTAAGAGTTAACTAATATACTCAACAATATACACACAGGACAGCCAAGTGAGATAACTAGTGCCGTGAAAGAACAAAAGCGTAGCGCTCTGTTCTTTTTATTTTTCCTTTTTATACGAGCATGTACACGCCTTGACTGAAGTAATTTAAGGAATTTTTTCTTTATACTCATTTACTTTTCTTTACACGAGGATTTGAAAAAACTTTCCCCTTTTTTGTCATGCAAGTAGCTGACACTGGGATCCAGCAGGCTTTGCCTGCAAATAATTTTTACATTTTCCATGAAAGCACAAACCAAAAGGAGAATAATGAATGCTGGATCCCAGTGTCGGAGCACTGGGATGACACCACAGCGGGAGGCAAACACAATGTTCGTACAGTTGTGTGTCACGCACTGGGATGACAAGAGAGAGTTCTGAGATGACACAATTGACATCACTCCCTATTGTATCTACTTAGATTTCTTTTTAACATAAGTAGTACGCTCTTTGATCCTTGCAGCTTTTCCAAATAGTTTGCACAGATAATACAGTTTTGCTCTACGAACCTTTCCTTTTCTTGTCACTTGCACTGAAACCAGTGCAGGAGAATAAACAAAAAACTGAGACACTATACTTTCTCCATGGCTCACTTTTCTGACTGCAAAAGAAGAATGTAACCCGCGGTTCCTTTTTGATATACATACACCTTCAAATATCTGTATACGTTCACTTGTACCGTCAACTACTTTAAAAGTGACCTTCAAATCATCGCCAGGACGAAATTCTGGTATTTCTTTAGCTAACACTTGCATTTGCTGTTCGTTAAATTTTTTAAGTAAATTTGTCATTTATCTCTCCATTCAATAATTC
Source organism: Wolbachia endosymbiont (group A) of Chalcis sispes (assembly GCF_964026765.1). NCBI lineage: Bacteria > Pseudomonadati > Pseudomonadota > Alphaproteobacteria > Rickettsiales > Anaplasmataceae > Wolbachia > Wolbachia endosymbiont (group A) of Chalcis sispes. The sequence goes on from NZ_OZ034697.1 coordinate 1,253,110, forward strand.
AGGCCTACGCTTTTTTGTTATAACATGAGACTGCTTCTGCCTCCAATCACTTATTTTTTTGTGATTGCCAGATAACAAAACCTCAGGTACTTTATATCCCTTCCACTGCTCAGGTCTAGTATATTGAGGATATTCAAGTACACCACCACCATAATTAAAACTTTCTTCAGTAATACTATCGGTATTATTTACTACACCTGGAAGAAGTCTAATGCATGCATCAAGAACCACCATTGCAGCTGGCTCACCTCCTGAAAGTATATAATCTCCAATACTTAACTCATAAGGAGTATACGCATCAATTATCCTTTGGTCAATACCTTCAAATCGACCACACAATATTGTTATATGAGGAAACTCTAATAATTCTCTGGCAATACTCTGATTAAACTTAGTTCCAGATGGAGTCATGTAAATAAACTTAGTGTTTTTATGAACAGAGAGCATACTATCTACTGCATCACCAACTACATCAGAACGCATAACCATTCCTGCTCCACCTCCATATGGAACATCATCCACAGTTGAATGTTTATCTTTCGCAAAAGAACGAATATTTATTACTTCAAGGTTCCATATTTTTTTTTCTAACGCTTTTCCGGCAAGAGAATAGTTCAAAAACCCCGGGAACATTTCTGGGAATATGGTTAATATTGTAACATTGAATACCATTAAGGTTTATTTTAAGTTATTTGGGGCTATACTCTAAGAATAGTAAATTGATATAATATATAGTTAAATTAAACATGTCACTGAATAAAACGATATACGAAGGTAAAGCGAAAGCCATTATTGAAACTGAAGACTTATCAATTGTCATACAGCACTTTAAAGATGATGTTACAGCATTCAATAAGGAAAAATATGAAATAATCGATGGTAAAGGAATAATTAATAATCATATTAGTGCTTTTATCATGGAAAAGCTTGAGAAAGCAGAAATTAGCACACACTTTATAAAAACTCTAAACGAAAGAGAACAGCTAGTCAAAAAACTCAAGATAATACCTCTTGAGGTAGTAGTTAGAAATGTCGCAGCTGGCAGCTTTTGCAAACGTTTTAATATCAAAGAAGGTGAGAGGCTTGCATCTCCTATAATCGATTTTTTTTACAAAAATGATGACCTAGCCGACCCAATGGTAAGTGAAAATCACATACTGTATTTTGATTGGCTATCTAGCAAAGAAATGGATGAAGTTAAAACTACAACTTTAAAAATCAACGAAATATTAGTTCACCTATTTTCAAATGCAAGTATATATTTAGTTGATCTCAAGTTAGAATTTGGCAGATTAATAAATGACAGTACTAAAATCGTTTTAGCTGATGAAATTAGCCCTGATAACTGCAGATTATGGGATAAAAATACTTATAAAAAGCTAGATAAAGATGTCTTTCGTTTGAATTTAGGAGATTTAAAGGAAGCATACCTAGAAGTTGCAAAAAGACTGTCAGTAAAGTTAGGTTAACTAAATACTACTCTATCAAGTGGAGGGTTACATGCCTCATCAAGTTTTCCAATAATTTCAATTTTTTCTCCACGTTTTTGGAAATGATTTTTCACGTTTTGCATATTCTCAGAACTTACGATCAATACCATACCAATACCACAATTAAATGTTTTTAGCATTTCTTTCTTCTCTATTTTACCCTCCTTTGTTAGCCATAAAAATATATCTGGCCATTTCCAGGAATTAATGTCTATGTTTGCAAATAAGTTTTTTGGAAGAATTCGCGGAATATTGTCTACCAAACCACCACCCGTGATGTGCGCAATACCTTTTACTTGTGACATGATAGGCAGCAAAGAATCAACATATATTTTTGTTGGTTCAAGTAGTATTTCACTCCAAGATTTATTATTCCATAGAGATGTATCGTTATAATTTATACCTAAGCTTTTGAAAACATGGCGCACTAAAGAAAACCCATTTGAGTGAATTCCACTTGACTCTAAGCCAACTATATAATCACCTGCTTTCATCATACTACAGTTTGGAAGAATTTGCTTTCGATCAACTACACCAACCACAAACCCTGCAAGGTCATAGTGATTATTACCATACATTCCAGGCATTTCTGCAGTTTCCCCACCAACCAATGCTATTTTAGCTTGCTTGCACCCCTCTGCAATGCCCTTAACCACAGATAATAAAACATCTTTGGTCAAAACGCCTGTTGCAAAGTAATCAAGGAAAAACAAAGGCGTTGCTCCTTGTGCAAGTAAGTCATTTACACACATTGCAACTAAATCTATACCTATAGTATCATGTTTATTCACTTCTTGAGCTATCAACAGTTTCGTACCTACTCCATCAGTTGAGGAAACGAGTACTGGATGGTCATACTTCTTACTTAGTGCAGCAAAATCAAATAACGCAGAAAATGAACCTATTTCGCTGATTACTTCTTCTCTAGTAGTTTCTTGAGCAATAGGCTTGACTTCTTTTATTAACTTATTATATAGTTCAATATCTATTCCTGATCTGGTATAAGTATTCATAATCCTTTTATAAATTTTAAAATTGTTAATACTATATTAATGCCTTGATATAAAAAGTGCAACGAAACTTTCTCTTAATTGACTATTATATACTTACCAATATAGGGTAACTTAAATCATTTATAATTATCCAATGAACGAAAATACCAAAAACATACTGTTAATAACGGAACTGCTATCAGGACGGCTGCTTCATGACTTTGCTAACTCTATGAATGGAATAACGTTTGGCGTAGAAGAGCTTGAAGTAATAGATAAGAATGATGCTGATGCGCAGAAGGAAGCGTTGTTGTTTCTTAAAGAAAGCTCCGATGATTTAATATATAAACATAAAGTTATGAAGCAGGCATATTCTTCTTCAATGGATAATTATAGCTTTGATAAGACCAAATCTAATATCGAAAATTATTTATTAAAAAAAAAGTAAAGCTTACGTGGAAAATAGACGCATACTCTGCAAAAAATAAGGAAGATTTAATTGAAAAGATAAATAAGATAATTTCTAATATGGTGCTAACTATAGCCAGTGCAGTGGCGGAAGTTGAACTAGTATCTGTTTTACTGAGTCAAACAGAAGATAAAATGCTATTAACTATAAAAATTCTAAATGAACACAAACCAATAAGCAAATCATTAGTAGACAAATTAATCAAAAAAAATGACACTAATTTAAATACAAAAGATATTAATATCTATATGACCTCTTTATTATTAGAGTACTATAACACTGAAATGCATTATACTTGCGAAAATAATTTGCTGGAAATAGGTTTAACTATAACTTGAGTTGCATATTTGGTTATTACAACTTTTTCTTCGTGTCAAGGCATTCCCCGACAAGGGGTACCAAATCTAATTTTTGTAATCACTTAAGTCTAGTACTATTTTATTAATGTAGCGCTCATTTGCATCTTTGATGATAAACTTCATACCATTTTTATATTTAATGACTTCATCTACAGAAGGCACTTTACCAGCAATCGAAAGAATCAAACCACCAAGTGTAACATAGTCTTCTTCAGGGTCACGTAATTCTATTTTTAGATCCTCTTCTATATCTTTTATAAGAGCCCTTGCTGATACTTCAAACTTATTTTGAGACAATTCAGTAATGGTATATTCTGAATTTATTTCGTTTTCACTATCAATGTTTGGTATTAGTTCCTCTATAAGATCAGTCATTGAAATTAAACCATCAGTTCCACCATATTCATCCAATACGATAGCTAAGCATGATTTAGAAGAGTTCATCCTAACAAAAAGATTAGTTGTCTTCATCGAGGGTGGAACAAATATTACGCTTTGTATAATATGTTTCAGATTAAAATTTTTATCCCTATTAAAAATAACATCTTTTACATAAAAAAAGCCTATTACGTTATCAAAGTTATTTTTATAAATTGGTATTTTAGTGTGGCAAGTGTTTTTTATCTTCTTTATTATTTCACGCTCGCTTGACTCAATGTCTACTGCGCATATCTCTGTACGTGGAGTCATTATATCCATTATACCACAATCGCGGAATTTTAATAGACCATTAAATATATTAAGGTCTGGCAGATCTTTCATTAATGCCTCAGTCGCACACTTTTTCAACACAGAAGCTTTTTTGAAAAGGAAGAGAAAAATTCTATATGCTATTTTTTCTACTAAGGTTCTTTTTTTACTCAATTTATTCCCTGTAATGGCAAAAACGTTTTCAGATTAGATTTATCAAGAAAACTGTTATTAAATGTTTAATAAGCATGTGAATAATGTCAAATTAATTTGTGAATTATTTGTTGATATAAAATACCAACAATTGATCAACAACTTTTTCAACAACATATACATAGTTGTGTAACAATGCATGATGGTAAAGTATTTTCCATAAAAGAAAATTACTAACACTCTAAACACCTTACTTATACACATAAATCATAACAGAAAATCAATAATATACGAAAGTTACTCACATATTTATCCACAAGTTGAACAACGCCAATTTTTACTGAATTTTAAGTTAGTAACAAGTTATTGATAGAACTATTATTATTACTATACTTTAATATACAAAAGAATAAATAGAATAGAT